>NZ_PJII01000010.1 GCF_002929215.1 Arthrobacter sp. ZGTC412
GGGTCTTTATTCACGGTGCCGGCGACCGCCCGGGTGGCTTCTTCGGCATGGTCGTTTTGAATCAGGACCGCTACGTCCTGGACCTTGGACCGTAGCAGGCTGTCAGTACTGGAGACGAGCGCCGACTCCAGTGTCTGGAGCAGCAGTAGCCCTCCGGTCAGCATGGCGACGGCGACGACGGCCACCGCCGCCACAGTGGATTGCCACCGGAGTCCGCGCCGCACCCCACGCTTTCGCCGTGTTTTCTCTCGTACCCGCATCGGAAGCGCAGCGGCGGACGACGGATTCGGTTGAACCATAGTCCAAGGATTCAACCTGAACCGTCCCAATGCAATGAGAGCCTATGCCGGTCTCAGGTTCCTCTCATGTACCTGGCCGCATCATGGAAGGAAACGGTGCGGCGACGGAATACGGCGGAATTACCAGCGTCAAAGTGGCTCACTTTTCAGCCCGCGAAATCGCTCACCTTTTGACCATCCCTGACAATGCATCAAGTACCTGCAAGAGGAGGAAGTTTGGAAATGGATACTTCGAACCAGTGTCCGGTTGCTGGCTGCGGGGAGGCAGGAGTGAAGTTATCGCCTCATCATGACCCTTTTGGACCAATTACTTTTGACCGACTAGCGGCTCGACGGATGGAAGTTGCCTGTCCGCTTCATAGTGAACTCCTGTGGGGTCTGTATCGGAAGCAGGTAAGTGCAGCCATGATTCGTGCTTCCCGACGTGGAACTGCTGCTGCGCCTACTGATTTTGTCGCAAGGGTTTCCTGGCGTCTTAACTCCCACAATGACCCCACATCAAAAGCAATCGCGTCCCTACTGGCACTGAGTGAGAGCGCATGAATGCTCTTCACCCCTGGGGCCCCGCTTCGGCATGTCTTGTGCGGCGGCCTGAAAATAGGGCACTGAGAACTGGGATGCGGGCTGCGGGGCCTACCGAAGCTAACCAAACTGGGTCAAAAGTCATTGTTCGCCTTCAGGGGCGATGTTATGTTCGACGCATGAAAATGCGGTCCTACTTCGTTTGCAAGCAGGGCCTGCGCCCGCTCCTCGGTGCCACGACGGTGCTTATGGCTGCCGTCCTGCTCACCGGTTGCAACTCCCCCGCCGATACAACCCCCAACTCGGCACCGGCGGCCAGTGCCAGTGCTAACACCAGTGCCAGCGCTGACACCAGCGCCGTCGCTGGCACGAGCGGATTGCAGCAGGTTGATGGGCGAGGAGTGTCTGCCAGTGACACCGAGCTGGTGTTACGGACGGCCCAGGGCGAGCGGACCTTCCAGATCAAGGAAGAAGACCTTCAGGCCATCGACCCGGCGCACTACAACTCCCACGTCGGTGTTCCCTCGCTCGGGTTCCGTGTGTATTACCGAACGGAAGGCGGCGTGGACCGGGTCGTTTCCGTCGAAGAAATCGAGGGCTCGACGCTCGGATTCGATTGACCCCAGGAAGGCCGCAGGGAGCAGGAATGCTTGACGCCGACGGTGCGATCATCGCCGCGACAACCGCGGCCCTCGCTCGTGGCCTCATGCTGGCCGCATCGCTGATCATTCTGTTTGCATTGCTGGCTATCGTCGTCAGGGGTGTTCGATTGAGCCGTGCCCTGGGACGAGGCGACAGTACTGCAGCCGCAGGCAGCGTGCCCTGGGAGGGCGTCATCGTCGGCGCCGCCCTTGTTGGGATTGTCGGCGGCGTTGTCGGCCTGCGGGCGACATATGCCCACGCCTCCATCATGCGTGGTGACGGCATCGCTGCGACGCTAGGGAGCTGGTTCGGTCTCTGGTCGCTCGTCTCCGTCGCGGTCAGCATCGCGTGCATCGCGCTGTTCGTCCTCCTACGACGCACAGTTCGCCGGGTGCCACTCGCGGTCTCGATCACCGCATCGGTCGCGGCAGCGGTCCTGTTTTTCGCAGTCGGGGCAGCCAATGAGTTGCAACAGCCACAGCGACGCGTCGAAGCAATGGTCTCTGTCAATCCTGCCGTGCAAGGAACGGTCGTCGTCGAACCTGGCGCCGCGGGACTGAACGAGGTGCGGATCGGGCTGACGGGACCGGATGAGGACGTGGACAAGCTTCGGCGCGCCATCAGTTCCGGTAGCGCAACGGTGACCCTGCGCTCCCTCGCGCTCGGTCTCCGGTCCCAGCCGGCCACTGTGCAACTTGACCAGCAAGGCGGGCTCATCGCGCGTGACGTCATCGCCGAAGCCGACGGGCGCTGGCGTGTGCAATTGGATCTCGCCGATGGCGATGATCCCGTCCTCGCCGACGTCACCCTGCAACCAAACCCCGGGTACCAAAAATGAGAAAATCTCCCGGCGCTGGCCCCGCCGTGCTGCTCGAGGACGTGCCGACCAAACCTTGGGCGTTCTGGCCCACGAGCATCGGCGCGTTCGCTCTTGCCGCACTCCTCGGGGTCGGCATCTGGCTCTTCTCACCGTCCGACCTGAGCGAAATCCAGCCCCCACCAAACATCGAGTCCTACGACTACGTCGACGGTGTCCTCTCGGAAGTACAACTGCCCATCCTCGTCATGAATGCGTACGACACCGTGGAAGGGGAGGAAAAGCTCACCTTCCGCGTGCCCGAGGCGAACCTCCGCTATTTTGACGTGGTGCACCTGCGCGCGCACTCCTCGATCGGCCTGCCAACCCGGCTCTACTACGAGCGCATCAAGGGCGAGTTGGTCGCCGTCTATAAGGTCGACGCGCCGGCCAACAGTGGGAGCGGCCAATGACCATGTCCCTCAGTAGCCGCATGCTCGCCGTCGCGGCGATCGTAACAATCATCGTCGTAACCCCAATGCCCGCCTACGCGCACGGCGTCCAAGGACGAGCCGACACTCCGATCCCCATCGAGGCGTTCTTTTGGGTCGCAGCAATCGTGCTCGTCGTTTCGTTCATCGGGCTCGGATTCGGGTGGACCAGACCACAGCTGGCAACCCACGGATGGCGACGAGCACCCCGACAACTCGAATCGATGGTGCTGGCACCCGTCACGGTCTGGACACTCCGCCTGGTCGTTCTGGCGCTGTTCATCATCGTGTTCGCCGCCGCAGCCTCCGGCTCCACACTGCTCGGCAACAACATCTCACCCCTCGTCGTGTTCGTGGTCTGGTGGATCGGGCTCGTCCCGCTGAGCGCGGCATTCGGCAACGTGTGGCGGGAGATCAATCCAGCAGCCACGATCGCGCACCTGGTGCGCATTCCAACCTCCCGGCCGGACCGGCCAATTCCCGCGCGGTGCGGCGTATGGCCGGCCGCCTTCGTGATCCTCGCCTTCGCCTGGTTCGAGCTCGTCTACCCCGCACCAGCCGAGCCTCGCCTCATCGCAGTGCTGATCGCCGTTTACACCATCGCAACCCTGGCAGCGATGTGGCGCTGGGGAATCGACGCCTGGCTCGAGACGGGCGAGGCGTTCTCCGTATACACCGGCCTCCTCGCGCTGCTCTCCCCGGTCGAAGTCCGCGGAAAAGGAAAATACCGTCAGCTCGGCTTTCGACCGCCGTTCACCGCGGCCACACGAATGAGCAACGCCCCCGGCGTCGTCGCCCTCATCGCGGTACTGATCGCCACCGTCACCTACGACGGGCTCTCCACGAGCCCCTTCTGGAAGAGACGAGATGTCGCTGCCAGCGAACGCCTCATTGACATCGGTCTCGACGACTTCCAGGCCGGCGTGCTCATCGGCACATTCGGCCTCCTCGCCTCACTGGTCGCGTTCGCCATCGCGTACGAGCTGTTCTCCACATTGTCGGGACGCTTCGCCGACTGGCGGCACACGAGCCTCGGCCGCACAGCCCGCGCCTTCGCGCACTCGCTCATTCCGATCGCATTCGCCTACTTTGTCGCGCACTACTTCACGCTGTTCGTCTTCCAAAGCCAGGATCTGGTCCGACTGGCCTCGGACCCCTTCGGCCAGGGCTGGGATCTCTTCGGCACAGCAAACAACCGCATCAACTTCCAGCTCGTCTCCGCCGAAACCATCTGGGCAGTCCAAGTCGCGGCCATCGTCATCGGACACGTCGTCGCGCTGGCATTGGCGCACGACCGTGCCCTCGAACTCGGCCGCACGCACAGGGAAGCACTCAAGTCCCAAGGCCCAATGCTCGTACTCATGGTCCTGCTCACCGTCGCGGGCCTCTGGTCCCTTTCCGTCGGCATGGGCGCCTGAGGCCAGGCGACGACAAACCACGGGTCGTCCCACCCGTGAGCGGATCGCAACCTGCCACCCCGCTCCCCGTCGCTGACTTGGTCACCACTAATACTCACTAATCCGCGCGACCCACTGCGCCGCCTAGCAAGGGAAATCGAGGCGTAGGTGAAGCGCATCGCCCTGACCCGGAGGAGTTCGTGCGGATGGACCGGACGGGCATCGCAACAATCAAAGATCGCCCGCCATGGCGGGACCCCAAAGCAGCCGCTGACCCCTTACCAGTCTGCTATAAGTGCATATACACGCACGTTTGCACTTAAGGGGTTGGGCTGGATGTTGTCGGTTTTGCGGGATGTCACGTACCGGAGGCTTTTTGCCGCGCAGATCGTGGCGCTGATCGGTACCGGCCTGCTGACCGTTGCGCTTGGCCTGCTGGCCTACGACCTGGCAAGCAGTAACGCGGGCGCGGTGCTGGGCACGGCACTGACGATCAAGATGTTCGCCTACGTTGGCTTGGCACCGGTGATTAACGCCTTGGTGGCCCGGTGGCCCAAGAAGCGGGTCCTGATCGGTGCTGACCTGGTCCGGGCGGCGATGGCCCTGTGCCTGCCGTTCATCACCGACGTCTGGCAGATCTACGTAGTGATCTTCCTGCTCCAGTCCGCTTCTGCCACATTCACGCCGGCGTTCCAGTCCCTGATCCCCACCATCCTCACCGACGAGCGGGACTACACCCGGGCGTTGTCGCTGTCCCGGCTGGCTTACGACATGGAAGCCCTGGTCAGCCCGGCGGCCGCGGCCCTGCTGCTGACCGTGCTCAGCTACAACAACCTGTTCCTCGGCACCGTTGCCGGGTTCCTGTTCTCCGCCTTTATGGTCGCCATCACCGTCCTGCCAAAGGTTCAGGCCGCCCCGGCGCCGCAGACCTCGCTCTGGCACCGGACTACTCTTGGGGCGAAAATTTTTTGGCAGAACCCTCGGCTGCGGTCCCTGCTGGCCCTGAATCTGGTGGTCGCGGCCCCGACGGCGCTGGTGCTGGTGAACACCGTCGTCTACGTCCGGGACGTCCTGGACCGGCCGGACACGGACCTCGCCCTCGCGCTGGCCTGCTTCGGTGTGGGATCGATGATCGTGGCCTTGTCCGCGCCCCGGGTCCTGGACCGGTTCGGGGACCGGGCTGTGATGCTTACCGGCGCCGGAATCATCCCATTCGTCCTGGCCGGTGCGGCCGCGCTGACCCTGCTCGGCGATCCCGGGACCGGGTGGTGGCTGCTGCTGGGACTGTGGTTCCTGCTCGGCGCGGCCACCGCCACAATCCTCACACCGTCGGCGAGGCTGTTGCGTGATGCCTCCACCGAGGACACCAGGCCGTATGTGTTCACGGCCCAGTTTTCCCTCTCGCACGCCTGTTACATCCTGACTTATCCGCTGGCCGGTTGGGTGGGAGCGGTCGCTGGTTTGGGCTGGGCTGCGGTGGCCCTGACAATTGTTGCGATGATAAGCAGTGCAGGAGCATTCGCCTCCTGGCCCCGGCACGACACTGCAGAGCCACGGAACCGACAGGGAAGGAGCAGAGCGTTGAGCAGCCAGCCCCACGGCGCACCCCGCCCCGCACCTGACACCCCTTCACTGGTCCACCCGGTAACCCCCGGACCGGAGCTGCTGGAAACCGCCGCCGGTACGCTGCGGATGCTGGCCGAACCGACCCGTCTGCACCTGCTATGGCAACTCGCACAAGGCCCGCAGAGCGTCACTGAGCTCACCGCTGCCGCCGGGGTGCCCCGGACGGTGGTCAGTCAGCACCTGGCCAAACTCCGCCTTAGCGGGCTGGTGGACACGCGCAAGGACGGCCGCCGCGTGATCTACTCCCTTCATGACGGGCACTTGGTACGGCTCATCCGCGAAACCTTCAACCACGCGGACCACCGGATTACCGGCGAACCAACCCACAGCTGACCCGGCATGCCCTTGACCGTCCTGCCGCAGCGCGCCGCACCCACCCAGACGCATGGTCTTTGGCAGTTCCTCCGCGCCGGCGTCGTCACCGCCCTGATCGTCGGCATAGCGGCCGTCGCTCACCAGGGTGCGGGCGGCCACTTGCCTCCGGTGTCGTTGATGGCCCTGCTCACCGCCGTGGTCATGGCCCCTGTCACGGCTCTGTCCCGCCGCAGGTTGTCCCTTCCTGTCCTGGCCGGGATCCTTGTCGCTGGCCAAGGGGTTTTGCACGTAGCCTTCAACGCCCTGTCCGGCCCCGTCCCTCACTGCGGACCGGCCGGCATCGCTGCTCACAGCCACCACCAGGACATGGTGGTCCCGGACTGCGCCGTCGCCGCCCCGGCTGCTGTCACTGAAGCGGTCTCTTCAGGATTCAGCCCAACGGTGATGACGGTTGCCCACGTACTGGCCACGGCGCTGACAGTCCTGGTCCTCGCCCGGGCCGAAGCCGCCCTGTGGCAGCTAAGGGACTGGCTCCTGCCACTGACCCAACCGCTGCGGCCAGCCGTGCTGCCGCCCGTCTTAGACACCCCTGCAATGGGGGCGGTTTCCCTGCCCCCAATGGCTCCCAGGACCCGCACTACTGCGCCCCGTGGTCCGCCAAGCTCCTTGGTCCTGCTGCCGGTGCTCTAGCGCCGCCACAGGACACGCGACCACACCCCTCATCTTTGCCTGGCCTAAAAGGCTTCCGGCAGTCCCTGAAAGGACACCCGCATGACCTTCTCCCTCCCCCGCGTTGGGACCACCGCCGCGCTGACCGCTTCCCTCGCCCTTGCAGCCTTCCTTGGCGTTGCCCCGGCCCAGGCCCACGACGCACTGGCCTCCACCAGCCCCACCGACGGGCAGACCATCACCACCAACCCCGGCACGGTCTCCATCACCCTGACCAACCCGCCCACCACCGGGATCCCCGGATCAAACATCCTCACCGTCACCGCCCCTGACGGCCACGTCATCAGCAACGGCGAAGTCACCATAGAAGGGGCGACGCTGAGCACGGCAGCCGAGATCGACCACGACGGCGAGCACACAGTGCAATGGCGGGCAGTCTCCGCCGACGGTCACCCCATCGAAGGCACCTTCAGCTTCACCTACACCCCCGAAGCCGCCGCCTCTGCTGCACCTTCGCCCGCTACGCCCCCGGCCAGCGCAACAGCATCAACCCGCGCAGCCGCCGCACCTGAGCCCTCAGCTGCAGCCACCGAGGCCGCAACTGATCCCGCTGCCCAAACCGAACCCGCCAACCCGGCAGGCTGGGTGATCGGCGCCGTCCTCCTCCTTGCCGCCCTCGCAGGCCTGATCTACTTCCTGCGCCGCAGGAACAAGACCGGCACCCCGGCGTAGCCCCAAGGACAGCCGGGTATCAGGCGCAGAATGGCCCTGGTACCCGGCTTCCGCATGTTGGCGCGCGTGACGGTATATGACCGGCGGCTCCCCGCTAGGTGCCTTTGGCTTCTACCTTGTACCCATGGTTACAGCCCAAGCGGTGCCCGCATGACCGTCACCCGCGACGTGGTCTCCCTCCGCGAAGCCACCCGCGTCTGGTTCGCGATCTCGCTGCAAACCTTTGGCGGGCCGGCGGGCCAGATCGCGGTGATGCAGCGGGCACTGGTCGACGAGAAGCGGTGGATCAGCCAGCAGCGTTTCCTCTTCGCGCTGTCCTACTGCACACTCCTTCCCGGCCCCGAGGCCCAGCAGCTGGCCACCTACGTCGGGTGGCTGCTCAACGGATTCCGCGGCGCCCTTGTTGCCGGGATCCTGTTCGTGCTCCCCGGCGTCGCCGCGCTGCTCGCACTGTCCGCCGTTTACGTCGCCTTCGGCGACACCGTCTGGGTTCAGGGCCTCTTTCTTGGACTCGCCCCCGCCGTGATCGCAATCGTCCTGCAGGCGCTGATGCGCGTCGCCAAACGCGGCCTGAACCACCCCGTCCTCGTTGCCCTCGCTGCCGCCGCGTTCATCGCGCTAAGCGTCTTCGCAGTCCCCTTCCCCATCGTGATCGCCGCCGCCGCAGCCATCGGCTGGGCTTTCGGGCGCGTCCACCCCGAGCTCACCGCACCCAAGGAAGCAAAAGCGACGGACGGGCCGGCCCCGCTGATCGACGACGCCACTCTTCACACCGAGCGTCCCTCCACACGGCGCTCCCTCCTGGTGCTCGTGGCCGGAGTGGTTATTTGGCTGTTGCCCGTGGTGCTGGTGGCCGTGTTTACCGGCACCGGCAGCGTGTACGTCGACCAGGGCCTGTTTTTCTCAGGGGCGGCACTCGTGACCTTCGGCGGGGCCTACGCGGTCCTGGCGTACGTCGGGCAGCAGGCCGTCAGCGTCTACGGGTGGCTGACCCCCGGTGAGATGGCGCGGGGGCTGGCTCTGGCGGAGACAACCCCCGGGCCGTTGATCATGGTGGTCCAGTTCGTCGCGTTCCTTGGGGCGTTCCGTGACCCCGGCCCCCTCGGGCCCTGGGGAGGGGCGGTCCTTGCAGCACTGCTGACCACCTGGGTTACCTTCGTGCCCAGCTTCCTGTTCATCCTCCTCGGTGCACCCTACGTTGAACGGCTCCGGCACAACCGCTCGCTCTCGGCGGCACTTACCGGAATCACCGCAGCCGTTGTCGGGGTCATCGCCAACCTCGCCGTCTACTTCGCCCTCCACACGCTCTTCGAACGCACCACGGCATCAGCCTGGGGGCCAGTCGCGCTTAACGTTCCCGACCTTGGTTCCCTGAGCGTGCCCGCCCTCATCATCACCGTCCTTGGCTTCGTCCTCATCTTCGCCTTCAAGTGGGGCGTCCTGCGTGTGCTTGGCACCTGCGCAGTCGTCGGCATCGCGCTGCACCTGGCCGTGACTACTCTCCTGTAAGCGACGTACAGCTGGCTTGCCCCTCCGCTGTGGGCATAGAGGCCGGGTTCGGTGTGGCCGGGGCCGATAGAATGAGGTGCATAATGGATGACCCTCCTTCACATATGCCCAAGCCCCTCCACCTTCTGACCGGCTCGCCGGCCACCACGGGAGAGGGGCGCCCGAATGTATGAATGGATCATGCTCGGCATCGGCCTCGTTCTCACGGTCGGTACCGGTTTCTTTGTTGCTTCCGAGTTCGCGCTGGTCAATCTGGACCGCAACGATCTTGAAGCCCGCCAGGCACGCGGAGAAAAGCGCCTCACCAGCACCATCAAGGCGCTGAAGATCACTTCGACCCACCTGTCCGGCGCCCAGCTGGGCATCACGCTCACCACCCTGCTCACCGGCTACACCTTCGAGCCCGCCATCAGCTCCATGCTGAGCGGCCCGTTGCAGGCCGCCGGGCTTCCCGACGCTGTGGTTCCCGGGGTTGGCTCCGTCGTCGGCATTTTCCTCGCCACTGTTTTCTCGATGGTGATCGGTGAGCTGGTGCCCAAGAACTTCGCACTGGCCCTGCCCCTGGCTACGGCCAAATTTGTGGTCCCGTTCCAGACCGTCTTCACCACGGTGTTCAAACCCGTGATCCTGCTGTTCAACAACACCGCCAACCGGATCATCCGGTCCTTCGGCATTGAGCCGAAGGAAGAACTCTCCGGCGCCCGCAGCGCCGAGGAGCTCAGCTCGCTGGTACGCCGCTCTGCGTTGGAAGGCGTCCTGGACGCAGACCACGCGGTGCTGCTGCACCGCACGCTGCGGTTTTCGGAGCACTCGGCAGCGGACGTCATGACACCCCGTGTGCGGATGACGGCGGTGAACGCCGATGACACGGCCGAGGAGATCGTCGCTCTTGCCACTACCACCGGCTACTCCCGGTTCCCCGTCATTGGGGAGGACCGCGACGACGTCCTGGGTGTGCTCCACGTGAAGCAGGCCTTCGCCGTGGCCTTGGAAAACCTGACAAGCGTCACCGCCTCCGAGTTGATGATCGAACCGTTGCGTGTGCCGGAATCCATGGGCGTCGACTCGCTTCTGGTCCTGCTGCGCAAGCAGGGTCTGCAGGTGGCCATCGTCTCGGACGAGCACGGCGGAACCGCCGGCATCGTGACCCTTGAGGACCTTGTCGAAGAGATCGTCGGTGAGCTTGAGGACGAACACGACCGCGCCCGGACCGGCGTGGTCAGGACCGGGCGCTCCATCACCTTTGATGCCTCCCTGCGTCCGGATGAGCTGCTGGACCGGACCGGCATCGCCGTGCCGGACGGCGAGGAGTACGACACCCTGGCCGGTTTCGTCACCGACCAGCTGGACCGTATCCCGGAACTTGGCGATGAAGTGGAGATCGACGGCGGCACGCTCCGCGTGGAGCGCGTCCTGGGTACGCACGTCGAGCGGATCCGGTTCACCCCGGAAGACTCGCAGAAAACGCCCGTGAGCGCCCATGACCGCATCATTGATGACCTGACGCAGGAGCTGACCCATGAGTGAATATCTTCCCGGCATCATCTGGCTGGTAGTGCTCCTGGTGGTCAACGCCTTCTTCGTCGGCGCCGAGTTTGCCGTCATCTCCGCCCGCCGCTCCCAAATCGAGCCCAAGGCCGAGGCCGGCAGCAAGGCCGCGAAAACCACCCTGTGGGCGATGGAGCACGCGACGCTGATGCTGGCCACAAGCCAGCTGGGCATCACGGTCTGTTCCCTGGTGATCCTGAATGTGTCCGAACCGGCCATCCACCACCTCCTGGAAATCCCGCTGGGGTTGACGTCCCTCTCGGGCGAGGCGATTGGGATCATCGCGTTCGTCACGGCGCTGCTGCTGGTGACCTTCCTGCACGTGGTTCTCGGGGAAATGGTCCCAAAGAACATATCCTTCTCGGTCCCCACCCGGGCGGCCCTGATCCTGGCCCCGCCGCTGGTCATGGTCGCACGCATCTTCAAGCCCGTCATCTGGACCCTGAACGCAATAGCGAACTCAGTCCTGCGCTTGTTCAAGGTCGAACCGAAGGACGAGGCCACCAGCGCCTACACCCTCGACGAGGTGGCGAACATTGTGGAGCAGTCCACCCGCGACGGGATGCTCACGGACACCAGCGGAACTCTGACCGCCGCCTTCGAGTTCACCGCCAAGACCGTGGCAGATGTGGAAGTGCCTATTTCGGAGATGGTACTCCTGCCCGAGTCAGCGACTCCGGCTGACATCCAGCAGGCCGTGGCGGAACACGGGTACTCCCGCTACATCCTCACCGATGGAGACGGTGTCCCCTCCGGCTACCTGCACCTCAAGGACGTCATGGACCTGACCACCGAGGAGAAGTTCACCCACCCCGTCCCGGCCAAGCGGATCCGCCGCCTCGCTTCGGCTTTCAGCGGAGCAGAGCTCGAGGATGCCCTGGCCACGATGCGACGCACCGGGGCACACGTCGCCCGGGTCTTCGATGCCCACGGCAACACCACCGGGGTGCTGTTCCTGGAAGACATCATCGAAGAACTCGTCGGCGAAGTACAGGACGCCACCAGCGCCTAACAGCCAGCATCACACAGCAGAAAGGCGCCGCTCCCCTACGGAGCGGCGCCTTTCCTTATAGTCGGATTCAGTCCTTTTTGAAGGCGTCCTTGACCTTTTCGCCGGCCTGCTTCAGGTCGCCCTTGGCCTGGTCGCCTTGGCCCTCGGCTCGCAGGCTCTCATCGCCTGTGGCGTTACCTGCGGTTTCCTTGCCCTTGCCGCCCAGCTTCTCTGCAGCGTTTTTGATCTTGTCATCCAAACCCATGGTGTTCTCCCTACGGTCTGTTGCTGCTGCCGGCTTGCTGTCGGCAGGTCACCTTTTCATCCTAACCACACCGTGGCTTTTATATCGAGACTCCAGCCGACCGAGGGAGGGGGCCGATATGATCGACTTCATGGCCAGCCCCGCGGAGTTCCTGGGCCCCATCCTGGAACTGATGACCTGGGTAGGGTTCGTACCAGGCGTGCCGCTGCTGCTCGCCGGCTGGATCATCGGTAAGAGACGCTGCCTTTGGACAAGCACGGACAGCGAGATCGTCACCGCCGGCCAGTACCGGGCACTGCTGTGGACCGACAGCACCGGCACCTCGCGCCAGGGCTTACTGCACGGGGAACAGGCCACCGGGCTGACAGCAGGACAGATGACTAACCTCTACTACGACACCTGCCACCCCTCCCGGTGGCGCCTGGAACCGCCCCGAAACGAGAACACTCTCACCGTCCTGGGCCTGGTCCTGACAGGCGTAGCTATAGCCTGCGCCGTCGCCGGGTTCATCCTGTTGATGTTATAGCGCTGGCGAGCACTGAATTCTGCCTTCGAGTGGCAAATGTGGACCCAACGGCTCCCACACGACTAGGGACTGTCCGCTGAAGAAGCCCGCACGAAGCAAACCTGTGCCGAGTTAGGGCACACCTCAGTCTGACGGACGGTGTCGTATGTACTGGCTTACTTTTGGGGCAGGCCTCGAACTCAACCTGACAGAATGAGGGATTTGGGGCACACAATCCACTTAGCGGGGGAACCACAATGACTCGACACATCTTCGACAGCCATTTCCACATCATCGATTCCCGCTTCCCGCTCGTGCCAAACAACGGATACCTGCCGCCCGAGTTCACGGCAACGGATTATCTGCGCGCCGTTTCGGATCTGGGAGTTACAGGCGGTGTTGTGGTTTCGGGTTCATTCCAGGCCTTCGACCAGAGCTATCTGACCGACGCGCTGGCAACGCTTGGCCCGATGTTCGTGGGCGTTGCCAATATTGCTGAGACGACAAGCGATGACGAACTTCTTCGTCTCGCTGAAGCGGGGGTCCGCGGCGTTCGGTTCAATCTCTACCGGGGCGGTTCCGCCGAAATGGAAAGTGTTTCGTCCCTTGGGCGACGAGCATGGGATGTTGCAGGAATGCACGTCGAGTTCTATCTGGACGCAAATGACCTGGTCGAGTTGGAACCGGTCATTACAGCACTTCCGAAGGTGAGCATCGATCACTTGGGCATGACAGCTGTGCATCGCGACGTGCTGATTCGCCTCGTGTCCGGTGGCGTACGGGTGAAGGCCACGGGGTTCGGTAGGGTCCAGCTTGACGTCGCTTCCACTATCCGGGAAATCCACCAAGAGAACCCGGAAGCTCTGATGTTTGGAACTGATCTTCCCAGCACGAGGGCCCGGGTGCCGTTTCAACCAGCGGACTTGGAACTCGTTGCGGACGTTCTTGCCGACGACGCGAGTCTCGCCCTTTACGACAACGGGGCGCGCTTTTACGGCTTGAATGCATAAGCTTCCCGCTTACGCATTCGTGTGCCCTCTCAGGTCCCCGTACACGGCTGCAGGTTTCCCAACCCCGACGGACTGGTTGCCGGTCGATGCGCTCAGCAGCATTCCCCTCCCCTTGCAGCCAGGTTCTGAGCGTCTCGACGGAGGCGCGGCGGCTGGCGGTGCAGCCTGAGCCGTGGTCAGCACGTCGTCCGCGCAAGCTCCCTGTGGGCATCCTCAGAATGCGGAAACCCCTAACCCCCGTTGCGGGAAAGCAACAGCGGGGCTATCACGTCCCTTTCGCTGGCAGACTTTGTCCACCATGAGCGTGCTTCTTCAACGTCTCCGCGGATGGCCGCATGAAGTCCTAGTATGTTCATGCTGTCGGTCTCGCCCGCCTGGGCAAGTTTTAAGACTGCTTTAGATGCGATGTCGCTGGTTACCGTGGCGGTGTCCGGGCCGAATATCTGAAGCGAATGAGCGGCGACACTGTTGCCCAGGACCGCTGCCTGTTGGAGCAGCTGTCGCGCTCTTGGTACGTCACGTTCGGCGATGTAAAGCTCCGCGAGACTCATGAGTACGTCAGGGTTTCCGTAGCCCGCGGCCTTCTCGCGGAAGTGGGAACGGTGCTGTATATCCGCTGTGAAGTGCTCGCCTATGAGCAGCATCGCGAAGGGTGCGTGGTCGGGATGTCCGCTGTCGATTGCTGTTTGGTAGGCCGCTTGGGCTCCGGTGGCGTCATCCTGTCCTTGGAGGAGTAACCCCAGTCCGACCGCGGCCAAGGGTGCATATTCTGGGTTACCACTGTCAACGGCCGCCCGGTATGCTTCGTTCGCCTCAGCTGGATTTCCTTGTTTTTCCAGGAGCATCCCCATCATGACCCAAGCGGAAGGCGCATGATGGGGATGGCGACTGTCGATAGCCTGCTCATACGCACGGCGGGCTCCTTGCCAGTCGCCAGCCTCCATCAGCCTTATCCCGACGAGGACCGCACCTCGTGGTGCGTACTCGGGGTGGCCGCTGTCCTTCGCAATCTGGAACGCTTTTTGTGCTCCGGCGGGGTCACCAAGTTCCAGCCGCAGCGTCCCAAGGGTCACTGCTGCCCTTGGGGCGTGATCAAAGTCGCCGTGGTCAACCGTTTTTTGGAGCGCTGCTGCGGCCTGTGCGAGTCGCTCGTTATGATTCATCTGCGGCTCCGCTCAGCGCTACGCCATCTACACAACTCCCGGCATCGGGACCGTAGCTTCATTGTGATGTATGAACCCGCGGATGTCGCTAATACCGCCAAGCAGCATAACTTTTCGACTCCGCCGATCCCCTAAAGCAAGCAGGCTGTTCATGGCAGTTCGTTCCAGATGCCGGAATGAGGCTCACGGCCTTTTTGGCCATCTTATGGACGCGGCGCAGAGGACTGCTGACGACATCCACAAAGCTCCCCCCGGTCCGGCTGGAGCTGCCAGCAACCCTGCCCCGATCGGCAAGGCAACCTGTCCGAGGCGGTTGCCGAGCAGCCTCAGCGCCAGTGCGGCGCCTCGCGCGTCCGGAGGGACCGCCTGGGTGATGAGTGTCATGGTGATCGGTTGTCCGAGTCCGAGGAAGAATCCAACGATTGCTAAGATGACCGCCGCCAGAACAGGATTCCCGAACAGCCACGGCAGGATCGCCAAGGTGATACCTGCCCCAACGAGGCTGGCAGTGATGAGCCCGGTTCTGCTCCACCATGTCAGCATCACGGGCAGGAGCAGACGAGACGTAATCGAAGCCGCGGCCCGGATGGCAAGAAGGACACCGATTCCGATGGGAGCGATCCCGTTTTCCTCCCCCAGCAGGGGGAGGAACGCAACGATGATGTCGGTCGTGGCCAGCAGTGCAAGGCTGGCGAGCATGTTGGTCTTCACGGTGGGGATACCCAAAAGGTGGGCCACAGGCCTCGATGCCGGGGCCTTCACCGGAGCTGCTTCTGTTTTTGGAGCGTTTGCACGTTCCTTCGTTGATGCCCCGAAAGCGACCGGCGTGGCAAGGACCGCTATTGCCGCCGCAAGTATTAGAGCTGCGTTGGCGTCCATGAGTCTGGCATCTGCGGGCGCATTTCCGGCAGATCCCATGGCCAGGCCTGCAACAAGTGGGCCGATGAGCTGGCCTAGGGAGAATGCCGCGGTGAACCAGCCGAAGGCTGCGTCCATCCTGCTGAGCGGAACAAACCGTGCGATGGCAGACTGCCCGGCAATCGTGAAGCACAGGTGTCCAATACCCAGTACCGCGCTGGCGACACCAACGAGCAGAAGGGAGGGGGCGGCCGAGAGCAGGAACGGACCGGCCGCGAGCAGCAGCGTCCCGGCCAGGGTGATGCCCTTCATCGACGTGCGGCGGTCGGACATTCGACCCAGCCAGAGGGCGATCGCCACCGGAAGGAGGGCGAAGGAGGCAGAGGTCAGGCCGACTGCAACCGAGTCTCCGCCCAGGGCCAACACCTTATAAGAGATGAGCGGCCTTGCCAGGTTCAGAGCGATCTGGCAAAGCACCGCAGCTCCAATCAGCATCCATAACCAACGGATTGACTTGCTCTTGCTCACCGCTCCCCCTTCGGTGCTGCCAAGTCAGCTGATGCGAAGCGAAGCGATACCGACGCGAGGTGCCTCACTGCTGGCGCCGGGCTTCTCGAAGGCAGTCCGTCACCGGAAGTCCGCTGTCGTATTTTTGGCTACTTCCAGGAGCGTCGCCTGGAAGGCCATTTCCGCGGCAGCACGTACCCTGTCATGTCGGTGGGCGAGGAGCACCCTTCGCGACGGGGCGCTCGAACCCAGTGAAACGATGCTGACACCGGGATGCTTATTGACGACGGCGGTTCGTGGAGCAAGCGCGATGCCCAGGCCAACACTGACCATGGCTTGGGCCTCCTGGTAGTCGTTTGCCTGGAAAGCGATCCGTGGAGTGAAACCTGCCGCGCTTGCGCTTCTTTGCAGTACTTCGACCACGGGATGTGCATCACCGCGAACGATCCATTCTTCTGAGGCCAGGTCTGCCATGTCCACCTGCTTCCGTCGCGCCAGTCGGTGGTCCTTGCCGACGATGAGCGCGGTGGCGTCCTCGAAGACCGTCGTGAGGGCAAAGTCCCCCGGGTTAATCCGGTTCCATTCGTAGTCCCAGAGGAGAGACATGCCGACCTGGCCGTTTTCCAGCATTTCAACCAAGTCCTCGAAGCGGCTGCTGCGGACGTGCAGCTCGATCGCCGGGTACTCCTTCTTGAACCGGCTGATCACGAGCGGGAGAAAGGATCCGCCCAGGGTGGGGAAGGTCCCCATGGTGAGGCTGCCCCGGTGGAGTCCTGCGATTTCTGCCAGATCCGCCTCAGCGGCAGCCATCTGCCGCAGGATACGTCGCGTGTGCGCTGCCAGAACATGCCCGGCATCCGTGGGGACCATGCCGCGGGTCTGCCGCTGAAGAAGTGGCTGCCCGATTTCGGTTTCTAGACGCCGCAGCTGCTGTGAAACTCCCGAGGGGGAGTACACATGTTTTTCTGCCGCAGCGGTGATCGATCCAAGCTCGACCACGTCCAGCAGCAATTCGAGCCTTCGAATGTTGAGCACAGCCGCGCCTCCTTTGAAGTATTTCTTATGCCCCCCTCACAATATTATGCTCACGCTTCATCAACGGCGGAATTTAGCACTCCAATTGGCTCCCGACGCGCTCCGTCACCGTGCGCGAGCCCCGCGTAACGTCATTTTGCGGCTGGTAATTGAAGTAAAAGTGCACGGATATGCAGTATTTCGCGTTTGTAATTCATCTGAGGTTCGAATCACACTTAGACCAGCCGGCAAGGCTTGCAGGCCCGATGAAGGGCCCAGGAAGGTGTGAAAGCAATCATGTTTAAGATCCCAGCAGCGTGGATGCGGGGCGGAACCAGCAAGTGTTGGGTGTTCGAGTGGGACAACCTGCAGGTCCCAGGAAAGAGCGTGGACGAAGTCCTTCTGCGTCTCTTCGGCAGCCCCGACAACCGTCAGATCGATGGTGTCGGAGGCGGAACATCCACCACAAGCAAGGCCGTCATCCTGTCCCGCTCCCTCAGTGACGAGGCCGACGTCGACTACACCTTTGCACAGGTGGCCATCGACGAACAGAGAGTTGACTGGGGCAGTAACTGCGGGAACTGCTCAGCCGTGGTCGCCCCATATGCGATCGAACGGGGTTGGGTGGTACCCGGTGAGGAGACCACATCGGTCCGGACCCTGAACACCAACACCGATCAGCTCATTCTGCAAAAGGTTCCGACGCCGGACGGCAAGCTTCAGGATCCGGGCACGCAGACGATTCCCGGTGTTCCGTTCCCCGGGCTGTCGGTGGGCATGGGATTCCTGGATCCCGCCGGGAGGACCACCGGGAAACTGTTCCCCACCGGTGAACCGGTGGAGAAGGTCACCTTCGACGGCCGAGAGGTCTCGGCCACGCTCATAGATGCCGGCGCTCCCCTGATTATTCTGGATGCCGAGTCCATCGGCCTGACCGGCAACGAGACTGCCGCGGACATTGACAGCCAGGCTGCACTGCTTGTGCATCTGGACGACGTACGCCGAGATGCCGCCGTCCGCATGGGCCTTGTGGCCACACGCGCTGAAGCTGCCCGGGCGATACCGAAGCTGGCACTGGTCGGCAGAGCGGCCCCGGGCGATGAAGCCGAACTCAACGTCAGGATGCTGTCGATGGGCAGGCTCCACCCTGCCCTGGCCATCACAGGAAGCGTAGCGCTGACAATGGCCGCGCAACACGAAGGAACAGTGGTCCGGGACCTCCTCACAACTGATCCTTCGTCCGGACTGATCATGCGCACCCCCGCCGGCCTGGTCCAGACCTGGGCGGAAAACAGCGACGGCGTTCCCGTCGTCGGAACCATCCGAAGCGCCCGCCGCATCGCAGACGCCGAACTGCTGCTTCCAGAGTCCTGGTAAGCGGAACACAAAACAACAGCCTGTCCTCCTTTGAACGCCGCGGAGTGGTGTTGCATTGAGGTAGGCCCAACCTAAGGATTCCTCAATGACGAGCAACAAGTCATCCTTGGAGCCGCCCGGGCTCTCCCCGGAAGGCACCGACGGGCGGACCGAGCCTGGCGAGCTGCCTGAGCCGCCCAAGCACTCCCGGCGCACCATCCTTACAGCGGTAGGCGCCTTTGCACTGTTGGGAACGGCAACCACCGTCCTCGGTGGAAGTTTGCTGAACCCGCCCTCCAGCACCGAAGACGGCAATTTCAGCGGCGAAACCCTCGAATTCCTCATTCCCCTCGCCTCTGGCGGTGGAACAGATACCTGGGCCCGGTTCATCGGCACCGAACTGACTAACTACGTCCCCGGGCGCCCCGGTTTTGCGCCCGTGAACGAAGCCGGCGGCGAAGGCATCCTGGGCACCAACAGGTTCGCCCGCTCAGCCAAGACAGACGGCACTGAAATTCTCGTCGGGACAGCATCGACCGTCGTTCCCTGGGTCCTCGGACGCTCGGCGGTGAAGTACTCCTTTGAAGACCTCAAGCCGGTCGTCGTCAATGGCACGGGCGGAGTGATTTATGCCCGGGCCGAAGCAGGGGTAGCCGGTGTGCAGGACCTGATCAACCGGGACACACCACTGGAGTTCGGCGGAATCAGCGCCACAGGCCTGGACATCACCACCCTGGTCGCCTTCGACCTGCTCGAGGCCGACGTGACCAGCACCTTCGGCTTTGAAGGGCGGGGACCGGTCAACCTGGCCCTCCAACGCGGAGAGATTGACCTGGACTACCAAACGACCTCCGCCTACGCCTCGGCCGTCGCCGGCATTGTCAAGGAAGGCAAAGCCGTCGTCCTGATGTCCTTTGGCCAACTGAACGAAGCCGGGGACGTCATCCGTGACCCGAACTTCCCCGATGTGCCCACAGTCGCAGAAGCCTACGAAACCCTTCACGGCAAGAAACCCTCCGGCGAAAAGTACGAGGCCTACAAAACCCTGCTCGGGCTCACCTACACCTACCAAAAAGGACTCTGGGTGCCGCAGGAGACACCGGAGAACGCCTACGAGCTGCTCCGCCAATCCAGTGAAAAACTCGGCACCGACACAG
Organism: Arthrobacter sp. ZGTC412; assembly: GCF_002929215.1. Lineage (GTDB taxonomy): Bacteria > Actinomycetota > Actinomycetes > Actinomycetales > Micrococcaceae > Arthrobacter. The sequence goes on from NZ_PJII01000010.1 coordinate 19,373, forward strand.
GTTTCCAGGAAAAGGCCTCCAAAGTACTCGGCGGCTACCCCCTCGTCGCGGACACCGGCATGGCCGACCGCGTCCGGGACGCCTACAAAGTCAGCGGCTCCGTCCGGTCCTACGTCACAGGGCTGCTCGCGGACAAATACAACATCCACGTTGAATAAGGACCATCATGCTTGACTCCGCAATGGCAGCGCTGGCATCCCTCGCTGACCCCTCCCTCCTCATCATGCTCCTGATCGGCACCGTCGCCGGCCTGATCATGGGCCTCATCCCCGGGCTCGGCGGCACAGGCGCCGTCGCGATCCTGCTGCCCATCACCTTCGGGATGGAACCGCCCCAGGCTCTGGCCCTTCTCATCGGTGCCCTCGCTGTTGTTCACACCTCAGACACCGTATCCGCGGTGCTGCTCGGCGCCCCCGGGTCCGCATCCGCCAGCGTCACCATGCTCGACGGCTACTCCATGGCGAAGAAGGGGCAGGCAGCCCGAGCGCTGACCCTGGCGTTCCTTTCCTCCATGGCCGGCGGCATCATCGGCGCGGTCGGCCTGACCCTGGCGATCCCACTGGCCCGGCCCCTCGTCCTTTCCTTCGCGAGTCCCGAGCTCTTCATGTTGACCGTCCTCGGTGTATCCCTGGCCGCAGTCCTGTCACGGGGAAACATCATCAAAGGCGTCTCAGCAGGCCTCCTTGGCCTGATCCTGGGCATGGTTGGAACCTCACCGACCACCGCTGAGGAACGCTTCACCTTCGGCAGTCTGTTCCTCGGCGACGGGCTGTCGCTCGTGGCCGTTGCCCTGGGCATCTTCGGTCTTGCCGAAATCGCATCCCGCGCCAGCCAGCGCCGCGGCGAGAAGCAAACCATCACCCTCGGCGGCGGATGGGGCCAGGGCATCCGGGAATGGCTCACCCACTGGACCCAGGTCATCCGCGGCGCCCTCATCGGCATCTGGGCAGGCGTCCTGCCCGGCGTCGGCGCGACCGCCGGAACCTGGATGGCCTACGGCCAGGCCGTCGCAACCGCCAAAGACAAGCGCCAGTTCGGCAAGGGAGACCCCCGCGGAATCGTTGGCCCCGAAAGCGCCAACAACTCCGTGGAAGCCGGCGACCTGATCCCCACCCTCCTCTTCGGCATCCCCGGCGGAGTCCCCTCAGCGATGCTCCTCGGAATGCTCCTCACCTACGGCATCCAGCCAGGCCCGTCCATCATCACCGAGCACCTGGACCTGATGTACCTGATCGTCTGGTCCTTCGCGATTGCCTCGATCCTAGGCGCGCTGCTCTGCTTCCTCAGCGTCAAACAGCTCGCAAAACTGACCAAGGTCCCCTTCGCCGTCCTGGCAGCAGGCCTCGTAGCCATCATGCTCCTGGGCTCCTTCCAGGAAGGCGGCCAGCTCGGCGACCTCTGGATCATGATCATCCTCGGCGTCTTCGGCTGGCTGCTGAAATCAACAGGGTTCCCCCGGGCACCGTTCCTGATCGGCTTCGTCCTGGCCATCCCGCTGGAACGCTACTACTTCCTCACCGACAGCCTCTACGAAGGCTTCGACTGGATGGCCCGCCCCGGCGTCATGGTCTTCCTGGCAATCCTGATCCTCCCGATGATCTGGGCGTTCATCAAGTTCATCCGCGCCCGCCGACACACCAACCTCGATGATGGTCACCGGGACGAACAGCCCGAGGACGACGAAGCTCCGCTGAAGAATTCAACCTGGTCCCTCGTAGCATCAGGCATCTTCTTCGTCGCCTTCGCTGCCGCCTTAATCTCCTCCGCTTCATTCTCACCGGAAGCCAGGCTGGTCCCCCAGCTGGTGAGCACCGGTGGCCTGATCTTCTCCGGCATCCTGCTCTTCATTGAGACCCGGAGAAGGCTTCGCGACAGAACCCCGAAGGCAGATCAGATCCATGCTGAGGAGACAGAAGGCATCCGTGGAACACTGCCCGCCAAGGCAGGCTGGACCCTTGACGCAAAGTTCGCGTTGAAGACCTTCCTGTGGATGACAGGGTTCCTGGCACTCACAGCCGCCTTCGGATACCTGATCGCAGTCACGATCTTCATCCCGGCCTTCCTCCTGATAGTCGCAAGGGCCCGGCTCAAAGTCGCCATCATCTACACCGGCGTCCTGTACATCGTTCTCCTGGCACTGCCCTCGCTGCTGCCGATCGACCTGCCGCAGGGCTGGCTCAACACCCTCGTCTAGCACCGGAACACCCTGCACACCCAAGCCATTGGAGAATCAAAAATGACGGTACTCGTAGCCTACGCATCCGCCCCCGAAGGCAGGGAGGCGCTAACTGAGGGGATCAAGGAAGCCCACCGGCGGAAATCAGACCTGCTCATCGTGAACATCGGCCGTGGCCACCACGACCTGGACGCGCAGGAACTGCAGGAGCTCGAACGCCAACTAACCGAGGCCGGTCTGGCCCTGACCATCGAATCCTCGATCCTGGCCGATCCGGGGGACGCGGTCATCCAAATCGCACAGGAACGCGGCGCCGAAGTGATTGTCATTGGACTCAGGCACCGGTCCATGGTGGGCAAACTCATCCTGGGAAGCACCGTTCAGCGCATCCTGCTCGACGCGACCTGCCCCGTACTCGCAGTCCGGGCCGACAAACTCTGACCCGGCGCTACAAACTGCCGGACACATCGTCCGGCGCGTGTGCTGCCGTTCCCGCACTCCATCGCAACAGGTAGCCCGACGGACGGGCGCGAGAACAGCGCAGCATACGAACGGAGGCAGGGTGACCAACCGGTCACCCTGCCTCCTCCCATAACTACCCAGAAAAGCCAACCGCCAGAACCACGTAGATAAAGGACAACCGAGATGAACACCCGCTCTCGTATGGCCAAACCCCACACTGGATCCCCCAGGCCCGAACCCATCCCCAACTGGTCCACACTCTCCCGCACCGACGAGGTCGAGATCCACAATCACGGACAAGTCATCACCTCAGGCCGCATCGACATGCTCGCCAGGACGGCAGCGTCCTCTGGCTTCAACAGGACGAAGGAAAGGGCCGCGCACTGTTCCTGCACAACGATGGACTACGGGTGTACCGGCGACCAGTCAAGCAAAGCTGAGCTGACAACAGTTGAGGTACATCTCAACCTGACGTCAGGCTGTCCACCGAAGTCTGTCCGAGTAGCGTTGGTTTTCTCTTTTCCCCACACGGAACCCGGGAACTCTAGATCCAAACCAGACACTTTCCCACCTACGCAAGCAGCAATATAAGTCTGATCCTCAGTCTTGCTGGGCAATGCTGATGCGGATGTCGGCATCCAGCACATACCTCCGGGGGCGCCGCCCACCTATTGGCGATATAGGCCGGCCGTCACGCGGCGTTTTCACTCCTTATATAAAGGGAGTGAGAAATCAGCCCTAAGCCAGGGCCCGTGCGACGTCGTATCCGGCCGACTTGAGCAGGTTGTTCCGTGCCCTGTCGTACCTGCGGGTGGTCCGGGGATCGGCATGTCCCATGCTGTCCTGCAACGCATGCAGTGAGGTCCCGCTCTCCAGTGCGATCGTGGCGAAGGTGTGCCGCAGGCTGTGCGGACTGATCTGACCGTCTATACCGGCTTTGCGGGCCAGGCGCTGGATTGTGCGGAACCCCTCGGTCCGGTGCCAGGGCCTGCCGGTGCTCGTGGTGAAAAGCGGCCGGCTTACGCTGTGGCTCTGCGCCGGCACCAGGTCTGCACCGCTGCTGCCCAGATAAGTGTTCAGGGCCACCACCGCCGGGGCGGGTACTGCGACCTTGGCGCTCCTGCCTCCCTTGCGCCGGATGTTCAGTGTGCGGTGCCCGCTGTCGTGGCCATAGTCGGCAGTACTTGCCTCCAGCGCCTCACTGACCCGGACACCGGTGAACATCAGCAAGCTCACCAGGGCATGGGACCGCGGACCGTCTGCTTTGGCGACCGCGAGCAGCGCCTTCGCCTGATCCCGGTCTAGACCCTGGGTCGAAGAGTGATCAGCATCGACAGACGGACGGGTCACTGTGGCAACCGGGTTCCGGTCCGCCGCCCCTTCGGCCATCGCGTACCGGTAGAAGCTCGACAGTGCTGCAAGGGTCCTGGCGATCGTGGACGGAGCCCCGGCCAGGGTGTGCCGGTAGCCATCGACATGCACCCGGCGGACGGTGAGCAGGTCCAGGCCCAGTCCATCGAGCCAGGTGCAGTAGGCGTCCAGATTTCGGGTGTAAGCAACCAGCGTGTGACGCGAAGTCTGCGCGAGCTGCCACGCAGCAATAATACTGGCGTGTCTTTCCCTGTTTCCAGCAGGAGCAATGTTATAAGCGACGTCCATAATTGACCTTCTCACATAGTCCACAACATAAGGGACATTATGTTGTGCTTTCTGAGCGTGTCCTGTGAATTTCAAAAAGTCGGTGTTTTTACCCTCGAACCTCTTGACGCAACACGCGCCCTTTAGTAGGCGTTTTTTTGTGCACAAAAAAGTAGCCGGGAAGTATGGACTACTTCCCGGCTACTTGTTAATATCTCGCGGCATCAGGACTCCTGGCGACCCTCGCGAATGGTCGACCAGTGACGGTTCTACAGGTCCGCTGCACGAGGACCACCTGGATGTTTCCTGCGAGTCCTGTCTCTCAGCGGCGGCACCGTGAAGGCGCCGACAGCGAGCAGCGCGAAACCGACGACCGCGGGGTTCATCCAGAAGGGGACCATGTCATAGTCGGCGTTGCACTTATTGCTCAGCGGGAAGATGTTCCTGCCGGCATGTTCAGGATGAGCCTTCCTGTACTCCCGGTCATAGTGCTGCTGGTGACGTATCCCGCAGGTCTCCTGGTCGTCGAGCCCTCCGGTCAAGATTCCAAAGAACAGGAGGACCGGAACCATAAACGCGGAGAAGATCCCGAGCTGGATCCACCAGGGTTCTATACGATGCCGCGCTGTTGGGTTCATGTCCTGTTCCCCCACAACGTCGCCTGTTCGATGAGCTCCACGCGTCAGCCCAAGCCCTGTTACTTCTGCGCCTCGTGATAGGCGTCGACTACCTCTGCCTGGATGCGACCCCGGGCGTTGACCTGGATGCCGTTCTCAGTGGCCCACCGTCGTACGGCTTTGGCGTCAACACCACTCGTGCCGGTCTTGCGGGCCGAAGTGGTCTGCCTGCTGCCGCGGGCACCGGTTACCTTACGGCCGGCGTTGGTGAATCTTTCCAGGGCCTCGCGCAATTCATTGGCGTGACCATCATTCAGATCAATCTCATATTCGGTGCCGTCGAGAGCAAAATTTACTGTCTGGTTCGCTTCCGAGCCGTCAATATCATCTTCAAGCAGCACAACTGTCTTTTTAGCCATGAAGAAAGGTTATCAGTTATGAGGCTATTGCCCTGCGTCGGACAATCCAGGACCTAATTTGGGACGCCGGAATACAAGCGGATAGCAAATAAGAAAGCAACTTGAATTAGGAGCCTTCGGCGATTACTGAAAGTCGGACTTATAGCTATAGTCGGGGAGGTAATAGCAGTCAGACATAGCGTCTACCGTCAGCGCATTTGGTGTCCACTCTTTAAATGACAGGAAGATATACCCGCCGTCCGCATGGGCAAGTTCAAGTCGATCAACACCGTTGGTGAAGTCATTATCGCCAGGCTTCCATCCCTCGGCTGCCATGTGGTTCTTGATGTCGTCAAGAAGTTGAGCCTGGTTCCGCCCGCCGCTGAGGTCGATCCACCTCATCTCGCTCAACCGCCACTCCCCGTCGTGACTGTTGTCCTTGGGACTCGCACAGCTTGATAGCTCGTCACGGTTATCCGAGATCCGGACCGATGCTTCTGGAAACATTGCCTCTATGTCATCCACCGCGGAGCGGATCATCGGTTTGACCTCCCTCAGCGTTTCGCTCTGGTCGGTACGTTGTCCTGGCGCGCAGGAGATCAGAGTTGGTGCCAAGACCACTGCACAGAGGACTGCAATCAGGCCGCTTTTCATGGGTTCCTTCGGGGGCTATAGGGGCTTGACTGCTTCGACCGTGTGGATGGTTCCATTGCGATCCTTGCATTCCATCGGGGCCCTGTTGTTGAGATCGCTCTTGCTCGGCATCGGGCACTTGAGGCGGTTCCCATCCTCATCGGTGAAGATGATGTTTTTGTTGATGAGCGATCCGGTCGTCTCGGTGATCTCCACGCCATAGGTCACTTCAACTTCCTCGTTTGCCTGTTCCACGAGCGGAAGCAACAAAACGGTGAGCAAGGCAATCACAACTGGAACGCACAGGTAGCTTATCCATCGCTGAAGAGGAGAAAGGCTGCTCTTTGCCCGTCGTGGTGTGGGACTGTCAGACATGTCTAGAACCCTATCTTCAGTAAAGGTGAACGCGGCCGACCTCCAGATGGAGCCCCTCCCCCGGCACTAATTCCACCGCCTTGGCCAGACCAGTGGCATGGGCGGCCGCAGTGCCGCCGGAACGTTTTCTTTTTGCGCCGCTACGCTACAGCCCGGTTCTGCTATCAGCGGTACTCAAAGTCAACCTGATTCTCAGCGCCACACAACGTCGACACGCTCGTGGTTGATGCCTCTCTGTCCCTTTGCGTCCGGTTCAACGCGATTGACCCTCGGCGTCATAACGGCACGGACGACGCGCCGCTTGTCGGGCAGGTCCAATCCCTCCCATGTCTCGCGGACAGATCCTGTGGCCATCAGTCGCAGGACGAACGGGTCTATCTCGGAAAGCTTCTCAAGCCGCTTCTGTGCCGTTTTGATTTTCGGCTCGATTCTGGCCTCCTGATCAATCAGCAAATCAAACCTGAGATTCAGGGCTGCCTCATCGCGCACCTTTTCCAGGTACTCCTGGTACTTCCCAATCTCGGCCAAAAGTGCCTGGCGCTCGTCGTCATTGCCCTTGCCACGCTCTCCGAGCATGGCAAGGAAGTCGGGCCGCTCGAGCCGGGCCAGCACCAGTTCGGTAACGACGGCGTCCAAGTGGGAATCACGCATCGCGACGTGAAATCCCGTCTTCCCTGGCACTCCTACACAGATGTATGTGTTGTAGAAGGGGTAGGGCAGCTCATTGCCGTTCTCATCGACGGGCTTTGGCAAGAGTTCCCCCGTGACCTTGTCCTTGCGCCGTCCGGCGTTCTGCTTGCCAATACGCATCGGAGCCCCGCATACGCCGCACGTAGCGATACCGGTCAGCAGATGTTTAGCCGGCCAGTCGTTCGTCCGCTTGCGCTCTGGAGGACTCATGACGATCTGAAGTTTCTGCCAAGTGTTCAGCTCAATGAGGGGCGGCCACATGGCGTCACCGATGATCTCCCCCTGGTGCTGACGTTTGGCTGCATAAGCCGGCATCGTCAGCATCTGTTTGATGGCGGGGGGCGTCCAGCCAAGGCCCTGCCGGTGTGCCTTCATCGTCATGCGCCTAGGCGGTATGCCGCGCTCGTTAAAGTCCTTGGCAATGGCATAGAAGGTCTCCCCGGCGAGTATGCGCCGTGCTGCCTCTTGCACGACCGGAGCCTCTTCCTCATGGGGATCGACCCGAACCAAGGCGCCTGTCTCAGAATCCTTAATGCGCCGGTAGCCGTAGATTTTCTTGCCGTGGGGCCGGCCCTTCTCCGCGTTGGATCGCATGTCACGTTGCAACCGCTTACTTGTCTTAGCGCTCTCGTACTCAGAGTCGACAGCATCTTCCAAAAGTGTGCGGCGATCACGAGCGTTGGCCGGGTCATAGAGCCTTCCGTGCGTCGTCACCCAGATGCGGATCCCACGTTCCTCACACAGTTCGATAAGGTCAACCCACTCCCCTGTCCGCCGTGATCCACGGCTGGACTCCCACAAGCCCAGGGCGCCGGCACCAAAGGCGTCTTCTTCAAGATCGCTCATGAGCTTGGCAAAGCCCTCACGCGCCTGCTTGGAATACCGGCTCGCGCTTCTGTCGTTGTCCCTGTAGGGCTCAGCGTGAATATCCCACCCGCGGTGCATGAGGGCTGCAACGTTCTCATCGTGCTGCTGGTCAGGGCTCTTGCCTCTGCCGGAGCGGTCCTTTGACACGCGGAGATACTCTCGAACCAAGAGATTCTTCGGATCCATAAACCCACCCTACTTTATGACTTTGTCCCCGCTGACGGCGGTCAGGTGGGTCATGCCAACGCTTTTCATGGCAGCGTCCAGGCTCTCGTCGAGCGCACTGGTGTCCCCGGTGACCATTCCCGGAAGCAGGCCGCGCGGATCCGGGGCCAAGAAAGAGGCCGCGGTTACAAACCGTTCCCGCAGTTCCTTGGCTGCTCCCTGCAGTACTGGCGGGCCAACGGGCTGTCCTGGTCCGGAGGACGCTGTGAGGATGCCGGCCTCCTCCCGCCCGGGATCCGCGGGGCGGAGCTTCCCGGTTGCCCGGACCAGCTGGCCGGGCACCAACGCGCCCCAACCGCCGCCGCCCATCACCAACAGCTGGGCCCGGGTCCGCAGCACAACACCGCCGGTACTGACGTCCCGCGTCCAAACAGGTACGGACCAGCGCGCAGGCGGGCCGGCTTGGTTGGGTGCAGTCAGGGCGCGGGGCGCTCCTGCCACTTCCAGGACGGCTACTACTGACTTTCCCGAAGAGACGGCGGCAGCTAGTGGACCGTCGTGCCGCTGGGTGGCGGCCACCGCCGAGTGCGCTGCCGTTGTCGCGGCAAGGAGGAGGGCGACGGCCGTGGTGGTCAGGAAGCTGCGCCGGGCCGTTTTCCCGTTGCCATGCCTGGCCGCTCGGCGGGTTCTGGGTTTGACGGTACGGTGCAGCAGCAGGGCCGAAAGGACGAGCAGTGCGCAGCAGAGGCCGCCCAGCGCCATCGGGGGCAGCCAGAGCCCGGCGACGGAGGCAACCCAGACGAGCGCCGCCGGCAGTGCCAGCCGGACGTCTGTGCGACGGCGTGCAGTTTCACCATTGGCGGGGTCGGCGTCCTGCCGTGCTTTCCTGTCGCCGTCCCGGAATCGGGCAGACTGCGCAACCCAAAACTGTTCGAGGCTTCTTCCGGGGCGACCGGCAGGGCCACTGGCGCCCAGCAACCTCCGGCGCGGTTGGGCCGGGGCACCTTTCCCCGGCCCCTCCCCAGCTGCTGACGAGGGCTGTTCCATGGCACCGGTTTGCTGCGCGTCCTGCTCACCGGCCGCGTGCCCGCGGACTGCCGACTCCACAAAACTGCTCCAGGGGCTCGACCCGGTCCCCGCTGTTCTGTTATCCATGGCGCCGCCCAACGGCCGTCGTCATTGCGCCTTGCCTTCGTTTCATATGGTCACCAGTGGCAGCAATGCTTCAAGCATTTTGGGACCGACACCGTCAATGGCGTCAAGGTCTTCGACGGCCTTGAACGCGCCATGTTCCTTGCGCCAGTCCACGATCCGCTGTGCCAGCACCGGGCCGACCTTCGGCAAACCATCCAGTTCCTCCACCCCGGCAGTATTCAGGTTGATTTTCGATGCTGCCGGCACACCGGCACTTCCATCCGGGCGATCCCCGGCCACTGGCCCGCCTGGATCCCCAGAGCCGGCTGGCAGCGGTTCGCCCTGCTGCGGGACGTGGATCTTTTGCCCATCCTCCACAGCCCCGGCGAGGTTAAGGCGGTTCAGGTCCGCCCCTGGCGCGGCCCCTCCGGCGGCGGCAATGGCCTCGTGCACCCGGCTGCCAGCGGGCAACTCCACAACTCCTGGCCGAAGCACTGATCCGGCAATGTGAACCACAACTGCGCCTGAAGGTGCACTTTCCTGCGTGTCGGGCTCGGGACCGGCGCGGTTGCCGCCACCACTGTCCTCCCCCGAGGTGCTGTCCGCGGCTGTTGGGTCGGTGGTTCCGGGACTGATGCCGCTGAGCGGCAGGATCTCCGGCCGGCCGGACGCCGCCTGCCACCAAAACCAGGCACCGGCAGCGACTGCAAGGATGCCCAAGAGCACGCCCAGCCGAAAACTGAGGCGCCAGCGAACTGCGGGGCCAACGGCGACGGGCTCCTTGGCCGGATCTTCCCCCGTAAGGGCACGCCTCCCTCCTTCCCCGCCGTCCGTGCCCCGGTATTCGAAGGGGGACCCGCCGTCGTCCCCAAGCAGCAGCCCACGGGAGTTGTCGCCCAGGGTAGCCTGCAGCCGCGACCTGGCGTGGCGCGCCCGTTCACCTGCTGCTCCAGCATCCCGGCGTGACATACCCCCACGCTAGGGACTGGCAGCGGCAGGAAAACAGGGCAAGAGGCCGCTATGTGGACAGGCGCATGGCTCTCACGCTTCGACGTCATAACTTCCCACGACACTGCCGGTCACGGCACACTGCCTCCCAGTCACCTCGCCAGAATTGCTGGCCAGCAGCAGCACTGCTCCTGCCCCTGCCAGGGCGGTGCCCAACGCGTGGCGTCCGTGCGCACGGGCTGCCCAGGAAGCGAGGTAGGCAAGGACGTGTTCCTTGCCCAGCACGCTGCGGAAGGCCACCTCATAGGCCCGCGGAGCCACCTAAAAGTTGCGGTACATCACCACAAATGCCATCCCGCCCAACAAAATCGCCGCTGAAGCGATACGGGCACCGAGAGGTGCGCCGGCCGTGGTGAAGTCAAGCAATGAGTGCTGTGGACACTTTTGGTTTGCTTTCGGGTAGGACTCGGAAGGCTTACCTGTGGGAGGGCGACTACCTACCCCCGAGGTCAGCCGGCGTCATCCACGGCAAAGTTATCGCCCACAATGACGGCGAGAACACCCAGCCCCGCATGGGCAGCGAGAACGGCGGGAAGGGAACTGATCTGGGCAGGCGGGCACTGCGGCAAGGCAGCCGCCAGCCGTTTGGCCAGCCCCTCCGCCTCAGTTGGGTTTCCAAAATGATGGACGGCAAGGCGCACGTCCGCAGCGGTCCGGGCCGACGCGTCCGCAGCCACGATCTCCTCCAGACGGGCAACGGCACGGACGGCTGACCGCACCTTCTCCAGCGGAACGATCTTGCCGCCGTCGACCCCCAGGATGGGCTTGATCGCAAGCACTGTTCCCCACAAAGAGGCAGCCGCCCCAATCCGCCCTCCGCGCCGAAGCTGCTCGAGGCTCGGAACGTAGAAATAGACCTTGGTCCGTCCTGCCTGGCCGGTGGCAGCGGCCGCCACTGCCTCCGCGTTGGCGCCTTGGCCGGCAACGCGCGCAGCTTCCTGGACGGCCATGCCAAGGGCCATGCCGACCGTTCCGGAATCGACCACTTCCACCGGAATGCCCACCCTGCCGGCCGCAAGCCGCGCGGCATCTGCCGTGCCGGACAGCCCACCCGAGATGTGGACGGAAACCACCGCTTCAAAGCCCCTGCGCTGCGCCGCCACATAGGCCTGTTCAAACTGTCCGGGCGAGGGCCGGGAGGTCTTAACGGACGTCCCGCTGGCCAGGGCCAGCGCAATGGTCTCCGAGATATCGTCTTCGCCCTCGCCGTAGATCTCCTCGCCCACCATCACGGGCATGGGAATGACGGTGAGCCGTCCGTCGCTGCTCAGCCCTGCGGCCCAGTCGGCCGGCAGCGCGGCGGCCGAGTCGGTCACCACAGCAATACGTACGACGGCGTCCGGCTGGGTTGCCGGACTTTCCTGCCGGCGGCGTCGTGCCAGCAGGCGTGCACGGACCCAGGGCCAGGCGGCGGCATCGCGGTGTGGCAAGTGGGCCTCCTGGAGTCACAGCGGGCCGCCGGAGGATTCCGGCGGCCCGGTCCGGCTTATGCCGGGACGATGTTGACCAGTTTAGGGGCGCGGACGATGACGGTGCGGATGCCGCGGCCGTCAAGGGCGCGCTGGACGTTGTCCGAGGCCAGCGCCAGTTCGCGCAGCTGGTCCTCAGAGACGTCGGGCGAGACCTCAAGCCGGTCGCGGACCTTGCCCTGGACCTGGACCACGGCGGTGACGGTCTCCTGGACCAGCAGCGCTTCATCGTGGGCAGGCCAGCCGGCGTTCGCCACCGAGGCAGGGTGGCCCAGGACGTTCCACATATCCTCGGCGGTGTACGGCGCGAAGAGGCTGAGGATGACGGCAACCGCCTCGGCAGCTTCCCGCACTGCGGGATCGGCCCCGCCGGCACCGGCGTCTATAGTCTTGCGGGTCGCGTTGACCAGCTCCATCAGCTTGGCCACCACCACGTTGAACTTGTTGTTGTCCAGCAGGGCCGCGGCGTCGGCGATGGTGCGGTGCGTGACCGACCGCAGCGCACGGTCCCCGGACGCGGGGTCAACTCCGGGCTCGCTGGTGACGTCCTGCGCCAACCTCCAAGCGCGGGCCAGGAACTTCGCGGAGCCCGACGGCGAAACATCGGCCCAATCGACGTCGTCCTCCGGCGGGGAGGCGAAGATCATGGTCAGGCGCACGGCATCCACGCCGTACTTGTCCAGCTGCTCGCCGAGGTCAACGCCGTTGCCCAGGGACTTGCTCATGGCCTTGCCGCCGTTAAGGACCTGGCCCTGGTTAAGCAGGGCGCTGAACGGCTCGTCGGCATCGATCATGCCCAGGTCGTGGATGACCTTGGTGAAGAACCGGGCGTAGAGCAGGTGCAGGATGGCATGCTCCACACCGCCCACATACTGGCCTACCGGCATCCAGTCGTTGATCTTCGCCGGGTCGAAGGGACCCTCCGTGAACTCCGGCGAGACGAAACGCAGGAAGTACCAGGACGAGTCCACGAAGGTGTCCATGGTGTCGGTATCGCGCTTGGCCGGTCCGTGGCAGTTGGGGCATTCAACATTGACCCAGGCCTCTGCGGCAGCCAGCGGTGACGTGCCCTTCGGCGACAGGTCCTCGCCGCGGAGGTCTGCCGGAAGGGTGACGGGCAGCTGCTCATCAGGCACGGGGACCTCGCCGCAGGACGGGCAGTGGATGATCGGGATGGGGGTGCCCCAGAACCGCTGGCGGCTGAGCAGCCAGTCGCGCAGCCGGAAGTTCACGAACTTCTCTCCCGTGCCCTGGCGTTCCAGGATGGCGATCGCGGCCGGGATGGCCTCAGCCTTGGGCAGTCCGTCCAGGTCGCCGGAGTTGATCAGCGTGCCCTCCCCCGTTGTGGCGGTGCCGGACACAAAGGGGTCTTCCTCGCCGGTGTCCAGGACGGGCCGTACGGGGAGGTCGAACTTCCGGGCGAAGTCGAGGTCGCGCTGGTCGTGGGCCGGCACGGCCATGATGGCGCCCGTGCCGTAGTCGGCCAGGACGTAGTCAGCTGCCCACACAGGCAGCTTCTCACCGTTCAGCGGGTTGACGGCGTACCGGCCGGTGAAAACGCCGGTCTTCTCCCGTTCCGTAGACTGCCGTTCGATTTCGGTGAGCGCCTTGACCTGCTCACGGTATTCGTCCAGGGCAGCCGCGTGCTCATCCGTAACCAGCTCGACGGCGAGGGGCGCATCCGCGGCAACGACAAAGAAGGTTGCGCCGTACAGGGTGTCGGGACGGGTGGTGAAGACCGTGACGTCCTTGGCGGGTTTGCCGCCGTCGCCCTCGATCACGAAGTTAACGTGCGCACCCTCGGAACGGCCGATCCAGTTCTTCTGCATGGCCAGCACGCGCTCGGGCCAGTGGCCCCGCAGCTCATCCATGTCATCGAGCAGCCGGTCAGCGTACTCGGTGATCTTGAAGTACCACTGATTCAGGGACTTCTTGGTGACAGTGGTGCCGCAGCGTTCGCAGGCGCCGTTGACAACCTGCTCGTTGGCCAACACGGTCTGGTCCTTGGGGCACCAGTTGACCGGTGAATTCTTGCGGTACGCCAGGCCGCGCTCGTAGAAGCGCTTGAACAGCCACTGGGTCCAGCGGTAGTACTCCGGGTCCGAGGTGTGCAGCCGGCGGGACCAGTCAGCGGAGATGGCGTAGCGCTTGAAGGACGCGGCCTGCGTGTCAATGTTGGCGTAGGTCCACTCACTGGGGTGGGCGTTGCGCTTGATGGCGGCGTTCTCGGCGGGCAGGCCGAAGGAGTCCCAGCCGATCGGGTGCAGGACGTCGTAGCCCTGCTGGCGCAGGTAGCGGGCCACCACGTCACCCATGGCAAACGCTTCGGCGTGCCCCATGTGCAGGTCCCCGGACGGGTACGGGAACATGTCCAGCACGTAGCGCCGCTCCCGGGACCCGTCGTCGACAGGGGTGAAGACCTTGAGGTCTTCCCACACCTGCGGCCATTTGGCCTCCATGGCGGCAAAGCTGTACGCGCCCTCCTCGGGCACCTCCGCCGACACTGCTGCTGTTCCGGTCTCTGTCTCCGGCTGAACGCCCACTGCTGCCCTCTTCTGTTCTGTTACGGCATCTGTGCTGCCATAACGGCCTGATCCTCCTGCTGGCGGCCCGGAAACAAGCCCGGACACACAAAAGCCCCTCACCATGGAGGGGCTGCCGCACGGTTATCCGATATTTCGGATGCCGGGCGGCTAACTAAGCAGGAGGATCGCACGCATGCAACCACTTTAGCGCACCAAGGGGGCAGGACGGTGAGCGGCTTACCTGTACCGCCGGCGCCCTGCGTTACTAGACTTGAGCCGGGCAATCCAGCCACGTTCCCGGCAGGTGACTCCTTGGGCAATGACCCTGGTGATGACTTGGGCGATGACGCCCGTGCTGCTTTCAGTGCCGATCCCTCTGGCAGTGCCCTTTTTCCGCGCCTTGGCGGACCTCTCCCACTGGCGCGCGAGGAGGCCGGCGGCAAAGCCGCAGCCTTGTCCGAACTGAAATCCGCGGGTTTTCCTGTTCCTCCCGGCTTCGTCGTCACACACGCAGCTTGGGACGCCCGTTCAAAAGACAATCAGGATGCGTGGGACCGCCAGCTGCGGGCCGCCGCCCGCATGGCCGGTCGGGGACCGTACGCGGTCCGCTCATCGGCGGCGGCCGAAGACCTGCCCGGTGCCTCCTACGCCGGGATGTATGAAAGTTATCTGGGGGTGCCAGCCGGGGACCTCCCGTCGGCCATCATTCGCTGTTTTATTTCGGCTAACGCCGCCCGCGTCCGGGCGTACCAGGAATCGCACCCCCTGCAGCCGGCCGACCACCCGCGTACTGGGCCCAGCGCCGATCCGGACGCTGGAAACGGAACTCCCAACGGCGTCGGGACCATGGCGGTCCTCGTACAGCAGATGGTGGACGCAGCGGCTGCCGGCGTCGCCTTCACGGCGAATCCCTTGACCGGCGCCCGGGACGAGACGGTGATCTCCGCTGTGAAGGGGCTCGGGGAAAGTCTGGTGGGAGGGTCCGAGCGCGGCGAAGAGTGGTTTGCGCGCAATGGGCTGGTCAGCCTCCGGAGTGGTGCTGCTGCCGCGCAGTCAGGACCTGTGCTGACGAGGGAAAGCGCGACGGCGGTCGCCGCCTTGGCGGGCAGCATCGCCCGGCACTTCGGCTGCGCGCAGGACGTGGAGTGGGCTGTGGACCGTTCCGGGCAGGTACAGGTCCTGCAGGCGCGTCCGATGACAGCCGTTCCGGAACCAGTGGTGTGGCGGGCCCCGGGAAAGGGCGCGTGGATCCGGAACTTCCGGCTTGGAGAATGGTTGCCAGAACCTGTCACACCGCTCTTTATGGACTGGATCATTCCCTGCATGGATGCCGCTTACAACGACGCCGTCTTCCGCTCGGCCAGCCTTCGGGTTCCCATGGGCTATGCCACCGTGAACGGCTGGTACTACGTGGCCCCGCCAACACTCCGGGCCCTCCCCCACCTTGTTGTCGGCGGCACGCCGCGCTCGCTGCAATACTTCTTCAACTCCGTGGTCCGCCCCATGGTCGACCCCGCCGGTGCAGACCGCGCCGTCCTGCGGGGCCTTGAGCTGGAGTGGCGCAGCCAACACCTGCCCGCCTACCGACGGCTGGTTGACAGTTACCGGGATGTCCCGCTGCCGCCAACCCTGGCCGGGCACTTGGACCTCGTTGAACAAGTGGCACGCGCTGCCGGGCAGTATCTCTGGTTCTTCGCCGCCACCGGCGGGGCAGCCTGGAAAGTGGAGCTGGTGCTGGCCCGGTTCTGGCGCAGGCATCTTGCCCCCGTTTTTGCCATCCGGCAGGAGCAGGGACTGTACGACGGCGGCGGCTACCAGGTGCTGCTCGGCGGCCTGGCCCCGGCGTTGCCGGCCAGGTCTGACCACGCCGTCTTCAGCCTCGACTGGTATCACCCGACGGCGGGCGAGGAGCCAGGCCCGGCGGTCCCGTCCGGCGGTGATTCCCGGGGCGCCGCTGCCGCGGCTGACCGGCGGCGTGCGGCCGAAGCGACCTGCCGCTCCATACTCAAGGGCCCCCGCCGACTGCGCCGGTTCGACAGATTACTTGCGATTGCCCAGCACTATGCCCTGCTCCGGGAGGAACAGGTGCGGGACTTTACCCTGGGTTGGCCGCTGCTGCGCCGTTGCGCGGCCGGGATCGGGACGCAGCTGGAACAGGCGGGCGTCATCAGCAGCCCGGACGACGTCTACTTCCTGACCCGGCAGGATCTGCGGCTGGACGCGCCAGCGCAGCAGGACAACGTTGCTGGACGCCGCGGGGACTGGCTTCGTCAACGAAAGCTTGCAGCCCCGCTGATGCTGGGCAGGCTTCCGGTGCTCGGCAACACCTTCGACCGATTGGCCAACACGGCCCGCAGCAGCACCAACTTTCCCCAAGGTGCCCTGGTGGGCCATCCCGCAAGCCCCGGCCGTGCCCGGGGCCGCGTCCGTATCGTGGAAGGTTCCGGGGACTTTTCAAGGTTTGAACCAGGCGAGGTGCTGGTTGCCAGAGCAACCGCACCAGCCTGGACCCCACTGTTTACCCAAGCTGCAGCCGTGGTCACGGATGGGGGCAACCTGGCAGCCCACGCCTCCCTGGTTGCACGGGAGTACGGCATCCCCGCAGTAGTAGGAACAGGAACAGCCACCCAGGACCTAAGGACAGGCCAGCTAGTCACGGTCGACGGCAACGCAGGAACTGTGGAGATTCACGAGGACTGACGTTGGTTAAGCCGACCGAGGGGCCGATGACTCCCCGCCATGGTGTGGTGGGCACCACGAAGCGGGCGGGCGGGAGTCATCGGCCCCTCTGTTTGGGGGGCAACAGGGCTAGTGCACGTCCTCGTCAACCCAATCCATGGACTTCGTGACGGCCTTCTTCCACAGCCGCATCTGTCGGTCCTGTTCGGACTGGTCCAGCTGTGGTTCCCAGCGCTTGTCCTCGGACCAGTTGGATGACAGTTCGCCGAGGTCCTTCCAGAACCCGACGGCGAGGCCGGCGGCATAGGCCGCGCCCAGGGCGGTGGTCTCCACCACCTTCGGCCGGATCACGGGGACGCCGAGGATGTCCGCCTGAAACTGCATCAGCGCATCGTTGGCGACCATGCCGCCGTCGACCTTCAACTCCGAGAGCGGAACGCCTGAGTCGGCGTTTACGGCGTCGAGCACCTCACGGGTTTGGAACGCCGTGGCTTCCAGCGCTGCCCGGGCAATGTGGCTCTTGTTGACGAACCGGGTGAGGCCCACAATCGCGCCCCGGGCGTCGGAACGCCAGTACGGTGCAAAGAGCCCGGAGAACGCCGGGACGATGTACACGCCGCCGTTGTCCTTAACCGACGCAGCGAGAGTTTCCACTTCCGGGGCGCTGCTGATCATGCCCAGGTTGTCCCGCAGCCACTGGATCAGCGAGCCGGTAACCGCGATGGAACCTTCCAGGGCGTAGTGGGGTGCTGCGTCGCCGAGCTTGTAGCCGACCGTGGTCAGCAGCCCGTTCTTGGAGTGGATGATTTCTTCGCCGGTGTTGAAGATCAGGAAGCAGCCGGTTCCGTAGGTGTTCTTGGCTTCGCCGGTCTGGAACGCGGCCTGGCCGAAGGTGGCTGCCTGCTGGTCGCCGAGGATGCCCGCCACCGGAACCTCGCGCAGAAGCTGCGAGGTGTGGACCGTGCCGTAGACCTCGGAGGAGGACTTGATTTCCGGCATCATGCTCCGCGGAACGCCGAAGATGCCCAGGATTTCCTCATCCCACTGCAGCGTGTCCAGGTCCATGAACAGCGTGCGCGACGCATTGGTCACATCAGTGACGTGGACACCGCCGTCCACCCCGCCGGTGAGGTTCCACAGGACCCAGGCGTCAGTGTTGCCAAAGACCAGGTCGCCCGCTTCCGCCTTCTGGCGTGCGCCCTCCACGTTGTCCAGGATCCACTTGATCTTGGTGCCGGAGAAATAGGTGGCCAGCGGAAGGCCGACCTTCTGCTTGAAGCGGTCCGCTCCCCCGTCCCTTGCCAGCTCGTCCACGATGTCCTGGGTGCGGGTGTCCTGCCACACGATGGCGTTGTAGATGGCCTCGCCGGTTGTTTTGTCCCACACCACGGCCGTTTCGCGCTGGTTGGTGATGCCGACGGCGGCAACATCGTGCCGCGTCAGGCTGGCCTTTGACAGGGCCGAGGCGATGACCTCGCGGGTGTTGTTCCAGATTTCGGCAGGGTTGTGTTCCACCCACCCCGCCTTGGGGAAGATCTGTTCGTGCTCCATCTGGCCGGAGGAGACGATGCTGCCGCTGTGGTCAAAAATGATGGCGCGGCTGCTGGTGGTTCCCTGATCGATGGCGATTACGTACTGGCTCATGGTGACGTCCTTGTCTGTGTCGGTGCTGTTTTTGGCAGTGGCTTAGGTGGGAGGTCAGGCTGCTGCTGTTGCAATGATCGGGACCAGCCGGGCGACGAGGCCGCCGAGGGCACCGCCGACCAGCGGACCGACTACCGGGATCCAGGAATAGCCCCAGTCGCTGGAACCTTTGCCCCTGATGGGCAGCAGGGCGTGGGCGATGCGCGGACCGAGGTCACGGGCCGGGTTGATGGCGTAGCCCGTGGGGCCGCCGAGGGATACACCGATGCCGACAACCAGCAGTGCAACGGCCAGCGGTCCCAGGCCGGAGGGCGTCCCGCCAAAGGTGAGGATGACGAAGACCAGGACGAACGTGCCGATGATCTCGGTCACGAGGTTCCAGGAACTGGAACGGATGGCCGGGCCAGTGGAGAAGACACCAAGCTTGCTGGCGGGTTCCTCTTCGACGTCGAAATGCTGCTTGTAGGCGAGCCAGCAGACCACCGCACCGAGGAACGCACCCAGCAGTTCACCGCCGAAATAGGTGAGCGTTGACGCGAAATCGACGGGAACGTCGGGGGCGTATTCCTCAGCTCCGTTCGCGAGCAGGCCAAGCGTCACTGCCGGGTTCAGGTGCGCCCCGGACCTCGCAGCCACATAGACACCCGCGAAAACTGCAACACCCCATCCCCAGGTAACCATCAGGAACCCGCCGCTGTTGCCTTTGGTCCCCCGCAGGGCGACATTGGCGACGACACCGCAACCCAGCAGGGTCAGCATCGCCGTTCCGAAGACTTCGGAAAGGAAAACAATTCCAAGAGACATCTTTGACTCCTCTATTTTCTGTTGTCAGTCCTTCGCGGGTTGAAGGACCGTGGGGCCGGGGCGGGTCATGCGCCCCGGCAGCCAGCCTGTCCTATGCGACCAGGCTGTGCGTTTCTACGCGGTGGAACCGCTGCAGCACTTCCTGCGCGTGCCGGATCTCGGCTGCCCGTGCTGCGGAGTCCCACCCCAGGGGAACGGCGAGTACGTCCGCCACCTCGTTGAGCAGCTCTCCCGTCACAAGGCCGCGGAAAGCCAGGGACGTGCGGCGGATGAGGACATCCACGAGGTGCCCAACCTGCTCATGGGACGCCATGAACTCCAGTTCACGGACACTCAGTTCGCGGGTGGAGTGCAGCGGACGGTCCTGCCCGCCATCGAGGTATGCCATAACGGACTCCGCCCGCGTTCCGTACCGGGTCAGCAACCCGGCGGTCCGGTCCGCGTCACGGCTGTCCGTCATGTGCTCCTTGATCCACTTCTGCACACCGGCCTCGTCCGCGGGGAAGCCTGCGCCTCCGCCGATGGCGAGCTGCGCCGTCGAGACTTTCCGCTGTATGCCGAGTTCGGCGAGGACGTCGTTGGTGAGGTGTTCAGCCAGCGCGCGGAAGGTGGTCCACTTGCCTCCAACCAGGCTCATGACGACGGCGCCCGCCCCGGCTGTGCTGCTCCCGGGGCCCTGGCGCTCGATCCGGTAATCCCGGGAAACGAATCCGGGCTGGGTTGCGTCATGCCGGGGCAGCGGCCGCACGCCGGAGAAGGTATAGACAACCTGTTCGCCCTTGACGGCGATGTCCGGGAAGACGTGGCCAATAAGTTCGAAGAAGTACTCGATTTCCTCGTCGGTGCAGACGGCGTCCTGGGTCATGTCGGCGTCCACGTCGGTGGTGCCGACCAGCACGCGGTCCCCCATGGGATAGATGAGGACGATCCTGCCGTCGGTGTGCTCAAAAAAGATCTCGCGTCCCCCGCATGCGGCCAGGAGCTCCGGGTGGTCCAACACGATGTGCGAGCCCTTGGTACCGCCCATGAACGCGGACGCTGTACCCATGGCTTCGTTGGTGAGGTCCACCCAGGCGCCCGTGGTGTTGACGATGACGTCCGCGGTGAAATCGAACTCCTCACCGGTCAGCTCATCGCGCAGCCGGACCGTGCTGCCTTTGCCGGTGCCGCGGTTGGGCTCGCCGGTCATGGATACCAGTGACAGGTAGTTGCTGGCACGGGCAGTGTTGCCCTGGGCATTGGCGCCGGATGCGCGGCCGGCCTTTTCGCCGTCCTGCAGGACATCGAGCGTGAGCCGTTCGGGGTTGTGCACGGAAGCATCGAAGTAGGTGGCCGCATATTTGACGTCTGGGCGAAGGCCGGGCAGTTCTGCGAGGGCGCGTTGACGGCCCCTGAACTGGTGGCGTGGCACCGTGCCGCCGTCGCGGGAAAACGAGTCATACAGGCTGAGGCCGAGCTTGATGAGGAAGGCGCCGCGCTCCTTGGGCTTCCCCTTTTGCTTGTGCGTGAGGAAACGCAGCGGGGCAGCAAGCACTCCCGAGAAGGTACTGAAAATGGGGATGGTGGTCTGCAGAGGCTTGACGTAGTGCGGTGCGATCCGCAGCAGCCGGTTGCGCTCCACCACTGACTCGCGGACCAGCCGGAACTCGCCGTTCTCGAGGTAGCGGATGCCGCCGTGGATCATGTGCGAGGACGCTCCGCTGGCCCCTTGGCAGTAGTCACCGCGTTCCACAAGTGCAACGTCAACTCCCTGCAGAGCCAGGTCCCGGAATGTTCCCACGCCGTTGATCCCGCCACCCACCACCAGCACTTTTGCATGCGGACGGAGCCGCAGGTTGTGCACCGGCGCGCGCTCGGTTCCCGGTTCTGGTGCTCCGGGGCTGGCGGATAAATCCTTGGGTCCCAAAATGACTCCCTTGGGCTATGTGTGGCGCGGACACAGCTAAGTGATCCACCGTTCTCAACTATTGTTTGGAGTAATGGAAAATGGAGTCAAGCGATATGCACAAACGTGCAGAACGGAGTTCCCGTGGACCCTTCCCGGCACGCAGATGCCCTTCGGGCTGCACAAATGTATTACCTGCAGGACCTCACCATGGACGCCATCGCCCGCGAGCTCCGGACGTCCCGTTCGACGGTTTCGCGCCTGTTGTCCTCGGCCCGGGACTCTGGCCTGGTCCAGGTCCAAATCCGCAACCCCCTGGACACCGGACCGGAGTTGGAGGGCCTGATCCGCCGCCGGTACGGGGTTGACGCCCATGTTGTGCCAGTGGTGGAAACACTCAATGAGGCTGAAACCCTGGACCGGGTGGCGATGCAGGCGGCACGCACCATCGGCCCGCTGGTCGATTCCAACGCGATCATCGGCGTCGCCTGGGGTTCCACCCTCAGCGCCGTCAGCAGGCACCTGACGAGGAAGATTACCCACGACAGCGTGGTGGTGCAGTTGAACGGCGCCGGCAATATGCACACGACGGGCATTACCTACGCGAGCGACATCATGCGCCGCTTCGGCAGTGCCTACGGTGCGCGCGTGGAACAGTTCCCGGTCCCCGCCTTTTTCGACCATGCCGCCACCAAGACTGCCATGTGGAATGAACGCAGCGTGCAGCGCATCCTAGAACTCCAGGCGAAGATGAGCATTGCCATCTTCGGCGTCGGATCAGTGGATGCCGATTACCCCAGCCACGTCTACGCCGGCGGATATCTGGACGAGGGCGACCTCAGCACCCTGGCGACCTCCGACGTCGTGGGCGACGTTGCAACCGTATTCTTCCGCGCCGACGGCTCCTCAGACGGGATCGTCCTCAATGAACGGTCCACCGGCCCGGCCCTCGCCGAACTTCGGCAGGTCCGGCGCAGGATCTGCGTGGTTTCCGGTGTCTCCAAGATCAACGGGCTCAAGGGCGCACTGGCGGCACGCCTGGCGACGGACCTGATCCTCGACGAGGCCACCGCCCGGCGCTTGGTGGGCCTGGAGGGGCTGGCTGTGGCGAGTAGGTAGAGTCATGGCTATGAGGATCTCCCCGCGGCTGAGCCTGAACAACGGCGTGCTGATCGACCAACTGGGCTACGGCCTGTACAAGGTGCCGTCATCCGATGCGGCCGGACTTGTTGCCATGGCTCTCGGTTCCGGGTACCGCCACTTCGACACCGCTGCCATGTACGGCAACGAGACGGGGTTGGCGCGCGGCATCAGTTCCCAGCTCGGTACCCAGCCGGGCAACGGCGGTTCCGGTGAACTTTTCCCGGCACCCGCCCGGGAGGACATCTTTGTTACCACCAAGGTATGGAACGACCACCATGGCTACGACGCCACCCTGCGCGCTTTCGACACCTCAATGGTCAACCTCGGCCTGGACTACGTGGACATGTACCTCATCCATTGGCCCTGCCCCCGGCGCGGGCTGTTTGCCGAAACCTACCGGGCCATGGAGACGCTCTACCAGGAGGGAAAGGTGCGGGCCATCGGTGTCAGCAACTTCCAGCCCGCACACCTTGACCGGCTGCTGAAGACGGCAGAAGTAACACCTGCAGTCAACCAGATCGAGCTGCACCCCTGGCTCCAGCAGCAGGAGCTGCGGAAGATCCACGACGACCTCGGGATCAGGACAGAAGCATGGAGCCCCCTGGGCCGCGGACACGTGCTGGCCGACCCCGTGGTCCAGGCCTGCGCCGCCGAACACGGGAGGACTCCGGCACAGGTCGTTCTCCGCTGGCACATACAACTGGGAAACATTGCCATCCCCAAGGCAAGCTCCGAGGCGCGCATCCGGGAGAACCTGGACGTTTTCGGCTTTGAGCTCTCAGCCAGGGACATGGATGCGCTCGCCGGGCTGGACCGGGGACAGCGCACCGGATCCCACCCGGACAACGTCAATTAGGACCTGAATGAAAACCACACCCCCGGGGCAGCCCCCCGCGCCCGCCTTCTTCAGTCCGGACCTGGCGGGCCGCACCCGAGCCGCTTCGGTGCAGCTCGCAGGCGGAAAGGTGGCCTTCTGGACCTACGAGCCCGTGCAGGCAACCCCTGAAACCCGGACCATCCTGGTGATCCACGGGTTCCGCGGCGACCACCACGGGCTCCTCCGGGTAGCGGACCAGCTTCCGGAGATGAGGATCATCATGCCGGACCTGCCTGGCTTCGGCAGCTCAGACGCTTTCGGGCCCGGTGGACACACGGTGCCGGGTTACGGCGCGTTCATCACGGAGTTTATGGGGGCCCTCGGACTGGGACCGGACACTGTCCTGCTGGGGCATTCGTTCGGGTCAATCATTGCCGCGCATTTCGTGGCCGCCCATCCCGGCGTCGTGAATCCCCTGATCCTCATCAACCCCATCGCCGCCCCCGCGCTGGAAGGTCCCAAAGGCGTGATGACCAGGCTGGCGGTGCTCTATTACCGGCTTGCCGCCCGCCTGCCCCGCCCGCTTGGGCTTGCCCTGCTGCGCAGCCCTGCGATTGTCCGGGTGATGAGCGAAGCCATGGCCAAGACGGGCGACCGGGACCTCCGGCGCTTCATCCACGGCCAGCACCACGCGTATTTCAGTGCGTTTGCCAACCGGGACAGCCTCCTCGAGTCGTTCACCGCCTCCGTCAGCAGCCACGTTGCCGAGGTCGCCGGCAGCCTGACCCTTCCGGTGCTGCTGATCGCAGGTGAGAAGGACGAAATTGCCATGCTGCCGGACCAGCACCGGCTCGACGCGCTGCTGCCCCACAGCGAACTCCAGGTCATTCCGGGCGTTGGCCACTTGATCCATTACGAGACGCCGGAACCGGCGGCCCGCTACATCCGCAGCTTCCTGAAGGACCACACCGCGTGAAGATTTTCATCGACGCCCGTTTCACCAGGACCGACCACCACGACGGCATCAGCCGCTACGGCGCCAGCCTGATCGCGGCCACTTCGAAGATCGCTGATGTTTCAATGCTGATCTCCGACATCCGCCAGCTCGCCCTGCTGCCGGACGTGCCATACACGCTGATCAACAGCCCCCTCTCCCCCGCGGAACTGTTTGTTGCCCGCCGGATCAATCCGCTGGGCGCGGATGTGGTGGTCTGCCCGATGCAGACGATGGGTACCTGGGGCCGCAAGTACGGTCTGGTCCTGACCCTGCACGACCTCATCTATTACGAGCACTCAGCACCCCCGGGATTCCTGCCCGCCCCCGTGCGGCTGCTCTGGCGCCTGTACCACAAGGCGTACTGGCCGCAGCGCTTCCTCCTCAACCGGGCCGACGTCGTGGCCACCATCAGCCGGACCACCGAGGCCCTGATGGCCAAGTACCGGCTCACGAGTCGGCCCGTCCGGATCATCAGCAATGCGCCGCAGCCGGCCCAGGAGCCCCGCGTCCCGGAAGCCGGCGCCGAACCTTCCCTCGTATACATGGGCTCATTCATGCCGTACAAAAACGTCGAAACCATGGTGGCCGGCATGGCTGACTTGCCCGGCTTCACCCTTCACCTGCTCAGCCGGGTCACCCCGCAGCGGCGCGCCGAACTGGAGAAGCTCGTTCCTCCCGGCGCCCAAGTGGTCTTCCATAGCGGCGTCACGGACGAGGAGTACGCGGCGTTCCTGAAAACCGCCACCGCGTTGGTGACCCTTTCGCGTGCGGAAGGCTACGGCCTGCCGCTCGTCGAGGCCATGGCGCTGGGCACGCCGGTCATCGCCAGCGACATCCCCATTTTTCGGGAAGTGGGCGGCGATGCAGCCAGCTACGTTGATCCGGCCTCGCCCCGACAGTTCGCGGAAGCAGTAAAGAAGCTGCAGGACCGGGAGCGGTGGGAGGAAACCTCACGGCGTTCTGTTGACCGTGCCGGGGAGTTCAACTGGGATGAGTCGGCCCGCCAGCTGGTGGACGTGGCCCACGACATCGTGGCCCGGCGCCGCGGCAAATCGAACCAGCGACGCGGCGGATAAGCGCAGTGCCGCGGAGCGAAGCAGCACGCAGGCTCCGCTATAGTACGTCCACGCCGTCCAGGCGCACCTGCACCGGTTCCGCGCTCCGCTTTGCGGCCGTCGCGGCGCGGGTTGCGCGCAGGACCCGAGTCACCGCCGCGGCCTGGCCGTAAGGGAAGAACAGGAGGTTCCGGACATCCTCCGCCGAGCGGCGGGTGGAGGGCGGGCCGCTGAGAATAAGGGGCGCAGGGCCTGCAATGCGAAGGAGGACGCCGGATTGTTCCAGTTGCGCTGACACTGCTCCTGAGAAATGCTGGACGGCGTCCCGGGGGCCGGTCACTGAGGCAATGCGCAGCGCCGGAGGAAGCTGCAGCTCCGTCCGGAGGGAGAGCTCACGCTGGGCGTAGCCTGCCGGATCCCATCTCAGCAGCGCGCCCACTGCGCCGGTGTCCGTTGCGGTCACCACCACAAGGCCTCCCTCCCCGGCAGGCCGCACCAGGGACGCGGCGTTGAACCAGCGACGCACGGTATCTTCGCCCGCCCGCAGCGTCTCCCGGCGCAGCAGGGAATCACCGTCCAGCAGCAAAGCGGCGGCATATCCCCCTTCTGCTATTGGCTCGGCTCCCACCGTAGCCACCACCAGGGCCTTGCCGCTGGTTACGTGCGCCTTGACCTGGTCGCCCGAGGAAGTGATGACGGTTTTACCTGGGAAGGCCCGGCCCAATTCCTCGGCCGTGCGGATCACGCCTGTTGAGCCCCTGCGGAGCTTACGGCCGTTGCAGTGCGTGCAGTGCCAGTCCGGTGCGGGGGTGGAGCACCACCGGCATTGGGGCAGTGCAGAGGTTCCGCTGGCCCCGGCCACGGCTAAGGGACCCTGGCAGGCACCGCAGCGGGCCGGCTCCCGGCAGCTGTCACACACCAGCGACGGCGCGTAGCCGGCGCGGGCCACCTGGACCAGGACCGGCCCCCGTTCCAGGCCTTCCTTGGCCGCCCGCCACGCAGCGCCCGGAAGGCGTGCAATCATGGCCAGCGGATCCCGCTCCTGCTCGAAGCTGTCCGCCGTATTCACCACGCGCGGGACGGTGCGGCGGACCACCGTGCGGTCGGCCTCGACAGGCAGGGCCCAGCCTGCCTCGACGAGCCGTTGGACCTCCGTGCTGCGGGCATGCCCGGCCAGAAGGCAGGCAGCCCGTGCCTGTTCGGCGCGCAGGAGCAGGACTTCGCGGGCGTGGGCATAGGGCGCGCGCTGCTCGATGTGGAGGTCGTCGCCGTCGTCCCAGCACACCACGAGCCCCAGGTCCTTTACGGGGGCGTAGGCGGCGGACCGGGTCCCAATGGCGATGCGGGCGGTTCCGGCCAGGAGTCGCAGGAAGTTCTGGTAGCGGGGTGTGGGCCCGTCCTCCGCCGTCAGGCGGGCTACGGCCTGGTCCGGCAGGAGAGCCACCACCGCCTCTTCAAGCCGGTCCAGGTCACGGTTGTCCGGCACCACCACTACGGCTCCCCGGCCGGAGGCGTAGGCGGCGGCGACTGCCTGGGCCAACAGCTGCGGCCACCCGGAGGAGCCATAACCCGTGAGAGGGTTCAACACCGCCCGTGGCGAGCCGCCGTCCTTCA
Organism: Arthrobacter sp. ZGTC412; assembly: GCF_002929215.1. Classification (GTDB taxonomy): domain Bacteria; phylum Actinomycetota; class Actinomycetes; order Actinomycetales; family Micrococcaceae; genus Arthrobacter. Next base: position 46,168 of record NZ_PJII01000010.1, read on the forward strand.
GGTGCCGCAGGAAGGCGGGACCGTTCCGGTAGCTTGCCCAGGCATCGTCCGCTGTGTCACGCGCGGGTTCAGTTGCACTGTCCGCCCCGAGTTCCGCGGAAGGCGGATACGTCTTTTCCAGCCGCGCAACCCGCGGGGGAACGGCAACCCGGAGGACGTCGCTGACGGTGCCCGCGTAACGGGCGGCGACGGCGGTGACCAGGTCGCGGACCTCCGGCGTCAGGACGGGAACCGCGGAAACAACTTTCGCCAGCGGCAACAGGGTGTGTCCGGCGTCGGACTCCGCCACCCGTTCCATAATGAACCCGCCGAGATCCTGGCCGTTGAACTTCACCTTGACCCTGACGCCGGGCAGCGCAGCCTGATCGAGGGCGGCAGGAACACCGTAATCGAACGGCCGGTCCAGGTGGGGCAAGGAGGATTCCACGAAAACCCTGGCCACCGGGAGGTGGTCCGCGAACTGGGGGCCGTCTTGCAGTTTGCGTGAAGGGAAGCCCTGCAGGAGGGACGGCTGCACCGCTGCCGGTAAATCCAGTAAAGGCTGTGCGGAATCGTCAACAACCACTTCGGCTACCTCCGTTCAGCATCACCGGGTGGACTGGCAAATAAACCACCGGGCACCGACATTCCATCCACTATCGGCATTTTGGCCGGAACCGGCATTTCTGCAGGAACCGGGCGCCGCCCACTTAGGCGTTGAAGAACGCCTTCAGGTCGTCCACACGGTCCAGGCGCTCCCAGGTGAAGTCCGGATCATCCCGGCCGAAGTGGCCGTGGGCGGCCGTCTTGGCGTAGATGGGCCGCTTCAGATCCAGGGCGTCGATGATGGCGCGGGGGCGAAGGTCGAAGATTTCGGCGATGGCAGCGCTGATGCGGGCCGGGTCAACCGTTTCGGTACCGAACGTCTCAACGTACGTGCCCACGGGGCGAGCCTGGCCGATGGCGTAGGCGATCTGGATCTCCGCACGCTTCGCCAGGCCGGCAGCAACAACGTTTTTGGCGACCCACCGCATGGCATAGGCGGCGGAGCGGTCCACCTTGGACGGGTCCTTGCCGGAGAACGCGCCGCCACCGTGGCGGGCCATGCCGCCGTAAGTATCAACGATGATCTTCCGGCCGGTCAGGCCAGCGTCCCCGACGGGGCCGCCGATGACAAACTCGCCGGCCGGGTTCAGGATGTTCGCGGCGCGGGAAATGTCCAGGTTGGCGACTGCCAACACCGGCTCAATAACGATGGCGGCGAGGTCCGCGCGGAGCTGTTCCAGGCTTGCCCCTTCGGCATGCTGGCTGGAGATAACCACGGTTTCGACGGAGACCGGCAGGTCCTTGTCATAGCCGACGGTCACCTGGGTCTTCCCGTCGGGGCGGAGGTAGGGCAACTCCCCCGACTTGCGCACCTCGGTAAGCCGCTCCGAGAGGCGGTGCGCCAGCCAGATCGGCGTCGGCATGTAGGAGGGGGTTTCGTCACTCGCGTAGCCGAACATCAGACCCTGGTCCCCGGCGCCCTGGAGGTCGTAGTCGTCCTCCTGGCGTCCTTCGCGGGCCTCAAGGGAGTTGAAGACTCCGCCGGCGATGTCGTTGGACTGCTGGCCGATGGACACTGAGACGCCGCAGCGGGCGCCGTCGAATCCGTTGGCCGAGGAATCGTAGCCGATGCCCAGGATGGTCTCGCGCACGATCTGCGGGATTTCGACGTAGGCGTCAGTGGTGACCTCACCGGCCACGTGGACCAGGCCGGTGGTGGCCATGGTCTCCACAGCGACGCGTGATTCCGGGTCCTTGTCCAGCAGGGCGTCAAGGATGGCGTCACTGATCTGGTCGCAGATCTTGTCCGGGTGGCCTTCGGTGACCGATTCGGAGGTGAAGAGCCGGAGCGCGGAGGGTGTGGCCGCGTGGGATTGGGGAAGATGCAGCGGTAAAGTCACTCAACTACCTTACTGGTTGGGATCCGTCCTCCCCGCAGGAGACGTCAGCAGATGTCCCTGTACTAAGCGAACGTGGCCTGGAACACTTCAGGCGCGGGGCGATACGTGGTTCAGTTCAAAGCCGATCCGGCTGATGATGGCAGCCGAAACTTCCGTTTTGGTTCCGGCCGCCTCCTGTGGTTCGGCACCGGACCGGGAGAGGATGACGACGGAATTGGTGTCCTGCCCGAAGACCTTGTCTGCGCCCACATGGTTAACCACCAGCAAGTCGCAGCCTTTGCGCTCCAGCTTTGCTTCGCCGTAGGCCAGTACGTCGCCGTCGCTGTCGCCGGTTTCGGCAGCGAAGCCAACGATCAGCTGCTGCCTCTTTCCGTGGCCGGCACTGTTCCGCAGTTCCACCAGTTCATGCAGGATGTCCGGGTTGCGGACCAGCGTGATGACCGGGTCGGCGCTGTCATCGCGCTTTTTGATTTTGGTGTCCGAGACCTCGGCGGGGCGGAAGTCTGCCACTGCGGCAGACATAATGACGACGTCGGAACCGGCCGCGGCTGCCAGCGCAGCCTCCCGCAGCTGCAGGGCAGTCTCCACGGGCACCACTTCCACGCCGGCCGGCGCGGGAACTTCCATATGCGCTGCGAGCAGGCGGACGGTCGCGCCGGCGTTCCGGGCGGCGACGGCAAGCGCCACTCCCTGCTTGCCGGACGACCTGTTGCCCAGGAACCGTACCGGGTCCAGTGGTTCGCGGGTTCCGCCTGCGCTGATGGTGACGGTTCGTCCTGCCAGCGGCAGCTGGTAGTCCGTCTCACCCTGGACCAGGGCCATGGCGGCGTCGAAAATCACCTCGGGCTCGGGCAGCCTGCCCGGACCGGAATCAGAACCCGTCAGCCTGCCGGTTGCCGGTTCGAGGACGGCAGCTCCGCGGCTCCGCAGTGTTTCCACGTTGGCCTGGGTGGCGGCGTGCTGCCACATCTCGGTGTGCATTGCCGGCGCGAACAGCACAGGGCCGTGCGCCATCAGCAGGGTGTTGGTGAGGAGGTCCCCGGCTTGTCCCGTGGCTGCCTTGGCCAGAAGGTCAGCGGTGGCAGGGGCGATGACCACCAGATCGGCCTCGTGGCCCAGGCGGACGTGATTGACCTGGTGGACGTCGTCGAAAACGCTGTTGCTGACCGGATTTCCGGACAGCGCCTCCCACGTGGCGGTGCCAACGAAGCGGGTGGCCGCCTCCGTGGGTATCACTGTGACGTGATGGCCGGCTTCAGTAAAAAGCCGGAGGAGGGATGCCACCTTGTAGGCGGCTATCCCTCCCCCGACTCCGAGGACTATGCGCACGTGACCTCCGTCAACAGCACGTCAGGCGGCAGGTATTACTCTGCAGCTTCGATCGGCGTGGAAACCAGCTTGCCTTCGTTGATCTCGCGCAGGGCGATCGAGAGCGACTTTTCGTTCAGCTTGGTGTCTACCAGCGGGCCGACGTATTCGAACAGGCCCTCGTGCAGCTGGGCGTAGTAAGCGTTGATCTGACGAGCACGCTTGGCACCAAAGATCACCAGGCCGTACTTGGAATCTGCTGCTTCGAGCAGCGAGTCGATCGGCGGGTTGATGATGCCTTCAAGGTTCGTGGACACGAATTCTCCAAAATTCTAGCGGGCTGACCGTTCCGGCGTTCCGTGCGGATGCGGGGTCAGCCCCATGAGTGAAACTAGCTCGTCCGCTGCCCGGCGAACGTCGTCATTGATGACGGTGTGGTCGAACTCCGGTTCAGCAGCAAGCTCCAGTTTAGCGGTTTCCAGCCGGCGCTGCTGTTCCTCGGGTGTTTCCGTGCCGCGGCCCACCAGCCGGCGGACCATTTCGTCCCAGCTCGGCGGCGCGAGGAAGACAAACTGGGCGTCCGGAACGGCAGCCTTGACTTGGCGCGCGCCCTGCAGGTCAATCTCCAGCAGCACCGATCGGCCTTCGGCTATGGCCTGGTTCACGGTGCTTTTCAGCGTTCCGTAGGTGTTCTGGCCGTGCACTACCGCCCACTCGAGGAACTCGCCTTCGGCGACGAGCCGCTCGAAGTCCTCCTTGGCCTTAAAGAAGTAGTGGACGCCGTCGATTTCGCCCGGCCTGGGTGCGCGGGTGGTGGCTGATACGGAAAGCCAGACCTCGGGGTAGTTGTCCCGGATGAAGGTGGACACGGTGCCTTTGCCAACAGCCGTCGGACCAGCGAGGACTGTCAGTCCAGGTTTTTTACTCACGTATTCCTTTTGTGCCGGAGTTCGGGGAAAGCGAGGAGGTATCCGCGCTAGTTTTCGTCTATAAAATCTACCAGCGCCCGGCGCTGGTGGACGCCCAGGCCGCGGAGCCTGCGGGAGGCCGCAATACCCAGCTGCTTCATGATGGCGGCGGCCCGGACTTTGCCAACGCCCGGCAGCGCCTCCAACAGCTCCGAAACCTTCATCCGCGCCATGGCTTCGTCCTCCACGGCGGAATTGATGATGTCGGCTGCGGACCGCGCACCGTTCTTGAGGCTTTCCTTCGCCGCCGCCCGTGTTGCCCTGGCTGCCGCCGCCTTGTTCAAGGCATCAGTTCGTTCCGATGCGGATAAGGGTCGCAGCACCATGGTGGGACACCCCCGGATCTGGGTGGTTACGTCCAGGGCGGCCGCCGTTGGACATGTCCTGAAACTACCCTTTGGTGCTGCCCGAATCAATGCATGGGAGGGAAACGGCAGCTATTCGCCCCGCAACCCGTCAAGCGTCCGCTGGGCGGCCTCCCGCACTGCCCGCGGCTGCGGGCCGGCAGAAAGGATCTCCCTGCTGGAAGTTCCCAGCACCTGCGGGTAGGCGCTGCCGAAGGTGGCGCGCAGATGGGCCGGCGTGGCGCCCTGCGCGCCCAGTCCCGGCGCCAGGATGGGCCCGCGCATGGCGGCGAGGTCCATATCGAGGTCCGCGAGGGCAGAGCCAACAGTTGCACCGACCACGAGGCCAACTGAGCCGAGCCCGCCCGGGTAGCGCCGGTTTTCGCCGCCGGCCGCGAGGGCGATCCGGCGTGCCACCGAGTCGGCTCCCCCGACGTGCTGGACTGAGGCGCCCTCGGGGTTGGACGTCAGGGCGAGGACAAAAACGCCCCGTCCCGTCTCGGCCGCCAGATCGAGGGCCGGACGAAGCGACTCAAAGCCAAGGTAGGGGCTAAGCGTCACCGAGTCAGCGGCCAGGGGCGAGCCGTCGCGGAGCCAGGCATCGGCGTAGGCCGCCATGGTGGATCCGATGTCGCCGCGCTTTGCGTCGGCAATGGTGAGCACAGCCTCGTCCCGGGCAATGGCAAGGACTTCCTCCAGGACAGCCATCCCGGCCGAGCCGTGGCGCTCGTAAAGCGCAACCTGCGGCTTGACGGCGGCAGCGAGGGAGGCGACCGCATCCAGGACTGTCAGGGAGAACGCGCGCAGGCCCTCGACGTCGTCGTTCAGCCCCCAGCCGGCCAGCAGGGACGGGTGCGGGTCGATGCCCACGCACAACGGGCCGCGCGCGGCCATGGCGGCGCCAAGCCGGGAGCCAAAGGACTCCCGGCCGGCGCCTGATACCTGCTCAGGCATGCTGCAGGGCCGCCTTCTGGGACTCGGCCAGGGCAGCGGCGTGCTCCTGCAGGCTGGTGACGGACCATTCGTAGGTGCGCATCGCTTCGATGGCCTGGACGGCCGCGTTGAATTCGGCCACCGTGGTGATGCACGGGATGCCGATGGACGTGGCCGCCGCACGAAGTTCGTAGCCGTCGCTGCGTGCTTCGCCGCCGGAGGGGGTGTTGAAGACCATGTCGATCTCGCCTGCGATCACGAGGTCGGCGATGGTGCCTTCGCCTTCTGCGCTGCTGCCTTCTGCCACCTTGCGGACCGGGGTGGCCTGGATGCCGTTGCGGCGCAGGACATCGGCAGTACCGCCGGTGGAGACGATTTCGAAGCCGAGGTCCGAGAGCCGCTTGACGCCCATGATCACCGAGCGCTTGTCGCGGTTGGCCACAGAGACGAAGATCTTGCCTTCGGTGGGCAGGGCGTTGTTGGCCGCTGCCTGGCTTTTCGCGAACGCGGTGTCAAAGTGCTTGTCGATGCCCATGACTTCTCCGGTGGAGCGCATTTCCGGTCCGAGCAGGGAGTCAACCACTTTGCCCTCGAGGGTGCGGAAGCGGCTGAACGGCAGGACTGCCTCCTTGACGGACACCGGGGCGTCCAGGGGCAGGGTGGAGCCGTCGCCCACCTCGGGCAGCATCTTGTAGGCGCTGCGGAGCTGGCCGATGGTCACGCCGGTGCCGATCAGGGCAGCCGCCTTCGCCATCTGCACGCCGGTGGCCTTGGACACAAACGGCACCGTCCGGGACGCACGCGGGTTGGCTTCGAGGACGTACAGCACGTCTGAGGCCAGGGCGAACTGGATGTTGATGAGGCCGCGGACGCCCACGCCTTCGGCGATGGCCCGGGTTGCCGTGCGCACGCGCTCCAGGACGTTGGTGCCCAGGGTGATGGGCGGCAGGACGCAGGCGGAGTCGCCGGAGTGGATGCCGGCTTCCTCGATGTGCTCCATGATGCCGCCGAGGTACATGTCCGTGCCGTCGAAGAGGGCGTCGACGTCGATTTCGACGGCGTCCTCCAGGAAGCGGTCGATCAGCACCGGGTGGTCCGGGGTGATTTCGGTGGCGTTGGCGATGTAGCGGGACAGGTTGGGCTCGTCGTAGACGATTTCCATGCCGCGGCCGCCCAGCACGTAGGACGGGCGGACCAGGACGGGGTAGCCGATTTCGTCGGCGATCTTCTTAGCGTCCTCGAAGGACACGGCAGTGCCGTTCTTCGGGGAGATCAAGCCGGCCTTGTCCAGGACCCGCGAGAACGCGCCGCGGTGCTCGGCAAGGTCGATGGCTTCCGGGGAGGTTCCGAGGATGGGCACGCCCGCGTCCGCCAGCTGCTGGGCCAGTTTGAGGGGGGTCTGGCCGCCGAGCTGGACGAAGACGCCCATTACACCGCCGGTGCGTTCCTCGGCCGCGATGACTTCCAGCACGTCCTCGAGCGTCAGCGGCTCGAAGTACAGGCGGGTGGAGATGTCGTAGTCCGTGGAGACGGTCTCCGGGTTGCAGTTGACCATCACCGTCTCGTAGCCGGCCTTGCGCAGTGCCATGGAGGCGTGGACGCAGGAGTAGTCGAACTCGATGCCCTGGCCGATGCGGTTGGGCCCGGAGCCGAGGATGAGGATGGACGGCTTGGAGTGCAGCGCCACCTCGTCTTCCTCGTCGTAGGCGGAGTAGTGGTACGGCGTGTACGCAGCGAATTCCGCGGCGCAGGTGTCTACAGTCTTGTAGACAGGGCGGATGCCCAGCGCCTGCCGGACGCCCCGGACCACGGCCTCCGAGTTGTGCGTCAGGGCGCCAATCTGCTCGTCAGAAAAGCCGTGCCGCTTGGCGCGCTTCAGCATGTCAACCGTCAAGGCTCCAGCCTGGCGGATCTCCCGGGAGATCTCGTTGAGCAGCTGGAGCTGGTCCAGGAACCAGGGGTCGATTTTGGTGGCGTCGAAGAGGTCCTCGACGCTGGCGCCGCCCAGGAGGGCACGCTGGACCTGGTGCAGCCGTTCCGTCGTCGGGCGCTTGGCCTTTTCGATGAGCTCGGCGACTTCCCATTCCGGGACGGAGCTGAAGTCCAGCTGGGAGCCCTTCTGCTCCAGCGACCGCAGTGCTTTCTGCAGGGCCTCGGTGAAGTTGCGGCCCATGGCCATGGCTTCGCCCACCGACTTCATGGTGGTGGTCAGGGTGTTGTCCGCCGCCGGGAACTTCTCGAACGCGAAGCGCGGTACCTTCACCACAACGTAGTCGAGGGTGGGTTCGAAGGACGCCGGGGTCTTCTGGGTGATGTCGTTGGGGATCTCGTCCAGCGTGTAGCCCAGCGAGAGCTTGGTGGCGATCTTGGCGATGGCGAAGCCGGTGGCCTTGGATGCCAGCGCCGAGGAGCGGGACACGCGGGGGTTCATTTCAATGACCACCACGCGACCGGTGGCGGGGTCAATGGCGAACTGGATGTTGCAGCCACCGGTGTCCACGCCAACCTCACGGATGACGGCAATGGAGATGTCGCGCAGCCGCTGGTATTCACGATCGGTGAGGGTGAGGGCGGGCGCTACGGTAATGGAGTCACCGGTGTGGACGCCTACGGGGTCGAAGTTCTCGATGGAGCAGACCACCACGACGTTGTCGTTCTTGTCCCGCATCATCTCGAGCTCGTATTCCTTCCAGCCCAGGATGCTCTCTTCGAGCAGAACCTCGCTGGTGGGGCTGTACTGCAGGCCCTGACCCACGATGCGACGGAGGTCGTCCTCGTTGTAGGCGAGGCCGGAGCCCAGGCCGCCCATGGTGAAGGAGGGGCGGACCACCATCGGGTAGCCCAGGTCAACAGCGGCTTTGAGGGCCTCGTCCATGGTGTGGATGATGTGGCTGCGCGCGGACTCGGCGCCGCAGCGCTCCACCACGCCCTTGAACTTCTCGCGGTCCTCGCCGAGTTCAATCGCCGCAATGTTGGCGCCGATGAGCTCCACGTTGTACTTCTCGAGCACACCGTTCTTGTCCAGCGCGATGGCGGTGTTCAGCGCGGTCTGGCCACCCAGGGTGGGCAGGACGGCGTCGGGACGCTCCTTGGCGATGATCTTCTCCACCACCTCGGGGGTGATGGGTTCGATGTAGGTGGCATCGGCGAACTCGGGGTCGGTCATGATGGTGGCCGGGTTGGAGTTGACCAGGATGACCCGCAGGCCCTCCTCCTTGAGGACGCGCAGCGCCTGCGTGCCGGAGTAGTCGAATTCGGCGGCCTGGCCGATGACGATCGGGCCGGAACCAATGACGAGGACGCTCTTGAGATCTGTACGTTTCGGCATTACTTCTTGTCCTCAGTCTCGTTGTCGTTTTTGTGTTCAGCACCCGCGGGGTGTGCGGAGTCAACCGGATCCTTGGACAGGTTGGCGGTCCTGCCGTCCCGCGTCCCTTCCATCAGGTCGATGAAGCGGTCGAACAGGTAGGCGGCGTCGTGCGGGCCGGCCGCTGCCTCGGGGTGGTACTGCACGGAGAAAGCGGGGATGTCCAGGCAGGCGAGGCCTTCCACGACGTCGTCGTTCAGGCTGACGTGGCTGACCTCTACGCGACCGTAGCGTTCCTCGGGAGCCTGGGTGGCGCCGTCGAGCGGTGCGTCCACCGCAAAGCCGTGGTTCTGCGAGGTGATTTCCACCTTGCCCGTGCGGCGGTCCATCACGGGCTGGTTGATGCCGCGGTGGCCGTAGCGCAGCTTGTAGGTGCCATAGCCCAGCGCACGGCCCAGGATCTGGTTGCCGAAGCAGATGCCGAAGTAGGGCAGCTTTTCGTCCAGGACCGAGCGGAGCAGGTTGACTTGGGTGTCGGCCGTGGCGGGGTCGCCGGGGCCGTTGGACATAAAGAAGCCGTCCGGGTTGACGGCCTTGACGTCTTCCAAGGTGGCGGTGGCCGGGAGCACGTGGACGCGGACGCCGCGCTCGGCGAACCGGACCGGGGTCATGGCCTTGAGGCCCAGGTCGACGGCGGCGATGCTGAAGCGGGCCTCCCCGTCCCAGCCGTGGTCCTTCGGTTCAACAACGTAGGCCTCGTCAACGCTGACTTCCTCGGCCAGCCGGGCGCCCTCCATCGGGGCGCTGGCCAGCACGGCGTCGACCAGTTCCTTGTCCGTGGCCTGTGCGGCCTCACCGGAGAAGATGCCGGCGCGCATGGTCTTGTGCTCCCGGAGGTGGCGGGTTATGGCACGGGTGTCCACACCCTGGATGCCGACGACCCCCTGCTCCACCAACTCCTCGTCCAGCGAACGCTCGGAGCGCCAGTTGGAGGGGCGGCGGGCGGCGTCGCGGACAATGTAGCCGGCCACCCAGATGCGCCGGGACTCGGCGTCGTCCTTGTTCACGCCGGTGTTCCCGATGTGGGGTGCCGTCTGGACCACCAGCTGGCGGGCGTAGGAAGGGTCCGTGATGGTTTCCTGGTAGCCGGTCATGCCGGTGGCGAAGACTGCCTCGCCCAGGGCGGTTCCGGTGGCACCGTAGCTGCGTCCGCGGAAGATGCGGCCGTCTTCGAGGACGAGCGCAGCGGGAACTGATACTGGAGCGGAAACTGGGGCTGTTACTGCTGTATTTGTTGTCACTGTCTTACTTTCCACTATTGGCATCAGCCGCGGGGGCCGAAGAAATCAATTCCTGAAGTGCTGCGAAAACAACGTTCCTGTCCTCCGCGCGGCGGGTCCGGAAGCCGGTGTCCATCTCGTGGCTGCCGTGGACCCATGAAAGGACCAGGAGGCCATCCTTTTCAACGAACTTTCCGGCCATGCCGCTGTCCAGCCGCACCCCGGTGAGGGACGCGGCGGGGATGTACAGCGCCGGCGCTCCAGAACGGTCAAAGAGGACGCCGTGCGGGTGGACCCCCAGCGTGGCATTGGTCCGGATGCCGAGCCCGTGCACCGCGATCCGGTCCAGCCAGTCACCGCCGGTGGTAGAGGCGACGTACTGCCCCCCGGCGCTGGCGAGCGGCTCCCCCGGCGCCTCGGGCACCAAAGGCAACTGTTCGACGTCGGCCTGGCGCCTTAGGCGGTTCCGCCAGCCCATCCAGATGAGGCCGAACGCTGCGGCGATGAGGGCCAGCGTGATGACCAGCGAGAGCATCTGGGTGTCCATCAGGCGGCGCCCACGGAAGCGGCGTGCGGGTACGGAGTGTTGAGTGCGCCATCAAGGACGGTGGGGTGTCCCTTGAAGAACGTGGCAACAACCTTGCCGGGCAGCTCCATGCCCTTGAACGGGGAGTTCCTGCCCATGGTGGCCATCCTGGAAGGCTCAACCGTCCAGCGCGCGGCCGGATCCACGAGGATGACGTTGGCGGGCTCCCCTGCTTCAAGCGGCCGGCCCTGGTCCTCGAGGCGGCCGATCTTCGCTGCGGCAGCAGAGGTCACCCGGGCAAAATCGGCCCAAGTGAACAGGCCGGTTTCGATCATCGTGTGCTGCACGACTGACAAGGCCGTTTCCAGCCCGGTCATGCCCATGGCGGCCCGCGCCCACTCGCATTCCTTGTGCTCGCTGGGGTGCGGTGCATGGTCTGTACCCACGACGTCGATGGTGCCGTCCGCGAGGCCTGCGCGGAGAGCCTGGACGTCGGCGTCGGTCCGCAGCGGCGGGTTGACCTTGTACACAGGGTCGTAGCTGCGGACGAGGTCGTCGGTCAGCAACAGGTGGTGCGGGGTGACCTCGGCGGTGACGTTGATGCCGCGCTCCTTGGCCCAGCGGATGATTTCCACCGATCCCGCCGTGGAGACGTGGCAGACGTGCAGGCGGGATCTGACGTGCTGGGCCAGCAGCACGTCCCGGGCGATGATGCTTTCCTCGGCCACGGCGGGCCAGCCGGCGAGTCCCAGCACCGCGGAGACTTCGCCCTCGTTCATCTGGGCGCCCGCCGTCAGCCGCGGCTCCTGCGCGTGCTGGGCCACCACGCCGTCGAACGCCTTGACGTATTCCAGCGCCCTGCGCATGAGGACGGGATCGTGGACGCAGATGCCGTCGTCGGAGAACATCCGGACCCTGGCGCGGGAATCGGCCATGGCACCGAGCTCGGCGAGCTGCTCGCCGGCCAGGCCCACGGTCACGGCGCCCACGGGACGCACGTCCACCCAGCCGGCCTTCTGGCCGAGGGTGTATACCTGTTCCACCACGCCCGCGGTATCGGCCACGGGAGTGCTGTTGGCCATGGCATGCACGGCGGTGTAGCCGCCCAGTGCAGCAGCGCGGGTGCCTGTTTCAACGGTCTCAGCGTCCTCGCGGCCCGGCTCGCGGAGGTGCGTGTGAACGTCCACCATGCCCGGCAGCGCCACCAGTCCGGCTCCGTCGATGACGATGGCGCCCTCGGCGGAAAGGCCGGTTCCCGTTTCAGCGATGACACCGTCTCGGATGAGCAGGTCAGCGGGTTCGCCGCCCAGGATCGAGGCCCCGCGGATCAGATAGGTTCCGGTGTTGCCTGCCATCAGTTGCTCTCCTTGGTGGAATGGGTGCCGGTATACGCCAGGGCGGGGGTGGCGGCTGGTTCGCGGGTGTCCCCGGAGAGCAGCAGGTAAAGGGCGGCCATGCGCACGGACACGCCGTTGCGCACCTGGGCCAGGACGGTGGAGCGGGGGGAATCCGCGGCGGCTGCGGAAATTTCCAGGCCCCGGTTCATGGGGCCGGGGTGCATGATGATGGTGTCCTTCATACCCAGCGCGTCCAACGCCCGCAGCCGGTTGTCGTCGAAGCCCCAACGGCGGGAGTATTCACGGGTGCTGGGGAAGAAGGAGGCGTTCATGCGTTCGCCCTGGACGCGGAGCATCATCACAGCGTCAACGCCCTGCTCGATGGTTTCGTCCATGTTGTAGCTCACCTTGCAGGGCCACTTTTCGACGCCGATGGGCAGCAGGGTGGGCGGCGCTACGAGGGTAACGTCGGCGCCGAGGGTGCGCAGGAGCCAAACGTTGGAGCGGGCCACGCGGGAATGCAGGACGTCACCGGCGATGGCCACGCGCATGCCCTTCAGGTCGGCACCTTCGGAGCCGGTGCCGGCCAGGCGCGCCCAGTGCCGGCGCATGGTGAACGCATCCAGGAGCGCCTGGGTGGGGTGCTCGTGGGTTCCGTCGCCGGCATTGATGACGGCGGCGTCGATCCAGTCGGTTGCGGCCAGCCGGTGCGGCGCACCGGAGGCCCAGTGCCGGATCACGACGGCGTCTGCACCCATCGCGGACAGTGTCTGGGCAGTGTCCTTGAGGGACTCCCCCTTGGAGACCGAGGAGCCCTTGGCGGCGAAGTTGATAACGTCCGCCGAGAGGCGTTTTGCAGCGGCTTCGAAGGAGATGCGCGTGCGGGTGGAGTCCTCGAAAAAGAGGTTGACCACGGTGCGGCCGCGGAGGGCGGGCAGCTTCTTGACCTCACGGTCGCCCACGGCGGCCATTTCCTCGGCGGTGTCGAGGATGCGGATGGCGTTGGCGAGGCTGAGGTCTTCAGTAGAGAGCAGGTGCTTCACGAGCGGCCCTCGATGACTACTTCGTTAACCGGTGTGCCGCCGGGGGCGGTGTCGGTTTCCTCGAGCCGGACCCGGACCTTCTCCGCGGATGACGTGGGCAGGTTCTTGCCTACGTGGTCTGCGCGGATTGGCAGCTCGCGGTGGCCCCGGTCGATCAGCACGGCGAGCCGGACGATGCGGGGCCGGCCCAGGTCGACGAGGGCGTCAAGGGCGGCACGGATGGTGCGGCCTGAGTACAGGACGTCGTCGATGAGGACCACCACCTTGTTATCGATGCCGGTTCGCGGGAGCTTGGTGGGGTACGGCGGACGCGTGCCCTGGTGCGAGAGGTCGTCGCGGAACATCGTGACGTCCAGCTGACCGACGATCGCGGCGGCATCCACGCTAGGATCAGCAGCGGCAATTTTTTCGGCAAGCCTCGCGGCGAGCGGGTAACCGCGACGGGGGATGCCGAGCAGGACAAGGTCCTGGGAACCCTTGTTGGCCTCAAGGATCTCATGGGCTATACGAGTGAGGGCCCGGTCTATGTCCGCCTGGCTGAGGACAACCCTGGCTGGAACCGGTGCGCTGGTGACAGAAGTCAACGCTCGTCTCCCCTTTCCCCGCCTCACAGGACGGAATTAAAAAAGGATTATGTGCGTTCCAAAATTACCACACGGGCACGGCGGGACCCCTGCCGGGAGGACGCGTTGATGGTCACACTCCCGGGGCTCGTGGCCGGGATCCTTGGACGCTTGGCGGCAGCCACCTAGGCTTTCGGGTATGTCGATGCATCCCCGCTACCCGGCGTCCGGGCCACCCGAAGATCCGTATCGTGGAGCCGGCGCCCCACTCCCCCGCGATGCCAACCCAAGCTGGATGGGGCACGTGCAGCCGGAGAACTACCGGTCGGCGCCGGGGCATCAGGGCCAACCTGTCGATACCGTGGTGCCGCCGCAGGTACAAGGAGCGGTGGTCCGGGCCGGCCGGGCCCGCAGCGGCGGGTTGCTGGGACTGACAATCGGCGGCAGTGCCCTGGGTTTCCTCAGCCTGTTCCTGGTGGTGCCGTTCCTGCTCTCGAACACGGGCCCTGCCGGGTTCATGGTGGGATTCCTGGCCTCGCTCATTCCCCTGTCGGTGGTGCTCCTGGCCGTGTACGTCATCGACAAGTGGGAACCCGAGCCGAAGCGGCTCCTGTACTTCGCCTTCACCTGGGGCGCTGCGGTGTCCATCGCCGTAACCCTGCTCATCCAGCCGTTTTTTGTGGTGGGGTTCCAATTGTCGGACGGAGCCGACCTGCAGGCCTACATGGCCACTGTGCAGGCCCCGATTGTGGAGGAGTTCGCAAAATCCCTGGGGCTGTTGCTGCTGCTCCTGCTGGCCAGGAAGCACTTTGACGGGCCGGTGGACGGCGTGGTCTTTGCGTTCACCATCGCCGGCGGTTTCGCCTTCACTGAGAACATCCTGTATTTCGGCAGGGCCATCGCGGAATCGGCAGACCCGGCCAGCGACTTCGCCCAGGTGTTCTTCCTCCGCGGTGTAATGTCCCCCTTCGCCCACGCGATCTTCACCGGCACCACGGGGCTCATTATGGGCTTCGCCGCCCGGCGCTGGCACTCAGGCGCTTCGGTAGCTGCTTTCTTCGTGGGACTGCTGCCAGCCATGTTCCTGCATAACCGCTGGAACAGCATGGGCCAAGGCTTCCTGGTGGATTACATCCTGGTCCAGGTGCCCATCTTCTTCCTTGCCGTCGGAGGCATCATCCTCCTGCGTGTTGCGGAGAAGCGGCTGACCCGCCAGCGCCTGCTCGAATACTCCGCCGCCGGGTGGTTCACCCCCGCTGAGGTGGAGCTCCTGGCCACGTTGGGCGGCCGGCGTACGGCCCTGAGCTGGGCGGGCAGCTACGGGAAAAAGCGGCAGATGAAGGAATTCCTGAAGGCCGCCACCCAGCTTGCAAATACCCGCCAGCGCATCCTCAGCGGTCGCGACGTCCAAGTACACCAGGCTGAGGAGCGCCAGCAGCTGCAGCGCGTCCTTGCCTTGCGGGCCGCCGTCGCCCGCTGAGCGAGCAGCTTAACTGCGAAAGGGCTGGCCTCCACGTCCGTGGAGGCCAGCCCTTTGCGTTCCTGCGAGCTAAGCGAGCAGGGAAGGCTTCAGCTGCTGCAGGCGGCCCAGGAGGCCGTTGATGAACTGTGGCGACTCGTCGGTGGAAAGTGTCTTGGCCAGCGCCACTGCTTCGCTCACTGCCACGCCGTCCGGGACGTCGTCGTTGTAAAGGAGCTCCCACGTGCCAATCCGCAGGATGATGCGGTCCACGGACGGCATCCGCTCGAGGGTCCAGCCCTGCGAGTACGTTTCCAGGAATTCATCGATGGCTGGCTGCTGGGACAGCACGCCTTCAACGATTTCCAGGGTGTACGGATTGACGATCTGGTCGGTCTTCTCACGGCGTGCACGGAGCACGTCGAAGGCGGAAACCGAACGCTGCTCGGCTTCGAAAAGAACATCCAGGGCCCTGTTACGGGCTTTACCGCGTGCGCTCACTACTCGGTGACCCGGCCGAGGTAGCTGCCGTCACGGGTGTCAACCTTGACCTTGGTGTTGTTCTCGATGAACAGCGGAACCTGGATCTCGTAGCCGGTTTCCAGGGTTGCGGGCTTGGTGCCGGCCGAGGAGCGGTCGCCCTGCAGGCCAGGCTCCGTGTAGGTGATTTCGAGAACGACGCTCGGCGGCAGTTCGATGTAGAGCGGGTTGCCCTCGTGGATGGCGATGTTGACCATCTGGTTTTCGAGCATGAAGTTGGTGGCGTCGCCGACGGTAGCGCCGGAAACCGTGATCTGGTCGTAGTCGGAGGTGTCCATGAACACGAAGTCCGCGCCGTCCTGGTACAGGTACTGGTAATCGCGGCGGTCAACGGTGGCGGTCTCGATCTTGAGCCCGGCGTTGAACGTCTTGTCCACGACCTTTCCGGACATCACGTTGCGCATCTTGGTACGCACGAAGGCACCGCCCTTGCCCGGCTTGACGTGCTGGAATTCAATGATGTTCCAGAGCTGGCCCTCGAGCTTCAGGACCGTTCCGTTCTTGATGTCGTTAGTGGTTGCCACTGGTTTCCTCTGGTTTCTTTGTCTGGTCGCGTTGTCAGACGTTGTATGCCGGGCAGGCCTGCCAATCGGCTTGCCAGCGCGTATTTGTCAAAAATCGGGTCTTCGAAAAAAATTCAAAAACCATTCTACCGGGTTAATCTGAGGCCCCCTTTCGGGACGGCCAGGCGGACGCCGTCAGCAGGCCAGGTCCAGGACGTCCCGGGCACGCTGCAGCGCCACTGTAGACGAGTAGATGAGGGCGGCGTCCGCCGACTCGGCCACACGCAGGTCCAAGGCGCGGGCGAAGGATTCAACCGCCGCCGATGTCTGGCCCGCCGTGTACTGGGTCTTGCCCAGGAACTGCAGGACCAGCGCCTCGCGGGGCGTCCCCTGCACCTCGGCGAGGAGTTGCCGGAACAGCTCCACCGCCCGGTCCAGCCGGTTCGAAACCCGGAGCACTTCGGCCTCAAACGCCCGCAACCTGAAGGACTCGGGGTCTTTGAAACGCGCTTCGGCCAGCAGTTCCGCCGCCTCAGCCGAATGCCCTTCCACCAGCAGTACAAAGATGTGGTCGGCGGGGTCGGTGGACACCGCCAGCGCCTCGCGGCAGGCGTCGTCGTTCACGATCTGCGGCAGCAGGGATTCCGGGTTGATGCGGATACCCGGAAAGCCGGCCTCCGGCCAGTCTGCTGTGCCTTCCATGTCGCCGTGCATCAGGAAGCAATTTCCTGGTAGGCGGCGAACAGCAACGAGGTGTCCGGGACGTCCAGGATGCCGGGCTTGGCCACGCCGTCCAGGACAACGAAGCGCAACAGGTCGCCGCGGGACTTTTTGTCCCGGCGCATCCCGTCAAGCAAGCCCTGCCACCGGTCCCTGCGGTAAGTGACGGGAAGTCCCAGTCCGTCAAGGATGGTGCGGTGCCGGTCTGCGTCTGCGTCGCTGAGCCTGCCGACGCTCCGGGCGAGTTCGGCGGCGAACATCATGCCGACGGAGACGGCGGCGCCGTGGCGCCAGGAGTAGCGTTCCACCAGTTCGATGGCGTGGCCCAGCGTGTGTCCGTAGTTAAGGATCTCCCTGAGCCCGGATTCCTTGAGGTCTTCGGAGACGACCTTTGCCTTGACGGCGATGGCCCTCTCAATAAGCTCCCGGAGGACGGCCGACTGCGGGTCCACCACCCCTTCCGGGTCCTTCTCGATGAGGTCGAGGATGGCAGGGTCAGCAATAAAGCCGCACTTGATGACTTCTGCCATTCCCGAGATGATCTCGTTTTTTGGCAGCGTATTCAGTGTGTCCAGGTCCGCCAGCACGGCCGCGGGCGGGTGGAAGGCACCCACCAGATTCTTGCCTTCGGCGGTGTTGATGCCGGTCTTTCCGCCCACGGAGGCGTCCACCATACCCAGCAGGCTGGTGGGCATGTGGATGACCTTGATGCCGCGCAGCCACGTCGCGGCGACAAACCCAGCGAGGTCCGTAACGGCGCCTCCCCCCACAGCGACGATCGCGTCGGAGCGGGTGAAGTCGTTCTGCCCGAGGACCTGCCAGCAGAAGGCTGCCACCTGGATGTGCTTGCCTTCTTCGGCGTCCGGGATCTCCGCCGTCAAGGAGGTGAAACCTGCTGCCGCCAGCTCGTCGCGCACGGTGTCGCCCGTGAGCCGGAGGGCACGCGGGTGGATGACCAGGACCCGCCGGACACGCTCACCGAGCCGGCCGGGAAGGCCACCGAGCAGCCCCCGTCCCACCACGACGTCGTAGTTGTTAGCGGCGGATTCGCCGGTGACTTGGATGATTGTTGATTCCGCGCTCACTTTTCAACTTCCTGTTGGGCAGCTGCGTAGTCCCGCAGTGCTGCTTCCAGACGGCGTCCGAGCTCGGAAACCGAGCCACTTCGTACGTCCAGGGTTATGTCTGCCAGCCGTTCGTAGACGGGTTTGCGGGTGGCGAACATGGCCGTCCATCGGCCCATGGCGTCTCCCGCCAGCAGCGGCCGGCCTGAATTCCGGGCGATGCGGCCCGCAACTGTGCTGGCGTCGCATTCCAGGTACACCACGGTGCACCTGTTGATCAGCTGCTGGGTTCCGGAGTCAAGCACAGCACCGCCGCCCAGGGAGATGACTGTGGCCGTGCCTTCCGCTGCCTCGACGACGTCCGCCACCGTCCGTGCCTCTATCTCGCGGAAAGCGTGCTCGCCGCGTCCGGCGAAGATGTCGGAAATGGATCCGTGTGCTGCCACGATGACGGCGTCGGTGTCCACGAAAGGGGCACCGAGCTGATGGGCAAGTTGCTGGCCAATAGCTGATTTGCCGACGGCCATGGGCCCGATGAGAACCACCGGACGGCCCATGGACGCGGTTTTGTTGCTCTGGGGCACTTACTGGCCGATCGAGTCCAGGGACGCCGGAATGCTGTCCAGGTAACCCTTGATGTTGCGTGCGGTCTCCGCCACCGAATCGCCGCCAAACTTTTCGGTGACCGCTTCGGCCAGGACCAGCGCCACCATGGCTTCTGCCACCACGCCGGCGGCCGGGACTGCACAGACGTCGGACCGCTGGTGGTGTGCCTTCGCGGCTTCTCCGGTGCTGACGTCGATTGTCTTCAGCGCGCGGGGCACCGTAGCGATGGGCTTCATGGCCGCGCGGACGCGCAGGACGTCGCCGATGCTCATGCCGCCTTCGATGCCGCCGGCCCGGTTGCTGGTGCGGACGATGCGCCCGTCGGAGTCCCTGACGATTTCGTCGTGGGCTGCCGAACCGCGGCGTGCGGCGGTCAGGAAGCCGTCGCCGACCTCCACGCCCTTGATGGCCTGGATGCCCATCAGTGCTGCGGCCAGCCGGGAATCGAGCCGGCGGTCCCAGTGCACGTAGCTGCCGAGACCCGGCGGGAGTCCGTAGGCGAGGACTTCAACCACGCCACCCAGGGTCTCGCCCTCCTTGTGCGCGGCATCCACCTCGGCAACCATTGCGTCGGAGGTTTCCCGGTCAAAGCAGCGCAGCGGATCCGCGTCCAGGGCAAGCACGTCCGTGGGAACCGGCAGCGGGCGCCCCTCGGGTACCGTGACCGTTGCGATGGAGACGGTGTGGCTGACAAGTTCGATGCCGAGGTGCTTCAGGAACTGCGCGGCGACGGTGCCCATTGCTACGCGGGTGGCAGTCTCACGGGCGCTGGCGCGTTCCAGGACGGGCCGGGCCTCGTCGAAGCCGTACTTCTGCATTCCGGTGAAGTCGGCGTGCCCGGGGCGGGGGCGCGTCAGCGGTGCGTTGCGGGCCTGGTCGGCGAGCAGTTCGGCAGCAACCGGATCGGCCGACATGATCTGCTCCCACTTGGGCCATTCCGTATTGCCCACCTGGATGGCCACGGGGCCGCCCTGAGTCAGGCCGTGCCGAACGCCGCCGAGGATTGTCACCACGTCCTGTTCGAACTTCATGCGTGCGCCGCGGCCATATCCCAGGCGGCGGCGGGCCAGTGAATCAGCGATGTGCCCGCTGGTGATCTCCACACCGGCGGGGACG
The DNA here is from genome assembly GCF_002929215.1 of Arthrobacter sp. ZGTC412. Lineage (GTDB taxonomy): Bacteria > Actinomycetota > Actinomycetes > Actinomycetales > Micrococcaceae > Arthrobacter. The sequence continues at coordinate 65,710 of NZ_PJII01000010.1, forward strand.
CCTTCAATAATTCCCATCAGGGCCGGACCATGGGATTCACCGGCAGTCAACCAACGCAACATATTTTCCATCCTGCCACGTATGGCGGTTACAACGCCCGTCGGGGAAGGCCGACTGCGTCACACATCACATCTATGACAGATGCGTTAACTTCCTCTTCGAGGTGGCTGAACAGGCGCACCTGTTCCACGGCCTGGTACAGCAGCATTTCGAGGCCGGGCACCACGGCGCCGCCCCCGGCCTCCCACACAGACGCAATCAGGCTGGGCCAGGGATCGTAGGCCACGTCCAGCAGAACACCGGACGTGGAAGTCTTCAGTGCCGCGATTTCTGCCGCCAGCCCGTCTGCCGCGCGCGGCGGCAGGGTGGAAATAACGACGTCGGCAGCGGCCATTGGTTTCGCCGCTTCCGTGAGGGGGCGGATCTCCAGGGAGAGGCCAAAACTTTCTGCAGCGGCGCGGACTTCGGCAGTGCGGAAGGGATCACGGACGAAGAGCAGCGCCGAGCCGGCTCCCAGTTCCGTCAGGGCTGCAACGGCGGCGGCCGCCGTCCCGCCCCCGCCTAGAATAACGGGCTCCGCGGGCGTCCCCCCGCCTGCGTGGCGTACGGCGTTGACGATTCCTGTGACGTCCGTATTGAACCCGATGGCCCGGGAACCGCTCCCGTGCTTCTCGAAAGCCACGGTGTTCACCACGCCCAGGGCCCGCGCAACACCGCGCACTTCGTCCACCTCGCTGACCATGGCGGACTTCAAGGGCATGGTGACGGACAAGCCGCGCCAGCCCGGCTGGTCCCGGAGCTGCCGCATCAACGAGGGCAGCATTTGTTCAGTGACATCGATGGCGGTATAGCTGATGCCGATGCCTAGCTGGCTGTACGCCGCGTGATGCAGTGCCGGAGACTTTGAGTGGCTGATGGGGTGGCCCAGGACGGCTGCCCGCAGGCTCATGTGCAGCGGCCAACGTTCGCCGTGCACCAGGCGTTGTACTGGTCAACATAGGTGTTGTGTTCAGCCAGTGTCCGGGAGAACTTCGTTTCCTTGGTGTCCAGGTTGATGGTTACCCAGTACAGGAAGTCGTTTGACTTGGGCTTGGCAGCAGCATCGATGGCTGCCTTTCCCGGAGAACCGATGGGGCCAGGGGGCAGGCCCGGATTCGCGTAGGTGTTGTACGGGTTGGACTTGTCCTGGCGCTGTTCGTCGGTGAAGTTATAGCTCTTGGTGCCCAGGCCGTAGGTCACGGCTGAATCCACCTGCAGGAAGCCGCTGGTCTGGTCATTGGGCTTGAGCCGGTTGTAGATGGCACCGGCCACGTCACCGTACTCCGCCTGGCCACCCTCGGCCTGCACGATGCTTGCCACGATGACGGCCCTATACTGCTTGGCCGGATCCGTGATGCCCTGGGACTCAAGTTCGTCAACGGTGATCTTGACCAGCGATTGGAGGATGTCCTTCGCCGGTGTGCCAAGCGGGTAACGGTGTTCACCCGGGGCGAGGTACCCTTCCAGGTTCTTGGCAGTTTTGGGAAGGCCGAACTGAGCCGGCTGGTTGCTGAGGGCCTGCAGATCCTGGATGGAAACGCCGGAACCTTCGGCGATCGCCTGCAGCGACTCATTAATGCGCAGGCCGGCGCTGAGGGCGAAGTAGATCACCTTCTCCTGGTCCTTGCCGAGCAGGACGTTTACGGCATCGGAGTTCTTCATTTCTGTCTTGAAGGTGTAGTTCCCGGGGGCCAGTACCCCGCCGGATGCGTTGAATTCCTCGAGGAAGGTGTCGGAATTGGCGACGACGCGCTCGCCCTCCAGCCTGCTGGCGACGGAACGGGTGCCTTCCCCGTTCTCAACCGTCACCATAACCTCGCCCGAACCGGGACCCGGGTAGTCGCTGGGCTTGTCGTTGCCAAGCAGCGGCTTCAGGAACTGCGCCCCGACGGCGACAGCCGTGACGAAAACGGCGAGTGTGAGGAACAGGGCCAGCAACCTCCGGCGCCGGCGGACCTTCCTGGACGGCTTGGCCACTACGGGCGCTGCGGCAGGCAGGAACTCGTGGTGCCCGGTGTCGTGGCGCGCATCGTCGTAATGCCCCTGGTCATAGCGTCCCTCGTGTTGAAGGGCGTCGTCGTGGTGCACACCCTCCTGGAAGTGGTGTCCCTCGGCATAGTGGACGTCATCGTCGTAGTGCGTATCGGCTGCGTGCCGGTGCCCGGCGATGGCAGGCTCGGGGTAGGAAACTTGAGCGTGGTCGTGATGGACTTCGTCATGCAGAGCCTCCTCCTGCTGAACCCCGGGACGGTGCTCGTCCTCGTGGTGCACGTCGTCGTAATGAAGGTCGTTTTCCGGGCGCAGCCCTGCGGGCTGCCGCTCCTCATGATGAACGTGCTGGATGGACGGCGGCGCCTGAGGAGCGGCCGGGACAGCCGGTTCCTCCTGGACCGACGGAACAGGTGACGCGACGGCCGGTGGCCCGGAGGGCGGCGGCGGAACGTCGTGTCCCGTTTCGTAGGCCTGCTCGGGCACGGCGCCCTGGAGTCCGGTGTCAGAGGTCTTTTGGCGCGCCCTGAGTTCCTTGCGGGTCAGCGGCCTCGCTGCCCCGGCGTCCAAGGGGCCGGAAGCGTCGTCAATATTGGCAGGACTCACTGTTGCCTTCCATCATTTGAAGATTGGTCCGTATCCGGGGTGACGTGGACACTCTCATCCACTTCGCTGACCCCCGGGTCCACGGAAGGGGAGGGCGCGGTCACGCGTCGGCCGACATCCACTCCCCTGGCTTTTTGCATGTCGAGGGCGTGCTGGAGGATACCTGCCGCCGCGACCTGATCAACTACTTTACGGTGATTGCGGCTGCTCATGCCAGCTTCATGCAGGTTGCGGTGGGCTGTAACGCTGCTGAGGCGCTCGTCCACCAGGTTCACCGGCACGGCCAAAGCCCGTGCCGACAGCTCTGCAACCAGCAGTTCTGCGTACTCAGTGGCCATTTTCGCCGACGCGTGCTCTTCACCCTTCATGGTCCGGGGCAGGCCCACGATGACCTGTACCGCGCCAAGTTCCTCGACCAGGTTGGCAATGACCCGGACGTCCGAGTTTTTCTTGGCATTCCGGTCCAGCGTCTTGTAGGGCGTGGCCAGGATCGAGTCGCGGTCGCAGATGGCCACGCCTACCCGGACGGTGCCGACGTCGACCCCCAGTTTGATGCCCTGGGGGCTGGCGTCGGCTGCAGAAGGATTGGTCAAGGTTTATCGCCCGGAAATGGCGTCCACGACGGCTGCCAAAGCAGGAGTCACCTTGCCGGCGTCCGTTCCGCCGCCCTGGGCAACGTCGTCCTTGCCGCCACCGCCGCCACCGAGGATCCCGGCGGCCAGCCGTACCAGGGCACCTGCCTTGACACCGGATTCCCGAGCGGCTTCATTCGTGGCCACCAGGATCATGGGACGTTCGTTCGCGACGCCCGCAACAGCCACGGCAGCGGCGGTGGAGCCCAGACGGTTGCGCAGGTCCAGCGCCAGCCCGCGGAGGTCGTCCGCGCCGCTGACCTGCCCGGCATCGTGGGCAATAACGCTGACCCCGGAGGCGTCCTTGGCGCTGTTGACGAGCTGGGCGGCGGAAGCAGCCAGCTGTTCCTTGCGGAGCCTGTCCAGCTCCTTCTCCGTAGCCTTGAGCTTCGCCAGCGTCGCGGCGATCCTGTCGGCCAGCTGGCCGGACGGGACCTTGAGCAGGTCGGTCAGTTCGGTCACCAGGGCACGCTCGGCGGCGAGGTGGCGGAAGGCGTCCATGCCCACGAACGCCTCAACGCGGCGGTTTCCGGAGCCGACTGACTGCTCGCCCAGGAGCGAGAGGCTGCCGATCAGCGAGGTGTTGGCCACGTGCGTTCCGCCACACAGCTCACGGGACCAGGCGCCGTCGATCTCCACGACGCGCACTTCGCTGCCGTAGTTCTCGCCGAAGAGGGCCATGGCTCCCAGGGCCTTGGCCTCGGCCAATCCCATCACCTTGGTCTCCACGGAGTAGTTACTCCGGATGGCGAGGTTGGAGACCTCTTCGATTTCCGAGCGGGTGGCAGTGCTCAGGCCCTCGCCCCAGGCGAAGTCGAAGCGCAGGTAGCCGGCTTTGTTGTAGGACCCGCGCTGGGTGGCTTCCGGCCCGAGGATCTGGTGCAGCGCCGCGTGCACAATGTGCGTGCCGGTGTGTGCCTGCTCGGCGGCGTGGCGGCGTTCGCGGTCGACGGCGGCACGGACCAGCGAGTCGGAGCCGATTTCGCCTTCACGGACGATCGCCTTGTGGACGCTCAGGCCCTTGAGCGGACGCTGGACATCGAGGACCTCAACGACGAACCCGTCGCCAGTGATCAGGCCGGTATCCGCGGCCTGTCCGCCTGCCTCTGCGTAGAACGGGGTCTCGGAGAGCACGAGTTCGATCTCGTCGCCCGTGGATGCCTGCTGTACCGGCTGTCCTCCGGTGAGGATGCCGCGGACGCGGGATTCGCCGTCGAGCTCTGTGTAACCGGTGAAGACCGTCTCGCCCCGGGTGAGAATCTCCTGGAAGGCGCTCAGGTCGGCGTGGCCGCCCTTTTTGCCTTTCGCATCGGCCTGGGCACGCTTCCGCTGCTCCTGCATGAGGTTGCGGAATGCTGCCTCATCCACCTGGAGCCCGGCCTCCTCGGCCATTTCCAGTGTGAGGTCAATGGGGAACCCGTAGGTGTCGTGCAGGGCGAAAGCGTCAGCGCCGGAGAGCGGCTTATTGGCGGCCTTGGACTCCTTGACAGCGTCCTCAAGCCGAGCGGTGCCGGAGGCAATGGTGCGCAGGAACGCCTTTTCTTCGGCGTAGGCGATGCGGCTGATGCGGGCAAAGTCGGTGTCCACCACCGGGTAGACGCCCTTCATGGCATCCCGTGAGGCGGGCAGCAGTTCCGGCAGGCAGGCTTGCTCCACGCCCAGGAGGCGCATGGACCGCACTGCACGGCGGATGAGCCGGCGAAGGACGTAGCCGCGGCCCTCATTGGAGGGGGTCACGCCGTCGGAGATTAGCATCAATGCCGAGCGGATATGATCGCCCACCACGCGCATGCGCACGTCGTCGGTGTGGTGAGGATCGTCAGGTGTTTCAGCTGACGTGTATTCCTTGCCCGAGAGTGCGGCGGCCTTGTCGATGACGGGACGGACCTGGTCCGTCTCGTACATGTTCTCGACGCCCTGCAGGATCATGGCCAGGCGTTCCATGCCAAGGCCGGTATCGATGTTGCGCTTGGGCAGTTCGCCCACGACATCAAAGTCTTCTTTCGAGCGGACGTTTTCGATCTGGTACTGCATAAAAACGAGGTTCCAGATCTCGATGTACCGGGTCTCGTCAGCCAGCGGGCCGCCCTCAATGCCGTAGGCGGGGCCGCGGTCGTAGTAGATCTCCGAGCACGGACCGGCGGGGCCGGGCTGGCCGGTGTGCCAGTAGTTGTCCGATTTGCCCATTTTCTGGATGCGCTCGGCCGGAACACCGGTGTTCTTCAGCCAGAGTTCCTTGGCTTCGTCGTCCTCTTCGTAGACCGTCACCCACAGCAGTTCAGGCGTAAGGCCGTAGCCGCCGTCGTCCACGCTCTTGGTCAGCAGTTCCCAGGCGAACTTGATGGCGTCTTCCTTGAAGTAGTCGCCGAAGGAGAAGTTCCCGCACATTTGGAAGAAGGTGCCGTGCCGGGCGGTCTTGCCCACTTCCTCGATGTCGCCGGTGCGGATGCATTTCTGCACGCTGGTGGCGCGGGAGTAGGGCGGTTCCTCGCGTGCCGTGAGGTAGGGAATGAACGGAACCATGCCGGCGACCGTAAACAGCAGCGAGGGGTCGCTGGAGACCAGCGATGCGGAAGGAACCGCGGTGTGGCCCTTGCTGACAAAAAAGTCAACCCAGCGCTTAGTGATCTCCTGCGACTTCATGAGCTGTTTACTTACCCTTCTTGGTCCACGCACATGCGCGGAAGTTCGTTCGCTTGGCAGTTCCGTGGGCACGGTTGCTGCCGGTCTGTTCATTAGAGCCGCGGCCCGGCCGCAGCCCGGCCGGTTGCCGGGTCAGCGGCCGACCAGTTCTCCGGATTCCACCCCAAGGGCCGCACGAAGATCCGTTTCCCGTTCACGCATGCCGTCACGGATCGCGTCAGCGAAGTCGTAGACCCCGTCGGCGAGCCGGCCTACGGCCCGGTTAAGGCCCTGCGGGCCAAGTGTGGACTGCATGCTGGCCTGCGCTTCGGTGACTTTGCGGAATGCGATGACTCCGATCGCCACGCCGATTCCCATCCAGACAAGTCGTTTCATTCTAAGTTCTCCGAAGTTCAGCGGCTGCGGCGGCCGGCGGTGGTTTTTTTGCGGTTGGCCAGCGCGGTGCGGACGCCGTAGCTGAACGCTGCCACTTTGATGAGCGGCGAGCCAACGGTGGCGGCAACCAGCGAGGACAGTGCCGACAGGTTTGCTGACGCGTCGGAGACGTTCGAGGAAATGCCGTCCACCTTCTTCAGCTGCTGGTTGGTGGTGGACACGGTGGCCGTAACCTCGTCCATCAGAGGTGTGGCGCCGTCGCTGATGGACCGGATGGATGTGCGGACCTCGTCAAGGACTTTGCCCAACTTCAGAATGGGCACAGCAAGCAGCAGCACCAGGAGCGCAAATACTCCGGCAGCGATCAGGCCGGCAATATCGCCACCAGACATAGACGTTCATCTCCTAGAAATTCTGTGGTTCGTTCCACCCGGCGGTGCGTTGTGAAGCGCATTCCGCGGATGTCCCCCAAGTACCTTACATACAAAGAAGCCCGCGGCGCTTGCCACGGGCTTCTTTGGATACGCTGCTGAAATTTAGCGTGCGTAGAATTCGACGACCAGCTGCTCTTCACAGGTCACGGGGACCTCGGAGCGCTTGGGGCGGCGGACCAGGCGTGCCTGCAGGGCTTCCAGCTTGACGTCCAGGTATGCCGGAACGGTGGGCAGGACGTCGCGGTGTGCGCCGGCTGCTGCAACCTGGAGCGGAACCATGGTTTCGCTGCGGGTGTGGACGTGGACCAGCTGGCCTTCGCCGACGCGGAACGACGGGCGGTCAACGCGGACGCCGTCAACCATGATGTGGCGGTGCACAACAAGCTGGCGGGCCTGGGCGATGGTGCGGGCGAAGCCGGCACGCAGGACCAGGGCGTCAAGACGCATTTCGAGCAGTTCGATGAGGTTTTCACCGGTCAGGCCCTTGGTGCGGCGGGCTTCTTCGAAGGCACGGGTCATCTGTGCTTCGCGGATGCCGTACTGGGCGCGCAGGCGCTGCTTTTCGCGCAGACGTACGGCGTAGTCGGAGTCCTGCTTCTTGCGGGCACGGCCATGCTCACCGGGGCCGTACGGGCGGCGCTCCATGTACTTGGCGGCCTTGGGGGTCAGAGCGATGCCGAGGGACCGCGAGAGGCGGGCCTGACGGCGAGCACGAGTGTTGTTAGCCACTTGTGTCCTTCCAATATCTGCGGTGTGTCAGTGTTACTGGCCTCCATCATGGAGAGCATGGGCCAACCGCTGCCTTTTGCTACTGGGTTCAGGGCACAACCAAGCGGATAAGTTCCAGTGATTGGGCGCCCGGACCTTGCCAGACAAACATCAATCCTAGCACGGTGCTTACTTGCCCCGGACGATCTTCCTCAGCCGCTCCAACCGCACCGCGATGTCCCGCTCCGCGCCGTTGCCGGTGGGCTGGTAATAGTCCTTCCCCACGAGGTCATCCGGCGGGTACTGCTGCGTTGCTACGCCGTGCGGAGCGTCGTGGGCGTACTTGTAACCGAGGCCATGGCCCAGCTGCTTGGAACCCGGGTAGTGTGCGTCCCGCAGGTGGGCGGGGATGCCGTTCCCCAGGCCGGCACGAACGTCGGCGACGGCCTTGTTGAGGCCCATGTACGCGGCGTTGGACTTGGGCGCCGTTGCCAGGTGCACCACGGCCTCCGCCAGAACGATCCGCCCCTCGGGCATCCCGATCAGCTGCACGGCCTGGGCTGCCGCCACGGCGGTCTGCAGGGCGGTGGGATCAGCCATGCCCACATCCTCAGCCGCCGAGATCACGATCCGGCGGGCCACGAAGCGCGGGTCCTCCCCCGCTTCGAGCATCCGCGCCAGATAGTGAAGGGCGGCATCCACATCGGACCCGCGGACGGACTTGATGAAGGCGCTGGCCACGTCATAGTGCTGGTCACCGGCCCGGTCGTAGCGGACCGCGGCCACGTCCAGGGCGCGCTCGGTGTGCTTGAGCGCCACCTGCACCGCCCCTTCACCGGCGTCGTCCGCATCCCCGAACGCCACGCCCGCCGCTGCCTCCAGCGCCGTCAGGGCCCGCCGGGCATCGCCGCCGGAAAGCCTGACGAGGTGCGCCAGGGCTTCGTCGTCCAGCTCCACCTTGCCGCCAAGCCCGCGGGCGTCCACGACCGCCCGCTGAAGGAGCCCCTCGATGTCAGCGTCGGTCAATGGCTTGAGGGTCAGCAGCAGGGAGCGGGACAGGAGCGGCGACACCACGGAAAACGAGGGGTTCTCGGTGGTTGCCGCCACCAGGACTACCCACCTGTTCTCGACGCCGGGCAGCAGCGCGTCCTGCTGGGCTTTGTTGAAGCGGTGGATCTCGTCGAGGAACAGGACGGTGGTGGTTTTATACAAATCACGGGCGGTCAGGGCGTCGTCCATTACCCTCCGTACGTCCTTGACCCCGGCGGTGATGGCTGACAGTTCCACGAACTTCCGGCCCGGACCCCTGGCAATCACGTGGGCCAGGGTGGTCTTTCCCGTGCCGGGAGGGCCCCAGAGGATTAATGACGTGGGCCCTGCGGGTCCGGCTGCGTCCGCGCCTGCCGCCAGCTGTCGAAGCGGCGAGCCTTGGCCCAGCAAGTGTTGCTGGCCCACCACCTCATCCAGGGTACGCGGCCGCATCCGCACGGCCAGCGGGCTCCGCTGCTTCGCACCGGCGCTGGAGGGAGCGCGGTCCACGGCAACGGGACCGTCGTCGTCGTCATCATTGCCGGGCCCATGCCCGAAGAGATCTTCCACATAGATAGGCTACTTCCAGTTCACCCAGGGCTTCCGCGCGGAAGCTGCCGCCGTTCAGCGAAGGATCCCGGCATGTCCGCACGTACCCCCGTCAGCGGGCAGCGACCCTCCTCCGTCCGCACCGCCTTCGTCCCTGGCAGCCGCCTGCGCGGCTGGGTGGAGAGGTTCGGGGCGGGGCACGGCGGATTTTTAGTGAGGGATGACGACGACGGCCTGCGCCTCCTGGCGGACGACGGCGCCGAAGCACTCCTCCAGGCCCCCTGGCCCAACGACGGCCGGCCGGGCCGTGGAGCGGACGCGCTGGAAAGGCTCGCCTCCCTCACGTCGCAGCCGCGCCGGCTCGGCCTCCTGCTGGTCAGGCGTGGAGGGTATGGCGTGGCGGTGGCCAGCGAAGGACTGGTGCTGGCTTCGAAAGTGGGCTCCACCTACGTGCAATCCCGGACGGCAGCGGGCGGCCAGTCCCAGCAGCGGTTCGCCCGGCGCCGGTCCAACCAGGCGGACGCACTGGTGGAAACTGTTGCGGAGCAAACGCTTCGGGTGTTCAGCAGCGAGTCCTTCGAATACGTGGTTCCCGGTGGTGACAGGGCATTGGCGGGCTTCGTCCTTGAACACCCGGCACTGAGTGACTATTCGAAGTTCCCGCGGCTGGCCTACCTTGACGTTCCGGACCCCAGGGCTGCTGTGCTCAAGAAGGCAGCCGCGGACGCGTGTGCCGTGCGGATCCAGGTGACGGATGCGCCTCCGTAGTTCCGCTTTCAGCAGCCGGTCAGCGCCCGCCGGGGCCGCTGCTGGCGGTAGAGGTACCGGCCCGCTTCTTTGAACCCGGCCTGGCCGTACAGCTGCCGGGCGGGGTGATTCGCTGCGGTGACCAGCAACCAGTAGCTGTCCAGGCCCCGGGCGGTTCCCTCGGACAGGAGCGCTTGCAGCACCAGCGAAGCGTACCCGCGCCGCCGGTGCGACGGGGACGTGGCCATGCAGTAGATCCCGCCGGTACCGTCCACCAGGGCGAGCCGGCCGACGGCGGCCGGCCCGCCGTCGTCGTCCCTTATGAGCGCATAAAGGGCAGGGCACCCCGCCAGGATGGTCCGCGCAGTTTCCTGTCCTGCTTGGCAGCCCCGGCCGTCCACGCCCCACCAGAGGTCCAGCCATTCCTCATCCGGCTGGTCCCGGATTTCAGTCTTACCAGCGGCCGCTGCGGGCTCCGTCCCGGCCGGCCGGGCCATGATCAGCGTCTCCGACTGGCGGGTGAACCCCTGCTCGTCCAGGAAGGCGTTCAGGCCGGAGTTGGCAGGCGTGTCCGTGATCTGGAAGATCAGGGGCAACCGCCGCTTCCGGTACCACTGAACCGCCCCGCACAGCGCATCCAGAGGTTCCGCCGCGGTGTCCCGCGGCCACACCGAGTTGGCCCGCTGCGTGACCCCATCGGCAGCACGAAGGACCCACTCCCCCGTGTCGTGGCGCTCGACGGCGGACCAGGCCGCGTCCATCAGCGTCTCGTAGGCGCGGGCCTGCTGACCCGGAAGGCTGTGCACCACGGGGTCTCCTGTCTGCGGATAAACCTGAAGGCCCTCCTTGCCAGGAGAGCCTTCAGGTCAAACGGGTGGTGCTTTACTTGCCTTCGGCGGGCTTGGCTTCCGGTTTGAAGTCCACGCCTGCCTCCTTGCGCTGCTGCGGCGTGATGGGGGCCGGGGCCGCAGTCAAGGGGTCATAACCGTTGCCGGTCTTCGGGAACGCAATGACGTCGCGGATGGACTCAACACCTGCCAGCAGTGCCACCACGCGGTCCCACCCGAAAGCGATGCCGCCGTGCGGAGGGGCGCCGTACTTGAAGCCTTCCAGCAGGAAGCCGAACTTGGTTTGGGCGTCCTCCCGGTCGAGGCCCATCAGTTCGAAAACCCGTTCCTGGACATCGCGCTCGTGGATACGGATGGAACCGCCGCCGATTTCGTTGCCGTTGCAGACGATGTCGTACGCGTAGGACAGGGCCGACTCCGGGTCCTGGTCGAACGTGTCCAGGAACTCGGGCTTGGGCGAGGTGAAAGCGTGGTGGACGGCCGTCCACTTGCCGGCGCCAACGGCCACATCCCCTGATGCCACTGCTGCGGCTGCCGGTTCAAACATGGGCGCGTCCACTACCCAGCAGAAGGCCCAGGCGTTGGGGTCGATCAGTCCGGTGCGGTGGCCGATTTCGACGCGGGCAGCGCCGAGGAGGGCACGGGCCGCGGACTTCTCGCCGGCCGCGAAGAAGATACAGTCACCGGGCTTGGCGCCCACGGCGTCCGCCAGGCCTTCGCGCTCCTGGTCAGTCAGGTTTTTGGCGACAGGACCGGCGAGCTCCCCGTCTTCCTTGAACAGGACGTACGCAAGGCCCTTGTGGCCGCGCTGCTTGGCGAATTCCTGCCAGCCGTCCAGGGTGCGGCGTGGCTGAGAGGCACCGCCCGGCATGACGACGGCGCCGACGTAAGGAGCCTTGAAGACGCCGAAGTTCGTGTCCTTGAAGAACTCTGTCAGCTCGGTCAGCTCCACGCCGAAGCGGAGGTCGGGCTTGTCCGAGCCGTACCGGGCCATGGCGTCCGCGTAGGTGATGCGCTGAATGGGCGTCGGGATCTCGACGTCGATCAGCTTCCACAGGGCCTTAACGATGCTTTCGCCGAGCGAAATGATGTCGTCCTGGTCCACGAAGCTGGCTTCGATGTCCAGCTGGGTGAATTCCGGCTGGCGGTCCGCGCGGAAGTCCTCATCGCGGTAGCAGCGCGCAATCTGGTAGTACTTTTCGAAGCCACCCACCTGCAGGAGCTGCTTGAAAAGTTGCGGGGACTGCGGCAGGGCGTACCACGAACCCGGGGCAAGGCGGGCGGGGACCACGAAGTCACGGGCGCCTTCCGGCGTCGAACGGGTCAGCGTGGGGGTTTCAACCTCTACGAAGCCATCCTGGTGCAGCAGTTCACGGGCCACGCGGTTTGCCTCCGAGCGCAGCCGGAGGTTTCGGGCGGGGCCGGGCCGGCGCAGGTCCAGGTAGCGGTGCTTGAGGCGTGCTTCCTCGCCCACTTCAACGTGCTCGTCGATCTGGAACGGAAGCGGCTCAGAGGTGTTAAGGATGACCACCTTGTCCGCCATGACCTCGATCTCGCCGGTGGCCAGGGCAGGGTTCTCATTGCCCGCCGGCCGCTTGGAGACGGTGCCGGTGATCTGCAGGACATACTCGTTGCGCAGGCCGTGGAAAACTTCTTCCTCGCGGACCACAACCTGTGCCACGCCGGAAGCATCGCGGAGGTCAACGAAGGCCACACCACCGTGATCACGACGGCGGCCCACCCAGCCAGCGAGGGTTACGGTTTGTCCAATGTGCTCGGAACGAAGGGATCCGAGGTCATGTGTGCGCAGCACAGCACGCCTTTCTGCGGGGTAACAGCGGGGAGATAACAGCAAAGTTAAATAGGATCGTTCGGGGAACGATTCCGTTCGAGTTTACCCGCTGACAAGGGACTGTCACCGCATGAGCGCTCACCAGCAACTGCAACGAAGGCTGGGCACCTTCGATGCCACCGTCATCGGCCTCGGCTCCATGCTGGGCGCCGGTGTGTTCGTCGTCTTCGCGCCCGCCGCCGCGCTGGCCGGGAATCTGCTGGTACTTTCGGTGGTCCTTGCCGGGGCGGTGGCGTACTGCAACGCCGTGGCGTCCGCTGCACTGGCCGCCAAGTATCCCACCAGCGGCGGAACCTACGTGTATGGCCGCAAACAGCTCGGAGAGTGGCCGGGGTTCCTGGCGGGTTGGGGTTTTGTCACCGGGAAAACCGCCTCGTGCGCGGCGATGGCGTTGACGTTTGGCACTTATGTGGCCGGTGACTTTGCAGTCCCGGTGGCCATTGCTGCGGTGGTTTCACTGACCGTCGTCAACCTGCTGGGCATCACCCGGACGGCCCTGCTGACTCGGATCCTGCTGTGCGTAGTACTGGCCACCTTGGTGTTCGTCGCCGTCGCGGCCATCCTTGGGCCGCACCCGGCTTCTGCCGGACTGGCCCAAGCCTCCCCGAGCGGGCCGGCTGGCGTGCTGCCTGCTGCCGGCCTGCTCTTTTTCGCTTTCGCCGGCTACGCCCGCATCGCCACACTGGGAGAGGAAGTCAAGAACCCCTCCCGCTCCATTCCGCGGGCCATCCTTGCAGCTCTGGCCGCAGCCTTCGCCATCTACCTGTCCCTGGCGCTGCTGCTGCTCAACCACCTTTCGGGCGGACAGCTGGCGGCTACGCAGACGCCGTTGCTGGAAGCCGTGCTGCAGTCGCGGCTGGCGAGCGGCGCGCCGATAGTGCAGGCAGGCGCAGCAGCTGCGTGTCTGGGCGCGCTCCTTGCCCTCATTACAGGGGTGGGCCGCACCACCCTTGCGATGGCGCGGGAGCGTGACCTTCCCCGGCCGCTCGCCCGGTTGGGGGGAAAGCACACCGTTCCGTATGTTGCGGAAGTCGCCGTGGCCGGCGTCGTTATCCTGCTTCTGCTAACCACCGACGTCATGACTGTGGTGGGCTTTTCAAGTTTCGGCGTGCTCGTTTACTACGCCGTGGCCAACGCCTCCGCTTACACACTGGAGTCGCACCCGGGGTATGCACCCAAGTGGCTGAACGCGGTCGGCTTCGTTGCCTGTCTGCTGCTGGCCTTCACGCTTCCCCCGGCCTCCGTGCTGACCATGACGGCGGTCCTGGCCATCGGTGTGGCGGGGCGTTGGCTGGTGCTGCGCCTCCGCCGCTAGGGCTCCGGCGGCCCAGCTAGGGTCCGCCGTGGTGGGGCACTTCGGACTCCTGTACCGCGGATACCGGGCAGGAGTATGGCGAGTCCGTGCCAAAGTGCCCCGGGACGGCTGTAGCTACACCGCCGAGGCCACTTGGGCCGTCGCGGCCACCTGCACCGCGAGGTCCTCCAACGGCGGAGTCCAGGTTTCCGGGAATGCGACGACCTGCTCGCCGGTGCGGATGTCCTTTACCTGATGGGTGCCGTCGTCGTCCGTGAACCAGACGAAGGGAATGCCGCGGCGATCGGCAAACTTGATCTGCTTGCCGAACTTCTCTGCCTTTGCCGCTACTTCAGTGGCAATTCCCCGGCTGCGGAGCTGGGCGGCTACGTCCTGTGCCGCACTCCAGCTGTCGTCGGAGGTGAGGGCAACCAGCACGGCGGTGGGAACGGCGCGTGAAGCCTTGGCCAGATCCTGGCTGAGGATCCGGGACACCAACCGGGTGACGCCGATGGAAAGGCCCACCCCCGGGAACTTCCGGTTGCCCTTTGAGGCCAGTGCATCGTAGCGGCCGCCGGAGCAGATGGAGCCGAGCTGCTCGTGGCCCACCAAAACAGTTTCCACCACCGTGCCGGTGTAGTAGTCCAGGCCGCGGGCGATGCTGAGGTCTGCCACCACCTTGCCGGGGGCACGCTGGACGGCCGCCTCGATGACCTGCTCCAGCTCGTTCAGACCTTCATCCAACAGCTCATTGCTGACGCCCAGCGCCTGAACCTGTGCCACAAAGGATGTGTCCTCGGTGCGGATCGCAGCCAACTGCAGGGCTTTCCACGCCTGCTCGTCGGTGGCCCCCAGTTCGGCCTTCAGCAGGTCAGCCACTTTGTCCGGGCCGACCTTTTCAAGTTTGTCGATGCTCCGCAGCACGCCGGCCGTGTCCTCCAACCCAATACCGCGGTAGAAGCCCTCCGCCAGCTTGCGGTTATTGATCCGCAGGCGGAAGTCCGGGATGGGAAGGGCACTCAGGGCCTCGGCAATCACCAGCGCGATTTCGACGTCATACCGGAAAGGCAGGTCGCCATCCCCCACCACGTCAATGTCCGCCTGTGTGAACTCACGGGCACGGCCCTCCTGGGGACGCTCACCGCGCCATACCTTTTGAATTTGGTAACGCCGGAACGGGAAGGCGAGGTAGCCGGCGTTCTCCACCACGTAACGGGCGAACGGGACAGTGAGGTCAAAGTGCAGGGCAAGTGCGTGGGGATCTGCTTTACCTCCCTTTACAAGGTTCTCGCTCTCGTCCTCCTGGAGGCGGCTGAGACCGTACACTTCCTTGTCGATTTCACCCTTGCGCAGCAGTTGCCCCACTGTTTCCACGGCACGGGTCTCGATGGAACCGAAACCGTGCAGCTCGAATACCCGGCGCAGCGTGTCCAGCACATGCAGCTCCACCAGCCGCTCCTCGGGAAGCCACTCGGGGAATCCGGACAGGGAGGCGGTGCGTGCCATGGTGGATTTTCTCCTCATTGGTGAAGTGCCTGGGACTTGCCCGGCATCCCGAAACGGGCCAGGAACGGCGGCAGTCCAGCCAGTCATGCATAAACTATGTGCGGCAGTCAGTTTATGCGTCATCCGCCAGCATCTCTAATGCGGCGGACCGGCAGGCTCGGCCGTCAGACAACTGCGCCCGGGGCCTCGCGCCACGCCGTGCAGCAGCCCGACAATAAGGAGGACCCTTGGCGGCCAGTTCACGCAGCGCCCGCGAAGCAAAGCGTCGCATCCAGCAGATGGAAGCCAAGCGCGAACTGCGGCGGGACCAGGATAAGCGGCGCAGGCGCGACAACATTATTGCCGCCGGCGCCGGAACCGCCGCCGTGGTGCTCGCCGTTGTACTCCAGCTCACCGCTTTTGCCGGGAACCCGACCGAGGAGGAGTTCGCCGCCGCCGAGGCAGGGCTGACCAGCCCGTCCGCCTCCGCATCTGCAAGTCCCACTGCGCAGGCGACCAACGGCCCGAATATCCCGGCTGCCGCATCGGCTGCGGGCAAGACCTTCACCGGCGACCTGGTCCTCAACGGCACTGCCCTCGCTGTGGAGCTTGACGGGACGAACGCCCCGCAGGCCGCCGCTGTATTTAAGTCCCTCAGCGACGAGGGCTACTACAACGGGAAAACGTGCCACCGACTCACCACGGGTGAGACCTTCGGGGTGCTGCAGTGCGGCGCCTCCGGCCCTGAGGGGCAGGGCGATCCTTCCTACACGTGGGGACCCCTGGAGAACACCCCCGCTGACAATTCTTATCCGGCCGGAACTGTCGCCGTCGCCCGTACGGGAAACAACGCCTTTGGGAACGGCAAACAATTCTTCATCGTCTACAAGGATACTGTCATCCCGGCCGACTCTGCCGGCGGCTACACGGTGGTGGGAAGGGTGACATCCGGCCTCGATGTGGTGTCGAAGATAGCGGCTGCCGGAATTACGCCGGGCAGCAGCGACACGGACGGCGCACCTGTGGAACCAGTCACGATAGACTCGTTTTCTCTGAAGTAGGAGGCCCGGCCACGGAGCTGCGGCGCAGGACCTGAGTATTTTCCTTCAAGCGAAAGACTTTTAGCGGTGACAGACAGTCAGAAATCCGACGAAACAGCAACAGACCTGACCGAGACGGCGGCACCCGCCTCCGACGAGGCAGCATCTGAAGCGGCCACAACCCCGGCGGCGGAAGCTCCTGTGGAGGACGCACCCGAGAGCAGCGCTCCGGCAGCGGAAGCTCCCCTGGAGAACGCTCCCGAAAACAGCGCCCCGGCTCCGGCTCCCCGCCCGGCGCCCTCCCCCGCCGCCTTCGCCTCCCGCCCCAAACCTGCGGCCGCACCTGTCGCAGCGCCGGTCGCCGCAGTCCCCTCCACCTCCCTGGCGGAAGCCTCGAAATGGGGACGCGTTGAGGGCGACGGACACGTCTTCCTGAACATCGACGGCGGCGAGCACCCCGTGGGCCAGTACCCGGACGTCAGCGATGACGAAGCCCTGGCTTATTTCGCCCGGAAATACGACGACGTCGTGGCCCAGATTGTGCTGCTCGAGCAGCGCGTGAGCTCCAAGGCTCAGAGCACCGACATGCAGAAGACCGTCACGCACCTTCGCGAGCAACTGGCTGAGCGGAACATGGTGGGCGACCTCCGGTCGGCCGAGGCGCGCCTCGACGAGCTCTCCACCCAGATCGCTGAACTGGAAAAGGCAGAGAAGGCTGAGCATGACGCCGTCCGCGCCTCTGAGCTCGCCGCCCGCGAGGCGATTGTGGCCGAAGCCGAGCAGATCTCCGGCCAGGATCCGGCCCAGACGCAGTGGAAGACTTCCAGCTCCAGGATGAACGAACTCTTCGAGAGCTGGAAGGCTGCACAGAAGAGCGGAGTCCGCCTGGGCCGCAGCAACGAGGACGCCCTGTGGAAGCGGTTCCGCGCAGCCCGCACCGTTTTCGATCGCCACCGCCGTGCCTACTTCTCGCAGCTGGACAGCAACAACTCTGCTGCCAAGTCCGCCAAGGAGAAGCTGATTACCGAAGCGGAAGCACTGTCAACGTCCACTGACTGGGGTTTCGCGGCCGGTGAGTACCGCCGCCTCATGGACCAGTGGAAGGCCTCCCCGCGTGCCAGCCGCAAGGACGACGATGCCCTGTGGGCAAGGTTCCGCGCCGCCCAGGACGTCTTCTTCACAAACCGCCAGGCCGCCAATGACGAGATCGACCAGGAGTACGCGGCAAACCTCACGGTTAAGGAAGCCCTCCTGACCGAGGCCAACGCAATCTTCCCGGTGAAGGACCTGGCAGCTGCCAAGAAGGCCCTGCAGTCCGTTCGTGACCGCTGGGAAGAGGCCGGCAAGGTCCCCCGCGCGGACATGGGTCGCATTGAGGCCGGACTGCGGAAGGTAGAGGATGCAGTGCGCCACGCTGAAGAAGAGCAGTGGCAGCGCTCCAACCCCGAGCGGAAGGCACGCACCAACAGCGCCCTCTCCCAGCTCGAATCCGCTATTGCGGGGCTGCAGGACGATCTCGCCAAGGCCGAGAAAACCGGCGACCAGCGCCGGATCAAGGCAGCCCAGGAAGCCCTGGAAGCACGCCAGGCCTGGCTTGATCAGATCCAGCGCTCGGCCAGCGAACTGTCCTAGGCCTACCGCCTGCCCTATCAGGCCGCCGCTCTTTGCAGGCCCGGCTCCGGTTATCCACATATCCGGACCGGGCCTGTGCCCGTTAACGGCTGCGGCGGCAGGATGGGTAAATGGCGATTCCCTCACCTCCTCCCTCCGCCGCCCACGGCAAGGACAACGTCCACGGCGGAGAAGCAACACCCCGCTTTCCCGAGTTGTACGCCCCTGGCATGCCGTTCGCCTCACCGGAGCTGCAGTCCCTGGCCTCGGACGGCCTGCTGGAACGTTTCCACCAGCACGGCTATACAGTCCCGGGAGCCAAGGCCTCTCCGCAGCTGCGTGCACGCGCAGCAGCGGGAGCCGTGCCCGCGGCTGTGCGCCAGCGGGTAGTTGCAGGCCGCATGACCGCGGCGTGGATCTACGGCTGCGCGGGTGAACCGGACCGGCTTGCCCTCCTGGTGGACGCCAAACGGCGGGTATCGAGCTTACGGAACACCAAGGGCTGCACCCTGCATGAGGTGAAGCTTGGCCCCTTCGACGTCGTCAGCCTCGGCGGCCTGATGGTGTCCAGTCCCCTCCGGACTGCACTCGACGTCGCTCTCCACGTGGAGGCCGATCGTGCCATCCCCACCCTCGAGGGGCTGCTCGCCCGCCCGCAGAACGACGTGCGCCTGCGCCTGCTGGTTCTTGCAATAGAGGCGAGCCCGCGGGTTCCCCACAAAAAAGCCGCATTGGAAAAGTTGTCCCGGCTAGGTCCGCCGCTTGTTCCCGGTGGTGCGGTACACATCGAAGACCCCGTCAATGCGGCGGACGGCACTGAGGACGTGGTGCAGGTACTTGGGGTCCCCCATCTCAAAGGCGAACTTTGAGATGGCCACCCTGTCCGTGGAGGTATGCACGCTGGCCGCCAGGATGTTGACGTGGTTTTCGGACAGCACGCGCGTGACGTCGGAGAGCAGCGATTTGCGGTCCAGCGCCTCCACCTGGATCTCCACCAGGAACACGCTGGACTGCGTCGGAGCCCAGTCCACGTCGACGATCCGGTCCGGCTGATCCTTCAGGTCCGAGATGTTGGTGCAGTCTGTGCGGTGCACTGACACGCCCGATCCCCTGGTGACAAAACCGAGGATGGGATCGGGCGGCACGGGAGTGCAGCAGCGGGCGAGCTTCACCCAGACGTCACCGACACCCCGGACCACAACGCCCGAATCGGAGAACCGTGCCTTGGTGACCTGGGTGGGGACGCTGACTTCGGTGATGTCGTCGTCGGTGCTCTCATTGCCGCCAAGGCTTTCGACGAGCTTTTCCATGACCGACTGTGCGGAGGTATGCCCGTCGCCCACACCGGCGTAGAGACCGGAAATGTCAACGTACTTGAATTCCTGGGCCACCGCGGCGAGGGCCTCGTGGGTCATCAGGCGCTGCAGCGGAAGATTCTGCTTCCGCATGGCCCGGGTCAGCAGTTCCTTGCCGCGGTCGATCGCCTCTTCGCGGCGTTCCTTGCTGAACCACTGACGGATCTTGTTGCGGGCCCTGGCGCTCTTGACGAAGTGCTGCCAGTCCTGGCTGGGTCCGGCGCCTTCGGCCTTGGACGTGAAGATTTCCACCCAGTCGCCGTGGTTCAGTTCGCTGTTGAGCGGAACCAGTTTCCCGTTCACCCGGGCGCCGATGGTCCGGTGTCCCACCTCGGTGTGCACGGCGTAAGCGAAGTCCACAGGGGTGGACCCGGCCGGCAGGGCCATGACCTCACCCTTGGGGGTGAAAACGAACACCTCTCGGGCGTTGATCTCGAACCGCAGCGAGTCAAGGAACTCGCCGGGATCGGAGGTCTCCTGCTGCCAGTCCACCAGGGAGCGCAGCCAGCCCATGTCGCCGTCGCGGGGGCTGCCGGGGCCAACAGCCGTGCGGTTGGGCTGGTCCTTGTACTTCCAGTGCGCTGCGACGCCGTACTCGGCGCGGCGGTGCATCTCGTGGGTCCGGATCTGGATCTCCACCGGCTTGCCGCCCGGGCCGATGACCGTGGTGTGCAGCGACTGGTACATATTGAACTTGGGCATCGCGATGTAGTCCTTGAACCTGCCGGGCAGCGGGTTCCAGCGCGAATGCATGCTGCCGAGGGCTGCGTAACAGTCCCGGACGGAGTCCACCAGGACCCGGACACCCATGAGGTCGTTGATGTCGTCGAAGTCCTTGTCGCGGACAACCATCTTCTGGTAGATCGAGTAGTAGTGCTTGGGGCGGCCGGTAATGGTTGCCTTGATCTTGGCGGTGCGGAGGTCCTCGGTGATCTGGTCACGGATGACGCTCAGGCTCTTCTCCCGCTCAGGCGTCCTGTCCCCCACCATGCGGACAATCTCTTCGTACACCTTCGGATAGAGGGCGGCGAAGGAGAGGTCCTCGAGTTCCCACTTGATGGTGTTCATGCCCAGGCGGTGGGCCAACGGAGCGAAGATTTCCAGCGTTTCCCGGGCTTTGCGGGCCGATGATTCGGCGGAGACAAAGCGCCATGTGCGTGCGTTGTGGAGCCGGTCCGCCAGTTTAATCATCAGCACACGGATGTCCTTGGCCATGGCCACGACCATCTTACGAACAGTCTCGGACTGGGCTGCTTCCCCGAAGCTGACCTTGTCGAGTTTGGTCACGCCGTCAACCAGCATGGCCACCTCGGGGCCGAAGTCACGCTTTAGATCGGCAAGTGTGTAGGCAGTGTCCTCTACGGTGTCGTGCAGGAGGGCCGCCGCCAAGGTGGTCCCGCTCAGTCCCAGTTCCGCGAGGATGGTGGCCACTGCCACCGGGTGGGTGATGTAGGGATCGCCGCTCTTCCGCTTTTGCCCCCGGTGGCTGTGTTCCGCCACGTCGAAAGCCCGCTGGATCAGGTCGAAATCCTCTTTGGGATTGTTGGCCCTGACCGTCCTCAGAAGTGGCTCGAGGATGGGCGAGTAACTTGCCGTGCCGCGTCCTGTCAGGCGGGCGAGCCTGGAGCGGGTGCGTTCCCTCCGGCCGGGGAAAGTGGGGCGGGATCCGGAGTTGTCTACAGGGACCAAAGAACTTGAGCGCGCGGAATCGGCCACTCCGGTCTGCAAACCGGCAGGACTTTTATCTCCCTGTGCCGTTGGCACCGACGCCGAACGTTCTTCCAATGAAGCACCCCTTACCACCGTTTAATTACTTCAGTCTATTCCTCAGGCCGCGGACTTTTTAAACCGGCCGTTAAAACAGGACGGGCCGGGCAGTGTCAAGGTTCTGACACTGCCCGGCCCGCGGAAGCAGCTCAGGCCTGGGCCGGCTCCACCGCTGTTGATCCGGACCTTGAAGAAGACTCGGCCCGGCGGTGCTCCACGCGCTTGGCCTGCCTCACCAAGTCAGGCTCGTTCTGGCGCAGCCAGGCATACATGGGGGCGGCGATGAAGATCGTGGCCGCAGTTCCAATGAGGATGCCAACGAACAACGCAAGCGAGAGGTCGCGCAGCGTTCCCGCGCCCAGCAGACCCGCGCCGATGAACAGGATGGCACCCACGGGGAGGATTGCAACCATCATGGTGTTAATCGAGCGGACCAAGGTCTGGTTCACCGCGAGGTTGACTTCCTCAGCAAAGGTACGCCGGGTTGAGGCGTCCACGTCCGCAGTGTTCTCGCGGATCTTGTCGAATACCACCACCGTGTCATAGAGCGAGTAGCTCAGGACAGTCAGGAACCCGATGATGGCGGACGGGGTGACCTCGAAGTCACTGAGGGCATAAACCCCGGCGGTGACGAACATCGTGACCGCCATGCCCGCAATAGCCGAAAGCGACATCTTCCAGGTGCGGAAGTACACTGCCATCAGCACCGCGGCCAGGAGCACAAAGATCACCAGGCCTATCAGTGCCTGCTTGGTCACGTCAGCACCCCACGTCGGACCCACAAAGGTTGACGTCACCTCGTTGTCCGTGACGCCATAGGCCGAGGTCAAGCCCTCCTTGATCCGGAGGGTCTCGTCATCGGTGAGTTTGTCGGTCTGGATCCGCATAGTGGTTCCAGCCACGTTGGCTACGCGCGGAACGCTGCCCTCAACTACATCGGTGACGGCCTTTTCGCCCACCGCAGCGTCAGTGGTCTTAACGTTCGAGACAGTGAATTCGGAGCCGCCACGGAACTCGATGCCGAGGTTGAACCCGCCCTTGGCCACCGGAATCAGGATGGACAGGGCAACGGCTACCGCCGCGATGATGAACCAGATCTTCTTTGCGCCCACAAAGTTGTAGGAGCGCTTGCCCGTGTAGAGCTCGTTGCCGAAATTAGCGAAGCTTGGCATTACTTGGTCTCCTTCGCTGCAGACTTCGAGGAGCCTGCGAGCTGCTCCTGCTTCTGCGCCATACGGCGTTCGGCAATGGTCAGCCGGCGTTCTGCCTCGGCTGCCGCACCGGCATTCTTGGCGGGGACCACGGCCGCGGGCTTGTCTTCGGGGGTACGGATACGGCCTGCACCCCGGTAGAGCGGTACAGCGCCCAGGCGCTTGGGGTCAAGACCGGACAACCGGTGGCCCTCACCAAAGAACTTCGTACGCGCCAGCAGCTGCAGCGTGGGGTGCGTGAACATAAACACCACAATGAGGTCCGCGATGGCGGTGAGCCCCAGCGTGAAGGCAAAGCCACGGACGTTGCCTACAGCCACGAAGTACAGGACCAGGGCCGCAAGAAGGTTGACGGCTTTGGATGCAAGGACGGTTCGCTTGGCCCGCTTCCAGCCGTTTTCGACGGCGGACACCAGACCGCGTCCCTCACGGAGCTCATCGCGGATGCGCTCGAAGTAGACGATGAAGGAGTCTGCCGTCTGGCCGATGGCGACGATGATGCCGGCCACGCCCGCCAGGGACAACCGGTAGTTTTCGGTCCAGCCCAGGATGGCGATGGCGAGGTAGGTCAGGATGCCCGCCACCACCAGCGAGGCGATGGTCACGAATCCGAGGGCCCGGTACTGGAAGAGCGAGTACACCACCACCAGCAGCAGCCCGATCACGCCCGCAAGGAGGCCCATGCGCAGCTGTTCGCCACCGAGGGTGGCAGAAATCTGCTGCTCGCTCTGGATCTCGAAGCTGATGGGCAGTGCGCCGAACCGAAGCTGGTCCGAGAGGGCCTTGGCACTCTGTTCCGTGAAGCCGCCGGTGATCTGGGGGCGGCCGTCCGTAATGACGGCCAGCGAGCGGGGAGCGGAGATGACCTGGTCATCCAGCACAATGGCGAACTGGGCCTTCGGGTCGTTGCCCGTGTCACCGCCGGCAGCCACATAGAACTGGTTCAGCCGTTCGGTGACCTCCTTGAACTTGGCTGTGCCTTCGTCGTCGAACTGGATGTTGACGGCCCACTCGTTCGTGACGGCGCCCTGCGCACCCTGCTGGAGCTGGAAGGAGGACGTGACGATGTTGCTGCCCTTGACCTCCACCGGACCGAGGATGTACTTGACGGCAGGGTTCGTCCCGGAAGCAGGCTCACAGGTCACCAGCGGCTTGGCCGGATCCGAACGTTCCTGCTCATCCTGCGCCGGGTTGTCACAGTCAAGGGCTTCGAACTGCCGGTAAATCTCCGGCGTGATCCAGTTGGTGTCGCTGCCGTTGGTGGGTTCCGCCGCCGGCTTGGGCAGCTGGTCCTCAGGGGCCCGGGACTCCTCCGGCACGGGGGCGCCCGCTCCGTTGAGGAGGACGGGACGGAAATTCATGTCGGCGGAGGCCTGGATCAGGTCGCGCGTCTGCGATGAGGGGGTACCGGGAAGGCTGACCACCACGTTGCGCCCCGACTGCGTGCTGATCTCTGCTTCAGCCACGCCGGAGCCGTCCACGCGCTGGCGGATGATCGCCACAGCCTGGTTGAGCTGTTCTTCATTGATATCCGAACCGCCCTCCACCTTCGGCGCCAGGATCATCTGGGTGCCGCCTTCGAGGTCGAGCGCCAGCTTGGGCGCCCAGCTCGCTTGGCCGGCCATGGTGCCGCCCGCAAGGACAGCAGTCAGCACGGCGAGGATTACGCCGAGCCAGACCAGGACCCTGAGGCCTGGTTTCTTAGAACCAGTTCGTGCCATTGTTGATCTTTCTCTTATTCACGGAGGAACCGCCGGTGCATGCTGGTCGCTGGCACCGGCGGCGTTCCGCAGCCGTAGAGGTGTTGTAAAGAACCAGCCGGACTAGTTGTCCTTCTTGCCCTCATCATTGAGGCGCTTAAGGGTCTCGTCCGGCGTTTCAGCCGTTGCGGCGGTGCTGCCGGTCTCCTGGACGGTGAGGGATGAGGCGTCATCCGGCACGGCGGGGGAAACGGCTTCCGGCGCTGCTGCGGGCTCCACGATCTTGGTGACGGCCTGGCGGTGCACGGTGGCCAGGTTGCCCGGGGAAAGTTCCAGCGTGACCTTGTTCTCTTCATCGTCGATTTCAACGATGCGGCCGAACAGGCCAAAGCTGGTCATCACCTCAACCCCCGGGGCGAACTGGGACTGGAGCGTCGCCTGCTGCTGCTGGGTCTTCTTGTTGCGGCGGAACATCATAAAGATGAAGATGCCGAGCATGGCGAACAGCAGGATCGACATGATGTCAATGCCGCCGCCGGGCTGCGTAGTGGTGGTCTGGGCAGTGATATGTCCGAACACGGGGAAGTTCCATTCTGTACTTGCGTAGAGCTGATTGACAGCGCCGTCCGCTTTGAACGTGTGGCCTGGCGCGAACTTGCACCATCCGTCCACGGGCTGCCGGTAGTGCTGCCTGCGGGAACAAAGACCCGAACGTGCCGAGCGTCATACCAGTCTAAAGGGAAAAACTGAAGGGAGCCTGTTATTGGCTTTGCGGGGCCCAGTCTTCCGTGCCGTCGGCGTCCTTGCCGGCGGTTTCGAAGAGGTCCAGCGGCTCCTGCCCGAAGACGCCGGCAGGGATGGCGTAGCCAAGGTGGGTCCAGGCGGGGGCCATGGCGATCCGGCCGCGCGGGGTGCGGCCGAGAAGCCCCTCCCGAACCAGGAAGGGTTCGGCAACGGTTTCCACAGTTTCGGTTTCTTCCCCGACAGCAATGGCAAGGGTGGAGAGCCCGACAGGGCCGCCGCCAAACTTGGTAATCAGCGCCTCCAGGACCGACCGGTCCAGCCGGTCCAGTCCTTTTTTGTCCACTTCGTACATATCGAGCGCAGCGGAGGCCGCCCGCGCGTCGATCTGTTCGATGCCGTGGACCAGCGCCCAGTCCCGTACCCGCCGTAACAGCCTGTTGGCGATACGGGGTGTGCCACGTGAACGTCCGGCGATTTCGCTGAAACCGGCGGAATTGACCTTGAGGTCCAGCAGTCCCGCGGAGCGCCGCAGGACAAGTTCGAGCTCGGCAACGGAATAGAACTCCAGGTGCCCGGTGAAGCCGAAGCGGTCACGCAGCGGCCCGGGCAGCAGGCCTGCGCGGGTAGTCGCCCCCACGAGGGTGAACGGCGGAAGTTCGAGCGGAATGGCCGTGGCGCCGGCTCCCTTGCCCACCACGATGTCCACGCGAAAGTCTTCCATGGCCATGTAGAGCATTTCTTCGGCCGGCCGGGACATGCGGTGGATTTCGTCCAGGAACAGGACTTCGCCCTCCGACAGGGAGGAGAGGATGGCCGCAAGGTCTCCGGCATGCTGGATGGCGGGGCCGCTGCTGATCCGCAGCGGGGCGTTCATCTCGGACGCAACAATCATGGCCAGCGTGGTCTTGCCCAGGCCCGGCGGACCGGAAAACAGCACATGGTCCGCGCTCCGGCCCCGCATCCGGGAGGCCTGCAGCACCAGTGACAGCTGTTTGCGGACCCGGTGCTGGCCTACGAAGTCATGCAGGTTTTTGGGCCGGAGCGCCGCCTCGATGGCCCGCTCCTCCGGCTCCTCCCCCGCCGCCACCACTGACTGTTCAGCCACGGCTGCCTACGCGGTTGCCGGCGCGTGCCCCATCCTGGCCCAGCCAGCGAAGGGTGGTCCTCAGGATCTCCGGGACATTACCGCGGAAAGCGGCCTCCGGATCATCGGCAAGTGCCTTGTCGATACTTGCTGAAGCGTCCTTTTCGGACCAGCCGAGGCTGGTCATGGCGGCGACTACCTGCGGCTTCCAGGCAGCTTCCGCAGCAGTGGGTGCGCTGGCTGCGCCCGCAGTGCCGTGCGGAACCAGTTTTCCGGCGAGCTCAAGGACAATGCGGCCGGCCACTTTAGGGCCGATGCCCGGCACCTTTGTGAAGGTTTTATTGTCCCCTGTGTGCGCCGCCACCCGGATGGCCTCCGGATCATGCACGGCAAGAACCGCCAAAGCCAGCCGGGGGCCCACCCCGCTCACACTGAGCAGGACATCGAAAACCTCACGCTCGTCGTCGGACGCGAAGCCGAAGAGGGTAAGAGAATCCTCCCGGACAATCAGGGACGTAAAAAGCTGGCCCTCCTCCCCCATGCGGAGCCCGCTGAGGGTCTGCGGCGTGGCGTTGACGCTCATTCCAGCGCCGTTGAGGTCAATGACGGCCGTGGACAGTCCAACGTGCGCTACGGTTCCGCGGAGGAAACTGATCAAGGGCCTGGCTCCTGGTGTACTGCCGGGCTCCAGGGGCTGGGCCGGCTATCCGAACATATTTACGAATACCCTAGCAAGCGGCCAGGACAATCAGCGTGCGCGCCGCACCTTCGCTTCGGCTTCAGCCCACGCTCTTTGAGCGGGCGTCAGCGAAGAACTCCCGGGCCCGGTGGTGGCAACGGCCGCACCGCTGCCTGCCCGCCAGGCGTGGGTGATGGCCAGCGCCAAGGCGTCTGCGGCGTCGGCCGGGCGGGGCGGCGCGTCCAGCCGGAGGATCTTGGTGACCAGCTTGGTCACCGCGTCCTTGTTGGAGTTGCCGCTGCCGGTGACGGCAGCTTTAACTTCCGACGGCGTGTGCAGCGCCACGGGGATCCCGCGGCGGGCGGCGGCGGCAATCACCACGCCGGACGCCTGGGCAACGCCCATCACCGTGCTTACATTGAGCTGGGAAAAGACGCGTTCGACGGCTAGGACCTGGGGTTCGTAGCGGTCCAGCCACTCGTCGATCGCCAGGGCGATCACCAGGAGCCGCTGGTCCAGGGTTTCCTCCGGAGAGGTTCCCACCACCCCGACGGCCACCATGGTGGCGCGCCTGTTCCTTTCAACGTCCACCACGCCGATGCCGCAGCGGGTGAGCCCTGGGTCAACCCCCAGTACGCGCAGCGTCACGGGCAACCGGATTCAGCGGGCACCCAGGCCTCAGGCAAGCCGGATTCAGCGGGCAAGGCCGGGCGTCACTCGGATTCCAGGGCGGCCTGGACTTCGTCGCTGAGGTCAGCGTTGCTGTAGACGTTCTGGACGTCGTCGAGGTCCTCCAGTGCGTCCACGAGCTTCATGAACTTCTTGGCGGCGTCCAGGTCCAGGGGCACTTCCATGGACGGGACAAACTCGGCCTCGTCCGTGTCGTACTCGATTTCTGCATCCTTGAGGGCATCGCGGACGGCCTGGAGGTCCTTCGGATCCGAGTGGATTTCGAAGGAATCGCCGTTGTCCTTGACTTCCTCGGCGCCGGCGTCGAGGACAGCCATCAGGACGTCATCCTCCGTAAGGTCCTTCTTCGGCAGGGACACCACGCCCTTGCGGCTGAAGAGGTAGCTGACCGAGCCGGGGTCGGCGATGGTGCCGCCGTTGCGGGAAATGGCCAACCGGACTTCCGAAGCTGCGCGGTTTTTGTTGTCCGTCAGGCACTCGATGAGCAGCGCCGAACCCTGCGGGCCACGGCATTCGTACATGATTTCGGTGTAGTCAACCACTTCGCCGGTGAGCCCGGCGCCGCGCTTGATGGCGCGGTCGATGTTGTCAGCCGGGACGGACGTCTTCTTGGCCTTGGTGACGGCGAGTTCAAGGCCGGGGTTGCCGGAGAGGTCCGGGCCGCCCATGCGGGCAGCTACTTCGATGTTCTTGATCAGTTTGGCGAACGACTTTGCACGGCGGCTGTCGAGGATGGCCTTCTTGTGCTTGGTCGTTGCCCATTTGGAGTGGCCTGACATGCTTTACGCTTCTCCTCTGATCATGCGGATAAAAAGTTCGTGTACGCGTTTTTCCCCAGTCACTTCCGGGTGGAAGGAGGTGGCCAGCAGGTGGCCGGAACGCACAGCAACAATTCTAGCCGTCCCCGGCAGCGGGACTGCGTGGGACGCGTGCTCCGGATCCGCCGGTTCCACCTGGGCCAGGATCTCCACATCGGGGCCTGCGCGTTCCACCCACGGGCCCCGGATGAAGACGGCGTGGACAGGAGGAACGCCGGACTCCGTGGCGCTGAAATCAAGTCCCTTGAAGTCCAGGTCGGTTTCGAAAGACTCGCGCTGCCGGCCGAAGGCGTTGCGCCGCACAGTGATGTCCAGCCCGCCGAAGGTCTGCTGCGGAGCCCCGGAAAGGTCAGTGGCCGGGTCGGCGATGTCCGATGCGAGCAGAATCATGCCGGCGCAGGAACCGTAAACGGGCAGGCCGACGGCGATGCGTTCCCGGAGGGGTTCAGCCAGGTCGAAGGCGCGGGCGAGCTTGTCGATCGCGGTGGATTCCCCGCCTGGAATGATCAGCCCGTCCAGGCCGTCCAGCTCCTTCGGGCGGCGGATTGCTGCACCTTCGGCTCCGGTTGCTTCGACGGCGCGGAGGTGCTCGCGGAAGTCGCCTTGGAGCGCCAGCACGCCGATCCGCAGGCCGGAGCCAAGGCGCGCCAAAGGAGCTGAAGGGGAATTTGTCATCCAACCAGCATACGGGGCGCGGCCTTACTGGCCGGGCGGCAGCCACACCGCGACGGCGGTTCCATGCCCTTGCTGGGATATATTCGAATAATGCTCTACTTCAGTGTTCCGCTCGGCAAGCTGGTCCGCCGGGTGTCCCGGCTACGGGGCGGCGGTTCTGCCCTGCCCGGGCTGGTGGTCGAAAAAATCGATCCCGGCTTCATGCGCCGGACGCTCACCACGCTCCCCCACGGCGTCGCCGTGGTCAGCGGCACCAACGGCAAAACCACCACCACCAAAATGGTAGTGGAGCTGCTTGAGAGCCAGGGGCTCAAGGTCTTCACCAACCGCACCGGCAGCAACTTCACGCGCGGTGTGGCCGCAGCGCTGCTGGGCGAGGTGGACTGGCGCGGCCGGCTCGACGCCGATGTCGCTGTCCTGGAACTGGACGAGGCCCACGCCGTGCACTTCGTCAACAGCGTCCCGCCCCGATACTGCCTGCTCCTGAATGTCCTCCGCGACCAGCTGGACCGGTTCGGCGAGATTGACAAGACGGCACAGCTGCTCCAGCACATCGCCGCCAAGACCACCGGAACTGTGGTGCTGAACCGTGAGGACCCCCGTGTAGCCAGGATTGCCACCACCCTCACTGGGCAGGACGTCAAGTACTTTGGCCTGGACGATTCACTGCTGGGCACCTTCCCGAACGACGACGACATGCGCGCCGCTCCCGGAAGTCCCGCTCCCGCAGGCCTGCCGGAGAAGCCTGCCGCCGACGTCGTACTCCGCAAAGTAGGTGCGGACACCGCCGACTTCGAGTACGACGGAGTCACGGTCACCACCGGGATGAAGCTGCGCGGCGTGTACAACATCTTTAATGCCGCCGCCGCGCTGACCCTGGCGCGAAGCATCTGTGGCGGCGGTGCCGCCACCGCGGACCACGACACGCTGCTGGCAGCACTCGCCCAGGTTGCGCCAGCGTTCGGCCGCGGCGAAAGCCTGACGGTGGACGGCCAGCCCCTGGACCTGGTCCTGGTCAAGAACCCCAGCGGGTTCCGGCTCGGCCTGAAGTCCTTTCCCGCCGGCGGTTACGCCACCATGATCGCCATCAACGACAACTACGCCGACGGCCGCGACATGTCCTGGCTGTGGGATGTTGAATTCGAGTCCCTGCGCGAGGGTGGAGTGGACCAGGTGACCGGCTCCCGCGCCTACGACATGGCCCTGCGCCTGCAGTATGACGAGGTGCGGGTCGGCGGCGTCGAGACCGAGATTGCGCCGGCCCTTGCCGCCTTCATCAGGGAAGCCCAAGGCAAGCCGAAGCGCATCTTCTGCACGTATACCGCAATGCTGGCCATTCGCCGCGAGCTGTCCAAAATCACCACCGTGGAGGTTGTCTCTTGAGCCACGCAGGCATGGACCCGGCGCAGGAGAGCAAGGGCACCATCCGGGTGGTGCAGCTCTACCCGCGCGACATGAACATCTACGGCGACTGGGGCAACGCCCTCGTCCTCCAACAGCGCATCAGGTGGCACGGCTACACGCCGGAGCTGCTCGAATACAACGTTGGCGACCCTTTCCCGGAGGACGTCGACATCATTGTGGGCGGCGGCGGCCAGGACAGCGGCCAACTGGTGATCCAGGACGACCTGCAGGCACGTGCGGGAGCGCTGAAGGATCTGGCCGAGGACGGCGCCCCGATGCTGGTGATCTGCGGGTTGTACCAGCTCTTCGGACGCTTTTTCAAAACACGCACCGGGGCGGTCATCCCGGGCATCGGCGTCCTTGACGTGGAAACCCACGGCACAGACGAGCGTCTGATCGGCAATGTCAAGGTGGCTACGCCGGAGTTTGGCGAGGTGCTGGGTTACGAGAACCACAGCGGGCAGACCACCCTCGGCAACGGCGTCCGTCCACTCGGAACCGTGCCCAAAGGCACCGGAAACAACAGCAGCGATGGCCACGAAGGCGCCCGCTACCGCAACATCGTGGCGAGCTACCTGCATGGGTCGCTGCTGCCGAAGAACCCGGCCATTGCCGACTTCCTGATCCGCACGGCGGCTGAGCGTAAATTCGGGTCCTTTGACCCCGGCCAGCCGAACGACCGGTTCGCGGATCTCGCCAGGGAACACGCGGCCCGCCGCCCGCGCTGACCAGCACAGGGTTCAGCAGCCGACGACGGCGCTCCCTTGCGGGACGGCTTAAGGTTCGCGGGTGATGAGGAGCTCGCGGGCACCGGCCGCTGCGGCACCCCGGGATTCCACCACGGTCCTGGTCCGCTGCCTGGTCGCTGCGTCCGCTTCCGGGCCGGCGCACGGTCCCTGCGGCGCATCTGCCGCTACTGAACACCAGCGGTACGGGTCGCGGACGATCACCGACGGTGCCCAGGCGAGATCCGTGGCGGACCATTTTCCGGAAGGGTCCTGGCCGAACTGCACCCTCGCCAGGAGGCCCTCGTTGTTGACCACATACCAGGGAGACAGCTCGGTGACGCCGTTGCCCAGGCCGTACACAATCCAGGTGCCCTTGTAGTTTTCGATGGGCTGCACTGCGTGGCTGTGGTGCCCATAGACCAGGTTGAACTGCCCGCTGTCCACCAGGGCACGTGCCGCCTCCTGCTGCTGGGCATTCGGTTCGCTGGCGTACTCATCACCCGCGTGCATCGCGGCCAGGACGATATCCGCCCCCAGCGCCCGCGCCTTTTCGGCCTTGCCGATCATCGCTGCCGGGTCCAGCATGTCCACCTGCCAGGGGTATTCAGGGAGCAGTCCGTTGAGCCCGTAGGTGGCCTGGATGACGGCTACTTTCGCGGCCGGCGTCTGCATGATGAGGATGCCGCGGGACTCGTTCTGCGTGCGGTAGGAGCCCGTGTGCTTCAGGCCGGCAGCATCCAGGGCGTCGAGAGTACGCAGCAGCCCGTCCGTGCCACGGTCGATGGTGCGGTTGCTGGCCGTGGTGCACGCCTGGTAGCCCACGTCCTTGGACGCGGCGATGATCTGGGGCGGGACGTTGAACGACGGGTACACAGAGAAGGGACCTTCCGGTCCCGCCACGGGCGTCTCCTGGTGGCAGATGGCAAGGTCGCTGTTGTTGATGTACCGGCGCTGCCCTTCCAGGAGGGGTCCAAAATTCAGCCCCGCCTTGCCTGCCGCTGCTGCGTCCTGCTTCGCCTGCTGCCACAGCTGGGCGTGGACCAGCATGTCCCCCGTGACGAGCACGTTGGTGCACCTGACCGCGGGGCAGGCTGGGCCGTTGCCGGGCGTAGGAATGGGTGTGGGTGTGTGGCTTGAGGCAGGAGCGGTGGTTGCGGCGGGATTGTCGCCGGATCCTGGAATTTGCACAGCGGGTCCCGCGAGTGGCGGTGCCTGCCCTTCCTGTTCAGCCACCAGGCCACAGCCCGCCAGCACGGCAGCGGCGAGCAAGGCCCAGAAGGTGGCCCCGGCGCGCGGGGCAGCACCGCCCCAACTAATCCCCATAGCGGTCATTGTAGGTAAAGTCCTGGGCCGCCACGAGCATTTGAGGGTCGTTGTGATGGCGTGGCCCGTATGGAAGATTTGCGTCATGACAAACCCCCTGCTCACTCCCAGCACGCTTCCGTTCGCTCTGCCGCCGTTCGCGGAAATCGGGCCTTCCCACTTCGCCGAAGCGGCAGAGGCAGGATTCGCGGAGCATCTGGCGGAAGTCCAGGCGATCACGGAGAATTCTGATCCCGCCACCTTCGACAACACTGCTGTGGTGATGGAGCGCTCCGGCCAATTGCTGCAGCGAACTGCCGCCGCGTTCTTCACGCTGGTTTCCGCCGACGCTTCCGAGGAGATCCGGGAACTTGAAACCCAGCTCTCGCCGCTGTTCTCAGCCCACCAGGACGAAGTGTTCCTGAACAAGGCACTCTACGAACGCTTCGCCGCCATCGGGACGGCCGGTCTTAATCCGGAGTCGGCCCGCTTGGTGGAAGAGTATTTGAAGGAATTCCGGCAGTCCGGGATCCAACTGGATGGCCCCGGGCAGGAGCGGCTCCGGGCGCTCAATGCCGAACTCTCCCGGCTGGGAACCGAATTCGGCCAGCGGGTCAAGGAGGGCATGAAGTCCGCGGCCCTCCTGCTTGAGGACCCCGCAGACCTGGCGGGGTTGCCGGCCGACGACGTGGCGGGCGCCGCTGAAGCGGCCCGGGCGGCGGGGCATGAGGGGAAATTCCTTCTGACCCTGATCCAGCCGACAAACCAGCCTGCCTTGGCCGCACTGGAGAACCGGGGCATCCGGCGTCGGTTGTTTGAGGCGTCTGTGGCCCGCGGCAGCAGCGGCGGGAACCTCGATGTGCTCGAACTCGCCCGTTCCATGGCCGGCCTGCGCGCGGAAAAAGCTGCCTTGCTGGGCTTCGCCAACTACGCCGAACTCGTGGTGGACCTCCAGACCGCACCCGATTTTGAGTCGGTCCAGTCGATGCTGAGCCGAATGGCGCCGGCGGCGGTCCGCAATGCTGACCGCGAGGCCACGGCTCTTGCTGAGGCAGCCGGACACTCCCTGGAGGCCTGGGACTGGGCGTTCTACTCTGCGAAGGTCCGGCGGGAAAAGTACGCGGTGGACGAACAGGCCCTCCGGCCCTATTTCGAGCTGGACCGGGTCCTCACTGACGGGGTCTTCTTCGCTGCCACGTCGCTTTACGGCATCACCTTCCACGAGCGGGAGGACCTTTCCGGCTACCACCCGGATGTGCGTGTCTGGGAGGTCAGGAACGAGGACGGCACCGCACTTGGGCTGTTCCTCGGCGACTACTACACCCGCGAGTCCAAGCGGGGCGGCGCCTGGATGAATTCCTTGGTGGAACAGTCGTCGCTGCTGGGGACCCAGCCCGTAGTCATCAACAACCTCAACATCTCCAAGCCGCCGGCGGGGGAACCTGCGCTCCTGACCCTGGACGAACTGCGGACTACGTTCCACGAGTTCGGCCATGCCCTGCACGGGTTGTTTTCCAACGTGACCTATCCGCGGTTTTCCGGCACGTCGGTCCCCCGGGACTTCGTAGAGTACCCGTCCCAGGTCAATGAAATGTGGATTATGTGGCCGGAGGTGCTGGCCAACTACGCGAAGCACTACGCCACCGGGGAGCCGCTCCCGCAGGACATCGTGGACAAACTGGACGAATCACGGCTTTGGGGTGAGGGGTTTGCCACCACGGAGTACTTGGGGGCGGCGCTACTGGACCTGGCCTGGCATGTCCTGGGGAGCAGCGAGATACCTGAGGACGCCCTTGCCTTCGAGGACAAGGCCTTGGCGGCTGCCGGAATTGCCCATGCCCTGATTCCGCCGCGCTACCGCACGGGATACTTCCAGCACGTCTTCGCTGGTGCCGGTTACGCTGCTGGGTACTACTCGTATATCTGGAGCGAGGTGCTGGACGCCGAGACGGTGGACTGGTTCAGCGAAAACGGCGGCCTGACCCGGGCCAACGGCCAACGCTTCCGGGAGGAGCTGCTGTCCCAAGGAAACAGCCGCGACCCCCTGCACTCCTTCAAAACCCTCCGAGGCCGCGAAGCGAGGCTGGAGCCCCTGCTAAAGCGCCGCGGCCTCGACTAACCCCTCATCCATTGCTCCGCACGGGCCCTTTTGAGGGGTCATAAGGGCCCGTGCGGAGCAACCGATGGGGTTTCGACAGGCTCAACCACCGACGACGGCGGCGGGTCACCCACAAAGGTGACCCGCCGCCGTCGGACTTTGGAGCGGAATAGTAAGCAGAGGATCAGCGCCGCCAGGCGCGAACCAGAAGAACTACCAGCCGCGCTCGGCGAGGCGGTGCGGCTGCGGGATCTCGTCGACGTTGATGCCCACCATGGCTTCGCCCAGGCCGCGGGAGGCCTTGGCGATGACATCGGGGTCGTCGAAGAAGGTGGTTGCCTTCACGACGGCGGCGGCGCGCTGGGCGGGGTTGCCTGACTTGAAGATGCCGGAGCCGACGAACACGCCGTCAGCGCCGAGCTGCATCATCATGGCGGCGTCGGCCGGGGTGGCGATGCCGCCGGCGGTGAACAGCACCACGGGGAGCTTGCCGGCAGCGGCAACTTCCTTGACCAGTTCGTAGGGTGCCTGCAGTTCCTTGGCGGCTACGTACAGCTCGTCCTCGGGCAGTGCGGCAAGCTTGGCGATCTCGGAGCGGATTTGGCGCATGTGGCCGGTGGCATTGGAGACGTCACCGGTGCCGGCCTCGCCCTTGGACCGGATCATGGCCGCGCCCTCGTTGATGCGGCGGAGTGCCTCACCGAGGTTGGTGGCGCCACAGACGAACGGAACCTTGAAGTTCCACTTGTCGATGTGGTTGACGTAGTCGGCCGGGGTCAGGACCTCGGACTCGTCAATGTAGTCGACGCCGAGGGACTGCAGGACCTGGGCCTCAACGAAGTGCCCGATCCGGGCCTTGGCCATGACCGGCACGGACACGGCGTCGATGATCTTGTCGATCATGTCAGGATCGGACATGCGGGACACGCCGCCCTGGGCGCGGATATCGGCCGGAACGCGTTCCAGTGCCATTACAGCAACGGCACCGGCGTCTTCGGCGATGCGGGCCTGTTCAACGTTGACGACGTCCATGATGACGCCGCCCTTGAGCATCTCAGCCATGCCCCGCTTCACGCGGTTGCTGCCCGTGACGCTGTTCGCGGACGAACCGGCCTCGCTGCTTACATCAGGTGTAGACACAAAAACCCCTATGGGTAGATAGATGACCTTCGCCGGGCGTGCAGGGCGGCACGGAGATGCCATATGTACACACACCGGGTTGCCGGATCCATTGACCGGGCAGTCCTAATACTAGTCTCACCGGACCCGGCCGGCTTAATTCGTGTTAATCAGCCGGGGAAGGTTCCGCAAGGGCCTGGCGGCGTACCGACACCACACGCTGGACCACCGTGATGAAGCTCGCGAGGGCGAGCAGTACAAGCGTCACCAGCAGCACTACCTGCGGCAGCCCAAGGCCGGTAAATCCGGTGACCACCAGCACGGACACGAGGCGTTCGGCACGCTCTGCGATGCCGATGTTGGCCGTGAATCCCAGTGACTCCGCCTTCGCCCTGGCGTAGGAAACCACCATGCCAAGGACCAGGCAGACGGTGGCTGCCATGGCGATGGGAACATTCGCGCCGCCGGTGAAGAACCAGACAGCAAGACCAGCGAAGAGTGCACCGTCCGCGATCCGGTCCAGGGTTGAGTCAAGGAAGTTGCCCCAGCGGCTGCCCACCGCCTGCATCCTGGCCATGATGCCGTCCAGGACATCGGAGAAGATGAACGCGGTGATGAACAGCGTTCCCCACCACAGCTGCCCCATCGGGTAAAAGACGAGGGCTCCCACCACCACACCGGCGGTACCGACGATGGTCACAGCATCCGGTGAGACGCCGATCCGAAGGAGCCAGCGGGCGAGCGGGGTGAACAGTGCGGTGAAGAACCCGCGGGCGTGCCTATTCAGCATCCGTCTCCCCGGGCCAGGCGTCGGCGACCTGTTGGCGGACCTCGTCAAGGGTCTGTGTAATCGCCTTGGTCTGGGCGATGATGGGGAAGAAGTTCCCGTCACCGCCCCAACGCGGAACAATGTGCTGGTGCAGGTGGGCGGCGATGCCTGCGCCGCCCACCACCCCCTGGTTCATGCCAAGGTTGAATCCGCCCGGGTTTGATACTTTCCGCAGGACCCGCATGGCCGTCTGGGTCAGCTCGGCAAACTCCGCCGTCTCCTCGACGGTCAGGTCGGTGTAGTCAGGGATGTGACGGTAAGGGCAGACCAGGAGGTGACCCGGGTTGTACGGAAACAGGTTCAGCACCACGTAGCAGGTCTTTCCCCGGTACACGATCAACGCATCCTCGTCGGTCCGTCCTGGTCCGATGCAGAACGGGCAGTCGTTTTCGTTCTTGAACTGGTGCTGGCCGCCCTTGATGTAGGCCATGCGGTGCGGAGTCCACAGGCGCTGGAAAGCGTCCGGGACACCGGCGAGGTCAAAGTCGTCGGTGACGCCGGCATCCCCTGGATATCCTGCGCCTGTGTTCTCCTGCACCGTGCTGTTCCGTTTCCGCTAGCTGGTCCGGTTACGGACGGCTTCAGTGATCCGCTTGACTGCCTCTGCCACGGGCACGCCGTTGTCCTGGCTTCCGTCGCGGAAGCGGAACGACACGGCGCCTGCCTCGGCGTCGTCACCGCCGGCGATCAGCACAAAA
Organism: Arthrobacter sp. ZGTC412; assembly: GCF_002929215.1. Lineage (GTDB taxonomy): Bacteria > Actinomycetota > Actinomycetes > Actinomycetales > Micrococcaceae > Arthrobacter. The sequence continues at coordinate 102,492 of NZ_PJII01000010.1, forward strand.
GGAATTTTGTCCTTGCTGGCGGTGCGGATCTTCTTGGGGAACCTGTCCGAGGAAGTGTCCACCTCGGCCCGGATGCCTGCCGCCTTGAGCTGATCGACGACGTCGAACATGTACTCGTTGAACGTCTCCGCCACCGGGATGCCCACCACCTGTACAGGGGCGAGCCAGGCGGGGAAAGCGCCGGCGTAGTGCTCGGTGAGCACGCCCATGAACCGTTCGATCGAGCCGAACAGCGCACGGTGGATCATCACGGGACGCTGGCGGGTGCCATCGGCGGCCTGGAATTCCAGTTCGAACCGCTCGGGCAGGTTGAAGTCCAGCTGGATGGTGGACATCTGCCAGGTGCGGCCCAGGGCGTCCTTTGCCTGCACGGAGATCTTGGGGCCGTAGAATGCCGCTCCGCCCGGATCCGCGACCAGTTCCAGGCCGGATTCCTCTGCCACCTCGGCGAGGGTCCGGGTGGCTTCCTCCCAGGCGGCGTCCTCGCCGACGTACTTCTCCGGGTCCTTGGTGGAGAGCTCCAGGTAGAAGTCGTCCAGGCCGTAGTCCTTCAGCAGGTCCAGCACAAACGTCAGGGTCTTGGTGAGTTCTTCCTTCATCTGCTCGCGGGTGCAGTAGATGTGGGCGTCGTCCTGTGTCATGCCGCGGACCCGGGTGAGGCCGTGCACCACGCCGGACTTCTCGTACCGGTAGACCGAGCCGAATTCGAACAGGCGCAGGGGCAACTCACGGTAGGAGCGTCCGCGGGAGCGGAAGATGAGGTTGTGCATGGGGCAGTTCATCGGCTTCAGGTAGTAGTCCTGTGCCGGCTTGCGGATGGTGCCGTCGGCGTTGAGTTCCTCATCCACGCGCATGGCGGGGAACATGCCTTCCTTGTACCAGTCAAGGTGGCCGGAGACCTCGTACAGGTGGCCCTTGGTGATGTGGGGCGTGTAGACGAACTCGTAGCCGGCTTCGACGTGGCGCTGCCGCGAGTAGTCCTCCATCTCCTTGCGGATGATGCCGCCCTTGGGGTGGAACACCGGCAGGCCTGAACCGAGCTCGTCCGGAAAGGAGAACAGGTCCAGTTCGACGCCGAGCTTGCGGTGGTCACGCCGTTCTGCTTCAGCAAGACGTTCCTGGTAGGCCTTGAGTGCATCCTTGGTGGGCCAAGCCGTGCCGTAAATCCGCTGCAGCTGCTGGTTCTTCTGGTTTCCCAGCCAGTAGGCGGAGGACGAGCGGGTGAGGGCGAAGGCGTTGGAAATCAGCTTGGTGTTGGGCAGGTGCGGGCCACGGCAGAGATCGCACCAGACGGTGGCACCTTCCTTGCGCTCAACATTGTCGTAGATGGTGATGTCGCCGGCGCCCACCTCGACATTTACGCCCTCACCGGCTTCGGCGGCCTCGTTTTTCTTGCCAAGGAGTTCGAGCTTGTAGGGCTCGTTCTTCATCGCTTCGCGGGCCTCGTCCTCGGAGACCACACGCCGGACGAACTTCTGGTTCTGGTTGACGATTTTGAGCATCATCTTTTCGAGGGTTTTGAGGTCCTCGGGGGTGAAGGGCTCGGCCACGTCAAAGTCGAAGTAGAAACCGTCGGTGATGTAGGGACCGATGCCCAGCTTGGCGTCGGGGCGCAGTTGCTGGACGGCCTGGGCCATCACGTGGGCGGTGGAGTGGCGGAGTACGTTCAGTCCGTCGGGGGAATCGATGGTGACGCCTTCGACGTCGGCGCCTTCCGGAAGTTCCTGGTCCAGGTCCTTCAGCTCGCCATTGACGCGGGCAACAACAACATCACGGCGCTCAAAGAAGAGTTCCGCACCGGTTGTCCCGGTAGTCACCTTGGTCTCTTCGCCATCGACGAGGAGGGTGATCTGCTGGGCATCTGACACGGGTGTCTCCTATTCAAAGTTAAGGCTTCATAGCTTGTGGCGTACGGGGACCACAGCCAGCCACCGTCAATGCTATCGGTTCAGCAAAGGGCCGACCAACGCGGCGCACGGCAGGCTCAGCCGTTAAATCCCGTGATGGCCAGGCTCCTGCTGATTCCATCCAGTGGATGCGGGCCATCAGGGGCACGGGTCTCCGAGTCCGGGAAGGGCAGGCTTTCGGTGCGGCTGAGGTCCCAGGCCATGCTTGCACTGAGGCTGATTCCACGTGGGCCCGTCCGCCGTGTGGTGCCGCGGATTAGCAGCAGCCGGGTTCCGAACAGGAGCAGGCCGGCATTCTCCTGGGCCTCATGGAAGAAGACTGAATCAATGCAGCCGGTGCCGTCGTCAATGCTGATGAACACCACCCTCCTGCCCCCACGCATGGGGGGCGTCTGGGTGGCCACCCGCACTCCGGCCACCAGGACCTCCGTCCCGTTGCGCAGGCCCAGGAGCTTGTCCGCGGTGGTGACTCCCAGCCTGTCCAGCATGGGCCGGTGGCTGTCCATGAGGTGGCTGCTGACGTCCACAGCCATCAGGTCCAGCTCTGCCCGGACGTTTTCGATGAGGGTGGGTTCCGGGAGCCCCGGCTTGACGTTGCGCAGTTCCACATCCCCCAGGGGCAGGGACAGCTGTCCTTCCAGAACCTCCACGCCTTTCCGCCCGCTGCCCGCACTTTGAAGCTGCTGCAAGTGCTGGACCAGGTCTGCCCGGTTGGCCACGCCACCGGCTTCACGGTGCAGGGAATCGAAAGCACCCAACTGGGCCAAACGTTTGATGCTTGGCTTGCTTAACCGCGAGCGCGCACGGAGGTCTGCGAGTGAGTCATAAGGCTGGCCCGCAACGATTCTTTTCAGTTCCGTGGCGGACAGCCCGTAAATACCGTTCAGGCTCAGACGGATTCCCAGCTTTCCCAAATCGGGTCCCTGCCGGATCCGTTCCACCCGGTACTCCCCCTTGCTGCGGTTGATATCCAGGGGAAGGATGGGGATGCCCAGCCGCCGGGCTTCCGCCACAAGCAGTCTTTTGGGGTACATGCCGGGATCGTGTTCCCAGAGGCCGGCCAGGAAGGCTTCCGGGTGATGCGTCTTCAGCCAGGCGGACTGGTAGGTGGGCACCGCGAAAGCGGCTCCGTGGGCCTTACAGAACCCAAAGCTGCCAAAGGCCTTCAGGGTCCCCCACACGTTGTCCACTACTTCCGGGGAATAGCCCTTCTTCCGGGCTTCCCTGCGGAAAAACTCCTCAACACTTAATTCCAGGACCTCGTTGCCCAGGGCACGACGGAATTCGTCAGCCCTGGCCAGGCCGCAACCGGTCATCACGTTGAACGTTTTCAGGATCTGTTCATGGAAAACGGTCACCCCGTGGGTTTCCGCCAGAACGGGCTTCAGGTCCGGGTGGGGGTACACCTCGGGTGCGAAACCGTGCCGGTGCTCCAGGAAGGGCCGGACCATGTCCGATTTCATGGGCCCGGGCCGGAAAAGCGAAATGTCGATGATGAGATCGTTGAACTCCCGCGGTGCCATCTTGCCGATCAGTTCGCGCTGCCCAGGAGACTCAATTTGGAAGCAGCCCAGGGTGTGTGTGCTCCGGATGAGTTCAAAGGTGGCCTCATCATCCAGGGGTATGGCGTTGAGGTCGATGTGGCCGTTTTCTGCAATGTAATCCGGGCCGGACCCGTCCTTCCCGGGATCATGTTTCCCTGCAGCCACCACTTCCTCTTTAGACGAGTGGATGCGGATGACCTCCCGGACGGCAAACGCCATGGCGCTTTGCATCCTGACACCCAGGACGTCGAGCTTCAGCATGCCCATGGGGTCCATATCGTGTTTATCGAACTGGCTCATAGGCAGACCCAGGCCGCTGGGCTGGACCGGGGTGCGGTCCAGCAGGGTTGCGTCCCCCAGGATCACACCGCACGGATGCATCGAGATATGCCGCGGCAGCCGGTCAAGGCGTTCCGTCAGGTCCACCAGCAGGTCCAACTGCTGGTTGCCGTGGGTATCGCGCTGTTCCACCCGGCCTGCAAATTCCCTCAGTTCAGGCTTTTCCTGCAATGCCTCCCGGAATTTCCGTGCTGAAAACCGCCACAGCTGTTTCGCGATGTCCCCCACGTCACCGTCATCCATGCCTAGAGCCATGCCGGCGTCCCGCACTGCGCCTCTAGCCCGGTACCCGTTTTGCATACTCATCAGCGTGACCCGCTCGGCGCCGAATCGCTCGAAGATCCGCCGGTAGACGTTATGCCGTTCTGCGCTTTCAACGTCGATATCGATGTCAGGCAGGGTGGCCCGGTCCCGGGAAAGGAAGCGCTCAAAGATCAGGTCATGCTGCAGTGGATTTACCTGGCTGACGTCAATCAGGTAATTGACCAGGCTTGATGCACCAGATCCGCGGGCCGCCGCCCTCACCCCCATGTCCTGGATCATGCGTGAAACTTCGGCAACAGTAAGGAAGTAGGACGAAAACCCCAGGTTCTGGATAATGCCCAGTTCGTGCTCGAGCCGGTGCCGCATTTCCTTTTCCCGGGTGCCCGAAATTCCCGGGAACCGCCTCCCGATTCCCGCCTGGCAGCGTTGTACCAGTTCAATATGGGGATCCTGGTTGATCCCGATGACTGAAGCTTCCGGCACCACGGGCTGCTTCCAGCCCATATCGGTGACGGGGTCCATCCTGCAGAGATCGGCGAGCGCCTCGGTTTGTGCCATCAGCTGTTTAAGGTCTGCTGCACCGTATCCGGCGGCGGAGATGATTTCCTTGCCCAGTTGCAGCATTTGGGCTCCGGATTTCAGCCAGCCCTGCCCATTCGGCTGCAGCATTGGTTCCTGGGCCAGCTCCGGCAGCGATTTCAGGGTCCGGGCCGAGTCCAGGACGTCGGCGGTGGCGGCTCCGTCCTCCGCGCAGTACCGCACCGCGTTACTGAGGATTGCCGGTACGTTGTGCTCTTCCGCGAGCTTAAGCATCCGGACGGCATGTGAGGTACTCAGCGGCGCCCCCGGGGCGCTGAGTTGCGAAACGATCTCCGTTACCACCGTTCCGGCGGGCATTGCGTCGAGCCATTGTTTGAAAAGTGTCCGCGGGCGCAGGTACCGGCGGCCGCCCATGGCCCGCCCGACATCGGAATCCGGCCCGATCAGGACCATCAGCACGGGTTTGAGGGTCCGGGGATCCAAAGTGCGGGAGGCAAGCTCCGCCCTGGTCACTGCCACCGGCACGGTTCCCCCGGACTTCCCCGAGGTGCGGGCATGGGCATCGGACACCAGCCGGCACAGTGCACGGTACCCTGCCCCGTTGTTGTTGCCCCGGGCGAGCACCACCACACGTCCCGCCAACTGGGTGCGGTGATCGCCGTCGTCGTCGAAAACCGCCAGGTCCACCCCAACCAGGGGGTCGATACCCGCATCCATGCACGCCTTCAGGTGCTTGATGGTTCCGTACAGACCGTCGCGGTCGGTGCAGGCGAGCGCGGTGGCGCCGTCGGCAGCGGCAGCCTGCGCCAGTTCTTCAGGCCAGGACACACCGTAGTGGGCACTGAAGGCGGTGGAGACGTGGAGGTGCGTGAAGCTCATGCTGTCCGGGGGCGCAGGGCGTCGTGGATCCGCAGGAGCCGCCAGCGGCCGCTGCGGATGTGGCGGGTCAGGTCAAGGGTGAGTGGTTCTTCCTGGTCCTTAAATGCGCCGGAACCGGCGGCGGAAGGAAGCACCTGAACCCGCCAGATTTCATGGTCCACCAGTCCAGGACCGGTTCCCAGCGGTGCACGGCTTTCCTCGGCCCACCACTGCCGGCGCTCGTACCATCGGACCGGCTCGGCGCAGATTGAATACCGCCGTCCTGCCCATTGAAGGCTTACCGGTTGGCCTTCCGGGTTGCAGGCAACGTCCACGGATTCGCTGAACATCCCCATGGGCACCTCCCGGACAGACCAAAAAATCAGGACACATTCGAATATGTGTTCGAATACTTCAAGTCTAAGCCAGCGGCGGCACAAATCCTAGGCGGGGGTGGACGGACCGATCGGCAGGGAGCAGGATTGTGCCATGAGCACCCATGACGCACTCCTCAAACAGGTCAGCATCAAAGCCCAGAACTCCACCCTCGTGGCCACCTTCGACATAGACGGCAACATCCCCGGTTCCGGTGCCTACGTGGTGGGGCTTGTGGCTGCCAGTCCGGACTACTCATCCCAGCGGCGCCTGGGCATTGAGTTCATGAACGGGGAGGCGATCGCCTTCTTCTCGTTCAACCATGAACAGAGCACGGAAGAGAACTACGATCTTTCCGGCGTCACCCACTCCGGCAACACCATCACCGGCAATTTCCCGCTCGCAGCCATTAATGGGCTCGGCAAAGGGCATGTGATGACCGGCTTCAGCGAAGCGGACGGCCGGGAATTCCAATCCGGTGTTCCGGTGGAGGAAAACCTGTAACAGCTGGGCTGAAGCAGCTCAGCTGTTCTCTTTGTGGACCCGGAGTTCGAGTTCGATGAAGCCTGAGATCATGGCCCGATACGTGGACTCAACGATGTCCGGGTCAATGTCTTTCTTAGCAGCCGCAGAGCGGACGTGCTCGATGACCCGCTCCACACGGCCGGGGGCACGGACCTCAGCGTCGTCGCCCTTGAGGGTTCCGGCGATCCGGATCAGCCGTTCACGGCGGGCAATGAGGGTGACAATCTGGTCATCCACCTCGTCAACGGCAACCCGGACGGCAGCAAGCTGTTCCTTGTCGGCCAGTGCGTCTCTATCGTTCCCTTGAATTGTTGCCATCCTCTGACAGTATCGAACCATGCAGCCCAGAGTCGACTTCATTTCACTAGGCGTCCGCAGCGTTCCGGCGTCCCGCTCCTTCTATGTGGACGGCCTTGGCTGGCCAGTCCACCGCGAATTTCCTGGGGATGTGGTGTTCATCCAGGTGAACCACGGCCTGGTGCTGTCACTGTGGGACGTCCGCCAGATGCAGGCCGATGCCGGCGTCAGCGAGCCCGGCCCGGTCCCCTGCATCACCCTGAGCCACAACCTCCCCAGTACCGAGGACGTTGACCGGGTCATGGAAGAGGCTGCCGCAGCGGGAGCTACCATCGTCGCCGAGCCCATCACGCAGCCCTGGGGCGGCTACAGCGGGTACTTCGCAGATCCGGACGGCTTCCGCTGGGAAGTGGCCTACAACCCCACCTGGGCAGTGGACGACGCCGGGTCGGTCACCGTTTAGCCCCTCGGCACGGCTTCGCGGGGCTACTTCGGTTACGGTTTAGAAGAGGGCCTCCACCGGGCGGATCAGCTCGGGGCCGTTGTTGCGGACGTTGCCCACCTCTTTGCCCACTGAATCAACGTGCCAGTCCGATGCCACGTCTTTAACCCCGGACCGGACCAGATCAACCAGCGCCGCAGCGTCGTCGGCTTGCGGGTCGAGCCACACCTGCATGGTGGCCTTGTCCATCGGCAGCGGCACCCGGTCATGCAGCGCGGTCAGCTTGCCGAAGACGGTTGTTTCGCTGCCGGTCGGCGGAGTGTCAGTGGTCAGGATGGAGGTGGAAAGCATCCAGCCGCCGGGCTCCCCCGCCGGCCAGGCCGGATCCTTCCACCACTCATAGAGCCCGGCAAAAACCAGGCCGCCACCCTTCCCCGGATGCACGTAGTAGGGCTGTTTCGCCTTCCCGGTCCCCTGCTTCCACTCGTAGTAGCCGTCCGCGGGCACCGCGCAGCGGCGCGACTGAATGGCTTTGCGGAACGCCGGCTTCTCCAGCACTGATTCGCTCCGGGCGTTGATCATCCGCGAGCCGATGCCCGGGTCCTTGGCCCAGGAAGGGACCAAGCCCCACCGCGCCACGTGAAGCTGGCGCACCTGCCTGGGCTCCGGACCCTCATCGATCAACCGCTCCAGGACAATGGGTACAGCGTCAGTGGGCGCAACATTCCACGACGGCGGGATGCTCACCTCATCCTCGAGCTCGGCGTCAAACTCTGCCAGGAGGTCCCCCACAGCACGTGCCATTACATAGCGTCCACACATGGCTCCAGCATGCCATCGGCGGCAGGAGCTGTCATCCAAGGACGCCAGTGGCTAGCTGTAGCTGGGAATACGCGGCTTCGCGCTACCGTTGACGGTAAGGAAACCCTGCACGACTCTTAGGAGAAACTTATGGACTTCACTCCCGAATCCGGCACCATCACAATGTTTTCCACCACCTGGTGCGGCTACTGCAACCGGCTGAAGAAGCAGCTGGACTCGCACGGCATCGGCTACACCGAGATCAACATCGAGGAAGTGGAAGGCACTGCCGAACTCGTGGAGCAGCTTAACGGCGGCAACCGCACAGTGCCCACCGTCCTCTTTCCGGACGGCACCGCGGCAACCAACCCTTCCGCTGCCGAGGTCAAGACCCGCCTCGCAGCGTAGCCGGCAAGCCGAACAAGAGGTTCGGCAACCCCGGGGCCGCCGTCGGAGGCGTGTGATAGACAGAACGGGACCAGCATTTCGGTGTTGGTCCCGTTTTGCGTATCTGCACCATCCCCTTCTGTATGCCAGATGCGGGAGCAGTCGTGGTCCATAGAGTCAAAGGTGCCGTAGCGCGCTCGTGACAAGGAATGCGTGGTGATTGACCCGGCCCACGATGCCCGGGCCGGATGCTGTGGCAGCGGTCTATCCCGGGACCTAACCGGACCGGGAGGTCAGCCACGGAGACGTCATTGAGGTGGCTGGCACTTCGCTGAACGCGCTGCACACCGCCGGGCATTCGCCGGGGGCACTAGCGTAAGCGGAGGGTACCGGGTCACAGTCGTGCGGGTTAAGCCCCCAAGCTGCTGAAGGCAGCGGTCCTGAGGGTGGCATGGCCCGCATAGGTGGCCAGTAGCGCTTCCTCCACCGTTCCGACGTCCACCCCGGGCACAAGATCGTTCACGGCTCCCGCCGTGGCCGGGTCCCACTCCAGCCCCAAGGCTGCGTAGCTGTCTGTGAGGACCTTCCGGATGGGGGTGGAGTTCTCCACGACAATGACGGAGCTGAACAGCCAGCCGCCGGAGACCACCCGCTGGGCCGTGCCCACCAGCTTCACCCTCGAGCCGTCAGCGGGAGCCGTGCCGTGCACGCTGTATTCCCCGGGGCAGTACTCTCCGGTGATCTCTCCAACGCCGGCGTGCACCCCTACCCGGCGCAGCGTTTCGGCAAACAGCTCCCCAAAGTATCCAAACCGGCTTTTGGAACCGGCAATGGCGTCAGCGTCCGGTTCGATGTGGTCCACCACGAGGGTTCCCTGGTGGTAGGCGGCCGCCCGCCCTCCTGCCCGGCGGACCAGCGGCTCAAAGCCGTTGTCGCGGCAGGCCTGTGCCGCTGCTTCGAAGCCCGGCAGCCGGGTGTCCCGCTGGCCGAATGCGACAGTGGGGGCAGGACGGTACAGGCGCAAGGTGGGGCCGATGCCCCCCGTCCTTGCCTTGGCCAGGAGCTCCAGGCCGAACTCCAGGTCACGGGCCGCGCCGAGCGACGCCTCCTGCCGCACCACTGTGAGCGTGCGCGGTCCGGATCCGGCGTGGTGCATGTTGCTAAGCTCCCTTATGGTCATCTTGCAATTCCTTGTTGTCGCCGCCGCGTTCGCAGTGATTGACGCTGTGTGGCTCAAGCTGATGAACCCGTTCTACCGGAGCCACATCGGCGACTTGCTGGCGGACAAGCCAAACCTAGGGTACGCCGTCGCCTTTTACGTCATTTACATCGCCGGGATTGTGTTCTTTGCCCTCCGTCCCGCGCTCGACGGCGGCAGCTGGCTTACCGCTCTGGGCTACGGTGCGGCGCTGGGCGCCTTCGCGTATGCCACCTATGACCTCACCAACGCGGCCACCCTCAAGGTGTGGCCATTGCAGCTGATTGTGGTGGACATGCTGTGGGGCGCGGCACTCACAGGGCTGTCCACCCTCGCGGGCTGGCTCGTCTTCCAGGGGCGGGGCTGAGCCGGCGCGGCAGGAACTCAGGTCCGCCGCACGGTCAGGATCTGCTCTGCCCGGCCGAAGGGGCCGTCGAGGTCGTGCAGCACTGTTGAGGTAAGGCCGATGCCGTCCCGGCCGAAGGAGACCGCGTTGTCCAGCCCCAGCCACTCTCCTTCCGGGCGGCGGTACATGTGGATCTGCAGGTCCAGGTTGGGGAACGCGTAGCTGTCCTTGCCCGGCGGGACGCGTGCTGCGATGCCGTTGGCGGTGTCCACCAGTCCCATCAGCCGGGCGAGGTTGCCGCTGTCACTGCGGTCCGTCAGGGGGTGGTCGGTGCGTAGCCACACCTTGCCGTTCCCCGGGCGGTGCCCTTCAGCTACGCGCATCTCCAGAGAACGGATGTAGCCGCCCGGCCACACCGAGGCGCCGTCGTAGGGCTTGCATTCGTCAGGTCCGGGAATGGTGATGTCTTCCACCGCGGCCACCTCGGAGGTATCGCTGGTGATCATCCGCCAGGCCGTGGCCCGGATCGCCGTCCGGCCGCCGGCCACCAGCTCGGCCTGCAGCAATTCGATGGTCCGCCCCGGCCGCAGTGTGGTGGTTTCAATTTGGAATTCACCAGCGGGGATCAGTCCCAGGATCTCGTAGCTGAGGCGGGCCATCCGCATGTCGCTGCGCGGCTGGTGGCGCTCAAGGCTGTCAGCCATCAGCCCGGATGCCGGCGCCATGTGCTGCTCGTGGACGTTCCAGGCACCCTGGGCATGGATGGTGGAACGGAAACGGCCGTCGCCCAGGGATAGGTAATAGAAGTTTCCCTCAGCCAGTTCAGGCAGATCAGCGGTCAACGGTGGCCCTTCAAGAAGATTTCAGTGAATTGGCAATAACTCTATCGTTTTGCCCCGCGGCTGCCGGCAGAGGCTGCTTTCCGACGCGGCGAAATGTTGGAGCCTGGCGGCTGTCATCTGGGTAGACTCAGGAACTGGCCCTGTCAGCAACCCTCGGAAGAGGTGTTCCATTGCGCGTCATCAGTTACAACCTTCGCGAGCACAAAGCGAGCGGCGAACTCCTTGCCCTGGCACGGAATCACGATATTGATGCGCTCTGCCTCCAGGAGGTGGATTCCAGCGACCTCCCGGAGACCCTGGGCCCGCTTCACCTCGCGGACGCCACCAAGGCGAACCGGCTCGGGCTGGCCATCTATTACCGCACCAGCAGGTTCACGGCCCTGGATACGCAGTCCTTCGCGCTGAAAAAGTCAATGCATGACAGGGTGCTGGCGCCGGCGCACGAGCGGCTCATCGGGACACGGGTGGTGGACAACGAGACGCAGCACGAGCTGGTGATCGGTTCCTTCCACGCCGCACCCCTGACGGCCTCCAACTCGCTGCGGCGGAAGCAGATCCACGCGGCCCACGCTGAACTCCTGAGCATGGGCGAGGGCTTGATGACGCTGATGGTGGGCGACTTCAACTACCCGTTCTTCACCAAGAACCTGCACGTCCACATGAAGAATTCGGGTTACGCACTATCGCTGAGCAACCGGCGCACGTACACCCGCTACAAGGTCTTTAAGGGCCATTTCGACTTCGCCACGTCATTGGGGCTGGACATCACCAGCGTGGAAACCCTCCCGCGCGGCAATTCGGACCACCTGCCCATTCTGGTCACCGCCGAATACGGTCCGGACTACTAACCTGCGTCCGGACTACGCTCCGGAGGCCAGCCGCTCCCGCAGGGCCGGCCACGCCGCGGCGAAGCCGGGATGCAGTTCCTGGCGTTCCACGTCAGCGAGCGGGATCCACAGCAGTTCGATGCTCTCCGGATCGCTGATCACCGGGTCAAACGGCTCCGTCACCAGGACCACCACGGTGGTGTAGGACCAGTAGCCCAGGTCCAGCACCGAGGTGAAGAGCACGTCGACATCCGCCGCCGGAACGGCAGCCTCCTCATACGCCTCACGCAGTGCGCCAACCACGGGGTCCTCGCCTTCGTGGAGCGCCCCGCCGGGCAGTCCCCACGTTCCGCCGTTGTGGCTCCAAATCGCGCGGTGCTGCAGGAGCACACCCTTGGCGGGGTCATAGGCAAGCACCCCGGCCGCGCCGAACCTGCCCCAGTACCGGCCATGTTCCCCTTCCACCCAGGCATCACCGGGATCGCGGGGACCGGTGCGGACGGGCGGCGTGGAGGACTGTGTTGAAGCCGGTGAGTGATCCATCGCTCCAGTCTGACAGGTGCAGCGGCGCATCCCACTGCGGCACTAGTGCCCGTTGCCGCGTTCGACGGCGAAATCACCCCCGGGGTACATGATGGTTTCGTGGCCATCGTCAAAGCGGACAAGATAGGGCGGCCTTCCGCCCTGGCCGCGGACTTCGAGAATCACACCGTGCCGGTCCGTGGAACCGACGGTCCTTCCGTGAACAATGATCCTGTCTCCTTGTGCTGCCTCCATGGCTATCACCTCCAGCCCCAAGATTACGACTGTCCGCCATGCGGGAACAGTGCCAGGGGAAAGGGCAATCGGAACCGGCCTGCCGGCATGGCAGGCTTTCCCCATGCCGCTGAATCTTCTCCTGCTCGCCGATACCCATGTGCCAAAGCGCGCCAGGGAGCTCCCCACACAGGTGTGGGCCGCGGTCGAACGCGCCGACGTGGTGTTCCACGCGGGCGACTGGGTGACGGCTGACCTGCTGGACCAGCTTGAGCACCGCAGCCGCCGCCTGGTAGGTGTCTACGGCAACAACGACGGCCCTGGCCTGCGCTCCCGGTTGCCTGAAACGGCAACCGTGACGCTGGAGGGTGTCCGCTTCGCCATGGTGCACGAAACCGGCCAGGCGAAGGGCCGGGAAGCGCGGGCCGAGGCGCTCTATCCGGGCGTCGACGTGCTGGTCTTCGGGCACAGCCACATCCCGTGGGACACCACCGCTCCGGGAGGTCTGCGGCTGCTGAATCCCGGCTCACCCACGGACCGGCGCCGCCAGCCTGCCTGCACCTACATGACGGCGGTGGTGGATTCCGGCGCGATCAGGGAGGTCAGGCTCGTGGAGGTCCAGCGGGACTGACCCCGGACCGGGCCCGCACCAGAAACCCGGGTTGGCAGGGACAGTGCTGATTGCCTAGGCTGGAACGGTAAGCATGCTTAGTTTCTCTGTGTTCCACCCCTACGCAACAGGAGGACCACCATGACAGACCAGTACACCTTCCGTAATCCGGTCACCGCCTACGAGAAAATTTCGCCGCCGAAGCAGGACCAGCCCGAGCCCGGCCTGGACGCGGAGCTGGAGCCCAAGGCGGATCTCGGCGAGGACACTTACCGCGGGACCGGCCGGCTCGAAGGCAGGAAGGCCATCGTGACGGGCGCGGACTCCGGGATCGGTGCCGCCACGGCCATTGCCTTCGCCCGCGAGGGGGCCGACGTCGTCCTGTCTTACCTGCCCGAGGAGGAGGAGGACGCGGCCCGCATCGCCGGGCTCATCGAGGCTGCCGGCCGTAAGGCCGTCAAGGTGCCCGGCGACCTGAAGGACCCGGTTGTGTGCCGCGAGGTGGTTGACACCGCTGTGGCTGTGCTCGGCGGAGTGGACATCCTGGTCAACAATGCGGGCAAACAGGTGGCCCAGGAGGAACTGGCCGACATCACCGACGAGCAGTTCGACCACACTCTCAAGACAAACGTGTACGCGATGTTCTGGCTGACGAAGGCCGCCCTCCCGCACATGCCGGCGGGGTCCACCATCATCAACACCACCTCCATCCAGGCGTACAACCCGTCGCCCACGCTGGTGGACTACGCCACCACCAAAGCCAGCATCAACAACTTCACCAAGGGACTGGCCCAGCAGCTGGCACCGAAAGGCATCCGCGTCAACGCCGTAGCACCGGGGCCCATCTGGACGCCGCTGCAGGTCAGCAGCGGCCAGCCCAAGGAGGAACTGCCGGAGTTCGGCCAGTCCACTCCCCTGGGCCGCGCGGGCCAACCGGCGGAGCTCGCCCCGGCGTATGTCTTCCTGGCATCGCCGGAGTCCAGCTACGTGGTCGGAGAAACGCTGAACGTCAACGGCGGCAGCCCCTCGCCGTAGTGCCAGGCTTTACGCACTATGCCCGACGGCGGTGCCTCACCCGCGATGCGTGAGGCACTGCCGCCGGCCGTTAATCTTCAGCCCTTATTTGGCGTCCTGGTCCGCCAGCAGGTCATCGGTGGCGGCGTCGGGCTGGCCATCGAAGAACTGGGCCAGGACGGTTTTGAAGACGGTTTCCCCGGGGGCTGCGCGCAGGAACAGCGTCATGGACGAGTGCAGCTTCCGCGCGTCGATGCCTCCGAGGATATCCTCCGCGGACCGCCCGGCATGGTGGGTGAGGGCCAGGGCGCAGTCGAACAACCGCGGGCCCAGCACTGCATGGTCCAAGTAGTCCCGGGCTTCAGCGAGGGTTCTGATGGCATATCGGCGTGACATGTCGCTTTGGCCCAGGCCGACGATCTGGGGAAAAATAAACCACATCCAGTGGCCGGACTTGCTGCCCATCTGCAGCTCTGCCAGCGCCTGATCGTACGTTCCTCCGCTGTCCTGCGCGGCGACAAATCGTTCCAGGTCATAGGGTTCGTTCACGGGTGTCTCCTTGTGGTGGGGCTTCGGGGCTGGATTGCTGCTCGAGGAAATCGGCGGCGCTGGGCAGGTGGGTGTTCGGGTCAGTCCGCCAGCGGTCAAGGACAATATCTGCGCGTTGCCGGTCGCGCCCGCTTAGCCGCGCCAGGAACGGCGCCACGACGTCGGCCAGCAGGGGGTGTGTCAGTTCCGGGGTGCCGGCAGTCCGCAGGAAACCCTCGATGCGGGTCAGGTCCGTATGCCGCAGGAGTGACACTTTGGACTGCAGCAGGACGACGGCCGCGAGTCGTCGTTCGTAGACTGCCCTGGCGCCGGGCCGGGGCAGCCCCCACAGGGCTGATGCCAGCTGCACCACGCCATCGTGGTCGAAGTCCTTATACTTCCGCAGCGCGTCGCGGATGGTTCCCCGAACAGCGCCAACGGAAGAACCGTAGGAGGCCAGTAGACCGCCCAACCGGCCCTCGATGTCGACCGCCCGGTACCAGGCGCCCTCATTCTGCAGCGTGCGGTCAATAAATTCAGCGGCAGCCGCCACACGATCCATGCCCCTGCTCATGGGCGGCCTACCGAGGCGTGCCGGATGCAGAACGGGGTCCACGGCCGTGCCTCCAGCCTGCCTTCGGCGATGGCATCCCCGCAGAGGGCGCAGGTCCCGTAAGTTCCCTCAGCGATTCTGGCCAAGGCTTCGTCCACCTGGTCCAGCCCGGCACTGCTCTGCTTCAGCAGGGCGGACGCCTGGGACAGCTCGAAGGCGATAGTGGAGCCTTCCGGGTCATGCTCGTCATCCACGTTCGAGTCCTGGCGCGCCGCGTTCGCGGAGGCAATGTCCGCACGGAGCGCCGGAAGGAGGGCCACCTTCCGTTCCCGCTCCTCCTCGAGCAGGATCCGGAACCGTTCATAGTCAGGCATGGCAAAAGCCTAGCGCGGGGTAAGTACCAGTTCCGGGCAACCGAGGCGCATGGCGAACAGCGCACCTGCAGCGGTGCCCTGGCTTTGATAACGAACCGAGATACAGTTGGGAGGCTTTCCGGCGTCAACCTCGGGTTGAACGCTGGCGTGCCTGCATCGTTATGGAGCGTAAGTACGCGCGCCCTCTCCAGATGCGGGTCTGGAACCAGGGCTTAGACGTGCCGGCCGAACCACTCGAGGGTGTCGTTCCACGCGGCCGCGGCCTGGGCTTCGTTGTAGCGGTCGCCAGTGTCGTTGTGGAAGGCGTGGTTTACGCCGGGGTAAACCGTGAGCTGATGGACCACATCGGTGGCTGCGAGAGCGTCCCTGAGTGCAGGCATGGCACCGGTGATGCGTTGATCGAGTTCCGCGTAAACACCAAATACAGCCGCCTTGATGCCCGGCACTTTGGCCAGGTCAGGGGCAGGGCCATAGAAGGCCGCCGTAACTTTCAACCCGTCCAGCTCCGTGGCTGCCTGCCAGGTGATGCCGCCGCCGAAACAGTAGCCGGTCATGGCGATGCGCTCGCCGTCCACAAAGTCCTGGCCCCGGAGATACTCCAGCGCTGCTCTGAAGTCGGCTACATGACGCTGGGCGCCGGCCTGGGTAAGGGCACCGGGAACAGCGTCACGGTCCATCTTCGCAGTGCCGCCTTCGCGGCTCAGGAGGTCAACAGCGAGGGCAACGTAACCCTCTTTCGCGAAGCGCCGCGCCACGTCTTCGATATGGGCTGTCAGGCCTCGGTTCTCATGGCAAATCAGCACCGCAGGGGTGCGCCCTTCCCGCTCCGGCCTGGCCTGATAGGCGCTGACCGAGGTTCCACCGGATGAAAACTGTACGGTCCCCGTCATCAAGCCTGCTGCGCCCTCCGGAACCGAAAGCGGACTCTTTGCCCCGGGGACGGCACCTGCCCCGGTCGTTCCGGAGGCGGCGGATGACGAAGGTTCCGGCGTGGGCATGGGGTCGGTACTTCGTGGCACCTCGCTGGGGGTGCAGCCCACCAGAAGCATTGCCCCCGCTGCTGCCGTCATGCTGCCGGTGATAAACGCAACCCGCCGCGTGAAGGTCCGCTGGCTCAGTGCGCCCGCGCGGTAGTCGTCAAAAAATTCTTCAATCAGATACTTTTCGTACTTGCCAAGCTTGGTCACAAGGCCTCCTTCGGGTGCGGACATCCTCCTACCTGTTTGGCTCCCAAGCAAGGGTCCAGTGTCCCTTTTCGGATGGCGTTTATTACTTTGTGACAAACAACACCCGGCATAAAACTGGTGCCGGCATCTCGTGAGGTCAGCGCGCAATGGAGAAAGAGTCCAGTCGATTGCTGAATACGAGAGGGGCACCTCGTATGTTACCCAAATGTGACAATGCTCCTCCGTTCAGGTTATGGTCTTCAGGTGTCCCTCCCAAACGGGACATTCCCCTCAGTATGCCGAGCCCTGCCACTGATCCGGGAACCCACGCTTTCCAGCTGGCAGGGACGGGGGAACCAAGTTTCCGCGGCCTTCTACGAGGCCTTGGGGTTAAGTCGATAGCGCCTCCATTCATTTCGGAGTCGCTCCCGGCCGGGTATCTCCAGCCCGAACCCGACAGCTCACCCCGCAGGCATGGGAGAGGCGATCAACCGTGTCAAAAAATTCCCTTACCGCCCGTCACCGCGCGACTCCGGACCGCTCAATCGCGCTCCAGGGCTTGGCTGTCTCAGCCAAATCGCTTGGCCGCCCGGCGCTCGCCGTTGCAGCAGCATCCGGCATTGCCTTCGGTGTTGGCGCCCCGGCCCACGCAGGCGTAACCGGTCCGGACACCACCGAGACCACTAACACCCAGGCTTACGCAGCACCGGCTGCTGCAGTGGCTGCCCCCGCAGCAGCTGCAGGCAACGTGCACACCGTTGTTTCCGGCGATACCCTGGGCGCCATCTCGGCTGCCCACGGAGTAGCCCTCAATGATGTCCTGTCCGTCAATGGGCTTTCGATCTCCGCCATCATCTACCCCGGCGACCAGATCAAGGTCCCCGGCGCCGGCTCAGCCGCTCCGGCTCCGGCTCCGGCTCCTGCCAAGGCTGCCGCCGCCCCGGCCAACACCGGAATGAACCTGTCCTACGCCTCCACGACGGCGCCTGCTCCGGCAGCACCCGCCCCGGCAGCTCCGGCAGCCACCGGCACCGGTACCGGCGCAGCCATCCTCGCGAACGCTTACGGCCAGGTGGGCGTCCAGCAGGACTGCACTGCCATGGTGGAGAAGGCTCTCCGCGCCGTGGGCAAGAGCGTTGGCGACCTCGCCCCGGGCCAGTTCTACCAGTACGGCACCACTGTGGGTACCCCGGCTCCCGGTGACCTGGTAATCACCGCCGGTCACGTTGGCGTCTTCGCCGGCAACGGCCAGGTTGTCAGCGGCGGCGTGGACGGCTTCAAGACCGAAGTCCACTCCATCAGCTGGCTCGGCGGCGCTTCCTTCGTCCGCGTAGCGTAGTCACACCACCCGAACAGGGGCGGCAACCGGGATTGTTCCCGGCTGCCGCCCCTGTTTTGTTTTCCGGACCTTCCTGACATCCGGCGTTCTGGGGCGGGACGCGCTCAAGTCCCGCAGAAGGTCTGGTAGCTGCCGAAGTCCTCCGGCGCTCCCTCGGTGTAGCGTTCCAGCCCTGGCCGCGCATGGAACGGGGCGCGAACCACGTCGAGGAGCCGGCTGAAGGGTTTAAGGTCTCCGTCCGTTGCTGCGGCGAGCGCTTCCTCCACCAGGTGGTTGCGTGGAATGTAGGCCGGATTGACCCTGTCCATCAGATCCGCGTCCGGTTGCAGGGCACGCCACCGCCCAGCCCATGCGTCGAAGGCAGCCAGGTCAAGGACCATCCCGCGGGCCGGGCGGTCATTTCCCCTTGCCGCTTGGGAGAGGTTCCGGAAAAACGACGTGTAGTCCACTGGTCCGTCCTTCAACAAAGCCACCAGCCCATCCACCAGCTCGGAGGCTTCTTCAGCCTCTGCGCTCCCGGCAGGGGCTTCTGCCAACCCGAGTTTGGTCTTCATGCCGGCGAACCAAGCATCGCTGTATTGGCGGCGGAACATGCCCAGTGCTTCCACCGCGGGGGCCACGGCCTGTTCCTGGTCCTCGTTGAAGAGCGGCAGCATGGCCTCAGCCAGGCGGGCAAGGTTCCATTCGGCGATGACCGGCTGGTTGGCGTAGGCGTAGCGCCCGCCCACGTCGATGGAGCTGTAGACCGCGGCAGGATTGAACGCGTCCATAAAGGCGCAGGGCCCGTAATCGATGGTTTCTCCGGAGATGGTCATGTTGTCCGTGTTCATCACACCGTGGACGAATCCCACCAGCATCCAGTCCGCTACCAGATTTGCCTGTGCGGCAACCACGCTTTCGAAGAGCGCCAGGTAGGGGTTCCCGGCGCGGGCGGCTTCCGGGTAGTGCCGGCTGATCGCGTGGTCCGCCAGGCGGCGCAGGAGGTCCATGTTTTCCGTGGCCCTTGCGTACTGGAAGCTGCCCACGCGCAGGTGGCTGCTGGCTACCCTTGTCAGTACCGCTCCCGGAAGCATGGTGTCCCTGCGCACCGGGCGGCCGGTGGCCACCACCGCAAGGGAACGCGTTGAAGGGATACCGAGAGCGTGCATCGCCTCACTCACAAGGTACTCACGCAGCATGGGGCCGACGACGGCGCGGCCGTCCCCGGCGCGGGCGAAGGGTGTGCGGCCAGAACCTTTCAGGTGTATGTCCCGCAACCGGCCATCCACGCCTGTCACCTCGCCGAGAAGGAGCGCGCGGCCGTCTCCGAGCAGGGGCGAGTAGCCGCCGAACTGGTGGCCCGCATAGGCCTGGGCCACCGGCGTCGATCCTTCCGGAACGTGGTTCCCGAGCAGGAGCCGGACGCCCTCCGGTGACCGAAGATACTCCGGATCGAGCCCCAGCTCCCCTGCCAGACCTCCGTTAAGAACCAGCAGTTTCGGCTCGGGCGCTTCCTCTGCCTGCCAGGGAACCGCCAGCTCGGACAGCTCCCTGGCAAAACGCCCATCAAAGGTGACTGTTGATTCAGCAGCAGCTGTCATTTCTTGAGACTCTCCTCGTGGTTCGTTCTCCGGTTGATCAGCCATGTGACAAACCAGAGCACCACGCCGATGGCCATGAGCCCGCCGGCGATTTGGTACTGGATAACGTTACGCCCCACCCACGGGCCGGCCAGGAAGGCGCACAGCAGGGCGGCCACCACCGGCAACTGCCCCGGTGAGGTGAAGAACACCTTGCGGTTGGGGTCCCGCTTGCGCCGCAGCACCACGCAGGCGACGTTCACTACCGTGAAGACGCACAGCAGCAGGAAGGCAGTGGTTCCGGAGAGGTTGGCCACAATGTTGCTTTCCGGATCGCTGGTCACGTAAAGGATGAGTCCCAGTGCCAGGACGGTGGAGAAGACGATGCCGGCCCACGGTGTGCGGCGCACGGGCAGTACTTTCCCGAGGGCGGGCGGCAGGACGTGCTGTCGCGCCATCCCGTAAATGAGGCGGCTGGCCATCAGCATGTTGATCAGCGCCGTGTTGGCTACGGCAAAGACCGCAAGGAATGGGAAGATCCTGTCGATCGGGAAGTCGGGTGAGCCTTTGTGGACCACTTCAAGAAGGGCAGCGCCTTCGGCTTCCCGGATGTTTTCCAGCTCCGTTGGTGTCAGTACGCTGACCACTGAGACCGCGACCAGCATGTACAGGAGCACGGCTATTCCCAGGCCGGTCAGCATGGTGCGCGGGAAGATCTTTTCCGGATGCTGGGTTTCCTCCACCATGTTCACGGAGTCTTCAAAGCCCACCATGGCGAAGAACGCGATGGACGTGGCGGCCGTGACCGCAAGGAACATGCCCTTGTCCTGCGAGTCGTTGAACACAAAGATCTCACCGGGGTTCCCGGTGCCCTGTGACATCACAAAGAAGCCGACGCCGATCACAATACACAGAGCGATCATCTCCACCAGGGTGAGGACAACATTGAACTTGACGCTCTCCCCCACGCCGCGCAGGTTGATGATGGCCAGGAGCAACATAAAGGCCATGGCGACGGCGGTGATGACGCCCTGCCCGGGCAGCCCCATCCATCCGTTGATCGCGAACCCGCCGAAGAGGTTTTGGGCCAGGACATTGGCGGACGTGGAGGCGCTGGTGATGCCTGAACAGACTACGGCGAAGGCCACCAGGAAGGTGACGAAGTGGATCCCGAAGGCCTTGTGCGTATAAAGGGCGGCACCGGCGGCCTGGGGATACTGTGTGACGAGTTCCAGGTAGGAGAAGGCGGTCAGTGTGGCCACCACAAAGGCCAGCAGGAACGGCAGCCACACGATGCCGCCCACTGTTCCAGCCATGGTCCCGGTGACTGCATAAACACCGGCGCCCAGGATGTCGCCCACGATGAAGAGCAGGAGGAGCTTCGGGCCAAGAACCCGTTTGAGTTCGGGTTCCGTTCCTTCTGGAGTAGCGTCGAAGACTTCTTCGGAAGTTTTGCTCATTGTCGACCTCCACAACACGTTGGGCGGGTGGGCCCGGGCTGCCTAGCGGATAATTCACTCTCTACCTCATGGTTGGGTTTGGCAATAATCAGTCCCCTGCCCCTCCCCGCCGGTCAGCGCGGTGTTTTGCTGCCACCGCCGTCGTTTCGGTAAGGCAATCCGCTGCAGGTCGTGCGCTGCTATGACCTTTGCCCCCGCGGCACGTGCGCCGGCCTGCGCAGCCAACGGGGTGACGTCGTCGTACCTGGCCGAAAAGTGTGTCAGCACGAGCGTGTCAGCATCACCGCCGCCAGCCAACTTCCCGGCCTGCCCGGCTGTGAGGTGACGGTACTGGCTGGCGAGCCCGGCGTCGTCGTCGCTGAAGGTGGACTCGGCGACGAGGAGGTCGGCGCCGTCCGCCAGGTCCTCGGCCCCTGGACAGGGGGCGGTGTCCATAACGAAGGCGAAGCGCTGGCCCGGCCGGGGAACGCTGACCTCGTCAAGGTGGACGCCGGCAAGGGTGCCCTCGCGCTGCAGGCGTCCGACGTCGGCCCCCTTGATTCCCGCCGCCGCCAAGCGGTCCGGGAGCAGGCTGCGGCTGTCCGGCTCAACGAGCCTGTAGCCGTAGGTCTCGATGCGGTGCTTCAGTGGCCGGACTTCCAGCCCTTCTGCCACGGTTCCGCTGCCGCCGTGTGGATGGAGCCTCAGGTCTATCCCGGGTGAGCTGATGGACACCAGTGCCCGGACCACGTCCTCACCGGATGCCGGGTAGTGCAGGTGGACGGGGTGGGCCGCACCGTCCAGCGCCATGCGCGACAGCACGCCGGGCAAACCAAAGCAGTGGTCACCGTGCACGTGGGTGAGGCAGATACGGGTGATTTGTGTTGCGGACACGCCCGCGTGGATCATCTGGCGCTGGGTTCCCTCACCGGGGTCAAAGAGGAGCCCCTGGCCGTCCCACCGAAGCAGGTAACCGTTATGGTTGCGGGTCCGGGTGGGAACCTGGGAGGCGGTGCCCAGGATGACGAGTTCACGCATTGTTTTCCGGGACCAAAAAGCAGGTTCCGGAATCGTCCGGGACCTGCTTCGTGGTTTGTTGTGTTGGCTTAGCGCCGCTTGAGCATGCCCATGATTTTGCTGGCCACGCCGCCGGTGCCGGGCCTGCCGCCTACGGCACCTGTGGTGTTGGGCGTCCGCCCTGTGGCGTTGAGTCCGGTGCCGCGGGCTGTTCCGCCGGTGCCGGACCTGCCTGCGAACCGTCCAGCGGCATTCTTGATCATGCTTCCCAAGTTCATGTGAAACTCCTTCAGTCTTGATCCTGCCAACCGATATTCATCAGCCTGCTTATCATTTTAGCGCAGTTTCGATTTCCGGCTAGGGCAGGCTGAATCATCTTCTGACCGGTTTCGGGTTTCAACGCTCCAGGTCGTTGGGGTCGAACTCGCTGAGCGGCGAGCCGCCAAAGTTTTCCTGGTCGTCACTGGCATCGGCTTCCCGGCCGGTGGGGTCTTCGCCGAAGTCAACGTCGGCGACCGCCTCGCCGAGAGTCGGCGTGCTGGCGGGCAGTTCGTCGCCGGCCCCGTCACTGGTCGCCTTCATGTCATCGCGCAGGGTCTGGTCGCTGAGGAAATCCTCCTCCTCACCGGAAACCTCTCCCTGAAGCAGCGGGTCCTCCTGCCAGCGGTCCGGATTGTTCTCGGCAGCGCCGGGGTAGCTGTCGGGCTCGCCGCTCGTAACGGGATCCAGCTCGAGGGATGAAGCCGCGCCGGGGGTCTCGTCCAGGAGTACGTCATTCTCCTCGACAATTTCAAGATCGTCGTCAGGCAGGTTCTGTTCCGTCATGGTGGTGCCTTTCTCGTCAGCGGCGTGCAGATATTAGTAAGCATACTGACGAATGACGTGCGGTGTGAACCTCAGGCTTCGGACGCCGGCCCTGGCGGCGTTCCCTGCACGGGTCACAACTCCCCCGCGCTATCTCAACGCCCATCCGCTTCAGTGCAGGAGCCACGATCCGTCATGCGGCGGTTCCGGCCTATGGCGGAGTCTTCGAATCAGCACCACGAAAGGCCACGCGAGCAATTGCAGCAGCCCTGCGGCCAACAACAGACCCACCACAAGAAGAAGGACCGGGGAATACAAAAGGAAAACACCAAATGCGGCTGCAAGGTATCCCGCAATCAGCGCCAATGCCGCTCCAGGATCCACTGAAACTCCTTTCAGTTGTCGGGAAAAGTCTGACGGCGGGGATTGCCGGCAGAACAAACGACCGTGGCCGGCCGTAGGAGAGTCCATGCGCACGGAAGATCGCCATAGACGGCGGGAGGGACCGGAGGAGTCTGTGCGGCCACGAGGTATCCCTCCAACATGCTGGGTAAATCCACACCCAGATCGGCAAAGGCCGCTTACTTCCTAACGGTTACTTAATCGTACGCTCCTGCCGGCAGGCGAGGAAGAAGCAGGATGCCCCGCCATGACCGTGACCTTTGGTCCTACAACTCCGGCCGGCTCAGCGCCAATCTTGGAAGTGACCATGCCGCACGAGACCAGGAAGTCCGGCCATGAAAAGACCGCTTCAGTGTCAAGGCAAAGTAACAGGGCCCTACCGCTGGGGCTAAACCGGTAGCAAACTTCAACTGGCGGACATTTCAAACCGAGAGCCGCGATGTTTAGGAGTGCGTAGGAGACATGCTGGACGCAAAGGCCATCGTCGCGGGCTATGACGGTTCGACTATAGCTGCCGAAGCTGTGAGCTGGGCAGCACGGCAGGCAAGCCTTCGCGGCCTGGGGCTGCACGTGGTGCATTGTTCCATGTGGCCGCTGCTGACCCGGCACCTTGGTCCCGTTCCCGGCGTCTCGGACAGCGGGCTGGAGCGGTCTGCCGAGTCCATCCTCGAGGAGGGCCTCAACCTCGCGAACGCGGCCATACCGGGGCTAACGGTTGACGGCACGTTGCTGCACGGCCTCCCGGCCCAGCAACTCGCCGGGATTTCTGCCCGCCAGGAGATGGTTGTTGTGGGGAGTCGCGGGCTGGGCGGGTTCCTGGGCCTGCTCGTAGGCTCCGTCAGTCTGGAACTCGCGGCCACAGCGTCCTGCCCGGTTGCAGTCATCCGCTCTGATCTTCACCCGGGCGGGCCGGTAGTCGTGGCCGTCGACGAAGCAGGTTCACCAGCCGCGCTGGAGGATGCGTGCGCTTTGGCGTCGGCATCCCAGGCGAGCCTCACTGTGGTCCATGTACGGCACATTCCCGCCGGGTACCGGCGTTTCCGTGCTGATTTAGAGGCAGAATCCGCCGCAAAAGAAGTTTTGCGGGCCGCTGTCCAGTCTGCACGCAGACTCGCCCCCACCGTCGAAATCGACGAAGTGCTCCTCACAGACGCTTCTATTCCCCATGCCATCCTCAATGCTGCCCGAGGTGCCGCGATGCTGGTCGCCGGTACCAAGGGCCAAGGGCTCGTCAGGGAAACCATCGGTTCAGTTGCCCATGCAGTTCTTCACCACTCCCATGGTCCTGTGCTGGTCTCCCGGCACGCACTAAACCCTGCACTGCCGACCTGATGTTCCGGGCGAGGGTGAGGACGGCATCACGTGGCCCTCCTCCCCGCTGGGAGACTTGCCGCAGCATATGCTGACCGGGTGACTCCTGCCCCGTCCCCCACCCCGCTCGATGTCGTAGTTCACTCAGGTCCGGCCGACTGGTGGGTAATCCTCGCCGGTTTGGGTCCATTGGCAGTCCTCGTCGCGGCTTTGCTGGCCTTTTACATCAACTGGCACACGCTAAAGCAGCGCACCGCGGCTGACAAGACCGCCCTTGACCAGAAGCGGGAAGCGGACGCCCAGGCGCTGCAGCAGAAGACTGAAGCGGACAGCCGTGCGGAATGGTGGCGCCGAACCCAGTGGGCGCTGGACCGGGCGTTGGACGAGGATGAAGGCACGAAGGCTTTGGGGTTGGCGACCCTGGAAGTCCTGGCGCGCAGCGACCTGGCACGAACCGAGGAACTCGAGCTGTTCGACATCGCCTGGAAGAACGTCTCAGGTGATGACAACGGGGATGAAAACGGGCCGGAAGACCGTCTGGACCGGGAGTTCATGTTCGTGGACTCAGGTGGCATCATAAGCGAGAATGGAACGACGGATGAGGACAAGATCAAGGAGGCTGGACAATGAGCGCAGCGTCATCTGAACATGGCTTCGTCCATACTCCCCGGAACGGCACGCCCTCCAAACCGGCTCAACGGAAGACCACTCCAGCCGAGCACCGTGTCCAGGTGGCGGCCGCGAGGCTGCGCGTCACGCTTGATGAGCGCCTCGGACGCGAGACGCCGGCCAAGACCAAGGCGCTCGCCAAGGAACCCATCTAGGTCCCGCTGGTAATGGCTATGGGGCCGCGACTCGACGTGTGCTGGAACAGGTGAGTGGTGGCTGCAGTAATTCTTGGGTGGAACCCAAACCGGCGGAACCGCTGGGACTACCGCGCCGTCGTCGAGCACGTGGCCGGGACCGGCAAGTTCCTGGACCGCTGGAGCGTCGGTCGCAACCGGAACATCCGGGCGGGAACCGAGGCCTGGCTCCTGCTGCAGGGCAGCAGCGACGCCGGCACCGGCCTGATTGGCCACGGGGTGGTGATGTCCGAAGCGTTTGAGGCCGTACATCCCGAAGGTCCTGAGGCCACTGACTGGTACGTCAACGTCGCTTTTGACGCACTCCTCCCCCTCGGCGAGCAGATACGTCCTGACGTCCTCAGCGCAGCCGTCCCTGCAGTTGTATGGAGCGACGCAATCTCCCGCTCAACCCTGGCCGTTCCCCTTGCAGCGGACCCTGGCCTTCGCCGGCTGTGGCGGGACCACGGGCCGGCGGCGATGGAGCCTTTGCAGCTGGTTCCGGGAACTTACCCGCCCGACGCTGTGAGCACCATTGACGTGAACCGCTACGAGCACAACCAGGACGCCCGCGGGGTGTGCCTGGCATTCCACGGAACCACCTGCGCTGCCTGCGGCTTCTCCTTCGAGGCCGCCTACGGCGACATCGGTACAGGTTTCATCGACGTGCACCACGTAGTGCCGCCGGCAATGCTTGGGAGCAGGTACCAACTGGACCCTGTTGCTGACCTCGTACCGCTGTGCCCCAACTGCCATGCGATGGTCCATCACGGTGGGGGCCCTGGCTCGCTGCGCACCGTTTCAGAACTCCGGCACATCATTTCCGCCGCCGGCCACATGAGGGGCGAGGTGGTGAGCGAACTGGCCCTTGAAGCCCAGGAAGATGCGCGGCGGCTCCTCGAAGGACGGCAGGACTGAAAGGCTGGCAGCGCTAATTACTGACCTGCCGGTGTGGTCCCGAACATCAGGGTCCGTCGCCGAACGTCGTAGTAGACCGTTGCCGAACGTTTCAAGAGGCCCTGAAGAACCTCGGCGTCCTCCGCATCGAGCGTGAGCACTTCTTCCCAGGCCCCTTGGTCAAGGACCAACTGAAGGGTCCAGGTGCCAGGCTTTCCGGCGTCCCCGGCCACCCAGCTGAACTGGTAATGGTTGACTTGGCGGACTTGGATGCTGTCGTCGGTTATGGGTTGTTTTGGTGTGGGGCTCATGGTCCCCTCCTGGATCTGTGGTGAGTGGGCCTTCTGCATAAGCCAAGAACCAATGTAGACCCCGTGCCCATTTTGATCCAGACCCTGCCGGAGGGGTGGAGGGCAGGCCGCCCCCGGTTCCGCAGTCACCCGCATCAGGACTACGATTTTCAGCACATCGATTAGCACAGGTGGGCGAAGGCGCAGAGTGAGGACATGCCGTGACCGGAGTAACCAGGTACAGCGGACCGCACTGGCGGCGAGTGGTGGCCACTCTCGCCAACAGCGATGCCCGATCGGCCTACGCACAAATTGTGCTTGGAGCAAAGCTTCCCGAGGTGCTTGCCGGTATGCAGGATCAGCGGCGAAACCGGGCGCTCGCCGCCCTGCTCGGGTCCGGGCTGGTCGAGCGGAATGCCGACGACGAACTGGTTGCGCCTGAGTCGATCTTCCGGGACCTTCTGGCTCAGCAGCCCCGGCGGCAGGCGCAGACCGGGCTGGCCCGCTTCATGCGCCTGGGCAGGATCGAAAGGTATCCGGCCAACAAAGCCGAGCGTCGGGAACTCCTGGGCTGGATTGTCAGCGAAGCAATCCGTCCTGGCGAGCTCTTGACGGAAAAGCAGGTCAATGAGCGGCTGCTCAGCTATACCGACGACGTCGTGCTGCTGCGCCGCTACATGGTGGACTTCGGACTGTTGGAACGGACCGACTCCGGGTCCTCATACTCCCGGCGAGAAGGAATTTAGCGTCCAGCTAGCGTTCGATCCCAGGGCTTCGCATTCCGCTGTAGGCTGCCGCGGCGCCAGCCAAGAAAATGCCGCCGGCGAGGTAGACCGGGCCGAGGTGCCACAGCGTGGCCAGACCCCAGGGGTAATGCGCGGGGACGGCGACTGCGAGTCCGACAGCCGGGACGACAACCGCTGTGGCGAAAGCCCACCGTTCTCCCCGGCGCACCCCGTACCAGGACAGGCCCGCGATGGCCAGCCCTGTCGCAGCGATGAAGCCGCTGAGCGCGATGTGCAGATGGCTGATGTAGTGAGACAGCTGCGGGCTGAACGCCTCAACCTCCGCCTTCCCCTTGTCCACTTGTTCGGGGCCGATGCCCAGCTCCAGGAAGCCGCCCGTAAAGTTGAGCACCAGGAAGACGACGGCGTAGGCCACGAAGGCCAGCCCGGCAAGCGTCATCAGAGCGGCTCCTGTCCGGAGCCGGGACTGTTTCCCAGGGGTAGTTTGGATGGCAGGCATAGCCAGCACTCCCCTCTCTTATTCGCGTAAGTACTCGATAAGAGTCCCTGACCGTGGACTTGTCAAGGGAGACTCCTGAGCAGTGGGCGTGGGAGCGCGGGCGGTGATAGTCCCGGACGTGGCAAAGGGACGGGACATGTTGTCTCCTGAAGGGGTGTGGCTGATGTCCCGTCCATTCAGTCAATGGGAGCTGAGGAGGGGAGCCCTCAGGCAGTGCCCCTCCGCCGACTATGCTGGCAGCTTTCCCCCGACTAGTAATTTCCGCGCAACTCTGAAACGGCAGCAAGCGTCTCAGCCAACTCTTCACGGTCAGCAGGGCTCAGCGGGATCCCGTCCAGCTCTTTCAGAACTGCACTTGCACGGAAAGGGTCCTGCAGGGCGAATGCCAGTTCTGCACGGTACGCCAAGGCTTCAACCCGCTCCACCGCACTGGCGTCGGAAATTCGAGCGAGAGCGCCGTCAAGAATCTTTGCGGCCTGTGCGGGATCACCATGGCTGTCGGCCAGGACCACCGCGTTGTCCAGCGCCTGGGTCAGTTTTCCTTCCGCGTGAGGACGGGAGGATGCTGCAGCCGTCGGGAAGATGCGCAGCCAGTTTCCGCCAGGATCCACGACGGTGAATCCTGCCAGGCCTTCGGCGTTCTTCCGGGGTCGCGGGCGGGTCATTCGCGGGATTCCAGCGACCGGCACCTTGCCGTAAAGGGCCCGGAGCCCACTGGCGAAGGCCCGGTGCAGCTCGGCGGTGTCCGGGACCTGGATGATGCAGCTGCCATAGGAATCAGCCGGTTCGAAGCCCGGCATGCCAAAGAAGTGCAGGTCTATGCCCTCCCGCTGCATCGCGAGGTAGGGATTGGGCTTCGTCTGCCGGTAGGTCCGCTCGAAGCCCAAGGCAGTGTAGAAGGTCAGCATGTCATCAATTGATGCGCACGGGAGCAGTGGAACGACCTTCAATGAACCTCCCGAGTTCGGACGGTGAAGTCAGCTGCTGGACCGACTGTATCGAATCAAGGGTGGAACTACGAGAAGGTGGCTCGAGGAAGCCACAGGGATTCAAGTTCAAGTGGGTTGTCGAATCCGCAGTTTTGAGAAACAGCTGTCCGCGCTCACCTGGTGTCCTGTGCCCGTCAGGAAAATGAGGACGGCGAGGTTGACCGGCCAAGGTGCCAAAGCGTTGCCAGACCCCATGG
Source organism: Arthrobacter sp. ZGTC412 (assembly GCF_002929215.1). Classification (GTDB taxonomy): domain Bacteria; phylum Actinomycetota; class Actinomycetes; order Actinomycetales; family Micrococcaceae; genus Arthrobacter. The sequence goes on from NZ_PJII01000010.1 coordinate 131,316, forward strand.
ATGGAGGTTGCACAGCCCTGTGACCCCGGACTGCTGCAGGTTGACTGTTGGGCCGGGCCTACGGATGTCCGCGTACGACGAGGCGCCCGGATTAGTGCGTTCCGTTCAGGCTGGTGACACAGGGCGCGCCGGTTACGTTGGAGAAGTGCTCGGAAAATTTCGAGGTTTTGCCAAAGCAAGAAATCCTGACCGAGGCTCTCTGCGCCGGTCCTGATCCCCAAAGACAGTGCTTGCGGCGAAACCACGTGTGTCGACCGCCCAAAAGAATGAATGAAAAACGTGAATCCGCACACTCACGCTGCGCCCGTCGGGGTTATCCTCAAAGTGCTTATCCAGTTGCGGGGGCATCCGGGCGGGGGGCTAGGCACACCCGCGGTGTGATCGCCGCGGGCCAGTTTCAGTATTTGCGTTCACACCGGGGAAACCCGGCGGATTCAAAGGAAACGAGCATGGGCCGCCGACACGCAGGATCTGAGATGAGCTATCCACGCTGGATCTGGGTCGCTGCGGCGGCCATGGTGGCACTTCTCATTGTTGGCGGTGCATTCGTGTTGCGGGCGCTGATCTTCCCCGCCGGTTCAGGGGAGGCTGGGTCTCCACCGGGGAACGGCAGTACACCTTCAGCAGGCGAAACCTTGGCGCCGGACAGTCCTGCCGCCGTCGCCGGGGCCTCTCCGTGCATTTCCTTGAACATTCTTACGTCGCTGGAGAACGCCGAGATGGTCCGGGCACTTGCGGCCGAGTACTCAGCGAAACCCCGCAGCGTGGACGGCAAATGCGTGACGCCGGCAGTGACGGAGGAGAAATCGGGGGTTGCTGCCGGCCATGTTGCTGCGCAGTTCCCCGGCGTTCCGGCCGGCGACAGGCCCTCCATCTGGCTGCCGGACTCCTCCGCATGGTTACGAATCGCAGGGGCCGGCGCGGGCGGAAGACCCGTCCCGCAGGAGGGAATCAGCCTCGCCCGGAGCGCGATCGTCGTGGCTATGCCAGAGACGATGACGAGTGCCCTCGGCTGGGACAGCAAGCCGCCGTCGTGGTCTGAGGTCTTCAGGATGGCGGAGGAGCAGGACGTCTGGGAGCGCCTCGGCCATGGTGAATGGGGAAAATTTAAGTTCGGCAAGGCCAGTCCACTCGTCTCCACGTCGGGCCTGATGGCCCTTGCCGCTTCCTATGGTGCCGCCGGCGGCAGCGTGGGGGGTTTGAACGACATGGACCTGAAGGCACCGCCCTTGGTGGAGAAAGTGCGCGCAGTGGAACGGGGCACCAGCCACTACATGGCCACCCCGGAGCATTTCCTGTGGCACGCCAGGGAGGCTGACGACGCCGGGAAGGTCTCGGAATTCCTCTCCGCCGTGATCGTGGATGAGAAATCTGTCTGGGATTACAACCGGGGTGTAGTCAGCGAGGACGGAAAAACGAAGCATCGCGGTCCAGCGCCCAAGGAGCCCCTCAGCGCCATTTATCCCGATGACGGCGTGCACGTGGCGGACAACCCGGCAATAATTCTTGACGAAGATTGGGTGGGGAGCCAGCAGCGTTTGGCCGCCGAGGATTTCCTCGCGTTCGCCGTGACGGAACAGGGCCAACACGTTGTCAAGACGTCCGGGTACAGGACCATCCAGGGCAAGCTGGATACAGGGGTGGCGGGAACCGGACGGTACGCTGAAACGCTTCAGCCGCTGCCACTGCCCGAGGCAGAGGTGCTTTCTAACCTGCAGGACAACTTCCCCGAGGTCCGAAAGCGGGCCAGGGCCTTGTTCCTGCTGGATATCTCGGAGTCCATGGTGCAGGAACGCGGAGTGACCAAGCTGCAACGGGCCAAGGATGCCGTTCTCAAGGCCTTCGACCATTTCGTGGGTGAGGATGAGATCGGACTGGCCGCTTTCTCCCAAGTGGGCGACGGCCCCTTGACGCCGGGTATCGTAAGCCCGGTGGCCCCGTTCAAGACGAATAAAGAAGACCTCATCGCCAAGCTCGGCGAGCTCAAGGCGGTGGACGCTACGCCACTTTTCGAAGCGGTGACCCGCTTCGCGGGCGATCAAGCCAAGGAATACAAAGACAACTTCATCAACACCCTCGTGCTGTTGAGTGACGGCAAAAACGATACGACGCATCCGGGAGACCTAAGCGGGCTCTCCGAACAGTTAAGCCATCAGAACCACTCGACGCCGGTGCTCGTCTTTACACTCGCTTACGGGCCCGACGCCGACGTCCCCACTTTGCTGGAAATTGCCAGGGCCAGCGGGGCGCACTACTACGACGCGACCGATCCGGACAGGCTCGAAGAGGTACTCGGCGAACTGGTAACGAGTTTCTAGGCAAGGCGCTGGCCGCCGCCCGGCCAGTCCTGAGGATCAGGCCTATGCGGGAAGGTCGCTCACATATTTCCGGCCCGGGCTACCGGTGAGATAGTGCGAGTGCCCATCCGCCGGCCACTCCAATGGCAAGTAGGACGGTCACGAAGCCGATCGCCGGTGCGCTCGGCCATGTCAGGGCGTCGCCATACCGCAGCAGGGCAACCGCCTGCAGAACGACGAAGGCAACGGAAGTTAGGGCCACGGGGCGGACGGTGCGGATGTCGCCGCCCAACTGGCCCTGCGCCGCCGCCCACCCCAGACCGACCAACCACGCTCCGATCGCCCTCGCTGTGAGCTCCGACAGTGACCACGGCCACCATGTCGCGGCCTGAACGGGCACTGCCAGGAGCGCCGCGCCATACGACAGCAGTACCCCGGCGATTCCCGCCAGGAGAAGCCGGAGCGTAGGGGGTAGCACTGGCCGCCCCGCCGTTACGGCCTTTGGGGCAGGACGCCGCGACCGGATCTGCATCCGGCTGATAACGAGCATCGCCGCGGGCACCAAGGCATAGATAACCAGCCACGCCCAGGTAGCTGTTTGGGCGGTGGGGGCAGTGTCTGGCGACAGGTGGAAGCGATCGAGATGAAGCAGGGTCACTCCGAAGGTCAATGTGGTGAAGACGAACACGGGCCAGACTGCTAGCCTGGCTGAATCCCAACCCGCCGAACGGGCGCCTGTCACCTCCAAGCCGGCACTCGACCAGTATGCCGCCCCGAGGAAGACCGCGGTCATGGGCGGGTTAACTGTCCACGCGAAAAATTCATCTGTCCGGAGCGGAAACACGAACAGCACGAGCCCGGCAAGAAACACGAGGAATGCAGCGACGTAGAGCAGCCACCGCATCGGCGGAATCAAGGGTATGACCTCAGTTCGAGCGAACATCACCGGGCAGCTCCTCGGTTGCTGCTGCCCCACCAGGGGCAGGGGGCGAGGCAGGCAGGGGGTTCTCGGCCAGGTAGGTGTGAAGCATCGAGACCACCGTGGCGCCGTCCCCGACTGCGGTAGCCACTCTTTTGATCGAACCGGCCCGCACGTCACCGATCGCGAAAATACCGGGCATGCTGGTTTCCAGCGCCAATGGATGCCTGTCCGATCTGGCGGACCCGGCCTCACTGACATCCCGGCTGGCGCCCGTGCGCAGAAAACCGGCTGGGTCACGCTCTACAGTGTCGGGCAGCCAGGAGGTCCGCGGCACTGAACCGATCAGCACGAACAAGCCGCCCGCTTCGATCTCCTCGCTCGGGGTTGCATCGGCGGCTCTGGATGCGGCGACCTTGACGGCGGCAAGGAATCCGTCCTGGTCGCGGGCCCCCACGAGCATGGTGCCATAGCGGATCCCAACGTTCCGGGTGGCCTCAAGTTGGGAGATGAGGTATTCCGACATACTGACCGACAGAGAGGGTCCCCGCACCAGCAGCGTCACCTTCTTCGCGTACCTCGCAAGGTGCAGAACCGCCTGTCCGGCCGAGTTGCCGCCACCCACGACAATGACGTGCTTTCCGGCCATAGACGGCGCCTCGGAGACTGTGGACCCGTAAAAGACGCCTCGCCCGACGAGATTCTCCAGCTGAGGTATCCCGAGGCGACGGTAGTCCACGCCGGTGGCCACCACGACTGCGCGGCACCGTACGACGCTGCCATCGGAAATCGACGCAGCGTACAATGCTCCGTCCACGCCGAGCCCCTCCACCTTCCGCAGGAACAGGAAGTCCGTGCCCAAAGTCCAGGCCTGGTGAAATGAGCGGTAGGCCAGGTGCGCGCCGCTCACACCGCGGGAGAAGCCAGGGTAGTTCCGGATCAACGAGCTGGTGCCGGCTTGGCCTCCCACAGCCTCTCCCTCCACCACCATGGTGGAGAGGCCCTCAGAGGAGGCATACACGGCGGTCGCGAGACCGGAAGGACCGGCTCCCACGACCACCACATCGAAGATCTTGTCCGCCGGTGGCGGTCGCGTCACCCCCATCGCTTCGGCGATCTCCAGGTCACTCGGGTTCTCGAGGACAATGGGTGGAGCGGTGAACTCCAGTACCATGACCGGCAGCACGGGGTCGCGCAGGTTCACGCTCTCCAGCGTCCGCTCCGCCGTCTCCGACCCGACGGGGTGGAAGCCTACCGGGATGTGGTTCCGGCTGAGGGAGTCGCGCAACCTATGAGTCCGTTCGTCGCCAACCTCCCCGATCAGCCGGACGGCCTCGAACCCGACCCCCTGGGCCAGGTGCCAGTCGTCGAGGGCGTCCGTTATCGCCCCATGGAATTCTTCGTCCCGCGATCGTTCGGGACGTATGATCAGCAATTCGGCCGACCCCTGCGCGATCGCCCGGAATACGGTGGGGGCGCTGGCGAAGTCGCCCCATGTCACCACAACACCACGCTTCGCGGCCGGGTGAAACCCATAGGCACGCCGCAGGAAATCGAGTCCACCGCGGTCAGCCGGTCCATAGCAACCGAGAATGAGGGCGACCGGGCGATTCCAGCGGCGGAGCCCCTCAAGCACCGCCCGCCCGTGGGCGTGGTCGGCGCAGGCCACCACCTCGTAATCGGCACCGTAGCGTCGACGTAACTCATCTTCAAGAATGCGCCGAGAGGTCGGGTCTCTGGTGGCAATCAGCATGACCGGAACCGAGTGATCCATGGCCGCCGTCTTTCCGGTTCAATGGTTCGGTGGCGCTCACGATACTCGCGCTGGGACATTGGGGACAAGGGCGCGGAGAGTCTGCCAGAATAACTCCCGACGGCAGGCAAGCGGGATGACCTGAGCAGAACCGGAGCGATGGAAGTGGAGGAACCCATGGAGGATCGACCTATTCCGGGAATCAGCCTATCTGCCACACCCAGTGGAACAGGGTGTTCGGAGTGCCTCAGCGGTGACGGCCCAGGATGGTGGCTGCATCTTCGCCGCTGCGCCCAATGCGGCCACATAGGGTGCTGCGATTCATCACCCTCACAGCATGCCAGTGCCCATGCGCGCACCGCCGGTCACCCCGTCATGAGGTCCTTTGAACCTGGGGAGGACTGGTTCTATGAGCACACTACGAAGAAGTTCTTCCGCGGCCCGCGGCTTCCGGATCCTCAGTCCAGACCACCGGAGCAGCCGGCACCTGCACCGGCAGACAACGTACCGGCTGACTGGCGGGAGCACCTGCACCGGTAACGGTGGATCCAAAAACAAACCGCTTTACCGACTGCTAATGACCGAGGAGCCGGCACTGGCTAAAATCAAGGCTCAACGCCCAGTCGACCGGGGCCCGAGGTCCGTCTGGGTGATAGGGCCCGAAGCGAGCAGAGAGGCCAGCCGTGGACTTCATTCAGTCCGCTGAACATCAGCTCAACCCCTTTCCTCACTACGAACGGATGCGGGAAGCTGCGCCCGTCCATTACGACGAAGAGTCGGGAAGCTGGCACGTCTTCCGATACGACGACGTCCAGCGGGCACTGTCCGAATATGCAACATTCTCGTCGCGCATGGCCGGAGACGATGCATCGGGGACCGGCCAACTATTCGCCGCGAGCCTAATTGCCACCGATCCCCCAAGGCACCGGCAGCTGCGATCCCTGGTCACCCAAGCGTTCACGCCTAAAGCCGTGGACGCGCTGGCTCCCCGTATCGCCGCGCTCACAGACGAGCTTTTGGAGGGGATCGCGGCCCGCGGCAGCGCAGACCTGGTTAAGGAATTGGCATACCCGCTGCCGGTCATAGTGATCGCGGAACTCATGGGCATCCCCGCCCAGGACCGTGAGCGCTTCAAAAAGTGGTCCGACGTGATTGTCAGCCAAACGCGGACCGATTCGACCAGTGAGAACCACTCCGGCACAAACATGGAGATGACGGAGTACTTCCTGGCCCTGATCGACCAACGCAGGAGCCGGCCGGGCCAGGACCTGATCAGCACCCTGCTGGCAGCGGAGATTGACGGCCAAAAACTGACAGTGCCCGAACTGCTCGGTTTTTGCGCTTTACTGCTCGTTGCCGGCAATGAGACCACCACCAATCTGATCGGCAACGCCGTTTTATGCCTGGCTGAGTACCCAGGCATCATGGACCGCCTGCTGAGGGAACCCGCCCTGCTTCCCCAGACCATCGAAGAAGTGCTGCGCTTTCGATCGCCGGTCCAGTCCATGTACCGCGTGACGGTCGCGGAGACTACCCTGGGGAACGAACTGATTCCCGCCGGCGCACCGATCGTGGCTTGGATCGGCTCCGCCAACCGCGACGAGCGGCAGTTCCAGCGGCCTGCCGAGTTCGACGTGGACCGCGGCCAGAACCGGCATCTGGCGTTCGGCCACGGCATTCACTTTTGCCTCGGCGCGCCGCTGGCCCGGCTCGAAGCCAGGATCGCATTGGGTGCCCTGCTGTACCGTTTGCCTGGGCTTTCCCTAGATCCGGATGCGCACTTGGAACGGATGGAAAGCACCATCATCTATGGGCTGAAGGCACTTCCGGTCAGGTGGCAGCCTGCCTGACCAACAAGAGACATCCCGCCACCTTGAGCGGCCGCACCGCCTACGAGCTGCCGGCGCCTGTCTTGGTTCTTCCGCTGCAGGCTGACGGCACCCGGTTGTTTAGGGGTTGCCGCCTTGCCCACCATGGAAGAGTGGGAGTAAAGAATAGACGGCACCGGTTCGCGCTTGCCGTGTGCCTGCTGGTTCCTCTGGGAAGTATGACGGGGTGCACCTATAACTACCCTGAGCCTGTGAACACCCCGACAACGGATTCCGCGCCTACAACAGAGGCACTCCAGCCGTACAACAATACGGAGGTCCTGGAGAAGGAAGCTGAGAACTACGCTGAGCTGTACCGGCTGCTGCGGGCGGTGCCGGGGCCAGTCCTCCTCTTCGAGGTTGGGCCACTGGACGGGCCGGTGAGGGGTTTTGGCAAATTCGAGAAGGTGCCGGCGGCCGGGCAGTACACCGTTACCGCTGCCTGTGTAGGTGCAACAGGTGCGAAGGTCTTCGTTGGCCAGGAGCATCCCGGTGCCCCCTTCCGCCCGGTGGAGCTCGAGCTGGACTGCGCCGGGGCCACGTCCCAAGTTATCGCTCTTGAACAGGGTTACTTGTTCGCGCATCTGGTGCTGCCCGGACCGGGTGACACTCCGTGGACGGGGGCAGTTGGAGGGGTCCGCGTGACCGGGGCCGGTTGAGGTCCCCACCACAAGCTACGCGACATGCCGGGACCAATAGTCATCCGTCGGACCGGCACGGCCATTCCCTCTGGGATGGCCCCGCCAGGCTTTGCCCGTGCTGCCTTCTTGGTCTACTTGGCTCTTTACCACCCGATGCCCTTTGATAATCGATAGTGGTGACGTGGCCAGCAAATATTCAAAGTGTGGGTCAACACTGCCGTCGAGCGGGTGGTTAGGCTGGGTTAATGGCGACAGTTATTCTCGTGCGGCACGGCCGCACCACAGCCAATGCCAATGGACTGCTGGCCGGTCGGGCCGCCGGTGTCAGCCTGGACCAGATCGGGCGCGAGCAGGCGGCTTTGACCGGAGAGCGGCTCGCGGCAGTGCCCGTGGTGGGGGTGGTATCGAGCCCTCTCGAGCGTTGTCGGCAGACCGCCCAACTCATCCTCGATCGCCAGGTTGGCACTCCGTACGCGCCGTTGGAACCCGATCTTACCGAGTGCGATTACGGCCAGTGGCAGGGCCGCACGCTCAGTGATCTCGCAACTGAAGATCTGTGGTCGGCTGTGCAATCGCAACCGTCCGCCGTCATCTTTCCCGGCGGTGAATCCATGGCCGCGATGCAGGCTCGGGCGGTAGCAGCCGTTCGACGCCATGATGCAGCCTTCGAAGCCGAGTACGGGCCAGGAGCCGTATGGGTGGCGGTGAGTCACGGTGACGTCATCAAGTCAATCCTCGCCGACGCGCTCGGCATGCACCTTGACCTGTTCCAGCGCATTAACGTAAGCCCTGCCTCCGTATCAATCGTGCGCTACAGTGCCAGTCGGCCAAGCGTCTACGCGACCAACACCGACGCCGGAGATCTGTCGTGGCTGTCGAACGGCCTCCACTCTGGCGATGCGCCGGTGGGCGGCGGTGCAGGGCAACAGGCGCCATGAAGCGCCTGTGCCTAAAATGCTCTTATGCCTACACGTGTTCATGAATTTGCCTGGCCTGATCGGGTCGTCGTTGGCACCATTGGCCTTCCGGGGGCACGGACGTTCTACCTGCAGGTGCGGGCAGGGACTCAGATCGTAAGTATCGCCATGGAGAAGCAGCAGTCAGCTCTGCTCGCAGATAAAATCGACGAAATTCTCGACCAGCTCATCGGCCTCGAGGGCAACCCTCACAGCGTTCCCACCAGCACTCCCATCGAATTGGTTGACAATGACCAGCTCGAGGCCGTTGAGGAGCAGTTTCGGACCGGCGCCATGAGTTTAGGATGGGACCCGACGACGGCGCAGGTCGTTATAGAGGCCTATCCGATCACGGATGTTGACACTGATAACGACGACGAATCGCTGGACGAGGATGACGCTGATGTGACCGAAATGTTGCTGGTGCGGATGCCGGTTGGCACCGCCCGTGCATTCGCTAAGCGCACGCGTGAGGTTGTGGGCGCCGGGCGCCCCGCGTGCCCGCTCTGCGGTCACCCCGTGGACGCCGACGGGCACGTCTGCACTCCGCCCGAGGTCTGATGCACGCGCCCGACCTTTTGACGGCCGAGCTGACGCTCACTGGGCGAATAACGACGGCGTCGAACGCCACCTTCCTGGGCAGCATCGGCGACACGAGGGTTGTTTATAAGCCGATAGCCGGGGAGAAACCGCTGTGGGATTTTCCCGACGGCTTCCTCGCTCACCGGGAGGTTGCCGCGTACCTGGTCTCGGAGGTCCTCGGCTGGAACGTGGTGCCACGCACCTGGCTGCGCGATGGTCCGATTGGCAAAGGAATGGTGCAGCTCTGGCAGGAGACAGACCCCGACCAGAACGCGGTGGATCTCGTTGCGGCGGACGACGTGCCGGAGAGCGGTTGGAAACATGTCCTCGAGGGTCAGGATGAGGAGGGACGGATGGTCGCCCTTATCCACGAGGATATGCCGGCACTGAGACGGATGGCGGTGTTCGACGTCGTTGTGAACAACGCCGACCGCAAAGGTGACCACATTCTCACCATGTCGGACGGACACCGGCATGGTGTGGACCATGGGCTCACCTTCCACCGTGACCACAAGCTGCGCACGGTGCTGTGGGGGTGGCTGGGAGAAACTCTTACCGCTGAGGAACGCGACGGCATCGATCGTGTCATCGAAGGGCTGCACGGTGAGCTGGGCCGAAACCTGACGGACTTGCTCAGCGCCGAAGAAATCGATTCTCTCGCCGCGCGCTGCGCTCGGTTGCTCCGGGCAGGTCGCTTTCCGGCTCCGAGCGGTGAAATGCCTGCTGTGCCCTGGCCGCTATTCTGACGCAGACTGTTTCGATGGTGAACGGCAGCAGCTGGCAACTGGTGCGGGTGGCCACATCTACCAGAAGCAGGACACGTAACCTACTGCTCTTGGGCGATTTCATGGCGACACGCACTGCTTTGACCCGTATGTATTGAACTTCCGGACGACTTCGCGCCCCTCGCTTTCCTCGGGCAGGGAGGGCATATAAACGTCGGCGAACGTAGCGCCATGTTTGTTCTTGATCGGTCTGCCAACGGGCGAACGGAAGAATGATGCTCCTATAGCTGTCAATTGGTGTTGAGCCAGTCTGAGTACCGTTGGAAGAAGTGGTCGTCTCGGGTGAGT
>NZ_PJII01000011.1 GCF_002929215.1 Arthrobacter sp. ZGTC412
GAACCCGGAAGCTAAGACCCACAGCGCCGATGGTACTGCACCCGGGAGGGTGTGGGAGAGTAGGTCACCGCCGGACACACATTACGAGTAGGGCCCTGACACAATGTCAGGGCCCTACCGCTTTAACACACAAACACCACACCAGCCCGAGTCCTCCCAATCCGCACCCACCAGGAAACCCTCCACCACCTCCCGCGGCAGCACCACCGTCGCACTCTCTTCGAAACAGCTCTGGCCGCCAAGCTGCAGGAGCCGATGGAGCGTCGCAGGGGGGGGCAGCAGTCAGGAGGCGTTGCAGGGAGGGCCGCGGGTAGAGTGGAGCACCATGAACAGCCTCTTTAGCCACGGCAGCGAACCGTTCGGAAGCGATGACAAGAGTCCCACCGAACTCCTCGAGCCCGTCGTCAACACAGTTGTAGTACCAGGAAACGTGGCGCACGCCTTCGCCGGCTTTACCGACCACACACACCTCTGGTGGCCGCTGGATACGTTGGGTGTGTATGGCGCGGGATCCTATGTCGAGTTCGAGGAGAACCTCATTCTGGAAACGGCCGACGACGGCCGGACCAGCATCTGGGGCACGCTTGACGACTGGCAGCCGCCGTTGTCCTTCCACGCTACCTGGCACCCCGGCTCCACGGCGTTGTGGTCCACCGAGCTGCGCGCGGCCTTCCGGCCACTGGCCGCCGGCACGGAAGTGCGCATCGTCCACGACGGCTGGGAAGGGGCCGAGAACCCGGCCGCAACCCGAGCCCAATACGTTGCCGCCTGGCCCCTGATCCTTGCCAGGTATTGCCGCTTTATGGGCGTCCCTGAGGCTAGCGGGGCGTAGGCCCGCCCGACGGGACCAGGATGGAAGGTCAGGCCCGCCGGAGTCCGGACTCGTCCGGTGGCACAGCAGTGCTGGTCCTAATCACAAACTCCGTCCGGAACTCCTGGTCAGTTTCCGGTGGTACTGGAACGTCGTCGGATCCGCTCTTAGGCTCAAGCAACTGCAGCGCAGTCCTGGCAGCGAGGGCGCCCTGCCCGCGGGGGTCCTGGTCGATCGTGGTAAGGCCGAAGGTCTCACCGAGCTCGTGCCCGTCCATGCCAACCACCGAGAGATCCCGGGGAACCTGCAGGCCGAAATCCCGGGCTGCCAGTATGGCGCCCACCGCCATTTCGTCCGAAGCTGCGAAGACAGCCGTCGGGCGCTCCGCTGAAGTGCCTAACAACCGGCGGGCAGCGGTGTAGGCGCCCTGCACAGTGAAGTCGGCGGTGATCTGCCAGTCCGGCCGGATGTCTAAGCCAGCGGCGGTCATGGCGCGCTGGTAGCCGGTTTGCCGGATTCCGGGCAGCTTGAAGTCCTGGTTCAGTGCAGCGTCGCCGGTGACGTGGGCTATCCGCGTGTGCCCCAGCCGGATCAGGTGGTCGGTGGCCATCCGGGCCAGCCGCTCGTCGTCGATCCTGATCGTGGAGGCCCCGGGTAAAGTCCCGCCGATGCCCACAATAGGGCGGTGGACAGCCAGCAGCTGCTGGATCTCGTCGTCGCTGAGCACCAGCGCCACGGCGATCACAGCGTCGAGGCGCTTCCGGAGGAGGAAATCGTTCAGCACGCTTTGGCGGCGCTCCGGCTGGTCGCCCACGTTGTAGAGCGTCAGGTCGTAACCGGCATCCAAAAGGGTGGCAGACACACCCTCCAGCACTGAAGAGAAATACCAGCGGTGGACGGACGGCACCACCAGGCCAATATTGTGGTTCCGCCCGGAGGCCAGGCTGGAGGCGTGATAGGACGGGACAAACCCCAGTTCCCCTGCCGCCTCCAGCGCCAGTTTCCGGCTCTTGGCGGAGACGTTCGATTTTCCGCTGAGCGCCCGTGAGACCGTTGCGACGGATAAACCCGCCTTGTCTGCGACGTCCTTTATCCCGGCCATGCTCAATTGGCGGAGGTGTCCGGTCCAATCCGGAACCAGGCGGTTTCGCCCGAAGCCAGCAGACCGTCCGGCCCTGAAGCCGCGCTGCGGACGAGGACCTGGCCGGCGGGCATTTCCAGCGGCTCGTGGTTAAGGTTCATAAGCACCAGCGTAGTGCCGTTGACATACGCCAGGGATGACCCCGTGCACCAGTCCTCCGCCCACGCCAAGGACCCGCGGCCCAGGTCCAGCTCGCGGCGGATCTCCAGCATGCTCCGGTACAGGGACAGGTGCGACGACGGCGAGCTGGCCTGCAGGTCACGGGCCAGTCCAGCGAATGAGGATGGCATCGGCAGCCAGGGGTCGTTGCCGGCGCCGAAGCCGAAGTGTCGTTCATCGGCGCGCCACGGCAGCGGAACGCGGCAGCCGTCACGGCCCAGTCGTTCCCCGCCTGTCCGGGCGAACGTGGGGTCCTGGCGCAGGCGCTCAGGAATGTCGATGCCGTCAGGCAGCCCAAGCTCCTCACCCTGGTAAAGATAAGCAGCCCCGGGCAGCCCCAGCATAAACAGCGAAGCAGCAGCAGCACGGTGCCGGCCCAGCGCCGTGTCAGGTTGCGGATCGGCCAGGCCGATCCCGTCACCATCGCGGGGCCCCTGCCCGTTGTAGCCGAAGCGGGTGGCGTGGCGGACGACGTCGTGATTGGAAAGCACCCAGGTGCTTGGAGCGCCGACGGCACCCAGGACAGTAAGGGAGTCCGTGATGACCGAGCGCAGACGGTTCACGTCCAGCCCTGCGTGCAGGTACGGGAAGTTGAAGGCCTGGTGCATCTCGTCGGACCGGACCCAGTGCGCAAGGCGGGGGAGGTCGACGCTGGCTTCTGCGCAGAAGATACGGTCCGGGCCGTACTGGTCAAGGATTCTCCGCCAGGCACGGTAGATATCGTGGATGGCCGGCTGGCCGAACATAGGTGCCTCGTGGCCCGGGAAGCCGTCTGAACTTCCGCCGTCGGCCCGTCCTCCCCAAGCCGGGAGCCCCGGCGCCTTGACCAGCGCGTGGGCCACGTCCACGCGGAAACCGGAGACACCCCGGTCCAGCCAGAACCGGAGGATCCGTTCGAACTCGGTATGGACGGCGGGGTTGTCCCAGTTGAAGTCGGGCTGGGATGAATCAAAAAGGTGCAAGTACCACTGGTCGGGCTGGCCTTCAGGTCCGGTCACCCGGGTCCAGGCGGGACCGCCGAAGTGGGACTGCCAGTTGTTGGGCGGCTCTTGGCCTTCGGTCCCATTGCCGTCCCGGAAGATAAACATGTCCCGCTCGGGGCTTCCCGCCGGCGCCGCGAGGGCTGCCTGGAACAGCGGGTGCTGGTTCGAGCAGTGGTTGGGCACCAGATCCACAATCACGCGCAGTCCCAGCCGGTGGGATTCTGCCATCATGACGTCGAAGTCCCTGAGGGTGCCGAAGATCGGATCAACGTCGCAGTAGTCGCTGACGTCGTAACCGGCGTCGCGCTGGGGGGAGCGGAAGAAGGGCGACAGCCAGACGGCGTCAACCCCGAGCTCGGCCAGGTGCGGCAATTCCTCCGTGATGCCCGCAATGTCTCCCACGCCGTCGCCGTTGAGGTCGCGGAACGAGCGCGGGTACACCTGGTAGATCACGGCAGAGCGCCACCAGCCAGGCTGGCTGTCCTCCGGGTGGATCAGGGTCAACGGCCCGGTGTGCGGAGCGGTGGTGGGCGTCACAGTTTCGACAGACATGGAAGCAAGCTTAGCTTGTTCAGCGAGGTGCATGGAAACGCTTCCACGGCCTAGGGCAACGACTAGCCCTAACAGATTGCCTTTCCGCAGGTCAGGGCTGGAAGCGCTTGCAGAAGTTACCCCCCAGCGCCGCCACCGGGAGCCGCCAGTGCTCAAGGCTCACTCACGGCGCCGTCCTAAACTGGTGGGACACGTGCGACGACGGATGGAGGCTTCGTGGGAAGCGTAGTTGAGGAACTGGAGACCGTGCTTTCGGCCGGCCAGGTGGACCGGACAGAAGCAACCCTCAGCCGGTACGCGGTGGACCAAGCGCCCATCCTCGACTACCAGCTCCCACTGGCAGTCGTGTTCCCGGAGTCAGTGTCAGACGTACAGGCAGTTGTGAAGATCTGCGCGGCCGGCGCCGTGCCGATAGTGCCGCGGGGCGCCGGAACGGGAGTGTCCGGCGGCGCCCACGCCACCAGGGATTGCATCATCCTGTCCCTCGAGCGTATGGACAGGATCCTGGAACTGAGTCCTGACGACGAAACCGCCGTGGTGGAACCGGGAGTCATCAATGCGGTGCTCAACGAGGCAGCAGCAGCCCATGGCCTGATGTATGCGCCGGATCCTGCCAGCTTCCGCAGCTCCACCATTGGCGGCAACGTGGCCACCAACGCGGGCGGCCTGCGGTGCGCCAAATACGGAGTCACCAGGGACTCGGTCCTCGCGCTGGACGTAGTGCTGGCGGACGGCTCGCTCATCCATACCGGCCACCAGACGTTCAAGGGGGTGGCCGGCTATGACCTGACCAGTCTGTTCGTCGGGTCGGAGGGAACGCTTGGCATCGTGGTGGGGGTGACCGTGCGCCTGAAGTACCTTCCCCGGGAAGTGCACACTGTTGCTGCCTTCTACCCGGACTTCCGTCTCGCGGCCGCCGGCGTCCTGGCCGTGGGCAGGGCGCGGGTCCAGCCCGCCATCATGGAATTACTCGACGGCGGTACCCTGGCCCAGCTGGACGAAATCCACGGCTCGGACCTCACGGCGCGCGGCCGATCGCTGCTCCTGATCCAGACGGACGGCTTCGGTGCTGCCGCCGAGGCAGAAGTGGTGCGGGAAGTCCTGAAGGCCGGCGGGGCGATTGTCACCACCGCAGCCAGCGCGGAGGCAGAACGGCTGGTGGAGCTTCGGCGCCACAGCAGGGGCGTGGAAGTCGACGACGAGTACCGGGTGGGAGAGGATGTCGCCGTGCCCCGCTCGCGCCTCGTTGACTATGTCGCTGCCCTCGAGGGCATGGCCGCCAGCAACGGTGTGCATCTGAAAGTAGTGGCACACGCCGGCGACGGCAACCTGCACCCCACCTTCTGGATAAACCGGAAGGAGCACGTGGTGGATACGGGTGCAATGGCGCGGCTTCAGCAAGTACTTGACGAATCCATCACGGCAGCCCTGCAGATGGGTGGAACCATTACCGGGGAACACGGCGTAGGGCAGTACAAACTGCGGTGGCTGGGCCAGGAACAGCCGGAGCCCGTCCGGGAACTCCAGCGCCGGATCAAGGAACTGTTCGATCCTGCCGGCCTCCTGAATCCCGGTAAAGCGATCTAGCTTAGTCGTCCGAGTCCGGGTACTCGTCGATCGACTCGTCGTCGCCGTAGCGTGACTCTTCCGTCTCCACCTCGAGGATTTTCAGCATCCCGGTGTCGGGGTTGAGCATGATCGCGGCCTCGTCCCGGCGGTGCCGGAGGATGGAGTCGATGTAGGATTGCACTGCTTCCGCCAGGGGAATGTGCCGCTCCTGCTTTTCGGACATGTACCAGCGGTGCTCCAGGACCTCGTGCACGGCCTCCGCAGGCTCCAGCTTGCCGGACAGGTCACGAGGAATGGACCGAACAATCGGCTCGAAGATTTGGCTGACCCAGAGATGGGCGCTGTATTCCTCGTCCATGTCCGGGTTGTTGTCCGCCCGGAAGGAGTCCATGTCGTTGAGGAGCCGGCGCGCCTGGTTCTCCTGCGCGTCCAGACCGGTGAGGCGAAGCAGCCTTCGCTGGTGGTGCCCGGCGTCCACCACCTTGGGCTGCAGCTGGATGGTGGACCCGTTTTGGGTGGTCTTGATGGCGTATTCCTCGACGTCGAACCCGAGTTCATTGAGCCGCCGGATCCGGGCACCCACCCGCCAGCGTTCGCCGAGTTCGAAGGATTCCTTCTCCGTCAGTTCTGTCCAGAGGCGGCGGTAGCTGTCCATAATCAGCTCGCTGGTGGCCACCGGGTCCACCTTTTCCTCGATGAGCCCGCCGTCCAGCAGGTCCATGAGCTCGCCTGCGATGTTCACCCGGGCAATTTCCAGATCATACTCGCGCTGGCCGGTGGACAGGTCCGGGTAGAGCTCACCGGTTTCGGCGTCCACCAAGTAGGCCGCGAATGCGCCAGCGTCGCGGCGGAACAGGGTGTTTGACAGCGAAACGTCACCCCAATAAAAGCCGATCAGGTGCAGCCGCACCATCAGCAGCGCCTGCGCGTCAATGAGGCGGGTGAGCGTGTCCTTGCGAAGCATCTGCGAGAACAGAGCACGGTACGGCATGGAGAACTTCAGGTGCCGGGTCACCAGCACCGGGTTCAGCGGCCGTCCGTCCAGCGTGGTGCGGCCTGTGATAACGGCAACGGGTTCCACGCAGGGAACGTCCAGCCGGGCCAGCTTGCGGAGCATGTGGTACTCATGCCGGGCGACGTGCTCGGAGGTTTCCTTGATAGCGATCACGGAACCGCCAAGGTGGGCGAAACGGACGATGTGCCGGGAGATGCCGCGGGGGAGTGCTGCCAGGTTCTCTGCCGGCCAATCCTCCAGCGCGATGTGCCACGGCAGGTCGAGCAGTTCAGGGTCGGCCGCCGCCGCCGTGATGTTCAGGGAGCTGGAGACCGAAGCGAGCTTGCCGTCGTCGGCACTCGCCGCCACGAACCGGGGCAGCTTCCCCACCTGGGCGTAGTCGGTGGGTTCATCGTGCCACTGGGCGCTGTATTCCTCGGTCATGGGTCAATTCTTCCGTACATAGGCGTGGCCAGCTAATTCTTCTGCCGGCCCAGTTAAAGGCCGACGGCGGCCGTCCAGTAAGGAGGGCCGCCGTCGGTAATGCTTGTGGTGAGGGCGCCGGTGCCGGTGGGGACTAGTCGCCCAGGCGCAGGCCGGTCTTGGTGTCGAACAGGTGCACATGGCCCGACTGCGGACGGACGTAGATGGACTCGCCCTTCATCGGGGGGCGGCGGCCGTCGACGCGTGCCACGATGTCGTGGTCCTTGCCGTCAAGGGTGGTGTGGCCATAGACGTAAGCGTCGGCGCCGAGCTCTTCAACAACGTCAACTTCAACCTTGAGGCCTTCGCCGGCCGGTGCCGTCTCCAAGTCCTCGGGGCGTGAGCCCAAGGTGACGGTGCTGCCGTGTGCTTCCTCGAGGACGTTGCGGGGCACGGGGTAAACCGTTCCGCCGAACTGCACGCCGCCGTCAACAACCGGCAGCTCGAGCAGGTTCATGGCGGGGGAGCCGATGAAGCCGGCAACGAAGACGTTCTTGGGCTTGTCGTACAGGTTGCGCGGGGTGTCAACCTGCATCAGCAGGCCGTCCTTCAGCACAGCGACGCGGTCGCCCATGGTCATTGCCTCGACCTGGTCGTGCGTCACGTAAACAGTGGTGACACCCAGGCGGCGGGTCAGGGATGCGATCTGGGTGCGGGTCTGCACGCGGAGCTTGGCGTCCAGGTTGGACAGCGGCTCATCCATGAGGAAGACCTGAGGGTTACGCACGATGGCGCGGCCCATGGCGACACGCTGGCGCTGACCGCCGGAGAGTGCCTTCGGCTTGCGGTCCAGGTAAGGCTCAAGGTCAAGGAGCTTGGCGGCTTCACGGACGCGCTCGGCGCGCTCTTCCTTGGAAACACCAGCGATCTTCAGTGCGAAGCCCATGTTGTCAGCAACAGTCATGTGCGGGTACAGCGCGTAGTTCTGGAAAACCATCGCGATGTCGCGGTCCTTCGGCGGAACGTCAGTGACGTCGCGGTCGCCAATGAGGATACGGCCTGCGTTGACGTCCTCAAGGCCTGCGAGCATGCGCAGCGAGGTGGACTTACCGCAACCGGAGGGTCCAACGAGGACCAGGAATTCGCCATCGGCGATGTCGATGTTGAGCTTATCGACGGCGGGCTTTTCGGTGCCCGGGTACAGGCGGGTAGCGTTATCAAAAGTAACTGTAGCCACAGTTATCAATCCCTTCACCGGCAGGTACGTGCCGGACGATCCGTTGTGAATGGTTCATGTTTGTTCAGTTTTGTGCTGCAAACGATCTTCAGCCAAGGCTTGGGAGCGTCGAGTGACACCGCACGGTCTCTGTGCGCCACATCACAAGCAAGAGTATGTCAGATGTTGCGCTTTTGGGGCCAAATGTTACGGACGTCACATATGACCTTGCTCAACTTCTGCCTTGAAATCCCTGCTGGTCTTCGTCGGCGACGGCCACGCTCCGCTCGTGAAGCAGCACCTCCAGCAGTTCCGCCACATGCACCGGTGCTTCCACGCGGTACTGGGCCTGGGTGAAATCCAGCCCCACCTTGACGCCCACGTCCCCTGGCTCCAGGCGGGCCAGCGCATCCTCGTCCGTGGTGTCGTCGCCGGCAAACACGACGGCCGTCGCACCTGTGACCTGGCGCAGGAACGTAACGCCCTCTCCCTTGGAGGCGTTCACCACGGACGTTTCCAGGACCCGCTTTCCGTCCTTGAGGAAGACGCCCTTGCGGTCCTGCAGCAGCGAACGCGCGGCCGAAACCGCGTCCTGGGCGACGTCGTCCTCCGCCTGGCGGGTATGGAGGACCACGCCGGCCGGCTTGTCTTCCAGCATGGTGCCGGGCGCCTCCGCAACGATCTCCGCCAGGATGCCGCGGACCTCGCCCAGCAAGGCCTTTTGCTCATCATCGAGCGCCAGGCCGGTCGATCCCGGCCCCAGCCAGGCCTCTGCCCCGTGGCTGCCGATCAGCAGGGTGTCGACCGGCGGCGACGCCACAGCGCGCAGGCTGGCGAGGGCGCGTCCGGAGATAAGCGCCGTTGTCGTGCGTGGCAGCACGGCGAGCCCGGCGAACGCCGTGGCTGCGCGTGGAAGGGGGCGGGCGTCGTCGGCGTGGCCCACGATGGGAGCCATGGTGCCGTCGAAGTCCATGGCCACCAGCAGATGCTCCGTCGCGGCGAGGCGCCGAAGCGCCTCGCGCAGTTCCGGTGTCAGTGCCAACTTGCCGTTGCCGGGCCGGCTCTCAGGAGTCATCACGGACCGCTTTCTCGTCGAGGGCCTTCAAGAACTCGGCGGACCAGTAGTCCACATCGTGCTCAAGGATCTGCTTGCGCATGGCCCGCATGCGCCGCGAAGCGTCACGGGGTGACATCTCCACAGCCCGCATGATCGCGCCCTTCAGGCCGTCAATGTCGTGCGGGTTCATCAGCAGGGCCTGCTTGAGCTGGTCGGCGGCACCGGCGAACTCGCTGAGCACCAGGGCGCCGTCGTTGTTGGTGCGGGCCGTGACGTACTCCTTCGCCACGAGGTTCATGCCGTCCCGCAGGGCGGTTACCAGCATGACGTCGGCGGCCAGGTACAAAGCCACCATCTCCTCCACGGGGTAGCTGTGGTGCAGGTACCGGACCGCGGTGTTCTCGAGGGTGTCGTAGGTGCCGTTGATGTGGCCCACCGTGCCCTCCACCTCCTCCCGCAGGAGCCTGTACTGCTCAACGCGCTCGCGGCTGGGGCTGGCAACCTGGATGAGGGTGGCGTCGGCCACGGACAGCTTGCCGTCGGCCAGGAGCTCCTCGAACGCTTTCAGCCGGTGCCGGATGCCCTTGGTGTAGTCCAGGCGGTCCACGCCCAGCAGAATGGTTTTCGGGTTGCCGAGGTCCTGGCGGATCTGACGCGCCCGCTCAATGATCTCCGGCTTTTGGGCCAGCTCACTGATCTGCTGGACGTCGATGGAGATGGGGAACGCCTGGGCCCGGGCGATGTGCGTGATTTCGCCATCCTGGCCCTTAACGTGCACCTGCTGCTGCTTAACGCTGGCGCCAAGGAAGCGGCGGGCCGAACGCATGAAGTTTCCGGCGTCGCTGGCCCGCTGGAAGCCCACCAAGTCCGCGCCGAGCAAACCGTCGATGATGGCCTGCCGCCAGGGCAGCTGCGCGAAAATCTCGGGTGGCGGGAACGGAATGTGGTTGAAGAAACCGATCCGGAGGTCCGGCCGGGCTTCCCGGAGCATCCGCGGCACCAGCTGCAGCTGGTAGTCCTGGATCCACACCGTGGCGCCTTCGTCAGCGTGGCGTATGACGGCGTCGGCGAACCTTCTGTTGACCTTGCGGTAGGCGTCCCACCACGTCCGGTGGAACTCAGGCGGGGCGATGACGTCATGGTAAAGCGGCCACAGCGTGGCGTTGGAGAAACCCTCGTAATACAGCTCGACGTCGTCAGCGCTGAGCTGGACCGGGACCAGGTCCATGCCGCCGTGGCTGAACGGTTCCACCGTCTCGTCCGGGGCGCCGTGCCAGCCCACCCACGCGCCGTCGGTCTTGGTCATCATCGGTGCCAGCGCGGTCACCAGGCCGCCCGGGGACCGGCGCCACCCGGAGCCGTCGTCACCGCTTTCGCCGGGGGCGCAGCGGTCGACGGGCAGCCTGTTCGAGACCACCATAAAGTCATACTTTGTCTCCCCGCTGTGGCCGGAGCCGGCGGCGCCGGGCCCGGCTGCGGTGGAAGGTTTTTCCTGGACGGGTGTTTGCATTGCGGCCCCCTGGGGTTGCTTGTGCCTCTTAGTTCACCCTAACGGGACGGAATCTTCCGTGCTATTCGTCCGTTGGTCAATCCAGCAGAATACTTGAACGGGCAAGCTCTCAGTTTTCTCCCCTAAAATGGGAGGGTTGCCACGAATTGGTCCCCCTCGTCGATCGACCCAAGGAACACATGAGCCCCGCAAACGAAGTACGTAAGTCCAAAGCTGAGCGCACCGCGGAGGCCCGCGACAAAGCGCGGCTGATCCGTGACGCCCAGTTGAAAAAGGACAAGCGCAACAAGCTGCTGATCGGGTGGGGGATTGTGGCGGCCGTTGTCGCCATCCTGGCAGTGATTGCATTGGTGGTGACCACCAGCATCCGGCAGAACACCCCCATTGCGGACCAGGGACCGGTACCGGCCAGCGCCAACGTCAACGGCGGTGTGACCCTGCTGGCGAACACGGAAGTCAAGAAGACGGACACAGCCACGGTGGACATGGCTAATCTTCCGGCCAAGCCCGATACGCAGCCGAGCCCTGTGGCTGCGCCCGGCGCCGAGGCCGAAGCGGGCCAGCCGGTAAAGGTGATTGCCTACATCGACTTCATCTGCCCGGTCTGTTTGCGGTTCGAAAACACCTACAACGACGCCCTCACCACGCTCCGCAATGAAGGCAAGATCACCATGGAGTACCGTCCGCTGGGCTTCCTGGACCGCCAGTCCAGCACCAACTACTCCTCACGCTCAGCCAACGCCGCCGCCTGCGTTGCCGACAAAGCACCGGAAAAGTACGCCGAATACGTTGACGTTTTGTTTGCCAACCAGCCAGCCGAAGGCGGAGCCGGACTCTCTGACGACAAGCTGAAGTCCCTGGCCAGTGACATCGGCGCGGACATCAACAGCTGCGTGGACGACAAGACCTTCCGCCCCTACGTGAAGTACTCCACCGAGCTGGCAGCGAACACCGGCATCACGGGAACGCCCACCGTCTTCATCGACGGCAAGCAGTGGGACGGCGCTGCCGACCTGAACGCTGAGATCCAGGCAGCGATCGACGCCAAGGCCTAGAGTCCCCTTGGTATCTGGGCCCGCCGCCGGATAAGTTCCGGAGGCGGGCCCTTCCGTTTGCGCGGGGCATCTTCCGCGGGAACCAAAGCCTGCGTTTTTACCACCGGGAGGACTTGGGCTAACCTTATCTAGCGCCGTTCAGGTGCCCCGCCCGCAAGGGCACGCCTCCTTAGCTCAGTTGGCCAGAGCACCGCTCTTGTAAAGCGGGGGTCGTCGGTTCGAATCCGACAGGGGGCTCCGACCGACCATCCCTCCTGGTAATTCTTGAGGTAAATATCAAGTACCCGACGGCGGGATGTTGTGGTTCAGGCGCAGGAGGTTCTGCGGATCATAACGGTCCTTAAGAGCAACGAGCCGCTGGTACTTGTCCTGCCCGTAGGCATTGCGCGCAGCGTCCGCCTCCTTGATTCCCAGCTCCGCCCCCAGGAAGTTGACGTATTCGCCCTGCTCGGCGAACGGACGCATCCGCGCGTAGGCCCTGCGGGCGAAGGCGGTCAGCCGCTCGTCCTCGGCCGCGTCGCGCCAGAACCCGTAAACGTTGAGCCAGTAACGCGCGGAGCGGTTCGGGAACGCTGTTGCCTCTTCCGGGACCCGCCCAAAGACGCCCTCCAGATGATGGATATCGATGCCGGTTCCCTCCCACGACAGTTCGGAGGCGAAACCAACCACAACGTCCACTACCTCCTCATCCAGCCGTGAGAACGAAACGTTTTTCCAGTAGCCGCGTGAGCCCTTGGGGAACACGGCGTCCATGGCGCTTTGCCAGTCCAGCCAGGAGGTGGGTCCCTTCTTCTCTTCGTCAGGCGGAGCAGCGGCCCGGAGCTGGTCTATGAGGTTGAGGCCGGCTTGGTGGTCGTCGCCGGCCCAGGCGACTCCAAGGATCATCCAGGGCTCGTTGCCCATGCCGAACTCGGGCGGGAAGACCAGGAACGAGATGATCGGGTTCATTTCGTCGGGCAGGTCCCGGGTCCAGGCATCGAAGGCAACAAGGGCAGCCCGCCAGTGCTGTTGCCGGTAGAAGAGGTTCCCGCACAGGGGTGCCGCTGGCAGGGGGCGGGCACGGAAGGTGAACGAGGATACGACGCCGAAGTTCCCGCCACCGCCGCGCAGTCCCCAGAACAACTCGGGGTTCTCGCCCGCGCTGGCGTGCAGGTGCTCTCCACCGGCGGTCACGATGTCGGCGGCTTCCAGGTTGTCCAGGCTCAGCCCGCCCGTGCGGGTCAGCCAGCCCACCCCGCCGCCAAGGGTGAGGCCTGCTATCCCTGTCCCACTGATGACTCCCAAAGGAACGGCCAGCCCATGAGCGGCTGTAGCTCCGTCCACGTCCGCCAGGGTGGCTCCCGGCTCGACGGTGACGAGCCTGCTTTCGACGTCGACCGTGACAGCCCGGAGCGATCCCAGATCCAGGACCAGGCCGCCGTCGACAGTGCCGTGGCCGGCGACGTTGTGCCCCCCGCCGCGCACCGCCAACGCCAGGCCGCTGCGCCGCGCGGCATCGAGCACAACGTCGATGTCCGGGACCGCTCCGGCCTTCGCGATGGCGCGGGGACGAAGATCCACCATCCCGTTCCATACCGCCCGGGCTTCCTCGTAGAGCGGATCCTGCGGCTCGATCAAGGAGCCCTGCAGCCGTCCACGCAACTCCTGCAGTGACTGCTGGATCTCAAGCTCCGGATTGTTGTGATGAACTGTAGCCATCGCTGTTACTTCCAGATCAGAGGGCAAGGACAATCCGCCCGTGTTGCCGATGCCGGGAGTTTAGGAGCAGTTTTGTGGACGGGTCAACAGCCTATTTTTTCCTCCCCCTCAGGCAGCAGCCCGGGATTAATATTCACGAGACAGGGACGAAACGCGCTCTCAACATTGGCTCCGTACGGTCGGAGGCATGACAGCTCAATTTGCAGCCCGAATCCGTGCCTGGTTCGCGGATACCTTCTCCTGTGAAACTCCGGGCCAGGCTGCAGATGCCATGGCGGATGCGACGCGCTGGGGCTGGCTGCCGGCACTCAGTGGCGTGGCCGTCGGAGCAGACCATGCGCGGGAACAGCACCTGGAATCCGCGGCGGAACCGGGCGCGATGTCTGCTTGAACACACTTTTGCGCGCGTAAAGGCATAATGACCTAAACTGCTTCACTGAGGTGCCTGAAATGGTGCTGTGCAGCAACGAAAGTGAACACGCTATGGCTACCGATTACGATGCTCCGCGCAAGCAAGAAGAAGAGTCTCCTGCCGACTCCCTGGAGGCGCTGCAGGCTTCACGCGGCGCCAACGCGCAGACCGCGGTGATCGACCTCGAAGAAAACGACACTGCCGAGGGCATCGACCTGCCCGGTGCCGATCTGTCCAACGAGGAACTGACCGTCATCGTGGTTCCCGAGCAGTCAGATGAGTTCACCTGCTCGTCCTGCTTTTTGGTCCGCCACCGGTCCCAGGTGGCCCGCGAGAAGAACGGCATGAAGTACTGCCGCGACTGCGAAGGCTGAAATCCATAACCAAACAGGGCCGGCCACCCCTGAAGGGTGACCGGTGCTGTTTCGTCTTTCCGGTGTCGTTATCAGGCATAACGGCCGGGTCCAGAAACGGCACCGGAACGGTTAAGGACGGGGGTAAAAAAGCCCCGGATTTACAGGCGCGTGATGCGCATCCTGGCTTCCTTACGGTTCCGCGCCGAAGCGGCCACAGCCCTCGTATTCAGTAGTGCGGCGCTCCTACGCTTGAGCTATCCAATCGCACCACTCACCACGGATGGCACCCACAATGAAAAAACTCCTCATCTGGCTCACGGCTCTCCTCGTGGCTGTCGGGCTGGGAATCCTGGTTCCGGGGCCCGCCTCGGCTGCCACATCGTATTGCGGTCTTCAATGGGGGTCCCTCACAAAAGCCGGGCCCAAATTCAGCACCGCCTCCGTCACCAACGTCCGGACCGGGCAGCACTACTGCTTTGACCGGATGGTGGTTGACCTTAACGGCCCGGCTACGGGCTACACGGTCCGGTATGTCCCGAACATTGTCCAGGACGGCTCCGGTTTCACCATTCCGGTCAAGGGCAGCGCACGCCTGCAGGTTACAGTTCATGCACCTTCCTATGACCAGAAGGGCAAAGTCACGTACAACCCGCGGGCAAAGGCCGAACTGTCCAACGTCTCCGGCTACCAGACCTTCCGGCAGGTGGTTTACGCCGGAAGCTTCGAGGGCTACACCAGTGTTGGCCTGGGCGTCCGCGCACGGCTGCCCTTCCGGGTCTTGACGCTGGACGGTCCCGGATCGGGTTCACGGCTGATTGTGGACGTGGCCCACTTCTGGTGACCCAACTAAGGTGACCTAACGAAAAGGTGCCGCACCCGGGAATCCGGGTTCGGCACCTTTTCTGTGTGCTGCAAGGAAAGCGGACCTACTCCGGAACAACCAGTGCGGGGCTGTCCCGCTTGAGGGTTTCGCCGCGGAAGAAGCCGGGACGCAGCCGGGACATCACCAGCATGAACACCGCGCCAAGGGCCAGGATGCCCACCCCCAGGACAAACACCAGCCCCACACCGAGCACTTGAGAACCACTGCCGAACTCCGGAGCCCAGCTGTCCACGGCGGTCTGCAGGAACACCACGAACAGGCCCACGCCGCCGAGCACGGGGCAAAGGAACCGCAGCACGACGTTGCGGAGGCTGTTGAAGGCACTGTTGCGGAAGTACCAGGCGCAGGCGAGGGCGGTCAACCCGTAGTAGAAGCAGATCATCAGGCCAAGCGCCAGGATGGTGTCGTTCAGGACGTTTTCGCTGACCACGTGCATCACGGCGTAGAACCCCGCGGAGACGATACCCGCGGCAATCGTGGCGTAGCCCGGCGTCGCAAAGCGCTTGCTCACGCGGCTGAGGGGTTCCGGCAATGCCCCGTAGTGGGCCATGGCCAGCAGGCTGCGGGAGGGCGACATAAACGTGGACTGCAGCGAGGCAGCGGAGCTGGAGAGCACGGCCAGGGACATCAGGATGGCGAAGGGGCCCATGATGGGGGAGGCCAGGGCCGTGAAGATGTTCTCGTGGTTCTCGGTGTTGTTCAGCCCGTTGCCGGTGTCCCCGACGCCGGCGAACATCATGGTGGCGATGGTGACCAGCAGGTAGATCGCCAGGACGATCACTGCGGTCAGGGTGCCGGCGAGGCCCGCCGTCTTTTTGCCGTTGGCGGTTTCCTCGTTGACGGTGAGGCAGACATCCCAGCCCCAGTACACAAAGATGGACAGGGAGATGCCCGCGGCGATCTGCCCGAACGTCTCGATTTTGGTGACGTCGAACCAGTCCCAGCTGAAGGGGATTGCTGTCTCTGAAGTGGACCAGTTGGCGAAGGCCATGGCCACAAACAGGCCCAGCACCAGCAGCTGGAACCCCACCAGGCCGTACTGCACCAGTTTGGTGGTGTGCAGGCCGCGGTAGCTCACCCACACGGCAAGGGCCACGAACACAAAGCAGGTCAGCACGTTCAACGGCTTGTTCGCGGCCAGGTCAGCCAGCTCCGGCGAGCCCGTGAGCTGGGAGAGGAAGAGGTAGAAGAAGTCGACGGCCACGCCGGCCAGGTTGGACAGCACGATGATGTTGGCGGCGAGCAGCCCCCATCCGCCCATCCAGCCGACCCAGGGACCGAATGCCTTGGTAACCCAGGTAAAGGTGGTGCCGCTGTCCGGGGAGTCGGCGTTGAGCTCCCGGTAGGCCAGGGACACCAGAATCATGGGGATGAACCCAATAAGGAAAATAACCGGCAACTGCAGCCCGGCTTCGTTCACCGTTGGCCCCAGCGCGCTGGTGAGTGTGTACGCGGGGGCGATGGTTGAAATACCAAGGACGACGACGGCGAGGAGCCCCAGCTGCCCGCCCTTCAGGCCCTTGGGGGTAATCCCGTGGGCGGTGCCGGGAGCATGCCCGCCGGCGGAGGCACCCTTACGGATGGTTTCTGTCATGACACCACTTTCTGGGAGGCAGCAGGCTGCTGTTGGGTGATGCAGTGAATCCCCCCGCCGCGGGCAAACAGCTCCCGTGCGTCGATGGCAATGATGCGCCGTCCGGGGTAGGCCTCCGCCAGGATCTGCAGGGCCTTGTCGTCCTGGGGGTCGTTGAAACTGCAGGCGATGACGCCGCCGTTGACCACCACGTGGTTGATGTAGCTGTAGTCCACGAAGCCTTCATCATCCCGGAGTGTTTCGGGTGCGGGGACCGTGATGATGTTCCATTCTCGGCCGGCGGCGTCCGTGGTTCCGCGCAGGAAGTCGATGATTTCCCGGCTGACCTCGAAGTCCGGATGTCCCGGGTTCTCCTGTGAATGGACCAGCAGCGTGCCGGGGGAGGGGATGGCGGCCACAATGTCCACGTGGCCGCGGGTGCCGAAGCGCTCGGAGTCGCGGGTCAGGCCCCGCGGCAGCCACACCACGTGGGTGGCGCCGACGGTGCGGGCCAGCTCCTGCTCGACGTCCGCCCGGCTGAGGCCGGGATTGCGTCCGGGATCCAGCTGCACCGTTTCCGTAACGAGGACCGTTCCCTGGCCGTCCACCTGGATGCCGCCGCCTTCGTTCACCAGCGCTGAGACGAGGTGCCGCGCACCTGAGCGCCCGGCCACCTCGCCGGCGATCAGGGCATCCTTGTCCCACTGCGCCCAGTCCTGCCCGCCCCAGCCGTTGAACACCCAGTCCACGGCACCGAGCTGCCCCTCGCTGTCCAGGACAAAGGTGGGGCCGATGTCGCGCATCCACGCGTCGTTCAGCGGGGCCGTAAGCACCTCAACGTCAGGGTGCAGGTAGGCCGCGGCTGTGCTGACGTCGTCGGGGTCCACCACCATGGTGACCGGCTGGAATTCGACGGCGGCGTTCGCCACCGCGGCCCAGGTGGACCGGGCCGCGTCGGCTGCTTCAGCCGACTCCCCAAGGGTGTAGCCGCCGGCAGGAAAGGCCATCCAGAGCCGCTCCTGGCGCGCCGTTTCGGCAGGCATCCGCCACTGCGTGGCTTGCGCAGCCAGCAGCGGTGCGCCGGCGTCCTGATGCACCATGGCGGCGGTCACGAGCACACCTCCGCGAACCCGCGCTCGCCGCCGATGGATTCGTTCGGGCTGACAGGTTCGGTGAGGCGGCCATAGGTGTCCGGGCGGCGCGTTGCCAGGAAGGGGAACAGCGTCAGCCAGTCCTTCCTCTGGTCCAGGTCCAAATCAGCCACCAGGACGGCGGACGCGTCGCGGGGTGCCTGGGCGAGGATCCGGCCGTAGGGATCGGAGATGAAGGACGATCCGTAGAAGTTCAGGGTGCCTTCACTTCCCCAGCGGTTCGGCGCGATCATAAAGAGCCCGTTGGCGATGCCGTTTCCTACAATCACCTGCTGCCAGAGCGGCCGGGTATCAAAATCGGGGTGGTCAGGCTCGGAACCGATAGCTGTGGGGTAGACCAGGATTTCTGCACCGCCGAGGGAGTACAGCCGGGCCACTTCAGGGAACCATTCGTCCCAGCACGTGGGCATGCCCAGCCGGGCGCCGCCGAGTTCAGCGGGTGCGTGGACTTCGTAGGCGTCAGCGGCGGCCGGGCCCTTCCGGAAAAACTTGTCCTCGTAGTAGCCGGCGGTGACCGGGATATGCAGCTTATGGGTGCGGGCCAGGAGCTCGCCTTCCGGCGAGACCAGGATGGCCGTGTTCAGGCCCAGGCCGTCGTCCTTTCCGTCAGGGTCCTCCGCCCGCTGATACAGGGACGCGTGGACGGATACCCCATGGCGCCGGGCAGCGTCCGCGGCGAACCGGAACGTGGGGCCGGCCAGCATGTCTTCGGCGATATCCGAGGGCCGGGAACGGGTGGGGCCCTCGGCAGGATCGTTGTGGGGCAGTGTGTCCGCCGGGTACCGCGAAAGCGTCAGCTCGGGCAGGAAAACAACGGCGGCGCCAAGGCGGGCGGCCCGGCCAATGCCTTCGTTCAGCTCAGCCTCCACAGAGGCACGGTCTGCTTGCCACCGGTGCTGGACCACGCCAACGCGCAGGGCCGGCCGGCTGGACGGCGACGTCCGGGCCAGGGAGGCGGGTGCGTCGAGGCAGGAAATTTCAATCATGTTGGCTACTCCAGTGAGACGACGGTCACTAAATGAATGACGTTCATTTAGTATGAGGTTCCATCCGCCCGGATGCAAGGGGAAATATGAACCACATTCGTTTATGTCGCAAAAATGAAAATAGTAAGCTCACTGAGAAATTTGCCAAGGGTCCCGTCCTTTGCCGTGCGTGGGGCTGGTAGCGTCAGGATTACTGGACCAATCGAGGAGGACGTATGAAAGCTTCACCGACACTGACCAACAACCTGCAGGCTGTGCTCACTGACCTGATCGAGCTGCACATCCAGGGCAAACAGGCCCACTGGAACATCGTGGGAACCAACTTCCGGGACCTCCACCTGCAGCTGGACGAAATCGTTGACGCCGCCCGCCAGTTCGCTGACGATACGGCCGAGCGGATGCGCGCCTTGCACGCGCTCCCGGACGGGCGCAGTTCCACGGTGACAGAGGCCACCAGCCTCGCTCCCTTCCCAGAGGGGCTCATCAGCACCAAGGATGCCATCGAGCGGATTGTTGCTGCCCTTGAGGCTGCCGTGGGCACCATGCGGAAAGTCCACGATGAAGTTGACGAGGAAGACCCCACGTCGGCTGACCTCCTGCACGAGTTCATCGCCAAGTTCGAGCAGTTCGCGTGGATGGTGAACGCCGAAACCATGAAGCCCACCGCGAGCGTGACCGCGCCGGACGCGCAGTAGCCCGCGAGGAGCGCAACACGGCCTTCAGCGCCCGGCGCCGGACTTAGAGTCCGGCCGCCGGGCGCTGTTTTTGTGGCTGCAGGCGGGCTGCCCGTTGCTGCGGCGCCCATGCCGTTTATTGTGCCTTGGGTACCTTCCGCAGCACGACGGCGGCCAGGACTGCCGCCGTCGCCATCAGTACCAGCCCGATCGCGGCGGTGACGTGGACTCCAGAGTCGAAGGCGGCGCCGGCTGCATGCCGGACGGCATCCGCAAGGGGAGCGGGCAGGCCTGCTGCGAGCTCCATGGCTCCGGCCAGGGTTTCGCCGGCGTGTGCAGTGCCGTGCCCGAAGGCAGCCGCTGGAAGGCCTTCCGGGAGCCGCAGGTTGTGCTGGTAGGACGCCGTGAGGATGGAGCCCAGCACGGCAGTTCCCAGCAGGGCGCCCACCTCGTAACCCGTCTCGGAGATCGCTGAGGCTGCCCCGGATTTTTCCGGCGGCACGCTTCCGAGGATGAGGTCATTGGAAATTGTCTCGGCCGTTCCCACGCCCAGTGCCAAAACCAGCAGGGCAGCGAGCAGCAGTGCCGGGCCGTTGTCATGGCTGCCGAACGTCACCATGCTGTAGCCGGTGGCGCTCATGGCCAGTCCGGCGCCCACCACGAAACCCGGCCGGATCCTGCGTACCACCGGTACCACCGCGAGGCCCGCCACCACGGTTGCCACCAGCGCTGGAATCATTGCCACTCCTGCGGCGGAAGGGGACATGCCCTCAAGGAGCTGAAGGTGCTGGGCCAGGAAGAGGATAAAACCGTTGAAGGAGAACAGTGCCAGGACATTGGCGGTGATGGCCATGCTGAACACCCGGTTGCGGAACAGGGACATGTCCAGCAGCGGGTTGGTCAGCCGCTGCTGCCGGCGGACAAAAACGGTGCCCATTGCCAGGCCGAAGGCAATGCTCCCCAAAGCCAGCGGGCCGGCACCTTCCGTGGCAAATTCCTTAATGCCATAGACCACCGGAACCATGGTCAGCAGCGAGAGCAGGATGCTGGGCACATCCACCCGGCCGGGCGATGGGTCCTTGGATTCCGGGATGAATGCCGGCCCGAAAGCCAGCAGCGGCAGCATGATGGGCACGGCCACCAGCAGAATTGCTCCCCACCAGAACTGCTCAACGAGCCACCCGCCGAAGATTGGACCCAGTGCGGCGCCCCCGGAGAACCCCGCGGCCCAGATGGCGATGGCCAGCCGCCGGCGGTTCGGATCCACGAAAATGTTGCGGATCAGGGACAGGGTGGAGGGCATCAGCATGGCACCGAAGAGGCCCAGCGCTGCGCGGCCGGCAATCAGCCAGCCGGCGCTGGGGGCAAAAGCCGTTACTGCTGAAACGGCTGCGAAGCCGATGCTCCCGGTGATAAGCAGCCGGCGGCGTCCGATCCGGTCGCCCAGGCTCCCCATTGCAACGAGCAGTCCGGCCAGCACCAGCGGGTACGCGTCCACAATCCACAGGAGCTCAACTCCGGACGTGCCCAGCGCGCTCGCGATCGCGGGCAGCGCAAAGGTCAGCGCCGTGTTGTCCACGGCAACCAGGAGGACCGGGAACATCAGAAGTCCCAGCGCGAGCCAGTCCCGCCATTTTCCGTTGGCGGAATCCGGTTCAACCGGAGCAGTTGACGTGTGACGGGCGATGTTTTGTGGGGGAGTGGCGGAAGACATCATGCTTTAACTGTACCGTCCGGACGGTATAGTTAAGAAATCAAGCACAACGATGGATGATGGGAACCATGCCCCGGAAACCCGTAGCCCGAGACGCAGTCCTCGATGCCTTTGAAGAACTCCTGATTGATGTGGGGGAAAGGGCTGCCACCCTGGATGCTGCGGCGAAGCGTGCCGGCGTCTCCAAAGGCGGCCTGCTGTACCACTTCCCCAACAAGGAAGCGCTGATCACCGCCACCCTGGAGCGGTTGGACCGCCTGGCAGGGGAGGACCTCGCTGCCATGGCGGCTGCGCCGGAAGGCGCTGCTGCGTACTTCATCCGGTCGTCGCTCTGGTCCGACACCCCCATGGACCGTTCCTTTGTTGCCGCGACGCGCCTCGCCGAGGTGGCCCATGAAGATGCCCGCCGACGTTTTGCTGCCATCCAGCAGCAGTGGCTGGACCTCATCGGGAAGGACGTGGGCACGGCAATGGCAAAGGCTGTGCTCTATATGGGTGACGGGCTCTATTTCAATGCAATGTGGGAGAGCGGGCCGTCCGGAAACCCCGGCGACAGGAAGGCTGAGGTGGACGAACTTCTTGCCGCCGTCGAGCGGCTGAGGGGTTAGCCGGTATTTGCTCCTGAGCCCGCGGCATAGGAGAATTGGCCCATGTGTGGGCCGTCACCGGCCGCCAGGAAAAACCCAAATGAATAGCCTTTGATCTGCGGCGGGAGAGTTCTGCCAGAAGGTACAAGCAGGCGCCGTAGGAGCAATACCTCCCCAGGAATCTCACAGGCCCATGTACCGCCGCGGCGAGGCAACTCTGGAAAGTAGCAGGCTGTCCGCCTCGGCATCCGGTCCCCGGATACCTGGACGGCCGTGCTCACCGACGGTGCAAGCGGGGCCAGCGGAAGCAGGCAACGCGGAAACTCTCAGGTCCAGTTACAGAGCGGGGAGGAACCCGAACCGATGCGGCGTACCCCGACGCCGCCTAAACCATGGAGTTCCTCGTGACTGTATCTTCGGCCTCCGCTTCTCCGGCTTCCACCGCCGCCCCGGCCGCCGCCACCTTCGTTGACCGGCACATCGGCGCCCGCCGGGAGGCCGACGTGGAAACGATGCTCAAGGCCGTTGGCTACGACACCGTGGACGCGCTGGTTGATACCGCCGTCCCCAAGGACATCCGGCAGGACTCCGCGCTGGAACTGGCGGGCGCACTAAGCGAGGTGGAGGCGCTCGCTGAACTGCGCAGGCTGGCAGCCAAGAACAAAACCGCCGTGCAGATGATCGGCCAGGGCTACTACGACACGGTGACGCCCCCAGTGATCCGCCGCAACATCCTCGAGGGTCCGGCCTGGTACACCGCCTACACCCCGTACCAGCCCGAGATTTCCCAGGGCCGTCTTGAGGCGCTGCTCAACTTCCAGACCATGGTGCAGGACCTGGTGGGCCTGCCCATCGCCAACGCCTCCCTGCTGGACGAGGCCACCGCTGTGGCCGAGGCCGTACTGATGATGCGCCGCGCCAACAAGAACCAAGATGCGCGGGACGGCAAAACGGTGCTGGACGCGGACTGCCTGCCGCAGACCATCGCCATCGTGAAGGGCCGCGCCGAGGCGCTGGGCTTCGACGTTGAGGTCGCGGACCTCGCCAAGGGCCTGCCCGACGGCATCATCAACGGTGTCGTGCTTCAGCAGCCCGGCGCTTCCGGCAGGGTCTTCGATCACAGCCCGGTGATTGCCGACGCCAAGGAACGCGGTGCCCTGGTGACCGTTGCGGCCGACCTGCTCGCCCTGACCCTCATCACGCCTCCGGGCGAGCAGGGCGCCGACATCGCCGTCGGTTCGGCGCAGCGGTTCGGTGTTCCGTTGTTCTATGGCGGCCCGCACGCCGCTTACATGGCAGTGCAGAAGGGTCTTGAGCGCTCGATGCCCGGCCGCCTGGTGGGCGTCTCAAAGGACTCCGCCGGCGTTCCTGCCTACCGCCTGGCCCTGCAGACCCGCGAGCAGCACATCCGCAGAGAGAAGGCCACTTCCAACATCTGCACCGCCCAGGCGCTGCTGGCCATCGTGGCCTCCATGTACGCGGTGTACCACGGCCCCGAGGGATTGAAGGCGATCGCCCAGTCTGCCCACAGCCACGCCAAGGCGCTCGCCGCTGCCCTCACGGCCGCCGGCCTCGAAGTGCTGCATACCAGCTTCTTTGACACCGTCACGGTCTCCGTCCCGGGCAAGGCGGCAGGCATCGTGGCCGCCGGCGAGGCGAAGGGCATTAACCTGCGCAGCATCGACGCGGACACGGTCGGCTTTTCCACCGATGAAACCACGACGACGGAAATCGCCGGCGGCGTCCTTGAAGCTTTCGGACTGGAAGCCTTTGGTACTTCTGCCAGTGACTCCGAAGGTGACGCCGGCCTTTGCCTGGATACCGCCGTCGAACGTTCCTCTGACTTCCTGCAGCACCCGGTCTTCAACACCTACCGTTCGGAGACGCAGCTCCTGCGCTACATCCGGAAGCTCAGCGACCGGGACCTGGCGCTGGACCGCACCATGATTCCGCTGGGCTCCTGCACCATGAAGCTGAATGCCACGGCCGAGATGGAAGCCATCTCCTGGCCCGAGTTCGCCTCCATCCACCCCTTCGCCCCGGACTCCCAGACCGAGGGCTGGCGCGAACTGATCGCGGACCTCGAGGCGCAACTGACCGAAATCACGGGCTACGACCAGGTGTCCATCCAGCCCAACGCCGGCTCACAGGGCGAGCTCGCCGGCCTGCTTGCGATCCGCGGCTACCACCACTCCCGCGGGGACCAGCAACGCAACGTCTGCCTGATCCCCGCGTCCGCGCACGGCACCAACGCCGCCTCAGCGGTCCTCGCAGGCATGAAGGTGATTGTGGTGGCCACCGCCGCCGACGGCACCATCGACCACGCCGACCTTTACGCCAAAATCGAGGCGAACAAGGACGCGCTGTCCTGCATCATGATCACCTACCCATCCACCCACGGCGTGTACGACGCCGACGTGCGCGAGGTCTGCGACGCCATCCACGCCGCAGGCGGCCAGGTGTACATCGACGGCGCCAACCTGAACGCGCTTGTTGGCCTCGCCCAGCCCGGGAAGTTCGGCGGCGACGTTTCGCACCTCAACCTGCACAAAACCTTCTGCATCCCGCACGGCGGCGGCGGCCCCGGGGTCGGACCGG
Source organism: Arthrobacter sp. ZGTC412 (assembly GCF_002929215.1). GTDB lineage: Bacteria > Actinomycetota > Actinomycetes > Actinomycetales > Micrococcaceae > Arthrobacter. The sequence goes on from NZ_PJII01000011.1 coordinate 24,103, forward strand.
TAGCTGCCAAGGCACACCTGGCACCGTTTATGCCCGGCAACGCGGCCACCTGGACCGAAGGCAATGACGTCCCGATCTCTGCCTCACGGTACGGTTCCGCCGGCGTGCTGCCCATCTCGTGGGCGTACGTAAAGCTCATGGGCGGCCAGGGGCTCACCGAGGCCACCAAGTCCGCGCTGCTCGCCGCGAACTACATCGCGGCGCGCCTGAACGACTTCTTCCCTGTCCTGTACACAGGGGAAGGCGGGCTGGTGGCACACGAGTGCATCCTGGACCTGCGCGAGCTCACCGCCAAGACCGGCGTCACCGCCGAGGACGTAGCCAAGCGCCTCATCGACTACGGCTTCCACGCCCCCACATTGGCGTTCCCGGTTGCCGGTACGCTGATGGTGGAGCCCACGGAATCCGAGGACCTCGGCGAGATCGACCGCTTCATCGAGGCCATGATCTCCATCCGCGCCGAGATCGACCAGGTGGCGCACGGGGACTTCACTGTTACCGACAGCCCGCTGCGCAACGCACCGCACACCGCCGCGGCCGCCATCAGCAGCGACTGGGACCGCGCCTACCCCCGTGAACAGGCAGTGTTCCCGGTGAAATCACTCAAGCAGGACAAGTACTTCCCGCCCGTCGGCCGCATCGACGGCGCAGCCGGCGACCGGAACCTGATCTGCTCCTGCCCGCCGCTTTCCGAGTTCGAAAACTGAGACCGGCCATGACTGAGAAGTACACCGCTCTCTACGACGAGCACAAGAAGCTGGGTGCGTCCTTCACGGACTTCGGCGGCTGGCAGATGCCCCTGAAATACAGCTCCGAGCTCGCCGAGCACCACGCCGTCCGCAAGAGCGCCGGGCTGTTCGACCTCTCCCATATGGGCGAGGTCTGGGTCACCGGTCCGGACGCCGCCGCGTTCCTGGACTACGCGCTGGTGGGAAAGATTTCCGCCATGCCCGCGGGCAAGGCCAAGTACTCGCTGATCTGCAATGAGGACGGCGGCATCATCGACGATCTCATCACCTACCGGCGCCCCGCGGCGGAGGACGGCACCGACGTTTTCCTGGTGGTGCCCAACGCAGGCAACGCCACGGTGGTGGCCGCTGCGCTCACCGAACGCACCGCTGGCTTCGACATCGCCGTTAATGACGCTTCCGCTGTGACATCACTGGTAGCCGTCCAGGGCCCGAAGGCGCAGGAACTGCTGCTCCGCCTCGTCCCGGCCGCGCAGCACAGCCTGGTGACGGAACTGAAGTACTACGCCGCCGTCGAAGTTCCGATCCTGGTGGCAGCCACCGGGCTGAACCTCCTGCTTGCCCGCACCGGCTACACGGGTGAGGACGGGTTCGAGATATTTGTAGCGAACGACGACGCCGCGCGCCTTTGGCAGGCACTCGTCGCCATTGCGGACGAGGGGGAGCTGACGCCGGCAGGCCTCGCTTCCCGCGATTCCCTCCGCCTGGAAGCGGGGATGCCGCTGTACGGCAACGAGCTGTCCCTGCAGGGCGACCCGTTTGCCGCAGGGCTGGGACCCGTTGTTGAGCTTTCCAAGGAAGGCGACTTTGTGGGCAAGGCAGCGCTGGCGGCCCGAAAAGAAGCCGGTGCGGGCACCACGTCCGGCCGCAGGCTCGTGGGACTCAAAGGCCTGGGCCGCCGCGCAGGCCGAGCCCACTATCCGGTCCTCAAGGACGGCAATGTCGTCGGCGAAGTCACTTCGGGCCAGCCTTCACCCACCCTCGGGTACCCCGTCGCCATGGCCTACGTCGACGTCGAGTTCACCGAAGTTGGCACCGCCCTGGAGATTGATCTCCGAGGCAAGGCAGAGCCGTTCAAAGTCGTCGACCTCCCATTTTACAAGCGCACCAAATAACCACGCGGTTTCGCCCACCCTCGGCCCGATCACACTCTTAGTTAGGAACTGTCATGGCTGTTGGTGTCTTTGATCTCTTTTCCATCGGGATCGGGCCTTCGAGTTCGCATACCGTTGGTCCGATGCGGGCTGCCGCCGTGTTCGCGGAGGAGCTGAAATCCTCCGGTGCTCTGGACCGCGTAGCGTCCCTGCGGGTTGATCTTTACGGATCGCTCGCCGCGACGGGCCACGGCCACGGCACCATGACGGCTATCCTGCTCGGGCTGGAGGGCTTCCACCCGGAGCTGATCCTTCCTGACGAGGTGGAGGAACGCCTGGCGGCAATCAACGAGTCGGGCATGCTGCAGCTGGCCGGCGCCGTGGCCATGCCCTATGGCGTGAAGGACATGGTGCTGCGGCCATTGACCATCCTGCCCCGGCACACCAACGGCATGACCTTCACCATCTTTGACGCAGGGGACGAGATCCTCCACACCGCCACGTTCTTCTCCGTGGGCGGGGGCTTCATCGTCCGCGAAGGCGAGGAGGATGCCGCGCAGCAGGAGCTTGAGGAGTCCAAGAAGGAACTGCCGCTGCCCTTCCGCACTGCCGCCGAGCTGCTGGAACACTGCCGGTTAAAGGGGCTCTCAATCGGCGACATCATGCTGGTCAACGAGAAAGCCTCCCGCTCCGAGGACGAGATCCGGAAGGGCCTGCTGCACATCTGGTCAGTGATGGAGGCCTGTGTGCAGACCAGCCTCAAGCGTGACGGTTTGCTGCCCGGGGGACTGAAGGTCCGCCGTCGTGCCCCTGACTGGCATGACCGGCTCCTGAAGGAGGACAAGGACCACGACCCGAAGTATTGGCAGGAGTGGGTTAACTTGATCGCCCTGGCAGTCAACGAGGAGAACGCGTCCGGCGGCCGCGTGGTCACCGCACCCACGAATGGAGCTGCGGGCATCATTCCGGCGGTGCTGTACTACGCGCTGCACTTCGCCCCGGGCATGGAGAACGCCACGCAGCAGGATCGCGACGACGTTGTGGTCAGGTTCCTGCTGGCGGCCGGGGCCGTCGGGGTGCTGTACAAGGAGCAGGCGTCCATCTCCGGTGCAGAGGTGGGCTGCCAGGGCGAGGTGGGGTCGGCGTCGTCCATGGCCGCGGCCGGACTGGCAGAGGTGATGGGCGGAAGCCCGGCGCAGGTGGAAAATGCCGCGGAGATCGCGATGGAGCACAACTTGGGCCTGACATGCGATCCGATCGGCGGGCTGGTGCAGGTGCCGTGCATCGAACGGAATGCGATCGCCGCCGCGAAGGCGATCAACGCGGCAAAGATGGCGCTCTGGGGCGACGGCTCACACCGTGTCTCGCTGGACGAGGTCATTGTCACAATGCGTGAGACGGGCAGGGACATGAGCTCCAAATACAAGGAAACGGCCATGGGCGGCCTTGCCGTCAACGTGGCCGTGTGTTGACCGCGGCCGCGTCCTTAGTGGAGGCGCGGGCAGGTTGTAACGTGCCTTATCAGTTGTGGACCGCGGCCCACCAGTTAAGCGTTGCGGCGAACACGAGCCAGCTGATGTACGGCAGCAGGAGCAGCCCCGCCATGCGGCTGATGGGACCGAAGTACAGGACTGTCACCGACACCGCGGCGATGAGTGCAAGGATGATGACCAGCGCCGACCACAGGGCAGCCGTCCCGATGGCGGGGTAGAGACCAAAAAATACCGGGGTCCACGCCAGGTTCAGTGCGAGCTGGATTCCGTAGGCTGCCAAAGCACGCTTGGTCCCGGGTGCCCGCTTCCGCCACACCAGCCATGCCGCGACCGCCATCGCCGTGTAGAGGACAGTCCAGACCGGACCGAAGACACTGTTGGGCGGCGACCAGGGTGCCTTGTCGGCGGTGGCGTACCACCCCTCCACGTTGCCCACGGTGGCGAGGGCTCCTAGCCCGGCCACGAGGTAGGACGTTGCCAGGAGGACAACCAACGCCGCGGTCTGCGTGCCGGCCCCCGGCCGCTCAGCGCTTTTATCCTGCTGCGTCAACTGTCCGGAATGCGGCTGCATGCTCCAACAATCGCCAACGCCCTTTTCGGAGTCAAGAGGGCAGGCTGGAACGCATCGGCGGAACGGCGCTGGCCCCTGCCCGTGGAAAAGCCCCCACCCCATCAGGCTGGAATGCCCGAACGCCGCCAGGCTTTAGACTTGAGGCTGCATGTCCGCACGCAGCCACGAGAACAGAACCGCGCACAACCCTGATTGGACACGGCCCCCTTGCGAGAATTCACCGCACGTTTTGCCACCGCCGAGGAAATTGAAAACTGGGACAAGCACGTCACTGCCAACCCGAACGGCGGCAACATGCTGCAGTCGGCGGCGTACGCGTCGGTTAAGAACGGCACTGGCTGGAAGGTCCGCTTCCTGGTGCTGGAAAGCGCCGGCGCAGCCAGCTACAACCTGGTACTCGAGAAGCGCTTCCCGGTGCTGGGCCGTCTCTGGTACCTCATCAAAGGCCCGGACCTCGCTGCCTCCGGGGACCTTAAAGCAGCCCTTGAAGCCTGTGCCGACTTCACCCGGGCCAGGAAGCTCAACGTCTTCACCATCAAGATCGAACCTGACTTCGTTGACTCGTCCGATGCCCAGGCGCACCTGGCCGAAGCCGGATTGGTCAAGGCACCCAACATCCAGTCCAACGACTCCACCGCCCTGCTGGACATCTCCGGCCCGGAAGAAGACGTCTTCAAGGCCATCTCCTCGCGCGCCCGCAACGCCATCCGCCGCGCCGAGCGGGAAGGCTGCGAAGTGTTCCGCAAGGAACACGGCCCGGAAACCTACCGGGCGCTGTATGACCTGATGGCGGACACCGTTAATGCCAAGGGATCCATGCCGCTGCGCAGCTACGAGTACTACGCCGCGTTCTGGGAAGAGTTCTGCAACCGCGGCCAGGGCAACTTCTTTTTCGTCTACGAGGACGGCAAGCCCAGCGTCGGTGCCTTCGTCATCAACTACGGAGCCAAAGCCACGTACAAGGACGGCGGTTCCACCCAGAACCGCAAACAGTACGGCGACTCGCACCTGGTCCAGTGGGCAGCCATCAAGCGTATGCAGGAACTCGGCTGCACCGAATACGACTTCTGCGGCACTCCGCCCGCCGCCCGGATCAAGGACAAGAGCCACAACCTGTACGGCATGGGCATGTTCAAGACCAGCTTCAGCAAAACGGTTACCGATTTTGTGGGGTGCCACGATTACGTTCTTGCTCCCGTGAAGCACCTCCTCTGGGTCAAAGGCGCAGAAAAAGTCTTCCGCCGGATCGACACCGCGCGGACCGGCCAGCAGTTCTACTGACCTGACACATCCGGGCTAATCCCAGCACCGCTGGCCCGCCCATACCCGTCATTGCCCTGCGCCTGCAACTGCCAAGGCCGCACAACCGCGAATGAGGAAATCCCTTGAATCCAGTCACCACCGGCACCGATCTTGAATTTGCCATCCTCAGCGACGCAGACTTCGAGGCATTTGCCCTGAAGCACCCGCAAAACAGCTTTCTGCAATCCGTTGACTTCGCGGCCTTCCAGCGCGCCCGCGGCCAGCAGGTGGAGCTTTTCGGTATCCGCCGCAACGGCGAACTGGTGGCTGCCGGGAAACTGAACTACACCACCACCCGCCTGGGCTACACGGTGTGCGAATGCGCCAAGGGACCCCTGATGGACTACACGGACGCCGACCTCGTGGGCGCCGTCGTCGGACTCCTCCGCAAACGCGCCGCGGAACGCAAAGCCGCCGAGCTGCGGATTTCCCCCAACCTCAAGTACATCGCCCGCGACGCCGACGGCGCGGAACACCCCGAGGTTGAGGACAACCGCCCGCTGGTGGCCCGGCTTGCCGGGCTGGGATTCCAGCACCAGGGCCTGGACATGAACTTCGTCAACGTGAACTGGATGTTCATCAAAAGCCTTGCAGGCGTCAGCGACGCGGAAGAGCTCATCATGGGCACCAGCTACCGGACCCGCAAGGCCATCCGCAAGGCCGAGAAAAACGGCGTCTTCCTGGAACAGGCAACCCTGGAAACCCTGGACGACTTTTACGGTGCGCTGAGCCGGGCCGGGGACGAGAAGGGGTTCGTCTACCGCGAACGCGCCTACTACCAGCACCTGCTCCGGACCACCTCCGCAGAGTTCACGAAGCTGATGATGGCCAAGATCGACATCCCGGCTTACCGGAAATCCATCACCGAGCGGCTGGAGGCGGAATCGGCGACGGCAGCCGAACTGCGCGGTGAGGTTGAAGAGACCGGCAGCAAGAAAAAGGCCAACCGGCTCAAAGTGGTCCAGGACCTCGTGGACAGCTACGAACGGAGCCTCAAGGACATTGAGCGGTTCCCCGACTCGGTGGGAGTCGCCACCGTGGCCGCCATCCACTTTGTCTGCTACGGCGATGAAGTGGTGTGCGTCATCGGCGGCACCGTCCAGGACTACATCTACTTCAACGGCGCCACCTCCCTGTACTGGGGCATGATGCTCCACGCACTGGAGAAGGGGTACCCGCGGTACAACTTCTATGGAACATTCGGCATCTCCGGCCAGGACGAGGAAGGCCACGGCGGGTACGAGTTCAAAAAGGGCTTCGGGGGCGAAGTGGTCCAGCTGGTGGGCGACTTCGTGACGCCAGTCCGTCCCGCCGTCTTCCACGCCAACAGGCTTGCCCGCGCGGCAGCCGCAGCTGCCCGCACCCTGCTGGGCAAGCTGCCCCTGAAACGTTCAGCCTGAAATACCAAACACAGCACCACACCGGGAGGAGGCGACCATGACTGACCGGCCCGAACGTCCCGGGCGCAGGCCGCGTACGGACGGCCTGCCCAAAACAGAGCCGCTGACGCCTGCCCAGGTCCGGCAGAACGCCGCTGCCAAGAGAATGCTGCGGCGCCTGGTGCAGGGCGAGAATCCGCCCACCGCGCCGATGAGCATCGTGGACCGGCTGACGGGGAGCCCCTACGCCAACCCTACGATCCAGGTGGGCGGCGTGGACACCTCTGCCCGCAAGACGCTTGACTTCGCCCTGCACCTGGCCGAAACCATGTTCCGGTACGGAGCCGGTGCGCTGGAGGTTGAAACGAGCATCATCGCCGTCACCGCGGCGCTGGGCCTGAAGAACATTGAAGTGGACATCACCAACCAGTCCGTCGGCATCAACTACGCTCCGAAGGACCAGACTCCCATTTCGCTGCTGCGGGTGGTGCGTTCCTGGACCAACAACTACGCAGGCTTGGCGAAGGTGCATCAGCTGGTGACAGATATCGTGGCCGGGGGAGTAGGCCGGGACGAGGCAATCCGCCGGCTTGATGAGGCCATTACCAGCCCCAAGCCCTTTCCGCGCTGGATGGTCACGGTAGCCTTCGGCACGTTCGCAGCCGTCTTCGTGGGGGTCCTGGGCGGCGGACCGGTGTCCTCTGCCATCGCCTTTGCGGCCAATATCGGCATCAGCCTGCTCGCCCGCCAACTGGGGCGGTGGCGCGTGCCGGACTTCTTCATTACGGCCAGCTGCTCCTTTGTGGTGACGCAGCTGGCACTGGTGCTGTGGCAGTTCGGGCTGACCGCGTCGCCGGCCATCGTGGTGGTGGGCGGCATCCTCCTGCTCCTGCCGACAGGACGCCTCGTTTCGTCCGTCCAGGACGCCATCAACGGCTTCCCCGTGACGGCGGCTGGCCGGTTCCTGTCAACGCTGCTGACCTTCGGCGCCATCGTGGCGGGAATCGCCGTCGCCTTCGTGGTGGGTGAACTGACCGGGATGCAGCGCATCGACGTCACCCAAACCTTCCCGCCAGCCTACGATCTGTGGGTCCTGGTCATTTTTGTGGCGGTGGCCGTCATGGCCATCGGCATCACCGAACAGACCAGCTGGCAGCTCCTGCTGCCCACCGCGGCTGTGGGCGTGGCCGGCTACCTCGTCCTGCTTGCGGCGAGCCAGCTCGGAGTAGGTGATCGGTTTTCACCGGCCCTGGCCGCGGTGGTCATCGGCCTGCTGGCGCGTGTGGTCGCCCTGAGGATGGGAGCGCCGCAGCTGGTGGTTGCCGTGCCCGCAGCGCTGATCCTGCTGCCCGGCCTCACCATCTTCCGGTCCATGTATGTGCTCACCATCGAGGAAGCCGAGATCCTGCTGGGCGCCGGCGGGATGCTTAACGCCGGTGCCATCGTCCTGGGGACAGCGGGCGGCATCGTCCTCGGTGACACTCTTGCCCGGCCATTGACGCGCAGCCTTGCGAGCAACGAGCGGCGGCGCGCCCGCCGCCGCTGACTCGTTACGCGCTGGCTAGATCTGTCCCACAGCCAACTTTTTCTCCGCCTGGAACACATCCTCCACCCGGCCCTTGGCCCAGTACCCCGACAGGGAAACCTGGCTGCGTTCCAGGCCGCGCTGATCGAAAAAGACCCCGCGCAGGGCCTTCATGTAACTGCGCTCGCCATGGGCGAACACGTCCACCCTGCCCGCGGGCCATTCGGCACCTGCTACCGCCTGCACCAGTACGTGACTCTCGCCCGCGGGGACACCATTGCGGGCAAGCCAGTGGATTTTCACTCCGGAGGGAGCGGCAATCGGCTGGATGTCGGCGTTGGAATCCACCTCCAAAAAGGCCAGGCCCACTGCCTCCCTCGGCAGGGACTCCAGGCACGCAGCAATTGCCGGCAGCGCCGCCTCGTCGCCGGCGTAGAGGTACCAGTCGGCGTCGGGTGCCGGGTTGTAGGCGCCGCCGGGGCCGGTGAAGGTCAGGATGTCGCCTGGCTGCGCCTTGGCCGCCCACGGGCCAGCGAGGCCCTCGTCCCCGTGGACCACAAAATCGATGGCCAGCTCGCGCGCCGAAGAATCCACCCAGCGGATGGTGTACGTGCGGGTGAAGGGCCATTGTTCCCTCGGCATTGTCTCGCGGATGCTCCACAGATCCAGGGGAGAGGGATACTCCACACCCGGCTGCGGAAAAACGATCTTGACGTACCGGTCCACAAAACCGTTGTTGGCGAAGTCCGCGAAGCCGTCCCCGCCGGCGACAATCCGCACCATGTGCGGGGAAAGCTCTTCCCTGCGTACAACGGCGAGGTTGATCTGCGGACGGCTTTTCTTGTTGGCGCTGGTAGCGGCGGGAAGGGTGTTCATAAGGCAAGCCTAAGCTAGGCCGCCGGGGGGAGCTCCCAGGTTACGCCAAGGGCACCCTGCCCCTTCAAAAGTTCATTGACGCGGCTGAAAGGCCGGGACCCAAAAAAGCCTCGGGATGCGGACAGCGGACTGGGGTGGGCGCTCGCCACTGCAGGAGCCCCCTCCAAAAGGGGCCGGACACTTTCGGCGTCCTTTCCCCACAGCACCGCAACGAGCGGCATCCTGGACCCGTCGTGGTTCCGCCGGCGGGCGACCGCCGAGACTGCCGCCGTCGTGATCTTCTCCCAGCCTTTGCCGCGATGCGAGCCGGCCGATCCCGCCCGCACTGTCATGACGCGGTTCAGGAGCAGCACGCCCTGGTCAGCCCATGCGGACAGGTCGCCGTGGACCCGCACCGGCAGGCCGAGGTCCGTTTCCAGCTCCCGGTAAATGTTCGCCAGGCTCCGGGGGATGGGCCGCGTGCGCGGATCCACCGAGAAGGACAATCCCACCGCATGTCCCGGCGTCGGGTAGGGATCCTGGCCCACAAGCAGCACCTTTACCTTCGCGAGCGGCTGCCGGAAGGCCCGCAGGACGTTCGACGGCGCCGGCAGCACCTGGTGCCCGGCTGCCACTTCGTCCGCGAGGAAGGCGAGCACCTCCCGAAGTTCGTCTTCCACACCCGCCAGGGCGGCGGCCCAGTCGGGCGCCATCAGCTCCTCCAGCGGGAGCTGCGCCAGCTCGGCGAAACCGGCTCCCTGCGCCGGTTCCTGCTCAAGTTCGAACAAAGCATCTGATTCAAACACGGTCCCATTCTTGCAGGGCACCGGAAGCGGCGCCCTGGGCATGCTGTCACCAGCGCAAATGACAACGCTGTTATTCGTCCGTAGCATGGGGGTCAGACATTTTTACGTAACCAGCTAAGGAGTGCGCCGTGGCGGAACCAGCTCGGGAGCTCCTGCCGGAGCCGGAACCCCGGCAGTCCCTCCTTGCCGACTTCAAGCTTCGTGACTCGCCGCTAAGCGAGCGTCACCAGCAGATGCTTGCCCTGGAGCGTCAGTGGTGGAAGTATGCCGGCGCCAAGGAACAGGCCATCCGGGAGCTTTTCGACCTCTCCGCGACCCACTACTACCAGCTGTTGAACGCGTTGATCGACACCGAGGATGCGCTGGCCCACGATCCCATGCTGGTCAAGCGATTGCGTAGACTACGTACGTCGCGTCACCGTGCACGTACCGCACGGCGCCTGGGGTCCGACGCCTAAGACGCTCAAGCTGAATTACCAGCAGCAATCAACAAGGATATCTCCATGACCAAATACGCCCGCGATGAATTCGACAAGGTCCCGGAGACTGCTTCGCGACAAGGTGTCCACCGCGCGGCTTCCGCCCCGTCACGGGTGCGGCTTTGGCCCATTCTCGCAGTGGGCATCGCCGCCCTGGCGATTGGATTGGTGTCCTTCCTGATCCTTCCCAAGCTCGGCGTCAGCACCCTGGACAACCAGGCATCTGTAAGCCGGGAGGCAGCCCCGCTGGCCGGCACCGGTTCCACTCCTTCGGCCACCCCCGAGGCTTCTCCGGAACCCTCTGCGGAGGCAACACCTTCCGCGTCCAGTGCGCCCGAAGCCAGCACGGCCGCCGGACCGGAACCGGAACCGGACGAGCCAACCTCCGCTCCCGCGTTCGTCGACAAGACACAAAGCGTTGCCATCTACAACGCCGCCGGGACGGCAGGACTTGCCGGCCGGGTGGGCGGAACGGTCCAGGCCGACGGCTGGACGCTCGGACAGGTGGGCAACTGGGCCGGTTCCCCGCAGCAGGCGTCCGTCATCTTCTACCAGGGGGCAGGCCAGCTACCCAGCGCCCAGGCCCTGGCGGCGCTTCTCGGCATTCCCACCGTGGTGAACAGCACCGAGTTCCAGGTGCCGCTTGTAGTGGTGCTGGGGCCGGGCTACCGGTAAGGCCTGAGGAGCCGCGTCAGGCCTGGGGGTTACGCCTGCATAACTTTTGCGGGTGGTCCCACGGCAGCCGGCTGCCCCCGGCCACGCATTGGCTAGAGTGATTTTTAGGTGCGGTTGGAGCCTGTCGGCACACAGCGGCGTGGGCACCCGGACACAACGGAAAGAGTGGTCAGCATGGCACAGGGAACCGTCAAATGGTTCAACGCTGAAAAGGGCTACGGCTTCATCACCGTTGACGGCTCCGGTGATGACATCTTTGTCCATTGGTCCGCCATCCAGGGCGAAGGTTACCGGGCACTGGACGAGGGCCAGCGGGTGGAGCTCGAAGTTGGCGAAGGCGAGAAGGGCCCGCAGGCTGAAAGTGTCCGGCCGGCAGAGTGATTGATCTGAACCTCCGCCCTGCAAACCTCCGCCGGGCGCTTTCCACGGCTGCCCTATGTTCTGCCGTGGCGTTGACAGCCTGTTCCGGGGCCACCGGAAATGCCCGGGTGGAAGCCGCAGAGGCTTCCGGTGACGGCACCCTGCGCGTGGGACTGATCCTGGACAACACCGGCCAAAACAGCTTCCTCAATGCCCCTCAACTTGCCGCCGCCAAGCTCGCCGTGCAGGAGATCAATGCAGCCGGCGGCCACAAAGGCAGGCCGGTGGAACTCCTTCCCGCCGGCACGGGGCAGGGTGCGGCAGAACAGGCCCAGGCGCTCGTCGCCGCGAAGGCAGACGTCGTTATCGGCCCCACCGATTCAAGCCATGCCACAGCGGCAATCGACGTACTCTCCCGTGCCCGCACTCCGCTCATCTCGCCAGCCAACACTGCTGCCGGGCTCAGCAGCATCAGGAGCGGCGGCTATTACTTCAGGACCGCACCGGCCGACGTCGCGCAGGGTCCCGTCCTGGTGAAGCTGGCCAAGGACGCGGGCGCCGCGTCAGTCGCAGTCCTGTACCAGGAGGGTTCCTACGGCAAGGACCTTTCCGACGCCGTTGCCGACTCTGCCGAACAGGCGGGATTGGACGTGCTGGCAACTGCGGGGTTTAAGCCGGGCCACGCGGGCAGCGCAGCCGATGCGGCCGGGAAGGCTGAAGCAGGCGCCGTCATTGTCATAGCCCGTGATGGCGGGCAGGGCGCCCTGGCGGAACTGGCCAACTCGGGTGTTGACGATAAGCAGCTCATCCTCAGTGACGGCGCCTTCGGCCGCTATGGTTCAGGTTTGGCAGCAGGGTACCTGGAGGGCGCCCGCGCCGTGGTTCCCGGACAGCTTCCCGACGCGGAATTCCAGGCAAGGCTCCTGGCGGTGGACCCTGACCTGAAAGACGTATCTTTCGCTGCCGAAGCCTATGACGCCGTGACCGTTGCTGCCCTGGCTGCTGCGAGGGCCCAGGACGACGCCGGCCGGTCAATTGCCGCCAACCTGATCGCTGTTTCGGGAGGATCGGCAGGGGAGGGGCCGGGCGAGGCCTGCCCGTCCTATAGGGACTGCCTGGCACAGCTGAAGTCCGGGCCGGATGCCAATTATGACGGCGAGTCAGGGCCAATTGCCTTTGACGCCAACGGAGACATCACCACGGCCACATTCAGCGTCTTCACTTACGGAGCCGACAACAACCCCGCTGTGAGCGGCAACGAGACGGCGGGACGGGCTTCGGACTGAACCTCGCCGCCACTGCCCGGCGGCACTGTTTTTCGCACCCTTTCGCTTGCACTCTCACGTGGGGAGTGCTAATTATTGAGTTAGCACTCTGACGTACCGACTGCTAAGCAAAGCTGGTTCAGGCCGGCGGCGCACTGCACCGGTCGAGGAGCGAGAAACACCTAACTGGAGTGAGATCTGCACCCGGAGGCATACAGAGGCCAACGGCAAAGGATCGTCCGTCGCGGGCACTGCAGCGAAGGTTCATTCTTAACGACTGTCCCGAAAGGACTATTGCCGTTATGGCCAAGATCATTGCATTTGATGAAGAGGCACGCCGCGGCCTTGAGCGGGGCCTGAACATCCTCGCCGACGCTGTTAAGGTCACCCTCGGCCCGCGTGGACGCAACGTCGTCCTCGAAAAGAAGTGGGGCGCCCCCACGATCACCAACGATGGTGTTTCCATCGCCAAGGAGATCGAGTTGGACGATCCTTACGAGAAGATCGGCGCCGAGCTGGTCAAGGAAGTTGCCAAGAAGACGGACGACGTCGCCGGCGACGGTACCACCACCGCTACCGTGCTGGCACAGGCACTGGTGAAGGAGGGCCTGCGCAACGTTGCAGCAGGCGCTGACCCGCTGTCCCTCAAGCGCGGCATCGAGAAGGCTGTTGAGGCCGTCACCGCCGAACTGCTGAACTCCGCCAAGGAAATCGAAACCAAGGAAGAGATCGCCGCAACGGCTTCCATCTCCGCCGGTGACGACGAAATTGGCGCCCTCATCGCCGAAGCCCTGGACAAGGTTGGCAAGGAAGGCGTCATCACGGTCGAGGAGTCCAACACCTTCGGCCTGGAGCTTGAACTCACCGAAGGCATGCGCTTCGACAAGGGCTACATCTCGGCCTACTTCGTCACCGACACCGAGCGCCAGGAAACCGTCCTTGAGGACCCGTACATCCTGATCGTCAATTCCAAGATCTCCAACGTCAAGGAACTGGTTGCTGTCCTCGAAAAGGTCATGCAGTCCAACAAGCCGCTGCTGATCATCGCCGAGGACATCGAGGGCGAGGCCCTGGCCACCCTGATCGTCAACAAGATCCGCGGCACCTTCAAGTCCGTTGCCGTCAAGGCCCCGGGCTTCGGCGACCGCCGCAAGGCGCAGCTTGCCGACATCGCCGTCCTCACCGGCGGCCAGGTCATCGCCGAGGAAGTTGGCCTCAAGCTGGAAACTGCCGGCCTGGAGCTCCTGGGCAAGGCACGCAAGGTTGTTGTCACCAAGGACGAGACCACCATCGTCGAGGGTGCAGGCGACGCCGACCAGATCGCCGGCCGCGTGTCCCAGATCCGCGCCGAGATCGAGAACTCCGATTCCGACTACGACCGCGAGAAGCTGCAGGAGCGCCTGGCCAAGCTGGCCGGCGGCGTTGCAGTCATCAAGGCCGGTGCCGCAACCGAGGTTGAGCTCAAGGAGCGCAAGCACCGCATCGAAGATGCAGTGCGCAACGCCAAGGCTGCTGTTGAAGAAGGTATCGTCGCCGGTGGCGGCGTTGCCCTCATCCAGGCCGGTGCCAAGGCATTCGCCAACCTGCAGCTGTCCGGCGACGAAGCAACCGGCGCCAACATCGTCCGCGTTGCCATCGATGCTCCGCTGAAGCAGATCGCCTTCAACGCCGGCCTGGAGCCGGGCGTTGTGGTTGATAAGGTCCGCGGCCTGCCCGCCGGCCACGGCTTGAACGCCGCAACCGGCGAATACGTCGACCTGCTGGCCGCCGGTGTAAACGACCCCGTCAAGGTAACCCGCTCTGCCCTGCAGAACGCGGCTTCCATTGCCGGTCTCTTCCTTACCACCGAGGCAGTTGTGGCCGACAAGCCGGAGAAGAACGCTCCGGCCATGGGCGGCGGCGGGGACGACATGGGCGGCATGGGCGGCTTCTAAGCTCCCACTGCCGGGCCTGTCCCGCAAAAGTTCAAAAACTGTGGCCCCCTCTCGCGAGGGGGCCACAGTTTTGTGTTGCGGGGTTTTACTACCTGGCGCCCGCCACCATACCCTCAACTTCCTTCTTGAATGCTTCGGCCGCTGCCTGCGGCGTGAGACGGTCGTAGAGGACCTCATCGGTGTACCGCTTGATCACGTTCTGCACACTGCCGGCACCGACCGGGGGAACGGGCGGTGCCTCCTTCATGTCCGGGGCGGTATCCTTCAGGAAGCTGACCACGGTGGTGTCCGCGGGCTTCAGTGAGGGCGTGATGCTGTCAACGATCTCCGCATTGGTGGGCACGCCCCGGTCCGTCATCAGGATGGCTCCGGCTTCCGGGCTGTTGGACAGGTAGTTGATGAAGGTGGCGGCGGCCTCAGGGTGCTTGGACCGTGACGAAGCGGACCAGAACATGGTGGGCTTGTAGTACATGCCGTTCTTGGCTGCGGAACCATCGCCGCTGGGCGCACGGAGCATCTTAATGCTGCTGCCGGTAGTGGCCTCGAGGGAACCGAGCTGGTTGGTCCACCACCACGCCATTCCCACCCTGTTGGTGCCAAAGAGGCTCTCTTCGAGACCTGCCCCGGCGTCCTCGGTGGCCACGGTTGCCGGTGGACTGGCCTTCGAATCGCGCTGCTCCTTCAGGCGCTCCCAGAACGAGGCGGCTGTTGCAGTATCGAAGTCCAGATTGCCGTCCTTGGAGTAGAGGTTCTCGCCGTGCTGGCGCAGCCAGATGATCAGGTCTGCCTCGTTGCTGCCGTAGGCGGCGCCGTAGTTTTTCCCGTCTCCTGCGGCGCTGATTTTCGCCGCCGTCTCCATAAACTCGTCCCAGGTCCATTTGGTGTCATCCGGGAGGGGGACCTTGGCGGCCTCAAAAACCTTTGTGTTGGCCATGATGACGTAGGCGTTCTGGCCGGTGCTCAACCCGTACTGGGCGCCGTCATACTGGCCTGAAGCCAGCCCTTCCTTGTCCAGCTTTGACGAATCGATACCGTCCTGCTTGGACAGGTCCAGCAGGGCGCCGCGTCCGCCGTATTCGGCGATGTACTTCTGGTCCATCTGGATGATGTCAGGGGCGTCATTGGCCGCGGTCTTAGTGGCAAGTTTGTCCCAGTAGCTGGCCCACTCGCCGGGTTCGGATTCGATCTTGATGTTTGGATGCTCTGCTTCGAAGGCGTCGATGACCTTTTCAGTCTGGGCATTGAGGTACTCGTTGCCCCACCAAGCAAACCGCAGGGTCACTTCCTCGTTGCTGTTGGAGCTGGTGGACGTGCCACATCCGGTTGCGAGGAGGGATAGGGCAACGGCTGCAGCGCCGAGCTGGAATCGCCTCCGGCTGACGGTTGGAATCGACATTGAGGTGCCTTCCTTGTTCTGATGAGTGCGCTTCCTTTGTCCTTCCGGCCGGCGTCGTTGCTGGCGGATTTGGACCGAGAAAGCGCTTTCTTGCTATAACTTCCGATTGTGCCGGTGCTCCGATGCCCACGTCAAGAGGTTCTGGTAAACGCTTTCCTGTTTCTCCTTCGGACGCTTCTGGTACCTATGGGCATGCCGGGTGCGTGTTGCGGTCTTGCCGGGTTGCTGTGTCGCTGCACCCGCACTCCTGCGTTGTCGGTGGCTTCTGGCAGGATGGACCGGTGACGATTACTGCAGCGGCCGACGGTTCGGCTTTGGGAAACCCGGGTCCGGCCGGTTGGGCCTGGTACGTGAATGACGATTGCTGGCGCGCCGGCGGATGGCCCCACGGCACCAACAACCAGGGTGAACTGATGGCTGTCCTGGATCTGCTGCGGGCCACCGCGCACCTTCGCCACGAGGACCTCCACATCCTCTGCGACAGCCAGTACGTCATCAATTCGATCACCAAGTGGATGCCCGGATGGAAACGCAAAGGCTGGCGGAAGGCGGACGGCAAGCCGGTGCTGAACGTTGATCTGCTCAAGGAGCTGGACCGGGAACTCGCGGGGCGGAAGTACAGGTTCGAGTGGGTCAAGGGCCACGCCGGGCACGACTTGAACGAAGCGGCCGATGAGCGGGCCCGGGCCGCCGCAACGGCCTACCAGCAGGGAGTTGCGGCACGGTCAGGCCCTGGGTTCCCGGGCGCCCACCACGCGTCGGCTTCCGGAACCCCGGCTTCGGCGAGCCCGGCAGCCGGTAAAGCCTTTGACGGTGGTGCACCCCCAGCAGCCGCATCCGGCGAACTCGACCTTTTCAGCCAGCAGGATGCCACACGGCAGGAAATGACGCAGCAAAACGTTGGCCGGCAGAACGGTGCCCAGAAGGAGTCCGCTCCGAAGGAACTCGCCCAAGAGGACTTCCCTCAAGAGGAGTTCGCCCAGCTGGATTTCACCCAGGTGGACGGCGCTTTTGACCTGGCCGGCGGAGGCAGGGCGGAAACAGCCGCGCCCGAAGTCCTGGTGGAAAAGTTGGAGCGGGAACTGCTGGGTCCCCTGGTGCGCGGCGACATCGGCAGGACGGCTGTCCTGCTGCACCCGGACTTCCTGGAGATTGGGAGCTCGGGCAGGGTCTGGACGCGGGACGCCATGATGATGGCACTCGAAGAAGACCCGGGTGAGCGGACCGACATCGAGATCCTCGGTGCGGACCGCATAGGTACCAGCGCTGTCCTGCTGACCTACCGAAGCTACGCGCGCTCCGGCACGACTCTCAGAAGCTCACTCTGGGTACTGGACGGTGGACGGTGGCGGCTGCGCTTCCACCAGGGGACACCCGAAGCCTAGGACTTCACGAACGGCGGGTCAGCTGAACCTTTGGGTGTTTCCCTGCTCAGCCTGCGCATACGTGGCCGCCGCCGACGAGAGCGCCATGTTGATTGAGGCCAATGAAGCCTCCACCCTGCCCTGGGTGATGGTCCACTCCGTGATGAGTGCCTGAAAGTTCGTGGCAGCAGAGCCCCGCCAGGTGCCCTGGAGCTCGTCAAGCCCCCGCTTCATGGCCTGGACATCGGCGCTGATGCGGTCCACTGTTGCCTGGACATTGGCGGATTTGAGCTGAAGCAGTTCGGTGTCGACGGAAATGATGCTCATGGCAGTGCCTTTCGCTGGAACGGGCAGCCTCTGCTCCCGCGCCCGGACTTTCCGGGCCACGATGACGAGCCTACGAAAAGCGGGTGCGGCGGTGCCATGGCCGGGAGACTCCATGTGGATAACCCGGCCGTCGTTGCCCCTGGCGTCGTTGCCGGCACGCTACGGAAATGAGCCCAGGTTTTCCACTTGGGCGTTGTCTGCAGATTCGTTCTCGGGCGGGTCAGCCCGGTTGGGGAGGATGACCACCAGCGTGGCGCCACCGCCGTCCGTATTCTGCACCCGGACAGAACCGCCGTGGGCCCCGACAATGGCGGCAACAATGGCCAGCCCCAGCCCGCTGCCCCCCGTCTCGCGCGTACGGGAGGTATCGGCGCGGTAGAAGCGCTCGAAAACCTTGGACGCGTCCTCCTCGGAGATGCCGGGCCCGTGGTCGCGCACTTCGATGACTGAGCGGAGTTGCCCGCCCTCCATGGCGCGGACGCCGACAGCCAACTCAATCGGGCTGTCTTCGGGGGTGTAGCGCAGTGCGTTGCCTACCAAATTGCCTACCACCTGGCGGAGTTTCGCTTCGTCGCCCAGCACTGGCGCGGGAGCTGCCGGGCCGCCGTCGAGGCCGACGAGCGCTATTACCCGGGACCGGGCACTGGCCTGAGTGTCCACCACGGCGTCATGGGCAATCAGCTGAAGGTCCACAGGCTTTTGCTGCAACGGGCGTTGCTCATCAAGGCGGGCCAGCAGCAGCAGGTCCTCCACCATTGAGCCCATGCGCTTGGCTTCGCTTTCGATCCTGCCCATGGCAGTGGCCACGTCCTCGTTCGTGGCCAGCGCCCCGTGCCGGTACAGCTCCGAGAAACCGCGGATGGTTACCAGCGGGGTGCGCAGTTCATGGGAGGCGTCGGCCGCGAACCGGCGCATCCTGGCCTCCGACGCCGTGCGTGCGGCAAATGCTGTTTCAATGTGGGCAAGCATGGCGTTCAGGGAACTGCTGAGCCGGCCGAGCTCGGTGCTGGGATTTTCCAGGTCCACGCGGCGCGACAGGTCCCCGGCAGCAATGGCGGCGGCGGTCTTTTCCACCCGGGCAAGCGGCCGGAATGCGCGCGATACGGTCCAGCTGGCGATCAGGGACGCCAGCAGCAGGGTCAGCAGGCCCACTCCCAAGACGACAAGGGTGGCGTGCTCCAAGACATCGTCAACGCTCTCCAGGGGCAGCCCGATGACCACCACCGCGGTGGTCTGGTTGTTCTGCACCGTCACCGCCATAACCCGCCAGTTTTGGCCGTCGGAGCCGCGCACCTGGAAAGGGGCATTGCCGCGCGCCTGGGCCTGTTCCACGGTCATGGAGCTGATGTCCGGTCCGTTGTCCGGTTCAGCGCCGAACGGATAAGGCTCTTCACCAGGGACAAACAAAATCAGCGAATAATCGGTGGGAACCATGGGTGCCTGCAGCTGCGAGAAGGACCGTTGCCTGCCCGCCAGGTCAATGGCTGCGTACAGCTTCTGGTCCACCTGGGTCTGCAGGTAGTTGTGAAGCAGGGCCAAGGTGCCTGCCCCCGTCACTGTAAGGGCGACGATGAGCAGTGCCATGATCATGGCCACCAGTTGCGTCCTGAGCGAGGCCGACTTCCACCGCGGCAGCAAGGTCAGCGCTTTTCTGCCGTCCGGAGCACGTAACCCACGCCGCGCTTGGTCTGGATCAGGGCCGGAGCTTCAGGGTCGATGTCCACTTTCCGGCGCAGGTAGGAAATGTACGACTCCACGATGGAGGCATCGCCATTGAAGTTGTACTCCCACACATGGTCCAGGATCTGCGACTTGGACAGCACCCGGTTGGGGTTCAGCATGAGGTAGCGGAGCAGCTTGAACTCCGTGGGGGACAGCTCGATGACGGTGCCGCCGCGCCGCACTTCGTGGGCGTCGTCGTCGAGCTCCAGGTCATCAACGCGGATCACAGCGTCGTCGTCGAGCATGGGCTGCGTCCGGCGCAGGACGGCCCGGATCCGGGCGACCACCTCATCGAGGCTGAAGGGTTTGGTGACGTAGTCGTCCCCGCCGACGGTGAGGCCGGTAACCTTGTCCTCGGTATCGTCCTTGGCTGTCAGGAAAAGAACGGGGAAGTGCTTGCCGGAAGCCCTGAGGCGGCGGGTGACGGTGAACCCGTCCATGTCCGGGAGCATAACGTCCAGGACGGCGAGGTCCGGGGCGTGCAGGTCGGCAGCGGCAAGGGCATCGCGTCCGTTTGCCGCGGAGACCACGTCGAATCCGGCGAACCGCAGGGACGTGGAGAGCAACTCCCGGATGTTGGGTTCGTCATCCACCACAAGGAGCTTCGCTTCTGGGCCGTTCTTGTTCATATTCCCATCATGCTCCCAGACACTGGGAGTTGTCTGGATACTTGTTGTGAGCAAGGTGAGATGCCCGCCTTCTTTTACCAGTCTGGAAGGGAACCTGCTACTCGGCCGTTTCCACGTCCTTGGCGTCCATAATGCGGTAGGCGTAACCCTGCTCGGCAAGGAACCGCTGGCGCCTGGCGGCGAACTCCTGATCCAAGGTGTCCCGTGCCACGAGCGAGTAGAACCGGGCGGCCCGCCCGTCCTTCTTGGGCCGCAGCAGCCGGCCGAGCCGCTGTGCCTCCTCCTGCCTCGATCCGAAGGAACCCGAGACCTGGATCGCCACTGAGGCCTCTGGAAGGTCGATGGAAAAGTTAGCCACCTTGGAGACTACGAGCGTCTGGATCTCGCCCGCACGGAAGGCATCGAAAAGCTTCTGGCGCACCTTCACGGAGGTGTCACCCTTGATGACGGGCGCCTCCAGGCGCTCGCCGAGGTCGTCCAGCTGGTCGATGTATTGGCCGATGACCAGCAGTTGCTCCCCGGCGTGCCGGGCAACGAGCTGTTCCACCACCAGGGTCTTGGACTCGGAGGTGGCGCAAAGCCGGTACTTGTCCGCGTCGTCGGCCATGGCATAAGCCACGCGCTCGTCCCGTGGCAGGTCCACCCGGACCTCAATGCAGTCCGCCGGGGCGATGTAGCCCTGGGATTCGATGTCCTTCCACGGTGCGTCGTAGCGTTTGGGTCCAATCAGGCTGAACACCTCGCCCTCGCGGCCGTCTTCGCGCACCAGGGTCGCTGTCAGTCCCAGGCGGCGCCTCGCCTGCAGATCCGCCGTCATCCGGAAGATCGGGGCCGGCAGCAGATGGACCTCGTCGTAAATGATCAGGCCCCAGTCATGTCCGTCCACTAATTCAAGGTGCGGATACAGGCCGCCGCGTTTCATGGTGAGGACCTGGTACGTGGCAATGGTCACCGGCCGGACTTCCTTCACCGCTCCCGAGTACTCGCCGATTTCGTCCTCGGTGAGGGACGTTCGCTTGAGCAGCTCGTCCTTCCATTGCCGGGCAGCCACCGTGTTGGTGACCAGGATCAGGGTGGTGGTGGAGCCGGTAGCCATGGCCGCTGCGCCCACCAACGTTTTGCCCGCGCCGCAGGGCAGCACCACAACGCCGCTGCCTCCTGCCCAGAAGTTGTCGCTTGCCATCTGCTGGTAGGGCCGCAGTTTCCAGCCGTCCTCTTTCAGCGCAATCAGGTGCGGAGTGCCGTCCACGTAGCCGGCCAGGTCCTCCGCCGGCCACCCGATCTTGAGCAGGAGCTGCTTGAGCTGCCCGCGCTGCGACGCGTGCACCACCACAGTCTCGCCGTCGATGCGCGGTCCCAGCAGCGGCTGGATTTTCTTGGACCGGATTACTTCCTCGAGCACAGGGTAATCGTCAGTCCGCATGACCAGGCCGTGCTGCGGGTCCTTTTCCAGGCGCAGCCGGCCGTACCTGGACATGGTTTCCTCGACGTCGATCAGCAGCGAGTGCGGCACCGGGAACCGGGAGTACTTCAGAAGGGTGTCCAGGACCCTCTCGGCGTCCAGTCCGGCTGCGCGGGCGTTCCAGAGCCCGAGCGGGGTCAGCCGGTAACTGTGGACGTGCTCGGGGGCACGTTCCAGTTCTGCGAATGGCGCGATGGCATGCCGGGCTTCGGTGGCGAGCTCGTGGTCCACCTCGAGGAGGATGGTCTTATCGCTCTGGACTATCAGGGGTCCGTCGTTCACGCGGGGGAGTCCTTCACTGGCGCAGTTCCTCTGCGGCCTCAATATCGATAATGCGGTGGATGGACAGCACCCGTTCGGTGTCCTTCGCGGGGTCGAAGACCCGGACGCGTCCGCCGCTTACTGAGAGGGGAACAACAATTTCCAGGTTCGCATTCCCCATGCCGTCCACCACGTTCATGCTGATGCGCTGCTTGAGCCGGATGGCCCGCTGCAGGGCCTCCAGGCCAAGCTGAGTGGCGGCCTCACCTATATGGTCACCTTCCGGGCCATGATGATTCCCGACGGCGGCAGGACGGTGCCGCAGCGCATCCAGTTGGGCCTGGACTTCTTCCGCCGGCGGGGCTGTCCGCGGGGCCGTGTAGATGGGCCGGGACGGGGTGTGAGGCGCAGGAGCACGCCGCAGCCGGAGCACCGGCTGCTCCGAATCGTCAAAGGATGGGGAAAGGCCCAGACTCCGGAGAACCTGTGCTGTTTCACGCGGCGGCGCCGAAGAGATGAGGACGGTGGGTGCAATCCGCACCAGGCCCAGCCCCTCCGTTTTCGGTCCGGCCAGCAGCTCCAGCAGCGCAGCTTCATCCTCGCTCTGGACAAAACTCGCCGCTGCGCCAACCCGCAGCCGGCCGTGCCGGGCGGCCGTATCCTCCACCAGGTACTGCAGCGGCTGCGGCACTGCGGTGGCCGAGTGCTCCCGCAGGAACTCCAGCACGGTGGAGGCGTTATGACCGGCGTCCAGTGCCCGGCGGATGGAGCCCGGCGAGAACCGATAAATGGTGGCCGGACCCTGCCCTTCAGCGTCGGCCATCAGCAGCAGCTTTTCGGTCAGCGCCGGGGCAAGGTATCCGGGTGCTACGGCGGTAAGGTCCGCCTGGAGCAGCACGTGGTTCAACTCCGCGGGCAGGTGCTCACCCAGGATGGAGAGAGCGGCGTCCGGTTCGTCGTCCGCGATGGCGCTTCCGAGCTGGCTCAGGGCTCCTGAGCCGAGCAGGCCGAGTATTTCGGCTTCGGCCAGGACTCCGCGGATCAGGGAGCTGAAGCGCCGGGCCATGCGGGGCTGGGCCCACTCGGCGCGCTGGAGCACCGCTGCCGCGTCCAGGACCGGCGCTGTTCCGTCAGGGGCCGATGCTTCACAAGTGAGTTCGTTCAGGATCTCCAGGATCCGTTTGCGCACCACGGGGGCATCCGGTCGCTGCGCCTCGGCCGACAACGCGATGATGGTGCTCCCGGAAGCCGCGCGCTGCGCAGCTGCTCCCGGGGTTCCATTGATCGGCTGCCCCACCAGGGACGGCACGCGCTGGCTGGCCAGCCAGGCGTTGACCAGCCAGAGCCATTGTTCCTGCCGGGGCAGGACAAGCCATTCCAGCTCCGGCGGCTGGACCCACGACGACGAATCGACGTCCAGACGGATCAGCCCTGCAAGCCCGCAGAGCTCAAGGAGAAGCCCGGTACGGGGTTGGTCGATCCGGAGCAACTCAGCCAGCCGTCTCATCTCGCGGACGCCCACGCCGCCGCTGCGAAGGGTGGCCAAGGGCTGGTCCCGCACGGCATGGAGTACTTCGCCCACCAGCCGCAGGGTCTCACTGATGGCCCCCAGCGCTGCATTCCGCCGCAAAGCGGCGCTGGTCCGGCCGAGCTCCGGAACCGGAGGCGAAAGGCTGAAGTCGTTGATGATGGCACCGCCCCGCAGTGAGAGCCCCACGCTATGCGGCAACTCCACATGCGCGGCGTCCAAAGGAACCAGCAGGCCGCGCGCCAGGAGCCAGTCGATGGGCCCGACGTCGGATCCCTCCGTGGTGATGGACGCCTTGCGTTGCGCCTGGGGGACCGCGCCCATTGCCCAGTTCCGGAACCGGGCGAGCAACGCCGTGGTCCGTTCCGGAGCCGTGGCCAAAATGTCCTGGAGAGCCTCCGGCGAGGACGTCCAGTGCTGCAGGGCAAGCGCTGCCTCCATGGGTGTTGTGGCCCCATGGATGGCTGCGCCGCTGCGGTGAAGTTCGGACACGAGCTGCACCGCCCGCTGCGCGAACGCCGGCTGGAGGCGCACAAGCTCCGTATAGCTGCGGCCAAGCCCCGCCGGATAAATTCCCACCACGTCCTTGAGGCTGCCAACGGGGAGGTAGTACCGCTGCCTGTTTCCGGTGGCGGGTGCGCCGTGCGGGGGGACGGCACGGTGGACCAGGGCAAGTTCCTGGAGAGCGGCCAGGATCCGTTCCACAGCGGCAACGGTGGAACCCGAAATCAATTTCCGCAATCCTGCCGCGGAGGCACTGTGCTCCGTATCCGTGTTTGTGCACAGATGGAGGGTTTCCAGGACCTGCATCTGTGGCCGATTGAGGCGCTCCAGCGCGCGCTGGACGCTAACGCGCCCGCTGGCCCGTGCAGCGAGGGCGGCGAAGTCCGGCACAGCCGGGGAGATGAGGTCCGGCCGCGCGTCGAACAGCGCCCGCAACGAGTCGTCGCTGCGGGCCTCCAGGTCCTTACTGAGCGCGCGAATGAGGGACATCAGTCCAACGTTACCGCCCGCCCGGTTTTCCTGCCCGGCGTCGTCCGGCAACGCTTTCCAGAACAAGGAACAGCATCAGGAGGAACGCCAGCGGCAGTCCGTACAGAGCGGTGTAGGTGACCCAGGCCGGAGCCACGGAACCGGCGAAGGCGAATGCCATAACGGCAGCCACCGCGGCCAGTGAAAGGACGGCAATAACTGCGGCGAGGATCGTCATCGGACGCCGGTAACGCGATGGTGTCATAAACGTAACGCTAACAGCCCGGTCCGACAGGGCCGCCATGGGTTCCATGTGCCGTTGCGGAGAGCCGTCGAAAGCAGGATTACGGCGCCGGGCAGGATAACCTTGAGGGATACAGACCAACACGGTCTCCAGCCGTCATACCCTGAACCCGCACAACAATGCGGATGCGGTGACGGCTGGCCGTGTCACAAGACGTCAGAACAAAGAAGGTTGATTACGTGCCTACCGGCAAGGTCAAGTGGTATGACAAGGAAAAAGGCTTCGGATTCCTCGCGGGAGAAGATGGCCAGGAAGTTTTCCTGCCCAAATCGTCGCTGCCCGAGGGCGTTACCGAGCTGAAGGCCGGCACCCGCGTTGAATTCGGTGTGGCCGACGGCCGCAAGGGAGCCCAGGCTCTGGGCCTGCGTGTACTGGACAAAACGCCGTCCATTGCCAAGGCAAAGCGGCCCAGCGCAAAGGACCTCGCACCGCTGGTCCAGGACCTCGTGACTGTTCTGGACAACCTGTCCGGAACCCTGTCCAACGGCAAATACCCGGAAGGCAATAAGGGCAAGGCCATCGCCGCCGCCCTGCGTAAGGTTGCCGACGAGCTGGACGTTTAGGCCCTCATGAACCCGGAAGCTGATCAGCAGGACGTGGAGTCAACAAACCCCGAGTCAGTGGACCTGGAGGTAACGGCCCGGGAGTCAGTGGACTTGGTGTCGCTGGGCTCGGAGTCATTGGACATCGAAATGGTGGACCCTGTGTCCGTGGGCCCGGCGTCGGTGGACTTGGTGCTGCAGGCAGGTGCCGCGAAGGCCAAGCGCCGTGCCGGGGTGCCTGTTTGGCGGACAGGTAAGCCGGATGCTTTCCTCGCTGCCGCTGTGGACACGGCGCGGACAGCCATTGCAGGCATCACCGAGGCCTCGGACATTGGGCAGCACCTGGCAGCCAAGAGCGAAGGCGACCGCCTGGTGACCCACCTCTTCGAATGCAGGCTGCCCGGATACGGCGGCTGGCAGTGGTTCGCGGTGCTGACCCGGAATTCGCGGTCCAAGGTGGTCACGGTCAACGAGCTCGGTCTCTTGCCGTCCGAGGAGTCCATCCTCGCCCCGGAATGGGTCCCGTGGGCGGAACGTGTCCGGCCCGAGGATGAACAGGAACCGGAAACCGGCGAACACGAAACCGGTCGGCCAGAAGCCGGCGCGCATGAAGACTTTGCACCCCAGGCTGACACGCCGGAAGCTGCCGCCGCTGAGCCCGCCGCTGAGCCCGCCGATGGCGTTGCTGCGTCTCTGTATGCAGTAGGCAGCCTGGACGGTGAAGCGCTGGAAAGTGAAGCCCGGGATGTTGAAGCCGGAGAAGCGCAGGAACAGCGCCTAGGGCACGACGCCGGAACAGATTGAGGCGCGGAACCGCGCCAAGGCACGGAAACTGAGCTACGACGCACAAACGGCGCCGACCGGGCAGAACCCGGGCGGCGCCGTCGTACGTTAATGCTGGTGCGTTGCGTCAGCCGAAGTGCTCCGCAGTGGCGATTACTTGCGCAGTTCGCCCACCACGTAGTCGATGCTGGCCAGAAGGGCCGACACGTCGGCCGGCTCAATTGCAACAAACGTTGCGATGCGCAGCTGGTTGCGGCCGAGCTTACGGTACGGCTCGGTGTCCACGATCCCATTGCCGCGCAGGACCTTGGCCACTACTGCGGCGTCCACGGTCTCGTCGAAGTCGATGGTCGCGATGACGTTTGAGCGCTCGTCCGGGTTGATGACGAACGGAGTGGCGAACTCCGATGCCTCGGCCCAGCTGTAGATACGGCCGGCAGAATCTGCCGTGCGCGCGGAAGCGAAGTCCAGGCCGCCATTAGCGTTCAACCACTGCATCTGGGCGTCCAGCGTAACCAGGGTGGACAACGACGGGGTGTTATAGGTCTGGTTCAGGCGTGAGTTGTCGATGGCCGTCTGCAGGTCCAGGAAATCCGGGATCCAGCGGTCGCTGGACTTGATCCGCGCTGCGCGTTCCAGGGCGGCAGGGGAGAACAGGCCAAGCCAGAGCCCGCCGTCGGAGGCAAAGTTTTTCTGCGGGGCGAAGTAATAGACATCGCTTTGCGCAACATCAACATCCAGCCCGCCTGCGGCAGACGTGGCGTCGACGAGCACCAGTGCGCCCTCGTCTGCACCGGCAACACGCTGCACGGGGGCGGCGACGCCGGTGCTGGTCTCGTTCTGCGGCCAGGCGTAGACGTCCACGCCTGTTTCGGCCCGGGCCGTGGGGCGGGTGCCGGGCTCAGACTTGATGATCGAAGAAGCATCCAGGAAGGGCGCCTTGTTGGTGGCCGCGGCGAATTTCGAGCCGAACTCACCGAAGGAAAGGTGCTGGGCCTTGTTTTCCACCAGGCCGAAGCTTGCAATGTCCCAGAACGCCGTGGAGCCGCCGACGCCGAGCACAACCTCGTACCCTTCGGGGGCGCGGAAGAACTGGCTGAGGCCCTCGCGGACGGAGCCAACGAGGTTCTTGACCGGTGCCTGCCGGTGGGACGTACCCAGGATGTTCTTCGACGCCGCGGACAGCGCATCAATCTGCTCCGGCCTGACCTTGGAAGGCCCCGCGCCGAACCGTCCGTCCTTGGGCAGGAGGTCGGCGGGAATAGTGATGCTGGTTTCGCTCACAGGTGCTCCAATTTCGGCATGGACACGGCTTTGGTCCGGACGGGTGTTGGTGGCCGGCAATCGGTGATGGCTGCTGCCAGGGCCTCCCTCATTCTGCCCTGTTGGGCTGTATCGGCGGGAACCGGAACCGTCATAGTCCAGCCAATGAGACGTTCCTGCGGCCATCGGCAACTATTCGGACAAAGTCAAAATAGGCTAAGCTTTTCCACGGACTACGTCGCAGTGAAGGCGATACGGTGGGACAACGCAAGGTACTGCGCTCGAGGAGCTGAGCTGGATGACGGATCTGATCGATACTACGGAGATGTACCTTCGGACCATTCTGGAGCTCGAGGAAGAGAACATTGTTGCCCTGCGTGCGCGTATCGCTGAAAGGTTGCGCCACTCCGGGCCTACCGTCTCCCAGACCATCGGCCGGATGGAGCGGGACGGTCTGGTGGTTGTTTCCGGCGACCGCCACCTGGAGCTCACGGAGACGGGCCGGAAGCGCGCCACGGAAGTAATGCGCAAGCACCGTCTGGCTGAGCGGCTCCTCGCCGACGTGATTGGGCTGGACTGGGCCTACGTCCACGACGAGGCCTGCCGCTGGGAGCATGTGATGAGCGAGCGGGTGGAACGCCGCATCTACGAGATGCTGAACCACCCCACCGAGTCTCCGTACGGGAACCCGATTCCCGGGCTGGCGGCCTTGGGCGGGGTGCCGTCCCTCGGCTTTGCCGATGGAGCCATCAGCCTCCTGGAAGCGATGAAGTCCTACGGGCCCGCCTCAGCTGTGACTATCAGCCGGCTTGCCGAGCCTATCCAGGTGGAGCCGGAACTTCTCTCGCAGCTCGATGAGGGTGGCATCAGGCCGGGGGCTGCTGTGTCGCTGGAGCGGGTGGGGGACTACATCTCAGTCCGGGTTCCCGGCATTGAAGGGGCACTTGAGTTGCCTCCAGAGGTGGCCGCGCACGTATTCGTGGCCGTCCGCTAGAAAACCTGCCGCGTTCTTCCCTACCCCATGTGAGGTGGGTTACGCAAAGATAACGGAATTGTTACTTTGGGCCTTACCCTCTATAGTTGAACCGAAGCGTTGATATTAAAGCGTTACCTGATCTGGAGCCGAGCTCTGCCAGCGGATCAGGAGCATGAGTCGTAACTGGCAGAGGCGGGGGAACCACAAGCGGCAGCCGGGGGACTGCCTTGGGGTGAAGTTCGTCAGCAGCAAGCCTCTTCCAGCGAAGGATTCCTCCGGGGATACCTCTGTGCCGAAGCTTGCTTACGGCGGACCGGGTCTTTGAACTCTCTGACCCGAATCCGACAGCTAACTTCGCAGGCTTTCCAGAGAGGAACCCTTCTTGACCATGCAGAATTCCAGGGGACGCCGCCGCGCGGCGGTCCCTGCTTCGACACCGCGCGTTGTCGAAGTCATCACCTCGGAACGCCCCCGCGATCCGCACCGTGATGCGCGCCGGCGTCGGGGTCCATTCCGTCAAGTCACTGAGTTTGCTGCTGCCAGCGGTATCGGCCAGAAGGCCGGCGTCGCCCTGGCTGCCGCCGGACTGGTGCTCACCGTGACCGTACCGGCCACCAGTCCCGTCATGGCCACGGACGCCTCAGGGAACTCTCCTGTTGCCGCGTCCGCTGTAGCCCCGCAGCCCCGGATTTCCGCGGAAGCGGAAGCCGAGATCGACTTCAGCCGCTCCGCCGTAGTCACCGAAGCGGACCCGGACGGGAAGCTGAAACAGCTGCTCAGTGCCCAGTCTGCAGGCGCCATCACCCGCGCCGCTTCCACCGGAAGCCTCGGTGCCCCGCTCGCTGCGCTGAGCACCGCCTCACCGTTCGGCTACCGCGTCAGCCCTATCACCGGAGGCTCCGGTGACTTCCACCGCGGACAGGACTACGTAGCCCAGTGCGGCACCTCCGTTCTGGCTGCGGCCACCGGAACCGTTACCTTTGTGGGCTGGCATGAGTACGGTGGCGGCAACCGCGTTGTGGTGGACCACGGCAACGGCCTGGAAACCACGTACAACCACCTCTCGTCCTTCAGCGTGAAGGAGGGGCAGACAGTATCCCGCGGGGATGTTGTGGCCCTCAGCGGGACCACAGGAGCCTCCACGGGCTGCCACCTGCACTTCGAGGTCCAGGTCAACGGCGAAGTCGTTGACCCGACCGGCTGGCTTTAGTCAATTGACGGTGAACTATCACATGATGTTGACCTCCCGTGACCTGAATGTGACATTCACGCAAAACTGCTGTACCGTCTAAATCGCGTCAACTTTTCCGAAGTTGACGCTCTTGTGCGGATTGCCTAGCTCTGCCACCGCTCAAGGTCCGTTCGCATTTCATCGTCTGGCAGGGGCGGGGGAACCAATTTTGGCCTTTATGTTTTGAAGGCCTTGGGGTTAAGTCGCAAAAGCTTCCCAGGAAGCCGCGCGGCCGGGTGACTCCCATCCGAATCCGACAGCTCACCTCGCAGGCATTGGGAGAGGCCACCTTCGTGTCATCACGCCATAATTCTGCGCGCCACCGTGCGCAAACGGTTCGTACCAACCCCCTGGACACCATGTCCAAGGCTGTTAGTGCCAACGCCGGGACAGTAGGTCGCCAGGCTGCAGTCATCGCTGCTGCATCCGGCCTCGTCCTGACCTTGGGCCTGCCGGCCAACGCAGCGGACACCTCCGCTGGTGTCTCTGCCTCCACCGAGTCCGGATCCGCACAGTCGGCCCTCGCCGTCACTGCGGCACCCACGGCTACCGTGTCCTTCGAGCGCCCGGTGGTTAAGACGATTGCGGCTCCCGTCGTTGAGCGGGTAGTTGCACAGTCAACCTCCGACGACGACGACCAAGCTGTGACTGACGACCAGGCTGCGACCGACGGCCAGGCTGTGACCACTGCCTCCACTGCGCCCGCCGCGGAAAAGGTTGTGGAGACCGCTGCCTCCGCTTCCACCTCTGGAATCGCGGGCCTGGCTTACACCGGCATCGGCAGCCCGTACGTTTGGGGCGGCACCACCCCCAGCGGCTGGGACTGCTCCGGCTTCACCCAGTGGGTTTACGCCCAGGCCGGCATCAGCATCCCCCGCGTGAACGCCTGGACTGCGATGAAGCCCACGTCCACGCCGCAGCCGGGCGACCTGGTCATGCAGAACGGCGGTGCGCACGTTGGCATCTACGTAGGCAACGGCATGATGATCAGCGCCTTGAACCCCTCGCAGGGAACGCTGCTGCACTCGGTAGCTGCTACCGGTTCCTCCGCGTTCTACACCATGAACTAGTTCTTCGACCCTCGGGTCCAAGGGCTTTTTCTTTGCCCAAACGCTCTTCGCTAAATCACCACATCCCCCGTTCGGGGCGTGCCGGCGTACCCCCAAGATGCCGGCACGTCCAGTCGCCTTTGGCTGCCTACCGGCGGTTTGAAGGAAAACGAAAGAGAGAACTGATGACTACTCGTGCAACCGCACGGCACCGCGCCGAGGTCACCAAAACCAACTCGCTCGCCATCATTGCCAAGGCTGTCGGCGACAACGCCGGCGGCGTAGGACGCCAGGCAGCTGTCATCGCAGCTGCTTCCGGCCTGGTCCTGACCAGCGGCCTCGCTGCCAACGCTGCAGACGCCAACGTGCAGCGCGACTCCGCGCCGGCTTCCACCCTGGAAGTCGAATCAACGGTTGAGGCTCCCATTTCGGCTGCTTCCACCATTGCCATTTCCTTCGAGAAGCCTGCTGTGACCACCACGCCGGCTCCCGTTGTTGAAGCACCAGAGCCTGAGGTTGAGGTTGAGGTTCAGGAAGCAGCTCCGGCTCCGGCTGCCGCTCCCGCTCCCGCCGCAAAAACCGCAGCTGTCGCGAAGGTGACTGCCACGGCTCCCGCTGCAGCCGCCCCCGCGGCTCCTGCCTCGGCAAGCGGCAAGGGCGCAGCGATCCTGTCCGCCGCCTACGCCCAGCTCGGCGTTACGCAGGATTGCACCATGCTGGTGACCAACTCCCTGGCTGCCGTGGGCATCAACTTCCACGATTGGCCTGCAGGTTACCTCTCCCTGGGCCGCACCGTGAGCGCTGCCGAAGCTCAGCCGGGCGACCTCATCTACTACGCTGACGGCGGTTCCGGCATGGCCCACATCGCGGTTTACGCCGGCAATGGCCAGGCGGTGCACGGCGGCTACAACGGCAACCAGACAGTTGTCTTCAGCGCCAACGTGGGCTCCGGTCCGGTGTTCATCCGCGTCAACTGACATCCCCGCAGCCGCGCTTCGCGGTTGATCAAGACGGATCAGGACCCCTGCCCTTTGCGGCGGGGGTCCTGTCCGTTAACTCCCGGGAGGCGTCTGCCCGGTTCGCTAATTCAGCGCGAAATGGTGGCCCCGGTCATAGGAATTAGCTGATACTGCACTTCTTTGTTTACTCTTGTGGTGTCGATCCATAGCCCGGACATGCCGAGGGCAGCCGGCCCTCGTGCCCCTGACGGGTGCGGCCGTGAAGAGGTACGTGCATGCGCACTCTCGTTCTGAATGCTGGATATGAACCGCTGGCGGTTATTACTTTCCGCCGGGCGCTGGTGCTTGTGCTCACGGGCAAGGCGAGTGTTGTGGCTGAAGGGGACGACCCCGTGGTGGGCCCCCAGGAGATTCTGGGCCGCCCGTCCGTGATTCTCCTGAACCGCTACATCCGTCCCCGATACAACCAGTCCACTGCTGTGAGCCGTCGCGGGGTACTGAGGCGTGACGGGCACAAGTGTGCCTACTGTGGAAAAGCTGCGCACACCATCGACCATGTCCACCCAAAGTCACGCGGGGGTGCGGAGTCCTGGGAGAACCTGGTGGCCGCCTGCCTCAGGTGCAACAACGTCAAAGGTGACCACACCCCGGCAGAGATGGGCTGGAAACTGCGGTTTGTCCCTGAGCCTCCGCATGGCACCATCTGGCAGATCAAGGAACTCGAAAAGCCCACGCCCGCCTGGGATCCGTTCCTTCTGCCTGAGCGCGCTGCCTGATTCGGGGTACGTCGCCTTAGCCGTCCCCGGACTAGGCTGGGGGAGTGGAGCAAAACCGTTTGGACTTCGATGCCGTGATCCTGGCCGGCGGCCGGTCATCCCGGTTGAGTGGGGTGCCCAAGCAAGGGCTGGTCTTTCAAGGTGCCACCCTCCTGCATCAGTCACTTGCTGCGGCCTCCGGGGCGTTTCGCACAGTAGTGGTAGGTCCGGACTCCGGCGCTCTGCCTGCAGGCGTGCTCTCCTGCCGGGAGCAGCCGGAATTTGCAGGACCCGCCGCTGCTGTGGCCGCTGGCCTGGCGTCTCTGGCCCAGGCCGGAAACGAAAGGACCTACACCCTGGTACTGGCCTGCGACATGCCCCGGGTCTCGGCTGCCGTGGAAGTGCTGTCGGAGGCACTGGAATCGGGGGAGTTCCAAGCCGACGGACTCCTGGCCCGCGGCGAAGACGGCAGGCCCCAGCAGCTGGCCGGGTTTTACCGCACAGGCAAGTTAAAAAAGGCGGTTGAGGAACTGGAGTCGCAGGACCGCTTAATCAACGGCTCCATGCGTGCGCTCCTTGCTAGTCTGGACCTGCAGCTTGTCACCGTCCCCACCGGTTCCACCGACGATGTGGATACCTGGGATGATGCCGCCGCACTAGGAGTTGACGCCGGGATCCGTGACGAGTTCCAGGACCGGCGCGGCAGCAGTTGAATTGGGAGGCAGTTCGTGAAAAGCCAGGATGAAACGCTGGAGGAATGGTGCAGGTCCCTGCTCCAGGCCTATGAGCTTGAGGACGTCCAGGTGGACGTCAATGCCATCCTCGCCCTCGCAGGTGTAGCGGCGCACTCCGTTGTACGGCCGGCGGCACCACTGACTACCTTCATCGCCGGGTACGCCGCCGGCTTGGCCTCAGCGGCCGGACGCGGCACAGATTCCGCGTCCATGGAAGGGGCCCTGGCCGTGGCACGTTCCCTGGCTGCCGACTACGATGCTGAAGCCGCCGGGACTCCCGGCGAATGACTGAGGAGCCCGGGGAAGAACGGAGTTCAACCGACCCGCCGGAGGCGCCGCGGCACCTGGCCCACACCTGGGAGGAGGCCCGGCTGGCCGCTTTCGAGGCGGCCACGCCAATTCCTGCCGGTCCCGTTCCCCTGCATCTGGCCCTCGGACGCAGGCTGGACCAGGACGTTGCGGCACTGCAGGACATGCCCCACTACGCGTCCTCTGCCATGGACGGGTGGGCGGTCAACGGGACTGGGCCTTGGATCCTGGCGGAACCAGGCACCAGGCTGGCGCCGCACCAGGCGAGCCCCATCGTTACCGGCGGGCTGATTCCGCCGGGCGGAAAAGCGGTGCTGCGCAGCGAGAGCGCAGTGCCCGGCAAGGACGAAGACGGGTTGCCTGTCCTGATGACCGGAGGAAGCGCCCGGCCCGGCGAGCCGCGCAACGGCCAGCATATCCGCAAAGCCGGGGAGGAAGCCCTGGCAGGTGACGTGCTGGTCAAGGCAGGAGCGAAGCTCAACCCTGCCCATCTCGCATTGGCTGCCCTGGCCGGCTACGACGAGCTGCAGGTCCAGGGCAAACCCCTGGTCCGGCTACTTCTCACCGGCTCCGAAGTTATCGACCAGGGAGTGCCCGTCCCCGGCCAGGTGCGTGACACTTTCGGTCCGCAACTGCCGGCAGTCGTGGAGATGCTGGGAGGAATAGCGGGGGAACAGCAGCGGATCGGGGACTCCTACGACGAATGGCTGGCCGCCCTGGAAGACGTTGTACCTGAGGCGCCGGGGGCTCCGGACCTGCCGGCCGACGTCGTCATCACCACAGGCGGGACCGGACGCTCAGGTACGGATCATCTCCGCCAGGCGGTGGCAGAACTGGGCGGACGGCTCGTCATCGACGGGATCGCAATGCGGCCAGGACATCCGGCTGTCCTGGCGGAACTGCCCGACGGACGTTTTGTACTCGGCCTGCCGGGGAACCCGCTCGCCGCGATGATGGCGCTGGTCACCGTAGGGGCACCGCTGCTCGCCGCGCTGGGCCACGGCAGCCTGGATGAGGTCCAGGAAGTGCCCTGCGGAAGCATGATCGAACCAGATCCCGGGCGCACGCGCCTGGTGCCGTTCCGGCTCCTCTACGGGATGGCATCTCCGGCGCAGCACACCGGCCCGGGCATGATGCGCGGGCTGGCATCGGCCGACGGTGTTATGGTGGTGCCGCCGCACGGCGTCCAGCTCGGGGAGCTGGTGCCGGCCGTCGCCCTGCCCTGGGGACCACCCATCCCGGCCGCTGCCGGTTCTGCCGGCAAAGGAAAGCCCAGGAGCGCGGCGCGGCAAGGCAGGACTGGTCCCAAGCCGGCGGCAGACGGCCCCGTGGACTGGAGCGCGCTTCTTGGCTGATGATGGATATATGAAAAGGCAGGGGTGGGAATGGGCCGTGTGACCCAGCGCCGAAAGGTGCACAAGTATGTCCTCGACGGTTCTCCGAAGGCCCTCGAGTTTCCGGTCCGGCACCGTGAGGATGTCCTCGCCGTCGAGGAGCCGCTGGAGATCCGGCTGGGCCAGCTCTCCTTCTCTGTCACCATGCGGACCCCCGGCGACGACTTTGACCTGGTGGCCGGCTTCCTGGTGTCGGAGGGCATCATCTGGAGCTCCGAGCAGCTCGTGTCGCTGCGATTCTGCGCAGGTGAAGATGAAAATGGCGTCCAGACGTTCAACGTGGTTGAAGTCCAGCTACGGCCTGACGTCACGGTCCCGTCCATCGGCCGCCACATCTATACGTCGAGCTCCTGCGGCATATGCGGGACTGATTCCGTGGAGTCTGTGCAGAAGTCCTCGCACTACAGTCCCGCCGCAGATCCCCTGACCATCGACGCCGGGCTCCTCGCGTCGCTGCCTGCTGTCCTTCGGAAGTCCCAGCGGCTTTTCGAGGACACCGGGGGAGTGCACGCGGCCGGGCTGTTCAAGATCCAGGACGACGGCGGCACGGAGCTTTTGTGCCTCCGCGAGGACGTAGGCCGCCACAACGCCGTGGACAAGGTAGTGGGCTGGGCGCTGCGTGAAGGACTGCTCCCGCTCCGCGGCACCGTCCTCCAGGTCTCAGGGCGGGCGTCCTTTGAGCTGGTGCAGAAAGCGGCGCTGGCGGGAATTCCCGTGCTCGCGGCCGTCAGCGCCCCGTCAAGCCTCGCTGTGGAACTCGCGGAAGCCAGCGGCCTGACGCTGGCCGGTTTCAGCCGGGGAACCAGCCTCAATATCTATGCCGGCGACCACCGGATTGTCAGGCCTTTGGCCCAAGTCCCCGCCAGCGCGCGTCCCTGACCTCGCCCGTACCCTACCCGGCCGTCCCTGACTTCCGGGTCCGCAGCAGGTTCATCTTCTTCTTCTCGGGAAAGCGCTTTATTGGGGATGTTATCCGCAGGCATTGGCGAGTAAGCTACCAGCGGGTAGTTTTATCCACCGAATGGACACGATGGTCCATATTTCCAGCGCTGAAGAGGGCCAACATTGCATGACGACCGCCGGATCACGGAAGTCCGCCTCGAAAGATTCGTCCGCGAACGCATCAACCCGGCCGTGTACAGCCGGAGCCTTCCCCTCACCCTAAGCAGCTGGGACGTGCCGGACGAACCCGTCCCGGCACTTGAAGCCATGCGGCAGAAGTTCCAGCCGCAGGAACACTGCGCTCCCTGGGGCAAGCCGTGGGGCACCAAGTGGCTCCGCCTCCAGGGCGAAGTTCCCGAGTTCTGGGGCACGGAGCCGGATACCACCGTTGAAGTTGTGGTCGACCTCGGCTTCACCATCGAAGTGCCCGGTTTCCAGTGTGAGGGCATCGCGTGGCGCGCCGACGGCACCATCATCAAAGCCGTGTCGCCCCGGAACCAGTACATTCCGCTGAAGCTGCTGGGAGGCGGCATGGCCGTGGACTTCTATGTGGAGGCCGCCGCCAACCCTGATGTCGCCCAGGGCTGGACGTTCGCGCCCACGCCGTACGGCGATAAGTCGACGGCCGGAACAGCGCCCCAGTACAGGCTGGGCACTATAGCCATCGCCGAGTTGAACCAAACTGTCTGGGAACTCCAGCAGGACATCTGGACCCTGTCCGGTTTAATGGCGGAACTGCCTTTGGAGCTGCCACGGCGGCACGAGATCCTCCGGGCACTTGAGCGCATGATGGACCTGATGGATCCCGACGACGTTGCGGGAACCGCAGCCGCCGGTCGCGCTGCCCTCGCCGAAGTGATGGCACGGCCGGCGTACGCTTCGGCGCACCAGCTCGTTGCCACCGGCCATGCCCATATCGACTCGGCCTGGCTTTGGCCCGTCAGGGAAACCATCCGCAAATGCGCCAGGACGTTCTCCAACGTGGTGGCGCTGATGGATGAATACCCCAACTTCGTTTTCTCCTGCTCCTCCGCCCAGCAGCTGGCCTGGATCAAGGAGTACTACCCCGAACTCTTCGGCCGGATCCGGGAAAAGGTGCGGGCCGGACAGTTCGTACCCGTGGGCGGCATGTGGGTGGAGTCCGATACCAACATGCCCGGCGGCGAAGCGATGGCGCGTCAGTTTGTGGAGGGAAAGAGCTTCTTCCTTGCTGAGTTCGGCGTGGACTGCCAGGAAGCGTGGCTGCCGGATTCCTTTGGATACTCCGCCGCCCTGCCACAGATCGTGAAGTCCGCCGGCAGCCGGTGGTTCCTCACCCAGAAGATCTCCTGGAACCAGACCAACAGGATGCCGCACCACACCTTCAACTGGGAGGGAATCGACGGCACCCGGCTCTTCACCCACTTCCCGCCGGTAGACACCTACAATTCCCAGCTCAGCGGGCGCGAACTCGCCCACGCCGAACGGAACTACCGCGACCACGGCCGCGGCACGGTATCGCTGGTGCCCTTTGGCTATGGCGACGGCGGCGGCGGCCCCACCCGGGAAATGCTTGCGGCTGCCGCCCGGGCAGCGGACCTGGAAGGCTCACCGAAGGTGCGCGTCGGATCCGCGGAAAGCTTTTTCAAGCAGGCCGAGGGCGAGTATCCGTCACTGCCTGTGTGGGTGGGCGAGATGTACCTCGAACTGCATCGCGGCACCTACACCAGCCAGGCCCGGACCAAGAAGGGCAACCGTCGCAGCGAACACATGCTGCGCGAAGCGGAACTGTGGTGCGCAACGGCGGCTGTCCGAACAGCGGGCTCGTTTGCCTATCCCGCCGCCGAGCTCAAGAGGCTGTGGCGGCTGGTGCTGCTGCAGCAGTTCCACGACATCCTTCCGGGCAGTTCCATCGCCTGGGTGCACCAGGACGCCGAACGCAATTACGAGGCCATTGAAGCCGACCTCGAAACGCTGATCGCCGGGGCTGCCAAGGCAGTGCTCGGAAGTGGGAACCGGAAATTCCTGCTGAACGCAGCACCGCATGCCCGGGAGGGCGTGCCGGCGCTGGCAGCCGGCGAACCGGTGGCGCCGCCAGTACCGGCCCGGGCTGCCGCCCGGGACGCCGGCTTTGTGCTGGACAACGGCATCATCCGGGCAGTCCTGGACGCGGACGGTTTGCTCACGTCACTTCGGGACTACGCCAGCGGCCGTGAGGCCATTGCCCCGGGGGAGCGCGGCAACCTGCTGGAACTCCACCGCGACACCCCCAATGAGTGGGACGCTTGGGACATTGACGAGTTTTACCGCCGCAATGTCACACCGTTGACGTGCGCGGAGTCGGTGCGGCTAACGGACGATGAGGGCGAGGCTGCTGTAGTGGTGGAGCGAATGGCCGGGTCCTCAGCCATCACCCAGCGCATCAGTCTTGCCGCGGGAAGCCCCTCGCTTTCCATCACCACGTCCGTGGACTGGCAGGAGCGGGAAAAGCTGTTGAAGCTTGGCTTCGCACTGGATGTTCGTGCGGACCGGTCTGCCGCGGAGACGCAGTTCGGGCACGTCTTCCGGGCCACGCACACCAACACTTCCTGGGAAGCGGCCAAGTTCGAAATCTGTGCGCACCGCTGGATCCACGTGGCGGAGCCGGGCTACGGCGTCGCCGTGTCGAACTCGTCCACCTACGGCCACGACGTCACCAGGAGCATTAGGGAGTTCGACGGCGGTACCACCACCACAGTGCGGATGTCGCTGTTGCGTGCCCCGAAGTTCCCGGATCCGGATGCGGACCGCGGACGCCACCAACTGACGGTCACCATCCGGCCCGGCGCTGCCATTGCCGATGCTGTCCAGGAGGGCTACCGGACTAATCTTGCTCCGCGGCTGGTCACCGGCGCCTCGCCGGTGGAACCGCTGTTTTCGCTGTCCAACCCTGCTGTGGTCATCGAAGCAGTCAAGCTGGCGGAGGACGGCTCCGGGGATGTGATCGTCCGGTTGTACGAATCGCTGGGGCAGCGTTCGGCCGGAATGCTCACGGCGAACTTCCCGGTACAGCGGGTCAGCACCGTCGACCTGCTGGAACGCGCGGTCGAGGCTGCCGGCGTGGACGCCGGGCCGGACGGGGCGGAGCTGCTCCTGCGGCCGTTCCAGTTGGTGACCCTGAGGTTTGTCCGCGGGCAGGAATAGTTGCCGGCCAGGCAGGCGTCGGAAGTCGCGGAGGAATTCTAAAAGGGCCTTAAATGGCTGAGTGGGGGCGGTCCCCAACGGCCGCCACCACTCATCCCCCCAAAGCGTGCAAAGGCCCCCGGGGGCCGCTTCCGTTCAAGAAAGTATCCCCGTTCGCAAACGCCCCGCAACCCCCACCTTCACACATTCATGATTGTTTCACATTCTAATGATTTTGTGAAAGCCCCACAGGTTACGCTTCAGTAGATGTCCTCTTAGGCCCAGGGCTCCTGCTGTTTCTCACCCTGGCTGCCCAAATGAGCGCGAGGCCGAGGACGAAGCAGAGCACTGCCGTGTAGTTGACGATGAATTCCAGTGCACCCCACTCCGGCGGCACCAGGGGGAACAGCAGGGTGAGGGCAATGGCAATTCCGCCAAGTGCCAGAAGCCCGGCCGCGAACCGTACCAGCACGGGAAGCCGGCTGCCCACGGCGCGAACCATGGCCGGAAGCAGGACCAGGGAGACGTACGAAGGATATGCGCGTCCCGCCGCCCCGTAGTACTCCACCAGGGCGAAGTTGAGCTCACTTTTGCCGGAGGTCGCAGACAGCCCTGCCGAAGAACCCACCGTGTCCATCAGGAAGAACAGGGCGGTCATCACCAGGGAGATGACCAGGAGCACCATCATGCCGAGCCTGCCTGTGATGAGCCGGTAGGCATGGTCTGCTCCGAACCCCCGGGTCACCCGTATCCCGACGAAGTAGATGGCAGAGAAGATGATGAAGCGCAGCAGCAGGTTGGCGAGGTTGATGCCTCCCAGCGCTCTATCCACTGCAATATACGGCGCCTCGATGCTCAGAAAAATAGCCGCGGTCATCAGGGCGAAGATATAAAAGAGGGACCGGTTCTCTCCCCGAAGCGCGCTGGGTATCCGGGCCGCTGCAATGAGGCCGCAGGTGGCCAGCGTTGACCACTGAAAGATTTCAATCATCCCAGGTTCTCCCAAATCTTCTCTGTCTGCGCCTGGTCCTGTTCCTGGCGGCGTAAAACTTTGCCCAAGGCCTGCAGCCGGTCACCGGCCAGGGCGGCGAGGTCGCCGTCGGACAGGCTGTCCAATGCTGCCTGGCGGGCGTCGGGAGGCCACCCCGCCTCTTCCTCCGTGATCAAGCCGGTGGCCACCAGGCCGCTGGCGGCTCCAACGCCTGCCGCCCTGGCCGTGGCCACCGCCAGCTCCGCTGAAAGCCGGTTGGCAGTCAGTTGCGCGGAGTAGTTTTGCGGGGCAATGCCGGTAGCGGCAGAAACGCGGTGCCGCACTTCGCCGTCGTCAATGGCATCAACCCAGTTCTTGACGGACGTGGCGTGCGGCGCAGGCGACAGTGCCGGCGGCTTGTCGCCCGGTTCTCCGGCTGGGTCCATCCCCGGGCGGGCCAGCATGGCTCGCAGGAGGTCGGCGGTGGAAATCTGGCTGACCAGCTCGCAGCGGGCAGGCGGCTGCTGGGGGCCGGCCAATTCCCGGTACGGTTCGAAGTCGGCCAGGGCCGCCACCGGGTTGATGTTGTACGCCCGGCTGATACTGACCACCGTGCTTACTGAGACTTTTCCCCGCACCAGCTGCTGGGCCAGGGTGGTCCGCTTGATCCCGGAGATCCTGCAGACGTCTGCCGTGCTGGCGTCCGGCGCAATGCCTTGCAGCCAGCGCTGGAACGCCTTGGCGGGGAGGGTCATGGAGAGCTCTCTGCAGAACGGATGATTTGTCGATTTTAGCCTGCCGGTTTCCCGCCGATTTTACCCACACCCTCGATTCGACTATGCTTGATGGTCGAGCCCGTTGGTCCGTACACCCCCCAAGTCCGGACCAGCGGGTTCTTTTATGTCCGGGCTCCGGGCGCCGTCCTCCTGACGGAATGCAGAGGCTTTGCGGGCCGAGAGGCGCCAGACCTGCTGCGCGCTCCGGTGAAAGGATGGATCCATGACTGCGACCCTTGTTGCGAAGGATGTTTCCGGCGGTCACGACCACCGGCTGCTCTTCTCCGAACTTTCCCTCACCGTCGCACCCGGTGATGTTGTGGGTGTCGTAGGGGCCAACGGCGCCGGGAAGTCCACCCTGCTGCGCCTGCTTGCCGGCGTCGACCAGCCGCAGGACGGGACCGTAAGCCTTGCTCCCGCTGACGCCTTTGTGGGCTGGCTTCCCCAGGAGCACGAGCGTGTCCCCGGCGAAACGGTGGCTGCGTACATTGCCCGGCGGACCGGTTGCGCCCAGACCACAGCAGAGATGGAATCCACGGCAGAGGCGCTGGGCTCCGGCGCGCCCGGAGCCGATGACGCCTACGCACTGGCTTTTGACCGCTGGATGGCTTCCGGTGCCGCGGACCTGGACGACCGCATTCCCGCCGTCCTTGCCGATCTGGGCCTGGAAACGGGCGCCGACGCCGAGATGACGCGTTTGTCCGGCGGCCAGGCGGCGCGGGTGGCGCTCGCAGCCCTGCTGCTCAGCCGGTTCGACGTCGTCCTTTTGGACGAACCCACCAACGATCTGGACCTGGCCGGACTTGCGAAACTCGAGGACTTTGTCCGCGGACTGCGCGGCGGGGCTGTGCTGGTAAGCCACGACCGCGAGTTCCTGGCCCGCTGCGTCACCACGGTGGTGGAACTGGACCTGGCGCAGAACTCCGTGGCCGTTTACGACGGCGGCTATGACGCCTTCCTGGAAGAACGTGCAGTAGCGCGGCGGCACGCGCGCGAGAAGTTTGAGGAGTTCGCAGCCACCAAGGCGGACCTGGTGTCCAGGGCGCGCACGCAGCGTGAATGGAGCTCCCAGGGCGTTCGGAACGCCATGAAGAAGAGCCCGGACAACGACAAGATCCGCCGCGCCGCCAGCACCGAGTCCTCCGAGAAGCAGGCGCAGAAGGTGCGGCAGATGGAGTCGCGGATTGCCCGGCTGGACGCAGTGGAAGAGCCCCGGAAGGAATGGCAGCTCCAGTTCTCCATTGGCAAGGCGCCGCGCTCAAGCGCTGTGGTGGCAACCCTCCGCGACGCTGTGGTGCGGCAGGGCAGTTTCACCCTCGGCCCGGTCAACCTCCAGCTCAATGCGGGGGAGCGGATCGGCATCACGGGCCCCAACGGCGCCGGCAAGTCCACCCTGCTGCGGCTGCTTCTGGGTGACCTTACACCGGAGTCTGGCAACGCAGCCATGGGCGCCTCGGTGGCCATCGGCGAAATCGACCAGGCCCGCGGGCTGCTGGCAGGCCACCTTACCCTGGCTGACGCCGTCGAGGCCGTCCTGGTGGAACTGAACCCGGCAGAGGTCCGCACGCTGCTCGCCAAGTTCGGCCTCAAGGCGGACCACACGGCACGGACCGTTGACTCGCTGTCCCCGGGCGAGCGGACCAGGGCTGCTTTGGCCCTGCTGCAGGCGCGCGGGGTGAACCTCCTGGTTTTGGACGAGCCAACGAACCATCTTGACCTTCCGGCCATCGAACAGCTTGAAGAGGCGCTGGAAAGCTACGACGGCGCCCTGCTACTGGTGACGCACGACCGGAGGCTCCTCGAAAACGTGCGGCTGGACGTGCGTTGGAATGTGGAAAACGGGACCGTAATGGAGCAACAGCAATGAGCATGGAACGGGTTGCCTGGGGCTCCCTCTACAACATCACCAGGGCCAAGAGCGGTTCCAAGCCGTTTTCCAAGGCCACCTTGAAGCGTGTCCTGGGGTTTGCCCGGCCGCACCGCGCGAAGCTGCTGGGCTTTGTGGCCCTGTCCATTGTGATGGCATTCCTCGCCGTGGCCACGCCCGTCCTGGCAGGGCAGGTAGTGAACGCGATTGTGGCCAAGGCCGCAGCCGAGGAGGTGGTCCGCCTTGCCGTGCTCATCGCCGTCGTGGCCGTGGCCGAAGCAGGCCTGGGCCTGGTAAGCCGTTGGCTCTCCTCCACCATTGGTGAGGGTGTGATCGTGGACCTGCGCACCCGGGTCTTCGACCACGTGCAGAAGATGCCCATCGCGTTCTTCACCCGGACCCGCACCGGCGCCCTGGTCAGCAGGCTGAACAACGACGTGATCGGCGCCCAGTCCGCGTTCGCCGGCACCCTGTCAGGTGTGGTCAGCAATGTGGTGGCCCTGATCCTCACGCTCATCGTGATGCTTGGCACGTCCTGGCAGGTGACAGTCCTGGCCATGGTCCTGTTGCCCATCTTCCTCATCCCAGCGCGGCGGATGGGGTCAAAGCTCGCGGACCTGCGCCGTGAGGCGGCGGATCACAATGCTGCCATGGGCACCCAGATGACGGAGCGCTTCTCCGCCCCCGGCGCCACCCTGGTCAAGCTCTTCGGCCGTCCGGACGAGGAATCCCGGGAATTTGCCGTCCGCGCCGGCCGCGTCCGCGATATCGGCGTCCGGACCGCCATGCTGCAGTTCACCTTCGTGACGGCACTGACGCTGGTCTCCGCGCTGGCCCTCGCCCTCGTGTACGGGCTGGGTGGCTGGTTCGCCATCACCGGGCAACTCGCGGCGGGCGACGTTGTGGTGCTGGCCCTGCTGCTCACCCGGCTCTACGCTCCGCTGACGGCACTCTCAAACGCGCGCGTCGAAATTATGAGCGCCCTGGTCAGCTTCGAGCGTGTTTTCGAAATCCTGGACCTTAAACCCCTCATCCAGCAGAAGCCGGACGCCGTGCCGGTTCCGGCCGGTCCGGTTTCGGTGGAGTTCGACAACGTCCGCTTCGCCTACCCCTCCGCGGACAAGGTTTCACTGGCGTCCCTGGAGGAGGTGTCCACCCTGGACACCCGAGGCGGGGAAGAGGTGCTGCACGGCATCAGCTTCCGGGTGGAACCGGGACAGACCGTGGCGCTGGTGGGATCCTCCGGCGCCGGCAAATCCACTGTCGCCCAGCTCCTGGCCCGGCTCTACGACGTGGACTCCGGCGCGGTGCGCCTGGGCGGTACCACTCCCGGGACCGGGCTGGACCTGCGCGATGCCACCTTCGACTCACTGCGGGACACCCTGGGCATGGTGACGCAGGACGGCCATCTTTTCCACGAAACCATCGCCTCCAACCTGCGGCTCGCCAGGCCGGATGCCACTGACGAGGACATGTGGGAAGCGATCCGGCAGGCCCGGCTCGAAGCCATGATCCGCTCCCTGCCTGACGGGCTGGACACGGTGGTGGGTGAACGCGGCTACCGGCTTTCCGGCGGTGAGCGCCAGCGGCTCACCATCGCCAGGCTGCTCATCGCCCAGCCCCGCGTGGTGATCCTGGACGAGGCGACGGCCGCGCTCGACTCCACCAACGAAGCTGCCGTGCAGGCGGCCCTGGGCGCCGCGCTCGAGGGGCGTACCGCCGTCGTAATTGCACACCGTTTGTCCACCGTCCGTGCCGCCGATGTGATCCTGGTGGTGGAGGACGGCCGGATTGTGGAACGTGGGACCCACACCGAACTGCTGGCTGCCGAAGGCCGTTACGCGGAGCTGTATCGGACGCAGTTTGCCGAGGCCACGGCAGTGGCCCAGGAGGCAGTGCCGGAGTTTTAGCCCTCGGGTCGGGCGCCTGCAGGCCTTGCGGCCAGCTCCGGAAGGATATGGTCCGTCAGCAGCGGGGCGAGGTCCCCGGGCAGTTCGCCATCCAGGTCCAGCCAACGGATCTCCGCAATCTCGGCGGAAGGATGGGCTTCCCAGGTGCCTGGCGCCAGGAACACCGTGGCCTCGATATCGG
The DNA here is from genome assembly GCF_002929215.1 of Arthrobacter sp. ZGTC412. GTDB lineage: Bacteria > Actinomycetota > Actinomycetes > Actinomycetales > Micrococcaceae > Arthrobacter. The sequence continues at coordinate 68,337 of NZ_PJII01000011.1, forward strand.
TGGCGGCTTCGTTGGCGGCGTCCGCGATCCAGACCCCCATCAGCTGCAGCTCGCGCGGATCGACGACGATGCCCACCTCTTCGGCCAGTTCCCGGGCCGCCGTCTGTACCGCGGTTTCACCCGCTTCCGGCTTGCCGCCGGGATGCATAAACATGGACGTGCCGCGCTTCCGGACAGTCAGCAGGCGGCCGGCGTCATCAAAGACGCACACGGCGGAAACCACTATGCGGTTTTTCATGCTTCCCGTGCCGGTTGCCGCAGCAGTGTCGACGTCAGCAGCAGGTTCTTCTGCGGGCCTTTGACGTCCCAGCTGTAAGTGAACCGGTCCGCATCTCCGTAGTTGTACGCCACACGGTAGGTGTCGGGATCGCACCAGTGTTGATCCAGGTTGGCCTCCGGCGTGAAGCTCATGGTGTGGAAGGGGCGCCCGTCGGTGAAGAAGACGTCCAGCGCGTCGGCGCGTTCAGTGGGCCTTAGCAGGTACTCGCGGGAGGCGGGGCCTGTGAAGGCAGGCCAGCGCATGGTGCCTTCCTCGCGCAAGGCCAGGCCGCCGTCGTCCGCTGGGACAAATTGCACGACGCCGGAAAATGTTCCGTGGGTGCCGTTGGCACGGTCCAGAAGGTCCCGTTGGACGGTCCAGCGCCCCGACTTCGCAGTGGCGGTTGGGCCGAGCAGGTAGGCGCGGAGCGCAAACTCCGGGGGAGGAAAGTTCAAGTGCCCTCGATTGGAATCGAACCAACGACACCGGCTTTAGGAGAGCCGTGCTCTATCCACTGAGCTACGAGGGCGGGCGTACGGTGGAGCGGCAAAGCCTCCGGCCGGACACGGATACAAGCATACAAGGTGCGGAGCCGTACTACGCTCAAGGCATGAGTTCAGCGCCGTCCACTGCCCAATCCGCGGCATTCATTCCGGACACCACTTCCACCCGGCAGTACATCGGTGCCTGGTCCGTGCTGAGCGTTCTGCAGTATTTCGCGGCGGAGGCGGCAGTTATTGCTGCCTGGGCGGGACCGCGCCCGTATGACCTGCGCACCGGCTACATCAGCGACCTGGGCGCCTTGAACTGCGGCATTTTTGATGGCCGGGAGGTCTGTTCCCCGCTGAACTGGCTGATGAACGCCTCGTTTGTGGTCCAGGGGCTGGGGATGCTGCTGGGCGCGCTGCTCCTTAGTTCCGGGTTGCTGCGGGTGGCTGCCATTGCCGGGGCCGCCGTGCAGCCGGGCCGGCGAATGCCTTGGCTGGCAGCCGCGGCTGTGCGGCTGCTGACCGGTGCTGCGGGAGCCGGAACCGTCATCGTTGGTCTGGTGCCGGAAGACGCCGGCTCCGGCTGGCACTATGCCGGCGCCGTCCTGTACTTCATCACCGGCGCGGCAGCCCTGCTGGTCCTGGGCATCCTCTGGCTGCGGAAAACAGTGATGGCCTGGTTCATCCTTGCCTGCGGCACTGTATCCGCTGCCGCCCTGGTAACCGGCGGGCTGACCGGCATGCGTGTCCCTGAACCGGGGACACTGGAGCGGCTCATGGGCTACCCCGTTACGGTGGGAATGGCCACCGCCGGGCTGGTCATCGCGCAGCGGGTGCACCGGCACCGGAAGCAGGTCCGGGCGGCGGCGGCGGCTGCGGCCGGGCACACGCTGTAGGCTACGGCGTCCTTAAACTTCCACGTCTTCAGGCGTCGGCGTCTTTTGGCTTCCGCGCCCGTAGGAACACTGCAGCAGCTCCCGCCAGCAGGCTCAGCACCAGCAGTACCCAGCCCGCAACGGTGAGACCGGCAGCAAGGGCGACCTGGCCGGCGTCGGGCGTTCCCGCTGCCAGCACGCCGTCGATGGCGGCGTTGCCCCACAGCCGGACCACCACAAACAGCAGGGGGAGCGCCCAAAGCGCCCAGCGCAGCGTCTTCCGGGCGATGCTCGTTCCGATCAGCAGCAGCCACGTGAACCCGAAGATCAGCGGGAACAGGGTGCCGGCCGTTTTGTGGACGTAGTTGAGCTGGCCGCGCGCGTCTTCGTCCATGGCGGAGTGCAACTGGCTGACGTAGGCAGGATCAAACCCGCCGATCAGTGAATCGGGCATGGCAAGCCCCCCGGAGACCTGCCGCAGCTGGTCCAGCGTCAGCAGGTGCAGGTACCAGAACAGGAACAGGCTGGCCACCACGCCGGCAATCAGGATGAGATTGCCGTTGCTTTCGGCTTTCTGCGGCGTGCGCGCGGTGGTGGGATTGACCACCGGCGGGAGGTGGTGCTGCGGTACAACCGCCCTGGAGCCGTGCTTCTTGATCCGCTGGGCAGGGGTTTTGGCCATGCCACCATTATCCCGCCCCATAAACTGAAGCCATGACCATTGGCCGGCACAGCGCTGTTGAACTTGACCCCTCCCTGGACGACTACCAGTTGGCGGCAGCCCTGGTCCGCGAAGCCGGACAACTGGCGCTGCTTATGCGAATGGCGGGCCTGCAGTCCGAGCGAAAGACCTCAGTTTCCGACGTCGTGACCGCAGCGGACCACGCTGCAGAGTCATACGTCCTGGAGCAGCTGCAGCGCTGCCGGCCTGCAGACGGCATTTTGGGGGAGGAGGGCGCCTCGGTGCAGGGGACCAGCGGCCGCACCTGGGTCGTCGATCCCGTGGACGGCACCTACAACTTCCTGCACGGCTCCACGTACTGGTGCTCGGCCATCGCCCTTAAGGATCCCTCCGATGTTGTGCTCGGCGCTATCTTCCAGCCGGAGGAGGACAAGCTCTGGCTCGGGGGCAGGGCGCACCCGGCAACCTTGAACGGTGAGCCACTGACGGTGTTCCACGAGGACAGGGGAGTGCGGAACAGTACTGCCGTTGCAGAGCTCGGCGCGGCCACATACATCCACCCCAGCTGGCTGATGGACCCTCTGTGCGCAATGCCCTGGCACGCCGCCGCCACCTCGGCCGCCGCCCTGCGCATGCTCGGCTCGGGCTCCTGCGACCTTGGCCGGGTGGCCGACGGGCAGCTCGGATGCTGGTTCCAGCACAGCTGCCCCGAGTGGGACTGGCTGCCGGGCAAGGCAATCGTCCGTGCTGCCGGCGGGGCCGTGGACACCGTCCGCGTCAACGGCCTGGAGTGGTTCATGGCAGGAGGCACGACGGCGGTACGCGAGTTGCGTGCGGCACTGGAGTCGGGCTCGGTGGCCTGAAAGTCCGGGTAATCCTGGCCACGTAATCCACAGGCTGGAAGTGGGTGTCGGCCCCACCGCCTAGACTTGTAGGCATCATGGATATGTTGTTCGACCCGTACTCTGACGGACCTTTCAAAGCCGCTCCCGCCGCCGCTGCCCGCACCAAATCGCCTTCCGAGGGCGTAGCTGCGGCTCCGGGAACGGGCGGCAGCGTTCGCGTGGACCGGGCTCCGGAAGGGCAGGGCCACCGAGGCCACCGCCTGGATGCCGCACAGCTCCTGGAGGGGTTGAACCCCCAACAGGAAGAAGCGGTCAAACACACGGGTCCTGCGCTGCTGATCGTGGCCGGCGCCGGGTCGGGTAAAACCCGGGTGCTCAGTAACAGGATCGCCTACCTCATTGCCACCGGGCGTGCCCACCATGGCGAAATCCTCGCCATCACCTTCACTAACAAGGCCGCCGCGGAAATGCGGGAACGTATTGAAGTGCTTGTGGGCGGCCGCGCGAAGATCATGTGGATCTCCACTTTCCACTCGTCCTGCGTGCGCATCCTGCGGCAGGAAGCCGCCAATGTAGGGCTGAAATCCAACTTCTCCATCTACGACTCCGCGGACTCCCTCCGGCTGGTCACACAGGTGTCCAAAACCCTGGACGTGGATCCCAAAAAGTTTGCGCCCAAGGCCATCCAGCACAAGATTTCCGCATTGAAGAATGAACTCATCGATGCTGACTCGTACGCTTCCTCGGCGAACTACAACGATCCTTTCGACCAGGCGGTAGCCGAGGTCTTCAAGGGCTACACCCAGCGGCTGCGCCAGGCCAACGCCATGGACTTCGACGACCTCATCGCGGAGACCGTCTACATGTTCCGGGCCTTCCCGGCGCTCGCCGAGTCCTACCGCCGCCGGTTCCGGCATGTCCTGGTGGACGAATACCAGGACACCAACCACGCCCAGTACTCTTTGGTCCGCGAAATCGTGGGTGAAGGTCCGGGAGCATCCGAGCTCACAGTGGTGGGCGACTCGGACCAGTCCATCTACGCTTTCCGCGGCGCGGACATCCGCAACATCGTGGAGTTCGAAAAGGACTACCCCGAGGCGCGGACCATCAAACTGGAGCAGAACTACCGCTCCACGCAGAACATCCTCAGTGCGGCCAACTCCGTTATTTCGCGCAACCCCAACCGTCCCGAGAAACGCCTGTGGACGGCGGAAGGTGACGGCCACAAGATCGTTGGCTACGTCGGCGAGAACGAGCATGACGAGGCCCGGTTCATTGCCAAGGAAATTGACCGGCTCCAGGATGAGGACAACCTCCGTCCCGGCGATGTTGCCATCTTCTACCGCACCAACGCCCAGTCCCGCTCCATCGAAGACGTACTGGTCCGGGTTGGCCTGCCGTACAAGGTGGTGGGCGGCACCCGCTTCTACGAGCGCAAGGAAATCAAGGACGCCCTCGCCTACCTTCGTGTCCTGGTTAACCCGGACGACGACGTCAACCTCCGCCGGGTGCTCAACGAACCAAAGCGCGGCATCGGCGACCGGGCCGAAGGTGCCATCGCGGCCCTGGCCCAGCGCGAACGGATTTCCTTTATGGCGGCCGCCCGCCGTGCCGAGCAGGCCCCGGCGATGGCCACCCGCTCCGTCAACGCGGTCCTCGGATTCGTGAAACTTTTGGATGACCTCGCCGAAGTGGCAGTGGGTTCAGGTGCCGCGGCGGCCCTGGAGGCCGTCCTGGAGCAGACCGGCTACCTCGCCACGCTGCGCTCCAGCACCGATCCGCAGGACGAGTCCAGGGTGGAAAACCTGGCCGAGCTTGTGGCAGTGGTGCGCGAATACGAACAGGAGAACCCGGAAGGAACGCTTGAAGCCTTCCTGGAACAGGTGTCCCTGGTGGCTGACGCCGACCAGATCCCGGATGCCCCCGGCGGTGACGCCGAAGACACAGCCGCCGCCGTGGCTGAAGCGAAACGACTGGGCGTTGTCACACTGATGACCCTGCACACGGCCAAGGGACTCGAATTCCCCGTGGTGTTCCTGACCGGTATGGAGCACGGACTGTTCCCGCACCAGCGCTCAGCCACCGACCCCAAGGAACTGGCCGAAGAACGCCGGCTTGCCTACGTGGGCCTCACCCGTGCCCGCAAGCGGCTCTATGTCACGCGTTCCGAGGTCCGCAGCATGTGGGGCCAAAGCCAGTACAACCCTGCGAGCCAGTTCCTGGAGGAGATCCCCGCTGAGCTCCTGGAATGGAAACGCGAAGGAAGCAGCCGGCAGGCAGGCGGCTGGGGCGGCGGATCAATAGGTTCCGGCCGTTACAGCGGGTCCTTCTGGGGCGCCGGAACAGCCCGGGGTGCCGCTGCTGACTCTTCGGCCGGCTTTAACGCCGATGTTCCCGCAATCGTTGCCCGGACCCGGGTGCAGCCGCAGAAGGAGATCGTAGCCGTCAGCGTGGGGGACAAGGTCAACCACACCAGTTTCGGCAACGGAACCGTCCTGGCGCTCGAGGGTGCAGGGGACAAGACCGTGGCCAAGGTGAAGTTCGACGTCGGTGAAAAGCGGCTGCTGCTGCGCTACGCCCCGCTGACTAAACTCGACGCCTAAGCCCCCGAATGCGACGTACTGTTCGGGGGGTCCTGGCCGCCATGATGCTAACGGCGGCCACGGCCTGCACCATCACCACGGAGGATCCCGGGTACGTCCCGCCGGCGCCGTTGCCGCCGCTGGAACAGCTTGAACAGGCGGCACTGGTGGACCCCGAAGGTTATTCCACCGGTGACGGGGTTATTTCCTTTATCACCGAGGACCGCAGCGTTGCCTGTTCCCTCACGTCTGCCCGGGGAGAGCACGTGAACCTCCCTTACGAGCAGAACAACTTCGGCGATAGCGCCAATAACAAGCTGGCGACGGTGCCGGTAGCCCACTGTGAACTGGCCCGGTACCCGAAACCCGGGACCGGGGACGTCAAGGATGACTGCGCGGGAACAAACCTGGGCTATCTGGGCGGTGTTGTGCTGCTGACTCCGGACAGTTCTCGCTACGGAGAGTGCCGTTCGGGCGTCACACAGATGGAAGCAACATATGGCCCCAACGGCAGCAAGGCAGGTCCCGTAGCCCAGCTGCAGGTGCTGGGGGAGGGAAAGAACCTCGAAGGCAACGGGCTGCGCTGTTCCGCCTACAACGGCGGGGTGGCATGCGGAAACGTATCGGGCGGCGTCGGATTCTTTGTTTCGCAGGGCCGTTACGAGCTGTTATCCGGTCCCGCAAAAAGTGCCTCACCGGCACCGGCAGAGGCCTCAAAAACCCCGTAATTCCGCGGTTTTTCTACGCTCCATAGAATAGTGTCCTTACTCACATAAGCGGTAGTCTTGGACGGGCCGGTCCCTCCAAAGGACTAGAGTTCCCAGTGGAGCATCACGCCGCGTGGCTCGTTTCCAACAGGCCGCCGGTGCGAGCAATTCCGCAGCCCGGTCATCGTCTTCGATGGTGTCCGACTGTACAGAAACTACTTCGACGTAGAAGGACACTAAACCGTGGACCTGTTTGAATACCAGGCGCGCGATATGTTCGAGGCGCACGGTGTACCCGTGCTTGCCGGCATCGTGGCGCACACCCCAGAAGAAGCAAAGGCAGCTGCCGAGAAAATCGGCGGCGTAACTGTCGTCAAAGCACAGGTCAAGGTTGGCGGCCGTGGCAAGGCCGGCGGCGTCAAGGTCGCAAAGTCCGCCGACGAAGCACTTGAGCACTCCACCAACATCCTGGGCATGGACATCAAGGGCCACACCGTGAACAAGGTGATGATCGCCCAGGGTGCTGACATTGCGGAGGAATACTACTTCTCCGTCCTTCTGGACCGGGCCAACCGCAACTACCTGGCCATGTGCTCGGTTGAAGGCGGCATGGAAATCGAACAGCTCGCCGTCGAACGCCCCGAGGCGCTCGCCAAAATCGCCATCGACCCCGCCGTTGGCATCGACCAGGCCAAGGCTGACGAAATCGTCGCAGCCGCAGGCTTTGCTGAGGAACTCCGCGGCAAGGTGGCCGCAGTGATCCTTAAGCTCTGGGACGTCTTCAAGAAGGAAGACGCCACCCTCGTTGAGGTCAATCCGCTCGTCAAGACTGGCGCCGGCGAGATTGTCGCGCTTGACGGCAAGGTCACGCTGGACGAGAACGCCGAGTTCCGCCACGCCAAGCACGCCCTCCTCGAAGACAAGGATGCTGCAGATCCGCTCGAGGCCAAGGCCAAGGCGCAGGACCTGAACTACGTCAAGCTGGACGGCGAAGTGGGCATCATCGGCAACGGTGCAGGCCTGGTTATGTCCACCCTGGACGTCGTTGCCTACGCCGGTGAGAACCACGGCAACGTCAAGCCGGCCAACTTCCTGGACATCGGTGGTGGAGCGTCCGCCGAGGTCATGGCCGCCGGCCTGGACGTCATCCTCGGCGATGAGCAGGTCAAGTCTGTCTTTGTCAACGTCTTCGGTGGAATCACCGCCTGTGACGCCGTCGCCAAGGGCATCGTTGGTGCACTGGCCGAGCTGGGCCACTCCGCGAACAAGCCGCTCGTAGTCCGCCTCGACGGCAACAACGTCGAGGAAGGCCGCCGCATCCTGGCCGAGGCTAACCACCCGCTGGTTACCCTGGCCGCAACCATGGACGAGGGCGCCGACAAGGCCGCCGAGCTCGCCAACGCAGCTAAGTAAAGGGACGCACCATGTCTATTTATCTGAACAAGGACTCCAAGGTCATCGTCCAGGGCATCACCGGCGGCGAAGGCACCAAGCACACCGCCCTGATGCTGAAGGCCGGCACCAACATCGTCGGCGGCGTTAACGCCCGCAAGGCCGGCACCACTGTCCTGCACGGCGACAGCGAAATCACCGTCTTCGGCACCGTCAAGGAAGCCATGGCCGAAACCGGTGCTGACGTCTCCATCGTCTTCGTGCCGCCGGCATTCACCAAGAGCGCCGTCGTCGAGGCCATCGAAGCCGGCATCGGCCTCGTCGTTGTCATCACCGAAGGCGTCCCGGTCCAGGACTCCGCCGAGTTCTGGGCACTTGCCCAGTCCACGGTAGATGCTGACGGCAACCAGGTCACCCGCATCATCGGACCGAACTGCCCCGGCATCATCACCCCCGGCGAGGCACTGGTCGGCATTACACCGAACAACATCACGGGCAAGGGCCCCATCGGACTTGTCTCCAAGTCCGGAACCCTGACCTACCAGATGATGTACGAACTGCGCGACCTCGGCTTCTCCACCGCCATCGGCATTGGCGGCGATCCGGTCATCGGCACCACCCACATCGACGCCCTGGCCGCGTTCGAGGCTGACCCAGAAACCAAGGCGATCGTGATGATCGGCGAAATCGGCGGCGACGCTGAAGAGCGTGCGGCAGACTTCATCAAGGCCAACGTCACCAAGCCCGTTGTTGGCTACGTTGCCGGCTTCACCGCTCCCGAAGGCAAGACTATGGGCCACGCCGGCGCCATCGTCTCCGGTTCCGCCGGAACCGCCCAGGCCAAGAAGGAAGCCCTCGAGGCTGCGGGTGTAAAGGTCGGCAAGACGCCGTCCGAAACGGCCAAGCTGCTGCGCGAAGTTTTCGCGACGCTCTAGCACCAATAGCGTAGACGCGGGGTCGCCTGCCGTCCTTCGGGACGGGAGGGCGGCCCCGCGTTTTCTGCTTAAGTACGAGGCCGGTCCGGTCACCTCCCCTAGGGAGATAACCGGACCTGCGTCGTACTTCTGCGTTTTAGACCTTCGCGCCGCTAAGCAGCTCGTCCAGCCTTTCGTAGCCTTCGGTCATGCCGCCCTCCATGCCGGATTGCGCCATGCCGTCGCGGGCCTCCTGGCTGGGGTAGACAGAGTGGCCCTTGAGGCGGGTCCGGCCGTTGCCGAGGTCCTCGAACGTCATGAACTCCAGGCTGACGATGTCCGGGTAGCCGCCGAACTCAAAGGTCTGGATGGCGAACTCGTTTTCGCGGACGGTATGGAAGACCCCGCTGAACTTATAGGCGACGCCGTCCGGCCCAGTGTGCAGGTAACTGTAGGTGCCCCCGGTGCGGAAGTCGTAGTGGTCGATGTCCATCTTCAGTCCCCGCGGGCCAAGCCACTGGACGATCAGGTCCGGTTCCTTGTGGGCACGGAACACGTCCGCGACCGGGAAGTCGAACTCGCGCTCGTAATCGATGAAGGGAAGGCCTTCCGGGACGCTGAGTTTCAGGGAATTGCTCACGATAACTCCTTGGAGGTTAGTCGCTGCCTGCTGCAGCGCGTGATCGAAGCACGGCGTCCAGGCTGCGGAACTGCCCTTCGCGGACCAACCTGTACTGGTCAATCCATGCGGTGAGCGCCTCAAGCCGCGCGGGGTTCAGGTGTACGGGCCGGCGCTGCGCATCCCTGGTCCGCGTGACCAGTTCCGCCTGCTCGAGTACCTGGATGTGTTTCGAGACCGCCTGCTTGGTGATCTCAAAGGGGTCAGCCAATTCATTGACAGTGGCCGGGCCCCGGCTGAGCCGGGCGATGATGAGGCGGCGCACAGGATCTGCCAAGGCCATAAAGGCCGAGTCCAGAGATGCGTCGTCAGGGGTTTTCATCGTTCCGCGCAGCCTTCCTGCTCGTAATCAACCAAATCATTGATCAATGATCTGGTTGATTACCAATCTATGCCTGGTGCGGCCTAGGGTCAAGAGGTCTTGTCCAAAGTATTGCCGCGTATGAGGTGTCGAGGAACCATTTTCTGGAAAACCCACGACGACGGCGCGCGGGGGAGCGCGGTGGTTAGACGCTCGCGCGCAACCCGGGGAGTGCCTCCACCAGCGCGGTCAGCTCGGGAACCGCCTGGGCCTCCGCCAGGGCGCGCTCCAGCGTGGCGTCGTGGACCGGCCGGACGTCGTCCAGGAGCGCCACGCCGCTGGTGGTGAGCTCGGTGTAGATCCCGCGGCGGTCATCCGCGCAGAGGATCCTCGTGAGTAGGCCGCGGTCCTCGAGCCGGTTGACCAGGCGGGTGGTGGCGCTGGCGCTAAGGGCGGTGGCGCGGGCCAGCTGTTGCATCCGCATGTGCCAGCCGTCCTGCCGGCTGAGCGCGTCCAGCACGGTGTACTCCACCACTGACAGCTGTGATTTGGCCTGGAGTGCACGCTCCAGCTCGCCCTCGATCAACCCGTGCAAAGCCGCGAGTGTGCGCCAACCCTGCGCCCGGACCTCCACGGCGTCGTCCTTGATGCCCATTTCCCTACCCTCTTCCGGCGATGTCCACGGCCCAGGAGGGCGCACATGGGACAGCGCCAATAATAGTTGTTTGCGCGGGATACTTGCGTATGCAACAATAAATAACGCGTCTGCAACTATCAGCCTACGCGTCCTATCTTCTCCCGTACAGTTTTCGAAGGAGCATTCCCATGCCCATTGGCCTGATAGCCCTCGCCCTCGGCGGGTTCGGCATCGGACTCACCGAATTTGTGATCATGGGCCTGCTGCCAGAGGTTGCCGCCGATTTCCAGGTCAGCGAGGCCACGGCGGGCTGGCTGATCTCCGGCTACGCCCTCGCCGTGGTTGTTGGCGCCCTGGGGCTGACCGCCGCCGTGACCCGCTTTGAGCGCAAGCCCGTCCTTGCGGTGCTGCTGGTGCTCTTCATCGCCGGCAACCTGATCTCGGCGATCGCCCCCGGCTACGGGATGATGATGGCCGGCCGCATCATTGCCGCCCTGGCCCATGGCGCGTTCTTCGGGATCGGCGCCGTGGTGGCTGCGGACATGGTGGCCCCCACCAAGAAAGCCGGTGCAATCGCCATCATGTTCACCGGGCTCACCGCAGCCAACGTCCTGGGCGTGCCCTTCGGCACCATGCTGGGACAGGCGGCAGGCTGGCGCTCCACGTTCTGGGCCATCACCGTCATCGGCGTCATTGCCCTGGCGGGAATCCTCACCCTGGTGCCAAAAACCGGCCATGGGGACACCACCCCCGGCACCCTGCGCAGCGAACTGCGGGCCTTCCGCTCCGGCCAGGTATGGCTCTCCATCCTCGTCACCATCCTCGGCTACGGCGGCATGTTTGGTGCCTTCACTTACATCGCCTTCACACTCACCGAGGTCTCCGGGTTTGCAGCCTCCACCGTGCCGTGGCTGCTGATCGTCTTCGGTGTTGGCCTCTTCATCGGCAACACCATCGGCGGCAAGGCCGCGGACCGAAATGTGGACCGCACTCTTATTGTGGTGCTCGCCGTCCTGGTGGTTGTCCTCGTGGCCTTCGCCCTGACCGCCGGCAGCCAGGTGCTGACGATCGCCTCCATAATCCTGATGGGCGGCTTCGGCTTCGCCACCGTCCCCGGCCTGCAGATGCGCGTGATGACATACGCGGCCGGCGCCCCCACCCTCGCCTCCGGCGCCAACATCGGCGCCTTCAACGTCGGCAACGCCCTCGGCGCCTGGCTCGGCGGCGTGACCATCACCGCCGGGCTCGGCTACACCTCACCCATCTGGGCCGGCGCCGGGATCACCCTGCTGGGACTGGCCGTGATGATCGTCGCCGCGGCCAACGCCAAGCGGACAGCCGCCCGGCAGGCACCCGCCGGCGTGCACGCTGCCCCTGAGCCCGTGGCCGTCCGCAACTAGACCCTCCGCCACTGGACCGTTCGTCCTTGGACCACCACCCGAAACTGGAGAACCCCATGACTTCACCCTCGCTCGCCACGTCCACTCCCGCCGTCGCCCTTAACAACGGTGTGCAAATGCCGCAGCTCGGCTTCGGCGTCTTCCAGGTGTCCGACGACGACACCACCACTGCGGTCAGCCACGCCCTTGCAGCCGGTTACCGCAGTATCGACACCGCCGCCATCTACGGCAATGAGGCAGGGACCGGCCGTGCCATTGCGGCGTCGGGGATCAATCGCGCGGATTTGTTCATCACCTCGAAGCTCTGGGTGGCAGACCTCGGCTTTGACGCCGCCCTGGCCGCCTTCGACGCCAGCCTGGCCAAACTGGGCCTGGACTACCTGGACCTGTACCTCATCCACTGGCCCGCGCCGGCCACCAGCAGCTACCTCGATTCCTGGCGTGCGCTGGAGCAGTTGCTGGCGGACGGCAAGGTCAGGGCCATCGGCGTCTCCAACTTCCTCCCCGAGCACCTGCAGGCAATTATCGGCCTGGGCGGCACCGTGCCGGCCGTCAACCAGATCGAGCTGCACCCCGCACTCCAGCAGCGGGACATTGCGGAATTCAACGCCGCCCACGGGATTGTCACGGAGGCCTGGAGCCCGCTCGCGCAGGGCGCCGTGCTGGCCGATCCGGCCGTGGCGGCCATTGCGGACGGGCACGGCGTCACGCCCGCCCAGGCCATCCTGCGCTGGCACCTGCAGCAGGGGCGGGTTGTCATCCCCAAATCCGTGACCCCGCAGCGGATCCGCGAAAACCTGGACGTCTTCGGCTTTGACCTGACGGCGGATGAGCTGGCCGTGATCGACGGCCTCGAGCGCGACGGCCGCACCGGCCCGCACCCGGCGCAGTTCAACGGCTGAGCATCTCCGGGTCCCCAGGCCCGCCCGCGTTCCCGCATAACTGAATAACGGCTAAGTACGACGACGGACGGCCACCATCCCAGCGACGGTGGCCGTCCGTCGTCGTACTGTTTCCAGCTGTTCTCTGGCCCTGCGCCAAGGTGCCGCCGCCGGGGCCGCGGGTGCCGCTGCGGCGACCGTTGCGCGCCGTCCGTGCACTTTGTTAGTATGTCAGTACAAACTTTTTAGGAGATGAAAATGCCACTCGTGCGCATCGATGTTAATCAGGGACGCAGCGCAGGAGACCTGCGCCGCCTCAGCCGAGGGATCCACGACGCGATCCTCGCCGAATACAGAATCCCGGAGCGGGACTATTTCCATGTGCTCACGGAGCACCCTCCGGGGCAAATTGTTGCCCAGGATGCCGGGCTCGGATTTCAGCGCACGCCGGATGTGGTGATGATCCAGATCTTTACGCAGGGCGGGCGAAGCCGGGAGTCGAAGCAATCCCTCTTTGCGGCCATCGCGGGCCGCCTGGCGGAGTTGGATATCGCCGGTGAGGATGTTTTTATCGGCTACGTGGAGAACTCTGCTGATGACTGGTCCTTCGGCTTTGGGCGGGCCCAATATGTCACGGGTGAACTGGCCGTTCCCCGGAAGTAGGACCTGCCGGGTTCCCGGTTGAGCCGCCTTGCGGGCGCAGATTGGCGGCCGTAAACCTTGTTGTAAGTATGTCAGTACAAACCTTTGACAGGACATGTTTTCTAGGGCAAAGTAGGGGTTGTGGCCCCGCTCACGGAGGTCCGAGCCGGAGCTCTAACTGCTCAAAGGTAAAGAGTTCTAACAAGAAAGGTCCGCGATTACCGTGACCCACGAACTGCTCACGATCGGGCGCATCAGCGTTGATATTTACCCGAACGACATTGGGGTGGACCTGGAGGACGTGACGTCCTTCGGCAAGTACCTTGGCGGATCGCCGTCGAACGTTGCCGTGGCCGCTGCCCGGCACGGCCGTCGGACCGGTGTGATCACCCGGACTGGCGATGATGCCTTCGGGACCTACCTGCACCGGGAATTGAAGAAGTTTAACGTGGACGATTCCTTTGTTACGCCGGTGAAGGAGTGGCCCACCGCCGTCACTTTCTGTGCGATCAAGCCGCCGGAGGACTTCCCGCTGTACTTCTACGGCCGGTTCCCCACGGCCCCGGACCTGCAGATCCAAGCGGATGAACTGGACCTGGATGCCATCCGGGACGCGCGGATCTTCTGGTCCACCGTGACCGGCCTGTGCCAGGAGCCCAGCCGCGAAGCCCACATCAAGGCCCACGAAGCACGCCCGCACTCGGGCCTGCAAGAGGGCCAGTACACCATCCTTGACCTGGACTACCGGCCCATGTTTTGGGCCGCGGAGGAAGAAGCCCGGGCCCAGGTGGCTAAGATTCTGCCGCATGTGACCGTGGCCATCGGCAATGACAAGGAATGCGCCGTGGCCGTGGGCGAGGGGACCCCGGACGAGCAGGCCGACCGCCTGCTGGCCGCGGGCGTGGAGATCGCCGTCGTGAAGCTTGGCCCGGAGGGCGTGATGGCCAAGACCCGCACGGAGCGTGTGGTGTCCGCCCCGGTTCCGGTCGAGACCGTCAACGGCCTTGGCGCCGGGGACTCCTTCGGCGGAGCGTTCTGCCACGGACTGCTGTCCGGCTGGCCGCTGGCCCAAATCCTGGACTACGCCAACGCCGCCGGCGCGATCGTCGCCTCCCGCCTGTCCTGCGCCGATGCGATGCCGACGCCGGACGAGGTCACCTCCCTGCTCGCGGAACGCTGCCGCCTAGTTCCGGGCCAGTTCGCCATCGAAGGAGCAGCACTGTGAGCATCAACCTCGGCACTGCCACCGTCGACGTGGATAATGATCCGCGCCGATACGCGAACCTGAGCACCATCCGCCTGGAGGATCCGGATGCTGTTGCCCGTGCCGCCAAGGCGCGCCGCCGCCACCCCGGCCTGAAGTACGGCCGGCAGAACTTCATCGTCGCGGCGGACCATCCTGCCCGCGGCGCCCTCGCGGTTGGTTCGGATCCGGTGGCGATGGCGGACCGCCGCCAGTTGCTGGACCGGCTACAGATAGCGCTGGCCAACCCGGATGTGGACGGTGTGCTCGCCTCGCCGGACATCATGGATGACCTGCTGCTGCTCGGTGCGCTGGAGGGCAAACTGATTTTTGGGTCGATGAACCGTGGCGGGTTGTCCGGCCTGGTCAACGAGTTCGATGACCGGTTCACCGGCCACACCGCCGCGGCGCTGGAAGCGCTCGGGGCCGACGGAGGAAAAATGCTGACCCGCATCTGCCTCGGTGACCCGGACACGGTATCCCTGCTGGAAGCCACGGCCAAGGCCATCGACTCCCTGGCTGAGCGCAAGCTGATCGCCATGGTTGAGCCCTTCTTATCGGTGCGGACCAACGGCAAGGTCCGGAATGACCTCTCCACCGACGCGGTGATCAAGTCAATCGCCATCGCCGAGGGCCTGGGCTCCACCAGTGCCTACACCTGGATGAAGCTGCCCGTCGTCGCTGAGATGGAACGGGTCATGGCCGCCACCACGATGCCCACCGTGCTGCTGGGCGGGGACCCCGACGGCACCCAGGACGAAGTCTTCGCCAGCTGGGAAGCCGCCCTGGCGCTGCCCGGCGTGCAGGGCCTCACGGTGGGGCGCACCCTGTTGTATCCGGCGGACGGTGATGTTGCCGGCGCGGTGGCCACCGCCGCCTCCCTCCTTAACCACACCGCATCAGCAGAAGTATCGGAGTAACTTTCCATGGGGACGAGAACAGCAACCGGAACCCGCCGGATGACCGTGGCCCAGGCCGTGGTCGAGTACCTTTCCAAGCAGTACACGGTGGATTTTGTCGGCGGGGTGGACTTCCGGGAACGCCTCATTCCGGGCACCTTCGGTATCTTCGGGCACGGCAACGTGGCCGGCGTTGGGCAGGCCCTCAAGCAGTACCAGCAGCTTGACCCGGCGATCATGCCGTACTACCAAGGCCGGAACGAGCAGGCCCAGGCGCACCAGGCGGTAGGGTATGCCCGGCACACCCGGCGGCGCCAGACCTTCGCGATCAGCACCTCGATCGGGCCGGGTTCCTCCAACTTACTCACCGGTGCGGCGCTGGCCACTACCAACCGTTTGCCCGTACTGCTGCTGCCGAGTGACACGTTCGCCACCCGCGCCGCGGACCCGGTCCTGCAGCAGCTTGAGCAGCCCTACGCGTACGACATCACTGTCAATGACGCGTTCAGGCCGCTGTCGAAGTTCTTTGACCGGGTCTCCCGGCCGGAGCAGCTGTTCTCCGCGTTCCACCACGGCCTGCGGGTTCTCACGGACCCGGCCGAGACCGGAGCCGTCACGATTTCACTGCCGCAGGATGTCCAAGCCGAGGCCTTCGACGTGCCCGAGGAGTTCCTGGCCGAGCGGGAGTGGCGGATCCGCCGCCCGGACGCCGACGATGAGGACATCGCACGCGCTGCCGCGGCCATACGTGCCGCGAAACGTCCGCTGATCATCGCCGGCGGCGGCGTGCTGTACGCCTACGCCAACGACGAACTGACTGCCTTCGCCGAGTTGACGGGGATCCCGGTCGGCAACACCCAGGCGGGCGTCGGTGTCCTGCCCTGGGACCACCCGTTCTCCCTCGGCGCGATCGGGTCCACGGGCACGACGGCGGCGAACGCCATCGCGGCGGAGGCGGACCTGATCATCGGGATCGGCACCCGGTACGAGGACTTCACCACCGCGTCGCGGACCGCGTTCCAGAACCCGGACGTAAAGTTCATCAACATCAACGTGGCGGCGATCGATGCGTACAAGCACGGCACCACGCTGCCGATCGTGGCCGATGCCCGCAAGGCCCTGGTGAAGCTCAACCATGCGCTCGGCGGTTACCGTGTCGGCGCGGACCTCGAAGCGAGCATTGCGGAAGAGAAGGCACGTTGGGACGCCACGGTCGATCAGGCGTTCGATACCCGGCACACGCCGCTGCCGGCGCAGAACGAGATCATCGGCGCCACCTCCCGTGCCATGGACGCGCCCGACGTGGTCATCTGCGCCGCGGGATCGCTGCCCGGCGACCTGCACAAGATGTGGCGGGTCCGGGACCCGTTCGGTTACCACGTGGAATACGCGTACTCCTGCATGGGCTACGAGATCCCCGGCGGCCTTGGCGTCAAACGCGCAGCCCTGGCCGAAGCCGCCCGCGGCGGCACCCAGCGGGACGTCGTTGTGATGGTGGGGGACGGCTCCTACCTGATGATGCACACGGAACTGGTCACCGCCGTCGCCGAACGCATCAAGCTGATCGTGGTCCTGATTCAGAACCACGGCTACGCCTCCATCGGCTCGCTCTCCGAGTCCCTCGGCTCCCAGCGGTTCGGCACCCAGTACCGTGCCCTGGACGAGGCCCGGCACAGCTTCGACGAAGGGGAAACCCTCCCCGTGGACCTGGCCCTGAACGCCGAATCCCTCGGTGTGAAAGTGGTCCGGATCGAACCGGGGGAGAAGGTCATCGCCGAACTCGAACAGGCCATCCGGGACGCGAAGGCAGCGCCCGAACGCAGTGGGCCCATCCTGATCCACGTCGAATCCGACCCGCTGCTGGACGCCCCGAGCTCCGAATCGTGGTGGGACGTTCCCGTCTCCCAGGTCTCTGACCTCGACTCCACAAAGCAGGCCTTCCAGACCTACACCGACCACAAGTCCCGCCAGCGCAAGCTGCTGGGCTGACCCCCTCTCTTTATCCCCTCGACTACTCAAGGAAGAGTCCCATGACTGTCACAACCGAGACCACCACCATCAACCATTTCATCAACGGTGCCGAGACCGCCGGTGCGGGCGACCGCACCCAGCCGGTCTACAACCCGGCCACCGGCCAGGTCAGCGCGGAACTTCGCCTGGCTAACCGGGCGGACCTGGACGCGACCGTCGCGGCGGCCCGCAAGGCCGCCGATACCTGGGGTGATGTCTCGCTGGCCAAGCGCACCGCGGTGCTGTTCAAGTTCCGCGAGCTCGTGGCCGCCCACGTGGACGACCTAGCCGCCCTGATCACCGCCGAGCACGGCAAAGTCCTCTCCGATGCGAAGGGCGAGATCGGCCGCGGCCTGGAAGTTATTGAGTTCGCCTGCGGGATCCCGTCCCTGGTCAAGGGTGACTACTCGGACCAGGTCTCTACCGGCATCGACGTCTTCTCCTTCCGCGAACCCCTTGGTGTGGTTGCCGGGATTACCCCGTTCAACTTCCCGGTGATGGTGCCTTTGTGGATGGCGCCGATGGCGATCGCTACCGGCAACGCGTTTATCCTCAAGCCCTCCGAACGGGACCCGTCGGCCTCGATGCTGCTGGCGAAGCTGTGGAAGCAGGCGGGCCTGCCGGACGGCGTGTTCCAGGTCCTGCACGGGGACAAGGAGACCGTTGACGGGCTGCTGACCCACCCGGATGTGGACGGCATCTCCTTCGTCGGGTCAACCCCGATCGCGCAGTACGTCCACGAGACCGCGACCAGGCACGGCAAACGGGTCCAGGCCCTGGGCGGGGCGAAGAACCATGCCATCGTGATGCCCGATGCGGACCTGGACAACGCCGCGGACCACTTGGCAGCTGCCGCGTTCGGCTCCGCCGGGGAACGCTGCATGGCGATCTCCGTCGCCGTCGCCGTCGGGGACGCCGCGGACCTGATCGTCAAAAAAGTCGAAGAGCGTGCCCTGGCCGTGAAGGTCAACAACGGCACCGCACCCGACGCCGAAATGGGCCCGGTCATCACCCCGGCGTCCAAGGAACGCATCGTCAGGATCGTCACCGAAGCCGAAACGGCCGGCGCGGCCATGGTGGTGGACGGCCGCGACCTCGTGGTCCCGGGCCATGAGGACGGCTTCTGGGTGGGCCCTACCGTGATCGACCACGTCAAGACCGGAATGACCGCGTACACCGAGGAAATCTTCGGACCCGTCCTCGTCGTCGTCCGCGTCGACAGCCTTGAAGACGGCATCGCCCTGATCAACGCCAACCCGTACGGGAACGGCACCGCCATCTTCACCTCCTCCGGCGCCCACGCCCGGAAGTTCCAGCGCTCCGTGACCGTAGGCATGATCGGCATCAACGTACCCCTCCCGGTGCCGGTGGCCTACCACTCCTTCGGCGGCTGGAAAGCCTCCCTCTTCGGCGACAAGCACATCTACGGCCCCGAAGGCGTCTCCTTCTACACCCGCGGCAAAGTCATCACCTCCCGCTGGCCCGAACCCACCCACGCCTCGGGTGCCTCCTACAACTTTCCCTCCAACTGACCCCCGCCCCACTTACCACCATCGACTGCTCCGTAACGGCCGTTTTGAGCGTCCAAAAGGGCCCTTGCGGAGCAATCGATGAGAAGGAATGGCAATGACTGAGAACAAGCTGATCATCGGCACCGCCCCTGACTCCTGGGGCGTCTGGTTCGCGGATGACCCCCAGCAGACCCCGTGGGAGCGCTTCCTCGACGAAGTGGCCGAATCCGGCTACAAGTGGATCGAACTGGGCCCCTACGGCTACCTGCCGAATTACCCCACCCGGCTGGCCGAGGAGCTCAAGGCCCGTGACCTGCAAGTCACCGCGGGAACCGTGTTCACCGCGTTCCACCGCGGACTGGACCAGTGGGAGACCGCCTGGGAGCCTGCCCGCAAGGTTGCCGAGCTCACCGCGGCCATGAGCGGCGAGCACATTGTGGTCATCCCTGCCATGTGGCGGGATGACGTCACTGGCGAAGCCGTCGAAAGCGGCCAGCTGACGGAGAAGGCCTGGGACGACCTGTTCGCTGGCCACAACCGCCTGGGCAAGACCCTCCTGGAGGACTTTGGCCTGAAGCAGCAGTTCCACTCCCACGCCGATTCGCACGTCGGAGCGCAGAAGGACATCGAAACACTCCTGGCTGCCACGGACCCCACGTATCTGAACCTGTGCCTGGACACCGGGCACGCCGAATACTGCGGCGCCTCCAGCCTCGAGCTGATCAAGAACTACCCGGACCGCATCGGCTACCTGCACCTGAAGCAGATCAACCCGGAGATCCTGAAGAAGGTCAACGAGGAAAACATGACCTGGGCCGCGGCCAACCTGGCCGGAGTCATGACCGAGCCGCCGAACGGGCTCCCGGACCTGCGCGCCGTGATCGAAGCCGTAGAGGCACTGAACCGCCCCATCTTCGGAATTGTGGAGCAGGATATGTACCCGGTAGCGTTCGACGTTCCCATGCCGATTGCCAAGCGCACCCGCAACTTCCTGCTCTCCTGCGGTTCCCGCACAGCCGTCAACTGACGCCGCCCAGGCACACCAAACATAAGGAATGAACCATGACTGAAACCCTTCGCGTCGCCGTCATCGGCGCCGGCCGCATGGGCGCCGACCACATCCAGCGCCTCAACAGCCGCATTCACGGCGCTGACGTTGCCGCCGTCGTCGACGTTGACCTGGCCCGCGCGCAGGCCGCCATTGAAGGCATCGCCGGCGCCGTTGCCCTGGCCGACGCCGAGGAAGCCCTCAACAACGGCGACGTCAACGCCGTCCTCATCGCCACGCCAGGCTTCCTGCACGAGGACATCCTCTACAAGGCCCTGGCGAAGGACATCCCTATCCTCTGTGAAAAGCCGCTCACCCCGGACGCCGAGAGCGCGTGGAAGATTGTCCAGGCCGAAACCGCGCTTGGCCACAAACGCATCCAGGTAGGCTTCATGCGCCGATTCGACGCGGAATACGCCGCTCTCGGCTCCGTGATCCGCGACGGCGAACTCGGAGAGCTGCTGATGCTCCACCACCAGCATCGCAACCCCACTACCCCGGCCGGCTTCACCAACGAGATGTTGATCAACGACTCGGTAGTCCACGAGTTCGACGCCATCCGCTACTTCACCGGCGAGGAAATCACCAGCGTCCAGGTCCGTCTCGGCAAGGCCACCAAAAACGCACCTTCGGGACAGCATGATCCGCAGCATGTCCTCCTGGAGACCGAATCAGGCGTCCTCGCCGACGTCGAAATCTATGTCAACGCCAAGTTCGGCTACGAAGTGGCCACCCAGGCCTCCTTCGAGGACGGCATCGTCAACATCGGCGGCGACGGCGGACCGTACGTCCGCACCGCAGGCCGCTGGGGCGGCAAGGTCACTCCCGGCTTCGAAGAGCGGTTCGGGGCCGCGTATGACGTCGAAATCCAGTCATGGGTGGACGCCGCCCGCCGCGGCGAAATCGGGGGTCCCACCGCTTGGGACGGGTACGCCACCGCAGCCTGCTGCGAGGCCGGCGTCGAGGCACAGAAGTCCGGCGAAAAGGTCAAGGTCCGGCTCAACACCAAGCCTGACCTGTACAACTAAACGCCCTCAACTGACCCACAACGGAGTGCCCACGTGAAAATTGCCCTTGACCCCACCCCGTACCACCACAGCCACAGCCTGCTGGAATTCCCGCGCGTGGCAGCTGACCTGGGTTACAAATACCTGCAACTGACGCCGCACGCGGACATGATCCCCTTCTACAACCACCCCAAGGCCGACGACGAGCTCGTGGCACAGATGAACAAGGCCTGCAAGGACGCCGGCGTCGAAATCGCCTCGGTACTGCCAGTCCTGCGCTGGTCCGGACCGGACGAGGACGCCCGCGAAGCAGCCGTCCGTTACTGGAAGCGCGCCATCCAGATCACGGTGGACCTGGGCGTCAGCACCATGAACACCGAATTCAGCGGCCGCCCCGAAAAGGCCGAAGAATCCGAACGTGCCTTCTACCGCTCCATGGAGGAGCTGCTCCCGATCATCGAGCGCGAGGGGCTGGATGTCCTGATCGACCCGCACCCGGATGACTTTGTCGAAGACGGACTCGCCGCCATCCGTGTGATCCGCGGCGTCAACTCGCCCAACATCGGCATGGTCTACGTGGCCTCGCATTCCTTCCACATGGGCAACAAGCCCCTGGACATCATGCGGGCAGCCGGAGACAAGCTCCGGCTGGTCCACGTCTCGGACACGATGGACCACCACGCCTCCCACGGCCTGCGCTACATCACCAACCCGCCCGGCAACGCCGTCCGCGTGCACCAGCACCTGAAAATAGGCGACGGCGACGTCAACTGGGATGAGTTCTTCGGCGGACTCAAGGAAATCGGCTTCCTGGACAAGGACAACACCGTGATGGTGTCCAGCGTCTTCGCCGAGGACGAGAGCGCCGACGACGTGTCCCGCTATCAGCTGGAGACGATGCGCGAGTACGTCGAAAAGGCCAACTAGTGGCGGCTGGGATGGAAGAAAGCAAGGGAACCCTGACGAAATCCGCCGATGTCCAGGCCGTTGTCCCTGACGCTGGCGGGGCCACCGGACCGTCCAAACCGGCCAACCCGAAGAAGTTCATGCGGAAGGTGGCGCTTTTCTCCACCTTCGGCGGCTTGCTGTTTGGCTACGACACCGGCGTGATCAACGGCGCCCTGCCGTTTATGCAGCGGGACCTTGGGCTGACGCCCCTGACTGAAGGGCTCGTCACCTCCACGCTCCTGTTCGGTGCAGCCTTCGGTGCCATCAGCGCGGGCCGGCTCTCGGACCGTTTCGGCAGGCGCAGGACCATCATGGGGCTGGCGCTGATCTTCGTGGTGGCCACCATCGCGTGCACCCTTTCGCCAAGCACTGAACTGCTCATAGCTGCCCGGACCCTGCTGGGCCTGGCCGTGGGCGGCGCGTCCGTGATTGTGCCGGTGTACCTCGCCGAAATGTCGCCGGCGGCCCAACGCGGCCGCATCGTCACGCAAAACGAACTGATGATCGTCACAGGCCAGTTCCTGGCCTTCACCTTCAACGCCGTACTGGGCAACCTCTTCCCCGAAGAAACACACGTCTGGCGCTGGATGCTGGTGATCGCCACGCTCCCAGCCGTCATCCTGTGGTTCGGCATGCTGGTCCTGCCGGAGAGCCCGCGCTGGCTGGCGTCGGCGGGCCGCTTCGGGGCCGTCCTTGAGGTGCTCCGCTCCACCCGCGCCGCCGGCGACGTCTCATCGGAGTTCGACGAGGTGCGGCAGGCGGCCCGCGAGGATTACCAGGCAAAGATGGGCACGTTCAAGGACCTCACCGTTCCGTGGATCCGGAGGATCTTCGTTGTGGGCCTGGGCATGGCCATCATCAACCAGATCAGCGGCGTCAACGCCATCATGTACTACGGGACGTCCATCCTGTCCTCGTCCGGTTTTGGCGATCAGGGGGCCCTGATCGCCAACGTCCTGAACGGCGTGACGTCCGTGGTGGCTGTGGTCATCGGCATGTACCTGATGACGCGGGTGCCCCGCAAACCCATGCTGATCGTGGGACTGTGCGGCACGGCGACGTCCCTGACGGCCATCGCGGTCATCTCCATGGCGCTGCCGGAGAGCACCCTGCGCGGATATCTGGTGCTGCTGTTTATGGTGACGTTCCTGGCTTCCATGCAGGGGTGCATCGGCACCGTGACGTGGCTGACCATGTCCGAGATCTTCCCCATGCACGTCCGCGGCATCGCCATGGGCATCTGCGTTTTTGTGCTCTGGATGATCAACTTCCTCATCGGTTTCTCCTTCCCGCAGATGGTTTCGTGGATCGGCGTGTCCGGGACGTTCCTCATTTTCGTGGCCCTGCAGCTGTGCGCCATTGCCTGGGTCAAGCGCGTGGTTCCGGAAACCAAGGACAAATCCCTGGAGGAGCTGGAGCACCTGTTCAAGCAGCGCTTAGGCGTGCTTGCCTAGGGCGCCGAAAAGGGGCAGCAAAAAACGCCCGACGCCGGCCGGCGTCGGGCGTTTCTGTCTCCCGCGGGCGGCGAAGGGTCCTAGAGGGCGATGACGGCGTTCTCCTGCGCACTGCGGCGGGCCGCATCCAGGACCTCCAGCGTCCGGATGCCCTCCGCTGCGGGTACGGGCTCCGGCCCTTCGCCGCGGACTGCCCGGGCAAACTCGGTGTAAAAATCCGCGTAGTTGCCCTGCGCGGAGGGAACGGCTTCGCGGCGATCCCGAAGGGACAAGGTGCCCCAGTTTTCAGCCACATCGACTCCCCACGTGGCAGCATCCTCGGCGGGCCTGCGCCCGGCAAACAAGGCGTCCGCCTGGACGTCAGCACCGGAGGCCACGTAACTGCCCCTGCTGCCGTACGCCCGCAACTCCCGGGTGCTCGAATGGTTCAGTTTGCTGGCGGACACGGTGGAGACGGCACCCGATTTATGCGACAGGGTCAGGAAAAAGCCGCAGTCCGTCCGCTCGCCAAACCGGTCCGTCCAGTCCAGGGTTGCGTGCACGTGGGTGGCCGGTCCCAGCAGCCACAGCATCTGGTCAACCAGGTGGCTGCCGAGGTCCCGAAGCAGTCCACCGCTGGCGCCAAGCTCGAGGCTGCCCGCGTTGTCCTGGTCCATGGTGGAATGGACCCGCCAGAGCTCACCAAGTTCACCGCTTGCAAGGACGTTCGCCAGCGTCAGGATATCGGCGTCGCGGCGACGGTTGTGGTAGACGTTCAGGACAACGCCAGCGTTGTCCGCGGCCACGGCCAGTTCCCGCGCCGCCCCCGCATTTGGGGCGAAGGGCTTGTCCGCCACCACGTGCACGCCGGCCTTGATGGCTTCCAGGACGAGTTCCTGGCGGGTGTGCGGTGGCGTGGTGATGGTCACCGCATCCACGCCGGCTTCCAGGAGCTCAGCGAGGCTCCAAAAGATGGGCAGTCCGGGGAAATCCGCGGCGACCTGGGTTCGTTTCGCGTCGGAACGGGCCACAACGCCCACGAGTTCCACGCCGTCAGCGGCTTCAATGAACGGAGCATGGAAGTACCTGCCGCCAACTCCGTATCCGACAGTGCCAATGCGCATGCTTAAGTTCCTTATCTGTGGGAAAGCCCCGTACGACAGGAAGCAGCAAGGAGGCGTCGCCCCCTTGCTGCTTCCATGGTGGTTGTTCGACTGTCAGGTCGTCAGGTTCATCGCCGCGGAGAGCGCTGCGTCGGCGTCCCGCAGGACCGTGGCTGCCACTTCGAGGCCCTCGATGCGGCCCAGGGAGGTGTCCTCGTGTTCGATGTTGACCAGCATGTCCGGGTCCACCTCGTGCAGCGCGCGCAGGAATTCTGTCCAGAAAGCAGTGTCGTGCCCGCGGCCCAGGGCCACGAAGTCCCAGGCCGAGTTCTTGGGCCACTCGTTCGCCCATTCGTCGCCGCCGAGGTTGGTACGGTTTTCCTCGGGGGAGAGCCTGCGGAAGCTGTTGTCCAGGACCCCGTACAGTGCGGCGTTTTCCGTGTTGACCCGGACGTCCTTCGCGGCGGCCTGGAACACCAGGGGACCGAGTTCACGGACCACGGCCACCGGGTCCATCTGCTGCCAGAACAGGTGGGAGGCATCGAGTTCGACGCCGACGTGGGTGGCACCAGTGAGGTCGATGAGCTTGTAGACATCGGCGGTGTTGAACACAATGTTCTGTGGGTGCAGCTCCAGGGCAACTTTGACGTCATGGTCGGCCGCGAGGCGGTCGGTTTCCTTCCAGAACTTCGCGGCTACGCCCCACTGGTAGTCCAGTACGTCCAGTGCCGCAGAGTTCCAGGCGTTGACCACCCAGTTAACGGTGGTGGCGCCGGGCTCGCCCCCGGGCAGGCCGGACATGGTGACCACGCGGTTCTGGCCGAGCCGGTGTGCCAGGCGGATGGAGCGGCGGATGTCCTCGGCGTGCTTCTCGCCGATCGCGCGGTTGGGGTGCAGCGGGTTGCCGTTGCAGTTCAGCCCGGCGATCGAGACGCCGGTGCCTTCGAAGACCGCGAGGTAGTCGTCCCGGGCGGCGTCGCTTTCCAGGATGTCATCGAAAGTGGGGACGTGGACGGCAGGGAGGAAGCCGCCGGTGTTGATTTCGATTCCGGTGAGGCCAAGGTCCGCAATGACCTTCAGTGCCTCGGGAAGCGGCCGGTCGTGCAGGATCGCGTTGTAGACGCCTAGTTTCATAGCGAGATCTTCTTTCCGTTGTTGAGCGCGGATTCGGCGACTGCGCCGAGCAGCTCCATATTGCGGACACCTTCGTCGAAGGTGGCGCAGCGGGGCAGTGAGTCCGCTTCACTAATGCCGGCAACTTCCTCGAGGAATGCCCGGGCCTGGTAGCCGAAGGCATCGTTCTGGCCGAAGCCGACCTCGGGCGCGTCCATGGCAAGGCCGCCGGCGATGTAGGGATGGCCCGGGCCGAGGATGACCTGGCGGTAGCCGTTCTCATTGCCTGAGCCGTCGTTGAGGAACAGCTGGATCTCGGCAGGTCGGCGCTGGTCGAACTTGGCCGCACCGTTTTCGCAGAACACCTCGAACTGCAGGCTGTTGGCGTGCCCGGCGGCGACGCGGGAGACTTCGAAGCTGCCGGCGCCGTTTTCAAACTCTGCGTTGAACGCTGCGTAGTCGTCGTTCTCGACGGCTTCGAAGGTGTCGCTGACGGCAACGTGGTCGTGGCCCATCACGGCGGCGAGTGGCAGCGGGCGCTTCCCGATGACTGTGCTCAGCTGCCCGCCGGAAACGGATTTGATGTCCCCGCACAGGAACTCGGAGATGTACGTCAGGTGGCTTCCGACGTCGGCGAGGGCACCGGAGCCGGGGCCGCCCTTGTAGCGCCAGCTCATGGGTGCGGCGGGGCTGAAGCCGTAATCGGTCCAGTAGCGGCCGCTGAAGTGCAGCACATTGCCGAGGACGCCGTTGCGGATGAGGTCACGGATGTACGCGATGCCGGGGGTGCGGCGGAAGGTGAAGCCGATCCGGGCGATGCTGCCGGCGTTCCGGGCTGCCTTCGCCATGGCGCGGGCGTCCGCAAGGGAGTCGCTCAGCGGTTTTTCGCAGAGCACGTGCTTGCCGGCGGCGAGCAGGCCTTCCACCACTTCGCGGTGGAGGGAGTTGGCGATGACGACGCTGACGACGTCGATGTCGTCGGCTTCGGCAATTGCCTGCCAGGACGTGTCGTTGCGCTCATACCCAAAGCGGCGGGCGGCCAACGAGCCGAACTCGGCGTTAACGTCGCCAATTGAGACCAGGCGTACAGGCGGAAGCACGGGGCTGTAGAGGGCGGATGCCGTGCGGTACGCGGCAGCGTGGGCCTTGCCGGCCATGCCTGCACCGATGACGGCGACGCCTAGGCTTTCAGCCATTGATTTCTCCTTTGAAACTTCAGCCGCGGCGGGTACCCTCAGCGGCATTTTGGAGCGCTACAATTTGAACGCTGGGTCCGAGCGTAGCCATGTATGTATGTCCTGTCAATCATCCGGCGGATATCCTCTAATCCGGACACGAAAGGCACTTCCAATGAATGCGCACCGCCCCGAGACGCGACGCCCCACGATCTATGACGTAGCCAAGCAGGCTGGTGTTTCGCCGTCCCTGGTTTCCCTGGTGCTGCAGAATCCGGTGCGGGTAAGCGACAAGCGCCGTGAAGCGGTCCAGGCGGCCATTCAGGAGCTTGGTTACCGACCCAGCCGGGCCGCCACGACGCTCGCCAGCAGCCGGACTAAGAGCATCGGCCTGGTCATTGACGACTACCGGAACCTCTGGTTTGTCGACCTGCTCCGGGGGATGGAGTCGGCGCTTACCGACCATGGCTACCATGTGATGCTGGCCGATTCCCGGCCCGGCGAGAACCGTATCAAGGAGGCCGTGGACGGACTGCTTGCCATGCACGTTGACGGGCTGGTGATCGCGGCGGAACCCAGCGCGTCCATGCTGGCCGGCATGGGGGTGCCCACCGTGGTGGCCGGATGGCGCGACGGCGTGCCGTCGGGCGCTGACCTCATCACGAACGACGACGACGGCGGCGGCGCCATGGCCGCGGACCACCTCCTGGGGCTTGGGCACATGCGGATCGGCCACCTCACCGGCTCAGGCGGCGCTGCCGCCCATCGGCTGGCAGGCTTCCGCGACCGGCTGCGGGGGTCCGGCTCCGAACCGCTCATCGTGGGGGAGGCTGGTGGGACGTCCGAGGAGGACGGGTACGCCTCGGCCTCCTGGCTGCTGGACCACCATCCGGGCACCACAGCCATCTTCGCTGCCAACGACACGATGGCACTGGGTGCCTTCGGTGCCGTCAAGGCGCGCGGTCTTGCGGTTCCAGCGGACATTTCCGTGATCGGATACGACAACTCCACCTTGGCGAAGTCGCGCTACCTCGAGCTGACGTCCGTGGACAACCGAAGCGACCTGGTGGGGGTGGATGTTGCCCACGCGCTGCTGGCCCGTATCCGGGACGCGTCGGCTGGCCCGCAGCGCAAACTGATCGAGCCCGCCTTGGTGGTCCGGAGCACCACCGCCCCGCCACGATCCCAGGGGTAACAAGGGTCGCTCTACGTCAAAACATCCTAATGTCAGGACAAACTATTGACATTCGTGAGTTGGATCACCATGATCGAGGTAGACAGTGCTCCGGCGGCTGCAGAGTGGCAGCCCGGGGACTGAGAGATCAAAGGAGATTTAGGTGGCTAATTTTTCTTGGCGCAAGGCTGCTCTGGTGGCGGCAGTAGTACCGATGATGGCTTTGAGCGCGTGCTCGAGCACCGGCGGGAGGGCGCCCGAAGCTGCGAACGGCGGTGGCGGCGGCCAGGTCGCCACAACCGAGCGCATGAAGATTGCGTTGATCGCCCACGCCCCTGCGGGTGACACCTTCTGGGACACGGTTCGAAAGGGAGCCGAGGAGGCGGCCGCGAAGGACAACGTTGAACTGCTCTACACCTCCGATCCTGAGGCCGGCCGGCAGGCGCAGCTGATCGAGCAGGCCATCGACCAGAAGGTGGACGGCATTGCGGTAACCCTGGCCACGCCGGACGCCTTGAAGGAGGCGTTGAAGAAGGCCGCCGATGCAGGCATTCCGATTGTCAGCTTCAACGCTGGCGAAGCAGCCTCTGCGCAGCTGGGAGCGTTCACCCACTTCGGCTCCAACGAGCAGCTCGCGGGCCAGGCGGTGGGTTCACGGCTGGCAGAGGGTGGCTACAAGCACCCGGTGTGCGTCATTCAGGCGCAGGGGCACGTGGGCCTCGAGGCGCGGTGTGCCGGCGTTAAGGCCAAGGTACCGGGCACGGAAATCCTGTACGTAAACGGAGCGGACATGACGTCGGTCGAATCGACGGCCACCGCGAAGCTTCAGGCATCCAAGGACGCTGATGTCATCATCGGCCTGGGTGCGCCCATTACTCTGACGCTCCTAAAGTCAGTGGCCACCGCCGGTAGTTCTGCCAAGGTTGCCAGCTTTGACCTGAACAAGGAACTTGCCCAAAAAGTATCCGACGGCAGTGTGTTGTTCACGGTGGACCAGCAGCCGTGGCTGCAGGGCTACGGTGCAGTGGATGCGCTGTGGCAGAACAAGCGGGGTGGATTCAGGCTCGGCGGCGGACAGTCGGTCCTGACCGGGCCGGCAATCGTCGACCAGTCCAACGCCGCTGATGTACTGAAGTTCGCCGAACAGGGTATCCGCTAACAGCCCGCTGGCCGGGCCGGTGAAGGCCGGCCCGGCAGCAAGGAGAATTATCATGACTATGACCCAAACAAAAACGACCACAAAGTCGGCGGTGTCCGACGAGCGTGTGGCCAGGCGCAGTGCGTTCCAAAAGCTGTTGGGCCGGCCCGAGGTCGGCGCCCTGGTAGGTGCGATCGTACTCTTCATCTTCTTCGCGTTGGTATCCTCAACGTTTACCCAGCCCAATGCTCTGGCGACCATTCTCTATGGCAGTTCCACAATCGGGATCATGGCGGTGGGGGTGTCCCTGCTGATGATCGGCGGGGAATTCGACCTGTCCACCGGTGTTGCCGTGATCTCCTCGGCCCTGACCGCTTCGATGTTCAGCTGGTACTTCAGCACGAACGTCTGGGTCGGTGTCGGCCTTGCCCTGGTTGTCTCGGTGGGCATCGGCTTCATCAACGGCTGGATCCTGATGAAGACCAAACTGCCCAGCTTCATCGTCACCCTCGCGACGTTCCTGATGCTGACCGGCCTGAACCTGGGCCTGACCCGGCTGATCGGCGGGTCCGTGTCCTCACCCTCGATCTCCAACATGGACGGCTTCGACTCCGCCCGTGCGGTGTTCGCGTCCTCGGTGAACATCGCCGGCATCGAAGTCAAGAACACCGTGTTCATCTGGATCGCGCTCGTCGCAGTGGCCACCTGGGTGCTCATGCGGACCCGGGTGGGGAACTGGATCTTCGCCGTCGGCGGGGACGAGAACGCCGCCCGCGCCGTGGGTGTCCCGGTCAAAGCCACCAAGATCGGCCTGTTTATGGGTGTAGGGTTCTGCGGCTGGGTGCTGGGCATGCACAACCTCTTCGCCTTCGACACCGTGCAGTCCGGTGAGGGCGTCGGTAACGAGTTCCTCTACATCATTGCCGCGGTGATCGGCGGGTGCCTGCTGACCGGCGGGTACGGCTCGGCCGTGGGCGGCGCGATCGGTGCGTTCATCTTCGGCATGGCCAACAAGGGCATCGTCTACGCGCAGTGGAACCCGGACTGGTTCAAGTTCTTCCTTGGCCTGATGCTGCTGCTGGCAACCATCGTCAACCTCATCGTCAAACGCCGCGCGGAACTCAAGTAAAGGGGCCAGGGAACATGAACGCCAACCAGATCGACCAGCAAACGCTCCTGCAAAACGAAAAAGACCCCCTCACCCACACCCCCGTGCACCTGCTCTCCCTGGACGGGGTGGGCAAGCACTACGGCAACATTATTGCCCTGTCTGATGTGACCATGGCCGTGGACAACGGCCGCGTCACCTGCGTGCTCGGTGATAACGGTGCGGGCAAGTCGACGCTGATCAAAATCATCGCCGGGCTGCACCAGCACGACGCCGGGGTGCTGAACATCATGGGCGAGGAACGCAAATTCAGCTCCCCCCGGGACGCCCTCGACGCCGGGATCGCCACCGTCTACCAGGACCTCGCCGTCGTGCCACTGATGCCGATCTGGCGCAACTTCTTCCTCGGTTCCGAACTGACCTCCGGGTTCGGCCCGTTCAAGAGCATGGACGTCGAGAAGATGAAAGCCATCACGCTCAAGGAACTCGCCGAGATGGGCATCGACCTGCGCGACGTCGAACAGCCCATCGGCCAGCTCTCCGGCGGTGAGCGCCAGTGCGTCGCGATCGCCCGGGCCGTGTACTTCGGCGCCAAGGTCCTGATCCTGGACGAACCAACCGCCGCTCTCGGTGTGAAGCAGTCCGGCGTGGTCCTGCGCTATATCCTGCAGGCCCGTGACCGCGGCCTCGGGGTCATTTTCATCACCCACAACCCGCACCACGCCTTCCCCGTCGGGGACCGGTTCCTGCTGCTCAAGCGCGGCAAATCGATTGGCTACTACGACAAGAAGGACATCACCCTCGACGAACTCACCGCCCAAATGGCCGGCGGCGCCGAGCTCGCTGAACTCGCCCACGAACTCGAACAACTTGGCGGACACGGCGACATCGTCAAAGAAGTACAAGCCGAAGTCGCCGGAGTTTCAGACACTGCCCAGGCCGGCGGCCCAAAACACGCCTAGCGGCAGCACCAGGCGGGGTGCTCCGGGAGCACTCCGGAGACCCCCGCCATGCCTGTGCGCACCGTCGGGGAAATCACGCCCGCACACGAAACGTCCACGAAGGGAACACCATGCCGATCCGGGTAGGCGTCGTCGGCGCCGGAATTATGGGCGCCGACCACATCAGGAACCTTTCCACCACCATTGGCGGCGCCGAAGTCACCTTTGTGGCCGATCTCGACGCTGAACGCGCCGCCGCGGCAGCACCGCCGTCGGCACGCATCACCACTGATCCATCGGAGCTGATCAACTCCAGCGAGGTGGACGCCGTCGTGGTGGCCTCACACGATTCCACGCACGCCGGACTGGTCCTGGAATGCTTCGAGGCGATGACGCCGGTCCTGTGCGAAAAGCCGCTGGCACCCACGGTTTTGGAAAGCCTGGAGGTGGTAGCCGCCGACACCGACATGCTGGCGGCAACCGGAGCGTCCCTACTCTCGCTGGGTTTTATGCGGCGCTTCGACCCGGGCTACGTTGCACTGCGGCAGGCCGTGCAGGACCGGGTGCAGGGCGAGCCGCTGATTGTCCACTGCATCAGCCGTAATGCCTCCGCAGCTCCCGGTACCACCTCCGAATCGGCCATCACGAATTCGGCCATCCACGAGCTGGACATCATTCCTTGGCTGCTGGACTCTCCCATCACGGAAGTTTCGTGGCAGGCCGGAAAAAGTACGCGGAATGCCCTGGCCGGACTGCGGGATCCCGCCTTCATGACGCTCCGTGCCGCCGATGGAACCCTCACAAGCCTGGAGCTGTACCTGAATGCGCAGTACGGCTACACCACCCGCTGCGAGGTCGTTTCGGAGCACGGCACCACTGCCCTGCAGGAATCGGCGCTGCTGGGAATTGAGGAGCAGGGAAGCCGGCAGGAGCAGATCCCCGCGGACTGGCGCCCCCGGTTCGCCGATGCATACCGGCTGCAGCTGCAGGCCTGGATTTCCGCGCTCACGCAAGGAGAGAAGCCCACCCTCGCCGGCGCGCAGGACGGGCTCAACGCCTCGCTCGTTGCCCAAGCAATGATCCAGTCGCTGCACAGCGACGGTGCATCCACGAAAGTGAGCTACGCATGACGGCGACAACCCTCCCGCAGTCCCGCGTGCCCGCATCCCGGGATGCCCCCGTGCTGCGGTGGGGCATCATGGGCCCGGGCTGGATTGCCGAACGGTTCACCGAATCCATCCAGGCGCACACCGGGCAGGTGATCGCCGCCGTCGGGTCCCGTTCGCTGAGCCGCTCCAAGGCCTTCGCGGAAGCATATGACGTGGCTGCGGCCTACGGCAGCTATGAGGAATTGGCCGCCGCCCCGGACATTGACATCGTCTATGTCTGCACGCCGCACACCGGCCACCACGCAGCTGCTGCGTTCGCTATCGACGCCGGCAAGCACGTCCTGATTGAAAAGCCGATCGGACTCAACGCAGGCCAGGCACGGGACATCGCCCGCCGGGCGGAGGAAGCCGGAGTATTCGCCGCCGAGGCGATGTGGACCTTTTTCCTGCCGAAGTTCGATGTGATCCGGCAGATCCTCCACGCCGGGACACTGGGCACCATCACCACGGTCGTCGCGGAGTATGGCGAGCACTTCGACCGCACGCACCGCATTTTCAACCCGGAACTGGCCGGCGGCCCGCTTCTTGACCTGGGCACCTACCCGCTGGCGCTTGTCACCGAGGTACTGGGCAGCCCAGAGCGGCTGTTCGCCGTCGGGCAACCACATGAATCCGGGGTGAACGCCCAACTGTCCGCTGTTATGCAGTTCGACGGCGGCGCCCAGGCCGTGGTGAACACGCACGTCCACAACTTCACGCCCACGGCCGCCTCGGTGGTCGGTTCCAAGGCCACCCTGACCATCGAGGGCCCGTTCAATATGCCCGGCGGTTTTGAGG
This sequence comes from Arthrobacter sp. ZGTC412, assembly GCF_002929215.1. Lineage (GTDB taxonomy): Bacteria > Actinomycetota > Actinomycetes > Actinomycetales > Micrococcaceae > Arthrobacter. Next base: position 101,418 of record NZ_PJII01000011.1, read on the forward strand.
TCCGGTTCCCTGACGGAACACTCCTCCGTCATGACGAACCGGCCGGCGGCCACTTCGAAGGCCTGCACTACGAGGCGGCTGCGGTGGCGCGGGCCATAGCCGCCGGCAGCACGCAAGCCAGTCAACGGACGCTCGCAGCCTCCGTCCGCACCCTGGACGTGGCCGACGAAATCCGCCGCCAGCTGCGTGTGGTGTTCCCCGGCGAAGCCGGCGCTGCGGCGTGACCACTCTCCGGCGACACCCCAACTGATCCACCTCCACGTTTACCAGCGAAAGGACCAACACATGGCCTACCTCACCCACAGTCCCGCTCCAGCCCAGGAACCCGTTCGGATCGGACTCATCGGCTCCGGCTGGATGGGGGCGTTCCACGCCGACAGCATCGCACGCCGCGTCCCGGGCGCCGTCCTGGCGGCCATCGCCGACCCCAACCTGGACTCCGCGCAGGCCCTTGCCCACGAACTCGGCACCACCAAGGTGACGGCCAGCGCAGACGACATCCTGGCGGATCCGGAGATCGATGCTGTGGTGATCGCCAGCCCGGCACGCTTTCACTCATCACTGATTGCCCAGGCCGCCGCCGCCGGAAAGCACGTCTTCTGCGAGAAGCCGGCCGGCCAGGGGCTCGACGAACTCGACGCCTCACTCGCCGCCGTTGAGGAAGCCGGCGTGCATTTCCAGGTTGGCTTCAACCGGCGCTACGCGGACGACTTCCAGGCCGCGAAAAAGGACCTTGCGGCGGGCATCGCCGGAACACCGCAGCTGCTCCGCTCACTGACCCGCGATCCCGGGAACGGAAGCATCCCGAACGCCGGCCGGGTCCCGGCCTGGACCATCTTCCTGGAGACCCTCATCCACGACTTCGACACCCTCAACTGGTTCAATGAGGGGGCCGAGCCGGTGGAGGTCTACGCCGTGGCGGACGCCCTCGTGGAGCCCACCCTGCGCGCGGAAGGGTTCCTGGACACCGCGGTGGTGACCATACGTTACAGCAACGGCGCGGTGGCCGTGGCCGAGGCAAACTTCAGCGCACTGTACGGGTACGACATCCGCGGCGAAGTCTTCGGCTCCAAGGGCATGGTCCAGGCCGGCCGCACCACCGAAACGGCAGCCCGGCGCTACACGGCGGACGGACTCTCCGCCGACACCCCGCGGCTCAACGTTGAACTGTTCCGGCAGGCCTATACGGACGAGCTGACCGATTTTGCCGGGGCGGTGCGTGCACGGCGGGACGGCGTGCCGCCGTCGTCGTCCGGATTCACCCTCACGCCCGGCGCCGCGGACGCCCGCCGTGCGCTGGCCATGGCATTGGCGTGCATCGAGTCGGTCAAGCGCGGCGCCCCGGTGGCGGTCAACGAGACAGCAGGCGTCTGATGCGCCTGGCGGTCTGCGCGGAAATGGTCTTCACGGACCTTCCCTTTGTGGAACGGGTGCAACGGATCCATGAGTCCGGCTTCGACGTCGAACTGTGGGATTCGCGGACCAAGGACATTGCTGCGCTCAAGGCAACGGGTGCGGTGTTTTCCTCCATGACGGGCTACACCGCGGGAAGCCTGGTGGACCCCGGCTCCGCCGATGACGTGGTGCGGACCGCGGAAGCATTGATCCCCACCGCTCTGGAACTCGGCATCAGCAGGATGGTGGTGCACCCGGCGGAACTCATCGACGGCCACGCCGCGCGTCCCGTATTCCGTTCCACCGGCAGCATGTGGAGCACCGGCGCACGGACGCTGGAGCGCCTCGGCAGACTGGGCGAAAAACACGGCCTGACATTCTGCCTGGAGAACCTCAATACCGTCCTTGACCACCCCGGCATCCCGCTGGCGCGCGCAAAGGACACGCTGGCACTCGTTGAAGCCGCCGGGCACCCCCACGCCAAGCTGATGCTGGACCTGTACCACGCCCAACTGGGGGAAGGTAACCTCATTGAGCTGGTGCGGACAGCCCTGCCGTACATCGGCGAGATCCAGGTGGCCGACGTCCCTGGACGCTGCGAACCCGGGACCGGGGAAATCAACTACGCGGCGGTCGCCGGGGCACTTGCCGAGGCTGGCTACGAGGGCACCGTGGGCATGGAAGCCTGGGCAAAGGATGACAGCGACGCGGCACTGGACGCCTTCCGGGGCGCCTTCAACAATTATGCGGAAGAAAAGCGATGAAAGATGTCATTTTGGGTCTGGTGGGTGTTGGCCGAATCGGTGTGATGCACGCGAACAACATCGCCACACTGAATGGGGTGCTCAATCCGGAAGGCATCAACGTCCGGCTGCGGCTGACTGACGTGGCCCAAGACCACGCCAGGACCGTCGCGGCCGGCCTCGGGGCCGAATTCCTTCCGACGGTGGAGGCGCTGCTGGTCTCTGGGCTGGACGGCCTGGTGGTTGCCACCGGGACGGGCACCCACCCTGAGCTGATCGAGGCGGGCGTGGACGCTGGCATCCCGGTCTTCTGCGAAAAGCCGGTGGCCATGAACGTGGCGGATGCGCTTCCGGTGCTGGAGTACATCCGGGACCGGCAGGGTGTGGTCCAGATTGGCCACCAGCGCCGCTTTGATGCCGGCTACCTTGAGGCGCGGCGCGCCTACGAGGCGGGCGAACTGGGCTGGATCCATTCACTGCGGGCAGTCACCTGCGACATGGCGCCGCCTCCCGTGGAATTCCTGGCCAGTTCAGGAGGCCTGTTCCGGGACTGCTCCGTCCATGACTTCGACATCCTCCGCTGGCTGACCGGCCGGGAGATCGTTGAGGTCTATGCGAAGGGTTCCAACAACGGTGACCCGGCCATCGGCGCGGTGGGGGACGTGGACACCGCGCTCGCGCTGGTGACGTTCGACGACGGCACGGTCGGCACGGTCTCCGCTACCCGATACAACGGGGCTGGCCATGACGTCCGCCTGGAGATCCAGGGGTCCCGGCGGTCGCTGCTCGTGGGGCTGGATGACAAAGCCGCGCTGGCCTCGGCTGAACCGGGCATTGGATTTCCCGCAGGGGAGCCGCACCGGACTTTTGCCGAGAGGTTCGATGCTGCTTACCGTGACGAAATGGCGGCCTTTGTGGAACTGATCCTGGGCAGGCGGGACAACCCCTGCACACCCGAGGACGCGGTGGCAGCTTCGCGTGTGGCGGATGCTGCCCAGGAGTCGCTTGCCACCGGGGTTGCCGTGAAGGTGGCCGTCAGCGTCGCCAGGTGAGCGATTTGCTGCGACGGAAAATGCCCCTCCGGAATTCCGGAGGGGCATTTTCTTGTCGCTAGGCTGTGAACGGCAGCCGAGGATCGACGTCCAGGCCGTCCCAGCTTTGCCGAACCCAGCCGTGGTGCGGGTCGTCGCTGATGAGCCATTGACGGACGGGGCCCGGGCCAGCCATCACGTTCAGGTAGTACAGGTCGTAGCCCGGTGCGGCCATGGCTGGCCCGTGCCAGCCGTAGGGGACCAGGACAACGTCGCCCGTGCGGACCTCCGCCGCGACGTTGATGGGGCGCTCGTCCGAGGCATAAACCCGCTGGTAGCCGATGGCGTCAGCGTCGGCCGGAGCTGCGGAACCCTCGGCCACCTGCGTCTCGAAATAGTAGATCTCTTCGAGGTTCGTCTCGCCGTCCTTTTCCTCATCGTGCTTGTGAGGAGGGTAGGACGACCAGTTCCCTGCGGGGGTGAGCACTTCGCAGACGATAAAACGGTCGGCCTCGAGGGCCGCGGGCGTGCCGAAATTGTGAACCTGCCGGGAGCAGTTGCCGGCTCCGCGCAACTCCACGGGGGTCTCGGCACCGGTAACCAGGCGGGTGGGGTAGGAGGCGTTGGCCGGGGCGGTGGCAACCGCGAACCTGCCGCCGTCCTCGGAACTGACGGTGACGGCACGGCCAGTCCCCGAATACAGGACATCGCTGGGGCCGTGGAACACGGAAGCGCGCCCCTTCAGCACATAGTCTTCGCCGTCGACTGTGACAGTGAAGGAACCGTTGAGCGGAACTACTATTCGTTCTTCACCCGCCGCCGGCAGCCCGATGGCGGCACCGGGCGCGAGGGTGGCGACTTTCAGGCCCGTATGGGCCCAGCCATCCACTGCCAGGGATGAATCGGAGGTTCCGAGCGAGACGTCCCAACCACCGTCGGCGGCACTGCCCAGGGGGTAGACCCAGTTAGTCATAGATTTGTAGTCCTTGCACTAGCGCTGTACGAGTGTCATTTCAAAGCTGTACGAATCCGCACGGTACACATGGTGTCCGGTTTCCACGTTGCGGCCTGTATCGTCCACGGCGGTCCGCTCCATGGTGACCAAGGCCGAGCCTGGCACCGTGTCGAGTTGCGTGGCCTGGTACTCGTTGGCTACTACGGCGCCGATCCGCTGGGTGGCGAGCCGGAAATTCACTCCGCCGTTGCGCAGTACGGAGTACAGGCCTTGGCTGCCCAAGAGTTCCTCGGTGAGGGGGGTGATGTCATCGCGGACCCAGTTTTCCATCAGCGCCAGCGGCTTCCCGCCCACTTTCCTCAACCGGGTGAAGTGGTACACCATGGCGCCCCGCGGAAGGTGGAGCGCCTCGCGCGTCGGGTCGTCGGCCTCGTCGTGGCTGAACGTGAGAACGTCTGTGGTGGGCTTGGCGCCGTTGTTGCTGAGGTCGTCAAAGAGGCTGGAAAGCTCCAGCGGGCGCCGGACCTGGCTGGACACGACCTGTGTCCCCACGCCCCGCTTGCGCACCAGCAGGCCGGAGCGCACCAGTTCGTCCATGGCCTTGCGCATGGTGGGCCGCGACAGGTTCAACTGTGCGGCGAGGTCAATCTCGTTGTCCAGCCGGCTCCCGGGCTCCAGGATCCCGGTATGGATGGCTGCCTCGATGCCCTGTACCACCTGGTGGTACAAGGGAACGGGTGAGGAGCGGTCGATGCTGAGATTGAGCTGGTTCGCCATGGAGATGCTTCCTTCGCGCCGCCTGGTTGCCGCTGTAGCAGCTCCCTTGTCCTAGTATGTCCGCTTGATAGGACATACTGCCTTTACGTTGATAATAACAGGGCACGGGCGGCCGGCAAAGAAGCCCGGGACCCAGCGATGGCTTGACTAGGCTGGGTGCATGAACAACCGATACCTGGTCTCCCGTGAGCGTTTCATCGCAGCAACGCCCAAGGTGATCTTCGAACTCCTGGCCACTCCGGCCATGCATAGCGTGATCGACGGTTCCGGCACCGTCAGGGGCGCCCAGCCGCATGGTCCGAAGCGGCTGTCCGCGGGCGCCAGGTTTGGCATGGAGATGAATGTCAAAGTGGACTACAAGATCCTCAACACCGTCTGCGAATTCGAGGAGGGACGCCGAATTGGCTGGCGTCATTTCTACGGGCATGTCTGGCGGTACCTGCTCGAACCAGCCACCGACGCCGATGGCCTGCAAGGCACGCTGGTCACCGAACAGTGGGACGCCCGCGCGGTCCGGGGCAAGGTGTTCCTCCGGCTTGCGGGGTACCTGCAACGCCATCCTGGCAGTATCGAGGCCACGCTGGGACGGCTGGACCGGCACGTCACCGGTGCGTCCGGAGCCGCGAAGTAGGCCTGCGGACATGAACCTCTCCGGAAACCTCGGTCCCAGCCCCCGCAGCCTTGAGGTGGATGACCTCGCTATTTTTGATCGCCTGGTCAGCGGACGCGGCGCGGAGCTCGACGGCTGGCACGCCCAGTCGCTTGACCTTCGCGGGCGGGCCGCTGCCATGGAGCAGGTGAACGTTGAAGGCGCCATCTTCCTTGGCTGCACCTTTGACGACGGGATGGAGGACACCCTCCGGCGCCGGGGCGCCTTGATTTTCCCGCGGCTCGACGCAGTTCCCTTCAACCCCTACCGGGCCGGTTAGTATTCGCCCGCCGAGCTTTACACCGGCCTCGCGGATGCCCCGTATGAAGAACTGCCCGACGCGCAGATCTACCAGTGGAGCATCCAGCCGGGCCAGCGGCACCGGTTGGACGCCACCCTCGCGTCAGCTCTGCACGACCACGCAATCGGCGATGCGCTGGAAGAAGCAATCCATTCAGGGCCCTTCTCCAACCGGTCCGTAGTCGGCGTCATGGGCGGGCATGCGGCCCAGCGGGGGAGCGCCGACTATTCCCAGGCAGCACAGTTGGGCAGGCTGCTTGCCCGGGACGGGCACGTGGTGGCAACGGGCGGGGGACCGGGAGCCATGGAGGCAGCCAACCTGGGGGCCTATCTGAGCCAAGCGGACGACGGCGGGCTGCAGGCTGCGCTGGCAGGGCTCGGCGCCGTCCCGGGGTTTCGTCCCTCGGTGTCTGCGTGGGCGCGCGCGGCGGCCGCCGTCGTCGAGCGCTACCCGGATGGAACGCCGTCGCTGGGCATCCCCACCTGGTTCTACGGCCATGAGCCACCCAATTACTTCGCCACGCACATTGCCAAATACTTCGCCAATGCCATCCGCGAAGCAATCCTGCTCGAGCTCTGCCAAGGGGGCATCGTCTTCCTCCCGGGAGCCGCAGGAACTGTGCAGGAAATCTTCCAGGATGCCTGTGAGAACTACTACGGCGCACGCGAGAAAATCACGCCCATGGTGCTGGTGGGCAGGCACCACTGGGAGCACCAGTATCCCGCGTGGCCGATGCTCCGAAGCCTGGCCGCGGGCAGGCCCATGGCGGACCGGATTTTTCTGGTGGATACGGTTGACGAGGCGGCAGAAGTACTGCAGGGCTAGCCAGGATGGCCGGCCGCGGAAGGGCAGCTCAGAGGTCCTTGCGGCATTGCGCCTTGCCCAACTCATAGAGCCCGTTGAGGTCCCCTATGGACAGCCCCTCGGAAGTGCCGATCTCCGGGTACATCAGTTGGGTGGGGTCCTCCACATGGTCCAGTCCCATCACATGGCTGAGTTCGTGCAGGATCACGGCAGTGGCGTAGAGGTGGCCGTCGGGGTTCAGCAGTTCATCGGCTATTTGCGGTGCGTCGAGGTCAAGTCCGCCGGTAACGAAGGTCTTGGGGCCTTCGTTGTAGCCGTAGTGGGTGCTGCCGCCGGTGCCGATCACTTTCCCTTTCAGCTGCGGCGCGACCTCCGGGGTTGTCCACGCGATGAGGAGCGGCGCCCAGCGCTCGCCGTAGGCATCGGGCTGGTAAGGCGGCCGCTGGGGTGACGGCAGTTCGGTGGTGGTGCCGTCGTAGACAAACGTTATGCCGGTGGCAGCGGAAATAGTAGAGATGGCGTCAGGAATCAGGTACTCCGCGCCGGCGGGCGCCAGGTCACCGTTGATGACGTAGTGCAGCGGCCGGCATGGGGAGTAACCAACCGGGCTGCCGTCGCCGTTGACCGCCAGGAACCGGTAGGAATCACTGCCCACGGCTGGTGGCACGGGCTCGCGCAAGGGGGCCGCCTCTTCCTCGACTCCCGCCGGCGGGGCTCCTGTCCGTGCCTCCGCCGCGGGCTGCCCTCCGGGGTTCCCGGCGGTTCCAGCTTGGGGCTCGCCGCCGCCCTCTTGCCCGCCGACGCCGGGGCCGAGGCGGACATCGAGGAAATCCTTGATCCGGGGATCGTCCAGCACCAGCGCAGCCCCCAGCAATGCTGCGGAGAACAGGGCGCCTGTGAGTACAAATCGAAGGGCCCTGCCGCTGCTTCCAGTGCGTGCCCGCCTTCCGGCCTGGCGCGGCGGCTGCCCGTCCACTACTGCACCCCCAATATCCGGTCCCGCTCAATTGCTGCTGCCGACGGACCTATTGCTAGTGAACCTTACTGCCAGTGAGCTTTACTGCTAGTGGATGACGGTGCCGAAGACCAGCCCGAGCAGGTAGGTGACCCCTGCGGCGCCCAGCCCGATGGCGAGCTGGCGCAGGCCCCGGGTAAGCGGTGACGTGCCGGAGAGCAGGCCCACGATGCCGCCGGTCACCAGCAGGGCAAGGCCAACGAGCACCCCTGCCACTACCAGGGCAGCTACTCCGGTCATGCCGAACAGGAACGGCAGGATGGGGACGATGGCCCCTGAGGCAAAGAAACAGAAGCTGGACAGGGCCGCGCCCCACGCCGTACCCACTGCTTCGTGCTGGTCTTCTGCCTCGGGAAGTTCCGGCTGCAGGGACAGGCTCGGGTCGCAGTCACAGGACAGGAGGCCCATGCGTTCAGCAACGCGGTGCTGCGCTGCTTCCTGGGACATGCCCCTGGCCAGATAGACGAGCAGCAGTTCGTTGTGCTCAAGGTCCAGCTTGGGGGCCGCGGCCAGGGTGACCTGGGTGGGGCGGGTGGCCGCGAGGAGTTCGCGCTGGGAGCGGACCGAGATAAATTCCCCGGCTCCCATGGACATGGCACCGGCCAGCAGGCCGGCAATGCCGCTGAGCAGCACCACGCTGCTGGCCACGCCGGACGCCGCCATGCCCATCACCAGGGAAAGATTGCTCACCAGGCCGTCGTTGGCGCCGAAGACGGCGGCGCGGAAGGTTCCCGCCAGGCGGTTCCGCCCGCGCGTGGCCAGTCCACGGACCACTTCCTCGTGGATCTGCTCATCGGCAGCCATCGCCTCTGTGGCGTTAGGGTCCTTGGCATAGGGGGAGCGGCCTTCTGCGCGCTGGGCCAGGGCCAGTACGAACACGGACCCGAAGTGCCGCGCCAGGAACCCGAGCAGCTGGCTTCGCATCGACGCCGGGCGGGGCTTGCCTGCGTGTTCCCCGAGGAGGCCCAGCCAGTGTGCTTCATGCCGTCCCTCTGCTTCGGCCAGGGCCAGGAGAATGTCGCGTTCTTCGCCCTGCCGGTTCTGCGCCAGGTCCCGGTAGACAGCCGCCTCGGCACGCTCGTCTGCGAGGTACTGGCGCCAGCGGCGGATGTCAGCGGAGGCAGGCTCGGGAACCGGCCGGCCGGCGGGTGCGGACCCGGACGGGCCGTTGGCCGCGGGGTTGGAATCTGAGGGAAACGACTCTGACGGGGCGGTGCGGTGGTGGTGTGGATCGGCGTGCTGGGACACGGAAACTCCTGGGCTGGATGGGGCGTGGTTCGGCCCCATTGCATCGCCAGCTTACCGCGGAGATCCGCGGTTTTTCGGCTGGCTTCCCTCACTCCGGAGTTTCGGTATCCCTCAAAATCGAGGGCTTTGGAGGGGCCTTGGCGCTCTAGCGGTGACCCTTGACCGCGGCACCCTGCGGTGCTGAGATGAAACTGTGGGCGCACGCCAGCGCCCACCCGAAAGAGCACGTCAGAGGCGAACAAACGGAGGTTGCACAATGAACACCACCGGACAGCACCCGGACATGCCCCACCTTGATTCGGTTGAAGCCGATCCCGCTTACGACTATGCCGAGGATGTGCCCGTCAGTGACGAAGACTGGGACACCGAGGATGAATTCCTGGACGCGGAGGAACCCGTAGTCCAAACGCCGCCCGTCATCATCGACGCAGAGGAACGCGTGGTCCCGCTGGATGACGACGAATTCCGCGAGGCTCAATAGAACGGACGACGGCGGCACCTTCCCTTCGCTGAAAAGCGAAAGGAGGTGCCGCCGTCGTGCGTGCCGGGAGGTGCTGCTAGGGGGCTGAAACTTCTTCCGCCGAAGTCTCCCTGGTGTCCTGCCCGGAAACGCGGCGCTGCCAGTTGCGCATCACCTGGGGGTCGGTGGGCTTGGTCAGCAGGGAAACCGCTACGTACACCACGGCGGATGCGAGCAGGCCGTAGTAGATGGGCTCGTTGGCGTAGATGCCGTCCAGCGGCGCCTTTGCGTTGATTTCCAGGACGATCATGGTGCCCAGCGTGACTACGGAGCCCACGGCCATGGAAGCTGCGGCGGCCACACCGGTGCCGCGCTTCCAGACCAGGCCGCCGAGGATGGCCACGAGGAGGCCGCCCACCAGGATGTCGTAGGCGATGGTCAGCGCCGCAACCACGTCCTTGGTGATGATGGCAATGACGATGGCGACTATGCCCAGGGAGAGGACCCAGATGCGGTTGGCCTTGACGTCGTGCTCGGGATTGTCGCTGTCTTCGGTGTTGATGTTCTTCCCGAACCAGCTGGCCACAAACGGCAGGACGTCGGCGCGGGCAACTGTTGCGGCCGCGATGAGTGCCCCTGATGCTGTAGACATCATGGCTGCCACAGCGGCTGCCAGGACAAGCCCGCCGATGCCGACGGGCAACAGGGTCTGGGCTACTTCGGCGTAGACGTCGTCCTTGGCAGCAATCTCGATGTTGGACAGCGCCACGCTGGCGGCCATGCCGATCAGCGCGCCGGCGACACCGTAAAGGATGCAGTAGATGCCGGCGGTGGCGCCGCCCCAGCGGGCCACTTTGGCCGTTTTGGCCGTGAAGACGCGCTGCCAGATGTCCTGGCCGATCAAAAGGCCCAGGGTGTACACCACGAAGTAGGTGATGATGGTCTGCAGGCCGATGCCGTCGATCTGGAAGAAGCTCTCATCCACCCGGCTGCGGATGCCTTCGAAGCCGCCGGCAGCGTTCAGGGTGAAGGGGAGCATCAGGAAGAAAATGCCGATGGTCTTGATGATGAACTGGACCTGGTCCGCCAGGGTGATGGACCACATGCCGCCCACCGTGGAGTAGATCAGCACAATGGCCCCGCCGATGGCGATGGCCAGCGCCCGGTCCCAGCCGAAGAGGACCACGAAGATGGTGGCGTAGGCGCCGGTGGAGGTGGCGCAGAGCATCAGCGTGTACGCGAGCATAACGATGCCCGAAGCCTCGGTGGCCCTGCTGCCGTAGCGCAGGGTGAGCATCTGCGAGACCGTGTAGATCTTCAGCTTCTGGATGGTTCCGGCGAAAAGCAGGCTGAGGAGCAGGACGCCGGCGCCGATGGCGACGACCAGCCACATGCCGGAGATGCCGAACTTGTAGCCGAGTCCTACGCCGCCGACGGTGGATGCACCGCCGAGGACGACGGCGGCCATGGTGCCGGTGTAAAGGAACGGGCCAAGGCGACGGCCGGCGACCAGGAAGTCGCTGTTGTTCTTGGTACGGGACTTGCCCCACCAGCCGAATGCCAGCATTGCGAGAAGGTACACCACCACAATGGCGATGTTGATGACATTTGCGTCCACGTTGGACTCCTTGGAGCTGTTGGCAGCTGGGGTGGTCTCCGGAAGAAGGGCCGGCCGGGAACCGCTGCATGAGGATGAGTGAGAGTCGATTCTCAAATATTGCCCTATAGGCAACAAGTGTTTTCCAAAGCGTAGGCTGTGACGGTGGTAACAGTCAAGAGGATGTTGGTGTCCGCAGCCACGCACGCCATGCAGGCGTCACAGAAGCGGCTGGCCATTAGTATTGCTCCAGAGCGGGGCCGGGCTGCCGGCCATGAAAGGTACGCAGATGAAGGCACTGCCAGTCGAGCCGAGCAACGTACCTGTTGCCATCGGTTCCCGGATCCGCGCCGCGCGGCAGTCCCAGCGGCTCACCATCGAGCAGGTTGCCGACGCCACTGGACTCACCAAGGGATTCCTTAGCCGGGTGGAACGCGATCTGACGTCACCTTCCGTGGCCTCGCTCGTGACGCTCTGCCAGGTGCTCTCCATTTCCATCGGTGAACTGTTTGCCGCGCCGGAAACCCACCTCACCAAACGCAACGATGGGCCGCGTATTTCCCTCGGCGGCCAAGGTATCGTCGAGCGCCTGCTTACGGCGCGTTCGGAGCGGCGCATCCAGATCATCCAGGCCTGCATCGAGCCGCACGGCCGGGGCGAGACCGAGCTCTACGCGGTGGACTGTGATGTTGACGTTCTCCACGTTATTAAGGGCAACATCAGGCTGATCCTTACTAATGAGGAATACGACCTGAGTGCCGGGGACACCGTGACCTTCCCCGGCCGGGAGCCGCACACTTGGGTCAACCCGACGGACGAGCCGGTCGAAGTCCTCTGGGTTCTGGTTCCGGCCGCCAGCCGGTAGTCCTTTCTCAACTAAGTAGCGCGACATGTCGTTATGGGACCTCATAAGGACACTTACTGCTACCTACTTTTAGGCTGAGTAGGTAAACAGCTGGTGCACATACGAAAACAAGCTGTATGATGGCAGTCACATCAGTCCCTCAACTCCTCGAAGGAGAGGCCTCCATTGGAAGAGCTACGCATCGAAGCCAACGGCAACCTTGGCCCCATCGATTCATCCCGTATTCCCCGTTACGCCGGGGCGGCAACGTATGCCCGGCTGCCCCGCCTGGACCAGGTGGAGAAGGCGGATGTCACCGTGGTGGGCGTTCCCTTCGACTCCGGCGTCTCCTACCGCCCCGGGGCCCGCTTCGGCGCCAACCACGTCCGCGAAGCAAGCCGGCTGCTGCGCCCCTATAACCCGGCGTGGGACGTCAGCCCGTTCGAAAATGTCCAGGTGGCGGACGCCGGGGATATGGCCGTCAACCCGTTCAACATCAACGAAGCCATCGAGACCATCCAGCAGAACGCCCTGGACCTCACCGCCGGTGGCAGCAAGCTCGTAACCCTCGGAGGGGACCACACGATCGCGCTGCCCCTGCTTCGCGCCGCCGCCGAGCGTGCCGGGGAGCCGATCGCCATGCTGCACTTCGACGCGCACCTGGACACCTGGGACACCTACTTCGGTGCGGAATACACCCACGGCACGCCGTTCCGCCGTGCGGTCGAGGAGGGCATCCTGGACACAGAAGCCATCAGCCACATCGGCACCCGCGGGCCTCTGTACGGCAAAAAGGATCTCGACGACGACCACCGCTTCGGGTTCGGCATCGTCACCTCCGCCGACGTCTACTACCAGGGCGTCCTGGAGACCGTGGCCAAGGTCCGCGACCGGATTGGCAACCGTCCCCTGTATATCTCGGTGGACATCGACGTCCTCGATCCCGCGCACGCCCCCGGTACAGGCACCCCGGAAGCTGGCGGCATCACCAGCCGCGAACTGCTGGAAATCATCCGCGGCTTCCGCGGGATGAACCTGGTGGGCGCCGACGTCGTCGAGGTGGCCCCCGCCTACGACCATGCCGAGATCACCGGCGTCGCCGCAAGCCACGTCGCCTACGAACTGGTGACCCTGATGGCGGACAACGGCGTGGCCGGTGACCGCTTCGGTGCCGCAACAGGTTATGCGGCGCAGGCCCTCGGCCAGGAAGTCCGCCAGCCCGCAGGCTTCGCCGCAGCCGGCAAGGAATAGCCAGATGATCGATTTCGATCCGGTAACAGCAGCTGCGGCCGCAGGGGACAGTGCAGCCACGGGTGCCCGCAACGGCGGGGACCTCGTCGTCGAAACCCTTGAAGCCCTGGGCGCTAAAACCGTGTTCGGCATCCCCGGCCAGCACGCACTGGGACTCTTTGACGCCATGGGCAGAGGCAACCTGCAGTTCGTATCGTCGAGGGTGGAGAACAACTCCGCTTTTGCCGCAGACGGGTACTCCCGCGCAACGGGGGAGGTGGGAGTTCTTTTCCTGTCCACCGGCCCCGGCGCTCTGACGTCCCTGGCCGGGCTGCAGGAAGCGTACGCCACCGGCGTTCCCATGGTGGTGGTGGCCAGCCAGATCCCGCTCGAGGGCTTGGGCGCCCGGCGCAAGGGCATGCTGCACCAGCTCGACGATCAGAAAGCCTCGGCCGCCAACGTCACCAAGAGCCAGCGGCTGATCCAGCACGCGTCAGGCATTCCATCCGCGATCCAGGATGCGTGGACGGAAGCGATCTCCTCGCCCCAGGGACCTGTCTGGATCGAAATTCCGCAGAACGTCCTGCTTGATCCGATCATGGTCCCGCCGGTGGAGGACGCGCTCGCGGAAGCGGCCGACAACCCGCCCCGGGTGGAGCTGGTCCGGGAAGCGGTGAAGTGGCTGCAGGCCGCGAAACGCCCTGCCATCATCGCTGGCGGCGGGACGCGGCGGGGCCGGGCTGAGAAGTCCCTGCTCTCCATCGCGGAGAAACTTCGCGCGCCGGTGATCTGCACGCCGGGCGGCAATGGCGCGTTCCCCTGGAACCATGAGCTGTCGCTGCAGTCCTGGATCGAGGACCGCTACATGACCGATGTGCTGGAGGACGCGGACGTCCTGGTGGTTATCGGGTCGTCCCTGGGTGAGGTCACGTCCAACTACTTCACCTTCGAGCCGCGCGGCAGGATCATCCAGATCGACGCCGAACCCCGGGTTCTCGAGTCGAACCGCCCGGGCCTGGGTATCCGCGCTGATGCCGGCCAGGCTCTGGCTGCCCTGGACGAGGCGCTGGTGGTTGAGCCTGTCGAAACCAGGCCGAACTGGCACGGCACCTCACCCGAGGACCTGGTGAAGGAATCGCTGGCGAAGGTCCGGGCACGGCTGGAATCCCAGGACCTTGGCAAGGAACTGACGTTTATGGCGGACATTCGCGAGGCAGTACCGGCGGACATGCAGACCTTCTGGGACATGACCATTTCGGCGTACTGGGGCTGGAGCTGCTGGGACGCCCGCGAGGGCCAGTTCCACTCCGCCCAGGGCGCCGGCGGGCTCGGTTACGGCTTCCCGGCAGCCATTGGCGCGGCAGTGGGACTGGAAACTGTGGGCAAGCCGGGCCGGGTCCTCGCGGTCGCCGGTGACGGCTCGTCCATGTACTCCATCTCGGAACTGGCCACCGCGAAGCAGCACAACGTGCCGGTCACCTGGCTGATTGTGGACGACGGCGGCTACGGGATCCTGCGCGAATACATGGTGGGTGCGTTCGGCAAGGCAACCGCCACCGAACTCGCCCGGCCGGACTTCGTCAAACTCGCCGAAGCCTTCGGCGTGCCGGCCACAAGAGTGGCTCCGGAAGATGTGGGGGAGGCGCTGAAGGCTGGGTTCGAGGCCGACGGGCCCAACGTCGTCGTGGTTGAGACGCTCCTGAAGATGTTCGCCCCCACCCACCTGCCCGAATAACCTGCGCCGGTCCTGAACCAGGCATAGGCAGTAAAAGGCCCCGCAGCACGACGTGCTGCGGGGCCTTTCTGGCAACCGCTCCGCCTGATGGGGGACAGGCGGAGAAGCTGAAACCAAGGTAATGGAAAGCATGCTTACATTCAAGTCGCGGTGAGCCCGCCCGTCTCAGCGCTTAGTTTCCCAAAGCAACCAACTTCGGATATAGTTGCTTCAGGCAAACAACTAGGGAGTGCTGAAGCCATGGCTGTAGCGCCGGACACGGCAGCGGATCTGGTGTACCAGATCTTTGACCTTCAGCGCGCTGTGCGGTGCATTGCCACCGCGAGCGTTCGCGGGCAGGACACCGGAGTAGCGCTCCAGGGTGTCCTGCGCTTTGTGGGTGAAGGGGAGTCCCGGGCCACCCACCTCGCCGAGCGGCTGGGAGTGAGCGCCCCGGTCCTCAGCCGCCACATCGCGGACCTTGAAGAGCACGGCCTTGTGGTCCGCAGGCAGGATCCCGGCGACGGCCGGGCCCAGTTGGTTGCACTGACGCCCCTGGGTGCGGAGAAACTCCGCCACATCGAGGAGCAGCGGACAGCCGTTCTGCAGGACTACCTGCGCGACTGGAGCGAGGACGACGCGGGCAGCACCGCGAAGACCCTGCACAAGCTCACCGAGTCACTTATGCAATCAGCCCGGGCAAAGGCGGCCGGCACCATCACAACCCACACCTCCTAGGAGCTGAACCCATGGCAACCCAGATTGAGGCAAGCCAGACCGCCGCCCCGGCCAAAAGGTCCACTGCACCCGCGGGGGCACCGCCGGAGATGTCCCACCGCCAGATCATGGAAGCCCTCACCGGGCTCCTGGCCGCCTTCTTCACGGCGATCCTCAGCAGCACCATTGTGGCCAATGCGCTGCCCACCATCATGTCCGACCTGCACGGAACGCAGACCGACTTCGCTTGGGTCATCACGGCCGCGCTGCTCGCCAACGCCGCCACCACCCCTATCTGGGGCAAGCTCGCCGACCTCTTTAACAAGAAGGTCCTGGTCCAGCTCAGCATTGTGATCTTCGTGGCCGGGTCCGTAATGGCCGGCCTGTCTGAAACCATCCCGCTGCTCCTCGTGGCACGGGTGATCCAGGGCGTCGCCATGGGCGGTCTCACGGCCCTGGCCCAGGCCATCATCGGCACCATGATCCCGCCGCGGGACCGCGGAAAGTACTCCGGCTACATGGGCGCAGTGATGGCAGTCGGCACCGCCGGCGGCCCGCTGCTGGGCGGCTTCATCGTGGACAGCCCGCTGGGCTGGCGTTGGACCTTCTTCGTCTGCGTGCCGCTCGCCGTCGTCGCACTGATCCTGCTGCAGGTCACCCTCAAGATCAGCCACGTACGCCGGCCCGCCAAGATCGACTGGCTCGGTTCCATCCTGCTCACGTCCGGCGTGAGCCTGCTCCTGATCTGGGTTTCCTTCGCCGGTAACCCGGCCTACTACGACTGGATCTCATGGCAGTCGGCCCTCATGGTGGGCGGCGGCATCGTCCTGCTGGCGCTGCTGGTCCTGGTGGAATCCAAGGTGGAGCAGCCCATCATCCCGCTCAAGATCATCTCCGAGCGCACCACGGCACTGGCCATCATCGCCTCCGTGGCGGTGGGCATCGCGATGTTCGGCTCGTCCACCTTCCTGGGCCAGTACTTCCAGGTGGCCCGCGGCGCGACCCCCACCGAGGCCGGGCTCCTCACCCTGCCCATGATCGCCGGAAACCTGGTTGGCTCCGTGGCATCCGGCCTGCTGATCAGCCGGACGGGCAGGTGGAAGGGCTACCTGATTGCCGGATCCATCCTGCTGATCGGCGGACTCGGACTTGCTGGCACCATGGACCACACCACAGAACTCTGGCACGCAGGCGTCTTCACCGCGGTGCTGGGTCTGGGCTTGGGAATGCTCATGCAGAACCTCGTCCTGGCAGTGCAGAACACGGTCCGGGCTGCGGACATCGGAACGGCCAGCGCCTCCGTGGCGTTCTTCCGGTCCGTGGGCGGCGCCATCGGCGTCTCCGTGCTCGGCGCCATCCTGGCCAACCGGGTCAGCGGGCTTGCCACGAAGGGATTGGCTGCGGCCGGAATTCCTGTTCAGGGCGGCGCGGCCGGCTCCAGCATGGATTTGGCGCACATGCCGGAGCCCGTCCGCGACATCATGCGGGCCGCATACGGAGATGCCACCGCGGAAGTCTTCCTGATCTCCGCCGCCGTGACCGTCGTCGCGCTCGTATCGGTGCTGTTCATCAAGGAAAAGCCGCTGCGGCGCACCGTGGACATCCAGCCCGGGCAGTCTGCGGCCGAGGAAAGGGAAAGCACGACGGCGGCCCCTGCCTCTGCTGCCCGGTAAGCCGCCCGCGCTACTCCTCCCGGATGATCTTTTGCGGAGCTGTTTCACCCCCGGGAGGAGTTTCGTAGAGTGGGAGGGCTAATGATGTCAGCCCCGGCTGGTACTACTTAAGCCCTCACCACTTCGCGAACTCTTCTTAAGGACCCGTGGGCATGCTCCTCACCCTCATACGGCGGTATTCCAGGCCGTACATGCCATACATTGTGGCCGTCATCGTCTTCCAGCTGGCGTCCACGATCGCTGCGCTGTACCTCCCCAGCCTGAACGCCCAGATCATTGATGAAGGGGTATCCCGCGGGGATACCGATTTCATCTGGCGCACGGGCGGAGTGATGCTTATGGTTGCCTTCATCCAGGTGGGAACGGCAATCGCCGGCGTGTACTACGGCTCCAAGACGGCCATGGCCGTCGGGCGTGACCTTCGCCGCGGGGTGTTCCGCAAAGTCACCAGCTTCTCAGCCAAGGACGTCAACACTTTTGGCGCCCCCACGCTGATCACGCGCGGCACCAATGACGTCCAGCAGGTCCAGATGCTTGTGCTGATGGGCCTGAACTTTATGGTGGCAACTCCCATCATGTGTATCGGTGGCATCATCATGGCCCTGCGCGAGGACATCAATTTGTCCTGGCTGGTCTGGGTCTCGGTGCCCGTCCTGATCGTGGTGGTGGGTTACCTGGTGGTCCGCCTGATGCCGCTTTTCCGTGCCATGCAAAAGAAGATCGACCGCATCAACGGGGTCCTGCGCGAACAGATCATCGGCATCCGGGTGGTGCGGGCGTTTGTCCGCGAACCCTATGAAACCGAGCGTTTCGGCGAAGCGAACAAGGACCTGACGGATGTATCCCTGAAGATCGGTGCCCTGTTTGTCCTGATGTTCCCGGCCATCGGCATGATCCTGCACCTGTCCACCGCTGCCGTGCTGTGGTTCGGCGGCCAGCGCGTGGATTCAGGCGAGATGCAGGTGGGCGCACTGACAGCGTTCCTCCAGTACCTCCTGCAGATCCTCGTCGCCGTTATGATGGGCACCTTTATGGCCATGATGATCCCGCGCGCCTCGGTGTGCGCGGACCGCATCGGTGAGGTGCTCGACGTCGAACCCTCCATCCATGACCCCGAACGGCCGGAGACACCGGCTGCACTGGCCGGCGTGGTGGAGTACCGGAACGTCACGTTCGCATACCCGGGCGCGGAGTCGCCGGTGCTGAGCAATATCAGCTTTACCGCCAAGCCGGGCGAGACCATCGCGATCATCGGTTCCACAGGCGCAGGGAAAACCTCGCTGTTGTCCCTGTTGCCGCGCCTCTACGACATCGCCGAGGGGGACGTGCTCCTGGACGGCGTGCCCGTCAGCAAACTGGACCGCGCCGAGATCACCAAGCGCGTGGCTCTGGTGCCGCAGCGGCCCTACCTCTTCTCCGGCAGCATCGAACACAACCTCCGCTTTGGAAAGACCGAAGCCACTGACCAGGAACTCTGGGACGCGCTCGATGTGGCACAGGGCGCCGACTTTGTCCGGGACAAGAAAAACGGGCTGGACTCCCGGATTTCCCAGGGCGGTACCAACGTCTCCGGCGGCCAGCGGCAGCGTCTCTGCATCGCCCGCGCGTTGGTCACCAAGCCCCGGGTCTACCTCTTTGATGACTCCTTCTCCGCCCTTGACGTCGCCACCGACGCCCGCCTCCGGGCGGCGCTCAAGCGCACCACCGCGGACGCCACGGTGATCATCGTGGCCCAGCGCATCTCCACCATCACCGAAGCGGACCAGATTCTAGTGCTGGACAACGGCCGCATCGTGGACCGCGGAACACACGAGGAACTCCTGGAAACCTCACCCACCTACCAGGAAATTGTTGAATCCCAGCTGAGCGTGGAGGAGATGGCATGAGCCCCCGCAGGAAAGACTCCACCGACATGAACGAGACAGCAGCGTCCCGGAACCGGCCTGAGGCGGGGCCGGTGGCGGACGCAGTGGTTGAGGATGAGGAATTTTTCGAGGAGGAATACAAGCCTTCCGAAGCCGACGGCGACATGTTCGGCGGTATGCCGGCCAAGAAAGCTGAGCATTTCTGGCCGTCCGCCCAGCGGTTGATGGGTCTGCTGAAGCCGGAGGCCGCGGGCATCTACGCCGTGGTGGCCATGGTGGTGGTCGCGGTGGTCCTGAACGTTGTGGCCCCCAAGATTCTCGGCCAGGCGATGGATGTGATCTTTGGCGGCGTGGTTGGCAAGCAGCTCCCGGCAGGCGCAAGCAAGGAACAGTTCGTGGAGGGACTGCGCCAGCAGGGGCAGGACAACTTCGCGGACATGATCTCCAAGATGGAGCTGGTGCCCGGAAGCGGCATCGACTTCCAGAAGCTGTCCTTCCTTATTGCCGTGGTGTTGCTGATGTACTTTGTGGCCAACATCTTCCTGTGGCTGCAGGGCTACGTCCTGAACCGCATCGTGATGAAGGTAATCCGGCGGCTCCGCGATGACACTGAAAAGAAGCTCAACAGGCTTCCGCTGAACTACTTCGACACCCGCCAGCGCGGCGACGTCCTCTCCCGGGTAACAAACGACGTCGACAACATCCAGCAGGCGCTCCAGCAGGCGTTTGCCCAGCTGATCAACTCACTGCTGACCGTCATCGGCATTGTGATCATGATGTTTATCGTCTCCTGGCAGCTGGCCCTCATTGCCTTGGTGGCGCTTCCGCTTTCCGGCGTCGCTGCCGGGATCATCGGCTCGCGCAGCCAGAAGCTCTTTGCCGCCCAGTGGAAAAACACCGGTGCTTTGAACGGCCAGATTGAGGAGTCGTTCTCCGGCCATGACCTGGTGCGGGTCTTCGGGCGGGACGCAGACATGCTGGAACGGTTCGAGGAACGCAACGAGGCCCTGTACAAGGCCAGCTTCGGGGCCCAGTTCGTGTCCGGCATCATCTTCCCGGTGATGCAGTTCGTGTCCTACCTCAGCTACGTGGGCATTGCCGTTGTGGGCGGACTCCGGGTGGCCTCGGGTTCCATGTCCCTGGGCGATGCCACGGCCTTCATCCAGTACTCCCGCGAGTTCACCCAGCCGCTGGGCCAGATGGCCGGCATGGCCAACATGCTCCAGTCGGGCGTGGCGTCATCCGAGCGGGTTTTTGAGTTCCTGGATGCCGACGAACAGGACATTGAGACGGCCACCGAGCACCTGCCGTCCAAAACGGACGGGCACGTTGAGTTCAAGAACGTCACGTTCAGCTACACGGAAGACAAGAAGCTGATCGAAGACCTGTCCTTTACCGCGCAACCGGGACATACCGTGGCCATCGTTGGGCCCACCGGCGCCGGAAAGACCACCCTGGTCAACCTGGTGATGCGCTTCTACGAGCTCAACTCCGGATCCATCACCCTGGATGGCGTGGACATCACCCACCTCAGCAGGTCCGAACTGCGCTCCAAGGTGGGCATGGTGCTTCAGGACGCCTGGCTGTTCGGCGGTTCCATTTACGACAACATCCGCTACGGCAACCTGGATGCCACGGAGGAACAGGTCATGGCCGCGGCAAAGGCCACCTTCGTGGACCGCTTCGT
This sequence comes from Arthrobacter sp. ZGTC412, assembly GCF_002929215.1. Classification (GTDB taxonomy): domain Bacteria; phylum Actinomycetota; class Actinomycetes; order Actinomycetales; family Micrococcaceae; genus Arthrobacter. The sequence continues at coordinate 122,123 of NZ_PJII01000011.1, forward strand.
CCGTGCCCTGCCCGACGGATACGACACCGTGATTGACGAGGAAGGCAACAACGTCAGCGCAGGCGAAAAGCAGCTCATCACCATCGCCCGCGCCTTCGTGGCCAACCCGTCCCTGCTGATCCTTGATGAGGCCACCAGTTCCGTTGACACCCGCACCGAACTGCTGGTGCAGAAGGCCATGGCGGCGCTCCGCACGGACCGCACCAGCTTCGTTATCGCCCACCGGCTCTCCACCATCCGCGACGCCGACACCATCCTGGTGATGGAGAACGGCAGGATTGTGGAGCAGGGCAACCACAAGGTCCTCCTTGCTGCGGAGGGCGCCTACTACCGGCTGTACATGTCCCAGTTTGCCGGCGCGGATTCCGGGGAACTGCCGGTGGATGATTCGACGGCGGTGCACAGCTGAGCGCGCAGGAGGCTCCGGCGCAGGAAAACGTGACGGCGCAGCAGGCGCCACCCGTGCAGCACGACGCCCCGGAGAAGCCAGACAGCAACGGCGGGCGGCGGATCGAGGTCCTGGTTCCCATGCGGTGGGGCGACATGGACGCCTACGGGCACATTAACAACGTGCAGATCGTGAGGATGCTGGAGGAAGCGCGGATTGGCGCTTTCGGGCCGCCGCGGGGAGCGGGGCTGCCAGGCATCGAGCCGCATGTCTCCCTCTTCAACGACGTCCCGGAGGGCACCATGGCGCTGGTGGTGGACCACAAGATCCGTTACGTCAGAACCCTGGAGTACCGGAACATCCCTGCTGTGGTGCAGGTGTGGATCGGCGCCGTTAAGGGCGCGAGCTTCGATATCCATTACCTGGTGCAGGACCCGGTCACGGGGGAGGACTGCGTGAAGGCGAGCAGCCACCTGGCGTTTGTGGACGAAGCTTCCGGCCGGGTTCAGCGCCTCACGCCTGAGCAAAAGGACCTTCTGGCGCCGTTCACGGCGTGAGCTGAATTTGCAGGCACCCACCGTGACGCCGCCCGTTGCGCTGGCGGCGTCCACTTAGCCAGTGCAGGCCGTTGTGCTGGAGCGGCCTGCATCGGAAACTGAGAACCCCAACCCAAGGAGGAACAAGCATGGCCAAGAAAAAGACCTGGAAGGAAATGTCGCCCGCCGCAAAGGCAGGCACCATTGCAGCGGGCATCGTGAACCTGTCCCTGCTGGTGGCAGCGCAGCGTGACATCTCCAAGCGCCCGGCGGCCATGATCAACGGTCCCAAAGCGGCCTGGCGTGCGGCATCCTTCCTCAACTTCATCGGTCCCGTAGGCTACTTCACCTTCGGCCGGAAGAAGCCGGGAGCGGTTAAGTAGCTGCTCAGTGGCGGCGGGGCGGGCGGCTCTGAGCACCCGTCCAGCTTCACCCTCTAAGTTTAAATCCATGACCCCCGCTTCCACTGCTGCCATGACCCGCGCCCTCGGCGTTTCGAAGGAGATTGAGGACGCGGCGTGGTTTGTGCTGGGCCCTGGGCTCCTCGGCAAGCCGTCAGCGCTGGATGGACGAACCATGACGTGGACGTCCGAGGCCGCGGCGGAACTCCTGGAAAGGCTGGAACGGGGCACGCCGGATCCGAAGGCGCCCATGATGACAAACCTCCGGCAGAACCTCGACGGCGCATCCCGGGAAGCGAAGCAGCTCGCCGTCGAGCTGCTGTTCCTGCAGTCGCTGCCGCTGGCCCATGAGGTGAAGTCCCTGAAGGTCAAACGCGCCCGCGTGGCCGAGGCCGCCTCCTGGCTCAAGCCTCCGCTGGACCTGCCCGAGGAGCTCTACGAGGGGCTGACGGACCACGGCGTCATCCGTGACCGGACCGCCGAGTTCAACTGGACCATCTGGGACCACCTGAAATGGCTGTGCCGGTTTGTGCAGCACGTGGACCAGCAGCCGACGGCGGACATTGCCGAGGCGTTGCAGGACCCGTTGAAGTTCCACCGCCTCGCCGCCGCCACGCCGGGGGACCAGCCGGCAATCCGCCGCAGCATCGAGTTCCTCACCTGGCCCACCTACTTCGAACCCGTAGTCGCGGACGTGGAACGCCAGGAGATCCGTGACGCCTTCGCCTCGCTGGTGGGCGGCGCGAAGGGCGACGCCGAAGAGGACATCACCGCGGACATCCACCGCATCCGCCTGCACCTTGACGAGCAGGCGGGCCAGCGGATCGACTGGCACGCCCGCCAGCTGGTCAGCCAGTGGCGCAAGGTGGGCGATCCCGGTAGGCGGGCATGGTTGCTGCGCACTCACAACGACAATACCGAGCTGCTCACCGCCTGGCAGGGCGAGGAGAAGGTGACGCTCGACGTCGAACATCTCCGCCTGCTGGGCCCCGGCGTCACGGCAGGGGTGGTCCAGCACGCCGTGGACGAGGACTACAAGCACCTCGGCTATGTGGAGCGCGAGGACACCAAGACCGCGGTCTTTGCATTCTTGACCGTCATGAAGCCCGGAGACCTGGTGCTCTACCAGCACTCGGGCACCGTGCGGCTGGGCGTGGTGCTGGGGGAGCCCGAACACAACGAGGACAACCGGCGGCTGCGCCGGAAAGTCCGCTGGTTCGACGAAGGCCACACCACCACCAGCCTTCCCCGCCATGTGCAGCGGCAGTTGGCCACGCCCGGAATCGTTGTTGACCTGACCAGGGTGGTGCAGGCACTGCAGGGCCTGCTGCCGGCCGAAGCGGAAACAGAGCCCGACGGCGACGCTGAAGCGGCCGCCGTCGTCCCTTCCGTCCAGGAGGGCTTCCGTCCCCTGACCCGCGAGTTCGCGGACTCGCTCCACATGGAGCTGGAGCCGCTCCAGGAGATTGCCGAGCTGCTGGAGGAGAACCGGCAGCTGGTGCTGTACGGTCCGCCGGGCACCGGTAAGACTTACCTCGCGAAGCACCTCGCCGCGGAGCTTGCGGACGATACCACCGACGAGCGGGTCAAACTGGTCCAGTTCCACCCCTCGTATGCCTACGAGGATTTCTTCGAGGGCTACCGGCCGGACAAGACGGACGAGGGCCAGGTGTCCTTCAAACTCGTTGCCGGTCCGCTCCGCCGCCTCGCCGAAGAAGCCGCCAAGCCGGGCAACGAGAAGAAACCGTACTTCCTGATCATCGACGAGATGAACCGCGCCAACTTGGCCAAGGTGTTCGGCGAGCTGTACTTCCTGCTGGAGTACCGCGATGACCGCATCTACCTGCAGTACAGCCCCAATGAGCCGTTCACGCTGCCGGACAACCTTTACATCATCGGCACCATGAATACCGCGGACCGGTCCATCGCGATGATGGACGCCGCCATCCGCCGCCGTTTTGCGTTCATTGAGCTGCACCCGCAGACCGAGCCGGTGAAGGGCTCGCTGCTCCGGTTCCTCGAGGCACGCCAGCTGGACACCACCCCGGCGCTGCTGCTGGATGCCCTGAACAGCGCAATCGATGAGTGGGACCGGGACCTGATGATCGGCCCGTCGTACTTCATGAAGCCGGCGGCCCAAACTCCTGCCGGGCTGCGGCGAATCTGGAAGTACGAACTGATGCCCCTCCTCGAGGAGCACTACCACGGCCAGTTGACCCGGGAGCAACTCGAGGAACGCTTCGGACTGGACCGGCTGCTGGAACGCCTTGCAGGCCGCTGACCCCGGCGCAACTGTCCGGCACCTGGTGCTGGACGAACTGTCCCGCGGGATGGTGGAACGGCTGGACCCGGCCAGCGCCTCCTTCCTGAACTCCAGCGGCCTGGCCAAGGCATCGCCGATGGGCCTCGGGCTGTACCGCATCGAGCCGGTTGGCAAGGTGGGCTCAGTGCGGACCCCCACCGTGCAGCTGGATGTCCGGCCCAAGGGCCGGCTGGGGCTCAGTCGGCTCCTGTTCCTGCTCAGCTACGCGGGGGAACAGGGGTTCCGTCCGGATTCCGTAGCGGCCCTCGAAGACCGCGAGCTCTGGAGTGCACTGGCTGAGTCGCTGGCACAACTCGCTGAACGGGCCCTGGGACGCGGGGTGCTGCAGGGCTACCGCACTGTGGACGAGTCGCTGCGCACGGTCAAGGGACGAATCCGGATCTCGGACCAGATCTCCCGGCGGCCCGGCATGCTGGTGCCCCTTGAGGTGTCTTACGACGAGTTCAGCGAAGACATCGCCGAAAACCGCATCCTCCGTGCCGCGCTGGAGCGGATGGGACAGGTGCCGCGGGTCCGCCCCGAGGTGCTGAGCCGGCTGCGCCAGCTCAAGGGAAAGCTCGACGCCGTCACCCGCCTTCCAGCGGGCGCCCCGCTGCCAAGGTGGACGGCGACCCGGATGAACCTCCGCTACCACTCTGTCCTCCGTCTGGCGGAGCTGATCCTCCGAAACGCCTCGGCCGAAGCCGGCCAGGGCAAACAGCGGACCGCTTCGTTTGTGGTGGACATGGCGCAGGTGTTTCAGGACTTCGTCGGCACGGCACTGCGTGAGGCCTTGGCAGCGTACCCGGGGGAGCTTCGGCTCCGGTACAACGCGCTCCTGAGCGAGGCGGTGCGGGACGCGGACCGCCTGTTGGTGCGGCCGGACGCCGTGCACCTGCTGGGCGGGCGGCCCGTGGTGGTTTACAACACCAAGTACAAGGCCGCCTCCGACCTCGGTGCCTCGCTTACGGCGGACCACTACCAGATGCTCGCCCACTGCACCGCTTTGGCGGTGCCCACTGCATGGTTGGTTTATGCGGGCTCCGGTGAGGTTAAACTGCGCCGCATTCTCAACACGGACATCGACATTGTGGAGTTCCCGCTGGACCTGTCCAGGCCGCCGTCGGATATCCTCGCCTCAATCGCGGAACTTGCCAGGCAGTCCTGGGGCGAAGTGATTCGGCAGGCGCGCTCAGGTTGAGCCCGTGGCATCGCTGGGTCCACGCCCGCAGGGTTCCCTGACCGAGCTTGCGAGGTTAGGGTGCGGGTGGGGACTAGACCGGAACCCGGAACGTAAACGTGGTTCCCTTGCCTAGGGCGCTTTCCACTTCAATGGTTCCGCCGTGGGCCTCAACGATAGCTTTGCTGATTGGCAGGCCCAGACCGACGCCGGGGATGGCTGTCCTGCGGACGCTGCTGGTGCGGAAGAACTTTGCGAAGACCTCTGAGGCGTCCTCAGGGTCCATGCCCATTCCGGTATCGCTTACCCGGCAGGCCAGGTGGCCGTCTTCCTGCGCCAGCGAGACCACCACGTTGCCGCCGTCGGGGGAGTACTTGATTGCGTTGGACACCAGGTTGTCGAGGACCTGGGATATTCTCGCCCCGTCCACGTGGGCCTCCAGCCGCTCCGGTGTATCGGCGTCGAGCACCACACCGGACGCAGTCGCCTTCGGCAGGGCCGAGAAAACGCTGCTGCGAACAAGTTCAGCCACGTCAACGGCGTGCGGGGAAACGATCAGCTGCCCGTTTCGAGTGGCAAGCAAATCAGAAACCAACGTCAGCAGGCGCTCCGAGTTCCTTCGGATGATCTCCAACATGACTCGCTGCGATTCCTCCGGCTCATCGCCGAGCAGGATTTCCACATACCCGAGGATTGATGTCAGGGGTGTCCGGAATTCATGCGAGACGCTGGAGACGAAGTCGTCCTTGGCTGTCAATGCGTTAACGAGGTCCGTGACGTCGCTGAACGCGATCACGGAGCCGGAGAACTTCCCGTCGGCATCCTTCATGGCCCGGGCGGTGGTCACGAAGGCCCGTTGCTCATTGCCTGAGCCGAGCCAGACAAGGTAATCCGTGAAGGTTTCCCCGAGAACGGCACGGCGGACCGGGCGTTCCTGGACGGGGACCAGCGTCTTCCGGTCCGGTCCGAAAACGAGCAGCTGGGACTCATTCGGGTCGGCTATATCCTTGGGCCGCGCCAGTTCGTGGTTGTTCCGCTGCTTCCGGTTCATCAGCACGTCATGCCCGTCGGCGTCCACGGCCAGGACGCCCAAGTGGACAGTGTCCAGGACCGTGTTCAGCAGCGCTTCCTGGCGCTGGCTGGTTTGCAGGTTGGCCTGCAGCTGGGCATCTTTATCCTCCAGCTCGCGCTGCTGGCGGGTCATGCTCAGGGTCAAAACGCTGACTGAAACCCCGATGCCCAGCATCATCACGGGCAGGAGCAGGGACCGCGCGAAGTCCTGTCCAGTGACGTTGCCGTGTAGCACCAGAGGGACCCAAATGATGGCAAGTGGTGCCAGGAAGGACAGCCAAAGGGCTGCGCGGGGGTAATACCCTGAGGCGCACAACCAGATCACCGGGAACACGGCCAGCAGACCGATGCCTGCCAGGCTTTCCTGCCCACCCTCCCGGCCCAGGGCGATGGATATGAAATCCAGCAGCGGGATGATTAAGAAGCTTGTATAGGGCAGCCGCTCCCAGGGAACCAGGAAGCACAGAGCCATAATGGCCAGCTGTGACACCAGGAAGGCAATAAAGAGCGGGTTGTTCATGGTTTCCCGGAAAAACGCCCATACCAGTAAAGCCGTTAGGATCGTCGTCACAAACAGTGGCATTTGGCTCAGCGCCACCCGCTCCGTCAACCGGTACTCGTGGAAGGGCCGCTTAAAGAACCTTATCCGGCCGGACGACCACGCTACGGGGTCAGTCATGGCGGAAACTTACGGGACAAGGTGTGCGAGGCCATATCAGCAGGATATCCGCAGCCAGCTATACTTCTGACGTTGGCTGCTGAGGGGGCGCTATGAGTGATGCACGTGTCGGACTGGTCATCGAGGATGACCACGACATTCGGGAACTGGTTCGCACGGTGCTGACCCAGGCTGGCTTTGACGTGACCGTAGCCAGCAGCGGCGCCGAGGGCGTCCTGACGGCGAAGACCCTTAACCCGGACGTCATCACCCTGGACCTCGGGCTGCCGGACATCGACGGTTTTGAGGTGTCCCGGCAGATCCGTGAATTCTCGGACGCCTACATCGTGATGCTGACGGCCCGCACCGAGGAGCTGGATACCCTTATCGGGCTGGAATCCGGCGCGGACGATTATCTCACCAAGCCGTTCCGGCCCCGGGAGCTGCGCGCCCGCATCGCTGCAATGATGCGCCGTCCCCGTTCCGTCCCGGACCCGGCAGAGGTTTCAGGCGTCGAGGCCTCAGCCGACGGCCAGGCGCATCCCGAACGGGGGAATTACAGCCATAACGGGCTGGCGCTGAGTTATTCATCCCGCACGGTGACCGTGGACGGCGCCGAGATGAGCCTGACCCGCACGGAGTTCGAACTGCTGCACGCCCTGCTGGAAGCAGGCAGGACTGTCCGGACCAAATCGGATCTCGTGCGTCGGCTGCGGGACGAGGACTACGACGTCGGGGGTTACATCAGCGAAGCCGACGAACGGTCCGTCGAGGTACATATGGGGAACCTGCGCAAGAAGCTGGGTGATTCGCCGCAGAAGCCGCGCTGGCTTCAAACGGTTCGTGGCGTGGGCTACAGGCTGGCTCCAGGCGAACACTGAGCCTGCAGCCTGTTCACCGTCAGCCGGCTGCACCGACTGATGGGTTTAAGGAACGAGGCAGCGAGCTTGGGAAGGACGACGACGGCGGCGTCGGCGTCAAGCCCTCCGGACCGGATTTCGCCCTCCAGGGCCCTGGCTAAGCCGGCGAGCCGCTCGGCTCCGACCATTTGGCTGGATGCCTTCAGGCTCAGGACGGCGTCCACGGATCCGTCCAGGTCACCGGTGGTCAGGGCCAGCTTCAGGCGCCCGATGCGATGCGGGAGGTAGTCGATGAAGTTCCCCACGAAGACAAGGCAGTACCCCTCGTCCTCCTCGAGATCCTCGCGCAGCCGGTCCAGGACTTTCTGGTCTATCAGTGGGCGACCGGCATCATCGGACGGGGCCATCATTGTCCTTTCGGGTGTGGTCCTCCACTCCGGAAACCGGCGGATTAGGTGGGACATTAGCTCCTCTTCAGATTAAGGCTGCTCCGCGTACTCAAAAGTGGTTCCGGAGAGAATTGTGGGTTTCTTGATGAGTCCGCGGGTTTTACGCCAGATACTTGAGCCGGTGCATTTCAGCCAATAACCAGCGGCAGGGCCAGCGGGCTCTGCGGTTACGGTGTCCGGCACGCGATCCAGCGCGTGAACAACGGGAACGGTTATCATGGGCTCTCCAAACCTTCCCTACTGGGCTTCCACCGACATGGCAGGCCCTGTCCAGATGCGGATTACGCGGATGTGGTAGCTCTCGACGGCTACAAGTGGCCCACCGCTTGGAGCGGCTTGCCGAGACGGCGTCGAGTGAGGCCGGCGCTTCCAAGACCGACTGGGGACACCAGATTGGTGCCTTACCTTGCCGCCCAGCCGGACGTTATGGGCTTCGTGTGGTTCCACCTGAAGAGGGAGGCCCACTGGCGCAGCAACAGCAGTGTTTCGGCGGCCTCTGCCTTGAATGTGGCACTGTTGGCGCGTCGCAGTTAGCTGGCGAGAGGGGATGTTGTTGCTCCGGACTCCTGGTGCTGTAGTCCTCCAAGCGGGACAACGGAGTCATCCTTCCGGACCCGCATCAAGAGCTTCTGGGGCAAAGGCTAAAGATTGCCTCAAGATTGCACTTCGTTGAGGCCTGCTCCGGAAGCGTGCGGGGCTGTTTCGAGGAAGTGCACCAGCTGGGCTTCAAGCGCAGAGCCATCCTTGAGTTCGCACTCCCAGACCGTAAGCACCTCCCAGCCCGCGTCCTCCAGCAGGCGGCGCTGGCCGGCGTCGCGCTCCTTGGTGCGTGAACGCTTGGCTGCCCAGAACTCGGCGTTCGCTTTGGGCGCATGGAGGCCCACGCGGCAGTCGTGGAAATGCCAGAAGCAGCCGTTGACGAAGATGACCTTGCGGCGGCCGGCGAAGACGAGGTCCGGATTGCCAGGAAGGCGAGTGCCGCCAGTCCGCCCATGCAGGCGGTACCGGTATCCCTTGGCATGGAGTAGCTTGCGCACCAGTAGTTCGGGCTTGGTGTTCTTGCCCCGGATCCGGGACATGTTCCAGCTGCGCTGCTCAGGGCTCAGCTTGTCCGCCATGCATTCAGTCTATGTTCGTGGGCCTAGCGCTCCGGCTGCTCCCCGAGCTGGAAATGCCGCCCGCTCACCGACACTGGCTCGATCTCGACGTAGAAGTCCTTGAGCGTGGGCACCCACGACTTCAGCCCCAACTCCTCCACGGCGGCCAGTTCGGCCGAATTGCTCAGGACCCGGGCTTTCCCACGAAGGACCACGGACCATGCCTCGTCCGAGAGGATGCCGTCGGCCTCGAAGAGCACAGTGGCATTGATGGTCAGCTGAGCGAGCTTGTTGCCAGGAGCGGTCCTTAGATACAGCTTGCCGTTGGAGCTCACGTAGTTGACGGGAAAGATGTCGGGCTCTCCGGCAACTGAGACCACCAACCGCCCGTGCTTGGTCCCTTCCAACAGGCGCCAGGACTGCTCATCGTTGAGTTCCAGGACTGGATTTCCATCTGCGTGTTCAAACATCATGACGCCATTCTTCTACGTCTCGTAGAAATGCGCTAGGGGTTCGACGGCACGACTCGTCGGCTTCCTATATGACTTTCTTGGAGGTAGGTGCGGTGGTAGAACCTAGGGCGGGTGCCTGTGGATAAGTTTGATTGCCGAAATGTGACGTGGGCTACCCTTAAGTCACTGTCCGGAGCATGCCGTCTTGAAACTACTGGGGGATTAGCGGCCCATGACATCGCACAACGTTTCCACGCCCCGCTTCATGCGTTCCGGCGCTGTAGCTTTCGGTGTTGCTGCCACGTTTATGCTGGCCGGTTGCTCGGGCGGAGCACCTGCAGATCCCGGCACCGCACCCCCGACTGCTTCAGAGCAAACTTCCTCAAGCCCTACGGCCACCCCCACGCCGACACCCAGCGGGGCCTATAAACCGGCCGACGCGTCCGGCCCCGCCCAAAACGTCCCCGTACCAGTGCTGCCCGAAGTGGCGAAGAAGGAGACGAAGGAGGGACTTGAGGCTTTTGCTCGGTACTGGTTTGAGCTTCTGAGCTACGGATATGAAACGGGTGACACTGAACTGGCGTCAGCAGTAACTAGCGCGAACTGCATCATGTGTGAACGAACGAAAAAAGTGCAGGACGGTTGGCATGAGGACGGTCGCTGGCTGGCGGGTGGAAAGGTGAGTACGCCCGCCGTGAGCACTACATTCCGCAAAGCATCCGATGGCCAATATCAGGTAGCAGTGCAGGTTTCCCAGGAAGCTCTGAGCTACTACAACGCAGATGGTTCCCTCGATAGCACTGACCCTAAACCGGCGGACTCGGGAAGCTTGATGTTCGCGGTTTTCCGAGACGGCGCTTGGTATGTAAATACCATCGAGCCGATCGCTGGCTGAAAGTGGGAGGCATCTTGGTTCGCTGCGTGCTGGGCGTCTTAGTCGCCACGCTCGCACTTTCCGCAACCGGATTGTCCGGCCTTGGGCCTGCTAGCGCGCAAACAAACGTCCGTGCAAGTGATGTTAAGTCGGAGCTGCCAAAAGCATCGCCTCCACCAAAAGGCGTATGGTCATCCACTGGAACGGACATCATTGGCTGGGCCCGAGACTCGGACAGTGGTGATTTTTCTCCCCTAGCACCCGGGTCTGCAAATGCCGACCCCAACGAGTACAAGTACGAATTGCAGTGTCACCTTGGCGGGGGCGACTTCGACACTCCCTGCCTTGCCCGGCAAATCGAATGCAACGACGGCCCGGACGGTGAAGAGGGTATTCCCGTTATTTGGCTTTCAAGGCCTCGTGGTGTTCCGGGTGCCGTCTGGGCCCACCACTCGGGCCCGACCTGCCTTTATGACGCCCGACCGGAGGACCTGCTGCCCCGTATCGCCGCGGACATCCAGCGGCAGTTCGAAAGCTTGCCAGTGAACGCCGGAACGGTGGTGGCCCAGCCCAGTCCTCACACGCTAAGGGGTGCCGAAACCAACTTCTACGCAGAAGCAGTTGAACAGCAGTTCGACGTGACCATGTTCGGCCAGCAGGTGCACATCGTGGCTACGCCGGTTCAGTACACGTGGAACTACGGCGACGGCACGGTCTTCGGTCCCCAGCCGTCGATGGGAGGCCCGCTGCCACAGGATAGGTGGGGTGAAAAGACGAGGACAAGCCACGCCTACGGAACCACGGGGGACTTCCGAGTTGTGTTGACCACCACCTTCCAGGGAACCTACTCCGTCAACGCCGGCCCTCCGTTGCCTATCCCCGGACAAGGCCAGTTCAGCGCGCCGCCTCAAACCATCAGCGTCTGGCGGTCGCTCACCCGTAACTACGCCGACGACTGCAACGTGAACCCGCAGGGACAGGGGTGCCCGGGAGTCGGGGCAGCGCCCTGATCTGCCGTCGTGCCCCTTAGGCGCCCGGCACGACATCACTCACCCGGGCCGCGCCATTCGCCACCACCCACCCTGGTCCCAGCCGCCGTCGTTAGGGGTGTGATTCGCACCGCATCCGGAATAGTTGCACGCGCCTCCCAGTTGGGTCAGACAGAACGTTGAAAACTTCGAAAGGACGCGCATGCTGTTTTCCCCTCTGGCCCTTGGCGAACTTGAGCTCCCGAACCGACTGGTGATGGCACCCTTGACCCGCCTCCGCGCGGGCGAGGATGGCATCCCAGGACCCCTTATCGCGGAGCATTACCGCCAGCGTGCTTCCCTTGGCCTCATCGTCAGCGAAGGAACCTACCCCAGCCCCGCTGGCCGTTCCTACCCCGGGCAGCCCGGCATCGTCACTGAGGAACAGGTGGCCGGCTGGAAGAAGGTCACGGACGCCGTTCATGCCGAAGGCGGCCACATGTTCGCCCAGGTCATGCACGGCGGCAGGGTCTCGCACCCCGACATCACGGGCGGCAACACCATCGTCGCCCCCAGCGCGGTCGCTATTGAAGGTGACGTCCGCACCCCGTCCGGCAAGCAGCCGTACCCGGTGCCGCACGCACTGACCACTGACGAACTGCCCTTGGTGATCCAGGAATTCGTGGCCGCCTCACTGAACGCGATCGAGGCCGGCTTCGACGGCGTGGAGCTGCACTCCGCTAACGGTTACCTCCTCCACGAGTTCCTGGCGCCGAACTCCAACGTCCGCACGGACAGCTACGGCGGCTCGCCGGAGAACCGGGCACGTTTCGTGATCGAGACGGTGAACGCGGTTGTGGCAGCGGTCGGAGCCAACCGGGTGGGCATCCGTATCTCCCCTGAGCATAACGTCCAGGGCATTGCCGAGGTTGACGCGGCCGATGTCCGCGCAACCTATGAGGTACTGGTGGACAGCATCGCCCCGCTTAACCTCGCCTACCTCAGCATCCTGCACCATGAACCGAGCGGCGAACTGGTCCAGGACCTCCGCGCCCGCTTCGGCGGCACCTTCCTGGTCAACACCGGTTTCGGGGTCGTCACCACCCGTGAGGAAGCCGTTGCCCTAGTGGCCGACGGACATGCCGACGCCGTAGTGGTCGGCCGTCCCGCAATCGCCAACCCGGACCTGGCTCGGCGCTGGAACGAGAGCCTGCCGCTGAACGAACCGAACCCCGCCACCTTCTACGCCGATGGCGCCGAGGGCTACACAGACTACCCGGCATACGCGGGCTAAACGCCCCTTCAACAGCAAGCACGCGAAAACGACGACGGCGGCACCCGGCCTGGGTGCCGCCGTCGTTCGCCGCTCGGTGTGCTGTCCCGGCAGCGGGCGCCAAAGGTCATCCGACGGCCTTTGGCTGGTGAAGTTGGCCCACCGGGCTCCTCTGGGGTCCCGGCGGTGATCAGATGCTACTCCAGCAAATGGAGTTTTACTAGAGGCCGGTCCAGCGCCTGCCGGAGGGGCTAGAGAAGCGCCTCCCGGCCCGTTCCTTCCTTCATCACCAGCTTGCCGTCCTCGATGGAAACGAGCACGCTTTTGGGCTTTCCGCTGACCTTTGTGATCGCCTTCAGGCCCCGGTTGGTCACTTCGACTCCCACCTGTGCGCCCTTTGCCGGCAGCTCTATGGACACCTCGGACGCGATGCCGAGGATCGGATTCGTGGAAACGTCAAGGTCCCGCCGCGCCTGCTTGCCGTTCACCGTCACCGTGATGTTTGCTTCCTCGAACCCCTCCTGAAACACAATAAGCAGTTCCCGCATGATGCCCTCTTCCTCGAGCGATGGGTGCCTCGTGACGGTAGTCCAACTACAGCACTTTGCGGGCGGCAGCGGAATACCTTTCCGGAAGGGCAGCGCCGCCGGCGGCAGTGGAGCCGGACAGACGCTTAGGGCAAGATGTTCTGGTGACCCAACTGCCGCATGTCCCTTCCCCTGCACCGTCCACACCCGCGAAGAGGGAGGACGGAATCTACAGCCAGATTGCAACCGAACTGGGTGTCAAAGCCTGGCAGGTGAAGGCAGCCGTAGAACTGCTCGACGGCGGCTCCACAGTCCCGTTCATCGCGCGGTACCGCAAGGAAGCCACCGGGACGCTGGACGACACACAGCTCCGTGAACTCGACGAGCGCCTGCGCTACCTCCGGGAACTCGAGGACCGCCGTCGTACGGTGCTCGATGCTGTTGCGGCCCAAGGCCAGCTGACCCCGGAATTGCAGAAGGCGGTCCTTGCTGCGGACACCAAGTCCCGGCTCGAGGACATCTACCTGCCGTTCAAGTCCAAGCGACGGACCAAAGCCCACATCGCCCGTGAGGCGGGCCTGGAACCGCTGGCCGAGGCGCTGTTGAAACGGCCCGAGCTTCATCCGGAACGTGAAGCGGCCAAGTACCTCAACCCTGAGCACGCGGTTGGTGACGCAGCTGCGGCGCTCGCCGGTGCCGGGGCCATCCTCATTGAGCGCGTAGCCCAGGACCCGGACCTCGCCGCAGCCCTGCGCGAGCGCCTCTGGACGCAGGGGCGTATGGTGTCGCGCGTGAAGAAGGGGAAGGAGACCGAGGGCCAAAAATTCGCTGACTACTTCGAGTTCGCGCAAGCGCCGGCCGGCATGCCGTCGCACCGGGTCCTGGCTTTGCTGCGGGGCGAGAAGGACGGCGTCCTTCAACTCGACCTCGCCGAAGCAGACCCCACGGACGACGCCGCCCTTGCCGCCGCGCGCTCGCGGTACGAATCGGCGGTGGCCAGGTGCCTCGGGGTCGCCGAGCGCGGACGGCCCGCCGACGCCTGGCTGATGGAGACGGCACAGTTGGCATGGCGGTCCCGCGTGCTGGCCCGGCTGACAGCCGACCTGCGCGGCAAGATGTTTGCAGCCGCTGAGGACGAAGCGGTCCGCGTTTTCGCTGCGAACCTTCGGGACGTGCTGCTGGCCGCGCCTGCCGGGAACCGTGCCACGCTCGGTTTGGACCCGGGGCTTCGGACTGGCGTCAAGGTAGCGGTGGTGGACGGCACCGGCAAGGTGGTGGCCACAGATACGGTCTACCCGCATGCTCCGGCACGGAAGTGGGACGAAGCGCTGGCGACGTTGGTGCGGCTGGCGCGGCAGCACGCCGTCGAACTGGTGGCCATTGGCAACGGCACTGCATCGCGTGAAACAGACAAGCTCGCAGCTGAGCTGATCAGGCGGCCGGACGTTGAGCGTAAACCGCAAAAGCTGGTGGTTTCGGAAGCCGGGGCATCCGTCTACTCCGCTTCCGCTCTCGCTGCGGCTGAACTGCCTGGGATGGATGTGTCCCTGCGCGGAGCGGTGTCCATCGCGCGCAGGCTGCAGGACCCCCTTGCAGAGTTGGTGAAGATTGATCCGAAGTCCATCGGCGTGGGCCAGTACCAGCACGACGTGACGGCCTCGAAGCTGGACCGCAGCCTGGACGCCGTCGTGGAGGACTGCGTCAACGCCGTGGGAGTGGACGTCAACACCGCGTCGCCCGCGCTGCTCAGCCGGGTTGCCGGCGTCGGGCCATTGCTGAGCGAAAACATCGTGGCGTACCGCAACGAGCACGGGCCCTTCGCCAAGCGGACCGAACTGAAGAAAGTGCCGCGGCTCGGCGCCAAGGCGTTCGAACAATGCGCCGGCTTCCTTCGCATCACCGGGGGAGCGGAACCCCTGGACGCATCCAGCGTGCATCCGGAGTCGTACGCCGTGGCCCGGAGGATTCTGGTTGCCGCGGGTTCTGCGCCCGCCTCTTCGCTGGACCCGCGCAAGTTTGTGGACGACACCTTCGGGCTGCCCACGGTGCAGGACATCCTGGTGGAGCTGGACAAACCCGGGCGTGACCCACGCCCGGCATTCGCAGCTGCTGCCTTCTCGGAGGGGATCGAGAAAATTTCCGACCTCAAGCCGGGGATGGTTCTGGAAGGGACAGTGACCAACGTTGCGGCGTTCGGAGCGTTCGTGGACGTGGGCGTCCATCAGGACGGACTGGTCCACGTCTCGGCACTGGCGAACCGCTTCGTGTCCGATCCCCGCGAAGTGGTGAAGTCCGGGCAGGTGGTCCGGGTGAAGGTCCTCGAGGCAGACCCCCAACGGAAGCGGATTTCGCTGACGCTGCGGCTCGACGACGAACCTCCCACCGGTGCCGCATCCTCCGGGAGAACCGGTGGCAGGCCGCAAAACCAGGAGCGGGGTAGGACCGAAAGTGCCGTGCGCGGAGGCAACCCGAGCGCCGGACGTGGTGGAACGCAGGGTTCTGAGCGCGGTGCACGCCAGGACCGGGAACGCTCCGGTGGTAAACCGGCACGCAACGCGCCGGTGCCTGGCCGCGGCTCTGCTTCCCAGCCAGCCCCGGTGAATACGGCGATGGCAGAGGCGCTGCGGAAGGCGGGGCTCGGTAAGTAGGAATCAACCAATTAGCCCGGGACCGTGAGCTGTCAGGTGCGGCAGCTGCCGGGCAGTTGTGGCCTAAGCAAGCGACAGCACGAACGCGAGGATAAATCCTGCGGCCGTGCTCAGCGCGACGGCAGGACCGCCATGTTCGTACGCCTCAGGCATCAGGGTGTCCGCGAGCGATGCGATCACTGCCCCGGCAGCAAACGCCAGAGGTATGGAGATGGCCTCCGGGTCCGCTCCGGAGAGGGGTCCGGCTCCCACTACGACGGCGATGACGAGCAGGACCGCACACGCCAGCCACAGCCCGAGGATGCTGCCTGTCGACCGGCCTTGGCTTCGCATGGACGCCGAACCTACCAGCGCTTCCGGGAAGTTGGAGACGAAAATAGCTGCCAGGAGTGCCAAGCCGCCGGTTCCTTCTCCCAGTGAGATTCCGAGGGCAACGTTCTCCGGCACACCATCCAGCGTCACGGCGGCCAAAAGCGCCAGCCCGGCCGCTCCACGTGTTGAGGCGGAAGTGGCAGGCTTATCAGTGGCCGCGGCATCAGTATCGAGCTTGGCGCTGCCCTGGAACTCGTCCGCGGGTGTGGCGTGCTCCTGTTTTCCGGCCTGCGCCCACCGGTCCAACAGCGCGCTGAGGACCGTGAACACCACTGCGCCGCCCATGAGACCGATGGCTGCGCGGAGGATCCCGCCGCGCTCGTAGGCATCTTCGAACAATTCGAAGGCGAGGGCAGTGATAAGCGAGCCGGCGGCGAAAGCCAACAGCATGGCCAAGAGTCGCTTGGGCAGTTCGAAGCGGACACCGACAAAGGCACCCACGACTAAGGCGCTGGATGCTATGACGCCAAACCACAGCGACATCATCATGCCGCAAGTATAGGAGTACGCCCTTGACGTGGGAATACGTCAGGTGATGTCAACCTGACGGGCGCCTATCGATGATGAGGGGTTTCTGCAAAGGTGGGTTTATGACCTATTTCCTGGAGTACACCATCCCTGCTGCAGCCAACGATGCCGAGTTCGAGTTCCCGCACGACGAGATTAACTCGGGTACTACCATTCCGCTGACCCAGACCGGCGCCGACGTAGTGCACACCCCCGAGCTCCCGGCGCGCACCGGCATCATTGGGGCGACTGTTCCCGAGGCAAAACTGGAAGCCGAGCAGCTGATTACTCATAGCCGTGCAACTGAAGCATCGCTGTACTTCGACCCGTCCAACTCCCTGAACACTGGAGTCGGAACCCTTGTGGCCACTTTCAATGAGGACCGCGGCTGGCAGGACGCTTAGGACATAGTTTGCGGTCCAGCTATTGGCCCAGGAAACGGGGACGGCCGAATTGGGTCCGGACACCGGGCGAGTACAGTACGGACTCCGGCGGGCCGACCACTTCGATCCCCGCGGCTCCCAACAACCCATCCTCTACTTCGAGCACGTCTGCCACGTACAGGGGCCATGGTTCGTGCGTATTCGGGATGTAGACCGTACGGCCCATGAAAGTGCTATGAAGCCCGAACCGTGCCGTCAAATGAATGGACAGGGGATTCTCCGCGGACGTCGAAAGATCCGGCGCCACACGAAAGATGCTGCGGGCACCCTGCCGGAACCTGCGTACGGAGTAGCTGGTGACCCGGGCAGGGGCTGAGTGTGGCTCGGATCCCGCGCGCGACCAGACGTAGGGTAAGCCAGCCGCCCGAGCGGCCAGGACCACCGGTAGCCGGTTTGCGTCCAGACTCAGAAAAACCACACCACGCGTGCCGTCAGGCTCCCTGGAGTAAAGGCGGACATTGACCTCAGTGAAACTCCCCAGGTGGGGGATGCCTGGTCCGCGTCCAATCCCGGCCTCCTTCATACGGAAGCCGATAAGGCCCGCCCAGGAGTTTCCGTCGAAGGTGTCTGGCTGCACGCCGCGAGGCATAAACCGGGCCGCAACGGGTTCCGGAATGCGCCAGTGGAGGAAAACGGCGTCTATCCAGCTCTGATCCATGATGACAGGAAGAGGCAGCTCCTCCGGCAGCGGCCATCGTGGCGCCCCGTTTTCGTGTTGTGTCATCGCCCGCTCCTGCTACTTCAGTGCACGAGCACCCGGGGGACGAGGGCCGTCGCCAAGAAGGGTGGTTCCGGGAAAGCAGCCTTTGGCGCCGGCGGTTGCAGTCATGCTGTGAAGCCTAACGGAGGTTGGTGAGCAGCAGCAGGCCTTTTTCTACGGAAGGACGGCTTGCTGAACGTCCGACGGCGGGTGGCAGTCCCGTCCCGGTGGGAACCTTGGTTCCTCCGGGGACGGAGCTGTTTAAGGGCCCTGCCGCCGTATCCCTGCGTGGGTTGTCATTCCGGCTGTGTTCATTCCCGGGGCGGTGTTTGTTCGCGGGGTGGTGGGGGTGGTTTGAAGTAGTGGTTTTGTTGGGGTTTTTGGTGGGGGTCGAGGTGTTTTGGGGGTGTGTACC
>NZ_PJII01000012.1 GCF_002929215.1 Arthrobacter sp. ZGTC412
ATGAGGGCCAGGATGGCCGGGAACGATCCGAAGGTGACCGGTAAGACTCAGGCGAGAGCCGCCGTCGTACGCTCCAGAGCCACGGGCGGAACTGGTCCCAGCCCGCGTAAGCACGCCGGTAGAACCGCCGGACTCCGCAAGCTGATCCCCAATGGCTTCCATAGGACAACTCTGCCAAAGACCACTGACAAAAGTGCCTGCAACAACCGCTATGTGGATAACCTGCAGCTCCCGCTGTCGGGTGCCCACCAAGGCGGTCAGCGCGCAGGAACTTCCTCGGAATCCGACATACGTGGTTCCTTCTGCCACGGCCACCGACCCGTGATTTCCAGCTCCAACGAGAAGCTCAGGAACGTCCGGATCAGCACAATCATGGCCAGGACTCCCACGCTTTCGAACGTCGGCGTGACAGCCACGGTGCGGATGGCGTCGGCCGCCACCAGGAGTTCGAGGCCCAGCAGGATGGACCTGCCCAACAGCTGCCGGTAAAGGCGGTAGGTGCTGAGGCTTTCAGCCCCCGCCGGCAAGTTGCGCGGCTGGTGTCCGCGGAGTGCCAACGGAATGGAAACCAGCACCCCTATGACCCTGCCTCACTCGCGTCGCATCAAAGTTGCTGGCGTCCAGGTGACAGCCTAAGAGCTGATACCCGCGGGAAAGGCGACAACCTACGGGTGCCGGACCCCGTTCCCGGCAAGAATGTCACGGTAGCCCTCGCGGAACGACGGAAAGTTGAACTCGAAGCCAGTGCCGCGCAGGAGCTGGTTGCGGCACCGCTTGTTGCCGCCGCGCGCGGGCCCTGCGTCTCCCACAGGCGGCTCGGCCAGGCCCATCTCGGTGGCCAGGAAACGGAGTACGGTGCCGAGGTCGGCGGGTTCGTCGTCAACACCAACATAAACGGGCGCCAGTTCGAGAGGCATGGCGGCGAGATGGACTATCGCGGCGGCAGCGTCGTCGCGATGGATACGGTTGGTGTACCGGACATCTTCGGGAATGATGGCTGAACCGCCGCGCACCTGGTCGATCAAACGGGTCCTGCCCGGGCCGTATATGCCGCCAAGCCGGAGCGAGGCCCACGTCGTCCCGGTCCCCTCAAACCTGGCATGCAGGAGTTCTTCGGCCTCCAGAAGGACCCGCCCGGAGAACCCGCCCGGAAACGCCGCCGTACCCTCATCAACCCAGCCGCCGCCGGCGTCACCATAAACAGCGGTAGAGGAGACAAAGAGCACCCGCTCAGGTGTCACGCCGTCGCGCTCCAACGCGTCAAGGACATTGGCGAGGCCCCGCACGTACGCGCCCCGGTAGGCGTCCTCCGTTGGTGAGTCGGCGGCTACGGCTATGACGACGGCGGTGGTGTCCTCAGGCACCAGTGGAAGGTTGGGTGCGCTCAGGTCAGCCGCCACCCCTTCGATAGCGGGCGGCAGCTTTGCAGGGGAGCGGCGCCAGCCGACGACCCGGTTACCCCGGGCAGCGAACCGCAACCCGGCTTCTGTTCCCAGGTCACCGC
Organism: Arthrobacter sp. ZGTC412; assembly: GCF_002929215.1. Taxonomy (GTDB): domain Bacteria; phylum Actinomycetota; class Actinomycetes; order Actinomycetales; family Micrococcaceae; genus Arthrobacter. Next base: position 1,505 of record NZ_PJII01000012.1, read on the forward strand.
AGCCGGCCAGGAGGATTGTCATGCCCTACGGTGCCTGCACCGGGAAGAACACGCGTGGATCCTGAAGAAGCGCCGGGTAAGCGAAGGCGGACCGGTCGATGATCTCGGTGACGTTGAAGTTCCTGCCGAACCTGCCGTCGTCGAGCGTGATGGGCCGCCCCACCACCTGCCCGACTGCAAACTTCGTGCCGTGCTCGAAAGGGACGGCGACGGGCGTTTTTCCGGGGAGCGTGGAGAAGGCTTCCTCCTGCGCCAGGCGCTTGCGCGTGGGCTTCTTCACCAGCTGTTTCGGCGGTGCCTTCCGGGGCTGCTTTGAGGGGCGGCGGGATGAGTCCTCGACGTAAACAGGGGTGTAATCGTCATCGGCATCCGTAGCGGCGGCAGCGGTGAAACCATGCACCGGCGGCAGTGCCACCGTGTCCAGTGACTGGGGATCAACGTCGTGATGCGGCGAGCGGAGGATCCAGAGAATGTCTCCCTCGGGTTCCTGCGGCAGGAACTCGTGCTTGGGCTCGGGCCAGAGGTAGTCCATGTCCGGAATCGCGTCCGCAAAGACGGAGCTGTAGAACTTCGGTTCCTTGCGCACCAGCTTGGAGCGGTGGCTGCGGTGGAAGTCCTCATCTCCAAGCCACGGCGGCATCGGAATTTTCGAGGCGTAATCCGGGTGCGCTGCCTGCGGCGCGAACTCGGTGATATTCGCGCGGGTCTTGTCCGGGTGCCCGCGCTCGGTCCACTCGTCCACCATCGCCAGCCCGTACATGGTCAGAGCGGGCACGTAGCCCATCCACATCCGGATGGCCGGGTGGGTCTGCCAGCCGTATCCGGGTATCACCAGTGCGCGGAGCGTCTGCAGGGCCTCGACACGCTGCTTGCCGAGCCGGGCAGTATCCAAGGAAGCGGCGCTCTGCCGGAAATCGGGGTACGGGAGGAAGGTTTGCATCCCTTCAGTCTGACGGCAGCCGGCGGATGTGCCAATTGCAGTGCCCGGCACCACAGAAGCGCCACCAAAAAGTTCACATCGTGGACCCATGCATACACCAGGTGGACAGAACCACTAAGATCACCGCAACCACCCCAGCGTTCTGGAAGCCCTCTCATGACAACTACACCTGAAAACCCCGCCGGAAACACACACTCCTTCGCGCCCCGCTACGGGCAGATGCTGAGTCCGGAAGCTAAGGGCATCCTGGTCCTTGACGAATTTACCCTTGACCCCGAAGCCGCCCGCAAGGAGCAGCATGGCTTCCGCGCGGGCATGGCCGCCGTCGCCACCACCGTGCAACGCATCGCCGCGTTGCGCGTGGTGATCGCGGCCGTTGCCATCGCGAATCTGCCGCTGTTCCTTCTCTCCAGCGGATGGTGGATTTACGCCGTCTCACTCACCCTCGTCGTCGGCGTTCACGCCGCGGTCACCTGGCTGAACCGCCATGAGCCGAGGCTGAAGCAGCGGTCGGCGCTGGAGCTGCACCTGCACCGCGAACGCAGCGCCAACTACCGCAAGGTCCGCGACGCCGTGAAGTACATGATTGACACTCCCAGCCGGATGAATGAGCACCTCTACCTGGAGCTCCTGGCCGCGAAACGCGTGGCCCTCAACCTGGCACACGGCACCGTTGCCCTGCTGGACACGAGCGACGATTCGGCCTGGAAGGTGCGCATCGTCCGCGAGTTGCCCGTAGCCAGCTAAGGCATCCGGCTACAACAACTTAAAGAAGTACGACGCCGGCCCGCCCCTTGTGGGGGCGCGCCGGCGTCGTTCTTTGGTCAACGGAATTTGTCTATCGCCGACCGATTGGGGAGCCCTTGCGGGCTCGGGCACTAGCGTGCCATCGTTCTCGCGGGAAGGGGTTCACGCGGGAAGCTGGATAACCTGTCCCTCGAAGACGAGGTTCGGGTCGGAAATGGTGTCCAGGTTCGCGTCGGCAAGGTGCTGCCAGCCGCCATCGACACCCAGCTTCTCTGCCACGATGCTTAGGGTGTCGCCGGCCTGCAGGGTGTAGGTCTCGCCGCTCAGGGCAACCGCGGTGACGTGCTTGGCAACGGGTGCCTGGGCAGCCGGCGTCGAGGTGACGGGTGCAGCCTGAACGGGTGCGCTCTGGACGGGTGCAGCCTGGACGGGCGCTGCCTGGATTGGCGCGCTCTGGACAGGAACGCTCTGCGGTGCCACGCCGGTGGCGCCCCCGTTCAAGCCAAGCTGCGCAGCACAGGACGGCCAGGCACCCCAACCCTGCGACGCCTGGACCTGCTCGGCGACCGCAATCTGCTGCTCGCGGCTGGCGTCCGCGGCAGAACCGGTGCCGCCGTAGGCTGCCCACGTGCTGGGGCTGAACTGAAGGCCGCCGCTGTAGCCATTGCCGGTGTTGGTGGCCCAGTTGCCGCCGCTTTCACACTGTGCGAGGGCGTCCCAGGTGGAGGTGCTTGTAGCGGCGTTTGCCCCGGTGGCCGAGAGAGCGATCCCTGCGGCCGAGATGGCCGCGACGGTGGCGCCGCGGCGCGCGGCAGTACGGAATTTGGTGTGTTTCATGATGGTGATGCTCCTGAAGGCCACCTGCGCTGGCTCCGTCCCCGGAGATCGTCGCGCCACTGCCCACCCCTGACGAATAGAGGTCAATTTCGGTGGCTGCCAGCTGGGCAGTTCTGGTGGGGGCAGCACCGGGCATTCATGCGCCCACGTTCGCGGGCATGCATTTCACGCTAAGACATAGCGCGGGCGTTATCAAATCGAGATTTTTCTGGGCGTTGGCTGGTGCTTTCCTGACGGAGTGCCGCAGCCAGGTAGGGGGCGGTGCGGCTTTCAGGGGACTGCGCGACGACGGCGGGTGTCCCGGTTGCCATGATCTGCCCGCCTTTGTCCCCGCCTGACGGTCCGAGATCGATCACCCAGTCGGCGCCGGCCACCACTGCCATCTCGTGCTCAACAACCACCACCGAGTTTCCGGCCTCCACCAGGCCGTGGAGTTGCGCCATCAGCAGTTCCACATCGGCGGGGTGCAGGCCGGTGGTTGGTTCGTCCAACAGGTATAGGGTGTGCCCGCGTTGGGCCCGCTGAAGCTCGGTGGCCAGCTTGATGCGCTGCGCCTCCCCGCCCGAAAGCTCCGTGGCCGGCTGCCCTAGCCGAAGATAGCCGAGCCCAACGTCCTGCAGGCTCTTGAGGCTCCGCGCCGCGGCAGGGACATGGGCCAGGAACTCCCCTGCCATGTCCACCGTCATGGCCAGCACTTCGGCGACGTTCCGGCCGCGGTACTCCACCTCAAGCGTTTCCGGGTTGTAGCGGGACCCGGCGCATTCAGGACAGGGGCCGTAGCTGCCGGGCAGGAAGAGCAGTTCGACTGCAACAAAGCCCTCGCCCTGGCAGGTCTCACAGCGCCCGCCGGCTACGTTGAAGGAGAACCTGCCGGCACCGAAGCCGCGCACCCTTGCCGACTCAGTGGCGGCAAATTCCTTGCGTACCGCGTCAAAAAGCCCCGTGTAGGTAGCGAGGTTGGAGCGCGGCGTCCGGCCGATGGGCTTCTGGTCTACAGTCACCAGGCGATCGATGTGGTGGCTTCCGGTGACGGTTCCCAGCGCCAAGGGTTCCGCTGCTTCATCGGGCTCGACGGGCGTCTTGAGCCCGGAGCCCACAACTTCGCCCAGCACTCGGCTCACCAGGGTGGACTTGCCAGAACCTGAAACGCCGGTGACCGCAGTCAGGACGCCAAGGGGAAAACGCGCGTCCAATCCGCGCAGGTTGTGCCGGCTGACGTCTTTCAGCTCCAGCCATCCGGCGGGCTCCCGCGTGTGGTCCTTGCGCGCATCACCAGGGACCAGCGGCAGGGCTTCGGCAAACAGGAAGGGCCTCGTGACAGATGCCTCGATACCGGCGAGCCCGTCCACGGGTCCGCTGTAGAGCACCTCGCCGCCGCCTTCGCCTGCGCGTGGGCCGACGTCCACCAGCCAGTCCGCCCTGCGGACCACATCCATGTTGTGCTCCACCACGAACACCGAGTTGCCGGAGGACTTCAGTTGCTCCAGCACGTCCAGCAGGGGCTCGGCGTCGGCCGGGTGGAGCCCTGCAGACGGTTCGTCCAGCACGTAAATCACGCCGAAGAGGCCTGAACGCAGTTGGGTGGCGATGCGGAGCCGCTGCATCTCGCCCGGCGACAAAGTGGGCGTGGCGCGGCCCATTGCGAGGTAACCGAGCCCGAGGTCCAGCAGGACAGTGATGCGCTGAAGGAGGTCGCGGGTGATGGCCACGGCAACCTCGTTCGACTCACCGGAGACATGCGTGCGCGAGGCCGTGCCGGCGTCGTGCAACTGGGAGGTGGGACGGACGATCTCCGCAAGGTCCGCCATGGGAAGGCGGTTGAGTTCCGCGATGGTCCGGCCGGCAAACGTGACGGCCAAGGCCTCCGGCGTCAGCCCCGTGCCTGAACAGCGTGGGCACGGCCCCGACTCCATGAACGCAAGCACCCGCTCCCGCATGGAGGCGCTTTGCGAATCAGCCAGCGTATGGAGCACGTAGCTCCTGGCGCTCCAGAACCGCCCCTTGTACGGTTTGGCCACTCGGTCGCGCTGGGGCGTCACCTCGACCACAGGCTGTTCCTCGGTGAAGAGGATCCAGTCGCGGTGCTTCTTTGGCAGCTTGCGCCACGGAGTGTCGACGTCGTAACCCAGGTGGGTGAGGATGTCCCGCAGGTTCTTTCCCTGCCACGCGCCGGGCCAGGCAGCAATGGCGCCGTCGCGGATACTCAAGGACGGGTCCGGGACGAGCGAGGACTCAGTGACGGTGTGCGCGATGCCCAGGCCATGGCATTCCCGGCACGCCCCTGCCGCTGTGTTGGGGGAGAAGGCGTCCGAGTCCAACTGGGTGCTGCCGGCGGGATACGTGCCCGCGCGGGAAAAGAGCATGCGCAGGGAGTTGGAGAGCGTGGTGACCGTTCCCACCGTGGACCTGCTGCTGGGTGCGCCGCGGCGCTGTTGAAGCGCGACGGCGGGCGGCAGGCCGCTGATCAGCTCCACCTTGGGATTGTGCCCCTGCTGGATAAGGCGGCGGGCATACGGGGCCACGGACTCAAAGAAGCGGCGCTGGGCCTCTGCGTAGATGGTGCCGAAAGCAAGTGACGACTTTCCGGAGCCGGAAACCCCGGTGAACGCCACGATCGCATCCCGTGGAACGTCAACGTCCACGTTGCGGAGGTTGTTCTCGCGGGCTCCGCGCACCCGGACAAAGCCGTCCGTTGCGTGAGCAGGAGCTGGATACTGCAGGTCATCAGCGTGCTTGGCATTCTGCATTGGTTCGACTCTAGTGGCGTTTCCGGCGGAGGGCATTATCCTGACCGGATGGATAACTTTGCGGGCGGTACTGCCGCGCCTGAAACCGAACCTGTCGCAGTTGAGCCCGAGGTCCCCACCCGGCTTCTCCCGGTGGCGGAACTGCACCTCCATATCGAGGGGACACTTCAGCCGGAGCTGATCTTTGCTCTGGCGGAACGCAACGGCATCGCCCTGCCCTACAGCGGGTTGGAAGAACTCCGGGCACGCTACGAGTTCACCGACCTGCAGTCCTTCCTTGACCTGTACTACGCCAATATGGCCGTTCTGCAGACGGAACAGGACTTCGCCGACATGACCCGCGCCTACCTTGAGCGGGCCGCCGCGGCCGGCGTGCGGCACGCCGAAATCATGATGGACCCGCAGGCGCACATCTCCCGCGGCATCCCTTTGGACACCTGCGTCAATGGCGTCGCCTCGGTCCTGGCGACGTCCGAGGAAGACTACGGGATCTCCACCATGCTTATCGCGGCGTTCCTGCGCGATCTTTCCGAGGAGTCCGCGCTGGAGGTCCTGGACGGCCTGCTGGCCATGAACGCGCCCATCGGTGCGATCGGGCTGGACTCGGCAGAGGTGGGCAATCCGCCGTCGAAGTTTGAGCGGCTGTATGCCAAGGCGCGTGAGGCGGGGCTCCGGCTGACGGCGCACGCAGGCGAGGAGGGGCCGGCGTCGTACATTATTGAGGCCCTGGACATCCTCGGCGTGGAGCGCATCGACCACGGCATCCGCTGCATGGACGATCCTGACCTGGTGGAGCGCCTCGTGGACGCCCGGATTCCGCTGACCGTCTGCCCGTTGTCCAACGTCCGGCTGCGCGCCGTCGACACCCTGGCCGACCACCCCCTGCCCGCCATGCTCGCTGCGGGGCTCAACGTTTCCGTGAACTCGGACGATCCTGCCTACTTCGGCGGCTACGTGGATGACAACTTCACCCAGCTGGAAGCCGCCTTCGAACTCTCGGATTTCGACAAGGCGCGGCTGGCCGCAAACTCCATCCATTCGTCCTTCGCCTCCGAGGAGCGGAAGGCGGAACTGCTGGACGAACTGAACAGCGGAGAAGTCACGCACTGACGCCGTTGTGTCTCACGCAACAAGCGCGGGGTAATACCGCTAAACTGGGTGCCGCAGGCGTGTCTGGGACGTGCCGGGTGGCACCCATGTCAGCGCTCCGGGGTTGTGAAGCCAGCCCCAAAACCTGAGACCCCAGACTCACTTGCTGGAATGTCCGCTTAATAGTCGGTCACGACACGCAGAGTTAACCATTTCAAGTCGCGCGATTTAACGGGCAGTTGGCAAGATGCCTAAGACCGATCGCTTTTATAAAAGGGGAATCATGGCCAAGTCCACCGCAGAAAACACCTTCCTTCGACTCAAGACCGTGCTGGATGTCCTGACCGAAGGTGTGTGGTCCGGCGATGCACTGAACGCGGGCGAGGTCCTCGCGGAGGCTACGGCACGCGTGCCGTTCAACGAGCACGAGGGCGAGCTGCTCAGCGGCGGCATTCCCCGTGGCCACAAGACGCTGACTTCAGCCACGGCCAAGCTGGTTAAGGCCGGCTGGCTGGTCAAGGGCCGCTCCGGCTGGACCATCACCGAGGACGGCATGCGCGCCACGGTCGCCTACCCGGACGCGGTGTCCTTTGCCACCGCGCTCGACGCCGGCACCCCCGTTCCTGCCGACGTCCAGGTTCCTGCGGCTCCCGCAGGCTTCGTCCGCAGGACGAGCGCGGTTCCCCTGGCGGCAGTGCCGGCAGAGGCCGCTGCCAAGACGGAGACCAAGAAGGCCGCCGCGAAAAAGACTCCTGCGAAGAAGGCCGCTGCAGCCGTCGGCAAGGCAGCCAAGGTGATCGAGGACGCTGTCGAACCCGTTGTGAAGGCAGTGCGTGGCAAGTCGCCTGCCAAGACCTCGGGAGCCGAAAGTGCTGCTGAGCCGTTTGAGGACGCGGACGTCGAGACGCACCCGCAGCCCGAAGCCGTGGCTGTTGCAGGCGACTTCAACACCTTCCTCGGGGCGCCGGAGAACTGGGCGCCGCAGTACGACGAAGCCCAGATGGAGTTCGATTTCCTGGACCAGCTTTGGAAGAAGAGCGCCGAACTGCCTGCCGGCCACTACACCTTCAAGATCGCCCTGAACCGGTCCTGGGACGAGAACTACGGCGCCTTCGGCACCTTCGATGGCCCCAACCACGAACTGCACCACGATGGCGGTACAGTTACCATCCGCTACAACCACAGCACCCGCGACATCACCATCAATTAAGTTCCCCGCTTGCCCAACTGACTCGCAGTTAACGTCGTGAAAGCACGTTTTCGGAGCGTTAACTGCGACTCAGTTGGGAGGGGACGGCGCTGACGCCCGGGAGGCACGCATGGCGAGGCACACAGGTCCATCATCAGGGCTGCCCGATTCATCCGAGCCGTCCGAGGCTGATGCTGATTCGGTGCGGTTGACTGCCCGCGTCTTCGGCGTGGTGCAGGGTGTCGGCTTCCGCTTCTGGACTATGGGCAAGGCGGAGGAGCTGGGCCTCACCGGCGAGGTGAAGAATCTCGACGACGGTTCGGTCGCCCTGGTGGCTGAAGGGCCTCAGTGGAAGATCCACGAATTCAGGGCATGGCTGAACTCCGATGCAACCCCCGGCCGGGTGGAACGGGTGGAGGATTCCATGTCCTCGGCTGAGGGCAACTTCCGCGGTTTCAAGGCCCGCTAACCCTGGTCACGCGGGCTTGCCGCACGAGTGTTGGCATTATCAGGTTCACGCGGGCTTGCCTCGTACCGTCTGGCAACTTCACTCACGAGGGCTGAGGCCTATGAACGCGCCAAGCTCCTCCAAGGCTGCCGGCCGGTGCGGCATGTAGCTGGTGAGCTCGGGGGAGCGGATGATAACGGCCCGCCACTGCCCGCGCGATACTGCCACGTTGATCCTGTTCCTGTTCAGGAGGAACTCGGCCCCGCGTGGCGCCTCGCTGACTGCCGAACACGCCATCGAGACCAGCACCACCGGTGCTTCCTGGCCTTGGAACTTGTCCACCGTCCCGACCCGGACGCCGGTCAGGCCTTCCTCCGCGAGGGCTTTCCTGATCAGGTGGACCTGCGCGTTGTACGCAGCCACCACCAAGAGGTCTCCCTGGTTCAAAGGCCGGGACTCTTCATCCGCACCGGAAGTCCACTTCAGCCCGAGATGCCGCCGCACCTGGCGGACCACCTCTGCAGCTTCTTCCCTCGAGACGGTGGTATTGCCGCTGTGGTTGACGAAGGCTGTTTCAACCCCCGGCGGGCATCCCTCAAGTTCGCGCTGCGAAGCCGCAGGCGCCGCCTGGAGCTTGCCTTCGTAGCTCAGCCGGGAGACCGCACGGCACAGTTCCGGGTGCATCCGCCAGCTGTCCGCCAGGAAGTAGCCAAGGTTTGCCGGCAGGGTGGCGTGTCCCGCGGCGAGCCAGCCCAACGCTGATTCATCCACCGGCTCGGGGTGTGCGCCCTGTGTGACCTGCGGGAGCTGTTGGGGATCACCAAGCAGGAGGAGCCGCTTGGCCGCCCGGGAGACGGCCAGGGTGTTGGCGAGGGAGAACTGCCCGGCCTCGTCAATGACCAGCAAATCCAGCGAACCGGCCGGGACTTCCTTGCCCGTCATGGTCCATGCTGTGCCACCCACGAGGCAACCCCCGGGCGAAGCCAACAGCCGTGCGACGTCTCCGTCCCCGCACGACTTCCACGGAACGTCGTGCGGCGCCGAGAGTTTCTTGGCGACTACAGCGGGATCCACGCCGCCGGTGTTGATGGCGCAGCAAAGCAGGTTTTCGACGACGTTGTGCGACTGGCCCACGACGCCGATCTTCCAGCCTTCAGCGACGAGACGGGCAATGACATGGGCGCCTACGTAAGTCTTTCCCGTGCCAGGCGGTCCCTGGACCGCGAGGTAGGAACGGTCAAGATCGCGGACGGAATCGGTAATCGCGGCAGCGTAGTCGGCTGCGCCGTCCGGCCCGTGGGGGACATCCACGGGCTGCTGGAGCGTGCGGAACCGTGGGGACTGTTTGCGCAGGATGTCCAGGCCTGGTTGAGCCGGCAAGTCTGGCACAGACGCGCCAACACTGGCGGCGATTTCTGCGATGGCAGCTTCGATGCTGGCCGTGGCAAGGGGCTGGTCCTCGGTGAGGGCGACGGGGAGGTGCGGGTAGGCCGCAACCTTGCCGGACTCACGCTCGGCGATGATGATGATGACGTGTTCCGGGTTGTCGGGCGCCGGCGCTATTTCGCTGATTCTGGTTCCAAACGTGTACGCCCTCGCTCCGGGAGCGGCGTCGGAGGCGGCCATGCCATCGGGCGGCGGTGCATCGTAGAGCCGGCACCAGCTGGAGTCCGCTCGAAAGTCCGACCCCTCCGTCATGGTGCCACGAAGGCGAAGGATCCGGGTGCGCATCCGTTCCCTTGGCTTGGCAAGTGCCCAGTCGGACGCCACTTCTGCCGATTCCACTAGGAACACATTCCGCTGGTCAGACCAGTTCTCGATCGGTGCTTCCACCCGGTCGAAGTGCTGCCACCAGAACTGTTTGCGTTCGCGGCGGTGGTAGCCGGTGGCGGCAGCCACCATGGCAATCGCACGTTCGTCGTTCGTCCAAGGTTCGTTGTCCGGCAGGCTTACGAGGTACTCCCGCAACCTGGATTCCTCCGGAGTTTCCTCCGGGGCTGCAGGGCGTTCCAAAGACGCGGCAACAGCGGGCTGGCTGGCCTCTGCTCCCGAGGCGGCCACGGCGGCGCGCTGCCCGGCAACCTCGAGGAGCCAGTCGCGCAACCGGAGCGTGGACAGGCAGTCGTACTGGTTGTAATCGGAGATCGACGCGAGAACCTTCCCGGCTTCGGCAACGTTCCCCGCGTCCCGCGCTGCACAGTACGCGGCGTACGCAACCACGGAGGCTCCGGCGTCCTTGACGTCCCCGGAGCGCAGGTTGTCGCCCATGTACAGCGGTTCGAGCTTCTTGATGGAGTACGACGATTCCGATATGCGCAGCGAATGCCGGACCGTGGCGTAGAGGTCTACGAGCAGGCCCTCGCGGAGCCAGGTGTCCACGGTATCCTCGCCGGCCTGGTGGGCAAGGGAGAGGTTCCGCAACGCAGTCTTTTCATAGGCGGCATAGTGGTAGACGTGCATGTCCGGGTAGCGCACCCGGCGCTCTTCCACGTAGTCCAGAAACTCCAGGAAGGCGCGGCGTTCCTCGGACCGGGAGTGCGCCCAAAACGGGCGGAACACAGGGTCACCCGGATCACCTGGCACCGGTGCCTCGACCACACCGAACAGGTACTCAATGCCCCATGCTCCGGTGGCAGGGTCCTGCCAGAGCGGGTCGCCCTCGAAGTCGAAAAAGATGTCTCCCCGGCTGGGCGCAGGGAGGGACCCGATAGTGTTCCCCGGCAGCACCGTGAACGAGACCGTGTGCGGCTGGCCGTCCTTCGTAAAGGTCCGGGATCCTGCCGGTGCGTCCAGGCCCAGCTGCATCCGCGCCTGCGCCCGCAGGCGCACCACCGAATTTTTAGCATCCTCGGCGGGCATCGCTGCGAGCCCGTCGATGGTGGTGATACCGGCCCCGCGCAGCTTCCTGCGCTGCACCACAGACATCCCGGCCACCATCAGCAGGTCCCGATGCACCTGCACCTGCTCGGCACAGTAATCGCACCGCCCGCAGTAGACGATCCCAGGCTGCTGCCACTGCACAATGGTCTCAGCGGACCGGTGCTGCTCCGTCAACTCCCGGAAGCGGCGTCGCCGCTCGCGGAAAACAGGCAGCAGGTCCGGAAGGGAATGGCTGCTGCGGAGCCAGTCTTTACCCACGCGGGTACCCAGCACCAGGGTCACCGTGGGGGAGGGCTCCAGACCCATCCCGATAAGCTGGTCCCCGTACGCCGCGAGCTGTAGCAGGGCGCCGACTTTGGCATGCCGGGCCAGCTTGGTGTCCCAGACTTCGTAGCGCCCGGGGCTGCCCGTGCCGGCGGCTTCATTGACGAGGAAGTCCGCGTAGCCGAGGAATTCGCCGTCGAAGAACGTGGCCTGGAAAACGACGTCGGCGCCGGAACGGAGGGCGAGCTCGGTTTCCGCGTGCCTGGCCTGAAGCTCCCCGCGCAGGTTCTGGCCGCGTTCCAAGGAGTAGACGCCCGCACCCCGGCTGGCATTCCATTCCCCGTATTCGGCGATCAGGCTCGCGAGGACGGTTTGTTCGTGCTTGTCACCCAGCTCACCGGCCCGGACCTGCATCTCGTCGGCCTCGAAGACCGCCTTAGGGGTGCGTCCCAGCTTTTCGTCCAGGATCCGGAGCGTACGGTACTCACACTCGCTGGCTGCCACCAGGTCACTGGCGGAGAACACCAGGTCCGGCGGCGCGCCAGCCACTGCAGCTTCGAGCAAAAACACGGGGCCTCCCCATTGACAGCCGGGCCGGAGGACGATTCCCCTGGCCTTGGATCCAACCTAGCAAGAGGCGCTGACAATACGGTCTGCCGGGACAAACTCGGCAAGACCTAGCTTTCCGCGGCCGCCCGCACCTGGGCTTTGTCGTGCTCAATGTGGGCGCTGCGCAGCAGTTCCAGGAACTGCGTCTCGTTACGGACGAGCCTCTTGTACTTCTCGGGCAGCTGGCGGATCTGGTCCTCCTCGCGGCACATCTTTGCGAAGAGCTTGTCCCGTTCCACCATGTCCGTCTCGTAGTTGAGGTCCAGGTACTCGATGGCGTGGCGCTTGGCGCCGGACACAGCATTCTTGGCCTTGCCCTTGGGGCTGAAGATGGACGCCAGGACGGTAACCACGAGGACGCCGAGGATCACGCTCAGGGAAACCTCGGTGCTGACTTCCACCACGTTGACGTGTTCGCCGTCGTTAATGAACGGAAGCGTGTTCTCGTGGAGGGCGTGCAGGATGAGCTTGACGCCGATGAAACCGAGGATTGCTGCCAGGCCGTAGGAGAGGAAGATCAGCCGGTCCAGCAGCCCGTCGATCAGGAAGAACAGCTGCCGCAAACCCATCAGGGAGAACGCGGTGGCAGTGAAAACGATAAAGACGTTCTGGGTAAGGCCGAAGATCGCCGGGATGGAATCAAGCGCAAAAAGGATGTCCGTGCCGCCGATGGCCACCATCACCAGCAGCATCGGGGTGAGGACGCGCTTGCCGTTTTCCATGGTGAAGAGCTTGTCGCCGTCGTAGTGTTCCGACGCCGGCAGGAACTTCTTGGCGAGCCGGACCACCAGGCCTTCGGACTCGTCGTCGTGGGCGTTCGGGCGGAGCAGGTTGCCGGCAGTGACAAGCAGGATGAGTCCGAAAATGTAGAACACCCAGGCGAAGCTGTTAATCAGCGCGGCACCCAAAAAGATGAATGCCGTGCGGGCGATAAGCGAGAAAACGATGCCGAACAGCAGCACCTTCTGCTGGTCTGCGCGGGGCACCCTGAAGCTGGCCATGATGATGAGGAACACAAAGAGGTTGTCCACAGACAGTGCCTTCTCCGTGACATACCCCGCGAAGTACTCCGTGCCCATTGTGGGCCCGCCGAAGATCAGCACACCCAGTCCGAAGAGCAGTGCGATACCCACATAAATGGCGGACCAGGTGGCGGATTCCTTAAGCGAGGGCGTGTGGGCCTTCCGCACATGGAAAAAGAAATCGAAGGCGAGCAGACCAACAATTCCTACGATGGTCAGGGTCCAGACATAGGAAGGTACTTCCACGCGGCGGGCCTTTCGTCGGAGTGTCCTTCCAGCCTACCCGCGTTGGCAGCAGCTAAGCGGGCCTCAGGAGTTCGTGCTCCACGACGGCGGTACGGGACAGGGTCTTGTAGCCCTCCTGCTCGAAAAGGACGGTAATCACGTCGTCTTCGTGCCGCATGACCAGCCCCGGACCCCACTCCTTGTGGACCACAGCGGACTGGAGCGGGAACGGCTCCCCGGCACCTGAGGCGGCCTGTTCCGCCACCCCCGGCCCGCCGTCGTCGTGCGCGTCTGTTCTCACGCCAGGCGCATCTGCGCGCTCAGCAGCGTCGGCGCAGGCGTCGCAGTTGCCGCACGGCTCCGGCAGGTCCTCGCCGAAGTAACCCAGCAGGAACTGCCGGCGGCAGCCGTCCGTCTCCGCGAAAGCGCGCATCATGGTGAGCCGGGACTGGTCCACGCGCTGCCGGGCCTCAGCCTTGTCGACGGCGCGCTCCACCAAGGAGGGCAGCTTGGCTTTCGAGGTGAGGCGGATGCCGCGCTTGCCGGTGGTGACGGCACCTGTGTCCTCCAGCTGGTTCACCAGCCCCGTGACCCGACGGGCCGGGAAGCCCGTGAGCTCCGCCAGGGAGGTCTTGGGCGCGGGTGCGCCCGCGGACTTGAGGACCTTCAACACGTCCAGCAGCGAATCCGGATCGGGGGAGTGGGTGCCGAAGAACTTGCGCAGGCCGAGGTCCTCGGCGCGGTAATGCAGCACAGCCGAAGCAGGCTCGCCGTCACGGCCCGCCCGGCCAATTTCCTGGTAGTACGAGTCCAAGGATTCCGGGATGTCGGCGTGCACCACGAACCGCACGTTGGGTTTGTCGATGCCCATGCCGAAAGCGGTGGTGGCAACCACTACGTCCAGCTGGTCGTCCAGGAACAGCTCGTGGATGCGTTCGCGGTCCCCGGCGGAGCGGCCCGCGTGGTACGCCTCCGCGCGGAGCCCCTCCTTTTCGAGCTTGGCGGCGTACTTCTCGGTGTCCTTGCGGGTGGCGGCGTACAACAGCCCCTGCCCCTGTTCCCGGGCGAACGCCGCAACCTGCTCCAGCACGGCCTTGCGCTTGGCCTTGTCCTCCTGGTGGCGGACCACGTCGAGGGTGATGTTGGGCCGGTCGAAGCCGTGGACCAGGACCAGCGCGTCCTCCATGCCCAGCCGCTCACAAATCTCATCGCGCACAGGCGGTGAGGCGGTGGCGGTGAGCGCCGCCACCGGCGGGTTGCCCAGCCGGTCCCGGACGTTCCCGAGGTTGAGGTAATCGGGCCGGAAGTCATGGCCCCAGGAGGAGACGCAGTGGGCCTCGTCCACCACGAACACGGAGATGTCCAGTTTGGCGATGCGGTCCACGGTTTCCTGCTTGGCCAGCTGCTCCGGTGCCAGGAACAGGAAGGTTGCCTCGCCGGACTCGACCGCCTGCCAGGCGGCCACCACTTCCGAGTCGCTGCGGGAGGAGTTGACGGCGACGGCGGCGCCCTCACCCAGCTCGGCGGCCAGCCGGTCCAGCTGGTCCTCCTGCAGGGCAATGAGCGGGGAAACCACGACGGCGGGACGTCCCGTTGTGTTGTGCAGGTACCGGGCCGCGACCTGGTAGATAGCCGACTTGCCGTAGCCGGTGGGCATCACGGCCAGAACATCTCGGCCGTCGGCGAGGGCACGGATGCCATCCAGCTGGCCGTCGCGCAGGTGGGGGAGGGAAAAGGAGGACGCCGCGAGGGCGCTGAGGGCAACATCGTCGGGCATTCGGGAGCGGCTCCGCACAGTGGTTCCTGCGGCCGCTTGCTTCAGCCGAGGTACCAAGCCTAGCGCGGGCCGGGACCCGCCGTCGTCCTGGCCATCCCTATGTGGACAAACGCTCCCCTCCTGCACGGCGCGGCCGTTGTGCACTTACCCGCCGCCATCCTTGACTTCCCGGCCACCCTGAACAACTGTGGAAGGAACTGGTCCAACCCGCAGGAACTGTGAGGCTTGGGGCCGGGACAAGCAAGGAGAGTGCATCGTGACGCGCGAAAACCCGAAGGTCGAAGAAGCCGACGAGTCCGAGCTTGAGGTGACGGGACACCCCAAAACCTGGGCTGCCGGAGTGCCCGGCGTCTATCACTCCATGCAGCCCGCCCTGAAGCACATGGGTGTGGACAGGTCGCGGAAAACCCTGCTGGCGCTGAACCAGAAGGACGGCTTTGACTGCATGAGCTGCGCCTGGCCGGACCCCGGCCACCGCAAGACGTTCGAATTCTGTGAGAACGGCGCCAAGGCAGTCACCTGGGAGGCCACCCCCGTGGTGGTCAGTTCGGAGTTCTGGGCCGAGCACCCCGTCAGCGAACTACGGGAGCGGTCCGAGTACTGGCTGGGCATGCAGGGCCGCCTCACGGAGCCCGTGTACAAGCCCGCGGGCGAGGACCATTACCGGCCCGTCAGCTGGGATGAGGCGTTCGGCATCATCGCGGACAAACTGAAGTCCCTGCCAAGCGCGGACCAGGCCACGTTTTACACAAGCGGCCGCACCTCAAACGAAGCCGCGTTCCTGTACCAGCTGTTCATCCGCGGGTACGGCACCAACAACCTGCCCGACTGCTCCAACATGTGCCACGAATCCTCCGGCTGGGCCATGGGCCAGACCATCGGCGTGGGCAAGGCAACGGTCTCCTACAACGACTTCGAAAAAGCCGAGCTGATCATCATCCTGGGCCAGAACCCCGGCACCAACCATCCGCGGATGCTCACCGCGCTCGAGGAAGCCAAGGAAGCCGGGGCCAGCATCGTGGCGGTTAATCCGCTGCCGGAGGCCGGCCTGATGCGTTACAAGAACCCGCAAAAGGTGAAAGGGATCATCGGGCACGGGACGGACCTGGCTGACCAGTTCCTCCAGATCCGGCTCGGCGGGGACATGGCGCTGCTGCAGGCTGTGTCCAAGCGGGTCCTGGACGCCGAGGCCGCGGCGCCGGGGACGGTGCTGGACCATCAGTTCCTCGAGGAACACTGCCTGGGGCTGGAGGAACTCCGGGCGCACCTTGCCACTTTGGATGAGGCAGCGGTCCTTGAGGCTACCGGGCTGCAGGCCGAGGAGATCGACGAGCTGGCTGGCCGCTACCTGCGCGCGGAGAAGGTGATCATCACCTGGGCCATGGGCATCACGCAGCACAAGAAGGCCGTGCCCACCATCAAGGAGATCATCAACCTGCTGCTGCTCCGCGGAAACATTGGCAAACCCGGGGCCGGCGCCTCGCCCATCCGCGGGCACAGCAATGTCCAGGGGGACCGCACCATGGGCATCTGGGAGCAGATGCCGCCGGCGTTCCTGGACGCGCTGGGCAAGGAATTCAGCTTCGAACCGCCCCGGGAGCACGGCGCGGACGCAGTGGAAACCATCCGGCAGATGCGCGACGGCGGCATCAAGGTATTCATAGCCTTGGGCGGCAACTTTGTGGGCGCCATGTCAGATACCCGTGCAGCTGAAGCGGCGATGGAAAACACCGAGCTCTCAGTCCAGATCTCCACCAAGCTCAACCATTCGCACGCGGTAACCGGTGCCGAAGCTTTGATCCTGCCCACAATGGGGCGCACCGAGATCGACCGGCAGGAGTCAGGGCCGCAGTTCGTTTCGGTGGAGGACACTGTCTGCGCCGTGCACGCCTCCCAGGGCACGGTGGAGCCGGTGGCGCCGGGGCTACTGTCCGAGGTGGCCATCGTCTGCCGGCTGGCGCAGCACGTGCTGGGGGACCGGATCTCCGCGGACTGGGCCGGTTTCGAAAAGAACTACGACCTGATACGCGAGCACATCTCCCACGTGGTGGTGGGCTGTGAGGACTACAACCGGAAGATCCGGCAGGACGGCGGTTTTGTCCTGCCCAACGGGCCGCGCGACTCCCGCACCTTCAACACGCCCACCGGCAAGGCAATGCTCACCGTGAACGAACTCGAACACGTTGAAAGGCCCGCCGGCACCCTGATCCTGCAGACCATCCGCTCGCATGACCAGTTCAACACCACCATCTACGGCCACAATGACCGGTACCGCGGCATCAAGAAGGGCCGCGAGGTGGTGTTCGTGAACCCGGCGGACCTCACCGAGCTGGGACTTGAGGACGGCCAGCACGTGGACATCCGGGGCGTCTACCGGGACAACGTAGAGCGGATTCTTCGTAATTACCGGGTGGTGTCCTACCCGTCAGCGCTTGGGTGTGCTGCGGCCTACTACCCAGAGGCGAACGTCCTGGTGCCACTGGAGAGCGTGGCCGAGGGCAGCCAGACGCCGGCCTCCAAGGCCGTGATCGTCCGGCTGGAGCCAGTTCCGGTACTCGAAGAGGAGCCGACCGCAGCAGGGTAGCTGGCGGTTGAACCTGGCCGGCTACTGCGCGGTGTCTGCCCAGCCCTTGCTGGCGGGCCCGCCGTCGTGCCCGTCCTCGCACAGCCCGAAAGCCACGCCGGCAGCCCTGGAAACCGCAGCACTCGATGCTTCCCGCGTCCCGGCACTCCCGGTCCCGGCTTCGAGGCCGGCGGCATAGCCCACCAGGAACGTGGTGACCGGGGCGGCCGGGTGAATCACGGACTCGGCTGATTTGCGGGCCAAATCCAGAAGCAGTTCGTTGTCTACGTCCAGGTCCAGGATCTGCAGGGCCTGGGTAAGCCGGTTACTCCATTGGTCCAGTACCTGTGCTTCTTCGTCACTGACTGCCATGGTTCGCTCCTTCGTCAACGTCGGCCGCAATTGGCTGTATTCCGGTGCCGACACTACAAGGCTTCGGAGTGGAAGTCATGGGGTCCCCAAAACCCCTAATCCAAAAAAGGGTAGAGCTCCCTCCCTTTTGGCTCTGGAACACCCTCCCCCGCCCTGCCTAGACTGGGCGGACCCCAGCCCAGGAGCGTCGGCACCTGATCACTGGCAACAAGGAAAGCGCCATCTGATCGGAGCGGGGCACTGCCTGCAGGGGTACATCGCCTACCCCACTCACGGCTGCCCTACCGGGTGGGCCTGACTACAGGAGAAACAGATGACAGGGAACAAAGCCGTTGCCTACAAAGCGCCAGGGAAAGTCGAACTGATCGACATTGACTACCCCACCTTCGAGCTCAAGGACGGACCGGGCGTCAACCCGGCAAACGTGGGGCGTCCGGTCAACCACGGGGTGATCCTCAAAACCGTGGCCACCAACATTTGCGGATCGGACCAGCACATGGTGCGTGGACGCACCACCGCACCGCCGAACCTGGTACTGGGCCACGAGATCACCGGCGAAGTGGTGGAAGTGGGCCGCGACGTCGAGTTCATTAAAGTCGGCGACCTCTGTTCGGTGCCGTTCAACATTGCCTGCGGCCGGTGCCGGAACTGCAAGGAACGCAAGACCGGCATCTGCCTGAACGTGAACCCGGACCGCCCGGGCAGCGCCTACGGATACGTGGACATGGGCGGCTGGGTGGGTGGCCAGGCAAATTACGTGCTGGTGCCCTACGCCGACTGGAACCTGCTGAAGTTCCCGGACAAGGACCGGGCCATGGAGAAAATCCTGGACCTGGCCATGCTCTCGGACATCTTTCCCACGGGCTACCACGGCGCCGTCAGCGCTGGAGTAGGCGTAGGTTCCACCGTTTATGTGGCCGGTGCAGGTCCTGTTGGCCTCGCAGCGGCGACCAGTGCGCAATTGCTGGGCGCCGCCGTCGTAATTGTGGGGGACCTCAACGAGGACCGGCTGGCACAGGCGCGGAGCTTCGGCTGCGAAACGGTGGACCTCACCAAGGGCGGCCCCGCGGAGCAGATCGAACAGATCATTGGCGTGCCGGAAGTGGACTGCGGCGTGGACGCCGTTGGATTCGAAGCCCGTGGGCACGGGCACGGGAGGGACGCTGAGGAAGCGCCGGCCACAGTGCTGAACTCGCTGATGGACATCACCGCGGCCGGCGGCGCCCTGGGCATCCCTGGCCTGTATGTCACGGGTGATCCGGGCGGTATCGACGAGGCCGCCAAGAAGGGTGCGCTGAGCCTCAGCCTTGGCACCGGCTGGGCAAAGTCGCTGAGCTTCACCACGGGCCAGTGCCCGGTGATGAAGTACAACCGGCAGCTGATGATGGCCATCCTTCATGACAGGGTGAACATCGCCAAGAACGTCAATGCAAAGCCCATCACGCTTGAAGAGGCGCCGAAGGGCTACGCGGAGTTCGACGCCGGTGCGGCCACCAAGTACGTCCTCAATCCGAACGGGTACCTGAGCTAAGGCGGAGCGGCGGACGTTGGTCTGGCTGAAAAATCGACGCGGAAATAAGGGCTGCCCGGCCCGGGTTAGGCTTTGCACGGGCAGCAACATAACCGCATCGAAGGAGATCCCCTTGAGCCAGATCACCGTCCGCCACAACCCCGACCGCCAGCGCTTCGAAATCCTCGACGCCGGCAACGTGATCGGCAAGGCAGCGTACAAGGATTACGACGGCGGCGCCTCACCCCAGCGGATTTTCTACCACACCGTAATCAACGAGGAGTACGGCGGGCAAGGTTTGGCAGGGCAGCTCGCTACGGCGGCTTTGGACGAGACGGTCAGTGCCGGGTTCGGAATCGTTCCGGTGTGCCCCTACATCAAAAAATTCCTGACCAAGCACTCCGAATACGAGGCGAATACGGTCCGCACGACCCCTGCCCACCTGGAATTTCTGGATACCGCGCTCGCTGCCCGCACCCGCTAGCGCCCGGGCCGGTGCACCAGACTGTTTCCGTGAGCAACAAACCCCGGACTGCCCTGGCCGTCGCCGGCCTCAGCCTGGGCACGGCATTGAACCCGCTCAACTCCTCGATGATCGCCGTGGCCCTGGTGGTGCTCCGCGCGGACTTCGGGCTCGACGTCGCTGCCGTCACCTGGGTAGTCACCTCCTTCTACCTCGCCTCAGCCGCGGGCCAGCCCGTGATGGGCAGGCTCGCCGACAGGTTCGGCCCGCGGCGGATGTTTATGCTCGGCATGGCACTGGTTGCGGTAACCTGCGCACTGGCACCGCTCGCGCCTAACTTCGCCCTGCTCTGCGTGGCCCGGGCCGTGATGGCACTGGGCACGGCTACCGCCTATCCCAGCGCGGTGGTGATGGTGGGAGCCATTGCGCACCGGGCCAATGTTGACTCCGCCCGTCCGTTGGGCCGGCTCCAGATGGCCAACACGTCCGCGGCGGCAGTGGGGCCTGTAGTGGGTGGCCTCTTGGTGAGCTTTGTGGGCTGGGAGGCGCTGTTCCTGATCAACGTTCCGCTGGCGCTCGCCGCGCTGCTGATCGTCCGGCAGGCCGCCCAAAAGGACGAAGCCCGGGAACACGGCAGCCTGGCCGAGCTGATCCGGGACTCGGACATCCCCGGGATTCTGGCTTTTGTGACCGCACTGCTGCTGGTGATGATGGCGGCGCTGAACGTGGCGCCCGACTACCGCTGGTTGATGCTGGCAGCCGGAATGGCAATCGCCGCGCTGTTCGCCTGGCGCGAGCTGCGCTTCAACCGGCCGTTTTTGGACCTGCGTCTGCTGGGACGCAACCGCCCGCTGATGCTGGTGTATTTGGGCTTCGCGGTGTTCAGCAGCGTCTACTACTTCGTCTTTTTCGGCCTGCCCCAGCTGCTGCAGGAAGCGGGCGGCTACGATCCGGGCGTGGTGGGCCTGCTGATGCTGCCACTCGCCGCGATGTCCGTCGTCGCCACGCCATGGGCAGTCAAGGCTATGGGAAAGTTCGGCGTACGCCATGTGCTGATCGCCGGCGTCGTACTCTTGACCGCCGTGGCCGCCCTGATGTGGCTGCTCACCGGTACCCTGGTGATCCCGCTGGTGGTGGTGCTGACAGCACTTATGGGTATTCCGTACGGAACGGTGAGCATTGCAACCAACCAGGGCATGTTTGTCTCCACCCGGGCGCAGGAGCGGGGAGTGGCGGCCGGCATCTACCAAACCTGTCGGTACGTGGGGGCCATTGCCGCCACCGTGATGATCGGCGTTTTTGCGGCCGGCGGCGTGGACCAGGAAAGCTGGGCGCGAATGGTGCTCGCCATGTTGGTCCTGTGCTTGGTGACGTTCGGTGTGTGCCTGCTGTGGCGGCAGCGGACCGAATAGGGCTGGCTTCGAAGGGCCGTGCGGACCCGCGTTCGCCGGGTTTATCGTGGAGCTATGGCTTCTCCAAAGACGCAGCTGTACCTGGACATTACTGCGAAGGGCCTGTGCATCCTGGGCGCGGCGTTGATGATCTTCGGCCGGGGTGCATGGTTCTACGTGGGCGTCGCGATCGTGGTCCTGGGCGTGCTGTTCATCGGGGGCTCGCTGGTGGCCACGCGCGAACTGCGGCGCCGGGGATGGGGCGGCACCAACCGGCCACCGGCCGGATAGCGCCCCCACCCCTAAAGTAGGTTGCCCTTGCGGAGCAGCAGGTTTCCTTTCCCTGCCCCCCGTCGTACGCGTTTCAGGTGTACATCAGTGAGCCGGGCGTGGTGAGTTTCTCGCCGGTCTCCAGCCAGGTCTTCAGGCCGGAAAGGATCATCGGCCAGCCGCCGTAAAGCTGTTCGTTGGCGCCTTCGCGGAGGTCGCTGTGGGTAACGGTGAGGCGGCAGGAGTCGCCCACGGGTTCGATGTCCCACGTCACCTTCGACGTTCCCTCGGCCTTGACGTCTTCACCCCAGAGGGCCCGCATGGTCTGGACGAGCCGCCGCGGCGGGTCCACCTCGAGGTTCTCGCCTTCGCCGAGGGGCGCATCAGCCTTGACGTTGTTCATAACGAACTTGCCGCCCGGCGTCCAGTCCGCCTCGATGGTGTTCCCGAACTGGTACTTGCTGCGGATCTCGCTGTCCGTGATGGCTTCCCAGAGCCGTTCCGGGGTGGTTTTGATGTAGATTTCGAAGATTTTTTCCATGGGACTTTCCAATCTGGATTTGAGGTCGCTGAGGCCAGCGGCCCATGGTTCTGCGTATTTGCTCACCCAGCGGTCGTGGACGAGCCTGATGGGGACCGGGTTCAGGAAATGCAGCTTTTCACGCCCCCGACGGCGGGTTACCAGCAGTCCGGCTTCCTCCAGGATTCGAAGGTGCTTGGCGATCCCAAAACGGGTCATGTCGAAGCGGCCTTCAAGAGCACCGAGGGTCTGCCCGTCTTCCCGGAAGAGTTCGTCGAGCAAATCCCGCCGGGTGGGGTCCGAGAGTGCCTTGAACACGGCATCCATAGGAATAATGATAGGTGACCATATGGTCACCTATCAAGAGTTTTTCTGGTTCCTCGGCGACTGCCGGAGGTTCCCGGTCCCTGCAGTGGCCGTGGCAGGATAGGCAGCATGTTGCCGTTGAGCGAAATCTACGGGATGAAAGCAACGGTCGATGACGAATGGCGCTCACCGCTGGCCGACGCCGTGGGCCTGCATTGGAATATCCCGGCTGGGGTTCTGCGGTATTGGCGGTCCTCGGCGGCGCACGTCTTCGTGATCCCGCCTGGCGGTGATGCCCGTGGGGTGCTCTATGCCCGCTTTGCCCCGGCCGGCTCGACAGCGGGACGCCGCCTGCGGCGAGGAGCCCATCTGCATGCTCGGCTCAGCCACGCGGGCGCTCCCGTGGCGGAACTTGTGCGTTCACGAGCGGGCCTGGCGGCGGAGCTGATTCCGACCCCCGTCGGCGGGATGGCCGGGTGCGTGACCCGAAGGGTCGACGGCGACCAATTGGACGTGGACGAACTCGACGGCGGCGTTGCCGCAGCCTGGGGAGCGGCGCTCGCTGAATTCCATCAGGCTGCCGGGCCGGCCGGCGCTGTACCTGAGCGGGAGCAGGCTAACGTGTTTGCCCGACTGATGGGACACCCTGAACAGGACCTGCGGGACGCGGCGCAGGCCCTGGCCCTGCTGGCCGAAAGAAGGGAACCAGGCCTGCTCGTGGTCGGGCATGGCGACTTTGAGCTCGACAACCTCAGGTGGACGCAGGGAAAAGCCACCTGTTTTGACCTTGACGAGTGCGGAGTGATGCCCGCCGCTGCAGACGTGGCCTCGGCGGTACGCGACCTCCTCGGCCTGGCTCCAGGCGCCCCTGAGCACCCGGAACTCCTTGAAGCCTTCCTGACCGGATACGAGCAGAGGGCAGGGTTTGCCGTGAGTCTTGAGGACCTGCAACTGCACCGTGCCGCGCTCGCAGCGCAACAGGTCCTCGAGGCCCCCGGTGTCCTGGATCTGGATGGAACACTCCTGGAAGCTGCCGGGAACAGGTGGGTCAAAGAGCTGCACGGATACTTGGCCGGCCACTACGCAGACCAGCGGAACATCGTCCTGGCAACGGCACAGGTGCTCGCCTAAACGAACCGGCGAAAGCGCTCAGCTAACGCTCTTCCGCTGGACAGCACACTAAGATCACCCTTATGAAATCCTCACAACTCCCGGTGGTGGCGGCATGACCGGGCCGCTGCGCGTCTCCCTTCCGGATCAGAAACTGCTGGATGCGCTGGAGCCGACCACCGGCGTCGAGTTCCTGCTGTGGGACTTTTCCGGGCCTGCCCCCGGGGAGCGGTTGGACATCGTGGTGCCGCCGTACATGCGCGGGCCGGAGGTGCTGGCGGCGCTGAAGTCCGTGGACATCGGCCTGATCCAGAGCCAGTCCATCGGGTACGACGGCGTCGAGGACGTCCTGTCCGGCGGCTTCGTTTTCGCCAACGCTGCGAGCGTCCATGAGACGTCGACGGCGGAGCTGGCCCTGGGGATGATGATCGCCAGCCAGCGCGGGATGGTGGACTTCGTGCGGAACCAGGCCAGCGGGACGTGGGGCAACGGCCAGCGGCCCAGCCTGGCGGACCGGCGCGTGCTGCTGGTGGGCTACGGGGGAGTGGGCAAGGCCATCGAGGCGCGGCTGCTGCCGTTCGAAACACAAGTGACCCGGATGGCCAGCCGCGGACGCGAGGACTCCGGCGGAAAGATTCTTGGGATCGACTCGTTGTACGAGCAACTGCCGCTGCACGACATCGTGGTGGTCAGCGTTCCCCTGAGCGAGCAGACCCAGAAGCTGGTGGACGGGAAGTTCCTCGCGGCCATGCCCGATGGCGCCCTGCTGGTGAACGTGGCCCGCGGGCAAGTAGCGGACACGGACGCGTTGCTGGCGGAGACGTCTTCCGGCCGTTTGCGGGCGGCCTTGGACGTCACTGATCCCGAGCCGCTGCCGGCGGATCATCCGCTGTGGACTGCCCCCGGTGTGCTGATTACTCCGCACGTGGGCGGGGCGAGTTCGGCGATGTTCCCGCGGATGGTCCGGCTGATCAAGCAGCAGATCGGGCTGATGCTCGAGGGCAAGGAACCGGTGAACGTGGTGCTGGGCGGGTCGGCCCCGGCCTAGGTGCAGCGGATAGCCGCATCGACGGTGCGGCGGCCTGTGCGGGCATGGCCCCGGCTCCTAAGCTGGGGCCATGTCCACATATGAGGTCCGCCGCAGCGCGGTCATTCCTGCCCCCGCCGAGAACATCTTTCCGCTGGTCAACAGCTTCCACGAGTGGACCAAATGGTCCCCGTGGGAGACGGTGGACCCCGGCATGGACCGGCGCTACTTCGGCAGCGACGCCGGCGTGGGAGCCGGCTACGAGTGGAGCGGCAACCGCAAGGCTGGCAGCGGAACCATGGAAATCGTTGAGTCAGTACCCTGCAGCCAGATCAACGTCCGGCTGCAGTTCACCAAACCCTTCAAGGCGCTGAACCCGACGTCCTTTACGTTCACCCCAGTGCAGGGCGGTACCGAGGTCACCTGGGCGATGACCGGGGAGAACAAGGCCCCGCAAAGGTGTTTGCGCTCTTTATGAACATGGACAAGCTGGTGGGGTCGGACTTCGAACGCGGGCTGAAGTCGCTCACCGAGGCTGTGGCGGCAAGAAAGAGCTGACGACGGCGGCACCCGCCACTCGAAGCAGCCTCACCTGAGGCTCTGAGCTGGCGGATGTCGGCCGACGCCGTCGTCCGGTGTTTAGAGTGCCGGCTGGCGCCGCCTGCGGAATACGATGCGTAGGTTGTCGCGGAAGGTCATGTGGCTCCTCCGGCTGACCACGATCACGGCGAACAGTGCAGTTACCAAAACCACCACACCGCCGGCGGCCACGGACCAGCGTGCACCGAACTCCGAGCCGATCCAGCCCATCAGCGGTGCCCCCACGGCGGTGCCGCCCTGGAGGACCGCCAGGTAGAGGGCCAGTACCCGGCCGCGGAACTGGGGCTCCACCGAGAGCTGGATGCTGGTGTTGCAGCTGTTCAGGAAGGTGATGGACGCCAGGCCAACAGGGATCAGTACCACGGCATACAGCCAGAATGACGGCGATACGCTGCCCAGGAGCGTGAAGAACCCGAGCCCGAGCGCCCCGCCCAGCAGGTACCGCAGCCGCGGCCCGGCCCTGCGCGCCGCGAGCAGCGCACCAGCCAGTGTGCCCACGGCCATGATGGACCCGAGGAGTCCGAATTCGCCGGGGCCCATTCCGAACTCGACGGTGGCCATCAGCGCATTGATGATGGGGAAGTTCATGCCGAAGGCGCCGAGGATGCCCACGAGGACCATGATCAACACCAGGTCCGGCCGCTGCCGGACATAGCGCACGCCTTCGGCGACCTGGTGTTTGCTGCGGCTGGCTTGTGCAGCCGGGGCCAATTCCGGAGTGCGGATCCGGAACAGCGAGATGATGACGGCGGCGAAGCTGGCGGCGTTGATCAGGAACACCGGTCCGGTGCCCACCCATGCGATCAGCAGCCCGGCGACGGCGGGGCCGGTGAGCCTGGCGGTGTTGAAGGACGCGGAGTTCAACGCGACGGCGTTGGAGATGTTGTCCTGTCCCACAAGTTCGGAAACGAACGCCTGGCGTGACGGTGCGTCGATGGCACCGGCGATTCCGAGGCAGAGGGCGGCAAGGTAGGCGTGCCACAGTTGGGCGCTGCCGGTCACCACCAGGAGTCCCAGCACCAGCCCGGTCAGGCCCATGGCCACCTGCGTCCACAGGAGGATCACCCGCTTGCGGTACCGGTCGGCCAGGACCCCGCCGTAGGGTCCGAGCAGCAGCATGGGCAGGAACTGCAGGGAGGTGGTGATGCCGACGGCGGCGCCCGAATGGTTGGTGAGGACCGTCAGGACCAGCCAGTCCTGTGCCACCCGCTGCATCCAAGTGCCAACGTTGGAGACCAGCGCCCCTGCGGCCCAGATCCGGTAGTTGCGGTTTTCCAAAGCCCGGAACATGGCGCTCATTTGCCGCTCATCTCCTGCAGGATGTGCGCGGCGCGGCTCAGGACCAGGCGGTCCTCTTCGCTCAAACCGGCCACGCGCTGGGCCAGCCACGCTGTCCGCTGGGTCCGGGCTTCCGCCAAAACTGCCCGCCCGGCGTCGGTGATGTCCACGTGGACCTGTCGGCCGTCGTCAGGGTTTGCCGCTCTCGATACGAAACCCTGCTCAGCGAGGGCATTGACTATCCGGGTCATGGACGGGGCCTGCACGTGCTCCCGTTCGGCGAGGGTGCGGAGGGTCTGCGCCCCGTTGCCGTTCAGCTGGGCCAGCACTGTGTACTGGCCCGGGGTAATCACCTCGCCGGTTGCCTCGACGCGGAGCCGGCGGGAAGTGCGCATCACGGCCGTGCGGAGGTCTATGGCCAGGTTGTCGGGGCTGGCCGGTTCCGTACTTTCGCTGCTCTCAGTGTTGGTTGTTGTCACGCTCGCGTTGCGCCTCCTGAAGATGCTTAGCACTGCTAATTAGTCCTGCTAATAAGTATGCTGCGGTATTGAAGGGTCGGCAAGGTTTGAGGAGGTTGATTTGCGTCACCGGACAGCAGGCAGGGCGCCGTCTCCCCAAAACGGTAGGTGGGTTGGTTAGCCTGAGGTATGGATTATCTGCTTCGCCAAGCCACTCCTGAGGATGCAGAGGCAGTGGTGCTGATGCACACGCTGTCCCATGAGGAGTGCTACCCCCATCTGCTGTCCCCGGCCTTTTTCGCCGCCCGCCGGGAGGCAATTCCGGAACGCGTGGACCGCCGTCGGAAGTACCTGGACGTTCCTCACCCGCGGATCATCGCCCTTGACTCTCATGGCGAGGTGGTGGGACTGGCCGACGCCGGACCTGGCCGGGACGAGGACGGTCCCGTTCCGCTGGAGCTGTATTCGATCTACATCCTGGGCCGTGCGCAGGGCAGGGGTTTGGGGGCGGCCCTGATGGGTGCCGCAATCGGGGAGTCCCCGGCGTACCTTTGGGTGCTCGAGGACAACCCGCGGGCACAGGCTTTCTACCGCAGGCACGGTTTCCGGCCGGACGGTAAGCGCGGGCTACTGCCGCCCGAGTGGGAAGGCATGCCGGAGATACGGATGGTGCGGGACGGGCGGGAACACCGAGGGGGCTGACGATGTCTGCTGCTGCTGAGGCTGTACTTCACGACGGTTCGATCATTCCCGTCTCCATCCACGGAGACGGGCCCGCGCTGCTGCTGCCCGTCCGGCTCAAGCCGTATCAGCCAGCTGAAGCGGAGACCATGCGCAAATGGGGCGGCGATCCTGATCTGGGGCCAGCTTTGGTGGCCGGGCTCTCGGGCACAAACCGCGTCATCGTGGCCGACTACGAAGGCCACCGAATGGCACAGCCCGCGGCGGAGACCCTCACTCCCGACAACCTCGTGGCTGACCTGCTGGCCATCGCTGATGCGGGCGGCGCCGATGCCTTTGGCTACTAAGGCTACTCCTGGCTGGCGCTGGCCGGTCTACAGCTGGCCCTCCGCAGCAACCGCCTCCGGGTGCTCGCGATGGGCGGTTTCACGCCGCGGGAGGGGCCGTACCGGAGCATGCTGGCCGTCACCCGTGCCGCACACGCCGCGTCCTCCCGGCCGCCGGACCCGTCCGCTGTTACCGTCGAAGACGCCGAGCCGGGGCACTGGGACTCTGTTGCCGTCGAGACCACCGAGGCCCAGACACGGCAGTTCGTCACCCTTTACGAAGCGCTTCAGGATTTCGACGACGGCGCAGCCGGCGTGCCGCCCGGCCTGTCCTGTCTTGCCTTCGCCGGGGCCGACGACCAGATCGACTACAGCCCGCAGTGGGGCGGTGTCCGCGTGAGCATCGGCGAGCCGCTGGCCAAACACCGGGACGAGCTCACCGCCGCCGGCTGGGACGTGCAGGTTGTGCCCGGGCTCGATCACCTCGGCGCGATGCAAAGTTCCGTTGTCCTGCCCATCCTGATCGGCTGGCTACAAAAGATTGGCTGGGTGAAGTAGT
Organism: Arthrobacter sp. ZGTC412; assembly: GCF_002929215.1. Lineage (GTDB taxonomy): Bacteria > Actinomycetota > Actinomycetes > Actinomycetales > Micrococcaceae > Arthrobacter. Next base: position 29,713 of record NZ_PJII01000012.1, read on the forward strand.
ACGGGGATCCACAGTTCAGGCTGCAGCTGGACGCTTCCGGGCGGCCAGGAACGTTACGACGCTCGCCAGCACGGGAATGGCCAGGAAGACTTGGGTGCCGCCGCCGGTGGTCGCCACTGCAACAATCGCAATCCACCAGCAGAGCGCCGCGGTGAAGCCACAAAGAAGGACCACGGAACTGCCTTTCGCAGGCAAACCCCGCCGCATCTTGTGGCTGTGGGGTTGGCGGACGTGTTTGGCGCCCCGACGACGGCGATGCCGTTGATGAGCGGCCAGCGCCGTTCCGACGGTCACCAGGACGGGAACCGCCAGGAATACTTGCAGTGCCTGGCCACCGCCTCCGCTGACGATCACCCCCACAATCCCGAGCCACCAGCACATGGCGGCTGCAAAGCCCAGTATTACAACCCAGATCTTGCGCCCATCGAGTGGGGCCGGAATCAGTGGTTCGAGATTGCTGCTCATGGTTACTCCCTGGCATGGGAATCCATCACTTTTGTTATTCATCAGAGCATGGATTGGCGCTTTTGACGAGGATCGGCGGCCTGGCGGTCCAGCCGCCCATCCCGGATCCGTCCTAGAGGGATGCCAATGCTTCGAGAGTTGCCCGCGCGCCCCGGGTGCGGAGGTTCTCCATAGCGTGGGAATAGGCCGTCACGAACTGCTGGTTGTCGATCAGGTCGCCGAAAACCTCCCGGTCGGAGATGAAGGCCAGCGGTTCCTGCCGCTGCCGTGATGCGGCGGTCATGAGTTTGTCCTTGAGGCGGTCGACGACGTCGATCGGGTTTCCCTGCTCGTCGGTGCCTTCGGCATAGCGGGCCCAGCTGGCCACGATGGCGGCGGACCGGGCGATCTCACCGCCCCGTTCGAGGTTGATCCGGATGACCGGCAACAGCCACTTGGGGATCCGGTCTGAGCTTTCTGCACAGAGACGGGCCAGGGTGTCCCGGACGTACTCGTTGGAGAACCGCTCGATCAGGGTGTGCTTATAGGTGTTCAGGTCAATGCCCGGCACGGGTTCGAGGGTGGGAGTGGCTTCCCGGTCCATGAAGCCCAGCAGGAACTGCGCAAACAACGGGTCCTGGGCAACCTCGTGGGCGTAGCGGTAGCCGGCCAGGTAGCCGAAGTAGCACATGCCCTGGTGACTGGCGTTGAGGAGGCGGAGTTTCATCAGTTCGTACGGTTCAACGTCCGCGACGAGCTGGACCCCGGCGTCCTCAAAGGGCGGGCGCCCGAGGCTGAACCTGTCCTCGAGAACCCATTGTTCGAACGGCTCGCACACCCCCGGCCAGGCGTCTTCGACGCCGAACTCTTCCGAAACCGTGGCCCGGTCGGCGTCTGTGGTGACCGGGGTGATCCGGTCCACCATGCTGTTGGGGAAGGGAACGTTTGCGGTGACCCAGCTGCCGAGGTCCGGGTCCTTGAGGGTGGCGAAGGCAGTGAACATCCTGCGTGCCACGCCGCCGTTGCCCTGGATGTTGTCGCAGGACATCACGGTGAAGGGTGCCAGGCCCTGTGCACGACGGCGGGCCAGGGCTTCGGTGATGAGGCCGAAGGTTGTCCGGGGTGCTGCACCCGGCTGGAGGTCGTGCAGCACGTCGGGGTTGCCGGCGTCGAATTCGCCGCTGACGTGGTGGAAGTTGTAGCCGCCTTCGGTGACGGTGAGCGAGACGATCCGGACGGCGTCGGAAGCCATTTTTTCGATGACGGCCTCCGGGTTGTCAGGAGCGAAAAGGTACTCGATGATCGAGCCGATGACGCGCCCTTCCCGCGTCCCGTCCGGGTTTTTGACCACCAGGGTGTAGAGGCAGTCCTGGCTGTCCATGACCTGCTTCATGCGGGCGTCGCCGGGCAGCACGCCCACCCCGCAGATGGCCCAGTCGCGGGCCTCTCCTGCGTTCATCAGCCGGTCCAGGTACATAGCCTGGTGGGCCCGGTGGAACCCGCCTACGCCGAAGTGGACGATTCCCGCCGTCAGCGTGCTCCGGTCGTAGGAGGGTACTGCCAGGGAAGCAGGCAGTCGGGCGAGCACGCCGGTTTCAAGTGCAGTCATGAGGCTAACCTTCCGCAGTCGCGAGGAAATCGGGCAGCGTTCCGGCCAGTGACCCCAGCTCGCCCGACGCGGGTGGATTCGCGCCCGGCCGGGAACAGGTGATGGCGGCGGCCCGGTTCGCGTAGGCCGCCAGGGCATTCAGTTCTTCGAGGGAGAGGCTCCGCAGCCGCAGCCTGTTCGCGGCGCCCAGCGCGTCCAGCTGCGCCAGGCCCGAAATCAGGGCCGCCATAAAGGAGTCGCCCGCCCCGACCGTGTCCGCCACCGTGACAGTTTCACCGGGTATCTCCACACGCCCCTGCGGGGTCAGGATTACCGGCCCGTCCGCGCCGCGCGTCAGCGCCACCACTGCCGGGCCCAGCTCCAGCCAAGCGGCCAGCGACTCATCATGAGTCCTGCCGGGGTAGAGCCAGTGCAGATCCTCGTCGCTCGCTTTAACGATGTCACTGGCAGCCACAAAGTCTTCAGCCTCGCGCCGGGCCGCGTCCGCGTCGAGGCTGATCGCTGGCCGGCAGTTCGGATCGAAGCTGACGGTGGCGTGCGGACGCGCAGCCTCCACCAGCCCGCGGACCGCGTTGCTCCCGGGAGCAACAACGGTGGCAATGGAGCCGGTATGGACGTGAAGCGAGCTCTCCACCGCTTCCAGGGCAGGGATGGACGCGCCGTTGATGTCCCAGGTGATCGAGAACGTGTACTCGGCTGCTCCGGTGCTGTCCAGTGTTGCCAGCGCGGACGACGTGGGGGAGGAACCTCCCACAATGCCTTCCACGCCGTTACTGCGCAGGTGGTCGGCGATCAGGTGCCCGTGCGGGTCTTCGGCGAAGTGCGTGACGAGCGTGGTGCGCAGGCCAAGGCGTGCGCCGCCGACCGCGACGTTGAGCGGGCTGCCGCCAGGATGCGTCTGCCGCGCGGCTCCCCGCGGGGCGTCGATGATGTCAACGAGGGACTCGCCGATGACCGTAAACATGGTCAGCGGCCCGGGTAGACGACGGCTTTGAGCTGGCCGGGCTGTTTGCCGGCCTTGAGGGCTTCCTCGGATTCGGCGAGGGCGAACTTGCCGGTGACGAGGATGTCCAGGTCCACCTTTCCGTCGGCGATGAGCTGGATGGCCAGTGGCCAGGTGTTGGTGTAGCGGAAGACGCCGGAGAGCCAGATCTCCCGGTTTTGCAGGTAGGAGACGGGGAGTTCGACGTCGTCGGCGCCGAGCCCCACCAGGATCACTCGTCCGGCCGGGGCAACGGCCTTGATCCCGGACCGGACTGCCTGGGGTGCGCCGGAGGCGTCGATGAACGCGTCGACGTCGAGCCCTTCAACGCTGTCCGTCTTCGCGTTGAGCGCGTGTGTGGCGCCGTGTTCGAGCGCAAACGCCAACCGGTCCTCGGCGACGTCGCTGATGTAGATTTCGGTGGCGCCGAAAGCGCGGGCGGCCTGGGCAGCGATGATGCCGATGGGCCCGGCACCGGCGATCAGCACCCGGCTGCCGGGCTTGATCCCGGCCCGCTCGCAGGCCCAGAGGCCAACGGAGAGCGGTTCGATGAGGGCGGCGGCTTCGTCGCTGACGCTGTCCGGGATGTCGTAGGCGAAGTCACTCTGGATGGTCACATACTCGGCGAAGGCGCCGTCGATCGGGGGTGTTGCGTAGAACTCGATGTCCGGGCAGAGGTTGTAGCGTCCTGCCTTGCACTGCTTGCACTTGCGGCAGGGGCGCTGGGGTTCGACGGCGACGCGCTGGGCAACGCGGGCGGGGTCCACGGCGCTTCCGACGGCGGCGATCCGGCCCGAGAGTTCGTGGCCGAGGATGAGCGGATGGTCCACCACGTAGGGGCCGATCCGGCCGTGCTCGTAGTAGTGGACGTCGCTGCCGCAGACGCCGACGGCGGCCACCTGCACCAGGACCTGGTCGGCGTCGAGCTGCGGAAGGGGCAGGGTCTCCATGGCCATGTCGCCCTGGCTCTTGAGGATGTTGGCGCGCATGGTGGCTGGCAGGCCGGAGCCGGTGGCAGGTGACTGGGTGGTTGTTGTTGTCATCGAAGTAGTCCTTGAAAGAGTTTTGCGGGGAAACCGGCGGGTTATTTCACGGCGCCGAGGGAGAGACCCTGGACCAGCTTGTCCTGGGCCGCGAAGCCTGCGAACAGCACCGGCAGGGAGATCACGACGGCGGCGGCGCAGACCTGGGCGAGGAAGAGGCCCTGCCCGGAGACGAATCCGGTGAGGAACACCGGGGCGGTGCCTGCCACGACGCCGGTGAGGACCCGGGCAAGGAGCAGTTCGTTCCAGCTGAAGATGAAGCAGATCAGGGCGGTGGCGGCGATGCCGGGCATGGCCACTGGGGCGATGACCTTGCGCAGGATGAGCAAGAGGTTGGCGCCGTCGATCTGTGCCGCCTCCAGCATTTCCTCCGGAACTTCAGCAAGGAACGAGCGCATCATCCAGACCGCGATAGGCAGGTTCATGGAGGTGTACATCAGGATCAGGAACCAGATGTTGTCCAGGGCCCCCACGGTCCGGGCGAAGAGGTAGAGCGGCAGGATCGCAGCCACGACGGGCATCATTTTGGTGGAGAGGAAGAAGAACATCACGTCGGTCCACTTCTTCACCGGCCGGATGGAGAGCGCGTACGCGGCCGGGAAGGCCAGGAGCAGCACGAGGACCGTGGACAGGATCGAGGCAGTGGCGGAGTTGATCAGGGACGGCCAGGGGCTGACGCCGGAGGTTTCGCCGAAGAATTCCCGGTACGCGTCCAGGGTGAGGTTCGCGGCGATCGAGGGCGGGTTCGTGGCCGCGTCGGTTTCGGAGTGGAACGAGGTGAGGATCATCCACAGGACCGGGACTGCGAAGAGCAGTGCGAGCAGCCAGGCCGCGATGCCTGCGGCGGTGTTGTTGCGGGTGGGGTCCATGCGGGACTTGCCGCGCCGGGGGGTGCGGCCGGTGTTCAGGGCGGTGGGGCCGGGCGGTGTGCTCTGTGGTGCAGCGGGGGTGAGGGTGCTCATCGTGCTGCCTCCTTCTTGAAGAGTGAAAAGACGGTGCGGAGGGCGAAGGTCGCCACGATGATGGTGCCGATGACCACCACGACGCCGGCGGCGGATGCCAGACCGTATTCGTTGGCGAAGTAGAAGGTCTGGTAGATGGCGTAGGGCAGGTTTGCGGTGCCCAGTCCGCCGGCGGTGAGGGTGAAGACGGCATCGAAGTTCTGCACGATGTAGATCGCACCGAGCAGTCCGCCGAGTTCCAGGTACTGGCGCAGGTGCGGCAGCGTCAGGTGGCGGAAGATCGCCCACGGGGTGGCGCCGTCCATCTGGGCAGCTTCCACGGTGTCCATGGGGCGGGACTGCAGGCCGGCCAGCAGGATGAGCATCATAAACGGTGTCCACTGCCACACCAGGGAGAGGATCACGGCCATCATTGGTGCCTGCGAGAGCAGGTCCAGTTGCGGCGCCGCGGCGCTGCCGAACAGGGACCACACCCAAGTGAGGATGCCGTTGATCAGCCCGTAGGTGGGGTTGAGCAGGGCGTGCTTCCAGATCAGGGCCGCTGCCACGGGAACCACCAGGAACGGGGCGATCAGCAGGGTGCGTACAAGGCCGCGGCCGATGAACTTCTTGTCCAGCAGCAGGGCCAGGCCGAGTCCGATGAGCAGGCTGATCAGCACTACGGAGACGGTGAGGAGGATGGTGGTGAAGATTGCCAGGCGCAGGTCAGGGTCCGTGAGGACGGTGGCGTAGTTTTCCAGGCCGGCGAAGGCGGTCTTGTCCGGGCTGAGGCTGTTCCAGTTCATGAACGAGATGATCAGGGTCACCACGAACGGAAGCTGGGTGACCAGGATGAGGAAGACCAGGGCCGGGAGCAGCGGTGCACGCCGTGCCCAGGCCAGGGCGCGTTCGCGCGACTTGGCATCCCGTGAAGGTTTGGCTGCGTGGTGTCCCGGGCGGGAGATGCGCGCCGTTGCGGTAGTCATGATGTTCTCCTGCGGTTCGGTTAGGGCTGCTTGTACTTGTTGCCGACCTTTTGGGCGGCTTCCTGGCCTTTGGCCAGCGCGTCGGCCACGCTGCCTTGGCCGGCGATGGCGGAGCTGACGCCCTGGGAGGCGTTGGTGCCCAGGGCGGCGAATTCGGGGATGCCCACGAACTGGATGCCAACGGCGGGACGTTCCTGGGCGCCGGGGTTCTTCGGGTCGGCGTTCTCGATGGCGAAGCGTTCTGCCTCGAAGAACGGGGCGGCCTTCTGGAACTCGGCGTTTTCGTAGGTGGAGATCCGCTTGCCGGACGGGACCTTGGCCCAGCCAAGCTCGGAGGCGACGAGTTCCTCGTAGTCCCTGGAGCTTGCCCAGGCGATGAATTTCTCGGCAGCGTCCTGCTTCTTGGAGGCGGCCTGCATGGCCCAGGACCAGGTCCACAGCCAGCCGGACGACTTGGTTTCCTTCACCGGGGCCTGGGCATAGCCGATCTTGCCCTTGACCGGGGAGTCCTCGGCTTCCAGGGCGCCTGCGGCGGAGGTTGCGTCGTACCACATGGCCACTGTGCTCTGGCTCATGTTGTTAAGGCACTCGGTGAACCCGGCCTGCGCGGCTCCTGCTTCACCATGCTCGCGGACCAGTTTCGTGTAAAACTCAACTGCCTCGGTGAACTCCGGGGAGTTGACCTGGGCGTTCCAGTCCTTGTCGAACCAGGTCCCGCCGAAGGTGTTCACCACGGTGGTCAGCGGTGCGAAGACCTGGCCCCAGCCCGGCTGGCCGCGGAGGCAGATGCCCTTCATCCCAGGTTCCGCGCCGTCTACCTTCGCCGCGATGTCCGCGACCTCATCCCAGGTGGGCTTCGCCGGCATGGTCAGGCCCTTGGCCTCCAGGATGTCCTTGCGGTACATCAGGAATGAGGACTCGCCGTAGAACGGTTCGCCGTAAAGCTTGCCGTCCTCACCGGTGAGGGATGCGGTGTAGGCGGGCAGGATGTCGTCCTGGTCAAACTCCGGATCCTTGGCCACATCGTCCAGAGGGGCGAGCCAGCCGTTCGCGGAATAGAACGGGATTTCGTAGTTGGAGAGGGACGCGACGTCGTACTGGCCGGCCTGGCTGGAGAACTCCTGGCTGATCTTGGCCCGGACATCGTTCTCCGGCAGGATCGTGTAATTGACCCTGATCCCGGTTTCCTTGGTGAAGTTCTCTGCGGTGAGTCGTTGCAGGTCCTCCATCTGGGGGTTGTTCACCATCAGGACACTGATGCTGTTCGGGTCGCCGGCAGAATTGCCGCCGCCGGCACCTGCACAGGCCGAGGCACTCAGGGCGATGCAGAGGGCTCCGGCTGACAGGACGGCAGCGCGCGTTTTTGAGCGCATTAAGGACTCCTTTGTTCTTCAGGAAAGTGCAGAACCGGTGCACCTCAACTGCTGCGTTGATGTGTCCGGCGGGGCGGGGGCTGTGACCGGAGTTCCGGTGTACCTCGCTGATGTTCTTCAAGGTTAGGCGGGCGACATAGGTCACAACTAGCGCCCTGGTTGCCACTTTCTGATACTTATTTTCCAGTGCTGGTCCCTCTCGCAGGCGCTACTCTGGGGTAGGGCGGCTCGTGTGCTGTCCAGATTTCATAACCCTCCGACGTAGGGGAGCTACCATGACTGGCGCGGAAACTGCCGACCGAGCAACCGCCAGGCTGGCCGAGAGGCTGCTCGGGATACGGGCCAACCGGGAGGTCATCCCGCCGGACCCGAACCACTCGGTGCGGTGGGTTGAGCACAGCTACCCGAGCCCGGTGGCGCGGTGGAATTACCACCCCGAGTACGAGATCCACCTCATCCGCAAGGGCAACGGAAAATTCATCGTCGGGGATCACATCGGCACCTTCGAGGCCGGTCACGTCGCCCTGGTGGGGTCCGGGCTGCCGCACGACTGGGTCAGCGACCTGGAGCCTGGGGAGGTGCTGGAAAACCGGGACGCCGTGATCCAGTTCGACGGGAAATGGGTTGAGCAGACCGCCACCCTGGTCCCTGAGATGGCCGAGGTGAGGCCCCTGCTGGAGCAGTCGCAGCGCGGGATTGAGTTCCTGGGTCGCTCTGCCGAGACTGCGGCGGCAGCCATTGAGGCGATGGGGGCCACTACCGGGCTGGCACGGCTCCAGCATCTTTTTGCACTCTTCGGGATCCTGGTCCGGGCACCGCAGGAGGAACGGCGTTACCTTGCCGAGGAATGGTTCCGGCCGCAGCTGGACAGCCAGGCTGCCGCCGTCGTCGACATTGTCCTGGAGTACGTGTTCAGCAACCATGCCGGCAGCGTCAGTATGTCCGAGGCGGCCGCGCTGGTGGGTATGCCGGAGCCGACGTTCTCGAAATACTTCAAGCGCGCCACCGGCCAGAACTTCAGCGACCTGGTCCGCAAGCTGCGCCTGGCCCACGCGCGGCGCCTGCTGGAGCGCACCGATAAGGCCATTTCCGACATTTGCTACGAGGTGGGGTTCTCAAACCTGTCCAACTTCAACCGGCATTTTTTGAGCGACGCAGGGGAGACACCAAGGAATTACCGCCAGCGCCTCCGGGGCTGAGGGTGCGCTGGTCACAAACGACGGCGGGGGCAGGGCTCGCGCTACTGTCCTTCCTTGAGCTTCCGCCAGCCGCCGGCGCGGTTGTTGGCGATAATCGCACGGAACATCTCCACCAGGGCTTCCTCGTTGATGGACTCGCCCTCGTGGTACGAGATCATCCGGCCGGTCTTGTTGCCGTGGCCCGCCGTGATGATGTTGTGCGGGTCCGGGGTGATGCCCCCGTCGTAGAGGAAAACGTTCACGTGGTCCTTTGCCGCAAGCAGCGCGCAGACGTTGCCCTGCAGGACGAAGTACGGCTGGACGGTGCGCTTGATGGTTTCCTCGACGGCGGGATCGGCGGCGCGCACCAGGTCGCGCACCTTCCGGCAGATGTCCTGCTGCCATGGTGGGAGGGGGTCGATGTACTGGTCGACGCGGGGGTCCTTCCCGTAGCTCATCGGTGAACTCCTTCGAGGGCTGTTGCCGGCTGTCATGGGCTCCTAGGGTGGAGCCATGGCTGATACTTTTGCGTCCCTGGTTGAAACTTTCAAGAACGTAGGCGTTTCCAAGGCCTATGGTTCCCCGGTCCAGCTGGGAGGGGAAGAGGTCATTCCGGTGGCGCTGGTCTCCTTCGGGTTCGGCGGCGGCGGCGAGGCCGGGCAGGAGGGCGCCTCCGGCGGTGGGGGAGGCGGCATGGTGCTGCCGCTCGGCGTCTACCGGTCCGTGGACGGGCAGGTGGCGTTCCGCCCCAACACCGTCGTGGCGCTGGTCTGCCTGGTCCCGGTGATCTCGGCAGTCGGCGCCGCCGTCCGCAAGGCTATCCGCGCCGCAAAGTCCTAGAGCACCAGGGAGGCCGACGGCGGAAGGTGCCTCCCGCCGTCGGCCGCCATTGCCGTGATTGGCGCCGGACCATCCCGTTCCGGATTACGTGGTGACGGAGATGGTCCGGCTGCGGCTGGCCGAGATCCGGAAGTAGCCGCTAGAGCTGCGCCGGGTTCAGGGGCAGGGGAGTGATCGGCTGGTCGTTCGCCGCCAGGTCGATGCCCAGGTCCTTCGCGAACACCAGGCGGGTCTCCTTGTAGATCCCGGCGTGGTTTTCATCGAGCTCGAAGACGCGCGCACCGCGGAGCCTGTTCCGGTCGGCGCCCGGCAGCCCGTAGGCACCGAAGCCGGTACCGGGTGCGTAGCCGAGTTCCACGCCGTAGTAGTTGCCCACGTAGGTGTTGACGTGGTCGTGGCCCACGAAGTAGCCGCGGACGTCGCCGCGCTCCAGGAAGGCGTTGAACAGGCCGGAGTTGAAGGGGCCAGGACACTCGTCCTCGTTCCGTTCGCCAGCGATGCTGTGCTTTTTTATCGCGCGCTGGTGGTCCGCGTCCGTCCGTGAATCGATGCTCGCGAACCACATGCTGCGGTGCTCGTGCAGGGCGATGTGGCCCCACATCAGGGACGGGACCTTCTTGCCGTACTTCTGCTCGGTGGCGATGGAGAGGTTCCGGTACCAGGTGACCTGGTCCATGCGTACCCAGTCCCAGTCCGGGTAGCCTTCGAAGTCCTGGCCGTTGATGCTGTCCGGGGCGTAGCGGCCGGTGTCGATCAGCCAGAGGCCGAATGCCGGGTCCTTGGACTTGGAGGACTGGACCAGCAGCAGCGAATTGGAGGTTCCGGTGACGCCGTCGGTGGTGTCGCCGTTGACGTTGAACTCGTAGCTCTGCAGGAACTGCAGCATCTTGGCTTCGGTCATCCCGGTCCGTGCCACCGAGTCCTCATCGTGGTTGCCGAAGGTGACGGCCCACGGGATCTTGCGGCTTTCCATCGGCCGGACCACGTGGTTCAGTGCCTGCTTGACCTGCAGTTCGGTATCGCAGCCGCCGTTGATGACGTCTCCGTTGATCACCACAAAGTCCGGCTTTTCCTCGTCCAGGGTCCGGTCCATGAGTTCGATGGTGCGCCGGTCCGTCTGCTCATCGTCCTGGGTGTCGTTGAACTGGACTACCTTGAACCGGCCGTCCGGGCGGAACGCGAGGGTTGGCTTGGGCGCCTTCGCCCCTGGAGCTGCGTTGGCGCTGGTTCCCGCGGCCACTGCGGCTCCCAGCGCGCCGAGGGTTCCGGCCGCCGCTAAAGCGGTGCGCCTGCTGAAGCTGGGCTGGTTGATTTTGATGGTCATGGCTGCCTTCCTGCATTTTTCGCGGCCACGCGTCCGGCCGCCGTCCCTGCGACAGTAGGAAGGCCTGGCATCCGGTTTCCTAACGCGTGGTGAACAGCGGATGCGGCGCCGGTGTGGACGGGGAGCGATGCGGCCCTGAGGGTCGATAGTAAGTATGCTTACCTTGATGACCGCCGCATTCGCCGGCGTTGCCGAGGCTTTCGTCAGGAAACAATCTTGCACGTGAGAGGAAGAACCATGACCGCCGGACCTGAAGGCCCGCTCGCCGATCCTGGTGCCGGGGGCAGAACCGGCAGCCCGCTCGGCCGCCTGGCGGAAGACCCGGCAAAGGTGATGCGGATTGGAACGAGCATTCTCCGGCTCCTGGATGAAGTACACAACGCACCTCTCGACGACGCCCGGGCCCGGCTCGCCCACGTCCACCAGCGCTCGGTGGAGGAACTCCAGGACGGCCTCGCGCCGGGCCCGGCGGAGGAACTGCGGCGGTTGTGGCAGCCGCTGACCAGCGCATCTTCGGCGTCGGAGGAAGAACTGCGGATCGGCCAGGCGCAACTCTCCGGGTGGATCGGGGGACTGGTGCAGGACATCCAGTCGACCATTGAGGCGAAACAGGCAGCAACACGGCAGCTGCTGGAACCCGTGCAGCCTCCCCTCCCTGATCCGCCCGGCAGCATGCCAACAGTGGTGCTGGACAGCGGCCCGCTGGGGCAAAGCGGCGGACGGGAACAAAACCCGGCCGACGACGTCGAGCTTCCGGGCCAGTACCTCTGAAGCCGTGGCTTTCGGGCACGGACGCCTCCCCTAAACTGCGCGTCCATCGCGCGGTGGCCTGTTCCCTCATGAGGTGTGTGTGAGACCATCCGGTATGGGTGATAACAACCAAGTAGACAACGACGTCGTGCCCGCAGGGGCTAAACACCTTTCGGGGGAGCGGGAGCACCGTCATCCCACCGCTGAACAGGCCCGCTCCATCGGCCACCGCCGGCGGGACGCGGAGGCCAAACTGGAGCAGCATTTGCGGGAAGCCCGCGATAAGTCCTAAGAGGAAACCGGCGGGCCGCGCAAGTAGACGCGCGCCTGCAGGCCAGGGCTCGAGCTCTTCCAGCGTGTCCGCAAGAAACACCCCCCCGTTCGCCGTGCGCACGCATCGTGAAGAGCACCAAAACCCTATTTCCGTTGCCACCGAACAGTTCCATAATGGGCACATACGCTTCGGGGACCCTCGCGCCGATGATGGCTGGCGGGGCGCTTCAGAGTCCCAGGTGGCAGCCCGGCATAAGGCGGAAAGGGCGGCCACGCGCCCCGGACAGTGTTGTTCCGGGACCGCCCCAAGGGGAGAGCATCGCCATCAACGCGAAAGTACATGCACAAAGGAACCATCATGCTCAAGGACTCAGCACTTATGGCTGTCCTTCCCGCGAAGGACATCAGCAGGGCAAAGGAGTTTTATCGGGACAAGCTGGGATTGGAATCTTCCGAGTCCATGGAGGAGGACAGCCTGCTGTACCGCTGCGGCAACGGAACCGCCTTCTTGGTTTACCAAACAGATAATGCGGGGTCGGCCAAGAACACCCAGATGGGCTGGGAAACGAACAACCTCGAAAGCGAAATGGAAGAACTTCGGGGCCGAGGCGTCACGTTCGAAGAGTACGACATGCCAGGCCTGAAGACGGAAAACGGGGTTGCCACCAGTGATTGGGGCAAGGCCGCCTGGTTCCTCGACAGCGAAGGCAACATCCTCAACCTCACCCAGCGCACGTAGCCGCAGTCCGAGGGGCAGGGCGGCGGGCACCACAGGACACTGAAGTGGGGCGTTTAAGGAGAACTTACGACGCCGGCGCTCGCCGCCGTCCCTTGGCCCGCCCTTGTGCGGGCTACTGATTCAGGGTGTAGCCAGTCGCATCAAGAATGGATCAAGACGACATCAATGTTGTCCCAGCTTTACCGCAGTTTCACGGTTCACCCTCAATCCCGGAAATAGGCTTCAACTATAACCAATGCGGCTTAGCAAAAGGCCCGGCTTATTTGCCGGGCCATTTTTATTGGGGGAAAGATTGTCGGACTACGAGGCCCTTTTGGGATCAGCACCGTCTCCGGGGTCCGGGCAAAAAGCGAAGCCACCGCGCAAGCCGGGGGCAGTGGCACTTGCCGCCGCTTTTGCACTCTTTATCGCCGGCGCCGGCGCCGTCGCCTTGCCGCAGGTATTTGCTGCTGACCTTGAGATTGCTTCGTCGGACAGCACAGCTGCGGCCGCGCCTGCCAAGGCGAGCGTAACTGCGGAAGCGGCGCCGGCGCCGTCGTCGGCTCCAACTGCACAGGAGACGGGCGCCCCGCTGGATCCCGGGGCCACCGCCGTCGTGGCCCAAGGCGCCACACTGGCACCTCCGAAGACGCAGCCTGCCTTCGCCACCAAGGCGATCGACCTGCTGGCCACCCTCCCCATCAAGGGCCGGGCGCCCAAGACGGGGTATGACCGCGGGCTGTTCGGGCAGGCGTGGGCGGACGTTGACCGCAACGGCTGCGACACCCGGAACGACATGCTGAAGCGCGACCTCACCGTGATCACCTACACAAACAGCGTCCCCTGCAAGGTGCAGTCCGGCATGCTCGCCGACCCGTACACCGGCGCCAGCATCAGCTTCCTGCGGGGGAGTGGGACCAGCAGCAAGGTCCAGATCGACCATGTTGTGGCGTTGAGCGATGCCTGGCAGAAGGGTGCGCAGCAGCTGACCACGGAGCAACGGACGGCTTTCGCCAATGATCCGCTGAACCTTCAGGCGACGGACGGACCCACCAACATAAAAAAGGGCGACGGCGACGCCGCCACCTGGTTGCCGCCGAACAAGGGGTTCCGGTGCGAGTATGTCGCCCGGCAGGTTTCGGTGAAGGCGACGTATAGCCTGTGGATCACGCAGGCGGAACACGTCGCGATGGCCAGCATCCTTGCCAATTGCTCCGGCCAGCCGGCACCGACGAACCAGCAGGCACCAGCTTCTGCGCCTGCTGCCGAGCCGGCACCGCCAGTGGCGGCACCTGCTCCTGCTCCGGCTGCCGCAGCACCGGCACCGGTTCCAGTGCCTCCCGCCCCGGTTGCCCCGGCCCCGGTTGTCCCAGTCCCGGCCGCCCCCGCAGCCGCCTACTACGCGAACTGCGCAGCGGCCAGGGCTGCAGGTGCCGCGCCGCTTTTCGCCGGGCAGGCTGGCTACCGCTCGGGGATGGACCGCGATTCCGACGGCGTGGCCTGCGAGTAGCACCCAAAGTCTTGGGGCTTCCACGCCCCATCTGCATCACCATCACAACCATTTCCTAGGGGGAAAATTGACACATAATCCATATGCTCCTGCGCCCCAGCAGCGTCGCTGGAAGCCCACCGTACTTTTTTGGATCGTGGCCGCAGTGCTGCTGCTACTGCTGATTCCATTTGCTGTGGCCGGAGGAGTGGGGATGGTGCTGTTTATCCTTGGCCTGGTCGCCTTGCTCACAGGGCTCTATGTGCTGCTGTTCAAGCGCCGCTCGTGGGTTGGGCTGCCGCACCGTAAATCCGGCGGTCTGGTCGCTGTTTCCGGATTCGTTGCTCTGATTCTGGGCGCGGGGGTCGTTGGTGCTACCGCCGCGCCCCGGGCGGATACAGACAAGGCAGCTCTTGTGAGCCCTGCTTCTCAGTCGGCAACGGCCACGCCAACTCCCACCCCGACGGCGACGAACCCCGCAAACTCGACCTGCGCCACTGCTGCTGCAACGCAGAAGTACAACAGCCAGACCTTCATCTGCACCCGGGGAACCGATCAGCGGTTGGTCTGGATGAACGAGGCTGACTCAAAGCGAGTTGTCGCCGAGAAGGCTGCTGCAGACAAGGCGGCGGCCGAGAAGGTCGCGGCTGAAAAGGCTGTGGCTAAAAAGGCTGCGGCTGAAAAGGCTGCGGCTGAAAAGGCAGCTGCGGCTGCAAAGGCTGCGAAGGCAGCGGCCGACAAGGTGGCTGCAGACAAGGCCGCCGCCGCTCAGCTGGCCGCAGAACAGGCTGCAGCCCGGCAAGCGGCCGAAGCAGCAGCTGCGCAGGCTGCAAAGCCTGCACCGGTGCCGGTTCCCGCCCCAGCTCCCGCTCCGGCCCCAGCCGTGCCAGCACCGGCAGCGGCCTACTACCCCAACTGCGCTGCAGCGCGGGCAGCAGGAGCAGCGCCGGTGTATGCCGGCACGCCAGGCTATGGAACGCACCTCGACAGGGACCGCGACGGCATTGGGTGTGACAAGTAGGGTCCACTACCCAACTCGCATCGTCGAATAAGTGACCCGGTGAACAGGATGCCGTGGATACCCCTTCGCAGGGTGTCCACGGCATTTCCGTTTCTTCTTCTTGGCGTACAGCCGGTTAATGCTCGGACATTTCCCGCATCAGTCCGAGCTGTGACAGGAACTCCACTTGGTCGAAGTAGAAGCGGTGAGAGGTGATCTCGCCACCCTCAACGGTCGCGATGTCGCAGCTTCTGATCCTGAGTTGTTTGCCGGTTGCTGGCATGGTTCCGCCTGTGGGCATGCGCAGCGGGCCTGTGTTGGTTCCGACGACGAAGCCCTCATCCACCGCCACGCTTCCTGCCTCATGCCTTGCCGCGTGCTCGTACCGGACATCTGGCATGGATTCCCAGAAGTCAAAGAGGTAGCTGGTGATGGCGTCACGCCCGCGGAGCTCCCCCTTGTCAGGGGTGTACCCGACAGCCTCGGTGGCGTAGCAACGTGCCAGTGTTTCTTTGTCTTTTTCATTCATGGCCGTGGTCAGGCGATCCATGACTTCCCGTGCCTGTCCCATTGTTGACCTCCAATTTTGGGCGGCCTCACGGAAGCGGGGGCCGCTTCGGGGATTGGCTTCCGCTGCTGTGGGAGCCAAATTAATTGCACATCCCTCCATCACCACTGTCAACGAGCCGTGCTACGCCTTCAGAACGGCAGCGCAACCAGCGCTATCAGAGCCAGCACCGTGGCGCCGAAAGCCACCACCCGGCAAGGACTCCCAGGAAAAATACGACGACGGCACCACCGGTCGCGATCATCTCACCGGGGTCCCCGGGTGCTTAAGGAATCCCCACTTTGGGGGATTGCGGGCTTGCCCATCGGGCGGATACTGGACCTATGTGGGAGGAGTGCGCGGAGCGTGCCTGGCGGGACATCGCCGCCGTGGCCGCCAACGGTGTGAGCCTGGCCGACCGCTGGGGCTGAGTTGTGAAGATCCTGCTGCTTACCGCGGGGACACGCGGCGACGTCGAGCCCTTTCTGGCATTGGCACGGGCCGGCAAGGCAAGGGGCCACCAGATCCGGATCGCCATTCCGGAAAACTCCGGGGCAGACACGGCAAACCTGGATACGGTCAGCCTGCGCATGGATTTCGCGCATCTCATCGGCGACCAGGGGGTGTCTCCGCGGGCCGCGGCCAGAACATTCCGTGCCGTGATCCGGCCTGCCATGGGACGGATGCTGCTCGCCGCTGTGGAGCACACTGTTGCCTTCTCGCCGGATGTTGTGGTGTATCACCCGAAGGTTCTTAGTGCGCCGATCGCTGCAGAGAGCCTTGGAGTTCCGGCCGTTATCGTCGAGACCGTTCCACTCACCCCCACACGGGAGTTCGCTGCGCCGTTTACGAGTATTGCAAGCCTGGGTCCGCTGAACCGTGCCACCTACAGTGCGGCTAACGCGGGTCCGATGATGTTCAGGAATAAGCTGAAGACTGCGCTGAAGATACTGCCTGCCGGCCCCAAACGGAGGGCAGGTACACGGTTCGCGATGGTCCCCGTAAGTCCGCAGCTGTTGCCCCGGCCATCGGATTGGCCCGAAACAACCCACCTCACGGGCCATTGGGTCGCCAAGCCCTTGGCAGCGCACGGGGACGGCGAGCTGGAGGACTTCATGAACTCCGGGGACTTTGTGTATGCGGGGTTCGGTTCCATGAAGGCCGGCGACGCCAGGGAACGGGGGGCGACGGTTACCGAGGCAGCGCGCAGGAGCGGACTGAATATCCTGGTGGCAGGGGGTTGGGGAGGGATGGACGTTCGCGAGGTAACCGGGGCAGCCGATGTGCTGGTCAGGGACTCCGTGCCCCACCACCTTGTCCTGCCGCGGGCTGCGGCCGCCATTCACCACGGCGGCGCGGGGACGGTCCACGCCGTCGCGCGGGCGGGAATTCCATCGGTGGTGGTGCCTTTCATTGCTGATCAGCCGTTTTGGGGGAATCTTCTGCACCGCCAAGGCCTGGCACCGAAGCCCATCCCGTACCGGAGGCTCACCAAGGACAGGCTGACCGCTGCCCTCGCCGCGTCAGCGGGATGCCGGGACAGGGCAGTCCAAGTTGGAGAGCGCTTGCGGAAAGAGGACGGGACCGCCGTCGCGCTTAGTGTTTTGGAGGACCTGGCAGGCCCATGAGCGCGCGGCGGTGGGCACCGGTGGGATCAGGAAGGTGGAAGCTCCAAGGAACCTGGCGTCACCCGGATCCGGGAGATGCGCAGCCGGTCCATCGCCGTCACCGTCAAAACGTGGCCGTCAGCTTCCACACTGTCACCGACCCGGGGCAGCCGTCCCAGCCGGTCGATAACGAAGCCGGCCACCGTCTCGTAGTGCCCCTCCGGCAGCTCGATGCCAGACGCGGAGGCGACCTCTTGCAGGATCAGCCCGCCGTCGATGTCAATAGACCCGTCGCCTTTGGTGACGCGGTCCTCAGCGTCCGTGCCGGCGTCGTACTCGTCGTATATCTCACCAACCAGCTCTTCAACCAGATCCTCAAGGGTGACGATGCCGTCCGTGCCGCCGTATTCGTCCACCACCAGCGCAATGTGCTGGCCAAGCCTTCGCATGCGCTGCAACGACGGCAGGACTTTGTTGGTTCCGGGCAGCGGGAGGATCTCCCGGACGATGTCCCGCACCTGCCCGTCGTCGTGCTTCCCGTCCCGGGGCACGAGGTCCCGGACGTGGATGAAGCCAAGGACGTCGTCGGGTGTTTTGTCAATCACGGGATAGCGCGAAAAGGGCCCGTCCCTGACCGCGCTGAACGCCTCGGCGATGCTGAGGTTGCCGCTGATGAACGTTACGTCGGTGCGGGGGCGCATCACCTCCTGCAGCGAGCGGTCCCCGGCGCTGAAGACGTCGGACAGGATGCTGCGGCTGTGTTCTTCCAGCATGTCGCTTTCCGCCACCATGTCCCACAGTTCCTCCGAGCTGACGCTTTCCTGCTTGGCGTTGGGATCGCCGCCGAAGAGCCTCACGACGGCGTCCGTTGAGACGGAGAGCAACCAGACGGCGGGCCGCATGATTTCAGAGAGGACGCCCAGGGGAGGGGCCAGGACTTTGGTGAAACCGACGGCGCTCTGCATGGCCAATCTCTTGGGCACCAGTTCACCGAGTACCAGGGAAAGGTACGCCACCAGCAGCGTCATGCCGATGAATGAAGCAGGTTCCGCGGCGGCGCCGAAGCCGATGCCTGCCAGGAGGGGTTCGACGTCGGGCGCGATGGTGGAGGCGCCGTAAGCAGCCGAGAAGAAACCGGACAGAGTCACCCCGATCTGGACGGTGGAGAGGAACCGGTTGGGGTTCCCGGCGAGCGCTGCGATCCGGGCGCCGCGTTTTCCTGACTTCTCCATCCGGCGCACCTGGCTCTCGCGGAGTGACACCAACGCCATTTCAGTGCCGGCGAAGACTCCGCCCAGCAGCACAAAGAAGAGGACCAACAGAAAATTCAGCAGGGTGTCGCCGTCCATGATCAGACACTACCCAATGGCTGGGTAGGTCGGGCCGCAGGCGGGGCGTTGGGCTGGGCGCCGGGCGGCGCGTTCAGTTGCCGCCGGCGTCCCTAGCCCGAACGGCGGGTTCCCCCGAGTCCGCGCGCAACCTACCGAGCAGCCAGACCGTCCGCGGGAGTGGCCAGAGGAGGGCGAGGGCGAGGATAGGCACCAGCGAGATGCCGACGTCGGGAAACTGGCGAACGATCACGAACAGGTGGGTGTCGAACCGGGCGGGCGCGTAGATCAGGCACAGCCAGAGGGCGAACGCGTCGAGGGCGAGCGCGACGGCGGCCCACACCAGGAGAACCCACCGCGCCTTTAGCGGTGCTGGCCTCCGGAGGAGGAACCGGAGCGACAGCCACAGACTCAGCAGCTCCCCGAGCAACAGTGCCATCGACACCGCCCAGCTGTACTGCTGCAGCCAGTCCTCAAAAACAACGGCGGGCACGGGGGAGTGTCCGTGGAGGATCCGGAGGAGGTTGGTGTCGATCGACTTCAGCCGCGACGGGGCAGCGGTGTCGTTGCCGTTGATGACCAGTGCGACGCCGAGGCCGGATTCCGGAACCGCAGCCAGGTAGGTGTGGCTGTTGCCCCATTCCCCCTGGTGCTCCACGAGCCGCGGCAACGCTTCGTCCGGGACGGGAGGTGCCGAGGGATCTGTGGACTCCACGAGTGCCCGGCTGAACCAGCCCATCGCGTAGCTCTGTGAATCGCTTACCCTGACCCGTGGCTCGAACATCGCCGCCACGCTTGCCGGCTGAAGAATCCGGGCGCCGCCGAACCGCCCGCCGTCGAGCAGTGCCGTCAGCTGGCGCCCCAGGTCCTCCGCCGAGGCGTACAGGGTGGAGGACGGCATCCCGGCAATGGGAGCGGGCACATCAGTCTTGAGCCAGAATGAGCCGAACCACCGGGAGTAGCCGGCGGCAGCGTTGTCCGCGCGTGCGGCAGCCCGGGTCGGATGGCTGTTGGCCATCTGCAGCGGTTCGAAGACGTGCTCCTCCAGGTAGTCTCCGAATGGCTGGCCGGAGACTGTCTGCACCAGGACGCCCAGGACGTTGTAGTTGGCGCTCGCGTAGTGGAAGGCCGCGCCCGGTTGGCCGGCAAGGGGAGAGCCGGACAGGGCGCGGACCTCCTCTTCGAGGGCTTCCGGCTCCTGTGCGTCGGAGGCTTCGAAGGCCGTGTCCTTCGAGGACATGCCGCTGGCCTGGTGGAGCAGGTGGCGGACCGTGATCGTGGAGGAACGGCTGTCGTTCAAGGTGAACCACGGCAGGTAGGTCTGGACGGGCTCGTCCAGCTCCAGCCGCCCGGCCTCCACCTGCTGCATCACGGCGATGGCGGTGAAGGACTTGCTGGTGGAGGCCAGCAGCACCGGCGTCTGCGCGGTCATCGGCCGGCCGGAGTCGTCAGCGCGGCCGAACGCCGCCGAGTGCACCTGGACGCCGTCCCGGACGACGGCGACGGCGGCGCCGGGAATCCCGAGGGAGTCGAGCTGGTCCTGCAGGAAGTCGTCCAACGCCTCGTAGGTCTGCCCGGAAGTCGCGGGGCCCGGCGGTGAGGTACCGGGTGCGGCGGGCTCCGGCGTCGCAAGGCCGAGCATCCCCGCGGCCAGCAAGCACAACAGGAGCCACCGCGAAGACCCAAAAACTGTTCGCATGCCCACACCTGCGTTTCGGCTGACGGTCCCTTCACGGTAGGGCCTGGCCGGGGGGAAAACAATCAGTGGAGGAACCGGCCCCTGCCAATTTGACCCACCCGTGGGTACGTTTGCCTCATGCAAAAGATCTCGATCGAAGCGCTGGCCCGTCAGCAGCTCAAGCTGAAAGCTGAGGACTCGGCCGTGCCGTTCATTGTGGTCAATACGGACCGTTAGCAGCCGTCCGTGGTGGTTCGGCAGGTCATGAGGGCTGTGGTGGTCGGGGCGGGCATTGCCGGCCTCGTGGTGGCCCGCCAGCTCGGTCTGGCCGGATGGGACGTCGAGGTCCTGGAGAAGGCCGCGGCTCCGCGCCCTGACGGCTACATGATGGATTTCTTTGGACTTGGGGTGGAGGCCGCGGAGCGCATCGGTCTCTACCCCCGGCTCGCAGCCGTGGCCTACCGCGTGGACGCAGTCGAATACGTCGACGCAAGAGGACGGACCACGTCCAGCCTCGACTACGGACAGTTCGCCCGCTTCGCTGGCGGTAAAGTCCTCAGCCTGCTGCGTCCCGACCTGGAGCAGGCTGCCCTTGCCGCCCTCGACGACGTGGCACCCGGCCGGGTGCGGGTCCGCTACGGTGCGACGGCGGGCAGAATTGTGAGTGGCGGGGACGGCGTGCGGGTCACCGTCGATGACTTGCCGGACGAGGCACCCGCCGACGTCCTCGTGGGCGCCGACGGCATCCACTCCGCCGTCCGGGCTCAGGTCTTCGGCCCGGAAGAGGAGTATCTGCGGCCTCTGGGTATGCGTGCCGTCGCCTTCATCGTGACCGAGCCGGTCCTCAACGCCCGCTTCCGGAACCGGTTTGTCCTGACCGACAGCATCGACCGGATGGCGGGGCTCTACGGCCTCCGCTCGGATCAGGTGGCGGCCTTTATGGTTTATCGGGATGCCACCGGCGCGGCTGGGCATCTGCCCGCCGGGAGTCCGGGGCAACGGCTGCACCGGGAGTTTTCCGGGCTTGGTGAGGCGGTGGACCGCCTGCTTGATCTGTGTCCGGAGCATCCGTACGACGACATTGTCGCCCAGGTGGTTATGCCCGGCTGGCAGCGGGAGCGGTGCGTTCTTGTTGGGGATGCGTGCGGCGCGGTGTCGCTCGTCGCGGGGCAAGGGGCCTCTTTGGCTGTCGCCGGCGCAGCGCTGCTGGGTGACGTCCTCGGCCCGGTGACGTCGCCTGAAGGGATCAGCCCCGCTCTCGTTGAGTTCGAGCGGCGCTGGCGGCCCGTGGTGGAGGAAGCCCAGGCTGCGGGGAGGCGCGCGGCGTCCTCGTTCCTCCCCGCAAACAGGGCCCAGCGCCTCCTGCGGCGGTGGATTATCAGGGGAAGCCGCCTGCCAGGAGCTGACCGGCTGGTGGCCCGCCAGATCGTGGGCAGGAGCGGAAAAGGTTAGCCCTTCACCTCATACGCCTTCGGCAGCTTCAGGCCGCGCTCCTCCATCAGGGTGCGCAGGCGGGTGGGGTAGTCGGTGATGATGCCGTCCACGCCCAGGTCCATCAGGCGCTCCATGTCGGCGGTGGTGTTCACGGTCCATGGGATGACGGGCAGGCCCAGGTGGTGGGCTTCGGCGATCATCTCAGGGGTGACGGAACTGAACGTGGGGGAGGCGACGTCGTACCCCTGGGCAGCTGCCGCCTTGGGCAGGGAACCGCTGTAGTCGTCGATGTCGATGCCGCCCAGGTTGCGGCTGGCGCCGGGCTGGCCCACGCCCATCCAGGCGTTGCCGCTGGACAGCGCCACTAGCGGCAGCTCCGGCGCGATCTCCTTGGTGAGGTTCAGGGAGGACCAGTCGAAGGACTGCAGGGTGGTGCGGTCTGCCATGCCGGAGGCCTTGATCTCGGCCACCACGGCGCGGGTAAGGGACTCCATGCCGGCGCCGCCGATCTCGCTGCTCTCCACCTTGGTCTCCACGTTGAAGCGGACCTTCGCGGCCTTGGTATCGCGGACCAGCTGGTATACATCCTTCAGCTCGGCGATCCGGTTGCCCTCGACGACGTCCTGCTCCGGGTAGCCGGACAGCTGCTTGAAGCCGCAGTCGAGCGTCTTGACCTGCGCCAGGGACAGCTCGGCGACGCGGTCGCCCACGTACGGGAACTCGGGATCCTTGGCGGTGGCGGCGGCGGTGTCCTTGCACTTGCCGGCCTGGATGGTGTCGTCGTGCCACACGACCACCTTGCCGTCCTCGGTCAGGTGCGTGTCCAGCTCCAGGGTGGTGACCCCCAGCGCCAGGGAGTTTTCGAACGCGGCCAGGGACTCCTCGGTCCATTCGCCGCGGCCGCCGCGGTGGCTCTGCAGGTCGAAGGAGCCGTTGCGCTCGTTCGTCTTAATGACGCTTGTTGTCGCCGTTGGCGCCGCTCCGGAAGCGTTCGACGACGGCGTGCCGGCTTCGTTCTCGGAGCTCGCGACGGCGGGGCTCGCCATGGCGGCGATCAGGGCGGCGGCTGCCGCGGCAGTCAGGACTTGGCGCATGGGTGTTTCCTCCTGGTGAGACGGGGCCGGCTGTTGGCCGGTGACCCGTCAACGCTAGGGAGGGCAGGTTGCGTGCTTGGGGTAGGGAGTTGGAGCGAAGGTTAACGCGGGATGCTGATGCCCTGCTTGCCGGTCAATCTTGAGCGGACTTTGCAGCCATTTTTCCCCATTCCTCTTTTCCCTAGCGACAGCGCTCGCGCATCCGGCGCCTAGTGCGTTTCCTCGAGTTCCTTGACGGGCCGGGGCCGCTTCCAGGTGGACTCGCGCGGGCCGGGCGGGTACGCCGCCGTCTTACCAGCCCAGGCGATAACCAGTGCGGCGATGACCGGGAGCGCCGCAGCCGCCGGGACCAACAAGGGCCCGGCCACAACCAAAGCGGCGGATCCGTAGAGGGCGCCGATGGTGATGCCCAGCTGGATGGTCAGGACCGTGAGCCCGTTGGCGGCGTCCTTGTTCTCGCGGCCGGCGCGGAGGATGGCCGACTGGTTGTAGATGCCGATGGCTCCCAGCCCGGCACCCCACACCGTCATCAAAGCGAGCGCGAAGACAAGGCTGCCACCCACGAACGGCAACGCCAGCATCGAAACGGCGATTGCCGCCGTCGTCATCAAAAGCGAACGGCGCGGGTGCGAATCAACGGTCATCCCAGCGATCCAGATGCCGAGCAGACCGGCGACGCCGAGGACGGTGAGGGAGAGGCTGATGGCGTAGTCGGGCAGGCCGGCCTCGCGGATGTAAGGGGCGATGTAGGTGAAGAGCGCGAAGTGGGCCAGGACCAGCAGCGGCCAGGCCATCGCGACGGACTTCACGCCGGGCTGGGCGATGGCCGCGCGCATGGAGGGGCGGACCTCGCCGGCGCCGCGCCGGACGGACGGCAGGAACAGGAAGCCCAGGACGGCGAGGAGCACGCCGAAGCCGGCAAGGGCCAGGAACGCCGAGCGCCAGCCGAGGACTGTGCCCAGCGCGGTTCCGATCGGGGCACCGATGGCCAGGCCCAGGCTGTTGCCGCTGAAGACGATGGCCAGGGCCTTGCCCACCTTGTCGGCCGGGACCACGCGGGCGACGTACGGGGCCATGGTGGTCCAGAGCAGCCCGTGCGCCAGGCCGCCCACCAGCCGTGCCACCATCGCAAACGTGAAGTCGGGGGCGATGCCCACAAGGGCGTTGCTGAGCGCGAACGTCAGGACAAGTGCCACCAGCAACGGCCGCTTCGGTACGTTGGCGAGCAGCCGCGCGGCGGGCACCACGGTGACCACAATGACGGCGGCGTAGGCGGCGGCGAGGTAGCCGGCCACCGGCTCGGACACGTTGAGTGCCGTGCTGATCTGGGGGAGCAGGCCGGAGGGGAGCAGTTCGGTGGTGATGGCGGTGAAGGCGATGGTGGCCAGGACCACCATGGCGGCAAGCGGAAAAGGCTTGGCCACCGGCGCGGAAATCGCGGAGGACATTAAGGGGGTTCCATTCAAGGGGGAGGGGAGCGGAACCCGGGCGCTGCTGGCCTCAACGATTCCTCCAACAAGTTTACAGGGTGAACTAAGGGCCTCGGTGCAGATGCGGCACGCGTTGGGGGGCCCTGCTGGTACCTGCCAGTTGCAATCTGCGTCAGACTGGAGTTTTGCCCCACAACGAAAGCAGATTCCCTTGATTACTCTCCAACAGGACGCAGAAGGCTTTATCCGGATGAGCCGGCACTACCCCGCCAGCGTCCGAATCAGCATCACTTTCACCGACGGCACCACCGGTGAGTTCTCAGGCCAGACTCTGAATAACGCCTACGATGCAGCGCTCGCTGATTTCCGCGCCAAGAACGATCTCGATGCGCGGGGATACTCCAGGACGTCGTCGGGCCGGACGAACTCCGGCAACAAGATTGACTTCGTTCCGGTTCATCCCGGGATGGGGGAGTAGCCGGCGCTCAGGCACCCGCGGTATCGTCACCAGGCACCGCAGCAGCCTGCCGCTCAATCGTGACCGTGCCGGCGTCGCCATCCACGCTGATCTGCTGGCCGGTGGCAATCCGCTGTGTGGCCACTCCCGTGCCGAGGACGGCAGGGATGCCGTACTCGCGGGCCACGATGGAGCTGTGGCTCAGCGGGCCGCCGACGTCGGTCACCACCGCGGAGGCCATCGCAAAAAGCGACGTCCATGCGGGAGTGGTGATGCGGGCCACCAGGACGTCCCCGGGCTCCATCTGACCAAAGTCTTGCGGCCCGGCCAGCACCCGGGCGGGAGCGCTGACCCGGCCCGCACTGGCTCCGGCGCCTTTGATGATGTCGCCGCTCTGGTGCTGCGAGCCTGCCGGCATCATCGACCCGAAGGCCCGCTCCATCCACCGGCTCTCGGGAAGCATTTGCGGGGCGGCGGCCTTCGCCTGGCCCCGCCACAGCATCCTCCGCTCCTCGACGGCGGCGGCGCGGACCGGCCGCTCAGCTCCGGCAATGACGACGGCGGCCCGGGCCTCAGTCCGTCCACCGGGCGCGGCGAGGCCGAACTCGACGGCGCTCCGCAGCTCCTGGTACCGCAGCCAGAACACGTCGTCCGGCGAAGCGATGACGCCCGAGTCCACCAGTCGTTGCCCCAGCTCGAGCAGCATCTGCCGCAGCAGCGGCCAGGCCAGACCGACGTCGGCCAGCGCGTCCTCGCGGAGCGGTGCGAGGTCCTGCGCCCACCGGAGCAGCCGGAGGAAGGCGTCCCGGCGGCGCGGGCCCAGCCGGCCGGCCATCTGGTCAGTGAGCGACTCCCGTCGCTCGGTCAACTGCCGCTGCCGCTCATGCGGGTCCGTGCCCTGCCCGCGCAGGTAGAACTTCACCGTTTCCAGCAGGGCGGACGGATCGTCGGCCGCCACAGGGCTGGCGAAATCGAGGTTGTAGACTGCATGGCCGAAGAGGCCCAGGTGCTCCCGGAAGGCGAAACGCCATTCCTGCCACAGGACGCCGTCCACCCCTTCGGGCGGCGAACCGGTACGCAGGCACTCGGCTAGTACCGCCGTCGGCCGTTCCAGCAAAGCCGATACCAGCCCGGGATCGCTGCGGGCCCAGCCCGCCAGATCGTACAGTGACTTCTCCGCGCGGATGGGTTCGCTGTCGTAGCCGAGGAGGAACGTCTGGGCCGGAGGATCGCCGTCGCGCCGGACGAGCTTGTCGTAGAACGCCCGGAAGGAGATTTCGCTGGTGGCGGCGAGCGGAATGATCGACTGCACGGCTGTGTAATACACGGTGCCGGCGTCCAGCAGCGCCTGCGCACCCGCCAGCATTTCCTCGCCGGTGAGCTCCGCCGGCGGCTTCGCCTGCCAGTCCTTGATCACCCGTTCGTACCGGGGATGCGAGAACTCTCGCCAGCCGGCCACTCCCATGTGTGCTTTGCCGCGGGCCAGCGCGCCCACCGCCGTCAGCGCCTTGCCCATCATCCGCCACATGCCCGAGCTGCGGTAATAGTAGTAGGCGTAGCCGTTGATGGTGGGCAGCCCGACGTCGCCGTCGCGGATCACGTTCTTGCCCAGCGCCTCGGCCATCAGGGCTCTGAGTGACCGCGCCACGGAGCCGTCAATCAGGTCGGCAAACAGCGGCGAGAGCGGGTCCGGCAGCTGTTCCACAATGCTCGCCCGGAAGTAGAGCCCTTTCGGATACGGCAGGGGCCAAGTCTCCGGGGTGTCGGCCGCCGGTTCAGGCAGCGCCGTGATGGGCCGGGACTGCAGGATAAAGAACCGGCCACCGGCCCGCGCCCACTCGATGTCCTGCGGAACGCCGAAGTGATCCGCGCTCCGCTGTCCATAGCCGGCCAGCTCGGCCGCCGCCCGGTCATCAAGAACAGGCGTACGACGGCGGGCTGCCGCCACCGGCTGCTCGCGGGTGCCGTTCTCCGCGTAGACGGTCATGACTTCCTTGTAGGCTGTCTGCCGCGACACCACGGTGCCGGTTCCGGCGTCGACCACCACGTCATCCGTGGTGACGGTCCCGCTGACCACCGACTCGCCCAAGCCCCACGCGGCACTGATCACTGTCTGGTCGCGCCGCCCGTTGGTGGGGTTGGCCGTGAACATCACCCCGGCCGCGTCGGCCTCCACCATCTGTTGAATTATGACGGCGAGGCGCACCTCCTCCGGTCCCACGCCTTCGCGGGCGCGGTAGGCAATCGCCCGCGCCGTCCAGAGGGACGCCCAGCAGTCGACTACGGCTTCTGTCAGCGCGTCTACGCCGCGGACGTTGAGGTAGGTTTCCTGCTGCCCGGCAAAACTGGCCGATTCGAGGTCCTCGGCAGTGGCGGAGGAGCGCACCGCCACTGCTGTGTCTCCGCCGTCGAGACGCGCGTAGGCCGCGGACAGTTCGGTTGCGATCCCGGCCGGCATGGTGCCGCTCCGGAACAGGTCCCGGATCTGTTCCGAGGCGTTCTTATAGTCCTGGGGCGCCGACTCCGGAGGCAGGGCGGCCAGGTCCTGAATCGCGGACTGGAGGTGGTTCTCAGTGACGAACAGCGAGTAGGCAGCGGTGGTCAACACAAACCCCGGCGGGACCGGCAGCCCGGCCTGGATAAGGCCGCCCAGCCCGACGGCCTTGCCGCCGGCCACGGCGGCGTCGTCCCGTCCCACATCGCCCAAATCCTCGACAAAGGCCATAACCGCGCGTCCTTGCTGCCCGGTGCCGGGCGCCTGCAGTGAACCTGGTTCTGAACATACTGGCACTGGAGCCGGCAGGAGGCTACAAGTCCAGGGGAAGGGGTGTTTCTGAGGCGCTGCCCACCGTAGGCTATGGGCATCCATCACACCCAGGAGGCAGCATGCGCAAGGCAAATCCAGTAAACGAACCCGAGCAGGTCCTCCCTCTTGCTGAGAACCTCATGGCCCACTTGGCCAAGGGGAGGGAATGGGCCACCCCTGGAGTGCAGACTGCACTGCAACGAGCGGTGGCTGGGCTCGATACAGGCATTGAAACCGCATCTCCCCGCCTCCAGGCGGTAGTGCGGCGGCTCGCTGACGAGCTGGCGGGCGGGGTGGAGACGCTGACTCCGCGGGTCCAGGAACGTTTGAAGCGCGTCGGGCCGCATGCCGCGGCGGACATCGTGGATCCCGGCCCTGTCAAGGCTGCACGGCCGGCATCGCTGGTGGCGTGGTTGATCCCAGCTGTTCTGGCCCTCGCCGGGTTTGGTGTGTGGCGGTCCCTGCGGAAGGCACATGAGGAACCTGTGTCCTCCGCACCGGGGCAGGACAGCGGCGGTGAGGATTTCAACGCTGATCCGGACCTTGCCGCGGGCCGTATTTAGGAGCCCCTCAACAGAAGCCTCGTCCAGGCCTGCGCCCACCAACTGTCGTTATTGATCTGTGGGCGCATTCACCCGCGGACTTTCCTGACGCCCAACCTGCGTCGTCGTCCCGGGGCCTGACCCGTTACCGGACGGATGCGGTGCCAGGTCCGGCGGGGATGGTTGGGATGGTTGCTGCTGGTGTCAGCCGGAGGGGAAGCCGAAGCCACGAGCGACGAGCCGTTCCTGCGGCGCCGCATGCGGAGGAGTACCACTACCGCCAAGCCCAGCCAGGCGAAAGCCACACCAATAACCAGGATCGCCACCGGAACCTTTTCCATGGCTGATTTTAGGCCCGGAACAGCCCGTATGCCTAACTCGTTTCCCGGCGAGCTGACTACCCGATTTTCGGACGTACGAGCAGCAGGTACCTGCAACGGGTCGTGCCTGCCAGCGTGATGGTTCCTCTTCCGGGTTGGCGGCCCGTCGATGCACCTGTACCATATCCTAAGCATGCTTACCATTAGCCTTTCGGGTCGGTCAGCTAACGTAAAGTCACCGTACAAACGGGACGGAAACGAACAGGGGCTTGAATTGGCAGGGAATGCAACCTTCCGGCACAGCAACACCGCGCTGCTTTCGGTAAGCAGTGTCGAGGCTCCGAGGATCGTGAGTTCCACGGATTTCGACCGCCGGTTGGCTTCGACCCTACAGCGGCTGAAGTTCCCCACGCGGCTGCTTGAGCGCGTTGCCGGTGTAACGCACCGCCGCTGGTGGGCGCCCGGGACGTCCTTTGATGACGCTGCCGCCGAAGCGGGCGCGAAGGCCCTGGCCGAGGCCGGCGTCGAAGCGTCAGACGTTGGCCTGCTGATCAACACCTCGGTCACGCGGCGCAATCTGGAACCGTCCGTCGCGGTGAAGATCCACCACGGACTCGGCCTGCCGTCGTCGGCCATGAACTTTGACCTGGCCAACGCCTGCCTCGGATTCGTAAACGGCCTAACTTTGGCGGCCAGCATGATCGACTCCGGCCAGATCAAGTACGCAGTGATCGTGAACGCCGAGGATGCCGAGGCCACGCAAGAGGCCACATTGGCCCGTCTCCAGCGGCCCGAGACCACACGCGAGGACTTCAACCGGGAGTTCGCTACCCTCACCCTGGGCTCGGGAGCTGCCGCCGCCGTCCTCGGCCCCGCAGACCAGCACCCCGGTGCGCACCGGATCGTCGGCGGTGTGATGCGCGCCGGCACCGAACACCATGAGTTGTGCGTGGGCGGCATTGACGGCATGGCCACCGACACAAAAGGCCTGCTCGAGGGCGGCCTCCAGCTCGTCGTCGACGCCTGGCATGAAGCCCGGCCGGATTGGGACTGGGCCGCCATGGACCGGTACGTCACGCACCAGGTGAGCAATGCCTACACGCAGGCCATCATCGACGCTATTGACCTGGACCCCGCCAAGGTACCCATCACGTTCCCGCACTGGGGCAATGTAGGCCCGGCCTCCCTCCCCATGACCCTCGCCGCCGAAGCACAATCTCTTGAGACGGGGGACCGGGTCCTCTGCATGGGCGTCGGATCCGGGCTGAACACCGCCATGCTGGAAATCGTTTGGTAACCGCCAGCTGGCCCGGCGTCCGCCCGGAATGGTCGCGCGAAATCGATGTGCCGTCCACCTCCGACGCCGATGCGCCAGGCACAGTGCGCCGCTGGCACCTGCTGGACAACGGCGCCGAACTCTCCCGCCTCGGCCTGGCCCCCGCCGGAACCCTGCTGTGCGTGCACGGCAACCCCACCTGGTCGTATCTGTGGCGGACGCTGCTGGCGGCCGGATCGGATCCGGCCCACCCGTGGCGCGTTATAGCGGTGGACCAGCTGGACATGGGCTACTCGGAGCGCACCGGCACCTTCCGGCGCCTGGCCGACCGGATCAACGACCTCGGCGACCTGACGGACGCACTGGGCCTGGACGGGCCGGTGATTACGGTGGGCCACGACTGGGGCGGCGTGATCAGCCTGGGCTGGGCCCTGGCGCACCCGCAGCACCTCACCGGGGTGGTGCTGACCAACACGGCCGTCCACCAGCCCTCCGGCTCGGGAATCCCGCCCGCCCTGCGGCTGGCCCTGCACCCCGCCGTACACGGTTGGGGAACCACGACGTCGGACGCCTTTCTGCGGGTGACGCACTCGCTGGCGAACCCGCCGCTGCCCGCCGACATCCGCAAGGCCTACATGGCGCCGTACCGCGGAGCCCACCGCCGGGCCGGAGTGGGGAATTTTGTGGCGGATATTCCCGTGGACGACTCCCACCCCAGCTTTCCGGCGCTTAGCGGCGTGGCGGAGGGGCTGCGCGGGTTGAAGGTCCCGGTGCTTATGCTCTGGGGCCCCGCGGATCCCATCTTTTCCGACCGGTACCTCAAGGACCTTTTCAGCCGGCTTCCGCACGCCGACGTGCACCGCTTCGAAGGGGCCGGCCATCTGGTGGCAGAGGACCGGGACATTGCCGCGCCGGTTTTCCGGTGGCTCGCCCCGCAAGGCGGCGCCAGCGGAAGCGAATCCCCGCAAGCGAAAGCCACAAAGACCGATGGCCAGGAGCTGAACAAAGCGGCTGAGCCGGAGGCGGCGGCATTCCGGCCCCTGTGGGACCTGATCGGCGGGCAGGCGGCAGGGCCTGCGGGAGCAGATCCCGCCGTCGCGGAAATGGCACCGGACGGCACAGTTGCCCGCTCGCTCGGCTGGCAGCAGCTGGACCGGGACATCCTGGACCTCGCCGCGGGGCTACGGGAAGCCGGAATGGGAAGCGGCAGCCGCGTGAGCCTGATGGTTCCGCCCGGGGTGGACTTGACCATAGCCCTTTACGCCTGCCTGCGGCTGGGCGCCGTGGTGGTTGTGGCCGACGCCGGACTGGGAACCAAGGGTTTGAGCCGCGCCGTGAAAGGGGCTACTCCCGATTTCCTGATCGGGATCGACAAGGCGCTGGCGGCTGCCTCGGTGCTCGGTTGGCCGGGACGGCGGATCAGTGTGCGGGACCTCACGGCCGCCCGCCGTCGGATGCTGGGAGTCGAGACCTCCCTCGCAGCCCTGGCCCGTTCCGGTGCCGGCCGCGGTTCACGGCAGCTGACGGACAGCGCGGATCCGGATGCCCCGGCCGCGGTTCTCTTCACGTCCGGCTCCACTGGCCCCGCCAAGGGCGTGCTCTACACGCACCGGCAGCTGGTTGCGATGCGGGACACCGTGGCCGAAACCTTCGGGATCCGTTCCGGTGCCCGGCTGGTGGCGGGCTTCGCCCCGTTCGCCTTGCTGGGACCGGCCCTCGGGGCGGTGTCGGTGACGCCGGCGATGGATGTCACTGCACCCCGCACGTTGACGGCCAGCGCGCTCGCCGACGCCGCCGCGGCCATCGACGCCACGGTGGTCTTCGCCTCGCCGGCGGCTTTGCGGAACGTCCTTGCCACCCGGGATGGTGTGGGCGCGGCCGGGCATCAGGCGTTGGAAGGTATTGAGTTGCTGCTGTCTGCCGGCGCGGCCGTCCCGGAACCGCTGCTGGCAGAGGTACAGCGGCTGCTGCCGCGGGCCTCGCTGCACACCCCGTATGGGATGACCGAGGCGCTGCCGGTTACCGACATCAGCCTCGAACAGATCCAGGCGGCCGACGCCGAGGCTGCCGCCGGCACTGTGGCCGGAGCCGGCAACGGCGTGTGCGTGGGGTGGCCGGTGCATGGCGCCCGTGTGGCAGTGGTCCCGTTGGCGCCGGACGGCACCGCGCCCGGGTGCCATCCCGTGGCGGAGGCCGGAGTGACCGGCGAGATCCTGGTCAGCGCCGCGCACGTCAAGGAAGCTTATGACCGGCTCTGGCTGATCCAGCGGGAGAGCATCAGTGTGCCCGGATGGCACCGCACCGGCGATGTGGGGCACTTCGACGCCGCCGGCCGGCTCTGGGTGGAAGGACGCCTCGCCCATGTGGTGACAGCTCCCGGTGCTGTGGTGACGCCCGTCGGTTCCGAACAGGCCATCGAACGCCTGGACTGCGTCCGGCTGGCGGCGATCGCCGGGGTGGGACCGGCAGGCACCCAGGCCGTGGTCGCCGTCGTCGAGACCCTGCCTCCCGCGCGCAAGGCCGGCCCTGCTGAGCCGCAGCTCGCAGGGCGGGTCCGCAGCGCGGCCCTTGAAGCTGGCGTACATGTCTCTGCTGTACTCGTCGTCCCCGCGCAGCCCACCGACATCCGGCACAACGCGAAGATCGATAGGACCCGCCTGTCCCGCTGGGCGACACGGGTGCTGGCCGGCGGACGTCCTGGGAAGCCGTGAGGGTTCTCGTCACCGGCGCAAGCGGGCTGCTTGGGGGAGAAGTGGCCCGGCTGCTGGTGCGGCAGGGCCATGACGTGGCGACATTCCAGCGCCGCCCCTCAGGGGTGCACGGCGCTGCGGACTTCCGCGGGTCACTGGCCGACGACGGGGTGCTGCGGGAGGCAGTTCGAGGCGCGGAAGGAATCATCCACCTGGCCGCGAAAGTCTCCTTCACGGGCCTTGCCGCGGAATTCGACGAGGTGAACGTGGAAGGAACCCGCCGTCTGCTGCATTGTGCGCAGGCGGCCGGGGTGCGGGACGTGGTGTTCGTTTCGTCGCCTTCCGTGGCTAACTCAGGCGCCGCGATCGCCGGGCTGCGCGCGGAGCCGGCTGACCCGGCGCATGCGCACGGCGACTATTCACGGACCAAGGCCGAGGCGGAGCTGCTGGCGCTGGCGGCGGACGCTCCTGACTTCCGGGTCGCAGCGGTGCGCCCCCACATCGTCTGGGGCCCCGGCGACACCCAACTGGTGGAACGGGTTCTGGCACGCGCGAGCCGGGGCCGCCTGCCGCTGCTCGACGCCGGCGCGGCCCTGATCGACACCACGTACGTGGACAACGCCGCCGCGGCCATCGTCGCCGCGCTGCACCGCATGGAACACGTCCATGGCAGAGCCCTGGTGGTGAGCAACGGTGAGCCCCGCCCGGTGGGCGAACTGCTGGCGGGCATCTGTGCTGCGGGAGGTGTCCCGGCGCCGTCGTGGTCCGTGCCGGGTGCGGTGGCGCGGGCGGCGGGGGCGGTGGTGGAGAAGGTCTGGACGTGGGCCGGGCGGGACCAAGAGCCGCCGATGACCAAATTCCTCGCCGAGCAGCTCTCTACCGCCCACTGGTTCGACCAGCGCGAGACCCAGGAACTCCTCAACTGGACGCCCGCCGTCTCGCTTGATGAGGGACTGGCGAGGCTGGCCCAGCACTATGGTTCCGGGCCGGCGTCGCGGGTCCCACAGCGATAGGCAACCCATCAGGACGCATGGCATTTCGATACCTGTTCTATGCAGGAACTCGTTGAGGTACCTTAGTCCCAGTTGACTCCCCTTATCGGCAGGAGCGGGCAATGATCGCCCTTCACACCGTGATAGCCATCGTCGTTATCGTCCTGCTCATCATCAAGGTCAAGGTTGACCCGGTGATCTCGCTGATCATCGGTTCGCTCTACCTTGGCCTCGCGACCGGTGTCGGTTTCACGGCGACGATCGTGGCGATCACCACCGGTTTCGGTGAAATCATGGGTGAGGTGGGCCTGCTCATCGGCTTCGGCGTGCTCATCGGGGCGATGCTCCATGCGATGGGCGCCTTCAAGAAGATGGTGTCGATGCTCGTCAACGGTGTCGGTGCGCGGCGTCTTCCGTATGCGCTAACGGCTGCGATGGCGACAATCTTTCCTTCGATCTACGTGGACGTGCAGGTGGTTCTGGCTTCTCCGGTGGCGCGCTCGACCGGGCCCTTCATCGGCCGGACCGGGTTGCCGCACATGGCAGGTGCACTCGGGACCGGGATCTTCGCCGGCTACGTCTTCGTGCTCCCGGGACTGGCCGCGGTCTCCATCGCCGGCCTGCTGAACATCCCTCTTGGCATCTGGCTGGTCTACGGCCTCGTGCTGGGGCCGTTGACCGCCATCGCCACCACGTTGATCTTCCGCTTGCTTCTGCGGGGCCGATACTGGGAGGCGGCAAGGGACGAAGAAGTCGATGAAGCAATGGTCGAACTGGAGACCACCGAGCTGGTCGAGGAGGACACCGCCACCCCTCCTCTGTTCGTCTGCCTGCTGCCCATCCTCGTGCCCCTGGTGATGATCGCCTTCGGTGCGTTCGCGGAGCTGTTCGGGTTCTCCAACGACTTCATCGCCTTCCTCGGCGACGCCAACTTCGCGCTCTTCGTCGGTTTGCTCGGTGTTTATGTGCTGTGCCGGCGCACCTTGGGCTCCAAGGGCACGGACACGGCAATGGGCGAGGGCTTCCACACGACCGGCGAGATCCTGCTCATCACGGGCATTGGCGGGTCGCTGGGTGCCGTTATCGGGGAGACCGGGCTCGACAGTATTCTGGCCGGCCTCTTTACTGCCGACGCGGAGGCACCGGTCATCCTCAGCATCCTGCTTGCCTGGCTCATCGCAGCAGTGCTGCACCTGGCGATCGGGTCGGTGTCGGTGGCGGCCATCGCGGCCGCAGGGATCATCGGTCCAGTACTCGGGTCGATCGACGTCCCGCCGATCGTCATAGGCCTCGCCATCGCCTCGGGCGCGATGTTCGCTCTTCAGGTCAACAGCAACTTTTTCTGGATGTTCAAGTCGCTGCTCGGACTGTCGACCCAGGGGACCTTCAAGACGCTGACGATGGTCACCTCAATCGCCTCGCTGGTCTCACTACCGATGGTCATGGCGGTGGCGCTCATTCCCTAGGGAAGGCCGACGGATAGTTCCCAGGGGGCTACGGTCGAACGTTTTCTGGCTAGTCATGCCCTTAACGGACACGGTTTGTTGACGGTTCAGTGCTGGACATACTGTTTACCAATATTGTCCAATTGGGCGAGCAGTATGTGAATATTTGCCCTCGGGGAGCGATGACTGGGACATCAGCGTAGAACCGAAGGCAATTGAGGAAGCCGGTCTATGGAATTGGGCAGCGGCCCTGGGTGGAAAGCTCAGCAAGAGCTGAGCGAAAACCCGGGGGAATTGGATCACCTGGTTTGTTGCCGGGACTTGGAGTGGCGTCGAGCCCTTTGCGGCTACATTGCGGCTGACCCGTCATCGCTCCATGCCTCGGACAACGTATGCAGGATGTGCATCGAGACCGCTGAAAGCATGGATCCGGTTCATGGGGACCGGCAGTGCCCCATCGACAACCATCCGTGTCCGGACGAGGCGGAAATAGAGCGGATGATCGGTGAGCGCGTCTCTGGCACCTGACCGGCGGTCGGACGGTGCCCCGAGGCAGTACCTAAGTTTTCCCAACCTCCGGCATGGATCATGATCAAGAATCACCCCAGCGCAAACCGCCTCTGGGCAGGTTTCCTTGCTGAGTTTCCGGTGCACCACTTGCGTACACGCGCCTCAAAACAAGTACCCGACTGAACAAGTGGCTGAAGAAGCGAGTAGTGAGCACTGTGGTTTGTGTGTCTGCCCGCCAGTTCAATGGGAACCACGCACCACCGGTCTACTTTTGGGGGAATCATCGTGATTACTTTGGAACTGCCAAACAACACTGGCCACGCAGGCTCCGTTCCCGAAGGGTCGCCGACGACGCCGGCCCTTCAGATTTCAGTTTTCGGCCCGTTGACGATTCGCCGCGGCGACATCGAACTGAGCGCCAGCGACCTTGGCGGACCCAAACCCCGCCAGGTACTCGAAATACTGCTGATGAACTTCGGCTTACCGGTCTCGAAGACCCGTCTGATGGATCTGCTGTGGGCCGGCAACCTCCCGGCCGTTGCGCTGCCTACCCTTGAAAGCTATGTCAGTGTCCTTCGGCGTCAACTGCAGCCCGGTGCCGGACGAAGCGGCCCCCTGCGGACGGTCACCGGCGGCTACGCCATCGACCGGTCACTGGTGGAACTGGACTTGGACCGCTTTGAAACGTTGACCAAAATGGCCGGCCAGGCGGAGCCCTGCGAAGCGCTCGCGCTGCTGACGGAAGCACTCGACCTGGCCTCCGCTCCGCTGCTCGGAGACGAGCTGCTGCCTGCCTGGGCAGAGGAGGAGCGGGCCGCACACGCAACGCGCGTCAGCCTTGCCCGCGTCTTGGCTGCAGAAACCGCGCTCGCCGTGGGGGAGGCCGGCAAGGCCATTACCTGGGGCGGCGCGGGGGTAGAGGAGGATCCTCTCAACGAACGTGCATGGACGGCGTTGATCCTGGGCCTTGAGCAGAATGGCGAGAACACGGAAGCCTTGCGGGCTTTTGACCGCTGCCGCAGGGTCATGGATGAGGAACTGGGCTGTGCCCCCGCGCCCGTGCTGAGGGAGGCGCACGCCAGGCTCCTGAGGAGCACCGCAGCACCTTCCGGGCCAGCGGAATTCCGCGGCCTCCCTCCCGTGGACCGGGAGCGCCGTCCCATTCCCACGGTGGCCACGGAAACAGGACGTCTGCGAATCCTGATCGTTGATGACCACACCACGTTTTCCGACCTGCTGGCCGGGGCGCTGGACCGCGAGCCGGACCTGCAGAGTGTAGGCGTGGCAAAGTCTGTGGCATCCGCCGTGACCATGTTCCGGAACCTCGAACCCGATGTCGTCATCATGGATCTGCATCTCCCCGACGGCAGCGGACTCGAAGCTGCCGAGCGCATCCTCGCGGAAGCACCGGAGACCCGGACCATCATGCTGACAGGCAACCCCTCGCACGAAGCGCTCCGCGAGGCAGCGCGCATGGGGATCTGCGGGTTCCTCCCGAAAGACGGTTCCCTGGGAGCCATGTTGGACACTTTGAGGCATGCCCGCACGGGCAGCATGATTGTGACTCCGTCCCTGCTGGCCGGATGGGGCAGCGCCACTGGTGCCCTGCCGATACCAACAGCTGCATAACCCGGCAACTGACCCTGCTATGTCGTGTGGGTCCCAAATTGGGCCAGGCGTAGGGTGGGAGTTGGACGAAAAGGAGCACTTCATGAAGAAAATCCTCATGGTACTGACCAGCGTTTCCGAGATCGGCGATACCGGAGAGAAGACCGGCTACAACGTGGCCGAGGCTGCACATCCCTGGAAGGTGTTCAAGGATTCCGGGCATTTCGTGGACTTTGCCTCCATCCAGGGCGGCCAGCCCCCGCGCGACGAGGTGGACTCGAAGGATCCCATCCAGGTTGCCTTCACGGAGGATGAGACCACGCGCGCCGGCCTCTACAACACAGCGCGTGTCGACGTCGTTGATTCCGACCAGTACGACGCCGTCTACCTGGTGGGCGGCCACGGCACTATGTGGGACTTCCCGGACAGTGAAGGCCTGCAGAACCTGGTGGCCGGCGTCTACAACGCCGGCGGCCTGGTGGGCGCGGTCTGCCACGGACCGGCCGGCCTGCTGAACGTGGAACTGGAGAACGGGCTTCGCCTCGTCGAGGGCCGGAAGGTGGCCGCCTTCACCAACGACGAGGAGGTTGCCGCAGGGAAGGACAAGGTCATCCCGTTCTTCCTGGCAGACCGGCTTGAGGAACAGGGCGCCACCCACGTCTCCGCTGATGTTTTTGAGGAGAAGGTGGTGGTTGACGACCGGCTGGTGACCGGCCAGAACCCGGCTTCAGCCGCGGGCGTGGCCAAGGAGATGGAGAAGCT
Source organism: Arthrobacter sp. ZGTC412 (assembly GCF_002929215.1). Classification (GTDB taxonomy): domain Bacteria; phylum Actinomycetota; class Actinomycetes; order Actinomycetales; family Micrococcaceae; genus Arthrobacter. The sequence continues at coordinate 67,189 of NZ_PJII01000012.1, forward strand.
TTTCGCAAAGGTCATCCGCAAGGAAAAAGCCGAGGAGCAGCACGAAACGGAGGCTCTGCGCGCCGAGAAGGACGCCGAGAAAGACGCCAAGAAGGCTGCCGCAGAAGCGGAGCACTAACACCGGCAACGCATTGAAACGGACGGCCACCCCCACAACGGGGGTGGCCGTCAGTTGTCGGACGTGCGCGGGCACCCGGAGCAAGCGAATTTACGGCTACTCCGTGACAGCCGCCGGAACCGGCTCACCGCTGCGGAGAGCAGGGGTGCTGCGGCGGCGCCAGTAAGCCGCCAGAACTGCACCGGACACGTTGTGCCAGACCGAGAAGATGGCGCCAGGCAGGGCCGCTTCGGGAGTCATGTACTGCCGCGCCAGCCCTGCTGCAAGACCTGAATTCTGCATGCCCACCTCGATGGCAGTGGTACGCCTGGAAGGAATCGGCAGCCGGCACAAACGTGCCGCAGCATAACCGAGCGCATAGCCCAGCCCGTTGTGCAGAATTACGGCCGCGAGAACCAGCAGACCCGCTGCGAAGATCGCCTTGGCGCTGCCGGCAACCACAGCAACCACCACCATGGTGATGGCGAGGACCGAAATCCAGGGAAGGGCGGGCAGCGCCTTGTCTACGAGGCGGGGCAGGAAGATCCGGACAACAAGTCCCAGCAGCACAGGGAACAGCACAATCTGGACGATGGACCACGCCATCGAACCGGCGTCTACCGGCATGTACTGACCGGCGAGCCACAATGCAAGCACCGGTGTCAGCAGGGGAGCGAGCAGGGTGGAGACGGTGGTCATGGCGACAGACAGGGCGACGTCACCCTTGGCCAGGTAGGACACCACGTTGGAAGCTGTTCTGCCGGGGCAGCAGCCCACCAGGATGACGCCAGCGGCCAGGGCCGGCGGCAGCCCCAACGCCGCCGCGACCAGCCAGCCGAGGAACGGCATGATGGCGTACTGTGCTACGACTCCGATCACTACCGGGATGGGGCGCTTGGCGATAACGGCGAAGTCAGGGGGCGTGAGTGTCAACCCCATGCCAAACATGATGACTCCCAGAAGGGGGTTGATCCAGGGTGCCAGCCCGGTGAAGGCAGTTGGCATGGCAAGCGCGATGGCGCCTCCGGCGAGGATAAGAATGGGAAACAGCGTTACGGCAACGCGCGCGCTGCGTTCTTCGGCGGCGGATGCCGTGGAAGTTTCAGATAAAGGAGATATACCTACCGGATTATCACAGTGAGCGTCATGTCTCGGAATCAGCGCGAATTGATGACGAAACAGCGAAATTGCGAATATGCGAATAGACGGCGGCGGGACGGCAGGCGGTCTGGCTCGTCACTGCTCCCCGCGGTGTCGTCTTGGCCGGAAGGCTGCGGCAGCCAGGACCAGGGTTCCAGCGGTACTGGCCCAGGCGAAGGTGTCACCAACCACCGAGTACCAGGTGCCGGAGCCCCCGGTCGGCACCGATGCCACCAGGGTTTGCGTGTCGGTTACAAAATAGTCCGCTTTGTGGCCCAGGAGACGGCCCTGTGAATCCGTGGCGAGGGAGATGCCCTGGCGGGTGGGGCGGACCACGGCCGCGCCGTTCTCGATGGCCCGGAACGGTGCCTGTTGCGCGTGCCAAGCCGCGACGCTGTCCCAATCGCTGGAGGGCAGCAGGAGAATGTCGACCTGTGCGGCTCCCGCCTGGCGGACCAGATCGGGGAAGAAGTCGTCCTGGCAGATGATCGTGGCCAGGCGCCCGTACGGCGTGTCGACGCTCGGGATGATGCCCGGGCCGGGGTCCTGTCCGTCGCCCGGTGTCGGCTTGGACTTCTGGTAGTCCCACACCACTGCACCCCTCGGGTCGAGCAGGACGGCGTGGTTCTCGTTCACCGGGCCGCCGTCAGCGGAGCCACCTGCGGCCAACTGCACGATCATCGAAACCTGCAGGTAGACACCGTGCTCGCGGGCCAGATCAGCAGCCCGGGCGACGACGTTCGTCTGGTCCTCGTCCAGCGTCCGTGCCGCGGCTTCCGACCAGGCGATGATCTTCGCGCCGGCGATGGCCTCCAGCTCCGACCGGTCGAACAGCTCATCGAGCACCGGTGTGAAGTGTTCGTCCCGCACCGAGGCTCGTTCGGCTGGACTTGCCGCACGAAGGTCTGGTGCGCGGTAGGCCAGCTCGGACAGGTGTCGGTCCGGTGCCAGGGCGGCGACGCGAACGGTTTCCGTGCCCGGCGCGCTAAAGGCCAGCCGTGCCCCGCCGAACAGCAGCGCGGCAACAGTGACGGCCGTGAACAGCCCTGCCGGGGACACCACGCCGGAGCGTGACCACCCTCTCTCCCACACTTCGTTGACCACCGGCGCGAACCAGCTGACCAGGAAGGTCAGTCCCCAGATGCCGGTAACGGACACCAGCTGCAGGAGTGGCAGCCCGGCATATTGTGAGTACGCCGTGCTGCCGGCGGTCCCAAAGGGATTGCCAATCGTGCCCAGGAACTCAACGGTTGTCACCGCCGCAGGGAACACTAACGTGCGCGGGACGCCGGCCAGGCGTGGCGCAAGGACGCGGTCGACGGCGAACGGCAGCGCGCCGCCCAGCCCGAGTGCGGCGACGAAAAGGTAGTAGCCGGGTCCGTCGACAACCGGGAAGAAGCCACCTCGCAGCGCGACGAGCAGCGCACCCGACATCGCCAGCACCAGGACCGGAAACCCTACCAGCAGCCGTTGGCTGCGGGTGAAACGCAACAAGAAGACGGGAGCCAGCCAGGCCGTCAGCGGGATGAGCGTCTGGAGGTTGGCGAAGGGCAGCAATGCGGTGCCGACGGCAAGCCAGATCCAGGTAGCGAGCCTCTTCATGCTGACTCCTCGGGATGGTGTTCCCGGGAATGCGTACGCCGAGTTCCCGGTAGGTGGCGGCACACACATGATGCCACCCCTCCCGGCAGCGCGGAAGGTCCTGCGGAAGGCACCAGTCATTAGGTATCCCCTCCATATTGACTGCCCGCAGCCGGAGGAATATGTTCTGCGGTAACGGGGTCAGCTGCCCCGTTTATTCAGAACAAGGCGCCCGGTCTGGGGCACTTCTGCACGGTTGCCCGGCACTCGGCGTACTGCCGGGTGCTAATAACAACGCTCCTTGCGCCCGGTGTGGTGAGCGGCCGATGGAATAGGAATCCAGGAAGGGAAAGACCATGCCGAAGTATCTGTTTGAAGCAACGTACGTGGGCAAAGGAATTCAAGGGCTCATGCAAGAGGGCGGCACCAGGCGGCGCGAGGCCCTGACGGAAGCCCTCAGCTCCGTCGGAGGAACGCTGGAAAGCTTCTATTACGCATTTGGCTACTACGACGTCCTTGGCGTTTTCGAGGCGCCGGACGATGCAAGCGCGGCGGCACTGTCGCTGCTGATCAATTCCACGGGGAACGTCAACGTACGCCTGAAGCCGCTCCTGACAGTGGAAGACCTCGACGAAGCCGCCAAGAAGACGCCCACCTACCGGGCGCCGGGACAGTAGGGGAGTTTGGCACTGTGTCGAGCGGCCGCCGTCGTAAATTACGACGGCGTGTGCCCGGCCCAAAGACGGAGGCGGCGGTGAGCGGACAATGATAGAGCACAACCGGCAGCAGCGGCGATTACAGGTATCCGACGTCAATGTCGTGAACCGCCACACGCTGCGGAAGGCGCTGGGCGGGACCATCGTCGGTAACACGATGGAGTGGTACGACGTGGGTGTGTTCGGCTACCTCATCACCACCATGGGGCCGGTGTTCCTGCCCGAAGCGGACAGGGCAGTGCAGAACCTGTTCCTGCTGGGAACGTTCGCCGCCACCTTCATCGCCCGGCCGCTGGGCGGCGTCTTCTTCGGCTGGTTGGGCGACAAGATCGGCCGCCAGAAGGTCCTGGCCATGACATTGATGCTTATGGCCGTAGCAACGTTCGCCGTCGGCCTGCTGCCCGGCTACTCGGTGCTGGGCATCTGGGCGGCTGTGCTGCTGGTTGTCCTCAAGCTGGTGCAGGGCTTTTCGACCGGCGGTGAATACTCGGGCGCTACCACGTTTGTGTGCGAGCATTCGCCGGACCGCCGCCGGGGCTTCTACGTCAGCTTCCTGGACATGGGCAGCTACCTGGGCTTTGCGGCGGGGGCGGCTGTGGTTTCCGCCCTTCAGCTGACCCTGGGGCAGGAGCAGATGGAGGCGTGGGGCTGGCGGATCCCGTTCCTGGTGGCTGGTCCGCTGGGTGTCGTGGCCGTCTACTTCCGGATGAAGATCGAGGAATCGGCCGCCTTCAAAGCCACGCAGGAAGCCGAAGCCGTTGCGGCGAAGCATCCCGAGACCGGAGAGGAGCTCCGCCCTGTAGGTCCGATCGGGATTTTGAAGGCGCACTGGCGGCCCATCCTGCTGGCCATGATCCTGGCGGCGGCCGCCAACACCGTGGCTTATGCCCTCACGTCCTACATGCCCACGTACCTGACCAGCAACAAGGGATACAGCGAGGTGGACGGGACACTGCTGACCATTCCGGTCCTGGTGGCGATGGCACTGTGCATCCCGTTCACCGGGCTGCTCTCGGACCGGATCGGCCGCCGGCGGGTGCTGTGGATTGGGGCGTTCAGCACCGTGGTACTCGCGGTTCCCGCGTTCCTGGCGATAGCGGTGGGCAGCATCCCGATGACTTTGCTTGGCCTCGCCCTGATCGCCTTCCCCGTGGCGTTCTCGGTTCCAAACCTGGCGTCGGCACTGCCGGCGCTGTTCCCCACGGAGCACCGGTACTCCGCCATGGGCATCGCCTACAACCTGGCGGTGGCGATCTTCGGCGGGACGGCCCCGTTCATCATTGCGGCCCTGATCGAGCTGACCGGTGACGACATGGCGATTGCGTACTACCTCATGGCTGTGGCCGCCATTGCTGCCGTGGCTATCCGGTTCCTGCCCGAATCGGCCGGGCGGCACCTGCCCGGGTCCATGCCCAGCGTGGAGTCGGAGGAAGACGCCCGGAAGCTGGTGGAAACGCAGGACAACAACCCGCTGCTGGACGTGGAATCGCTGCCGTTCGAGAGCAGCTTCGAGATCGCGCGGGCGGAGCACAAGGAGCGGCCCGGGAAGCCGACGGTGATGTAACGCACGGGTGTTCGACGACGGTGCTCACCTGTGAGGGGGAGGGCGCCTCGGTAGGGGGCGCCTGCGGATTACGCGACCCGTTGTTATGCACACCGCCTGGAGTTAACATCTGATTCCGGCCCGGGAGGATAGAGATGCTCGATGAGACAGACCTTTTGCATGCCCTGCGGCGTCACTGGGAGTACTCCGGCGTAGACGAGGACGTCGCCCACGAGATTTATCACAATGACGCGGTGCTCGAGTTTCCCCAGTCCGGCGAACGGTTCGAGGGCGTGGAGAATTTCCGCGAATGGCGGCGGCAGTATCCAGCCAAGCTCAAGTTCCACACTCGACGGATCACCTATCGTGAGGATCTGGTGGTCGTGGAGAACCTCATCAGCTACGACGGTGCTCCTTGGATGTTCACCGTCAACCTCTTGGAGTTCCGGGGGGACCGGGTTGCGCACGAGCGGATTTACATCATGGACGGCTGGGAGCCTGCGGAGTGGCGAGCCCCATGGCGTGCTGAGCAGGCTGCAGACCCGCCCCCTCCTGCTCCCTAGCGTATAAGCAGGAGTCTGCCGTCTGTGGGTCGATCGCAGATGGCGAAAAATCAGATACAGCTAGCCCGCCACGGCCGCCTTCGCCGCCCGGGTAGCGTTCATCCACTCGCTCAGCCACGGGGCCCGGACGCTCGACGTAATCCGGCAGTCAGCCACGAAGGTTCCCTTGGCTCCGGCGTCGATCCAGTCCGTGAGCGCGGCAAGGTCCGCCAATGAGCGGATGATCGCCGACTCGGCACCGAGGGCGCGGGCGACGCCGCTGAAGTCCACTTCGGGGATCAGCATCGGCTTTTCGGTCAGGCCCTGGGAGCCGTACTGGTGGATTTCGGCCCCGTACGCGGCGTCGTTGTAGATCACCACGATCGCGCTGCGAGCCGCAGTGATGAGTGATTCGAGGTCGGCGAGGCCCATCAGGAACCCGCCGTCGCCGGAGGCCAGCACCAGGGTGCGGCCGTCCTCCACTGCGCGGGCTGCCCCGACGGCGCTGGCAAGGCCGAGTCCAATGGCTTGGTAGGCGGTCCCCACCATCACCAGGTCCTGCGGCCGGGGGATGTTCCAGTACATGGGTGCCCAGCCGACGAAGTGCCCGCCGTCCTGGACCACCGTGCGGCGCTCGGGCAGCACGGCATCCAATGCCGTGGCGAGAGAGCGCGGGTCCAGCCGGCCGTCCGGGGTCTCGTCGGAGCCGGGGTGGTGGGCCGGTCCTTCGGCCAGACGCTTGCGGGCTTCGGGGCGCCACGCTTCCGCCGCAGCCGCGCCGTCCAGCATGCGGAGGATCTGACCCGCAGCAGTCTTCGCGTCCGCGCTGACGAACAGGTCCACCCGGGGGTGCGTGGGCTGCAGGGCGGTGTCGATCTGGATGACCGTGCTGTCCGGGCCGAGCAGGTGCCCGAAGCGCATGGTGAACGGGCTCAGGCTCGCCCCGGCCACCAGGACCACGTCGGCCTCGCCCATGAGCCCGGCCGCGGTGGCGGTGCCGAAACCGCCGGCGACGCCCAAGTACCCCTCGCCGTTGAGGAGGTTGAGCGCCAGGGCGGTTCCGGCGGTCAGTGCGCCAAGGCGGTCGGCGAGCTCGCGGAGCTCCGGACCGGCTCCGGTGAGGTGCGCACCGCGGCCGGCGAGGATCAGCGGGCGCTTGGCCCCGGCGAGCAGGCGGGCTGCCTGCGCAAGGCCGCGGTCGACGTCGTCCGTCACCTGAGGTGCCGAGGGCTCGGGAAGTTCCTCGTCCCCGGCCTCAAGTGACGCGAGGTCGTAGGGGATGGCAAGCACGACAGCGGTTAGCTTGGTCAGCGCGTACTCCACCGCCTGCTGCGTGATGGCGCCCGCGGCGTCGCGGGTGACGGTGAAGGTGGCCGCGCCGAGGCCCGCGGCGATGGCCGCCTGGTCCACGTCCTGCGGCCGGGCCCCGCTGGTGGGTGCGTCCCCGGTGACGAGCACAACGGGGATTTGCGCCTGGACCGCCTCGGCGAGGGCGGTGAGTGCGTTGGTGTAGCCGGGACCGTAGGTGGTGGTGCCCGCTGCGAGCCGTCCGGACGTCCGGTAATATGCGTCGGCCGCGGCGATGGCGGCGCCCTCATGCCGGACGGGGGAGAAGCGCAGGCCCATCTTTTCCGCGGCGTCCAGGAAGTAGACGTTTCCGTTGCCCATCACGCCGAAAACATCGCTGAGATAGCTGCTGAGAACCTGCGCCACACGGCCCGAGACGGTGAGAGTAGTCATGCAGGAAGCTTGCGAGTCGTTCTTCAAATAAGCAATAGAGTCTCATTGGGTTGGGACAATTGGCAGCAGACAGCGGAAGAAACTGAAAATATGCCTACTTGTGGCGCACGTCACCCCTTGTATCGTCTGTGGGGCGCGATTCCTGCTGGGACAGCCGGGCTAAGAGGCCGTCGTAGCGGGGCGGCATAAGTTCAACCACGGAAATCGCCGTGCTGGTCCGCTGGATCCCGTCGATTTCCAGAATTTTGTTGGTGATGCGGTACAGATCAGCCGTGCCGCGGGCCACCACCTTGGCCATCAGGTCCGCGTCGCCGGTGGTGGCGTGTACCTCGATGACCTCCGGGATCGCTGCGAGCCCCTGTTCCACCGAGCCCGCCCGCGTTTGGCTGATGGCCAGTGAGAGGAAGGCCATCAGCTCATATCCAAGCGCGGCGGGATCCAGTCTCCGGCTGAAGGAGCGGAGGGCGCCGCTGCGCTCAAGCCGTGCCAGCCGGGCATGGACTGTGTTCCGTGCGACGCCGAGCGTCCGCGAAAGTGCCAGGGCGCTGGCTTCGGGATCCTTGTCGAGGGCCAAGATGATCCGGCCGTCGAGGGAATCAAGGGTGCGAGGGTTCGCGATGGTCATATTTTCACCACATGCAATAGAAGTTGAGCAGAAGTCCCAATGGCTAGAGCGTATCTTGCAATGTGGGCCGGGTCACTTCCATGGTTGATCCTCATGACCCCCGATCAACTCCTCACCAGACCGGAAACCACGCTTCCCACCCTTAGAAGCGCAGTCACCGGCCTTCCGTCCTACGTCCCGGGCCGGCGCAGCGCCGGAATGGACATCGCAGCCCTTGCCAGCAACGAAAGCCACTACGAACCACTGCCCGCAGCCATCAGCGCGGTGGCCGAAGCAGCGGGCAGGATGAACCGCTATCCCGACATGGCCGCCGTCGAACTCCGCGAACGGCTTGCCCTGCACCTCGGCGTCACGGCGGGGGAGATCGCAGTGGGACCGGGCAGCGTGGGCGTCCTCCAGCAAATCATCACCGGACTGTGCGACGCCGGAGATGAGGTGATCTTCGCGTGGCGCTCCTTCGAGGCCTACCCCATCCTGGTGGAGCTGGCGGGCGCCCGGCCGGTCCGAATCCCGCTGGACCACCTTGAGGGCCACGACCTCGATGCCATGGCCGCAGCCGTCACCGAGCGCACCAAAGTCATCCTGCTGTGCACGCCCAACAATCCCACCGGCGTGCCAATCAGCCACGAACGCATCGAGTCCTTCCTGCGCGCGGTGCGCTCCGACATCCTCGTGGTGATCGACGAGGCCTACGTGGAATACGCCGAAGCGGGCAGCGGCCCCAATTCCATGGCCCTCTACCGCGATTACCCGAACGTCTGCATCCTGCGCACCTTCTCGAAGGCCTATGGACTGGCCGGGCTGCGCGTGGGGTACGCCGTGGCGGCCCCGGTTATCGCTGAGGGACTGCGCCGGACAGCCCTTCCCTTCGCGGTGAGCGCGGTGGCCCAGAAGGCGGCCATCGCATCGCTCGACGCGGGGGAGGAGATGGAGGCGCGTGTCGCCGTCGTCAAGCAGGAGCGTGCACGGATGTCTCGGGAGCTGGCAGCCCGGGGCTGGAAGCTGCAGCCGAGCCAGGGCAATTTCCTGTGGATTCGTGCCGATGACGACCTGCTGCCGAGGCTGGTGGACGCGTTCGACCGTGCAGGCATCATGGTTCGGGCATACCAGGGGGACGGCGTGCGGATCACTGTTGCTGACGCCGCCTCCAACGACCGCGTGCTCCGGCTTCTCGAAGCCCACGCCGCCTGAAAACCGGCTGACCCTCAACCCCAATAAGTTCCACCTACTAACTAGAGGATTCCCCATGGAACAACAGACAAAGACGTCTGCCCGCGCGCTCGGCGCGGCCCTTAAACCCCGCCAGCTCACCATGATGGGGCTGGGAAGCGCCATCGGCGCGGGCCTCTTCATCGGCTCCGGTGCTGGCATCCAGGCCGCCGGCCCGGCGGTGCTGGTCTCCTACCTCGTGGCCGGCACGCTCATCATCCTGGTGATGTGGGCCCTCGGCGAGATGGCCGCCGCCAATCCGGACAGCGGCGCCTTCTCCGTCTACACCGCCAAGGCCTACGGCCCGGTGGCCGGCGCCACCGTGGGCTGGCTGTGGTGGCTGCAGCTCGTGGTGGTCATCGCGGCCGAAGCGCTCGGCGCGGCAGGCTTGCTGGCCACCATCTTCCCGGCCCTGCCGGTGTGGCTGATGGCCTTCGTGTTTATCGTGGTGCTCACCGCTGTGAACCTCACCAGCGTGAAGAACTTTGGCGAGTTCGAGTTCTGGTTCGCGCTGCTCAAGGTGGCAGCGATCGTCGCGTTCCTGGCTGTGGGCGCGGCCCTGCTCTTCGGCTGGCTGCCGGGCGTCCAGTCGCCGGGCCTGTCCAACTTCATGGGCGACGGCTTCGCGCCGAGTGGTTTCGCCGGTATTGCCACGGCGCTGTTCGTGGTGGCGTTCGCGTTCGGCGGCACTGAGATCGTCTCCGTAGCGGCAGCCGAGACAGCCGAGCCCGCCCGCAGCGTAAAGAAAGCGGTCCGGACGGTGCTGTGGCGCATCCTGGTGTTCTACATCGGTGCGATCTTCATTATTGCGGCCGTGGTTCCCGTGGGTTCGGAGGGGCTGAAGAGCCCGTTCGCCGCGGTGCTGGACGCCGCTGGCATGCCCGGTGCGGCCACCGCCATCACGCTGGTGGCCGTGGCAGCGCTGCTCTCCGCGCTCAACGCCAACCTTTACGGCGCCTCCCGGATGGCGTACTCCCTGGCCGAACGTGGCGAAGCGCCGCGGCTGCTTGCCTCGGTGTCCAAGGCACGGGTTCCGGTCATCGCAGTCCTGGCCAGCGTTGCCTTCGGCATTGTCACGGTGGTGCTGGAGCTGATGTTCCCCGAGATGGTCCTTGGCGTCCTGCTCAATATTGTGGGGTCGACCTGCCTGCTGGTATGGACGTCCGCGCTCCTGGCCCAGCTGGCGCTGCGCCGCCGCGCCGACCGCGAGGGAACGGAGCTTCCGCTGCGGATGCCCGGCTTCCCGTGGCTGACGTGCTTTGGCCTGCTCATCCTCGCGGCGATCTTCACGGTGGGCTTCATCGGCGAGGATTCCCGTCCCCAGCTCCTGAGCACTTTCGGACTCGTGGCACTTCTGGCGGTGGCGAACTGGCTGAACCACCGGAAACGGGACGCTCGGCCGCGTGTCGAGTCCACGGACGGTGACAAGCAGCCGGTGCTCATCGACTAGATCGGGCGGCGTGAACCACTTCCAGGGTTCAGGCACACGAAGGGCGCGTCCGGTCTGACCGGGCGCGCCCTTCAATTGCGAACTGGCCTCACCAGGTAACAGTTCCGGCCGCCCCGTCCACGGTGATGCTCTGGCCATCGCGCAGCCGCAGGGTGGCATCGGCAACACCCACCACAGCGGGGATGCCGTACTCGCGGGCCACCACGGCTCCGTGCGAGACGATGCCGCCCATCTCCATCACCAAAGCACCTGCCGTCAAGAAGAGCGGCGTCCAGCCGGGATCGGTAGAGGGAGCCACCAGGATTTCACCTGGTTCCAGGTGGGCGCCCACCGGATCCATGATCACCCGGACCTTCCCGGCGGCGGTGCCTGCTGAAGCAGGCGTCCCCGTCAGGCGGTCGGCGTCGGCCGGTTGGGGCAGGGAGGTGGCCGCCGCCACCATGGCCGCCTCAACATCTGTGCCGTCCGAGAGCAGAAGGCGCGGAATGCGCCGGCGCCGCAGTTCGACGTCGTACAGCCTGCGGCGGCGGGCGACGATTCCCTTCAGGTCCGCGCCGCGAAGGCCCACGCGCAGTTCGTCGAAGTCCAGGAAGAACACGTCTCCGGAGGCTTCGATGGTTCCGTTCTTCACCAGTCCGGCGCCTACCTCCGTGAGCTGCCGGTGCATCTCCGCCAGAACCAGCACGATGCAGAACTTGGGCAGTTCCCGGAGGCCTGCGAGCTGCCGTGTCCGGCGCAGGCACAGCGCCACCAGGCGCCCCCGCAGCCGGCTTTTTGTTCCGGCACGCTCTACCAGTTCGCTGATCCGGGACTCTGCGTGCCCGGCGGCCCTTGCGAACTGGCGGTCCGGGGCCTGTTCGGGATCCTCCACGCGAAGGTAATTTGAGATCATGCCGAGGATGTGGTCCGGCTCCTCGAACCACCGGGGCATCCCCATGTCGATTTCCGCCACGGCCCGGTGGCCGTATTTTGACAGGAACGCCGCCAGCCCGGATTGGGCGGCGGCGGGCAGCGTGCCTGCCTTGTAGCGGGCAGCCAGCCCGCCGGGCTGCAGTTCACCGAATGCCCGGCGTGCCTCCGGATCCCTGCCCACGGACACTGCCAGGTGCCACAGCTCCAGGTCCATGATGGTGGTCACGTTGTGGGGAAGTCCGCGCAGCACCGCCTCAAGTTCACGCGGCTCGGCAATTCCGCGCAACAGCCTGCGTGCCGCGGCCAGCATCAGGTACCCCACCGCTGGTGCCGGCAGCGAGGCCTGGATCAGCCCGTTGACCGACGTGGCCAGGATGTCCTCGGTGTGCTCGAGCCGCATGGCCGCAGTCGCCGGCAGGGGGAGGGCCAGCCGGGCTGCCAGGCGGTCCTGGTACCGCAGTGCCCTCCGCAGCTCCCAGTCCGGCCAGAGCAGGGCGCGGACCATACCGGGAATGAGCCCCAGGAAGACGCCCAGGCCCTGGTTGCCTTTCGCGCTTTTGGACTGCGTCCGCGGAGGGGCGGTGTTGCCCTTGCGGCCGGATTTCCTGCGGGGAGGCCGGGCAACGCTGAACCGCGGATCGTCCAGCAGGGCTGGGAGGATTGCTGCTGACCGTCCGTCCGCGAGCGGCAGCATCTTGGCCATGATCTCGCGGCCGGACTTGTTGCGGAGGATTGGTGTCAGATCCACGTACATCCGCAACCCCGGGTTCACACTTTTCCACGGGCCCTTGTTGTTGCCCCTCATGAGGGCCAGCACATGGAGGCCCATCGGCGTGATGGGGCGCGTGAGGCCCTGGAGCAGCGTGCCGCACAGGTACACGCGGGTGTCCGCGCCTGACGCTGCGCCGGCCGGTCCGTCCGTGCCGGCTTGCCCGCTGAACGGATCCTCCTCCGGCAGCGGGTACAGGGTGGTGATGGGCCGCGACTGGGTCAGCCAGGCCTTGCCGTCGCCGTCGATCACCCATTCCACGTCCTGCGGCGCGCCGAAGAGCCGCTGGGCGTCGTCACCCAGGGACGTCAGTTCGCGAAGCTGGGCCTCGGTCAGGCTGGATGCACCGTCCGGCGGCTGCTGCAGGATCCGGCCTGATGCCGTCTCCACCATGAAATGGTCCGGGTTCACAGCGCCGGACACCACTACCTGTCCCGGCCCGGCACTTGCATCAATGACTGTCTGGGTCCGGGTGCCGGTCACAGGGTTGGCGGTGAACAGCACGCCTGCAGCGCCGGCGTCGACCATTTGTTGAACTACGACGGCGAGGCCCACCTCGCGGTGGCTGATCCCGTTCGTGGTGCGGTAGGCCACCGCCCTGTCCGTCCAGAGGGAGGCCCAGCAGTGCCGGATGGCCTCGACGACGGCGTCGGCTCCCACCACGTCCATGAAGGAGTCCTGCTGCCCTGCGAAGCTGGCGAAGGGCAGGTCTTCGGCGGTGGCGGAGGACCGTACCGCCACCGGCCCGCTGCCCATCGCGGCGTAGGTATCGCGGACGGCGGCCTCGACGTCGGGCGGCACCGGCGCTGCCAACATAGCCTCACGTGCTCGCCGCGCGAGGTTGTTTCGTTCGTCGTCCGGAAGTCCGCGGCCGCCGTCGGACTCTTCCTTCCCATGAATCCCGACGCCGTCCAGGCGGGCGGCGATGACGTCCATTTCGGTGGGTACGGCCTTCCAGTAGCCGGCCGTGGTCAGGCAGAAACCCGGCGGAACCGGAAACTCACCAGTGATAAGTCGGCCGAGGTTAATGGCTTTGCCGCCTACTGTGGCCAGCGACGCTGATGCCAGCCGGCTGAGATCAACAACCAGGCCCGTACCGTCGCCGTGCCGCTCCGGAGCGGGACTTACAGAAGTCATCACCCGCTCCTAGCCGTTGTCCGGACCTTCCCCGTTGTCCTCCCACATGACATCCAGATTGCGGAAAATCACGGGTCCGTCGCACAGTGCCGCCATCTTGGCAGCGAACTCCGACGTTTCCGGCCGGCCGGAATTCTCCATGGCCGAGTCAAAGGAATCGAACTCGGCAATGGTGAAGTAGGTCCCCGGGTGGTCCTTGTCGGCAGTGGCAACAATGCGGCGGAACGTGGGCGCGGTACTTCCCTCGGTTCTTGAGGGACGGCCCAGCTCTTCGATCTCCTTGATGCGGGAGGTCCTGAACTCGATGATCTGCACAAACCCGGCCATGATGGCTCCTCGACGGCGGTGAACACTGATGCGGATCAGGGTAGTCCGTGCGTCAGGCGGTGCAAAGGGGAGAAGTGCCCTACTTTGGCGGCTGCGTAGCTGCCGCCTGGCGGGAGCTACTGGTGGCCAAACCCCTCCCCGGCCGGGAATCGAGGACTACAGTGGATGCATGGCTCCCAGCCGCAATCCGCTCGATGACCTGCGCGAAACCATCGGCCATTTGGCCGATCAGCTCAAGCTGCCCGGCGGTTCGGAGCGGGTCGACGACCTGGTGGGCGATCTTATCGGTGCGAGGCCCGGGCCGGCCCGGCCACTGTCCGAGTTGCAGGCCGAGCTTGACGCGCTGGTGGGACTGGAGACCGTGAAGGAACAGGTGCGGGCCCTCGTTGCACTGCTCCAGGTCCAGGCCCGCCGTAAGGCGCACGGCCTGCCGGAGGTGGCCACATCACAGCATCTGGTGTTCCTCGGGAATCCGGGCACGGGCAAGACCACCGTGGCGCGGCTCCTGGCCGAGATGTACCGCGCGGTGGGTCTGCTGCAGAAAGGCCACCTGGTCGAAGTGGACCGTTCGGGCCTGGTGGGGCAGTACGTCGGCGCGACCGCCATTAAGACGGACCGGGTGATCCGGCGTGCGCTGGACGGCGTCCTGTTCATCGACGAGGCCTATGCGCTGGCCCCGGAGGACGGCCGGATGGACTTCGGCCCCGAGGCGATCGAGGTCCTGCTCAAGCGGATGGAGGACCACCGCCACCGCCTGGTGGTGATTGTGGCCGGGTACCCGCGGCTGATGGAGGCCTTCTTGCTCTCGAACCCCGGACTGCGCTCCCGGTTCGCCCGCGAGATCACGTTCCCCGACTACTCCGTCGACGCACTCCAGACGATCTTCCACCAGATGCTGGCCCAGCACGAGTACACGCTGGAGCCGGATGCGGACCAGGTGCTGCGCCGCATCTTCACCGGGCTCCACGCGGGCGAGGACTCCGGCAACGCACGATTCGCCCGCACGCTGTTCGAGCAGGCGCTCAACCGCCAGGCGCTGCGGCTGTCGCTCGACGAGGAACAAAGTCTCGACGCGCTCGATCGTGAGGCCGTCATGACGCTCACCGCGGACGACATCGTCGAGGCCGCGCTGGCCTTGGGTGAGGAGCCGGAGCCGGAACCAACGCCCGAGCCGGAGCGGTCACGCTGGTGGCGCTGGCTGGTCTGACCGGATCTGCGGCGGCTGCAGCACCCCTGTATCCTGACGATAGGTTCAGGGGCTCCGACGCCAACGATCAAGACGCTCGGCTCGCTGCCGAATGACGGTCTGGAAATCTTAGGCTGTAGCCTTGGACCGCGTGGAATCGCCGCTGCAACTGTCAGTCTCCGATCCGCCCCCGGACTCTTGGAATGGATCTTTATCAGTACCGACATGCCAGCTCCCGAAGGAACTCCGACGCCGGGCCCTAAGCCCCCGCGCACAGCTGCGGTGGATGAGAACGCCCTCGTGTCCTGGGTCGAGGCTGGTGTCAGCAGGACCGCGCGATGGCGTTCGGCGAACGGCAGGCCGGCGCCGGCGCGCGTCGAAGTGGTCGATGACTCCCTCACGGCTGATGATGCGAACCGGATGGCGTCACAGGGGATCGCGATGCTCTGGCACGGTGACTTCCACAACGCACGGCAGATCCTTAATGCCCTGGACCGGCGGATAGGCGCCGGAAAGAAGATCGCAGGAACTCCGGCCGAAAAGTTCTACCGGCATCGCCAGTCCCGCTCGCATCGTGCACGCATTCTCGGCCTGCTGCTGATTCCTCTTGATCCGGGACCGGTGGTGCCGCTGCGCCGCGCACCGGATATCCGGGAGGCCGCCGCTGAAGCGTACGGTGATATCGGCGAACCTTCCGTTGTGTCCCTGCATGAGCTTGTGGGGGCAATTGGCGCCCACGAGTGGCGTCGGAATGGCGTCTACGTCGATGCCCTGCAGGGCCGCATCCACCCGCACTATGGCACGTTCTTCCCCACCCGCAGTGAGTATGTAGATCTCGTGGCCGCCGCTGCGCTGCCCTCGGACACGCTGGCGTTCGACGTCGGAACCGGCACCGGGGTGCTCGCTGCCGTCCTCGCGCGCCGTGGCGTCCACCGCGTGGTGGCGACGGACAACGAACCGCGCGCCATCGCCTGCGCCGGCGAGAACTTCCGGAACCTCGGTGTCCAGGACCGTGCCGAGGCCGTCCTGACCGACATGTTCCCGCCCGGACGGGCGCCCCTCGTCGTGTGCAACCCGCCCTGGATTCCGACCACGCCGCATTCCACCCTGGACAGCGCCGTCTACGACCCCGGGAGCAGGATGCTGTTCCGCTTCCTGAACGAACTCCCCGACCATCTTGAGCCGGGCGGTGAGGGCTGGCTTGTCCTCTCTGACCTGGCCGAGCACCTTGGCCTGCGGTCGCGTGACGATCTGCTGACCGCCATCAAGGCGGCTGGGCTGAAGGCGCGGGAACGGCTCGACACCAAGCCAACCCACCCGAAGGCATCCGACCGCGACGACCCTCTATTCGAGGCGCGCGCGGCCGAAGTCACGTCCCTGTGGCGGCTTGTTCGCCAATAGTCACATGCTTCCACGTCGAGAATCACGACGTCGGCTCGCGGGTTTGGGTGCCGACCGCCGCGCTGCCCAGGGCGCACCTCGGGCGCCGGATTTCACGCTGCAGGCCCTGCGGTGCTGATCTCCTACCTCGTGGCCGGCACCCCGCAAGTGCACCGTCCATCGGTATTTAGCTCGTCGTAAGGGGGTCGGCTCTGGCTCTGCCAGCAACTAAGCCAGCATCTTCCCCGCGGAAGGCCTGCTTGGATTGCCGGAAGGCCTCAATGCGCTGCATCCAATGTCATTTGCGAAACCTGTAATGCTTGGGACAACTTGGACAACAGGCCCTTACTAAGTGTCAAAGAGGCCGCATAATTGACATCGAGACAGGCGGTTAGGAGTTGCAGAGCCAGGGTCACCAATCCCGCTTCCTAACGATCAAGCAGGTGGCCGAGGAGTTGAACGTCGGCCTGCCCTTGGTACGGACGCTGCTGAAAAAATTTCGAGCTAAAGGGGGTACGAATAGGTGGCCGCGGAATGTGGCGCTTAGCTTCAAAGACCTTGTGGACTACATCGAGCAGGCCTATCGGGTTACTGCTGAAGACATAGCTGCCGGTGTAGTGGCTGACGAAGAGCTCGCACGGTTTTGGGGGCAGAGCGCGGTCACTCTAAAAAGCACCAAGCCTATATAGCCAGGGATACGGCTTAAACGCAAAGCCCTATTGTCCGCATAACATGTGCCGGTATGCTTTTTGTATGAGTTCCGGCGAAGCGTCGCCCGGTTCCGAGGCGTCAAAATCCGTGAAGCCCGCAAGGGCCAGCAGCCCGGCAATTTGGGGCTTGGCAGGTGTTTTGACCGGGAGCCTGGTTAGCGGAGCTTTCTCAGTCATGGCTGCTCAGAAAGCTTATGATGCCGCTGAAAATACGGCCGCCCGACAGCACGAGTCAAACGAGCGGACGATTGATGAAACACGCCGACGTGGCCGGGAAGAATTCATCAGAGCTCAACGCGTGGCTGCCTTCAGCCAGTTCCTCACTCTCTCCCAGAATGTGGAAGGCGACATGATCAATGTTGTAAATTCGATGGCGGCAGGTGCACCGCAGGGAGTAACCAGCAGCCAATTTGCAGCTGCGGATGCCAGCTACAGGAACTTTGTAAGCTCTGCCTGGGGCGTGGAGTTCTATTCAACCGACGAAGTCCAGGCCATCGCGCACCAGATGAATCTTGAACTTGAAGAAAGGTTCGAGTTGTTGCGCACCTACAGTGGCACTGCACCAGAAGAGTTTGCGGCCCTTAAAGACCGTGTAGGAGGTCGCCATGCGAAAATGGCGGACTTCCGGGAGAAGTTCACGACTGCCGTCAGAGCCATGATCTCCTCCTAAGACCCTCATGGACAGCATCACGCAGCGAAAAGTCATAAGTGAAACACCTAAACGGAACAAACTGACTATTAGTGTCGTCGACAGGATTTAGCGCCTCTGAGACAGCACCCCGGAGTTAGCTGGCTTGGGGGCGGCAGCAGGCGAGCAGCCGAGGTAGATTCAACCAGTCCTTGCGACTTAGACCTCGCCCTGCGCCAGCCCCATAAACATCGTCCGGTGCAGAATGTCCACGTGCTTTCGCGAAACCTCTACCGCTGCCTCGACGTTACGAGCACGCATAGCGGCAACGAGGGCGATGTGGTCCTGGTTGGATTTGTGCAGCTTCTCGATGGGGTAGGGGATGAAGTAGTCGTACAGCTCGGCGAGCGTCTCGTGATACACCTCGACGGCGGAGTCCAGGCACGACGCCGTACCCACCAGCTGATGGAACCGCTCGTCTGCCTGGTGGTAGACGGACCAGTCCGTGGCCGCACCCATCTCACGCGTCAGCCGCTCCAGCTCATCCAACTGCTCAGCAGTGGCATTGACTGCCGCGTAGTGCGTCACCGCGCACTCGAACAACAGCCTTCGGTCCACGAGCCGGTTCACTGCCTGGGACTCGGCCGGGGAAGCCGAAAGCGACGCCAGAACATCCGAAGGCGGTGAATCCGCCACAAACGTTCCGCCGGCCCGGCCGCGGCGCCGCACCACCACGCCCTGCTCCGCCAAACTGGCCAGCGCACGGCGGGCCGTGATCGGGCTGACCGAAAGGCCCAGGGCAACGTCCTCCTGGTCCGGCAGCCGCTCACCCGGCTTCAGCAGCCCCAGGGAAATGGCCATCCCGATCCTCATTCGGACTGCGTCCATGGCACTGCGGCGCTCCATCCCGGTGATCCTGCCAGCGGCGAGGCGCGGGGGCTCATCGGTGTCCTCCAGCTGACGGGTCATGTCCGCTACTTTACGGCCCATCGCCGCCCCCTTCCCATAAATGGATCATTCTGATCTAATATAACCCGGATCACACCCCACAGCGGAGAAAAACCATGCCACGCATCCTTCCCCTTATCGCGGCCCAAGCAAGGCCCCGGCTCATCGGCGAACCCGTCTCGGCCTTCGCCGACGAGGTCAAAGAAGCCCTCGAAGCCCAGCCGCACACCAAGTTGGTGGTCTTCCCCGAGCTGCACCTGTTCGGTGACGAAGACCCGGACCTGCAAAGAACCGAAATGCTCCAGGCAAGCGCCGAACCGCTGGACGGCCCACGGGTCAAAGAACTCAAACAGCTCGCAAAAGACCTCAACATCTGGCTGGTCCCCGGCAGCGTCTGCGAACGCGGCCCGGAAGGCCAGCTGTTTAACACGCAGCTGGTTCTGTCCCCGGAAGGGGAGCTCGCAGGCTATTACCGGAAGATCTTTCCCTGGCGCCCGTTCGAGCCCTACGATCCCGGCGACCGGTTCACCACTGTGGACCTGCCCGGCATCGGCAGGCTGGGACTGAACATCTGCTACGACGCCTGGTACCCGGAGGTGTCCCGCCAGCTCGCCTGGATGGGCGCCGACGTGATCCTCAACGTCGTCAAAACCACCACCCCGGACCGCAATCAGGAACTGATCCTCGCCAAGGCCAACGCCATCGTCAACCAGGTGTTTATGGTCAGCGTCAACTGCGCGGGCCCCACCGGTCAGGGCAAGAGCATAATCGTGGACCCGGAGGGCAACACCCTCGCCGAAGCACAAGACGACCAGCCACAGCTGCTCACCGCGGAACTGGACCTTGCCGCCGTCGACCGCGTCCGCACGCACGGCACGGAGAACCTCAACCGCCCCTGGTCGCAGTTCCGCGAGGGGGAGCCCGCCGTCGAACTTTCCGTCTACCAAGGCCGGATCAACCCGGCCACCTGGACACCGCCGTCCTACAAGCCGTAAGGAAACACCGTGACAACAACCCTCACCCGCACGCTGAAGCTGCCCTCGCTGGTCCTGTTCGGGCTGGCGTACCTGACCCCGATCATCGTCCTGGGGATCTTCGGCATCATCGCCGAAACCACCGGCGGCGCAGCACCCGCCGCGTACCTCGTGGCGCTCGTGGCCATGCTGTTCACCGCGCACAGCTACGGCCGGATGGCCGTTGCCCACCCCGTGGCCGGCTCCGCCTACACCTACGTCCGCCGCTCCATCGATTCCCGGGTCGGGTTCCTGGTGGGGTGGGCCGTCCTGCTCGACTACCTCTTCCTGCCCATGGTCATCTGGCTCATCGGCGGCTCCTACCTTAGCGCCCAGTTCCCCGGCGTCCCCATCGGCGTCTGGATCGTGGGCTTCATCGTCATCACCACGCTGGTGAATATCCTGGGCATCAAGGTGGCGGACAAGGCCAACTACGTGCTGATGGCGTTCCAGCTGCTGGTCCTGGTGTTCTTCGTGGCGCTGGCCATCGGCAGCGTGGTCTCCGCCAACGGCGCCGGGGGACTGGCCAGCGGGCAGCCGTTCTTCAACGAAACGGCCAGCTTCGCGACCATCTCCGCCGGCGCGGCGATCGCCGCGTACTCTTTCCTGGGGTTCGACGCCGTCACCACCCTCACCGAGGAAACCGTCAATCCGCGCCGGACCGTGCCGCGCGCCATCATGCTGGTGGCCCTGATCGGCGGCGGCATCTTCGTGGCGGTGTCCTACGTGACCCAGCTGGTCCACCCGGGCGGCGTGTTCGAGGACTCGGCCTCCGCGGCCAGCTCCATCGCCCTGCAGATCGGCGGGCAGCTGTTCGGCGCCGTGTTCCTGGCCGGCCTGGTGGTGGCGCAGTTCGCCTCCGGCCTCGCCGCGCAGGCCAGCGCCTCCCGCCTGCTGTACGCGATGGGCCGCGACTCCGTCCTGCCCAAGGCGGTCTTCGGCCGGCTCAGCGAGAAGTTCCACACTCCGGTGGCTAACCTGGTGGTCACCGGCCTCGTGGGCCTGATCGCGATCTTTCTGGACGTGGCCACGTCGACGTCGTTCATCAACTTTGGTGCCTTCACCGCATTCACGCTGGTGAACGCCTCAGTGGTGTTCCACTATGTGCGCCGGCGCCGGGCCGGGCAGCAGCTGAACCCGGTGTCCTACGTGGTGGTCCCGGTGATCGGCGCGATCATCTGTGCTTACCTGCTCTCCCAGCTGGACAGCAACGCCATTACGCTGGGTGTGTCCTGGCTGGTGCTGGGCGTGCTGGTCCTGGCCCTGATCACCAAGGGCTTCAAGGCGTCGCCGCCGGAGATGACGGCTACGGAGAAGGCGACTGTCGAGGCCGCCGCCTGAGCCTGAACGTTTGTAGTGTGGCCGCCGGGCCGAGGGAAGGAACACTCGTGAGGATAGCGCTGGGGCAGCTGGAATCCGGCTCCGACATCCACGCCAACCTCGCCGCGATCGACCGGTACGCCGCCCAGGCAGCGGCCGACGGCGCAGCGCTGGTCGCCTTTCCGGAGTACGCCACCTACGAAAAGAAGAAGGTGGACGCGACCTTCCCCAAGGTGGCCGAACCGCTGGACGGCCCGGTGTGCCAGGAGCTTGCTGACATCGCCCGCCGCCACCGCATCGCGCTGGTGGCGGGCGTGGTGGAAACCTCGGACGAGCCGGGCAGGGCGTACAACACGCTGGTGGCTTTCGGGCCCGACGGCGATCGGCTGGCTTCGTACCGGAAGATCCACCTTTTCGATGCTCAGGGCTTTGGGGAGTCGACGTTCATCAAGCCGGGTCCGTCCACTGCGCCGGTGGTGTTCGAGATCGGGGGAGTGCGGTTCGGGCTGATGACCTGCTACGACCTCCGATTCCCCGAGCTGGCAAGGTCACTGGCCGACGCCGACGCGCAGGTCCTGCTGGTCTGCTCGTCCTGGGTGCCGGGCGAGCACAAGACGGAGCAGTGGCTGGCGCTGAACGCGGCGCGGGCGATCGAGAACAGCGTGTACGTGGCAGGGGTGTCCCAGACGCCACCGGTGTCCGTGGGGCGGAGCGTGCTGGTGGACCCGATGGGGGTGGTCGAGGCAGACCTGGGGCTGGAGCCTGGGGTGCGGGTGGTGGATGTCTCGCTGAAAACTGTGGAGCGCGTGCGGGAATCGTTCCCGATGTTCCGGCAGCGGCGGCTTTAGGCGAGCCGTCCTTGGGCCGCCGTTCTTGGGCCGCCGTTAAGGCGGCGGTAGGAGTGATTCTAAGTGCCGCGTTGTACGTCTCCTCAATACCGTGGCCGCTTTGCGGAAGCTCAGCAGCAACTGGTCGATGAGCAGCGAGAGTCCGAGGTGGGGTGCGTCAATCGGGATCTGTTTGTCGTCAGGAATGGTGCGAAGTCTTTCTCCGAACAGATAAGCTCAGTTTCCTACCATGACGGGGCGGTTCTCGTTGAGCAGGGGCAGCGTCTCCTGGGGATGGCCCGGAGTGCAGGCATGATGACTTCTTCAAGCTTCCGGACTCGTATGTCATAGCCAGCTTCTCCAGCGAAGGTTCCTTCGAGCTGTATGGGGACAATGTCCTTGGGGGTTCTATTTGAGGGAACTTCTATGGTTGGTCCACAGTGCACCAGCGCTGGCGGCGAATTTGTACACGTCTTGGCTGACGCTTCGTTCATGTGGCTATCTCTGTGGCGGCCCTAGCGGTCGGGGTATTGGTGGTCATGAGCTTCCCGATAGAGGGAGGACGTGAAGGCCGACCCTGGTCCGGTGAGCAGACCGACGGCCTGTCCGTGGCCTGCCTCGGTAACGGGATGCCCTGCCGCGGCAGCCGCCGGTTCGGTTTCGCTGATGGCATCCAAAATTATAGATTTTCCGCCGACGTCGATAGTACGGCCGACCGGTGCCCGGAAGAGGCAGTTGACCATCCCGGAGGTGGCAATAAAAACCCATTTCTCTCGCAGGGCGCCGACGACGTCGTTAGCCACGGAGAAGTCGATGCCGGGGACGTCGAGAGCGGGGAAACATCCGTGGCGGACAAGGGCTTCTGATTAGCTAGCCCACCGTTAGGGAAGTGAGGGGCACTTACTGCGGACCAGATTTGCGACTATCACTGCGGCCACGAAAACTGCACCCCACTCGTCCAAGACGACGGGGCACCAAATGCTGATGCCAAGATAACAGGTTGAAACGCGCGCGAAGTTGATACCCTGTACTACATTTCTATGCCAGATGCTGGGAGACTAATGCGCGACGTTTACGGGGCACTCATGCCTCTCCCCGAGGGCAACTTCGAGCATGAATTCCGACGAGCAATCGTTGTGTTGGATACAAATGTGATGCTCGACATGTACAGGTTCTCGCGACCAACGTCCCAGAGGTTCCTGGATCTTCTCGAGCACATTGAGGAAAGGTTGTGGCTGCCTCATCAGGTCGGTCTCGAGTTCCTTCGTCGCCGACCGTTGGTGCGGGATGAACTCCCTGCAAATCATGGGGCAAGAATTGATGAGCTCAAAAAACTTGTCAATAAGTTCGAATCTGCTGAGAAGAAATCTCACGTCGGTCATGATAAGGCCGAAGCAGAATTTATCGCGGCAACCAAGCAATATGTAAAATATCTCACCGACGAAAGGGACGACGTTCGCCGTTGGGCTACAGCACAACATGGCGACGAAGTTCTTGCCACCTTTCGGAGATACTACGATCAGCGCACCGGCCAGAGGCCAAGTCTGGAATGGGTTCAGCAGAGTACTGGGGAAGGCGAGAAGCGTTACAAGAACAAGCGCCCGCCGGGATATGAAGATGCCGCCAAGGAATCAAACCAGTATGGCGACTACTTCCTCTGGAAGCAATGCATAGAAAAGTGCCAGACTGAAC
This sequence comes from Arthrobacter sp. ZGTC412, assembly GCF_002929215.1. Lineage (GTDB taxonomy): Bacteria > Actinomycetota > Actinomycetes > Actinomycetales > Micrococcaceae > Arthrobacter. The sequence continues at coordinate 90,681 of NZ_PJII01000012.1, forward strand.
AAAGGCCTCTCCTCTTTGTCACCGGAGACGTTAAGTCGGACTGGTGGGAAACAGGCCGCGACAAAAAACGACTGGGTCCACGCGTAGAGCTTGTTGAAGAACTGTTCGATGAGTCGGGTCAGCATCTCTTCATGCTGGACACCTCCCAATTCTTTGAACGGCTGAGAAAGACCATTGAAGCTTCCATCACTGAGGATCAGGATGCCTCTGATGCTGCACAAACAGAGATTGATGCCGCTCAGGCACGACGAGAACGACATGTTCTGTGGAAAACAGGGTCTTTGGACGACGTGTGGTGGAGCAAGATAAGGGAAGCGCAAACGGACTTTTCCGATGTTGAATTCACAATAACGCCAGCGCAGCACCCTGGTCTTAAGGTCTATCCTTCTTTCAATTCCGACGATGCCCGTCTCACCAATCTCCTAATCAACTGGATCAGAGAGAACCCTCACCGTCTGCTACGTTTGGCGCCCGACCTTGCATCCGGGGTCGATGCGGCTACTGAAAGAGACCGCGAGGGAGATGTTGAAGGGTCGGGCGAACCTGACAGTGACCCCGACGACTAAGCGGCGAGGTGATTGATGACCGTCCATAAACCGGCGCCAACCAGGCGAACCAAGGTCCTACCAGACTGCCCGAAACCGCGGGTAGCCTGCGACCATTCCTTAGCGTAATGAAACATTGAGGCTACCCCGCCACCGCCGCCTTCGCAGCCTGGGACGCCTTCATCCACTCGGTCAGCCACGGCACCCTTACGGTGGAGGTTATCCGGCAGTCGGCCACGAACGTCCCTCGAGCCCCCGCGTCGATCCAGCCTTGCAGTGCCGAAAGGTCAACCAAGGACCGGATAACAGCCGACTCGGCGCCCAGAGCCCGCCCAACAGCAGCGAAGTCCACTTCCGGGATCAGCATCGGCTTCTCGGTGAGGCCCGGCGAGCCGTACTGGTGGATCTCCGCCCCGTATGCGGCGTCGTTATAGATCACCACAATCGTGCTGCGGGCGGCACCGATCAGCGATTCGAGGTCGGACAGGCCCATCAGGAACCCGCCGTCGCCGGAGGACAGCACCAGGGTACGGCCGTCCTCCACGGCACGGGCGGCCCCGACGGCGCTGGCAAGGCCCAGCCCGATGGTCTGGTACGCGGTCCCCACCGTCACCAGGTCTTGGGGCCGTGGGATGTTCCAGTACATGGGCGCCCACCCGATGAAGTGGCCGCCGTCTTGCACAACCGTGCGGCGCTCCGGCAGCACCGGATCCAGCGCGGCGGCGAGAGTACGCGGATCCGGCCTCCCATCAACAGTCTCCAAAGAGCCTGAAGCATGCCCTGGCTCGCCAGCCAGGCTCCGGGCGGCCTCAACGCGCCACGTCCCGGCAGCAACCTCACCGTCAACCAGAGACACAAGCTGCGAAGCAGCAGCTTTCGCATCCGCATGGACAAACACATCCACCCGCGGATGAGCCGGCTCCACCGCAGTGTCGATCTGGATGACCGTGCTGTCGGGCACCAGCAGTTGCCCGAACCGCATGGTGAACGGGCTCAGGCTGGCCCCGGCCACCAAGACCACATCGGCCTCGCCCATGAGGCCGGCAGCGGTGTCGGTGCCGAAACCGCCGGCCACGCCCAAGTACCCCTCGCCATTGAGGAGGTTGAGCGCGAGGGCGGTTCCAGCGGTCAGTGTGCCGAGCCGGTCTGCGAGTTCGCGAAGCTCCGCTCTGGCTCCGGCGAGGTGCGCGCCCCAACCAGCCAGGATCAGCGGCCGCCGTGCCCCGGCCAAAAGGCGGGCTACCCGCGCAAGGTCCGTGCAGCCGTCGTCCGTCACTTCCCAAGGGGCCTGCTCCGGAAGGTCCTCGTCCGCAGCCTCGAGCGCGGCGAGGTCGTAGGGGATGGCCAGCACGACGGCGGTGCGCCGGGTGAGTGCATACCGAAACAACGTCGGACATGAGACACTTTCACGACCCTTCGACAGCATAATCGCAAATGATCTGCAGGTCGATCGATTATTCGGCAACGAATGACGTTTGCGCGGTTCAAACGTGCTCAGGGATCGTTGAACATGTTTGGATCGTTCCTAATTGCTCGGGCCGCACCTTGAATATCAGGGTAGATGGTGGATTTGTTGTACGAGTAGCAATCTTCGAGTTCTATTCGAATTTGTCGTTTGGTCGCAGCCGTAACGCGAAAGGTGTAGCTCGGGGGCATCGTCTTAGCGATGTTCGCACCCGCACCGGGACGAGGTCTAGAAAAGCGAACGCTGATGGAGGAAGCGGCAAGGCGATCCGCCAACCGCCATGACCCTGTCCGACCGTGGCCCTTTGGGTAAAATTTTCGAGGTCAGGGGAGTCGACGGGGATGCCGTCGAGGATAAAGGCTGCATTCTGAGCCGCAATCCGGGCTTCGTAGTGGGGGGTATCCAGAAACGCCTAATTCGGCCCATGCCCCATTCCCCGAACGCGCTGTCCTCTAGACCGTCAGCGGTCACATTGACCTCCCAGAAGGGTTTAAAGAGGGGGGCGGTTTCGAGGTCGATACGACTTGCTTCGAAGTCTCTGTGTTTCTGCTCAGGCGTTGCGGCTACCCGCGTAGTTGCGAGTACGAAGATGCGTGCGTCGCCTTCCTCGGTTTCGGCCTCAGCATGTTCTTCGGTAGCGAACCACGCCGCGATAAGTCGAGGAGTCGCGTAGGGGCACCGAAGTGCTGCAACCGGGCAAAATCGAGAGTGCGCTCGTGTCCTCAAACCGCCACTGCTCCCTTATGGCAGCCAGGATGCGGGCTTGAGCGTTCTGGAGGTCCTGATCAGTAGGGAAGGGCTCGCGAATTCTGTGGGGTTGGTTGGGATCCCGCACCCCCTTCGCCTTCCACATCGCACGGAAAAGAGAGCTATGGAGAGGCCATTCCGCATTCTGCTGCCCCCTCCATAAAAAAGTCGTCCCGGAGTGGTGACTGAGGATTGTCGTTACTGCCACCTGCAAAGGTCAGCCCGTTCTCGCCAATGTACTGGACCGGGTCCGCGGAGGGCGGGGATGTCAGGGCTTGCCGAATCATTGCTGGTGCCGCAAGCGGATAGCGCAAAGGTGCGCCAAACGCGATGTGGGCGCGCTTCGGCACGTGCAGCTTCTCCATAGGTGGTCTGGCTGGCGCTGCGCATCATTCTCCGCACCGCCAGCATTATGAATGAGTCAGGTACTCCAACCTGACTCACACTGAGGTCAGAACAAGTCCTGAGATCTCGGCTGCAAATTCGCTACCGTGAGCACCGAAGGCATGAATCTTGCCCTCTCTAATACCCTTGATCCAGGTTTCCACGGTCATGGCACCAGGGATGTCCTGGGGTTCCTGTTCTACCGCCCGACCCTTCGTTGACTGAAACGCAGTGAGGGATACAGCGTTATCGATCTTCGTTACCAACGCAATGATGGGTTGCTTCGCTCGTTCCATCCGGTGGATCGTTACGACAGCAGATTCGGTGGGAGCAGCAACGAGAACGCACTGAGCTCCTTCATCATCCATGGGGATTAAATCCTTGGCCTTGGAATAGAAGTCCGACTTACGCATCAGCACGCTGAAGCGCGCTGCTATTTCAGCGCGAGCTTTCAGGTCTTGCCTTGTCGCCATCTGTCCCTCCACTCGATAGCATCCCCGATGATCGTCATCGCTGATTGGTTGTAGGCGTCGTCAGCCTCTTGCTCATTGTCTAGTGTTCCGAAGGTTTTGGAAACCTTTAACTTCTTGGGGCGTAAATAGTTGCCTTTATGAAGGTGGTAGTTCGCGTGTGCCGAGCAGGCTCTGACGACGTGCTCCATCATACGGGTGACTTTGTGATCGGCCATGAGCCCGACGCTAAAGTCCCACACAAAACCCTCGCACCTAGTGTGCCTGTCTATCGCGATGAGCAGGTCGTCCTCGTCCAGGCTCATTTTCAAGGGAGGTCTCGTCGGAACACAACCCTCGCACTTCTCGTGGTACAGAAGCCCTTGCTCCAGGGGCCCATGACTCTTATCGCTCACTCGCATACCCTAACCGATGTGCCCGTCGGCCTCCCGCCATAACTCACTGGGTTTGGTGAGAGAGATAGGTGGGGTGCCTATGAGTATTGCTCCCCAAAGCCGTCCCGCTCGAGGCTGTCAGCCGGAGAACTGCTTAACGTCGAAACCCGGTCAGGCTAGTCACCGGCCCTGCTCTGATTGAACAGTTGCCTGGTCTACGTCTCTTGCAGAGGGATTCTGTAGCAATCAGAAGAATCATGCATCAGGTTTCTTATGAGGCCACCTAGTAACACACCACTCCGCAAGGTCGACCCCGCGCTCTTCGAGCAGCTCGGGGGTCCACTCCGTGTACTTCTCTGCAAAACTTCGGGCTGACATGAACGCCGATTGTGTCTTGTATACGGGTGCCTTTTTGTCGTAGCCCGAAGCCTGAAGCTTGGAGTTCATCGCATCAGAAAGCGGAATTAGGTTGGCCAACAGGTCTTTCATCTGCACATGTTGAGTGGTGGAGAACGCCTTCCAAGCGGCAGAGGGTGTGGACTGAGGCAGTACATGTTCTATCCACATGGTCAGAGACGATACGTCATCTCCTCCGAGCCCCTCGTCGTACTGCCACAGAACGTATTTATCGATGGAGGTTCCGTAAAGGGGCTCGGAAGTTACTGAATACCTAACTTCGTCGTCCGTTGGCCATTGGACTGTCTTTCGAGCTGCGATGCGAGCCGCTACATTTGCAGCGGTAGGTTGCCCATGCACTTCACCCCAAAGTCCCTTGAAGACTGCATGAAGACCAGTGGGTTCATGTCCACATAGAGCTCGGCGGATAAGAAAAGATTCAAGTAGATCCAAAGTTTCAACCGCGTTCTTCTCGGATAGTTCATCCGAGGAGACGGCAGTCGACAAACGCATTAAAAACGGGTAGATAGAGCTGGGGGCTCCCATTAACCAAAATCGTCGAAGCCGTTTAGCGATTATCTTTGAGTGCTCAGATGTATTCGTTCCGAACTTCAAATCCAGGAATGCGGGCTGATATACTGACAGCTCGCTGACAACCTCTTCTGGTTTCTTATCCTTCCAATGCTCTTTAAGCTTTCCATAAACATCGGATTTTTTGAGGTTCGAGTCGTAAATCAACCCGAAGGGAAAGAAGTACTCGTCAAAGTAGTCCCTTTTGTCTACCTTGAATCGCTGGTAAAACGGCCCCCAGTGGTGCGTGTCAAGGTAGATAGCTTCATCCGGGTTATCAGCCGCTGTCTTGGCGAAAACATCGTTCCGCACCAAGTCACCAGTGGTCATCGGTTCTTGGGAAGAGTTCAGGCTGTCGAAGATCTTTGGGCCGTTGGTTGGGTCCTTGATGTCAATCTGAACTACCGTCATGGTTTTTACCAAGCTGGCGAAAAGTTGATCTAGTCGAATTTTACCCTCTAGCTTGACCTGTGCGCGGATGAACTGATTGGCAAGCCTGAAGTTGTCGGTTAGGCGCTTGCCACTTTGAGTGTTGGTTCCAGCTAGGGGACTAAGCTTGAAGCCTTCAAGTCCTTTATCAAAATTCTTCGTAGCAAGAACATCGCGAATAACGTCATTCATTGCTCCTTGATCCTCTTTCGACGACTGAAGTTTTATATTCGATTTGTTGTACATGCCAGCACTTACAATGTACTTGCGGAAAATCTTCTGCGCGTCGACGAGCTCCCCCAACTCGATATACTTCTTCACGATCGCGCAGAGGTATATGTATATGGTCGTCAGTCGCTGCTGCCCGTCAATTACTTGGTAAGCGTCCGGATCGGATGGATCTGTGTACAAGCCGTGGTGGATCACGGCGCCAAGAAAGTGAACATCGTTAGCCCCATCGACAAGGGATAGTAGGTCTAGCTCGAAGCGGCGAAGTCGTTTCGGCATCCATTTGTAGGGGCGCTGGAAGAATGGGATAACAAAGAATGAATCGCTACCAATAAGGGATCCGACATCAGTTTCATGCGTGTTATTAGTTAGTTTCATAGTTCCGGACTTTCCAATTATTTCGGTCCTACGCAAGACGCAGGGTAGCAGCACAGATGTATTCCAACTTATCGTGGGCACTGCTAAGAGGACGGCATTGCTCGTGTCTCCGCGGCTGTGGCTGACTCACTGCCCAAATCTTGGTCATCTTCCAATGCCGGAGCCAGGCCTGCTATGTGAAGGTCCCGTCGATGTGGTTGGACACGTGGTTTTGAACGGGGGGAGCGAGGTATTTAGGTTCTGTTCGTGGCACCGCCAGATCAAGGAGATAATGGCCACGGAGCGCGAAACCTATAAGAAAGCTCCATTGGGGAAGCAGCAAGCACAGGAGCAGGTCTTGACAGTTACAGCCGAAAACCGGGAACTCAACGTCGCACCCGGTTCGGTGGTTCACGTCCGGGATGAGGAGTGGCTGGTCACCAGCCTCGAGAAGTCCGTTGATGGGACACTCATCAGGGTTCAAGGCCTCAGCGAGCTGGTAAGGGACACCAGCGCGGCCTTCTACTCCGCCCTTGACGACATCGAGGTCGTGGACCCCGCCAAGTCCAGGGTCGTCGCGGACCACACTCCGAACTACCGCAAGGCGCGCCTCTTCCTGGAGACCACGCTGCGCAAGACGCCCACACCGCAGTCCGCGGAACACCTCACGGTCTCAACGCGCATGCTCTCGAGAAACCTGAGGTATCAGCAGATTGCCGTCGCGAAGGCCCTGGACAACAAGAACATTCGGCCCCGGATCCTCATCGCGGACGCCGTAGGACTCGGTAAGACTCTCGAGATCGGGATGATCCTTAGCGAACTGGTCAAGCGCGGGCGCGGTGAGCGGATTCTGGTTGTCACGCCCCGCCACGTTCTCGAGCAGATGCAGCATGAGCTGTGGTGCCGCTTCGCCCTCCCGTTTGTCCGCCTCGACTCCGCCGGTATCCAGAAGGTCCGCCAGAAACTCCCGGCCACGCGCAACCCGTTCACCTACTACAAACGGGCCATCATCTCCATCGATACGCTGAAGAGCGCCCGCTATCGTGCCCACCTCGGAAAGCTGAACTGGGACGCTGTCGTCATTGATGAGTCCCACAACCTCACCAATACCGGCACCCTCAACAACGAGCTCGCGCGCATCCTCGCCCCAAACACGGAGGCACTGATCCTCGCCTCGGCCACGCCGCATAACGGCCGCAACGAGTCCTTCGCCGAGCTCCTTCGCCTCCTCGACCCCACGGTCGTTCGGCCGGACGGGACCTTTGATCCCAAGCAGGTGGAGAACCTCATCATTCGCAGGCACCGCCACAGCCCTGAGGTCGCCCAGGAGGTAGGCGCCGACTGGGCGGAACGAGAAGAACCGGACAACCGCCTCGTCGCCGCTTCTGCAGCCGAGAACGCCATCGCCGAGGAGCTCTCCGATACCTGGCTCTACCCTGAGGGCCGTTCCTCCCCGTACTCGGGACAGAACGGCTCCTTGTTCTCCTGGACCCTCGCAAAGGCCTTCCTTTCCAGTCCCGCCGCGCTGCTGGAGACGGTTACGGAGCGTCTGAAAAAGCTCGACGCCGATGCTTCCACCGAGGCCAGAGAGACTGAGGCGTTGGGTCGCCTCCGCCAGCTTGCAGCAAAGGCCAACACCGGCGAATCAGGCAAGTACAACGAACTGGTCAGCTACCTCAAAAAGATTGGCGTCGGCAAGGGATCACCAACGAGGGCCGTAGTCTTCGCGGAACGCGTCGCCACGCTCAAGTGGCTCCAGGAGACCCTGCCCAAGGCCCTCGGCCTCAAGCCCGAACACGTCGGTCTCCTCCACGGCGGCCTCAGCGACGTCGAACAGCAGAGCATCGTGGACCAATTCAAACGCGGCAACAGTCCGCTCCGGGTCCTGGTCACGGGAGACGTCGCCTCCGAAGGCGTCAACCTGCACGCCGAATGTCACCACCTGATCCACTTCGACATCCCGTGGAGCCTCATCCGGATCGAGCAGCGCAACGGCCGTATCGATCGCTTCGGTCAGCGCCACAAGCCCCAGATCACCACCCTCTTGCTGAACCCGAGCAACACCCGCTTCTCCGGCGACATCAAGGTTCTGACCCGACTGATGGAGCGCGAGCACGAGGCGCACGCCGTGCTGAACGACGTCGCCTCCCTCATGGGGAAGTACAGCGTCAAGCAGGAGGAAGACGCCATCCTGGACGTCCTCCTCGGCAAAGCCAAGTTGGAAGAAACCGTCGGCAAGCCAGACTCGAACCCCGAATCAGGCGACGTTTGGGACTTTCTCGACTTTGAGGCCCTCAACCAGGATGGTCCCACCGAGGACGTACCAGTCGAAAAGCCGTCCGGCCTCTACGCCACGGACTTGGACTTCCTCGACGAGGCGCTGAACGAGGCCTTTGGCGAACCCCAGAAGAAACTCGGCTGGACTATTCACCCAGGCCACGGCCTCGCAGAGCTGAACCCACCGGTGGACCTCCAGCATCGCCTGGGCTACCTTCCACAGGACTACCTTTCCGAGCGCAGAGTCACGGAGCGACTCAAGCTGGCCACAACAGTAGAAGCTGGCACCCGAGAGCTCGACCGTGCCCGCGAGTCTGATGACATGAGCTGGCCCGAAGCCCACTACCTTGGCCCGCTCCACCCCGTCCTGGACTGGGCCAGCGACCGGGCACTAGGGTCGATGTCCCGCAGCGAAGTGCTCGCCGTCCGCGGTGACGTCGACGCCCCGCAGGTTCTCCTCATGGGCACCCTTATGAACCGCCGTGGGCAGGTCGTGTCCAAGGCCTTCATCGCCGTCGAATTCCCCGACCCCAACAAACCCAACTTCTGCATGGACCAGCCCTTGGAGGACCTGGGGGACCACCTAGCAGCCATCGGCGTCCACAATAAGGCAACAAACCCCGGGCCCGTCAGTCTGGACGGTCTGCAGGCCCTCCTCCCACGCGCAGTGGAGAACGCCAGGCAGACAATGCAGATGACGTTCGAGTCCGCGGCCAAGGCAGCCGAGCAGCGGCTGCAGTCATGGACGGACCGCGCCACTGGCTGGACCCAGCTGTCCTTCGAGCTCACACAGCGGGCCGAGGTCAAGAAACAGCGCGAGCGCGTCACCGAAGAGCAGCTCATCGCCGAGTCGCTCGCACCGGCGCAGCGCCTGGTCCGCCCGCTTCTGATCGTCGTTCCCCGCAATACCCCTACAGCCGTACCGGAAGGTGCTGACCAGTAATGCCCTCCTTTGATTCGATCGTTGTCGGTGAAGACTGGATCAGCGAACACTTCTTCACCACGGATTCCACCAAAGAGTCCTTCCAAGCGGAAGTCATCAAACTCCGGAAGTCCTGGGACGAGCAAGCCAAGGAAGGCCACCCCACCACGCTGTCCCGCTTCTCCGAAGTCCGCGGCCAGCTCCAGATCCTGCTCGCCGGGCTCGCCGAGGACCCTGCGGGCGCTCGTGAGGCATACGCCCTGCTGCGCACCGCGCTCGGGTTCAAAGGTACGACGGCGGCAGTCACCTTTGAGCGCAGCGGCACCGAGACGTTGATTCCCGGCGTGTGGAAGACAGACACCGCCGACGTCCTGTTTCTTGAGGCCGGCGCAGCCGACGCTGCTGAAGATGTCTTGTCATCGGTGGAGCCACTCGGCCGCGTGCTCGTCGACGGCAAAGAGGCGCCCTCCCTGACCGTAGCTAAGGTCGTATCTGAAATATTCCTGTCTGAAAACTCACCGAAGTACGTCGTTATCATGGCTGGTCGCTGGCTGATACTGACGGAGCAGGAACGCTGGGCCGAAGGTCGGTATCTGGCCGCCGACGCCCTGCTGGTTGCCGACCGAAACGATACTAGAAGGCATTTTGAAACCGATCGCTTCCTGGTCATTTTCGGCCGGGATTCGCTCATGCCAACTCCGGACGGGTCCATCTGGTGGGATGACATTCTGGCGGCCTCCGTCAAGCACACCGTTGGTGTCTCACAGGACCTGCGGGAGGGCATCCGTCGGTCTATCGAAATCATCGCCAATGACGTGCTCAAGAGGCGAGCCGCTCGCGGGCTCCCGGTGGAGGATGTCGACGGTCAGGACCTGGCGCGCCAGTCCCTGAGGTTCCTTTACCGCATACTTTTCCTGTTGTATGCAGAGGCTTCCCCTGAGATGGGTGTGCTGCCCATCGGAGCAGGCGAATACAACGAGGGCTACGGCCTGGACCGGCTCCGGGAACTGACACTCGTCAACATCCAGTCGCAGGAATCTCAGTGTGGCACCCACATCTACGAATCGCTCGAGAGGCTGTTCCGGCTTGTCGACGGCGGACATAAGCCCCGGCACGGATCGTCGGTCAGTGACGACCCTTCCGGAGACAACGAAGGACTCGTCTTCCAGCCGCTGAAGGCGGACCTTTTTCAAGAGCAGGCCACATCCCTTATCAACGACGCCAAGCTGAGCAACTCCGAGCTTCAGCGCGTCCTGAAGCACCTGCTGCTGAGCAAGGAAGCCCGAGGGAAAGACCGCGGCTTTATCTCTTACGCCGAGCTGGGCATCAACCAGCTTGGTGCGGTCTATGAAGGCCTGATGTCCTACACCGGCTTCATCGCTTCCGAGCCCCTTTACGAAGTAGCGAAGGACGGCAACCCCGAGAAGGGTTCTTGGGTGGTCCCGGTGGATCGCTCCGAGTCCATCGATGCCAAACACTTCGTCCGCTATGAGGACGAGCTGACGGGTGAGAAGAAACTTGTCCTTCACGAAACCGGATCTTTCGTGTTCCGTCTTGCTGGCCGCGAACGTCAACAGTCTGCCTCCTACTACACCCCCGAAGTACTCACGAAGTTCGTCGTGTCACAGGCTCTCGAGGAGTTGTTGGACCAGGACGGAACTACCACAGCAGCGGACGACATACTCAAACTCACGGTGTGCGAGCCTGCTCTGGGCTCTGGTGCGTTTGCCATCGAGGCAGTGCGCCAGCTCGCGGATGAGTACTTGAGCCGCAAGCAAAAGGAACTCGATCATCAGATCCCTGCGGACGAGATCCCGCAGGAGCGGCAGAAGGTCAAGGCCCAGATCGCACTGCATCAGGTTCACGGTGTTGACCTGAACTCGACAGCGGTGGAGCTCGCCGAAGTTTCGCTCTGGCTGGACACGATGGTCAAGGATCTTCAGGCCCCGTGGTTCGGGCTGCGATTGCGCCGCGGAAACTCGCTCATCGGTTCGCGAAGAGCCACGTATTCACGTCAGTCAGTAAACGACAAGACCTGGCTGAAGTCCGAGCCGGCCGAGGCACCGCTCACAGGGCTCGTTGGCGCTATGGAGGACGACACGGATGACCCGAATATTGTCAGTCGTATCCACCATTTTCTGTTGCCAGCCGAAGGCTGGGGGGCGGCGGCCGACGCTAAAGAAGTCAAAGACCTGGCGGGTGAAGCACAGAAGGACCTGAAGGTCTGGCGAACTAAAGTTAAGGCAAAGCCGAGCAAAACGCAGCTCGATCGCCTAGTCGCCTTGGGCACCCGAGTGGAATCGCTGTGGAAGTTGACGCTGCGGCGCCTGCAGGTCGCCGAGACTGAGGCTCGCCGGGACATCGACTACTTCGGTAAACCCGAAGTGCTGATCGATGAGGCGTATTCAGTGGTCAATGGTGATGGGACCGGTGCCGTAACCCGCGAGCAAATCGAGCAGTCGCTCAACAACGAAAATGGCTCCTATCAGCGCCTGCGACGGGTGATGGATGCATGGAACGCACTCTGGTTCTGGCCTTTGACGGAGCGCGCGACCAGCGGAGTCCAACCACCATCGCTCGAAGAATGGATATCCGGACTTGAAGGCATCCTCGGAATCGAAGCGTCGGTGGGAAAACCTTCACGGAAATACGGCTTCATCGAAGGCCAGACTTCAGTTCTCTCTATGGCGTCATGGGGCGAGTTGGAAGCGATCGAGTCCTTTGACCTGAGCACCGCGCATGTAAAGCCCATCGACACGGTAAGGATGGAGCATCCGTGGCTGGACGTCTGTAAGCGCGTCGCTGTGGACCAAGGCTTCTTCCACTGGGAACTCGACTTCGCGTCTGTATTCGGCCGCGGCGGTTTTGACCTACAAGTTGGGAACCCGCCCTGGGTCCGTCCGCGCTCTGACGAGGCGGCCCTCTTGGCTGAAGGCGATCCCTGGTGGCAACTGGCCGACAAGCCCACTCAGGGTCAGATAAAGGCCAAACGGGTCGTTACGCTAGCGCTGCCAGGTATGAACGAGCTTTTCATCGAGGCGGCTGTCCCAACACCGGTGGTCGCCGAGTTCATCGGTTCATCGGTTCAACACGTACTCCTGAGCGGGCTCCAACCCGACCTCTATCGCGCATTCATGGTTCGTACGTGGCGTTCTGCTTCACCTGTCGGGGCAATAGGGCTGATTCACCCGGAATCACATTTCACTGAAAAGAAGGCTTCACATCTCCGAGCCGAGACATACCGGCGACTTCGTAGGCACTGGCATTTTCGCAACAAGAAAAAGCTGTTTGCAGACCTCACGGATCAGCTTGAGTTTGGAGTGCATGTATATGCGAGTCGTCGGGAAGACCCTCGCTTCATAATGGCGGCTTCTCTCTATCAGCCTGATACGGCGGAGCGATCTCTACTCCATGACGGGTCTGGCGAAGCTCCTGCCCTCAAGACCGCTGATGGACATTGGGACACAAGACCACATTTGGAGCGCATCGTCCGAGTTGATGCGTCGGCCTTGGCTGTTTGGGCTGACATTTTGGAGGAACCCGGAACAGCTGCCATTTACGCGCGAATGGTTTACCCAATCAACACGGCGAGTTCGAGGGTTCTGACGAAACTCAGTAGTGCACCGCGCCTTAGGGATCTGGCACTCCAGTACTCCCGAGGCTGGGACGAATCTATCGACCGCAAGAACGGTTATTTCGAGGTCGGTTGTGGAGTTCCCAAATCGTGGGAGGATGTGATTTTGCAAGGTCCACACTTCACTGTTGCCAACCCTTTCTCGAAGCAGCCCCGACAGGTGGTCAGGAGCAACAACGACTGGGACGAAATCGATCTCGAAGCCATACCGGAGGACTTCGTTCCACGCACGGCCTACCAGCCTGATGGTGACCCGGCTAAATATTCTCGCGATTATGGCATGTGGCTGAACTCCGAAGGGGTCTCAGTGCCGGTTCGCAATCACTATCGCTTGGCATGGCGTCGAATGGCTGCCATCGCGAGTAAACGGACGCTGCATGTCGGTCTCATCCCTCCCGGTTCGGCGCACGTACATCCTGTCTACTCCGCGGGGCCGTTCGCTAGCCCCCAAATGTTGTTGGGACAAATAGGCTTTCTTTCAGCGCTCCCAGCGGATTTCATGATCAAGTCATCAGGTTCAAGTGAAATTCAATTCTCGCTATTGGGACAGCTTCCGAGGTTCAACCCACATTCAGCCTTGGCCAGCGCACTCGTAGAGCGGGCTGCGAGGCTTGTTTGCCTCACAGAGGCGTACGCGGACATCTGGGATGGAGCAATGGGATCGCGTTGGCACCCCGGCGTTCCCCTTAGAAATGCCGCAAAACGGCGGCACGCTGAAGTGGAACTCGACGCATTGGTTGCCCTTGAGGCAGGTCTTTCGGATGAAGAGCTGTGCACGATCTACCGGACCCAGTTCCCGGTGCTGCGAGCCTACGAATTAAATGATCTATACGATGCAAATGGCCGCAAGGTGCCTGGTGACATGAACCGTCTCTATCGAAAGCTCGGCGAGAGCCTGACGCTTGAGGACAGAACCTGGACGCACCCGCAGAGCGGCATTGGGTACGTCTTCGAGTTCCCGTTCCAGAGCTTCGACCGGGAAGAAGACATGCGGAAGGCGTATGCGCACTTCTCAAGCGAGCTGGGGGAAAAGTCCTGATGTCGGAACTGCTGCCGACCAGCCAGGCTGGCGATCTCCGCCGCGGCCTCTCGGACTACTTGGCCACGACTTTCGCCCTCACCGACGGAAACGCTCAGTCTGCCATCAAGGACTTTCTGGCTGATCCGCACAACGGTCTTTTCAAGGGCTCATACGTCCGACTGCGCATGCCCTTCGAATCGGCCGTCCTGGGCTGGAGGGAATGCCTGGATTGGTACGAAGGGTTTGAGCCCTATGGGCACCAGGCGCAGGTGTTTCAGCGGCTAAGCAGCAAGGGCATTGCCAGCAATGGAGCCAGGGCCAACCGACGCCCAGAGCCTACTCTCGTCACCACGGGAACCGGCTCGGGCAAGACCGAGGCCTTCCTCTACCCAATCCTGGATCATGTGCTGCGCGCCAAACGCGATGGCGTCACTGGCATGAAGACGCTCATCCTCTACCCGATGAATGCACTCGCCAATGACCAGGCCAAGCGGCTGGCCGAGATGCTCACCACCTATTCCGAACTCTCCGGCATCAGTGCCGGCATCTACACCGGACAGCAGGACACCAGCCGCACCAAAGTCTCAAGGGACGGTCTCATCAACGACCGTCAGGTCTTCCGGGAAGACCCGCCTGACATCCTGCTGACCAACTACAAAATGCTGGACATGCTCCTGCTCCGCCAGGAGGACGCACCTCTCTGGCAGAAGTCCGCAACAAGCCTGCAGTACGTCGTCCTCGACGAGTTCCACACCTACGACGGCGCCCAAGGTACCGACGTCGCCATGCTGCTGCGCCGGCTGGGGCTGTCGCTGAAGAGCTATTGGCCGGAAGACCTCGCCAATCGTCCTGACGGTCTGACCGAGGAGGACCGGGCTCGGCCGCTGGGCCGCGCCACACCCGTCGCCACATCCGCCACCCTCGGCAGCAAGGGTGACCCCGAGGCGATGCTCCGGTTCGCTGAGACTGTCTTCGGTGAAGCATTTCCCCCTGAGTCCGTTGTCACCGAGTCCAGGCTGAGCTCTGAAGCCTGGTCAGCGCTCGGCTCCGGCACTGCCCGGGTGAAGGATCTGCACGCGGTCGCACTAACTATCGCCGAGACGAATACGGCTGTAGCGGCACTGCGGGAAGCAGGTGCCGGGCCGGACACCGTGTTTGAACCAATTCTCGACTCGCTCTTTGAGCAGAGGCCCAAGGACCTGCTAGACGCGATGCGTACCCACCCGCTCACCGCAGCCCTGCTTGCGAATGCAACAGCCGCCGTCGAGCTCGCCAAACTCTCACACACGGTCTTCCCGACCCATGCCCTGCCGGAGGGCGTCCAGGCGTCGGACGCCGAAGAATTTTTGTCCCACGTCATCGCTCTGCTCAGCCAGATCCGCGCGCGCCACGGCCGTGAGGCTCTGACCGTCGAAACGCACCTTTGGATCCGTGAAATGTCCCGGGTGGATGCCGCGGTGGATACGGTTCCGCGCTTCCGCTGGTCAGATGACGGCGTGGATCAGTCGAACGACATGTTCTTGCCGGCCGTCTATTGCCGGCATTGCGGACGGTCCGGCTGGGGCGCCGTCCTGGCACCGACGGGTATGGATCTGGAGCTGGACGACTCCAAGATCCGGGAGGCGCGCCTGGCTAACAACCCGAGGTTCAGAACTCTCATTTCCGCCGCCGCCGAGGCAGACATCATGGAGTTCCGTCAGGACGGCGCTGAGCAGGTCCAGGGACTGCACTGGCTGCATACAGTCAACCGGGGACTTTCCAAGACTCCTCCCGCGGCTGACAGCGCAGACCTGGCCGAAGGCCGCGTCATTCCTGTGCTGATGCTCACTGGCCAGGACGCCGACGACCAGTCCAAGCGGGACGTCTGCCCGTCCTGCCTGGCCAAGGAAGGCATCGCCTTTATGGGCAGTGCCATCGCCACGATGCTCTCCGTGAGCATCTCCAACCTTTTCGGGGCTGAGGGCCTGGACGAGGGTGAGAAGAAGGCTCTCGTCTTCACCGACAGCGTGCAGGACGCAGCCCACCGGGCCGGGTACGTCCAGTCCCGCTCGCACACCATGACGCTCCGCACCGCGCTGCGCCGGGCCCTGGGCGAGGATACGGCGACACTCTCAGAGGTTGTCGACGCTGCCATCGCCAACGCGAAGACGCCTACCGAGCGTTACCAACTGGTGGCCCCCGAATACGCCGACCGCCAGAGTTTCAAGCAGTTCTGGAATCCGAAAGCTACACCGGCCGAACAAGCGCGCGGACGCCGGTTCGCCAGACGCCGCCTGCAGTTCGACGCCCTCCTGGAGCTCGGCCTGCAATCCCGCACAGGCCGGACGCTGGAGCTCACAGGTTCTCTCGCCGTCGAGACGGATGCGGGCAGCGCTACCCGCATGGTTTCCATCGCCCGCCGGGCCTACGACTCTGCCCAGCACCAGACGATGGTGGGGGACACCGCGCCTACCGAGCAGCAGTTACTGCAGTGGATCCGCGGAAGCGTTGAGCGCGTCCGTCTTCAGGGCGGCATCAACCACGAATGGCTCAAGGGCTACATCGCCACTGACGGTAAACGGTGGCAGATCTGGGGAGGCCGGCCCAAGGGTGAAGGCATGCCTGCTTTTCCGTCCGGGCGACCCGCGCCGGCGTTCCCGCGGATCGGTCGCGCGGACGCCGCGACCGACAACCTGGACACGGTCACCCCGTCGACCTCGTGGTACTCCCGGTGGACAGCGCGCTGCCTCGGTATTGCGCCGTCGGACAGCGGTTACCTCTCCAAGGCTCTGATCACCGCGTTGGCAGACGATGGCGTGCTCGGCAAGACCAGCACCAACTCCGGAGCTGACGTCTACTGGCTGGAACCGGCAAAGGTCATGCTCTCCATTCCCGCCGTTGACGACCTCGAGTCCGGCCGCCATGTCCTTGCGTGCAAGGTCTGCAAGGCCGTGACTCCGGGGAGCCTGACCGTCATCGACCAGCTCGACGGCGCCCCGTGCACTCTGGTCCGGTGCAGCGGCAGACTGGAACGCCAGGCGGGCGACTCCCGGAACTTCTACCGGGACCTTTACTCCTCGCGGGAAAGCAAACGCGTGGTTGCTCGTGAGCACACCTCCCTCCTGGACGACAAGACCCGGATTCTCTACGAGACCCAGTTCAAGTCGGGATCCGATAATCCGCAGGCCCCCAATGTCCTGGTGGCCACGCCCACTCTGGAGATGGGCATCGACATCGGCGACCTCTCCTGCGTCATGCTTGCCTCGCTGCCTACTTCGGTCGCCTCCTACCTGCAGCGCGTCGGCCGTGCCGGCCGCCTCACCGGCAACTCGCTGGTCCTCGCGTTTGTGCGGGGCCGCGGCGAGCATCTGCCCAAGCTGCATGACCCGTTGTCTGTAATCAACGGTGAGGTCCGGCCGCCTGCTACGTATCTGGACGCAGAAGAGATTCTGGGGCGCCAGTATGTGGCCCACGTGGCAGACCGGTTCGCCCGCACCACCGCCCGCCCTCATCCTCGGGACGCGGTCCAGGCCCTCGGAAGCGTTGCACCGAGCTCGTTCATCGGGGACCTGATCCAGGACGCCACGACGAATGCCAAAGATTACCTGGCTGAGTTCCTGGGCCAGTTCGGCGAAAGGGTCTCCGAGGGAAGCCGCCAACGGCTGATTGCATGGGCATCCGAGCACGACGACGGCGAGCCCAGTGGTCTCGCCCGGCACCTCATCCGGGCGGCAGGGGAGTGGAAAGCCGACATCGACGAGCTGGAGGCCCGCCGCAAGGAAATCGACAAGGCTCTCCCGGAGCTGGAGGCCGCGGCCAAAGAAGCAGAGCGGTTAGACGACAAATCCTCAGACGCAGTTCAGGCCCTCCGCACTGCTAAAGCGACTCTTCGTATGATCGGCGACCAGCTCAAGCAGCTCCGCGGCGATTACTGGATCTCCGTTTTGGAAGCGTATGGCGTCTTGCCCAACTACACGCTCCTGGACGATTCCGTGGGCCTGGACGTGGGGCTGTCGTGGAAGGACGCAGACACGCAGGAGTTCGTCACGGACACGGTGACCTACAACCGTGGCGCCTCCGTAGCGCTCAGCGAGTTAGCCCCCGGGGCCACGTTTTACGCCCAGGGCATGGAGATCCTGATCGATGCCGTCGACCTTGGCCCGCAGCAAAGCCACATTCAGAAGTGGCAGGTGTGCCCGCAGTGTGGCTGGGTCAAGACGGATGTGGGCACAAGTGCACCGGTGATGAGTTGCGTCAGGTGTACGACGGCGGCAATCGCCGACATGGGCCAGATCTTCGACGTCGTGGTCATGAAAAAAGTCTCCGCCGAAGTACGACGGGACGAGGCCGCCATCAATGACCGCCGCGATAACCGCGTCCGTGAACGATTCACAATCGCTGCCGCGGCTGACATCGACCAGCAGCACCTGCAAAAGCGCTGGTTCGTGGAAGGTTATGAGTTCGGAGCGGAGTACTTCAACAGGGTAGACATTCGGTGGATCAACACCGGGCGGACCGCTTCAAACGGCGGGGTACGGACGATTGCCGGCGACGACGTGCGTACACCAATGTTCCGGCTATGTTCCTACTGTGGCCAGCTGGACCAGTCGGCCAAAGAGAACCGGCCGAACGAGCACCGTTTCTGGTGTAAGTTTCGGAAGGAAACCCAGGAGAGTATCAAGGAAGTAGTCCTGGCGCGCGAGCTTAATACCCAGGGCGTGGTGTTGCACCTTCCGCTGGACGTCACATACGGCGACGATTTCTCGGTGCCGAGTCTTCAGGCCGCCCTGCTCATGGGTCTCCAGAAAGTCCTGGGCGGCGCACCGGACCACCTCGGGGTGTTGAAGATCAACGATCCCGCGCATGCCGGTGGCCGGATCGCACTCATGCTCCACGACAAGGTGCCTGGCGGTACGGGATACCTGGCCGAGTTCGCGGATGCGAAGCGGGTGTGGGAGCTGCTGTACGCAGCCTGGGAGACGGTACGAGACTGCAGTTGCCGGTTCGAGGAACGGCTTGCCTGCCATCACTGCCTCCTGCCGCATGCCGAACCATGGCAGGTCGACAAGGTGGCACGAGCAAGTGCCGAGCGCCTGCTTGGTCTCCTCCTGCGTTCCGGGCAGAAGGCCGCCAACGGTGACGTCCCGCCGTCGTACTCGGACTGGGCCGTAACCGAAGAAGCGCCCAGCGCCGAAAGCTCCATCGAATCGCTGCTGGAAAAGCGGTTTCGGAAAGCCTGGATGGACCGCCTCAAAGCAGTGGGCGCGCACACTAAGGTCACCCCCGGTGCGCTCGCCGACACTATTACCTTCCGCATCCCCGGTCAGAACTTCCAGTGGCAGCTTCTGCCACAGGTGGATGTTGCCGGCACACGGCCGGACTTCCTGTTGAAAGGGCCGCCGGACCCGAACTTTCCGGTGCTGGCGATTTACACCGACGGTTTCGCATTCCACGCGTCGCCGGAGCACAACCGGATCGCGGACGACGCCGAGAAGCGCCACAAGCTTCGGCACACCTCGGAGCTGTCTTCGGCTGTGGTGCCCTGGGCCGTGACATGGGAGGACGTTGACGCGTTTGAAGCTGGTTCTTCAGCGCCGGTTGCGTTGCCGTCCTGGGCAAACGCCAAGCTGAACGCACAGCTGATGGCCAAGTTCCCTGTGGACGCGTCCATCATGGGTGTACTGGGCCGGGATGCCGTAAGCATGCTCTGGCAGTGGGTCAACAAGCCGGATCCTGAAGCCTGGGCGAAGTTTTCTGAGCTGGTGCCGCTGATGCTCATGCAGCAGAAGCCGCAGCTTTCGGACGCGGACGCTGTATACGGGCATGCTGTGGCCTTGGCCCGCGGAGAACAGCCCGCGCTGCCCACCGGCAGTGTCACCGCCTGGACGTGCAGATCCGGCAGTGTCGGCTTTGCTGCCGCGGGCTCGCCTAATAGCCTGTCCACAATCGCCGTCGGCCTTTGCCTCGATGATCGACAGGACGCACTCGCTTCTTCTTCTTCTTCGCACGAAGCCTCTTGGCGCCTTTGGCTGCAGCTCTCAAACCTCCTGGCGTTCAAACCCATCGGTTTGACCATCGGATCCGTAGCTTCCGACGTGAGCGCCGGCGGCTCGGTTGCTGCAGAAGTCGCTCGCAAGGAGATGGCGGACGAGGTCGGACCCGCGTGGAAGCCACTTCTGGATCAGGCAACCGAGTTCGAAAAAACACTGCTGTTGCAGCTTGCCACTTCTGGTCTGGATGTTTTGCCGGAGCTCGGATACGAGGTGGACGGGGTGCCAGTTTCGATAGCCTGGCCGGACCATCACCTTGCCGTTGTATTCGACGGTGACGAACGTGAAGGGCTGGAAGCCTCAGGATGGACCACCGTGGGAATTGACGTTGATGAAATACGCGAACTGCTGAAGGCAAAGGGGGCTTGACGTGGCACTCGTGACATGGATCAAGCAGAAGGACAAGATCGACGGCGCAATGAAGGCTAAGGTCTACTCCTTCTTTGAAAAGTTGCAGAAAGACGACACTGCCCCGGGCCTCCACATCGAACCGATGCATACGCCCGCGGATCCCCGCGTACGCACAGGCCGTATCGACTTGAACTATCGCGCAGTGCTGTTCAAAGTTGCTTTCGAGAACACCCCGCACTACTTCTACTACGGTGCGTGGCCTCACGATCAGGCAATCGATATTGCCCGGTCCAGCGTGCTGCAGGTGAACTCGGTCAACGGTGTTCTCGAGGTGGTGCGGGCGTCAACTCCGGCTACCGGGGGGCCGCCGACGGAGAGGGTCGTCGAGCCGGTCGAGGTGGTCGAGCCGGAGGCTCCCGAGAAGGAGATAGAGGCAGAATCTCCGCTGCTCTGGACGAACCCTCTCGCAGCCTGCGGGATGGATCAGGGTGAGCTGGTAGCCAGCCTCGGTCTCGCTGCGGATCTTGTGGACAGAGCGTTCGCTGCTTCATCTGATGAGGAGCTTCTGGATGTACTGGGTGATGCCCCCGAGTGGCAGGCCACGGCGCTGCTGGAGCTCGCCGCGGGTACGTCTGTCTCGGATGTTCAAGACAAGTTGGCCCTGAGCCGCTACATCGACGACCCGGAAGAGTCCGAAGAGGACAAGATCAAGCGGGCACTGGAACATCCGGCAACGAAGATGCAGTTCACCTTTGTGGGGGACAAATCCGAAGAGCTCAAGAAGGTCATCGAAGGCGGCGATTTCGACTCCTGGCGTACCTTCCTCCACCCCGAACAGCGCGTCTATGCTGAACGACGCTACAGCGGCTCCTTTAGGCTCTCCGGGGGCGCTGGCACGGGTAAAACGGTTGTGCTGCTGCACCGGGCACGGGCCCTGGGGCATGCGGAGCCTGCCGCACGTATTGTGCTGACGACGTACACCACCACCCTTGCTGAGTCGCTTGAGAGCGGACTGGCAAAGCTCGACGCAGGTCTTCCGCGGGCATCCAAGCCTGGTGACCGCGGTATTCATGTTGCTGGTGTGGATTCGCTCATCAGCAAGGTCTTCCGTGCCGCTTCCGAAGTGGAACAGCGGCAGTCGATGAAGGATCTGTTTGGCCTTGAGGCTGCAGCTCCGGGCAAGATTCTGGAGGCTGATCGAGCGCGCCAACAATGGGAATCCGCGCTTAGCGACGTGGAGCACGAACTCGAGCCTGAGCTTGCCAACCCCACGTTCCTTCAGCAGGAATACGAGACCGTGGTCCTGCCAAACTTCATTACGGGTAAAGACGAGTATCTCAAGGTCCCCCGCGCGGGGCGCGGCACCGCACTCAACCGCGCCAAGAGGCTGGCCGTATGGAAGGTAATCGAGGGGTACAGGTACTACAACCGGATCGACATGCATGCCTCCTTTGTTGAGATGGCACACCTCGCAGCGTTGGTGCTCCGGCAACGTAGTGAGAATGGCATGACGCGGATGGCGGACCATGTGCTCATCGATGAGGCCCAGGACCTGCACGCCGGTCACTGGCTCTTCCTCCGGGAACTGGTGCAGCACGGTCCTGATGACCTGTTTATTGCCGAGGACTCGCACCAACGCATCTACGGACAGAAGGTGCCGCTGTCCCGTTTTGGCATCGGAATTGTCGGCAGGTCTCGGCGGCTGACCCTCAACTACCGCACCACACAGCAGAACCTGGCGTACGCCGTCGGACTGCTGAAGGGTGTTCCGGTCACGGACATCGAGGGCACCGATGAATCCGTCCACGGATATACCTCTTCCCGTGTGGGACCGAAGCCGCAGGAGCACGCGGCAACGTCCTATGTGGAGGAGCTGGACAACCTTGCCCAGACACTGCGGGCATGGCGGGAGGAAGGCGTGCCGCTTGAAACGGTTGGCATCCTGGTTCGCGCGAACTTCCAGATCGGCAAGGTAATCAGCGGACTCAACGAACGGGGACTAGAGGCGCGTATTGCCGGATCTACTGTTGTTTCCAGCGTGCCAGCAGTGATGACCATGCACCGATCAAAGGGCATGGAGTTCACCCGAGTTGTTCTGTTCGGTATGTCGGATCAGTCGATGCCCGCTGCATACCAGCTGCAGAATCTGGCTCCGGCCGAACAAGCGGATGCGCTTCTGCGTGAGCGTTCGCTCCTCTATGTGGCTGCTACTAGGGCGCGGGACGGGCTGGTCGTGTCATGGAGCGGCAAACCGTCAGAGCTGCTTGGTACAAAGTAGTTTCGATACGCCAACGGTGATTGGGGGAGAAATGGCGGCAGGATCGACAACGACGAAGTCCCGATGGTGGGACGGAGACGCCAAACAGCGTTACTGGATGGAGGTTGTTTACGAGGAGCGATTTGGAAGTCAGCTCATTGCTCCCGGAGGTGGCCGACATGACCGGATGAATGACGTCCGAGTAGGGGATGTCGTAATCCATTGGCTCAGCCGCAAAAACCCCAGAAGTGGAAACCAGGAGTTTACGGAGCCTCAGTTGTAGCCGGTCCTCTGCAGAACGACAGCGGAAGCTGGCTGGGCCAGCCGGCGGATACAATTCCTCTGTCCAATTACACTGCACTGAAAAAGCCACTACTGCTTACCGATCTGAGGGAGAACCACGAGGAAAGTATCCTAGGGGTTCTGGCCACTTTGACTGAAGAATTCGCCAAACCAAAGCGGACCATCTACTTTCCGTTCAACAGGCACCCGAGAGCTGGCCTAAAGCCAAACGAAGGCTACCTCTTTAAAATGCCACAGCAGGTCGTACAACTTGTGCCCGACCTTTTACCGGATAGTGACTGGGGCGGCTTCGTTCGGCCGCTTATTGCGCCGCCTGTAAGCGGACAAAACGGAGTGAGGCAGCGCTACGCTGGCTTCTGCGCGGATCCCGTCCTGAAGAAGGCCATCGAGATGCATGCCGTGCGTCAGGCAATCGCTCACTACGAAGCTGCCGGCTACACAGTAGAGGACGTCGGCGCCTACAGACCATTCGACCTAGAAGCAATGCGCGGGGACGAGGTTTGCCGCGTCGAAGTGAAGGGCTCGCAAGGTCATGTTCAGAAGGTCATCCTCACCCGGAACGAGGTGGCTAATGCCAATGAATTCGACGAAACGGACTTAGTTGTGGTTGCGGAGATTCAATGGGAGCGCCACATAGATGGCACCATCGTCACCGACGACGGGCTGATGAATGTTTATCCGGACTGGAAGCCGTCACCGGAAAACCTCGTGCCCTTGAGTTATGAGTACTTCCTGGATTAGAACTACTGCGGGGTGGGTGGGGGTCGGACTCCCGACCCCCACCCGTCAGGCCCCTAATAAACCTTGTCCGCCAGCTTGTCCGCAAGATCAGAAGGCGCAAAGTCCTTCGTGTGATAAGTGGTCCACCCCTGCTCCGCAAGCCAGTCGTCCCGTTCGTCGTCGCGGTCAACGAGTACTGCCACTCGGGAGGAAGGCCACAATAGATCTACCTGCCACTGGTTGTCTGGGCCGATGTCGGCCCCCCAGTCTCCGAGCTCTACCTCGACTTCTACAAGTTCGGGGATCAGTTCCTTCAAATCGGGACCGGATTCGGCAAAGACGGTCAGCCAGGCGCTCTGTCGAATGCTCTCCGGAATGCCCAGTTCTTCGGCGACTGCCGATTTCCCTGAAGCCACTGCACCAAGAGTCCCTAGTGGATTCAACTTTGCCCATTCAAGAAAACCGAGCCCAATCTGCCCGTGCACGCCGAACAGACTGCCCCGGTCCAGATTGGAATTGAACAGCTCGCAGCTGGTTTCCGGGACGAGGACGCAGCAATGGCAGGCTGCGAGGTTTCGCGCATCCGTTCCCGAACCTCGCGACTCGATGCAGACAGGGTCGGCCGAGCACCACGATGTACGGAACAAGCCTTCATCCAGGGCAGGACCAAGCCGCTTCGGGCTCGCTTGCGCTGCGATGCCGCCCAGGCTGCCGGCCGAGTCCGATGAGGCCGTGTAAAGAAGCACTCCGACCTGATCCTGACCCACATAGAGACGTTCCCGGATCGAAGATGCCGGGTAGCCGGCGTCGAGAGAAAGCTGGTCGATGATGATGTGGGACAGTGTGTGGACCAGGGTCTCCACAATGCTCACAGGGGCGGGGTCCTGTCCCCGTTGCTTCGCTGCACGCTTGGAGTTGATCCACAAGGTATTTTCCCGGCTTGCGGCGAAGTCAGTTTTTGCCCAGGCTTCAACCTGTGACCTGTCCAGGGCTACGAAGAGTCCCTCGCCGAGCGTCTCGATTGCGGGCAGCCAGTTCTGTCGGTTGTCGTCAGGGGAGAGCGGTGACAGCTTTGCGTCGGGCTTGTCCTCGCCTCTGGGTTGCAGACGGCTGAAACCGTAAAGC
This sequence comes from Arthrobacter sp. ZGTC412, assembly GCF_002929215.1. Taxonomy (GTDB): domain Bacteria; phylum Actinomycetota; class Actinomycetes; order Actinomycetales; family Micrococcaceae; genus Arthrobacter. The sequence continues at coordinate 115,285 of NZ_PJII01000012.1, forward strand.
GCCCGCACCTCCCTCAGCCGGGTGATTTTTCGTGCAGCCTTGATCCAATGCTGGTGTGCGGTCGGCACGGCTACTTTCTCAGCGACAAAGTCCGTGTCCGGGCTGTCCTTCCGGCCGTTCATCAGCGCAAGGAACTCTTGCTCACGAAGCTGGTCTTCGGAGAGCTCAGTCTCTTCACTGCCGTGGAACTGGCGTCTGATTTCCGCCCGCAGCTCGTCCATCGAGAAGCGCCCATCAAACTCCTGAACAACCCCTTCCAAAACCCACGCGGACGCCGGTTCAAGTGCCTGAGGCTGGCTGAGCTGAGAAGCCTTCGACGTCACGACCTTTGCAAGAAACTCCGAGTACGGCGGAATCGAGATTGCAGATCTGACTACTGGAAACCAGACGTTAGAAGCACCACGCTGCACGGTCTTTGGAGGCTTACCGCATTCACGCTCCCGGTATCCCCAGCCGAGCCACGGGCGGTTTCCCTGGCATTTCATCTCTTTCAAGGCGATGGAATTGAAGGCGTCGGCCATTGTCCGGGATTTTCCGCACGAGCACCGGACCACCATGTCGGCCAGGGAAGATGTCCGGCCTTCCGAGGCAAGCGAGAGCAAGTGGTTGGCATCCTCAGTCGGGGTGAAGCCATGAACCCAATAGGAATAGGGAAAGTCATCGATATGTCCGTCCTCGCATGCGACGACGAATCGCGATGGAGTCAGTGGTGCCAGCGACTTACATAGGCCGCACTTGGGATCCTCGTAGGACGCCTGTAACTGCTGGACCCTCCCGATGCGGTTGCAATTCGGACAAACAAGCATCTGCGGGAAACGAACTACCGGGATCTTCCCGCGGGCTCCTGCAGGGGGCAGCAGGAGCTCAGATACTTTCAAGCTTCTGGCCAGACGTGGCTCACTGACTGGCTTCAGATGCTTCCGGTCCCACTGATCAATGCTGGTGATCATGAAGCTGTTGTTTTCGGCAGGGAACAGGCTGCCGACTCCGAACGTGGAGATCAACTGACTGCGCCGGGCGGCATAGGTCTTTTTAGCCAAGGGTGGCATCCTTCCTCATAGGGGCCGGCCGGAGGGCGGTTTCTGCGTCAACGTCACGCATGCTGCGGGGCGTAGGCCACGGAACGGTGCTTGTGCTGTAGACGAAATCCGGATCTTCAAGGGCTTTGCTGGAATCGATGAGCAGTGAACGGGGTGAATTGCGCTTGCCTTCATATGGCAAATCAGCGTCCGCGAGGGCTGCTTTCCGCCATATATTGAGAAGTCGCTCTAGTTCCTCGCCTGTGGCTACTGACTCCTCCGGGTCAACAGACGCCACACGGTTGGCTATCCAGGTCATAACTTCGTCTACTGCGGGGGATTTGTCTCGGACATGCCCTGCAGTGCCACGCAGCTCGGGGACAAGCATCCTCAGTGCTGAGACCAGGGTCGCGTGAAGTCCGCGGTCCCGCGACCGGGCAGCGAATGGCGTAGCGCTGGTTGCTTCAACGGCTCGATAAAGGGCACCATGGAAGTCGTTAAAGGATTCGTAGTGTGAGCGGTCCCGTGTGCGCGCTGCGTTGAAGATGGTTACCACCAACCCCGGGTGCTGTCGCCCGACGCGGCTCGTGGCCTGAATGTACTCAGCGCTTGACTGAGGCTGTCCCATGACTGCCATGAGACCCAGACGATCGACGTCCAGGCCAACTGAGATCATGTTCGTGGCTAATACGACGTCTTCAGGTACCTGGCTACTTATCAGGCTCTTCTCCAAGGACTTGAGTGCCTCTGGGATTCTGTGGTTTTCCACGCGGCTTGTCAGCTCGCTCAATTGAATTCCACGCCCCTCCAGCCTGCCGTCGCGTTTCGCCAGCAGATTAAGGCGGGCCCGGACGTCGTCGTATACCTGAAGGTAAGCCGAGCCTAGAACACGGAGACTGTTGAAGTAGCCCATGAGCGTCCAATAAGGGTCGCGGTCTTCAGCTGTCGCCGCCTCGATAAGGTTGGCCGAGTGCAACAACGAGGCGTAGGTGCGGACCATGAGCGTTGCATGACTGGTGCCAGACGCGAGCACTCCAACGTATTGGCGTGTCCCGAATTGGTCAGAGGGGGCCTTCTGGGCAAAGAAAGAGTCGTCAGGATCAAGTCCCGGAGGAGGGAACAGGCTGGATTGACGGTTGAAGACGGACCGGATCTGGTCCTGAGCCCTTCGAATCGTAGCCGTGGAGGCAACGATTTTTGGCTTCCTTGTCTCCGAGCCCCCTTCCCGTCCGATGCCACTAGCGGCCAGGTCGACGGCCGTTTCGAACAACCCAACCGTGGAACCGAGGGGTCCGGAAATAAGGTGCAGCTCATCCTGGATGATTAGGTCCGGGCCCAGATCCTTAGGGGAGAGGCGTCCAAAAAGCGTTGCAATTTCGCCACGCCAGGACATGCCGGCGAACTTGTCGACGGTGCCGATCACGAGCTCCGGGCGTTCCCTATAAACATCCGTGTCGACTATATGGACGGGAAGCCCGTCAGTGAAGTCGCATGAACGATTGGAACACGTCACAGTCATTCGATCTGTCGGTACCTTGGTAATCCGGTAGTCGTCAACGGTGAGTCGGGTGCCACACCAAGGGCATGCTTCTATCTGTTTTGGATTGCCCTCGATGACTTCCTGATCGTTCCTGAGCTTCCCCAGGTTCGTCCTTGCCGTCGCAATGTCGTTCGGTGTGGCGCCTCCGCCGACCCAGAGCCCGATGCTGAACGATGCGCCTCCAAGACGGTTCTCGTTGTCCAGCCGCACGGATTCCAGAGAGCAAATGAGCATAGCAGCGCGCTCGAACTGCTGGATGGTCAGAAGCCGCAGCGTGTAGCGCATAATCACGGCAACGCCGCGAACGTTGTTGTCCCGAAGCCGTCGAAGAAGTAGGAGGTAGGCGATAAGCCCGAGATACGCTTCGGTTTTTCCACCACCGGTGGGAAACCAAAGGAGATCGGCTATGTCCCTTTCCTCGTGTTGGTCGTCCGTTAGCGACGGCAGATTGATGAGGATGAAAGCGATCTGGAACGGGCGCCAACCCTGCTCGCCAAGTTTGAAATCGCCCTTGGCTCCTTTTCGTACCCAGTCCTGGCGGGAACGCTGCATGTGCATTGCTTTGTTCGCCAGCTGAAACGCCTCGAAGGCTTTTGTATCCTCAGCGAGCAATCGGATACCAGCCTTGATGCGACTGTGGGCTATCCCGGCTTGCTTCATGTGTTCGTCCGCAACCCCGCGCAGGTGGGGCGGCACGTACGCCGGTCCGTCCTGTGTTGCAGATGCAGTGGATGCCGCGATCCAGGACGAGTAGTCCTGTGCGAGGCGGTTGAGTTCGGCAACGACTTCGTCGCGAGATGCTGATGCCATGAAAGGCAGCGACAGATTGGCGGCACTGCCTCCAGCCATAGATCTGTGGACGTCTTGCCGGGGGACAAACGTTGACGACACTCGTTGACAAAGCCGCCCGTCGACGTCGGCCTCATGTACTTCAATTGCGCACCCGTGGCCTGCCCCAAAGACCATGTGGTTGCGGTAGAGAAGCTCCGAGGACGCCAAGTCGAGGTCGGACGGGACGCTGGTGCGGAGCTTGGAACGGTCTACCAGCGCCGGGACTGGCGTGTGGACTGAAACGCCAGCCTGGAACCAACACGCCACATCCTTGTCAGAGGTTGGGTCCGGCTTGGGCTGCGTATTCCGGAGAACAACGGTGACAGTAACTACAGCATCTTCCGGGGCACGCACCAATGCATACAGCTCCAGGGCGCCGCCCTCAAGGAGGTGGCGCTGGGGACCAGATGCAGCAAGATCTACCTCGATCTCGGGCAAATCAGCGGCAGTTCGCTGCCAATCATAAGTGTCACGCCGTTTGCTGCCACTCTCCCTGACAGTAGCTATTGGCGTATAGCGCGCTGCTGCTGGGGTGACAGCCAGGGACGTGGAACGGTTTGTATCCACGGAGACGGTAAGGCCTACACTGCTGGGATAGGTCAGGCGGGCGTTCGCCACGGAGCTGTCCACGGAGGTCTCTCCGGAAGCTGCAGCAACCGATTCTGGCTCGTCAGGGGCTTCGACGTAGGTGTCGTCAGCTGCGGGCCAAAGTACGCCCGTCACATAGCGCTCGAGCGGACGTTCCGTAATGAGCTCATCCGGGGCCCCCGGTCCGTAAAGGTCGGTCTCGAGGCGGTCCACCATTTCACGACGGAAGGCGTATTTGGCATCCAATATCGACACTTATTGCTCCTAGTTCTTTGTCCGCGTGATCAGACCGGTTAGCCGGGGGACCAACCACATGCCCGAGGAACCCAACCCCGTCAGCTTTGTCTCTTCCGGATGGCCGGTCGCGCATTCGATGGACGTGACGCGCGCGCCCGTGAACCCTGCGGGCCACTCGTCCCTGCGGTGGGTCTTGAATGCAAAGTTCTTTTTCAGCGCGTACGCGAAGGATGGGCTGGTTCGCCCGATAACCTTGCCTTCACTGGTCGTCAATACATAGCGGGGCACTTCGCCGGGCTCCGGCTCGGATTGTAGGGAGCCAGACACTACTTGGCCCAAGAGGTCCTCCAATACGAGGTTGTCCTGGATTGCCTGGGCATCGCCGTCTTCGGGGTAGTAAGGGGAGACATCATCGATGTCCGAGTTGAGGAACTCCATCCGGGCGTTGTACGCGCCGTACTTTCCGTAGGCCTTTTCCAACCAGCGTCCAGTTGATCCGTCGGCGCGCTGAAGCAGCTTCTTCGGCAACTTCGTGGAAATGATCTCTTCCCGTGCGCGGGTCAGCGCAACGTATTTTTGCTTGAGCGTTGCCGCGTTCTGCTCAGCGGCCGGCGATCCAAACTCGGGCTGCAGATAGAGGACGTTGGTGAACTCAAGCCCCTTGGCTCGGTGAACGGTGGAGACTATAAGGCTGGCAGTATCTGCGACTGTCAGAGTTAAGGGGATTGAACGGCTGCGGAGTCGCTGACTCAGCTGGGGAACGTTCAAGGAATTGTAAGCCGTGAAATTCCCTTCAGCTGTCTTTAGCGCAAGCCATAGGTCAGCTGCTGAGTCGCCAAAGAGAGCGGTAAGGCGTGACTTGATGTCGTCCGCATCGTACGTTCGATCTTCGAGGTCTTTGAAGACTTGGTGCACCCAGGGCGCCACACTCATGTCCTGAGCTTTGCGGCGAACCAGATGCGGATAGCCGTTCTGCCACAGAAGTTCGCTCGCGATAAGCACCTCGTAGTTTGTCGAACAGAGAAGGGCAGTCGTCTCACCGGCATTCGGGCTTAGCGCCCCGGACTCGTTTAATACCGAGGTGCTGGACACTTGCCTTCGGAAGTCGTCAAGAAGGCTGTGTGCTGTCTCTGAACCTGAATCATCGAGCTCACCGAGGCTCCGTATTTCGTCACCCACAGAAATGAGTTCCCGGGTACGGTCAGTGACCGCCCGATAATGTCTGGCCAGTTTCTGGTGGTCAGCACCAAAATCAGTTTTCAGCTTCTCGATGAGCTCTCCGGATGTCAGCTTTGAGTCTGACTCCTCCAGCTGGAAATCGTATATACCTTGCAATGGATCCCCGAGCACAGTGAAGCCTAGGTCCTCGCCTAATGCGGCGAACAAGGCCAAGACAAGCTCCGCCCGGTCTCCCACGAGGTCCTGGGCTTCATCAACCAAAATGTGCTTCAGGTGCAAGATCCGGTCGGGCGTCTCTTCGCTGGCAATGTATTCCGTCGCTTTTCTTATCCGCGCATCGAAGCTGTCACCGAGAGTATCTTCGTCCATGTCGATCAATATTTGCGCGGCAAAGGAATCGAACGTCCTGATCTGCAAGCCATCCAGGTCATGCACACGAGCACGTTTACGTACTGCTTCGACAGCGGCTCGTGAGAAACTCAAAACCAGAATCTCGTCCGCCGGATTTAGACCGTCTTCTACGAGTGTTTTCACTCGGGCCAGAAGGACTTCGGTCTTGCCTTGGCCCGCCGCGGCGGTGACAAATAGCCTGTCCTCTGGTTCCGCTTCTGCTACTGCCCGCTGACTCTCGTCGAGCTCAATTTCAGCGAGCACTAATTGCCTCGTTCCTCCAGAGATAGTCGAACTGTGTGAACGCCAATTTGTGTCCATACTGGTCCAGATTGTCCTTGACGTTCACGATCAAGACTTCTTCGCTACCGCCGTTACGCGGACCGCGAAGGCCGCGACCGATCATCTGTATGTATTTGTTCGGAGAGAAGGTTGGACGGCACACGTAGACAGCATCTACCCTAGGCGCGTCAAATCCTTGGGTGAGCACATCGAAGTTTGTGAGCACCCGGATCTTTCCATTCCGGAAGTCCTCGATAATTGAGCGTCTGTGGCCGAGGTCGGTCTTTCCTGAGATGGCGGCGGCAGGAATGCCTTCCACCGACAGGACAGCCGCAAGTGCCTCAGCATGCTCCACCGAGGCGGCAAAGACTAGCGTCGGCCCACTCGTCTTCGACGCCTTGATGTGATCCAAAATAGCTTCGTTACGCTGCGTGCTGTCCGCAACTTGCTGGAGGTCGATCCTTGCCTCGAGCATCAAGCTTTGTGACTCTTGATCCGTAGCGGAAGGCATGTCCTTCAGCCTTAGTTCGATGCCCTTCAGTTCCTCGTGGTTGACTCTGGCCAGGACTTCGATGCTCTGCAGGTACTCGTGCGCATTTTCCGCATTGAACTCATCTGGCTCAATGAGATTCCTGCCAAAACGTGCAACAAGCCGTTCTGTCTCTTTCTCGTTGGATCCCCGATACGGCGTGGCGGACAGCCCCAGCAGTGATCGCGACTTCTCAGTGTAAGAACGGCCCAACCAGGTTAAAACCTGTGTGTACTGCGTAGTAGTTGCTCCGTGGGCCTCATCGATAATGACTAGGTCCGGATCGGACATCCAGTCGTACATCTGGCGCCGGTTTTGATAAATGCTGAAAAGCGTCTGAATTGTCGCGACGACCAGATGAAGTTTGGTCTCCTCACGGACGGCTTTGTTTCCGCCCCATAGCCTGCTCACAGCCATCCGTTCGCCAGGAGAACCTGCAGCTTGCCAAACGTATGTCCAGGTTTCAATAGCTTGCTCACATAGCTCGTCAGACTGCGCAATCCACAGGACCAGACGACGTTGGTCCTTGGAAGTCGAGGCAATATCCCTGATCACCGATTCGACGGCGACCCGGGTCTTGCCAGCCCCCGTCGGAAGCTGCACTAAGCCACGCCGATGTGGAGTTCGCTGAGCCAAAAGATCGCAAATCTTCCGGCTTGTGGATTCTTGGTAGGCGTGTAGCGGCTTAAGGCCCACGGGTCCGACGAATTCCTCGCGTTCCGGTTTTCTCTTGATGGATTCACCGGCAAGTGCCGGGGAGAAGCCGAGTTCCTTGACAAACTCCCGAGCCGTTCGACCTCCACGGAACTGGTCAGGCGTTTCGATTCCAGCCTCTTCAAGCGCAGGTTTGAGAACCTTGAGCAAGCTGCTGCCATGGAGATTACTAACGATATCGAACATGCGTTCATCGGTCAGTTCCAGATCCCGTGCTGCCAGCATTTTCATGACACTTTCAGGAATCAACTCGCGAAGGGTTTCCCTACCCACGAGCTCGGCCACTTTGCCTGCATCGGTCTTTTGTTTGTTCACACGTCCAATTCGAGCTTGAGCGTCATCGTCTCGCTTCAGCTGTCGCATCGCCTGCATGACCTGAGCCGAGGAACGTTTGCTCCCAAATGCACCGAGAATGGTAGTGAGCAACGCCTGGTCGCCTTGAGGAGCACGGTAGTAGAGCATGCCATCTTGCAGGTAGGAGGCTCTGGGGGTGGCAACTGATCCCGAGTCGTAGCTGTTCGTCTGAACCTCCTCCACGGAGACGCAGGGAACACACAAGGTCTGAACGGCAACTTCGCAGGCCGCACGTTTGAGGTAGGGGAATCGCGATTTGATACTTTTCGGCTCTTCTCCTTCAACGGGGTGGCCCCGAACCGAGGTAAAGAATTCGACTGTGACTGGCTTGATTCCCCAGTTCCCGATCAGGGCCTCATCCAGATCTGAATGACCTGTGTACAGGACCGGGACATTGGCTGTTTCAACGAGGTAGTCCCGAGATTTAAGGTCGGCTGCCAGGAGTACATCTGATGCCAGATAGCGTGTATTTCGGCCCCCGCTAAGAGGAGTTAGGAGCTCCTTCGGCGGACGCACATCGAGTGCAGCTAATGCCCCATATAGTTCGTGCAGCTGCAGCATCGGAAGACCCTGTTCGGCCAGAGAAAGTACGAAACCCCACTGGATGTGGCGAGGATCAGTTGGCAACCGTAATGCGGCTGCCTCTTCTTCGCCTGGGAAGGGCAGGAAGTCGGTTGGTATGCCATCAACTTTGCCGACACACCGCTTGGTGTCCACCAATCCGATGGGGGTCTCGAAAGCCCCATAGTTTTTTACCCAGAATAGATCCGGAGCATCTACTGTTGCTGCCGGTCGAAAACCGCTGCTGAATTCGACCTTTGAAGGATACTGCGGCCTTCCCAGAATCGTCCGTGTTACCTTCGCCCGAGTCGTTGCTGACGCCTCGTTGAGAAGGTGTAAGCCGTCCGTGGTCAAGGCCTGATTGAAGCGTATGCCTGCCTCGGAGAGGGGAGCGGGTCCATTACGAGATGCGTTGGCAATTCGGGTCGCCTCAGATTGCTTCCACAGATCGTAGGTTGCACCGCCTCGAGCCATCTTTGCGTCCGGGAGTGCTGTCCTCGCGCCGAGGTTCTTAAGAAGGGCGAGGTCGTTAGCGTGGAACTGGTCGTCCACTACAAGATGCTCATCACCAACACTGTTTTGGGCGAACAGTCCGCCAGGGAGCCAAACGTCGCCAAGCGGACGCCACTGATGATTGCGGCAGCGAACCAAGACTTTGGCGGGCTCGGTTCTCTCGTTTATTACAGCAAGACTCTCGGGGACTGCGAGCGACCGAGTAAGTCTCCATAGAGAGCGCGCGAGCTCGGCGTCGGAGTAGTCCTGGGCCACTTCGCTCGCCACTCGGCTGACGATACCCCGACCGTCTTGCGCCTGGAGGTCAAGGGCACGGAGGTAGCTGTTTGCGTTGCCATGGTGCATTAAGTCATAGGAGACAACGTTTGCGGATTCGTCGTCGGCGCTCATGGGAAGAAACACTCTTGACGTGATCGGGGCTTGAACGCTTCCGTCGGACATAAGAACGATACGGCTTCGACGCATGGCTGGCCGGTAATCCGCATACGACTTGTCGATCATGGCGGCTAGTTGCAGCGCATTCTCGTAATCCCGCAGCTCGCCTCCGGCAACAACCTCTTCCAGCCATTCCTCAACTGAGGCGCGCTTTGAGTTTGCTTCCTGCAGGATACGGGCCACCTGGGGCTCTCGCCCTCGCATTGCAGCAGAGTGCAGCCACGGTCGGTCTGCCGGGACCCATGAATCCCAAAGTGCCGTCAGCCGGGTTGCTTCTTCCAGAACAGGCTGGACCTTGATTTCACTCGGAAGTCGTAAGGTTCCAGATCTGTCCGGCAGACACGGGGCAAAGGGAAGGATTGCGAAGATTGGTTTATTGATTGCAGCATCAGCCCAGGAATAGGACTCTCGGGCGCGTGACGGAAGAATATCGAGAAACAGCGCAGGGTCCGTTTGAGTGTTGAGGTCTTTAAGAGCTCCAGCGACCATCCGCGGAAGGGTGCGGGTAAGGATCTCTTTGTTGTAAAGAGTTTCCAGGATGCTGTGCCGGTCCTCATTCATCTTGAATGCGGCGTTAACGATGCCTCGAAGCGAAGTCTCGTGCTGCGTAGGAAAGTAGTTCCAGAACCGGCCTAGCTTTTTACGCTGATTGTCGGTCATCGGGACGGCCCAAGTGACATCAACCTGCTTGCGGGCGACTATGCTGCCAGCCTCGACAGCTGCCTGTGTGCTTACGTTGTGCTTGTCTCGAAAGATGCGCCACTCATTGGTCGTGGTCCCATCGCTGAGATTGATTCGGTTTCCTTCTCTTTCCGCGGTCCAGGTAAGGGAGGAACGATTGAGCCGATCCTCGAACTCCAGAGATCCGATTTTTTCCGAGAATAGGAGGAACTCTCCGGGAAACTTTGTGATCTCGTCCGACAGCCAGGAGACGCTACCGGTGAGGGGCAGTTTCACGACGGTAGAGGCCCAGGGGAAAAGTTCGGCCAGGACATCGTCATCAGCCGCTGCGATGTCCGGGTCCACGGGTGTGGCTAGTCGGAGTACAGGGTACGTTTCCAAGTTCGGATAAAGCCCTTGGAGAAGTTCCCGGCTACGGGTCTGGCTCCACGATACAGAACCGCTGCGGCTGTAAATTTTTGGATCGGCGGTGACTTGGATAACCGACTTGAAACCTAGCCCAAAGCGCCCAATCTCATCGTCACGCTTTTCGGATGAGTGGGAGAGCATTAGAGTCCGAAAGCCCGCCTCCGAAAAGGCCTGGCCCTCGTTGGCGCAGTAAAGCGCTTCCTCCGTCAAGACCACTTTGATGCGACCACCCGCGTCTTTGATGGCGTCGGCCGCATTTTGTATGAGTTCGTTTAGCTGCTTTCGGCCGTACCCGCCTTGGGAAATAGCGGCTTCAATGTTGCTGTGCTCGCGGACAAGGTCAGGACGGGCCCTGTAAGCGTTGAGCGCGCTCTGTGTTTCAGCCGCAACAAACTTGCTGAGCGGCGAAGTCACGCCGGCCCATGATTCCCGAACCATCATTGGTTCCGTCCCCCACATCGAGATCACTGCTGTCGGCCTTCCGCCGAAGTCTTTCACGACATTATTTACCATTCAGATGCGACATTAACGCCAAGCCCCGGCCAAGTGGGTGGGCGGTTCTAGATGTTTCTCGACACTTGGGCAGCTTTGGGTTGCCCGAGGGCCGCGGAACGGCGCTGCGGATCTAGTTGGCTATGGCAGTTTTGATCCAACCCATAGCCGGTATTCGGGGAACCCTTGGAGCTTCGCTACCTCCAGATGCGTGAGGCTCAAAAGCTCGATCAGTGGAGGTATGAACCCTGTTCCGGCCAGTCAATTAGGTTCGCCTGTCCCGCTCCATTAGTGCTAGCACGTCAGTAGATCCAAATTTTGGTTTTATTCAAAAGGAGCGCAGGGTCTCGGGAGAGGTTTGCTTGCAGGATCTCAGCAAGTGGGTCCAGCGACAGCTTGGCCTAGGCGCGACCGAGATGCAATTAGGATGTAGGGAACTTAGCGGACTATGGGCTCCGCAGTCTAGAGAACAGGGCCATAAATTCGGATAGCTTCCCTCCCAGGATTCCCTCCAGCGTATCGGGCTTAACCGCTCGCGTGTGAGTTGGTGGCGTGATTCACCAATGACCGTCGTCGGTCCCAATGAATCACGATCAGCGAAGTACAACAAAAATGGGAAGAGAATCCCCATAGAGAGGGACGCTCAGAGCTGTGACGACACGAGGCTGAGGGCCCACTGGGGAGGTTCGTCGACCGGCCGCCGCGTCTCCGGTCCAGTCTTCGGCACAGGACAGTCGTGTGCACCCTCGATGTTTTGTGGTGCAGGTGTGGTTTCGTCGTCCGTCTGGGTCCACCGCTTTCTTGTCATCGTGTCGAAGAAATCTGCATCAAGTTCTCGACCGAGAGCTGCTGCCAGGACGTGAGCCGCGAGACGCGGCGGAATGGCGTTGCCAATCTGTTGCGAGACGTCCTTGCCCGACCACGGGTAATCAGCGGGGAACGTCTGGAGCCGGCCTGCCTCAGAAACTTTGAGGCGATCGAGTTCATCCTCGTTGGTGGAAAACAAGCGGTTCCGGGACACTTTCCCAGTGACCGTGAAAGCCGGTTCCTCTGAAGTGCGCCGACCGCGGGCCTTAGGATCACCGCCAGTTCCATAATTGGAGATCATCACAAAAGGCTCTACCCTGTCCAAGGTCTCGCCGATGCTTTGGCAGGGCAGCAACGCAGGTCGGTCCGTAGAAGCTTTCACCTCTTTTCTCCTGAACCGCTGATGCGTTGGGGCGGGAAGTACGGGTGTGCCGTACCGGTTCGCGATGAGTATCGCGCGGCGGCGTGTCTGGGGAACCCCGTACTCTTCTGCGTGGAGTATGCCAGTGACGGTCTCATAACCCAGTGGTTCCAGGACCTTCGCCAGAGCCTCCCACACGGGCAGAACCGCCGGTACCTGCTCCAATACGATCGCCTCGTAGGCGTTCCCCGCCTCATGGGCCTCCAATGCCCATCGCAGCGGCTGCAGCACCAACCCGGTCCGTTCGTCATCCAACGTGGTTAGCTCGGTTGTGACGTCGTCCCCATCGGCCATGCGCGCAATGAAGGACAGGACCTGGTCCAGTGCCTTACGACCAGCACCTGCCCCGGCCACGGTGTAGGTCTGACACGGGGGTCCCCCGGCGAGGATCGTCGCATGGGGAAACTCGGCTGGACCGTGGTCGCGTACGTCACCTTGCACGGTTTCAAGTCCGGCGGCCCGCCTGGTTGCGCATGCATTTTCGTCCCACTCGATGCCGGCCACGGACAATCCCAGCCAGCGTGCAGCGACATCCAATCCACCAGGCCCGGCGAAGAGGTCCACCATTTGAGCGCCAGAAGGAGGTAGGACTGATTGCACGAGGGTCATGGGAAACGATCTTATCGGTCGACAGATCACGGCGGACCAGCATCAGCGGTTTTAACCGATCATGAGCAGTTCTCGCTGGCTCGAAGCGGCTGCGGCTTTGTTACCTTTTCACCCAGGGGTCACTCCATGGCGTCTGTAGTTCGGCGAGTGAGACTGGCATTGCGTGAGAAAGAGCCTGCCAATTAGCCGGCGTCACCTTTAGGGGAAGCCGTTGGCACCACTTCATCAGGACGAGACTCCGCGGATTCCAGTTTCCCCGTTCCGTTGGTTCGCTGCGCCTCAATCTGGCCAGCAACGCGGATGACGGCATCCCCGCTAACCTTCGCGATGCCCACCGGCACGGCTCGGGCTCCTGCGGACACCACAGTCGTAGTGGTTTTGGCGAAGTCGGTCAAGGACTTGCGCCAGGATTCCCGTTCCACTTCTCCGGTGATCAGGCCGTCCAAACCGTAGATCTGAGCGAAGACGCCTATCAGCGCTACAGCACTCTCGGCCGAGTTCAACAGGATTTTGCTTTTCTGCGGGCTGCGGACCCGGTTAAAGTCACTAACATTGGCTGCTGCGGTCAAGGCATCAACCAGCTCCTGGATCCTGCCGGTGACAGCAACGGATCGATTTGCTACAGCTGATCGGATGGCAGCAGCATGCGCCTCGACTGCATCGGGATCGTGCTGACGCACGTGGACAAGTTCGAGGGTCTCGAGCCGCTGTTGGTTTGCCTGGGCCGCTGCGAGGATGACCAGCCACGAGCGGAGCTCTTTGGTCGCAATAGTCTCCGCAGCGGCGGACTTTTCCGCCAACGACTTGGTGTTGAGCGACTGCGTCATGGTGTCGATCTGGGCCAGGGCATGAGAGCTTGCCTGGGCCAGAGACGTGGCGTGGCCTGCAATCTGAGACCATGCTGTTTCGCTGATCTTTCCCGTCGTCTCATAGAGCTCGAATGCGCGGGTCAGGACCACCGTAAGGCCCTGCACGTCCGCCAGCGCTTTGGCTCTGTTGTCATCCAGCAGTCGATCCAGTTTTACGTCCATGGCTTCCGCCAGGTCTTCCAGCTGAGCAACTGCGCTCCTCAACGCCATCGTTGCTGTCAACGTGGCGAGATTCGCCATTGCCACCGGATTGATGCCGCCCGTGGTGAATTGGGCAAACGAATCAATGCGGCCCATGGAACCGCGAAAGACTCCACTGAACAAGCCATCCTTGGACAAATTGAACTGGGCAAGTTCTGCCAGCTTGCGGGTGGACTCCGGCGTGAGTTGCACCCAGCTTCCATCTATGGCGGTTACTACTGCGGCCATACCCGTCGCTTGGGCCAGGAGGTCAGCAGATCCTTGCCCCAATCGACTTGCCCGTGTGCTGTCAACGTTCATCGTTGCCAGCAGAGATTCGAGCAGGGCACGGTCACCAGTCAGGACGGCTGCGTCGCCGGAGACATGGATGCCAACTTCAGTCGTTTCGTTCATGTGAGCATTCTGGCACAGCGAACAGCCGACGACGGCAGGTCGATAAGATGCCAGGAGAGCGGCCTTCACGTGAACGCGTCGGCGAAGCATTTTTCGATTCACCTGGTGCCCTTGACTGCGGATCCGTCTTGTTCCCGAAAACGTTCGTAGGTTCCGTAACCTCGGAATGCACAAGCCATTGGGTCCAGAACACCCGCTACACTGAGGCTGAATTAGCACGCCCGGCACCCGCCGGAGGGGAAATAGATGGGAACGGCTCCAAGGCGTTTCAAGGGGGAGAAGGAGCCGATGATCGGCAAGCTTATCAAGGGCGCGGCGCTGGTTGTGGTTGGCGCGCTCGTGGCGCTGACGCTGACCGGGTTCGGTGCCGTGAACATGATTTCCGGTGTGGTGAACATGTTTGGGTCCAATCCGTTCCAAGTGAGCCAGACGGACCGGAGCCACCCAGTGCTTCTGAAATCGATACAGGACCTGAGTCGATATCATGCCGCGGTCAGCAATTTTGAGCTGGTGCTCGATATCGAGGACGACGTCGCGGGAGTACCCGACATCATCGCCGGAAAGCGGACGTTGTTCGTCGCGGCGGGTACGGTCGACGCCTATGTAGATCTGTCTGGCCTCGCCGATAAGGACCTGACACTGTCTCCCGACGGCAAGTCGGTGACGGTGCTGCTGCCGGAGTCGCAACTCGACAAGCCCAACCTCGACCACGACAGGTCCTATGTGTTCAGTCAGGATCGGGGCGTGCTCGACCAGCTTACCGACGCGATCGAAGTGCCCCAGCAGGCGCAATTCTTCAAACTCGCCGAAACCAAGATGACCACCGCCGCGGAGGCGTCGGAGCTGCGGAAGCAAGCTACGGACAACACCAAAGCCATGCTGACCGGCATGTTCGGCGCTCTCGGGATCCAAGTCACATTCGTCGAAAGTCCGGCCGGCTAGTCCGCGCTAACCAGTCGTTTTTGATCCAATCCTTTTAGGTCACTAACAGCGGCGGGGCGGCCGGCGGCGCTGGCCCCCGCCGCCGCCGTCCCGAAGTTTCGGCAGGCTCGGCCACCGTGTGGCCGGCCCGGCCACTTTATGCAGCCTCAACTCCCGGCGGACTCCCAGAACGGCCAATACCGCTCGTCCACGCGGGCCACGAGCCGTCCCAGCGCCTCCATGGCTTCAAAATCCGCGGATCCGGCCGGCAGGCTCAACCACCGAGGGCTACAGCTCCAGCCGGAACACCCACAGCAGGACGTCCTCGTCCGGCACGTACCAGTCCCGCTCCGGTGCCCGGCGGAAGCCTAGGGACTTATACAGGCCGTGGGCGCGTTCCATAAACGTGGCACTGGTGATACTGATCGACCCGATGCTGGGCAGCTGCCGGGCCTGCTTCACGATCTCGCGGACCACGGCCCGGCCGACGCCGCCGCCCTGGCACGCCGGGTCCACGGCGAGCATCCGGAACTCCAGCTCCCCGTCCGTGGCGATCTCGCTGTACGGTTGGCCGGCGAACGTCAGTGTCACCGCCGCCACCACCGCCCGGCAGCCTCGGCCACCCACACCTGGGCGTGCTCGGCGCGGTGCTCTACGTCCTCCAGCACACTCATGTACGGATGGTCCGCCGAAAAGTGTCCTGCCCGCAGGTAAGCGTCACGGGTGATGCGGCGGACGTCGGGAAAGTCCGACGGTGTCGCCCGCCTCAGCGCCACACTCACCGTGCACCGTCCACGGCAACAGCGGTCCGCGCGACGTAGTGACCCAGCTGTGCCAAATCCGGCTGGGAGGACGGATCACCAACAGCATCCCCACCCACAGCGTTCGCGACAGCCAGTGCCCGCCCGTAGTCCAGGCCACTCCGCAGCGCCAGCACCAGTGCGGCGCAGAAAGCATCCCCGGCGCCCACAGTATTCGCCACCGCCACGGCAGCCGACGGCGCCTCGGCCACCTTCCGGCCACGCTCGAACATGGCCGCACCGTCCCCGCCGTACGTCACCGCCACCAGTTTGGCCGAGGCGAGGGCGGGGATCAGGGCGTACTCGCTCTCGTTGACGATCACCAGGTCGCAGCGTTCCAGCAGCTCCGCCGGCAGGTCCATGGCGGGCGCCGCGTTCAGCACAAAGTACCCGGTGTGGCGCCGGGCCGCCTCCAGCACCACGGGCAGGCCCACCTCCAGCTGGCACAGCACCGTCTCTTCCGGGCCGAACTCCACCCCGTCCAGCGACAGGTTCGAGTTGGCGCCCGGGCACACGACGATCTGGTTCTCGCCGTCGCGGTCCACCACAATCAGCGCCGTGCCGGTCGGCTCCGGCAGGACCGCCACATCGGCGATGTCCACGCCGGCCTCCGCCAGCGCGTCCAGCATCCGCTGCCCCTGCGCGTCGCTGCCTACCGCTCCGACCATCCGGGCGCTGCCGCCCAGCCGCGCCGCTGCTGCGGCCTGGTTGGCACCCTTGCCGCCGGGCTGCTCGGACAGGACCGCGCCGCCGATGGTCTCACCCGCGGTGGGCAGCCGTTCGGCGGTGGCGATCAGGTCCAGGTTGATGCTGCCGACGACGGTGACGGCAGGAAGTCGATTGCTCATGGGAAGTCCTAACGGGGGAGGGCCGGAAGCGGCCCGATTGAGAAATAGTGTAGACCATGGTTGTACTTGTCCGTCATACATGGTTGTATAACAACTCACATCCCAAGCGCAGGACCAGCCTGCAGAACAAAGGAGTTTGATGTGAACACCCCAACCCCGGCGGCCGCCGCGCCTTCCACGGAAGCCGCAGCCGCCGTCGTACTTCCCGACGAAACCAAATTCGCCGGCCGCCGCGCCGCCCTGCTGATCTCCACCCTGCTGCTCGGCGTGCTGTCCTTCCAGCTCAACGCCAGCATGGTCACCCCTGCACTGCCGCAGATCGCCAACGAGTTCGGCCAGGGTGCCGAGAGCGCCGCCCCCGTCCAGTCCATGTTCTTCCTGGCCGGCGCCATCGCCGGGCCCGTGATCGGCCGGTGGAGCGACTTCATCGGCCGCCGCGCCGCGCTGCTCCTGGTCCTAGGCATCATGGGCGCCGGCACCATCCTCTGCATCACCGCCCCCACCCTGCCGCTGCTGGTCACCGGCCGGTTCCTGCAGGGCGTCTCCAGCGCCGTCTTCGCGCTCGCCTACATCGTGCTCAGCGAAAACCTGCACGCCAAAGTCTTCGGCACCTCCGTGGGCATCATCGCCGCCATCAACGGGGGAGTGGGCGGCGTGGACGGCTACGTGGGCGGGCTCATGGCCGAGACCCTCGGCTTCCGGTCCATCTTCGCCGTGGTCCTGGTCCTCACCGCCATCGCCGCTGCCTGCATCATCAAAATCGTCCCGGCCGGACGGCCCCACGGCGTGCGCGGCGCCATGGACTGGTGGGGCGCCGGCTCCCTCTCGCTGTTCCTGGTGTTCACCACCTACTTCGTCTCCGGCGGCTCGGCCGCCGGCTGGACCGCACCCGGCACCCTCGCCCTGCTGGGAGGCACCATCGCGTCCTTCGCCGCCTTCTGGATCATCGAAAAACGCCGCAGCCACCCGCTCATCGCCGTGCACCACCTGCGCTCCCGCCAGGTGTGGCCCGTCATCGCCACCACCGTCCTCACCCTCGCCGGCATCTTCGCCATCATCAACTTCACCGTGGTGCTGCTCGGCCAGGATCCCGACGGCGGCTTCGGGCTCACCGCCTCCATCTCGGCACTGCTGTTCCTCACCCCCGCCGCACTGATCGGCGTCTTCGCTGCCCCGCTGGCCGGCTGGCTGGCCGACCGCCGCGGCTGGATCAAGACCCTCCGGTTCGGCACCGGGCTCAGCCTGGCCTGCGCCATCGCCGCCGCCACCTTCTCCGACAACCAGACGGCGGTGCTGATCGCCGTCGCCGCCCTGGGCATCTTCTACAACGGCTTCTTCCTCACCGCCATCAACGGGCTCTCGGTGCTCCTCTCACCCAAGGAAGCCCCGGCCGCGCTGCCCGGCATCAACGGTGCCTCCTTCGGCATCGGGGCGAGCCTCGGCGTCGTCCTCGTGGCGCCCTTCGCCGC
Source organism: Arthrobacter sp. ZGTC412 (assembly GCF_002929215.1). Classification (GTDB taxonomy): domain Bacteria; phylum Actinomycetota; class Actinomycetes; order Actinomycetales; family Micrococcaceae; genus Arthrobacter. The sequence continues at coordinate 133,376 of NZ_PJII01000012.1, forward strand.
CCAAGCCACCGCCGCCGGGTACGCCACCGCCCTCTGGATCTCGGTGGCCATCACCGCCGCCGCGTTCATCATCAGCCTCTTCGTCGCCGCCCCCAAGGGCGAGACCGTCTAACCCCTTTTACTGTAGGAGAACCACCATGACCACGCCCTCCCCGTTCTACCTGGACTGCGACACCGGCATCGACGACGCCCTCGCCCTGGCCTACCTGCTGGCCTCACCTTTTGCCTGCGTGAAGGGCATCGGCACCGTCAGCGGCAACGTCAGTGCCGCCGTTGGTGCCCGCAACACCCTGGACCTCCTGGCGCTGGCCAGCTCCGATGATGTGCCGGTGGCTCTTGGTGCGCACGACCCTCTTGCCGGATCCTTCAACGGCGGCGCGCCGTGGGTGCACGGCGAGAACGGGATCGGCGGAGTTTCGCTGCCGACGGCGGCTGCTTCCGTTGCTGAGGAGTCCGCGGCGGAGATGCTGGTGCGGCTGGCTCACTCCTATCCCGGTACGCTGCGGGTGGTGGCGATCGGGCCACTGACCAATATCGCCGAGGCCTTGCGGCTGGAGCCTGCTCTGCCGTCCCTGGTGGTGTCGGTGACCGTGATGGGCGGGGCCGCCCTCGCTCCCGGGAACATCACGCCCGTGGCGGAGGCGAACATCTGGCACGACCCCGAGGCCGCCGCCCTGGTGCTGGCCGCCGACTGGGACGTGACCCTGGTGCCGCTGGACGTGACCATGGCGTCCGTCTTGGAGGAAACGCACCGGCAGTCGCTGCTGGCGTCCTCCTCGCGGGTGGCGCAGGTGCTGGGGGAGATGCTGGGCTACTACTTCCGGTTCTACGAGGACATCTACGGCCGGCCCTGCTCCGCCATGCACGACCCGCTGGCGGCGGCGCTCGCTGTCGGTGCTGTTAAGGCTTCCGTTGCGCCCGTGGTGCGTGCCGCCGTCGACACTTCTGAGGGGGCGGGCCGCGGCCAGACCATCTGCGACCTCCGGGGGCTGTATGCGGGCTACCCGCCGGTGGCGGGGGCGCGGTGCCGCGTGGTGCTTTCGCTCGAGGAGGACTTCGCCCCGCACCTGGTGGAGACGCTGCTGACTTTGGAGCGTGCGGGACAGCCAGTGCCCGTTGGTTGAGCCTGGCGGAGGCGCCTCGCTTTGCACCGTCTAGAAGCGTTGCCCTCGGCCTTGGGCGGGGGTACGCTCTTCATCCCGATTGCGCCCTTGGAAGGATCAGTTATGAAAGTCCTCGCCTCGGTTTCGCTGGTGCAGCTGATTGTGCAACTCGTTGGGGCCCGAAAGGCTGTGGGAGCGGATCACGCGGGAGTCCTTCCGGCACCCGAACAAGGAAACCACCCCGCTGATAGCTTTCGGCTTGGTCCTGTCTGTTGCCATGGCCGCGCTGGGTCTCGGGGGACGCAAGAGGGGCAGCGGCACTACCAATTGACCTCCGGGCCAGGCCGTGTTGTTCTTCCGCAACCGCGGAAGAACTGGGAGAGCTTGAATCAACCGCGGCGATGGAATCTGGCCAAGAGTCCTGTTGGGCAAAGGGCAGGGCCAATGCATGCGATGCCGTCGTATTTGCAGGACTCTAGGACTGCAGCGACTGCATCACGGAGAGGTGCCCGGCCCTGGCGGCGATGAGGCACTTGGCCAGGTAGAAGGGCTGGTTGCCGTATCGAACGTACTGGGTGAGGACCAGCACGGGATCGGACGGGCGCAGGTCCAGCAGCTTCGCGCGGCTGGGGCCCACCTGGCTGAGGCTGATCTGGCACTCGCCCGGCCCTGGCAGCCGGCCCAGTTGGGTGTTGAGCGCGGCAAGCAAGGTGGCGCCGCCGTCGTCCTTTATGTCAAGGGGCGCGGCGGCGTTCTTACCGAGGCTGACAGGCTGGGCCGAGATGTTTTCCTGCAGGTGGGCGATGGCCTCGCCGTCGCGGATTAGGACGGATTCCCAGAGCCAGCAGTCGGTGCCGGGCTCGACGCCGACCCCGGGGGCGGCGAATTCGGACGCGGGCTGGCGCACCACCTGGATGCGCTTGACCTCGAGCTGCTGGCCGGGGCTGCCGAGGACTTCCTCGAAGGGGCGGATGCGTTCGATCCCGATGCGGGGGAGCGTGTCCGAGACGAAGCGCCCGACGCCGCGCCGCGCCCTGATGAGGCCGTCCTCCTCGAGCAGCATGAGGGCTTCGCGGACCACCGTGCGGCTGACTTTCATGTCGGCACCGAGTTCGGTTTCGGTGGGGATCATGGAGCCGGGGGTGAGGAGGCCGTTGCGGATCGCCTCGGCGATCCGCGAGTACACCGCGACGCGGAGGGGTGAGCCGGGCTGGGCGGCCACCGGCTGGGACAGAAACCGGGCGGCGTCCTGGTGCACGTTATGCCTCGCTTTGTGGTGGTGGTCCGGGGGATTTCCAGCCTACTTCAACGTCCGACCCGTTTGTTGGACAAGCGGAAGCCGGTGCCCGGCGCTGGGCACCGCCGTCGCCAGGTACCTCAGCCGGGACTTCCGCCCAGCACGTCCACGTGTACGTGGTCGAGGTGACGAAGGATCTCATTGCCGGGTTCAGGTGCGTTGTAGTCCCGCCATTGCCCGCGCGAGCTGTGTGCGCCCCAGAACCGGTCGTCGAAGATGACGTACTGGACGGCCAAGTCCTCGGCGTGAGCGACAAGCCAGTGAGCGAGTATCCAGCCCTGACGCCGGTTCTCCTCGGTCACGGGGCGGAAGAAGACGTCGATGGCACGGCCGTCGTAGTGCGTCGAGTCAGCTCCGTGCCCCTGATCCACGCCCGCCGGGGCGAAGCCGCCGAGGCTTTGCTCGCCGAACACCTCGGTCATCGCCGCACGCAACTGCTCGGCGCGCGGTGTGAGGCCGGTGGCACCCGCCTGCTGTTCCTGCAGGTCACCGGCGGCGGAGCCGCGGCAGGCCAATGCAGGACCGGCGTCTCCGGATGGCCCGTCGGCCAGCCGCTGCAACACCGCCGAGTCGATGCCGGCGGTGTCCGGGGCTGCCATTCCGCGGGCGAGGAGCGCCACGGCTGTGGTGGCCCGCTTCGCTTCATCACGATCGAGTCCCACCTCCCCCTCCGAGGTTTCGACCACGCATTCCGGGCGCAGTACCAGCGTGCCGTCCGCAGTGCGCAATCCACTGAGTAAGCCGGGCCCGAGGAGTGCCAGCACGGCTGCGAGCGCTCCGAGCAGGACAAGGCCACAGATCAGCCGGCGGGCGCGGTGCGGGCCGCCACGCGTTTGGTTGCCGGTCATGGCGACGTGCCCCTTCGGTTGCTGGATGCTGCCTTGTTCATTGTTTCAAACCCGGCGGCTCGCAGCAGAATGCAGCAACTTCCCTTCGGTGGCCTGACCGCATGCCCTGTTAGGGCCAAGCCCCATGACAGAACGTCATGTTGCGGCTGAGGTCTCAGATCACGCCGTCAGCGGGAGCGCTGGCACGGGCAGCGCGTCTGCCTCGCGTGGAGCGGACCAGGATGCAGACGCCCAGCGCGGCTACCCACAGACCCCAGCCGGTGCTGCCGAGCAGACCCGCAAGGTCCCATACCGGGAAGCCGGGAACGGCGGCGGCAAGGATGTCGCCCTGGTTCAGCAGGTAAAGGACGCTGACCAGAAGTCCAGCGGCACCGAGCCAGCGCGGGAGGACCTTGGCGCGCAGAATGATCACGCTGAGGGTGACCGACCAGGCGATGACAAGCAGCTGGCCAAGATGTTCGCCCAGCAGTGCTCCGCCGAACTGGTGCTGAGCGGTCCAGGCTGCATCCACAGCAGCGCGCACGGTGGAATTGCCTGTCACGTACGAGGCTGCAAGGGGCGGGACGACGAACACCCAGCGCAGGAACCCGATCAGCGACAGGAGAACCGAGGCGGCGCCCACGTAGGTGGCCACCCTCATGGCCGGATGATCGCGGAGGCCCAGCGCTGCGGGCAGCAGCAGCACCGGTATGGCCAGGAGTCCATAGGTCCAGGCGGTGGCAAACCAGGTCCACACCAGCCCGGTTCCGCCGGCTTCGAAGGCGGGCAGCACAACGCTGGCCGGTTCCCGCAGGATATCCGGCCAGTCGAACGTTACCGAGAGGATGGTGGCGGCCGTGGCGAACGCCAGCGCGCTCACCACGAACAGCACACCAGCCACTCTCGCAGTGTTCGTGTCCGTAGACGTGGTTGCCATGATGTCCGCCTTTCGGAATAGCTGAGGAGCCAGCCGGCCGCCGACGTCACAGCGTCTCGGGAACCGGGCGTCCTGGAAAGAGCGTCGAGTACTGTTTCCGATACATCCGGCGCCCGATGACGCGGTAGCCAAGGCGGACGGGCGCGGGGATCTCCTTGAACAGTTCCTTCCGGTCTGTGGGCGGATTCGTCGCCAGCACCATCCCCAGATAGGTGACCAGGAATTTTTTGTCGAACTGCTCAATGCTGTGCTGCCCCAGTCCGTTCATTTCCTCCTCGGTCATCACCCTGTCCGCGACAGGCATCACCTCCGTGACCTCCCGCCGCAGGTGCATCTTGAGGACTGCCGACAGGTCCTCGTAGCGCGCGGCGAGTTCCGCGCCCGACTCATCATCCGCCGTCGCCATCCAGCGCAGGCGAACCGGCTCGATGACCTCCAGCCGTTGCGTAACCTGCCGGTGCTGCTCGAGCATCTGCGCTACGTGCAGCGCACACGCCGGTGCCCGTTGCTCCAGTTGCGGGTACATGAGTAGGTCCTCGCCCTCGTGATGGATGTGGAGCACCTTGTCGAAGTTGCCCAGGACTTCCCCCACGTAGCCGGCGCGGGCAGTGTCGCTGGCGCCCACAGAGCGCACCAGTCCGGGCGCCTCGTCGTACGCCCAGAGGAAGAAGCGGTGGATGCGCCGCATGCCCGCAGACCCGGTGCACAGCACGGGCCCCGGTGGGAGAGGGGCCGCGGTTTCGCCGGGCTGCATGGTGAAGAAGTCGGTCATTGGAAGGACCCCTAACGCTCGTCAGACCAGGACCTCTCCCCGGCAGCATCGTATCGTTGGCCCCTAAGCCGCACAATGGCAAGGGCTAAGGGACGCGGCCCCTGGTCGGGCATCCCGCCGGGCGTTTTCGTTGGGTGGGTTTCAAGTACGACGGCGGCGCTCACCGTCGGCAGAGCGTACTCAACCTTCCCCGACCACCCGTTCGGACTGGAGACGCCGAATGACCGGTCCCGGAATTACGACGTCGGCAATGGCATCCGTGTCCGCACGCACCAATCGTCGCGGCAACTGCCGCGCTCGCCTTGAGCGGCCGTTGCCCAGTGCCGGCGAAAACCCTCGGCCAGCCGCGACCGGTCCAGGTCGTAGTCCTTGAAGGTTTGCAGGAATGCTTTGATTGCGGCAGGCCGACGAGCTATCCACCGACGTGGCCTGAGCATCAACGCCAGGGTGCCTTGACCAGTCTTGGTTCCGGGTCTAATTTGACGTTACTGAGCACCCGTATCTCGGAACGAGTTGAAGGAGTTTCCTATGGCACTCGTTACTCTCCTCCACCGCTTCGCCGACTACGACACCTTCCGCAGGGTCTACGACTCGGCGGACGGGCTGCGGCAAGCGGGCGGCGTGACCGAGCATTCCGTGCACCGCATGGCCGACGACCCCAACAACATTCTGGTGCTCCACTACTTCGATTCGCTTGAGACAGCCCGCGCCTATTTGAGCAATCCCGAACTGAAAGACGCCATGCAGCAAGCCGGCATGCAGGGCGAGCCGCGGATCGAGTTCTACGAATAAGGAACAGCCGTCCTGCCCACCGGTAGAGTGTGGTGCGTTTCAGCCCAGTCTTGGCGGTGATCTCCTTCACCGAGAAGCCTTATGTTGTTGCCGGGTGTAGTTCCGCTGCCGTTGTAGGGCCGTGGCTACCCAGGGGAGGCGGCTATGGCTTGGTTGTTGTGCGCGTGACGGCCTCGTGTGATTGATGTCGACGGAAACCGGCTGTTCTCAGAAAGAATCCCCAAGGACGAACCAGCCCTGGTCGGCGCCTATTCGCTGTTACCGGCAGTAACGGCCGCGTGGAGAAAGGGTCACAAACGTCTTTCGGCGGCCCCGAAATGCGCCCCGGAATTACGGTCCCGTGATTGGATTTCCGGCCGCTTAACGGTTGCACGAAGAACCGGAAACATCCCTCGTTTCGGGCTTGTGGCGCTCCTACGCTGGAGTCATC
>NZ_PJII01000013.1:0-102750 GCF_002929215.1 Arthrobacter sp. ZGTC412
AACCGGAAGCGGTCGTGCCGCTTCCCGTACCGGAACCCGGGACAGCCGGTGCCTGGGCAGGGACGGGCGAAGGGTCAACCGTCACCGGCTCGCCGGCCCCGGCATCCGATTCCGCGGCGGCCGGGGCCCGCAGCGGGGACGACGTACCCGCTGTGGCCACCACACCCACAAAGGAACCGGCGGAACCCGTGCCCTGCACAGCGTCAACAACGGCCAAGCCAAGAAGCGTTGTGCTTCCAGAAAGTGCGGCCGAATCCTCGGCAACAGCCTCGTCACGTGTTGGAACGACAGCGCCTTCGGAAAGATCGGTGCTGCCGCCGGGAAGATCGGCGCCGTCGGAAAGACCGGCATCCACCGGAACAACAGGCAGCTCAGGAACCACAACGGGCAGCTCAGGAACCGCAACGGGCAGCGGAGCGGTGCCTGTGACCAGGTCAGCGACGGGCTCCACAACGGGTTCGAGAACCGGAACGGCCCCGGCAACAGGTGGAACAACAACGTTCACCACAGCCGCGGTAGCTCCGTCCGCCACTCCAGCGATAGGAGCCGCGATGACCTTCACGGCACCGGCGGGAACCACCTGGCTCACCACCGGGACCGCTGCAACGATGTTGTCCGCGAGCCCAGAAACCTGGCCCACCACAGGCCGAAGCAAACCCGCAGAGGGTGCCGCAACAGCAGGGGCCGCAGGGGCAGCGGGTGCAGAGCCGGCAAGTTTGTCCGTGACCGAAGAAACCGAACTGCTAACCCCGCCCAGCAGCGACGTGGTGTCGGAAAGCACGTCCGCTGAGGCCGCCGGGGACGAAAACGTCAGCCAGGTCAGGGTCGCCGCGCCGGCAAGGAACACAGGACGCAGCGCACGCCACGAAGAACGAGCCTTAGCCATGCGTACCACCCCCAGTACCGTTGCATTCGACGGATGCCAAAAGCCTAAAACCAAATGTTGCAGAAAGTCTAGGATCTACTAAAACAAATCGACAAAATCGAATTGTCCTGCAAACCGCCATCACGAAGACGGCGGTTGCAGTCACACTTCGACTGCCGCATTTGAATTAGTTACCCGCAAAAGCGCCGTTCAATCCTCTACGAACTCCAGCAGGTCGCCGGGCTGGCAGCTCAGGACCCTGCACATCGCCTCCAAGGTACTGAAGCGGACTGCCTTCGCGCGGCCGTTCTTCAACACCGCAACGTTGGCGGGAGTGAGGCCCACACGGTCCGCGAACTCCCCCACGCTCATCTTCTGTTTGGCGAGTTCGACGTCGATGTGCACCACGATGGGCATCAGATCACCGCTTCCATGTCTGCCCGCAGGTCCGCTGCCTGGCGCAGCAGGGCACGCAGCACCACCACCACCAGGCCGAGAGCGGCGCCGGCGACCAGCATCAGGATCAGCAGGATCGGTACGCCGGGGTCATCCGCGTTGAGCACAACCACGGCGGAGAACACCGCGAACATGGTCCAGGCAGCGGCGATGGACCACACGATCGCGTCCACCCACACCAAGGCTCCCCTGGTGAAGATCTTGTCCTGCTTCACCATGCTGAGCAGCTTCCAGGTACTCACGATGACCACCTGGACGCAGGCTACCTCCAGGACAAACAGGATGGTCAGGGGCCACTGCAGGTGCCCCCGCTCCGGATTCTCCTGCGCCATATGGGCGAACTGGCCGGGGATGGACATGACCTGGAACAGGAGCAGCAGAAGGAATGCCACCACGAGGACAGTTCGAAGGGCGATGACCGCCAGACCGTTTATTCGCATGCATCGAGTTTCGGTTATTACTTATCGTAAGTCAATCGAGGTTGCCCCAGTGTCGCAGGACTCTCACGCCTAGTTAGGGGTGGTGAATGCGCCGATGTCCCGGCGGACGCGTTCCGGTTCAGCTCCGGCGGGCATGTTCGCTTGGTCCCGGACACCGTCGAATGAACCCACCGGACCCTTGTCCAGTGCCGCAAATACGGGCTCCAGGTCCTCCTGCTCAAGCCCATGCTCGGCCACAAGTTCGAATGTGAGGCGATTGGCCCCGTCTGAGGCAAGACTGTCAACCAGCACCCGCGCGATCTGGTGCGCAGTCCGCACCGACTTCGCCGGCCGCTCACTCACTCACCCAGGCGGCGACGGCGATCGAAGACTACGCCGAAACGGCCGGCAAGCGGGGTAAAGAGAACGACACGATCCACGGTACCCAGCCGGGCGATCCTGCCAAGGCGGCCGAAGCCATCCTGGCGATCGTGGACAGCCCGAACCCGCCGTCGCTGGCGGTGCTGGGGCAGGACGCTTGGGACGCCTTCGCCGCCGTCGCCGATGCGGAGCTCACTGAGCTGGAGGAGTGGAAGGACCTCAGCGTCAGCACGGGTATCGACGAATAAGGGCGGGGTTTTGAGGGCGGGGCGCCGGGCCATTAGGGCACGCAACAGTTCCGTAATTCATGTGATGCTTGTCACTAAAAGCGCTTTCCTGCTTCTGCCTTAGGGTTGCCTACCCTACAGTTCCTCGGGTGGGCATCTTTCCCCAAGGCCCACAGGGACCCCGGTCCGCCCTCACTCTTCCCCAGAAAGCAGTGCCTCAATGAAGATTCGCAACAGCGCTCTGGCCGGCATCGCCATCGCCGCCAGCGCCGCACTCAGCCTGTCGGCCTGCGCCGGCAGCCCCACGCCTGCCTCCACCGGCGCAGCCTCCGCTTCCGCCTCAACCGGAGCAGCCTCGGGCGAAATCACGGTGTACAACGCCCAGCACGAAAGCCTGACCAAGGAATGGATCGATGCCTTCACGGCAGAGACCGGCGTCAAGGTGACCATGCGGCAGGGTTCGGACACGGAACTGTCCAACCAGATCATCCAGGAAGGCGCGGCGTCCCCGGCCGACGTCTTCCTCACCGAGAACTCCCCCGCCATGACGCAGGTTGAGAACGCAGATCTCTTCGCTGATGTGGACAAAGCCACCACCGAGCAGGTCCCCGAAGAATTCCGGCCCTCCACCGGCAAGTGGACCGGCATCGCGGCCCGCTCCACCGTCCTGGTCTACGACAAGAACAAGCTGACCGAGGACCAGCTGCCCAAGTCCATGCTGGACCTGGCGAACCCGGAGTGGAAGGGCAAGTGGGCAGCTTCACCGTCCGGCGCCGACTTCCAGGCCATCGTCTCCGCCCTGCTTGAGCTCAAGGGAGAGGCTGCCACCGAAAAGTGGCTGGCCGGCATGAAGGAGAACTTCAAGGCCTACAAGGGCAACAGCACCGCCATGAAGGCAGTCAACGCCGGTGAAGTGGATGCTGCGCTGATCTACCACTACTACTACTACGGCGACCAGGCCAAGACCGGCGAGAACTCCAAGAACGTCACCCCGTACTACTTCAAGAACCAGGACCCGGGCGCGTTTGTGTCCGTTTCCGGCGGCGGCGTGCTGAAGACCTCAAAGAATCAGGCCGCGGCGCAGGCGTTCCTGAAGTTCATCACCGGCAAGAAGGGCCAGGAAGTCCTCAAGGACGGCACCTCCTTCGAGTACGCCATCGCCTCGGATGTCCCGGCCAACGAGAAACTGGTCCCGATTGCGGACCTGCAGGCGCCCACCGTTGACCCTGCCAAGCTGAACTCCGAGAAGGTCACCGATCTGATGACCAAGGCGGGACTCCTGTAATTTCGTGACTCCTGATCTATCGGCTCCCCCTCGAGGGAGCACGACGACGGCGGGCCGGGGCAGCAGCCCCCGCCCGCCTTTCGGCGTTTCAGCAGTGTCCATCCTGGCGGTGCTGATCGCGCTCTTTTCCCTCGTCCCCCTGGGGTACGTGGTTTACATGACGGTGGCAACCGGGTGGGACGCCGCCGTCGAACTCATCTTCCGGCCGCGGGTCCTCGAACTGCTCCTCAACACCCTCCTGCTGATGGCATTCACCGTGCCGCTCTGCCTTCTCCTGGGCGTGGCTGGCGCGTGGCTCGTTGAACGCACTGGGCTGCGCGGTGCCCGGATCTGGGCGGTTCTGCTGGCAGCACCCCTGGCCATTCCCGCGTTCGTCAACAGCTACGGCTGGGTTTCGGCCGTCCCGTCACTGGGCGGGCTGGGTTCGGGCGTCCTCATCGCCACGCTCTCCTACTTCCCGCTCGTATATATCCCTGCTGCCGCCACGCTCAGCCGGCTGGACCCGGCCATTGAGCAGTCGGCGGCTGCGTTGGGACTGGGCGCCTGGCGGACATTTTTCCGCGTGGTGCTCCCCCAGCTGCGGATCGCCATGACAGGCGGCGCCCTCCTGGTGGGGCTTCATCTGCTGGCCGAGTACGGGGCCTTCGCGATGATCCGCTTCGACACTTTCACCACTGCGATCATGGTCCAGTACCAGTCCACCTTCAACGGCGCCGCCGGGAACATGCTGGCCAGCGTCCTGGTGTTCTTCTGCCTCCTCCTGCTCCTCGCCGAAGTCCGTAGCCGCGGGAATGCAAGGTACGCCCGCATCGGATCAGGCGCACAGGCCAAGGCGCTGCGGCTGCCGTTGCGCGGTTACCAGGTGCCGGCGCAGCTCTTCCTGCTGGCGCTCACCGCGCTGGCCCTCGGGCTGCCCCTGTTCTTCGTGCTGCGCTGGACAGTAGCAGGCGGGGCGGACATCTGGGCCGCGGATGAATTCCTGCCTGCCCTCCTGACCACCCTCGGTTACGGCCTGGCGGGAGCGGTGGCTACTACTGCGGTGGCCTTTCCCATGGCCTACCTCGCCGTACGCCACCCTGGTTGGTTCAGCAAGTCCCTGGAACTTTCGAACTATGTCACCAGTTCACTGCCGGGCATCGTGGTGGGCCTGGCCTTCGTTACTGTCAGCATCCGGGTGGTCCCGGGGATTTACCAGACGGCGGGGGTGCTGGTGGCGGCCTACGTCCTGCTGTTCCTCCCCCGGGCCCTGGTAAACCTGCGGGCAGGGCTTGCCCAGGCGCCAAAGGAACTCGACGAGGCCGCGCAGGCACTCGGCAAGCCGCCGCTGCTCTCCTTCATCCAGGTCACCCTGCGGCTCACGGCACCCGCGGCCGCGGGCGGAGCCGCCCTGGTGTTCCTTGCCATCGCCAACGAACTCACTGCCACCCTGCTGTTGTCCCCCAACGGAACCCGCACGCTGGCCACCGAGTTCTGGAGCAAAAGCAGCGAAATTGACTACGCCGGCGCCGCCCCCTACGCACTCCTGATGATCCTGCTCTCGGCCCCCATGACCTACCTCCTCTTCCAGCAGTCCAAGAAAGTAGCCGGCCAGTGACCGAACAATCCCCTCCTCGGCTGCCGGAACCGCGGGTCGCCCCATCGGTGGCGCCGTCAACCAACAGCCACCTGGAGATCGCCGAGCTCACGCGAAACTTCGGCACGCAGGCTGTGCTGAAGGGCGTCAACCTCTCCGTCGCCAAGGGCGGAACCACCGCCATCGTTGGCCCCTCCGGCTCGGGCAAAACCACCCTGCTTCGACTGATTGCCGGGTTTGAGCACCCGGCTACCGGCAGCATCTCGCTCAACGGGAAGAAGGTAGCGGGGGACGGGGCGTGGGTTCCGGCCCACAAACGGCATATCGGGTACGTGGCCCAGGACGGCGCCTTGTTCCCGCATCTCACTGTCGCCAAAAACGTGGCCTTCGGACTTGACCAGGCCAATCTGGACGGCGGCCGGCGGGCGGTGGCGGACCGGGTCCGCGAGCTCCTGGAGATGGTGTCGCTGGATCCGGACATGGCTAAGAGGCGTCCGCACCAGCTTTCCGGGGGCCAGCAACAACGTGTTGCCCTGGCCCGCGCCTTGGCCCGTGAACCGGAACTGATGCTCCTGGATGAGCCGTTCTCCGCGCTGGATGCCGGACTCCGCGTAGCCACCCGCAGGGCGGTGGCCAAGGTCCTTAACCAGGCAGGTGTTACCACCATCCTGGTGACCCACGACCAGGCCGAAGCGCTCTCCTTCGCCGACCAGGTAGCGGTGATGCGCGGCGGAAAACTCGCGCAGATCGGCAACCCGTTTGTGGTGTACACCCGCCCCGCAGACCGTGCCACCGCCGAATTCCTGGGTGACGCCGTCATCCTGGACGCCTGGATGGAAGGGTCCTTGGCGACGTGTTCCCTCGGCGGGATCCCCGTCAGACGGCCACCGGCCCAAGGCCGGGTGCAGCTGATGCTCCGGCCCGAACAGATCCGGATCGCCGAGGACGGCCCCATCCGCGGCGTGGTGGTGGAGACCGACTATTTCGGCCCTGAAACCACGGTGCGTCTCAAGCTCGCGGTCCCGCCCGAACTGGCCAGCGGAGCTGACCACCGCTATCCGGGCGGCGGCGAGGTCATCACCATCCGGCACTGGAACGCCTCCCTCGCCCGGCCAGGGATGGAACTTTGCCTGCGCGTTGTGGGCGAAGGCGTGGCGTTTCCATCTGAATCCTGACCGGCCGAAGGAGGCTTCAGTGAATGCGGATTTCAGTCCGTGCGCACCTGGCCGGTGGCCGTGCCGCCGCGGCTGGATTCGGCCCTTACGGAGGTGACCTGGTAGGTCGGGCCGGGCTTGGCCGTCAGGGACCAGTTACCGAGCGAGTTGATCATGACCGTTCCCAGCTTGGTCTTGGCACGTCCGAAAGAGACATCGTAAATGGTGACCGACGCCGAACCGGACGGGACGGCTCCGCCGACCCTGGAGGTGCCCGCAATGGCCAAGTCCTTCCGGAGGCGGTGCCGTGCGGTGGTGATGCTAAGGACCTCGGTCTGCGCGGCCGGGGCTTCAGCCGTTGGGGTCGGGGTGGGCGTTGCTGTTTGAGTGGGTGTTGCGGTGTCCGTCGGTTCAGGCGAATCGCTTGAATCGTCACCATCGGCTGGTTCAGTATTTGTTGGTGCCGGTTCCTCCACCACCACCGGGGTGATGGGATGCGGCCGGGAAGCCTCGATGGGGTCGTTGGGGTCGGGATCGTTAGTGTCCATGCCCACGCTGAACTGGGCCATCATGTCGTGATCCTCGTGCGGGAGGTTGTGGCAGTGGATCATGTACCTGCCGCGGTGGTGCTCAAACTTCATGAGCAGCCGGACCGTCTCGCCCTCGCCAACGTAGACCACATCCTTTGGCCCGCGTTCGTAGTTGAAGGGTGCTTTCCCGTTGCGGCTGAGGATCTGGAAGTCCACCAGGTGAATGTGGACCGGATGGAACCAACCACCTGAGCTGTTTTCGATTTCCCAGATTTCCACATCATCAAGGTCTGGGTCTGCCAGGACTTTCCTGTAGCCGCTCTCCACTACCTCGTCCCACGTCATGCCGCCGAAGGTCCATATGTCGCCGTCCCGCTTCACGCGCATGCGCCGGGTCTTCACCGACTCGGAAGTCTTCAGGCTCATGGTGGTGCTCGAGGTGAGCAGTGTCGGCATGACCTTTGCGGCCGGTCCGGACGTATCCACCGGTTCATCAGTCACATCAAAAGCCATGACCCTGCCGGTGTAGTCGTAGTCCACGTTGTTTTTGTTGGACGCGTTCCGCAGTTCCACGCGCTTTCCTGCCGGGTACTTGGAGAAGTCGATGAGGATCTCATAGCGCTCCGCGCTGCTATGCCGCCATGACGTCACCTGCTGGGCCGAGGGCATCAGGCCACCATCCGTGGCGACCATTGTCACGGGATCCCCGGTGCTCAGGGAGAAACGGTAGGAACGTGAAATGGAGGCGTTAAGGACGCGGAAGCGGTAAATCCGCCGCTGGACCTTCATTACCGGCCAGGGAGCGCCGTTTACCAGGATGACGTCACCCCAAAGGCCGGAGTGGGTGTTGTCGTCGTAGCCCAGTGATCCGTCGGCCGCGAACATGGCATCAGAAATGGTCAACGGAACATCAAACTTCCCCTGCGGAAGCAGGCTGCGTTCAACTTCATCGTGCAGGTGGTAATGGCCCGCCAGCCCGGAATAAACGCTTTGCGAAGTGTTGTGGACAGCATGGTCGTGATACCAGAGAGTCCGGGCCGGCTGGAAGTTGGGGTACTCGTAGTCCTTGCAGTAGCCGAGTCCGGTCAGATCGTTGGCGTACCCGTCGAACTGCGGCAGCGAAGCCGAACCGTGAAGGTGGGTGGAGGTATCGAGGCGGTATCCCCACTGCGGATGGAGCAACGGCAGCACGTTGTCCATCATGAGAGTGATGCGGTCGCCCTGATTTACCTTGATGGTGGGGCCCGGGAACGTTCCGTTGTAGCCAAGGATGGGCGTCCTCAGCCCCGGCACAATATTCGCCGAACTGAGCTTCTGCTCAATGCGGTAATGGTGCCTTTTGTGGCCATCGGCATCCACCGTTGTTTTTGAGGGCGAAAGCACCGGAGGAACCGTCAAAGTCCGTTGGTAGGGCTTGGGCATGTTGCGGGCAGCCAGCCGGCTCGCTGATTTTGCGTCGACCGAACCCAGTGGGACGGCAAGCCCAAAGGCGCCGATGATTCCGATACCACCTATTTGCATTGCCTGCCGGCGTGAAATGGACATGCACACAGAGTGGCGGGAGCACATTGCGAAAACATTGGGAAATTCCGGGGACCCGGTGATGCCAAGGATTTCCCAAGCGGACCACGCCAAGCTGGCATGACATAAGAGGCCGCGTTGCCGTACGAACGGGATCAGGGCCAGCAGAGCGGCGGAAGGGGCGCAATGTCGCTGAGAACACAGGTAATGGCATGGCTGGCGCTGCTGGTGGGCGGGATGCTGTCGCTGGTCTGGGCCTACACCTACGGCAGCGGCGCGAACCCCGGCCTACTGGACAGGACAGGCCCGGCCGTGACCTGGGGCCTGCCCACCGCCAAGTTGGTGTTCAACCTCGCCAGTGCCGGCACCATCGGGGCCCTGGCGCTGGCGATCTTCGCACTCCCCCACGGTGGAGCCCCTCACCAACGGGCACTTCGACTTGCCGGATGCTCGGCGGCGGCCTGGGCTGTGGCCGCCGCGGTACACACATGCGCAAGCTTCCTGCTCCTTGCCAACCGGGCACCTACGGCGGGATTCGGTAATGAATTCCTGACGTACCTGACCAGTATTGACGCCGGCCGTGCCGGTGCCCTCAGCACCCTCTTAGCCGTGGCCGTGACACTAATGTGCTTCCGACTCAAGAGCCCGCGCATTCTTGCCGTCACCGCCGTCGTGGCTTTCGCAGGGCTGTTGCCGCTGGTCATGAAATCCCATGCGGCCGGCGGCACCGACCACGCCGACAGCACCACCGCCCTGTTCGTCCACGCGGCCACCGCGGCGGTCTGGCTCGGCGGCCTCCTGGCGCTGGTAGTGCTGCGACCAGTGCTGCTGGCGGGTCAGCTGGGCGTGACGGTACGCCGGTACTCGACCCTGGCGCTGATCAGCTTCATCGCCCTCGCAGTCTCAGGATTTTTGGGCGCCCTCAGCAGAATCAGTACGGTCGAAGCCCTGCTGAGCCCCTACGGTGTGATCGTCCTGGCCAAGGCCGGAGTCTTCGTCATCCTCGGGCTGTTCGGGGCGCTGCACCGGCGCTGGTCGGTGGGCCGCATTGAAAAAAACCCGGCCCGGGGCGGCAGGTACTTCGCCGGCCTCGCCGTCGTCGAACTCGCCGTCATGGGCGCCGCCTCCGGGATGGCTGCGGCACTGGCCCGAACAGAGCCTCCGCCGGCCGCCGGGTCCGGGAAGACGTCCGCCGGGGACTTCGCCGCCGGGCTGCCCGAGCCCGGCGTCTGGGAATACATATCCCGCTGGGCCCCTGACCCGCTATGGATCCTTGCCTGCGGCTTCGCCGTCGCTGCGTACCTGGCCGGCGTGCGGCGCCTCCAGGCCGAGGGCCGGTCCTGGCCCGCGCACCGCACGGTGGCGTGGCTTGCGGGAATGGCTGTCCTGTTCGTTGTCACGAACGGGGGCGTGCACGTCTACCAGGGCTACCTGTTTAATGCCCACGTACTGACCCAGATGATGCTCACCGCCGTGGTGCCGTTACTGCTCGTCCCCGCCGCCCCGCTGACCTTGGCCAAAGTGGCCGTCAGGGCCAGAACCGACGGCAGCACCGGAGTCAAAGAGTTCCTGGAACGGTCCGTTGAACCGGTTCTGGCAGCCCTGCGCAGGGATCCAATTCTGACCATGTTTATCCTCGCCGCGTCCCTGCTCGTCATCTACTACACCCCTCTGCTCGAATGGGCGGCCGTGGGACAAATTGGCTACAGCATCATGACCCTGCTCGCCCTGCTCACCGGCTCTCTCGCCACCGCGGCGCTCACCGCGGCCCCGGACCACGGGGCCGGCAGCAGCTCACGCAACCGGCTGTTTGTCCTGGCAGGAATGGCCGGCGTCTACGCTTTCGGCGGGTTGAAACTCATGGAGCAGGCACCTGCAATGGAAGTGCCCTGGTACACCTTGGTAGGCCAACCCTGGGGGTTGTCTCCGGCTGCTGCCGCGGAACTGGGCGGCCCCATTATGTGGTCCATCGCAGCCATGTCACTCGCCATCACAGCCGCCATGGTCATGGTTCGCCGCGGCCAAAGCCCACGGAACCAAAATCCGGGGCCGTCGGACAGCAGAGCCCGGGAGTCCGCGTCTGTACATGAAGAACTGGCCACTCCCTCTGCCTGACGGTAGCGGCTGGCTGGCTCTTTGACTCAGGGGTGGCGTTACAAGGTATTTCCGGGATAGTCCCGGAAGGCTGAGCACTGAACCGACAAACAAGGTCCGAGCGCTGGAGGCGGAGATGAGTACACGCTTGCTGCGTCTCGTGCGTCCGCTTCTGGTGACCGGAACCGTTTGGTTGCTTGCGGCCGGTGCGCATGTCGTCGGCGGAGGTACGCTTCCGGCGATGGAGACCTCGACGGCGTTGATCGCACTGGTCTTCCTGGCCGTCATGTTGGTACTGGGCCGCCGATTGTCCATGGGGAGAATTGCCGCCGTCGTTGGCATCGGGCAGGTACTGCTCCACCAGGCCCTCAGCCTGCTGTCCCATGAAGCCCCCTGCGTGAGTTCGCCGCACGGCGGTCTGCACCAGGCCGCCCCTGCCGGCGGGTGCCTGACCGGGGCCCCCGAACCCCTCATGCACGCCGACCCTGGGCTTGCTATGCCGCTGGCGCACATCCTGGCCACCGCTGCAACTGCGGCCCTATTAAACAGGGCAGAAGCAGCACTGTGGCGGGTCGTCGCCTGGTTTCGCCCCCTGACGCAGGCCCTCCAGCCCATCACCATCTTTTGGTACGGACAGCCCCGCGTTGGCTGCGGTTCCAGCCCAGTACCGACTCCCTGGCGGAACCACCGCGCCGCCGGTATCCGGGGGCCGCCGGCGCACGGCGTCTCCCCCAGTTGGCCGATCTGATTGCACAGGCCGGCGGAGGGAACGCTGCTGCCGTCAACCTACAATTTGCTGCCCTCCAAGCTTCCGATCCTGGGCGGCACCCAGCAAAGGACTTTTCCCATGGAAACCAAGCGTTCCCTCAAGGTGGCTGCCATTGGGGCAGCCACTGCCACTCTTATGACCTTCGGCCTCGGTGCGGCCTCCGCGCACGTGACCGTGACGCCCGACGCCCCCGCAGAAGGCGCCTCCACGCAGGTGACTTTCAGGGTTCCCAGCGAGTCGAAGACCGCCACAACCACAAAAATCAAGGTGGATTTACCAACCGATACTCCATTCACCTCGGTCCGGGTAAAGCCTGTTCCGGGCTGGACCGCTGAGGTGGTCAGAGGTCCGCTGCCGCAGCCGGTCACCGTGAACGGTGCCACCATCACCGAGGCACCCTTGTCAGTGTCCTGGACCGCCAACGACGCACCAAGCCAGTTGACGGAGGATCAATACCAGATGTTCTCCGTGCATATCGGGCGGCTTCCGAAGTCCGGTAGCACCGTGATGCTGCCGGTAGCGCAGTCCTACTCCGACGGCAGTGTCCGGAACTGGGATGATCCCGTGATCGAGGGCCAGGGCGAACCCGAGGACCCCGCCCCATCCTTCGTGACCACTGCCGCCCAGCCGGCACAACAACATGGCCACGCCGACACAGCTGCTGCAACCCCAGCCACTGAAGCGGTGGCCTCGGTGAGCTCGGATGCGCCCTCGCCGGCGCTGATCTGGGCAGCCTTGGCAGCCGGGCTGTTGGGGCTCGCCGCAGGCATTGCCGCGTTCTTCCGCTCGGGCCGAACCCGGAGGATCTGATTGCCAGGCCCCTGCCCGGCGTCGTCACACCAAGCGTGAGACAGCGCCGGGCAGGGGCTTTTTAACGTCCAGGAACGGCTCCTAGGGAATCCCTAGGAGCCGTTTCCGTTCCTTGGGAAAAACCAGTCATCGTGTCCCCGGACCGGGTGCTGCGGTCCCCTTCAGCGGGACAGTAACCAGCGTTTCCATAAGGTGAACTTCCTACTTTGTGAACATGCGTAAACCTCTTACGTACCAAAGATCAGTGAGGTTCTCATGAAAACTGCACCACACGAACCAGGAAAGCGGGGAGTCCGCGTCCAAGGTTATGGGAGGGCTGGGATCGTTGCGTCGGTTTCCGCCGTCCTCTGCGCAAGTTCCCTCCTGGCCATCCCCTCCGCCAACGCCGCCGTCCCGGAGTTCCCCAACAACGTGGTGGTCTTCCCCGACCGCGACTTCGTCACCATTGAGGGCTACCAGGAAAGGATCGGCCAGACCGCCACGGTGGAGGTCAAACGCGGCGGTGAAGTTATCGGTTCCGCGCAGAGCGAAGTGGTGGCCGGGGACGTAGCTTTTGAAATCAACCACCCCGGCGGAGTCTGCTGGGGCGCAGGGACAGGGTTGGCTGTCACCCCCGACATTAGGCCCGGCGACGCCGTAACCATCAAGTTCGGCGGCGTCGAGGCAGGGACAACCACCGTCCAGGACACCTACGTCAATGGTCCCTCCGTCCGCGAGGGCAACACCGTGATCGTCAAGGGTCATGTCGCGCCGGGGGTTAGCACTGAGCGGATGGAACAACGCATCGTCGAGCCCGCCCTCAAGGACACCAGCGTGGGGCGCCGCGACGCCCGCGCGGTCGCCGGAGCGGCAGGAGGGGACGACGGTTACATCTCCCGCCTTGAATTTGGCCTTGACGGCCCGAACACCTTCACCGCCACCTACGAATTCGACGAGGAAGCCGCCGCCGTGATTGCGGCTGCCGCCGGCGGTGCCCGCGCCATGGCCTGGGAAGCATCGGATGCGGACGACAACCGGCAGGGCTTGACCATTGCAGAGTATGGCGAGCTGGGCGGCCCCGGGATGGGCGGATGCCCGAACGGACCCCTGCAGACGGGCCCCAACGGGCCCACGGATGTAAAGGCGGCAAAAGTCAACGGCGAACTCAAAGTGAACTGGACGCCCGCCAAGGCCATCCCCGGGACGCCGGCCATCACCGGCTACCGCGTCACCGCCGTTGCTAAGACGATAAACGGCGCCGAGCGGGTGGAATCCGGTGTTCGCATCAGCGACCCGAAGGCCGCAGGCACCACCATCAAGGGCCTTTCAGCCGACGAACAGTACGACGTCCAGGTAGTGTCGGTCAGCAGCGTCGGTGAAACGTACCCGGCCATCGGCGCCATCCCCGAAACAGACACGACATCCCCCTCAGTGACGGCCTCGCCCGAGGGCGGTACCTTCAAAACCGCGCAGGAGCTGACGCTGACAGCCAGCGAACAGGGCAGCGACATCTACTACACGCTGGATGGAACAAACCCTGTTTCCGCCGGCGCCAGTGCCCCCGGCTCAACCCTTTACAAAGAGCCGATCAAGGTCACCGCAAACACCGCCTTTACCTACGCCGCCATCGATCCCTCGGGCAACGTTTCCGGGAACAAGACCATCGAGTTCAAGATCACCAACGATCCCGTACCGGCTGCCCCGGTCATCAGCACGGCTCCTGTCGCCGGGCTGGGAACGGCTGAAGTGTCCTGGACGGCACCCGACGCCGGTGCGGCGGGGCTCACCATTAGCGAGTACTCGGTTCAGGCCTACACTGGCACTGCCGCCTTTGGAGCGCCCAAGAAGGTCGCCGGGGACGTCACCAAGCTGGTCTACGACGGGCTGAACGGCGACACCGAATACTGGTTCACGGTCACCGCCAGCAACACCAACGGTGCAGGGGAACCCTCAGCGAAGAGTGCTCCCGTCACCGTGCAAGGTGCAGTTGTCGCGATTGCCGGCCCGGATCAGAGCGTAGCCCGGCGTACCACGGCAACCCCAGTCACCCTGGACGGCACCGGATCCACAACCCAGGCCGCCGGAACCACCGCCAGCCACAAGTGGGAGCAGGTCCTGACAGGGTCTACGGATCCGGACAAGGTCACCCTGAACGCCAGCACCACGCTGAAGCCAACCTTCAGCCTGCCGGTCTACAAGACCGGCATGACCAACAACCCGCTCACCTTCAAGCTGACGGTCACCGTCGGCACGACTGTCCGGACCGATCTGGTCAAGGTAACACCCGTTCCGGACAAGGTCACCATCGCCTCGGCTACATGGAGGAGTGGCGATATGCGGGTCAGCGGCAGCGGCAGCGTCCCTGGCGCCACGATCACTATCTTCAAAGCCAGTGCTACTGGCACTCGCACGGTAGTGAGCCGGGTGAACGTCACGGCGGCAGTCGCTCCGGCAACCGGCGGCACCTGGAGCCTGCGGCTGCGTGATAACGCCGCCGGCACCAGCAACCCCGGCAATCTTTGGATCGAATCCAACCTCGGAGGCACCGCCGGACCGCTGTCCACCACGAATAAGTAAGTCACCAATAAATAGAAAGCCCCACCGTAGCCCGGTGGCTCCCGGTAATTTTTCCGGAAGCCGCCGGGCTTCGGCGTGTCCCACGACGGGCGTGTCTCTGGTTAAGGCCCGCGGAACGTACGACGACGGCAGGTTGCCTTTCCCAGAAAGGTAACCTGCCGCCGTCGAACCCCAGTGAAGCCGAGCGTGTGCGTCTCTGACAGCGTCGCTGGCACTGCTCCTGATGGGCCGCCGTGCGGCTGAAGGAAGGGTCACGAGGCGCTGGCATGCGCGGGGCAGCTACCTGCTGCCTGCTGCGAGGTGCCGTGACCGCACTGGTGAATCTACGCGGCTTGGTAGCAGTGCTCGCAGGAGTTGAGCTGCCTGGGCAGTTGACATCACGCTGCTGTTGGCTTCGCTGGCACTACTTCAGGTCGGCCGTCGTGCGGCTGTGTGTGGCAAGAGTTCACGGGATCAACTGCACTAAGGCAGGGTTACGCAAGAAATGAGGGCCTCCTGGCCTTGAGATGAGTGTGGTGGCTCAAATCAATACCCGGAGGCCCTAGCCCCTCATATCAAATCTAGGTTGCCTTCAACACTGCTGAGTCCCTGCTGGAGGACTTGGCAGCAAGGTGCCGGCCGGCGAAACGGAGGGCGGGAGCGGCCACGCCGAACGCTGCGGTGACAGAAGTTCCGGCCCCCGGTGCTGAGCGGACTTCAAAGGTGCCGCCGGCCTGCCGAATGGTGTCCCCGAGGATCCTCAGGCCAAAATGACCTTCGGTGCGGGGTTCGCTGGGGTTGAAGCCGACGCCATCATCGGAAACTGTGAGCTGCGTCCGCTGGCCGGCCTGCCAGACCCGGATTCCGACCGATTGCGCGGAGGAATGCTTGCTGACATTGACCAGGGCTTCCCGCGCCACACGGTACAGCAGAACTGCCCGGTCCCGGTCGAGCACCAGCTTGTCCGGGATTTCAACCGTGAGGTCAATTCCACGCTCCACCAGGGGTGCCTCCAGCCTCGTGAGGGAAGCCTGGAGCCCGAGCTCCTCGAGGTCGGGGGGATAAAGTTCACTGGTCATGGCCCGCAGTGTGCGGATGTTGTTCTGCAGCATCGTCCGGGCATTTACGAACACGGGCTGCAGCTCAAGCGGACCGCGGCGCTCCTCCGATTCCAAGGCGTACGCCAGCCCGGACAAGTCCTGGATGACCTCGTCATGGAGTTCGCTGGCGATCTGGCGGCGCTCCTGGTCCGATGCCTCTATAGCGCAGCGCAGCATTGCGTTGCGCGCCGCCTGGTGTACCTGCATCCTCCGCGCCAGGCGGACGGCCGGAACCAGTTGCGTCAGCTGGAGGACCGCCAATGACAGCGCCATTGGCGGAACCATTCCCATCAGGACTGCTTGTTGTTCGAGGCGGACTCCGTCCCCGGAAGAGTACGTTTCGAAGATCATCGGGGCCCCATTCTGGGAAGCGGAGCGGGCGTAGACTTCCACGAGTTCGCCGGAGTTGGCCTCAAACTCGTTTTCCTCCCCGGTTTGGGTTTCAAAGGTTGCCGTCGCCGGCCCGCCTTCAAGAAGCTCGCGCGCCCACTCCTCCTGTTCGAAATCCTGCCCGATGAGCGACTCGACATCCGAGTAGACCACGCAGCCTTGCTCGTCCCACACCTTAATCCTCAGGACACCGCTCTCCGCCAGCCACGGTGCCAGCCTCTGGTCGAGCAGTTTCACTGCGGCGGGGTCGCGGGCAAGGAGCTGCTCAGTGATGAGCGGCCCAACCACGTTATCCGCAAGGCGTTGCGTGATGTCCCGGGCATTGGCCAGGGCATGCCGTTCCGCTTCGGCACGAACCCAGAAGGAAACCGGGATGGCAACAAGGAGGAGGGCCGCGAAACCGGCAATGAGGAACCGCGCCACAGCTGCCCGGACCTCACGCCGCTCAGCGGCATCACGGTCAATGTTGGCGGCATGAATGGGCTCCCCCGAAAAAAGTTTGCGCACGGTGAGTCTGCCGGTCACTGCCCCGAAGGTCCCGATGCAGACGGGATGGTGCTGCCCCACCTTGCCACCAGGGACGGATTCACAATCATGTTGCCGGCATGGGCGTGCCTTAGGGTGTCCAGCATGACTCCCAGGGCGCCGTCCTTCGGAAGGAATCCGCAGATACCCATGCGCGCGGCCTCCCGCAGCGCCTCCTGCGACGGGTTGCCCGTCAGCATCACGATCCGGGTTTCCGGCGCTTCGGACAGGATGCGCTCGGCAGCTTTGAGCCCTGAACCGTCAGGGAGGTACAGGTCCATGATGACGACGTCGGGTTCGAGGTTCCGGAACATGGTCACGGCGGATGCCACGGACTTCGCCGCTCCCACACTTTGCAGGTCCGGCTCGCGGTCCAGCGCCCCGGCAAGCAGGTCGGAGAACGTGGTGTGGTCATCAACGATCAGGATCCGCAGGCGTCCCGTTTCCTGCCGGGTCAGCACATCAGGATTCGTCATCAAACCAACGGAACCACTCTCCGTGAAGCCGTGACTGGGGCGAAGCGCCTCCGCTGGCCTGGAAGTTGCCGCCGTACTCCTCAGAAGCCTTGTCTGTGCCTCCCTCAGCGCCGGCCCCGGGGCACAGCCCAGTTCCTGGTCAATGGTTTTGCGGCAGCGGTCATAGGCCCTCAGGGCTTCCGTGTTCTCGCCATTCTGCTCGAGCCCAAGAATCAACGCGGTCCAAGCCCGTTCGTTGAGGGGATCCTCCTTTGCCGCCGCCCCACCCCAGGCGATAGCCTTGCCAACTTCCCCCACGGAGAGCGCAGTTTCTGCAGCCATGACGCGGGCCAGGCTGACCTGCGCTGCATGGGTGGCCCGCTCCTCCTCTGCCCAAGCGGGCAGCAGCTCGTCCCCCAGCAGCGGAGCGGATGCGAGGTCAAGTGCTTCTGTCAGCAGTGCGAGCGCCGCGCCCGGCTCCGCCTGGCCGGCCATTTTGGTCAGTGTCTCGAACCGGTCCAGGTCCAATTCCACCAATGACCGGTCGATGGCATAGCCGCCAGTGACCGTCCGCAGGGGGCCGCTCCGTCCGGTACCGGGCTGCAGGTGGCGCCGGAGGACGCTGACATAGCTTTCAAGGGTAGGCAGGGCCACGGCCGGGTGGTTGCCGCCCCACAGCAAATCCATAAGCCGGGTCTTCGACACTGCAGAGCCAAAATTCATCAGGAGAATTTCGAGTACCTGGCGGGGCTTGGGTCCACCAAGGTCGTTGGCGCTCAGCTCGATGTCGCCGCGGCGGATGGTCAAGGGACCGAAAACTGAAATTTGAAGCGCCGGCGTCTGCGGCGACACTTCGCTGACAAGGCCTGCTGGCCCGGTGCTATCTGCCAGTTCCAAGGTAATCACGAAGGTTCCCCCCAAAGTAGTCCGGTGGTGCGTGGTTCTCATTGAAAAGGGCGGGCTATTACGCGACAACAGTGGTCAGTACTCACATCTGGAACCGCGCTGCACTTGGTCCTACTTGCGGTACGTGGAACCTGGGCAGCACAACCTCAAGCAGACCCCCGGGAGCAGTGACCGAGCGGGCAGCGTTTACGCAGGTGAGCCCATAGGTCCTGCACTGGCGTCAAACATTGGGAAAAGCCTAGGTAAGGCTACGCAAGCGGCAATTCCGCCGCCAAAGCTTTCCCCAAGCAGGCCTACCTAATTTAGGAAAAACACGTAAATCCCCTAAGCACGATGCCAGTATGACGGGACAGAGATGACACCGCGGACCGTGATGACGGACGAAGTTTCCGCCGGGATGGGCACCACGTCGCTGAGCCAGCGCTGGCGCGTTGTCCGCGCAGAACTGCGCACCGTTCGCTTTCGGGTACTCGCCACGGTCCTGGCTTTCCTGGCGGCCGGGCTGCTGGTTACCGGCATCACTACCCTCGCCCTGGACCTGCGCACCCTCAACGGCCGTGTCAACGAAGAGCTCCTGCTGCAGTCCGCCCGTCTTCAAAACATTGCGGCGCAGGGCGCACCGGGCGGCGGGCCATACACGTCCCTCGACGGGCTGTTCACCGTATTCCTTCAAGGTGACGCTCCCGGAAGGTACGAATCGGTGATGGCGACCGTAAACGGCGGCAACACGTTCCTGCCCGCCGGAGAGCAGCCCACCGATCTCGCTGCTCCCGAACTGCTCGAGGCAGCCGGCGCCCGGCACGCTGAAAACCAGACTGTCTTCCATGACATGCCGCTGGACGGGCGGACGGTGCGCCTGGCCATAACCTCCGTATCGCTCGGAGACGGAAGCGCAGGCGGGTTGCTGGTCGCAGCAAACGAAATCGGCCGGCAGCGGGAGCAGATGATCGGGTCCTTCGGCACCTTTGCTGTGGCGTCGGTGGCCACGCTGCTGCTGGCCGGCGCCGTGGGCTTCGCGGTGACAGGCCGCCTGTTTGTTCCCATCCGGCGCCTTCGCCAGGCCACCGGCTCCATCACGTTTGGGAACCTAAGTACCCGCGTGCTGGTCCCATCCGGCGATGACGACGTTTCGCAACTGGCAAATGACTTCAACCGCATGCTGGACAGGCTGGAAACGGGCATCGCAGACCAGCGCCAGTTTGTGGACGACGCCAGCCATGAACTTCGGACACCCCTGACCATCATTGGCGGCCATCTCCAGCTGCTGCAGGCGGAAGATCCCAAGGATGTCAGCGAGACCCAGGTGCTGCTCCTGGAGGAGCTGGACCGCATGCAGTCCCTCGTCGATGAGCTCCTGATGCTGGCCCGCAGCGGCCGTCCGGACTTCGTCCGGTTGGAATGGATCGACGCCGACGCCTTCCTTCAGGCGGCAATGGACAGGATCCGCGTCCTGGCGGACCGTCGGTGGAAGATCGAAAGCATGCCCGGCGGCCACGTTCGTGCAGACCGCAACCGCCTCACCCAGGCCATCGAACAGTTGGCTGCCAATGCGGTGCAGTCCACGCGGCGCCATGACGCTATCTCCCTCGGCGCGGCCTGGACCGGGACGGACGGCGGCACCGTGCCCCCTGGACACCAGGAAACTGACCTTGGCGCCCTGGAAATCTGGGTGGCGGACACAGGGTGCGGAATCAGCCCCGCGGACCAGGAGCGGATCTTCCACCGCTTCGCCAGGGCCGGCGTATCCCGGGGCGAGGAAGGGTCCGGCCTCGGCCTGCCGATCGTCAAGGCCATCGCCGAAGCCCACAGCGGAACGCTTCGGGTGACTTCGCGGATCAATGAAGGCAGCCGGTTTGTGCTCTCACTTCCAGGAAGAACCCCATGACACGAATACTGATGGCCGATGACGAGCCACGGATCGCCAGCTTCATCACCAAGGGGCTCACGGCAGCCGGGTTCACCACCTCGTCCGTGGAGGACGGCATCCGGGCGCTCGATTACGGCAGCTCCGGGGAGTTCGACCTGCTCATTCTGGATATCGGCATGCCCAGAATGGATGGCCTTGCTGTGCTCTCGGCCTTGCGCGCCATGAAGTGCACGGTTCCGGTCATAGTCCTGACGGCCAAGGATTCGCTCCAAGATACCCTGGCAGCGCTCGACGGCGGTGCGGACGACTACATGACCAAACCGTTCCGGTTCGAGGAACTGCTTTCACGGATCCGCCTGCGGCTGCGCGATAGCCCGGCAGTCCAGGCGGCACCAGACCTCACGCACGGGGACGTCACCCTGGACGTTGACCTTCGCAGCGCAAAAGTCCAGGGCCGCACGGTGCCATTGTCTGCCCGGGAATTTGCCATGGCCCGTGCATTCGTGGAAAACGCGGGCAAGGTACTCACCAGGGAACAGCTGCTGAGCCGGGTGTGGGGATACGACTTTGACGGGTCCTCCAACGTGGTGGACGTCTATGTGGGCTACCTGCGCAACAAGCTTGGGCCCGAACGATTCCTGGCTGTCAGGGGTGCCGGTTACCGCTTTGTAGCCGCCCCTTCAGCCCAGCCCCAGCTCCAAACCGGTACATGAGAGGTCTCTCATAAAGGTCTCATTCCCCTCTCACCCCGGCCGGGCAGAGTGGGAAAACAAACCAAGAAAGGCGAGTTCGATGAAGAATTACTGGTATCTCCCCATCGCAGCTGTAGTCGGTGTCACGAGCCTTACCGTCTGGGGCCAGGCAAACGCCGGTCCGCCCCCTGAAGTTTCTCCCGGCGTGGTGGTAACGGCAGACGTGACGTCCGGCAGCAGCACCCCCGCGGCCGAAGACACCGCATCCCTGCTTCCCACTCAAACCCCCCCGGCCAGCATCACCGCGATCCCTAAACGCCCAACACAGGAAACGCAGCTCGTCCCCGCAGAACCGCAAACCTACGCACCGCAGCAATCCGCGAGCCCCTCGCACGAGGCCTTCGACGACAAAGGCGGGCTCAGGGCCGACAACATTTCCGACGACCCGCCGGGCGACGACAAAGGTGGGCTACGGGCCGACAACGTTTCCGACGACCCGCCGGGCGACGACAAAGGCGGACTGAGGGATAACGACGCTTCCGACGACGCCTTCGGCGACGATAAGGGCGGTGATCGGTAGCGCCTGACTAGGCCGCCCGTCCCAGCGTTGGGGCGGCGACGCCGATAAGGAAGGCCGCGTGGGCCGCCGCGCGTTGAAGTTATTTCTGCCCCGTCAGCAGGGTGCCTTGGACCGCCGTTAAGGGCACAGCCCCGAAGTCCCTGGAATCGATGGACACCCCGCGGTTGTCCCCTAAAACGAAGACGCTTCCGGCGGGGACCTCTTCAGGCCCGAAATATGTTGCGTCGATGCGGCTGTGGTCGATGAAAGGTTCGGGGACGGCGACGTCGTCGACGTACAGCTCCGAGTCGCGGATGGCAACGGTCTGCCCTTCTTTTGCGATGACGCGCTTGATCGCTGTCTGGCCGTCAACGGGGCTGGTGAAAGCCACCACCACGCCATTCTGGATCCACCCCGCGGCGGCAGCCGGCTTGTACAGGAGCACCACGGCGCCCGAAGGAATGGTGGGCTCCATGCTGTCCGACGACACTGTGAAAGGTTCCACCAGCCACGCGCGGACGGCAAGAATGGCCAGGGCAGGAATCAGCGCCATCAGAAGGAGGCGGGGCCAGCGGCCTCCGACTAAACGCACCTTTGGCAACGGCAGCAGACGGGGGCCCAGGAGCCGCCGCCTGCCGCGGCGCTGCAGCTGTGACGTGTTCAATCCTCGTCCTCATCCTCCCCTGCAGCTTTGGCCGCTGTCATGGGATCGTTGTTGTCCGCGTCAACAGCTCCTGACGGCGTGAAATCGTCATGGTTGGTCTCCTCTTTTCGTTGCAAAACCTTCTCGCACTCAGCTTGCAAATTTCCTGCAACGGTTCCCCATTCCTTGGAGAAACCGTGAACGCCGCTGTGAACCAGGACCATCAACCCCTACACACCAACACGCTGGCTTGGCTGCCGAAACTTGAGCCATTCTTGAGGCATCCTTGCCCATATCTGCCGGAGCCCTTGAGCCAGGCCGTGCACAGTAGTCCGTGTAAGGCCCAAAGCGCAGAGCAGTAGCTGGGATCTGGGTCCAGTAGCGAAGGCCTTTATTGGGGGAACATCTCAGGTCTTATCGCTTGGCGGTGTCGAGAAGCCGGCACCGCCAAGCAGGCCACTCATACGATTCGCGCCGCCGTACCCGCTGAACCGCTGGAAGCAGGTAGTCGCCCAATAAAAGCGAGTACTCGCTACTGGTGTACTTGCCAACCCCTCCACGTAACGTCCTGAAGAGCGTCACAGAAGCCTTTCTTCAACGTTTCAACTGTTCAGGGGGGACAGATTTTGGGGACAAATCCAGCGGTGCGAAAGCTGCACCATCAGGCCGGGGCCGATGACGGAGGCGGCGGGACAGCGTGGTTCCGCAAAGAGTCATCGGTCCCTACTACCTCGGGGCCTCACCTTGATGTCCGGGCCGAAAAGGACCAGGACCCCCTTGACCTGGAGGCCGAAACCGTCCTGAGCGATCTGCCGGTCGGGGCCCCTTCTCCCCATATCAAGTTGTAAGGCCGTGGACCTCGTGGCGGGAGGACAGCCGTGACTCAGCACGACGGCGACGCTCTGCCCCTGCTGGACAATTCAGTGCTGGAGAGGTTGCACATGGAACTGGACCACGACGAAGGAGTCTGGAAGGTCTTCATCCGTGACTTCGTGGCACATCTGCCTTTCAGGTTGGAAAGGGTCCGGTTGGCTCTGACCACCGGTGATACTGTCGCCGCCAAAGACGCAGTGCTCAGCCTGAAAACCTCAAGCCAGATGGTGGGCGCGGAACGGCTGGCGGGCCTTGCCCTTGACCTGGAGGGGGCCCTGCGGTTTGACTCCAAAGAGGGGGACCCGTCAGTTGTCCTGCCCCGAATTGCAACAGCCCATCTGACGGCGATCAGGCAATGCGCGGAACAGACCAGCTACCTCTTGAACCGGCACCTGCTTCAATTCCCTGGCCGGGTTTAGCTGTGGTGTCCCAGATTTCACAGGATTTTCCGGCGCGGTCAAGCAAATTTCCAATTTCAGAGCCGTCCGCGCGCCCTTCCGGCACCCTGCCTACGTGGGTAGTCTTAAGGGATCAGCAGCCTACTGACCTTTCCGGGGCTGGTGAGGGGGCTCCTGCAGGAGGGCTGTAAGTTTCACCGCCATCCGGACACTGCGTCACCGGTCCGGGTGCCTTCCTCATTGGAAACCCTTGAAACCTCTTCAAAATCAGCCCGATCCCCCTCCCGCCGGCGGCTTCCAACGAACTTTCGGGGTTGAGGAAGAATTCCTGCTCGTGGACCCTGTCTCGGGACAGCCGGTGCCAGTGGCGGAGCAGGCCCTGCGGCGCGGAACGAAAAGTCCCGGTACCGGCACAGGCCCTGCCCTGGCTCTGGAGGTCAAACAGGAGCAGCTTGAGGCAGTTGGCCCTGTCTGTTCAACCCTGCAGCAGATGGCAGAGTCCATCTTGCTGGGCCGGGTGATGGCCGATACAGCCGCTAGGGCGGTGGGCGCCAGGGCGGTGGCGCTGGCTACCAGCCCCTTGGCGGCCACGTCCACCCTGGTACCCCAGCAGCGCTACTTGAAGATGGCGGCCCGGTTCCATCTGACCCTTCGGGAGCAGTTGACCTGCGGCTTCCATGTGCATGTCCACGTCGCCTCAGGGGAGGAAGGGGTGGCGGTCCTGGACCGTATCCGCCGCTGGTTGCCCGTACTCCTGGCGCTAAGCGCGAACTCTCCGTTCTGGCAGGGAACCAACAGCGGCTACGCGAGCTTCCGCTACCAGGCGTGGAGCAGGTGGCCGACGGCGGGACCTTGCGAAATTTTCGGCTCCCTCACGGAGTACCGGCGACACGTTGAGGAGCTGCTGGCGGCCGGCGTGCCCCTGGACGAAGGCATGGTGTACTTCGACGCCCGGCTGTCCCGCCATCACCCCACCGTTGAGGTCCGCATAGCCGACGTCTGCTTGGAGGCAGCGCACGCGACGGTCATCGCCGCAGTAGTGCGGGCGCTGGTGGAAAGGGCGGCGCAGGAATGGCGGGCGGGTGTCCCGGTGCCCCGGGTTTCGGCCGCAAAACTTCGCTTGGCGAGTTGGATGGCCAGTGAAGCCGGCGTTGAGGGAAACCTCCTCCACCCCCTCCTGTACGCACCGTGCCCTGCGACCGAAGCTGTGCAGGCCCTCCTGAGATACATCCGGCCTGCCCTGGTCAGCAGCGGGGACGAAGAGCATGTGAAATTGGGGCTCGCCGGCATCCTCGCCTTCGGCACCGGCTCGCACAGGCAACGCGAAGCGATGGTCAACAGCCAGAGCCTCACCGCTGTGGTGATGGACGCCGTCGAAGGCACCCATGGAACAGCCACAGACCCTCACCACCGTCCCCGGCATCTCCACGCCACCTGAGGCCCGTGACGGGTGGAATGTGAAGGCTATGTGTGCTGAGATGAGGGGAGGGAAGCAGTTGGTTCACCAAGGGCCAGAATGCTGGAATTGGAGCGGTCATGGATACTGAATTGCCGCTGGCTGACGAGCTGGCCGCTGTCTATGCGCGGTTCTCCAACGTGCTCCTGACCGAGGAGACGGTCGCCAATGCCCTGAAGCTCATCACGGAAGCCGCGGTACTGGCAGTGGATGACGCCGCCGGAGCGGGCGTATCCCTCATGGATACCAATGGCAGCCGCAACAGCGCAGCTTCCACGAGCCTGATTGTGGCGCAGGCCGACACCCTCCAGTACGAACTTGGCCAAGGTCCCTGCCTGAGCGCGTGGGCCTCCGGACACCCGGTGGATATTGCAGACGTGCGAACGGACCTCCGCTGGCCTGAATGGGGCCTGGCGGCGAACGACTTGGGCCTGCGGTCCTGCATCAGCGTGCCTCTTCTTTCCGGGGACTTGGCTTTCGGTGCCATCAAGATCTACTGGGCAAATCCCAAGGCGGCGTCACACAGACTGATCCGGCTGCTGGAACTGTTTGCAGCCCAGGCCTCGATCTTCCTGGTTAACATACAAGCCCGCGAACGGGCCCGGATGTTGAGCGAGCAGCTCAAGTCCACCCTGACGCAACGCGATATCATCAGCACCGCCAAGGGCATCGTCATGGCCAGCCGTGGCATGGGCAACCACGACGCGATGCTCCACCTGATGGCCAGAGCCCTCCACGAGAACCGTCCGCTGCAGGAAGTGGCAGAAGAAACCATCGAGTCCACACCGGGACCCGATCATGACCGGGGGTGAACTATGGCGGTCCCTGGGGACGAGGACGAACAGCGCCAAGGCTTCCGGTTAGCATTCGAGGCTGCACCACTGACTCTTGAGCAGATCTGGATTAGATACTTTGGAATTGGAGGGAAGGTCGGGCTGACCGAGGTCCAGGCCTACGTTTATGGTGCCCTCAGCCTCCCTCCCATTGAACGCGATATCCTGGCGCACGCGCTGAACGAGTCCCTCAATGCCCTCGGGGTCAACGGGCGGCATGCCACCTACAGCCAGGCCATCCATCCCAGGGCAGACGAGGGCGAGCGGGACCTGTACTGACTGCAGGTATCTCCACTGCTCCTGTCGTTCTCCTCGCCATGCTTCTAGCATGGAGATTGTGGGCACAGACAGGCACAACGAGGACTTCCAGCAACTCCACCAGCTCATCGCCGAGAGCGAGGATGTCAAAGGCTTCCTCGACGGAATGATCGGGAATGCTGCTTCAACCCTTAGCAGGACCACCGGTGCACCCATTGCCTGTGCTATAACCCTGCGCCGGCACAAACGGACAGTTACGGTCGCCGGCAGCAGCGAGACAGCGGTGGTTTTGGACCGCATCGAACAGGACCTCGGACACGGGCCCTGCCTGGACGCCATCCGCACCTACACAACAGTGCTGCTGGCCGACACCGGGACCGACCAGCGATGGCCCCTGTACTCACGGGGCCTGAATGCCGCAGGCTACAAAAGTGTTTTGGGCGTTCCCGTGGACCTGGGCGAAACGGCAACCGCGTCCCTGAACTTCTTTGCCCCCGTCACCGGACTGTTCACGGAGGAAGCCATCAGCGAGGCCACGGTCTTTACGCACACTGCGGGACAGGCACTGCGGCTGACCCTGCGCATCATCACCGCCGAACTGCTTGCAGATGACCTCAAAGCCGCAATGGAGAGCAGAACGTCCATCGACCTTGCCTGCGGCATGATCATGACGCAAAACCGCTGTTCCCAGGAAGAGGCCTACCATTTCCTCCTCCGGGCATCCAACAACCGCAATCTGAAAGTCCATTCGGTTGCCCTGGAAATCATCCGGCGGCTATCGGGCACCAAACAAACGGTCACCCACTTCGAGGACTAGCATCGTCCGCAGCACCCGCCGTTGTCATCCTTTGGACGGACCCCGTCTTACATGCCCGCCGATAGACTCGAGAGATCATTTGCAGGCACATGTTTGGGGAACAGCCTTGAGCGAAGCACTCGTCCATATCAACGGTTTCCGGATGGACTTTGGGGACACAACAGTCATCCGGGATCTGTCCTTCGACGTCCACAGGGGTGAGACCTTCGGGTTCCTGGGCAGCAACGGCTCCGGGAAGACCACCACCATCCGGGCGCTGCTGGGGATCTACCAGCCCACAGCCGGGACACTTCACATCGACGGGAAGCCGTTCCGCCCCGAAGACGGCGGACGCCTGGGGTACCTGCCCGAGGAGCGCGGCCTGTACAAGAAGGAAAAGGTCATCGACGTGATGACGTATTTCGGCCGGCTCAAAGGCCTGGACCGGCACGCCGCCAGGACCTGGTCCCTGGAGTACCTGGAGCGTGTCGCCCTGGCGGATAAGGCCGGCGCCCAACTGGACAAGCTTTCCGGCGGGCAGCAGCAGAAGGTCCAGCTTGGCGTGACCATCATGAACGAGCCTGAGCTGCTGATCCTGGACGAACCGACAAAGGGTTTTGACCCGGTCAACCGGCGCCTGCTGATGGACATCATCGGCGAGCAGAAGACCAAGGGCGCCACCGTTGTGATGGTCACCCACCAGATGGAGGAAGTGGAACGGCTGTGTGACCGGGTGATCCTGCTTAAGAACGGCACCGCCGAAGCCTACGGGACCATCGACGACGTCCAGAACCAGTTCGGCGGACGGGTCCTCCGGCTCCGTCACAGCGGCCCGGTCCCGCCGTCGCCCCGCTACACGGTCACGGTAAGCGAGAGGAACTACTCCGAGCTATCCATCGCCGATGACACGGACGAGGCTGACATCCTCAAGGAGCTTATCGCCGCCGGTGTCACGGTCCGGTCCTTCACCACCACCAAGATCTCCTTGGAGGAGATCTTCATCAGGATCTACGGCGCCCAAAACCAGGTCGCGACCAGCAACTTCGAGATGGCAGAGGCATAAGACGGACATGGCACAGCACAACCTCAGTACCGTCATCAGCTTCGAGTTCTTCCGGACCGTCGGCAAGAAGCGCTTCTGGATAGGCACCCTGGCCGTGCCGTTCATCATGGCCGTCGTGTTCGGCCTGCTCTACGCGTCCAACACCGCCACCGACAGCGCCGCCGACGCCCAGAAGAGCGCCGAGTTCAGCATCTCCTATACGGATGCGTCAGGGCTCATCACCCCTGAGCAGGCGGGGGTGTTCGGAGCGACGACGGCGGCCTCCGCCGAGGAGGGTTTGTCCGCCGTCCGGTCCGGCAGCGTGGATGCCTTCTTCGACTTCCCCGCCGATCCGGCCACGGAAGCCGTAAAGGTGTACGGCGCCGACCAGGGCCTTTTCGAGAACAACAAGTACTCCGCCGTTGCGCAGGCCATGCTGACCCGGGCGGTCGACGCCCGCATCGGCTCGGCCGAGCTGTCAACCCTTGCCGGCACGGAAGCGACCGTTGACCTGAAAACCTACCGCGACGGCGTCGAAGCCGGCGGGTTCATGTCCGCGGTGCCGCCGTTGTTCTTCCTGGTCATTTTCTATGGCCTGATCATCCTGCTGGGCGGGCAGATGCTGAGTTCCACGCTGGAGGAGAAGGAGAACAGGGTCACCGAAATGATCCTGACCACCCTGAAGCCCACCACTCTGATCAGCGGCAAAGTCCTGGCCCTGTTCGCAATCGGGCTCCTGCAGATGGTCATCTTCTCCTCCCCTGTGGTGATCGGGTACCTGTTCTTCCGCGATCAAATCAACATCCCGGACTTCAACCTTTCCGCACTGGTCTTTGAACCGGTACCGATGATTACCGGTTTCCTTATCCTCGTGGGGGGCTTTGCCCTTTTCACCAACACGCTGGTGGCGATCGGCGCCATCATGCCCACGGTCAAGGAAGCCGGAAACTACATGGCGGTCATGATCGCCTTGATCTTCGTCCCGTTCTATGCCGTGTCCCTGATCTTCTCCAATCCCCAGGCCCTCATCGTGCAGGTCTTCACCTACTTTCCGTTCTCCGCCCCGGTCACCGCGCTGCTGCGCAACGGCTTGGGCTCACTGGGTGCGGTAGAAGCAGCCTTCGTCATCGCCATCCTTTACATCGGCGCGGTGCTGATGTTCTTCCTGGCCGTGCGGCTCTTCCAGTACGGCTCCATCTCCTACGCCTCGCGGGTCAACATCAAGACAGCCCTCAGCAGCGGCCGCCGCACGCCGGGAATTGCCGGCACTTCGAAGAGCTGACGCCAGGGAAACGGCGTACGCTGGGGAAACGAACATTCCAGAGTCCCGGCTCCTCCAACCGCGGCCTTCGAAGGGTGCAACTGATGAAAGCGTTAGTCATGGTGATTGTCGCCGTCGCCGTGCTCCTCCTTGTTGTGGGCTTGGCCGTCAATACGCTGAGCTTCCTCCTGGGGGTGGCTCCCGTGCTGCTGGTCGTGGCAATCGTCCTCCTGCTCCTGGGCCGTTTCAAGGGACGCCGCATCCCCCGCTGATAGGGCAAAACGGCAATCCGAGGTTGTGCACGCCGACTGATGGCCAAGTGTATTGACGGCTTGGGCGATGCGCGGGACCATCGGATGAAAGCCAGCCCCGGAACTTTTATCTCCTGCGCCGGCGAAGCGAAAGGAAGGCAGGGATGAAGAGCCAACCCATGTCGGAGAGTGCGGTGCTTCCTCATGGCGCGGCCGGGCCGTCAATGTCTGCTGCGGCTGAGTTGTTCAAGGCCATTGCCCATCCGGTCAGGGCGCAGATCCTGGAACTGCTCAGCCGCGGCGATTCCTCAATTCCCGAGCTCTGCGAGGGCACCGGGGTTAAGGCTACGCATCTGTCCCGGCACCTCACCCAAATGCGAGGGCAGCACCTGATTCAGTGCTTGCGTTCGGACGGCCGGCTTGTCTATCGGCTGGAACACCCGGAAGCCGCAGATTTGTTAGCCGTTGCCCGCTCCCTGCTGCAAGCCAGGGCGGTTGCGTCCGTGGCCAGCGTCGGCCGAGCGAGCGCCTCCTCCTGGTCGACCCCGCAGCTCAGGTCCGGGGCTGCTCCCGCCTCCCGGCCGGACGTCCCGTCCCAGGCAGCCTTTTCGGACGAGCAGGTCTCGGCTTTGGAGGCCACCTTGGCATCGCGTTCCTTGATAGAGGACGCATGTGAAGCGATAGCTGCGCGAAGCGGCTGCAGCAGGGACACAGCTGCCTGGCAATTGATCATGACTGCAAATGAGCGTCACCTGACACTTCGTGAGGCTGCGGACGCGGAACTGCGCAGGCCTCAGGAACGGCGCCGAGCCTGACTCTGCCTGTCACCCCGGCCCCTGCCCGGCCGCTCTGAAGAGGCGTCTTATTCCGGCAGTCCCTTGACCTCTCCGGGTGCGGAGGACCACACTCGAAGTAGGGATTGACGAATATGTCTATCGGTCAATTCCCGTTCTTCTCATCGCTTTCAAACTTCTTCTCGGCGGCACGCACAGGCGGAGAAGAAGCCGTACCAGGAGCCAAGGTTTCCTTGGCATGGGGGCTCGTGGTGCGGAAATAGGTGCGGAGGGGACAGCGTGGTCCCCTCCGCCTCTAACCATATTTCGAAGGAGCATGTCGTGGTCATTGACAACCTGTGGGACCGGCTGGAACCCGAGACTCGGCAATGGTTCGTCAATAATCCGGGGTGCATCATCCTTCCCCGGTCCGTCGGGGCAGCGATAAGCAAGGCGACCGGGGTCCTCCTCGAACAGGACCGGCACGGTGAGACTATCGTCTCCCCCACTGACCGCGATTTCCTCCGCGCCACGTTGCAAGGGCACCGAGCCCACTCAGGGCCGCGGTGAATCCCGTAGGCCACTGATCACGGCAATCCTCGTCCCGCAACAGATCGCTTGTTAGTAAGCCGGGACCAAGCCCGTGACCAGTGTGCCGAGGCGGGCAGCTGCCGCCAGCTCCAGGCCAGTTTCCGCGAACGTCAGGTTGTCGCCGCTGATGACCAGGACACGCCCTGCGCCGGCGGCCTGCAGCCAGGCGGCATCATTGGGGTTCCCTCTGTCCAGCTGCTGGGAACACATCAAGAGTCCGTCAACGTGCAGCTGGACAGCTCCGCCGCCGGCCACGGTGCAGATGCAAGTGTTCCCGGCCGGAAGTGCCCGCTCCAGGATGTCGCTGTAGCGGGCACTGGTAGACATCTGGAATCCGTGATTCAGCAGGAGCGAGACCAGCGCGGATGTCATCTCCCCGCCCGCTTCCCCAATAACAACGTTAGGTACCAGGGTGTAGGCCAGCACAGGAATGGCCGCCGTCCCCCACCCTTCTCCGCCAACGACCAACCGCGCACCCACGGAGATCACGCCTTCCACCAGTCCAATTGCTTCACGCATACTCAGCCCGGGTTCCTGACACTGCAGATGACAGACGACAGGATCGAAAGTCAGCGACGATACGCCGTCCGAATCGGATCCTTCGGTGATGAAGACCATCAGGGACAAGGCCGCTCCGGGGCCGAGAGGTAGCCGGCAGGCTGCGCAGCGGCTGGCAGTGGCTTTGACCGTCTCGACGTATTGGGCTGTGTCCCTGCCCTTGAAGGCTTCGAGTCGTTCGTCCCAAGCGACGTTGCTGGTGATGGGCATTTCCGAAATCCAATCCGTGATGCGTTCCATCGACGCGCGGCACGAGTGGGCTGTTCACGTCTTGGAGCGGGAGACCTGGTAGCCGGGCTTGGCATCGCATCTGGGGTGCGACGCCAAGCCCGGCGCTGACCGGAATGAGTTATGGGGGCCTAACTCCCCAGCCAGCTAGTGACAGATTGACGCCTCAGCCTTGCGGAAATCCTATGGAGCTATGGCGCGAGGCCCACAAGGAAATCCCTAGCTGCCCTGATGAGATGTACCTTCCTTCCTCCATACGGAGGGCCCATCCGTCCCGTTGGACGCCTACCAGGCCGCCCAATCGATACTCCACGGCCGTCGTGGAGGACACGGCCTCAGGATCCGTTCGTGGCACAAACAGGGTCCACAGGGAAGGCCTCCCACGCCGCGGGCGTGGGAGGCCTTCCTGTGTGTGTTGGAGCAGGATCGCTCCGTAGTGGGGAAGGGGTTAGAGGATGCTGGTCATGCTGTTCCAGCCCGCGCCGAGGTAAACCCTGGGCAGCCACTTGCCGGCACCATTCCCGGGGTACAGCCACAGCTTGCCCGAACCATCCCGAGCCAGCGCATCGACGTTACCGTCACCGTTGAAATCACCCGGACCAACAATGCTGGTCATGCTGTTCCAGCCGGCACCGAGGTAAACCCTGGGCAGCCACTTGCCTGCACCATTCCCGGGGTACAGCCACAGCTTGCCCGAACCATCCCGAGCCAGCGCATCGACGTTACCGTCACCGTTGAAATCACCCGGACCAACAATGCTGGTCATGCTGTTCCAGCCGGCACCGAGGTAAACCCTGGGCAGCCACTTGCCTGCACCATTCCCGGGGTACAGCCACAGCTTGCCCGAACCATCCCGAGCCAGCACGTCGGCTTTACCGTCACCGTTGAAATCACCCGGACCAACAATGCTGGTCATGCTGTTCCAGCCGGCGCCCAGGTAAACCCTGGGCAGCCACTTGCCTGCACCATCCCCGGGGTACAGCCACAGCTTGCCCGAAGTATCCCGAGCCAGCGCATCGGGGTTCCCGTCACCGGAGAAGTCATGGCGATCGAGGCCGGCCGGCACGTTGATGACAAACTCCCATTGTCCGAGTGGGCTGATGTTGCCGGCACCGTCGACCGCGATCGCACGAAGCGTTGAGGTCTGAGTGATGGCAATGGGCTCGGTGTACAGCGGACTGCTTACCGTGGGATCGGTGCCGTCGGTGGTGAACCGGATGGCTGCGCCCTCGCTGGCGGAGAGGACCGCCGTCGTGGCTGCCGTGAAGGTACCACCCGGGGTGGTGGTCGTCAGCTCCGGAGCTATCGAGTCCACTGTGTAGACCTCGGTAACGACCGCCGAGGGCACACCCCCGTTCACCGCGATGAATTTCAGGGTGGTGGTTCCCTCTTCGAGGGCGATCTCGCCGGTGTAGGGGGTCCCGTCCTCCGCGGTGGGTTCTGAACCGTCCATGGTGAAGAAGATCTGCGCACCTTCGGGAGTGGCACTCAGCGTGACGGTTTGGGATTCATTGAAGGTGCCGCCTGCAGTGCTTGCCGCCGCCGTCGGGGCCTCCGGAGGCGTGGCACCGACCGTGCGGCCCTGAACCACGAAGTCTGTGGTTGTGCCCAGGCTTCTGTTGACCGGTTCACCGAATGGGTCCTTGAGATGGCGGATCTCGAAGGAGTTGGTGTTGTACGGGCTGCCCGTTACGGCGTGAGGTGTGGAACCGTCACCGAGGTAACCCTCAGGTGCTCCCTCAGTCCACCGTAGGAACGGCCCGACCTTCTGCTCAAGCAGCGGGGTGAAGTCGCCGTTGCCGTTCATGCTGCCGAGGTCTTCCGTGTAGCGAAGGCTGCCGGTGTCATCGGCGATAACCTCAAACGTCCCGTAGGGATGGATGATCTGGTAGGTCGAGCCGACCTCAAACACATCGTCACCGCGGACACGGATGCGTCCGAAGGCAACCTCGTCTCCGGCGATAACCGCCTCGCCGCTGAAGGCTGCTTCCAGGGCGAGGGTCAACCGCACTTCTTCTCCCTCGACTGGCAGGAAGGCTTCAGCGGCCCACCAGAAGGACTCTCCGGGGAAATTATCAGGGAAGGATGGGTCGTTCTCCGGCAATGGCAGTTCCTCGATGATTGGGCACAGCGGATCGTCGAGGCACAGGTCCAGTTGAACTCCGGTGTGATCTTCCAGCCACGAGGGATATCCGTGGCCACCTGGAACTACTGGACCCATGGCCTTCAGGTTGTGGATGACGTACCGGAAGTTCCGGATTTCTCCTGCAGCGCCTTCCCCATTGACCGACATAGCCCGAATGAGAGTGGTGCTGCCCACCGTAATGGGGGTGCCGTCGTACTCCTTTGTTGAACCGGTGGCCCCGCCGTTGTCGTACGTCGGCTCGGAACCATCGAGCGTGTAGTACACAGTTGCCGGTCCCGCGCCCTCCGCGGTGGTACCGGTGAGGGTTACCTGCTGGGGACCCGCGTAATTGGGCGCAGCGGCGTCCGGTGTCGCGGCGATCCATGGGCTCGTCGCATCGAGATTGTAGGTCTCGCTTTTGATTCCCGTGCGCTGGGCCGGCTCGGTGAGGCTGACCGCCATATACCGGAGTTCCGTGGTGCCCGGGGTAGCGAGCGACACTGGGGCAACGTCGTTATCATTTAGTGACGGCTGCCACACTTCTCCGTGGCTGACGGAGCCGTCCTCGGCGACCACAGGGTCTGTACCGTCGGTTGTGTAAACAATCTTCGCCTCATCGGGGAAGGACGCCTGGATGTTGACCGTCAGGGCTTGATTGTAGGTGCCACCGGGCTTGTCCACTCCGGCGCGGACAGTGGCGATCTTGCCCTGCACCGCAAAAAGATTCGTTTCAACCGGTGCTGGGATGCCCGGGCCCTCAATGCGGAAGAAGTTCGTGTTGAAGGGGCTGCCCGTTACTGTGTGTTCTACGTTGGGGTCACCGATGGATCCGGCATAGGCAGCAGGCACGGGCGAATCCCACTGAAGGAACGGGCCCCAGCTGCCGGACAGTGGTTCATTCCAGGTGCAGGGCTGCTGCAGGCAGCCGATGTCCTCCGTGAAGCGCACCCTTCCGCGATCATCCGCAGTGACTTCATAGACGCCGTACGGCGTGGTCGCCTTGTAGGTGGCGTTTGGAGTCATGTCGTCCAGCCGGATCCGCATGCGGGCGAAGGCAGCCTGCTGTCCGTTGATAATTTCTCCGGCGCCTCCAAACGCCGCTTCCTGGGCCATGATGAGGCGGGCGTCCTGCC
Organism: Arthrobacter sp. ZGTC412; assembly: GCF_002929215.1. GTDB lineage: Bacteria > Actinomycetota > Actinomycetes > Actinomycetales > Micrococcaceae > Arthrobacter. The sequence continues at coordinate 34,333 of NZ_PJII01000013.1, forward strand.
CGTTCGGCAACGTCAGCGATGCCTCGGCCGACCACCAGAAGGATTCGTCCGGGAAATTTCCGGGAATCGCCGGCGGCTGGGATGGATCGTAGCCTGCCCCGACAACGGGGCAGACATTGACGTCGTCGAGGCACAATTCGAGTCGAAGGCCGTTCTGGTCCCCGTACCAGTACGGGTAGCCCGTTTCGGGGTTGACTGGTCCAAAGCTTCCCTCTGCCCCCGATACAGCCGCTGGAAGTAGTGCGGGTTGAGGCGCTGCCCCGGCAGGTAGTGGACTGAATGTGGACAAGAGCACAACCGCCGAGGCAGCAATTCCGGTCCCCCTCCACATCCTGCTCGCGCGGGAGGTACCCCCCGCTGCCGTGCGTGTACTGTCCAAATTCATGATTGTCTCCCCCGTTAATTCCGAAACCCCCGACGAGCGAGACTGCTGCCGGGCGTGGCAGGAAAGAGACCTGCCCAGGGGCCACTGTTCCGAGGGGACCTTCGGAATACCTTGAGGTGGTACCTAAGTAGCACGTAGCCCTGCCGTCGGATATTCGAGTATTCGGTACCCGCGCCGTCGGAAGCAGCAGCTGATAACGTCACGTACGGCTTGGCGGTAGCGTCTACTGCGCGCGCCGTTCAGGGGCTGCAGGCAACAGCAAAGGGACCGGGCGCATGGAGAAACCGTTAGTCAGCACAATTCCCGCACCTCCGGCCGCCGCACCTGGACGTATTGCCGGACCGACCCACGGCACCCCAGACCCTTCCGGGCGGGACCGGTACCTGGACCTGCTGCGCGCGCTCGCCCTGATCCGGATTGTCGCCTACCATACCTTCTCCGGCGTAGCCTGGCTGAGTCTGGTCTTCCCTTCCATGGGCGTCATGTTCGCCCTCGCGGGATCCCTGATGGCGCGCTCCCTCGAGCGGCCTGCCTTGGGTGTTCTGAAAAGCAGGGCCCGGCGCCTGTTGCTGCCTTTGTGGGTCTACAGCGCCACAGTTCTGATTCTCCTGCTCTGGCAGGGCTGGACTCCGGACCAGGAAGAGGGCCGCTCCTGGCCCGAAATCCTTTTGTGGTTCATCCCGCTCGGTGACCCGCCCTACCCGGTAAGCGTTGGTTCTGACGCAGGCCTGGTCGATAGCTTGTGGGCCCACGAGGCCGGAGTCATCCTCTGGTACATCCGTGCCTACTTCTGGTTCATGCTTTTGTCTCCCCTGCTGCTCGCGGCCTTCCGCCGGCTGCCGTGGATTACGCTGGCGGCACCGCTCGGGATCATGGTGCCCATCGCCGCCGAATGGGTGACGCTGCCCGACTGGGCGGACAGTGGCGTCACCGACTTTGCCACCTACGGCTCCTGCTGGGTTCTCGGCTTCGCCCACTACACCGGCATGCTGCGCAGGATCCCGTGGTGGATCGTATTCTCAGCCGGACCGGTGATCATGGCTCTCGGCTTCCTCTGGGCCGCACCCCAGCTTGAAGAGACGGGCTGGGACCTGAACAACATTCCCTGGGTAGAAGGCCTGTGGGCCCTGGGGTTCTGCGCGATGCTCCTGCGGGTCTCCCCATCCTGGAAGACGCTGCCCCGGCCGCTCAGGATCCTCGACAGGCCAGTCACCCTCATCAACAACAGGGCCGTCACCATCTATCTCTGGCATACCCTGCTGCTGTCGGTCTCTTACGCGATCGTCGACAGGCTCTACAACAACGACCAGATTGCCGAGGCCATGCCCTGGCTGCTGGAGAGCGAGTGGACCCTTTTCGTTGGCATCTGGCTGCTCCTCGCCATCGTGTTCCTCACTATCGGCTGGGCCGAGGACGTGGCTGCCAGACGGACCCCGCAGCTCTGGCCGGACAGATAACGTCCGCTGTCCGCCTTCGAGTCCTCGGTTCTTGGAAAAAGCTGGGGTTGTGCGGCACGCAGCCCAGGCCCTGAAGCAGGGATGCAGGGTCTTCCCAAGGTCGATCCGCCACTGTGACGGTGGCGGGGAAATCCACTTCTCGGCCTGGCCTTGAAGGTACTGGGGGCCATTAATGGAGAGTCATCTGAGGAGTCACCATGTTTTCCAAATCTGTTGACCGGCCCGAGATGCCAGACGGAGCGCGCCGCGCCCGCCGGACAGACCGCCAGCCAATGACTACAACCGCCCGCCGTCTTGCCGCTGTGGTCTCCGGCGCGCTGCTGGCCGCATCGCTTGCACCGCTCGCTGCCCTTCCGGGCAGCGCTGCCACAGCAGGCATGGGGCCGGTGGATGAGACAAACGGGTTTCCCACCTGGTATTCGGACGGGACCGTCCGCCTGCAGCTCTGCTACGAAGCAGGGAAGGGCTGCCTTGTCGAACCACCCAACCCGGACCTGCCCGCATCTTACCCGGACAATTTCCCTGACGAAGCCTTCTGGTTCGCAGCTGAGGCGTCCAGCGGCAACCTGGGCCTTTATGAAGCCGCTCTCGAAGCAGCACATGCCAATGAAGCTGTGATCGACGGCGATCAGATGGGATTCGGCAGGCTGCGGTTCCGGCTGGACGGGCTTCAGGCCGGACAGTCCTACACGATCACCCACCCGTACGGGGTCCACACCTTCGCGGCCGACAACTTCGGGGAAATCAACGAGACCCTCGATCAGGGCGCCTGCGCCCCGAACGAGACGACGGCCTGCGACTGGGCAGGCGTCGGCGCCGGCTTCCTGGGAGATTACCGTGCCGGTTCAACAGCCACTTTCCTCAAGCAGGTCGGGGCACCTGCCGGCACCATCGGCGACATCAACACCGCCCGGGCCGTCACCGGCGCTCCCTCAGGCAACAACTTCGTGCGGGTTGACGGACCGAACGCCGGTGGACCCGGCGTTGACACACTGACGGTCAGCACCTTCACCGTCCAGGGCCTCATCGCCGAGGGCACCGAAGGCGGTCCCTCGACGCCGGATCTGGCCGCAGCCAGCGACAGCGGCCGCTCCTCAGCGGACAACGTCACCAACGTGACCGCGCCGACCCTGTCCGGTACGCTGCCGGCGGGCACCACAGGGCCGGTTGAGCTGGTGGTCAACGGCGGTGCAGCCCAGGCAGCCACGGTTACCGGCTCCACGTACTCCTTGAAGCTGGCGCCGCTGGCCCAGGGACGCCACACCGTGCAGGCCCGTGCCGGAGCCCTGACCTCCGGCACACTCACCTTCACCGTGGACACGACGGCGCCGGCTGTCGCCGTGACGGCTCCATTTCCGTCCACGCCCAGCCTGGACAACACTCCGACGCTGAACTTCAGCAGCGCTGATCCGCAGGCACGGTACGAATGCCGGCTGCTTCCCACCAACGGCGACTGGGACCCGACCTGCACGTCGCCGAAGACCTGGGACGCCCAGACCAACGGCTTCTTCACCTTCAGCGTCCGCGCGACGGACACGGCCGGAAACACGGGTGTTGTCGCCAACCGGAACGTCCGAATTGGTACGGGTACCGGCGTCACCAGCACCGCGCGGGACTTCAACGGCGACGGGCGTGCTGATCTCGTGGCACGCGACTCAAGCGGAGTGCTGTGGACCTATCTCGGCAACGGCGCAGGCAGCTTCCCCAACCGGATCAGGGTCGGCGCCGGCTGGAACGTCATGAACTCGATCAGCGCAACCGGCGACCTTACCGGTGACGGCCGTGCTGACATCGTGGCCCGCGACTCCAGCGGAGTGCTGTGGACCTACCGCGGCAACGGCTCCGGCACCTTCCCCACCAGGGTTCGCGTTGGGGCAGGCTGGAACACCATGAAGAACATCAGCGCAGCCAGTGATGTCACGGGCGACGGACGGAATGATTTGCTCGCCACCGACTCCCAGGGAGTCCTGTGGAGCTACGCCGGCAACAACACCGGCATCTTCCCGTCCCGCATCAGCGCCGGCGCAGGTTGGGGCGCCTTTGCGGTCAACGCCGCCGGTGACCTCAACCGGGACGGCAGGGCCGACCTCGTGGCCCGCGACGCCAGCGGAGTTCTGTGGTCCTACATGGGCAACGGCGCCGGCGCCTTCCCCGCCCGGGTCAGTGCAGGCGCAGGCTGGAACACCATGAATGCCATCAGCGGCGCTGCGGACCTCAACAGCGACGGACGTGACGACCTCGTGGCCCGCGACAGGAGCGGAGTTCTCTGGTCCTACCTGGGCAACGGCGCCGGCACCTTCCCCACCCGGGTAAAGGCCGGCGGCGGCTGGAACATCATGAACGCCCTCAGCTAAGGCACTGCATAGTCTGACCAATGCAAGTACCGCCCGCGTACATGGAGTACGCGGGCGGTACTTGTCTGGACGCCTGTCAGAGCCGAGCGTCGATATGGCTCTGCACGATGGCAGCGAGTGTCCGGAGTACCTGCTGCTCGGACGGCGGGAAGGCCCGGGGTTTTTGGTCGATGATGCACAGGGTTCCGATGTTCCAGCCGCGCGGCCCGTGCAAGGGATAGCCGGCGTAGAAGCGGATGTGCGGCTCCCCCACAACCAGCGGATTGGACGCGAAACGTTCATCCTCAAACGTGTCGTTACTGATCAGCATCGAGTTGTGTTCCACCGTTGCCGCGCAAAGCGCAATCTGACGGGGAGTCTCCTCGCGGAGGGGCCCGAAGACAGACTTGAAGTACTGGGCGTCTTCGGCGATAAGTGACATTGAGGCAGCACCAACGTTGAAGAATTTCCTAGTGGCAGCCACAATCCGGTCAAAGGTCTCCTCCCGCCCGCTGTGCAGAAGGTCCGTTTCGCGCAGAGATTCCAGGCGTTCCGCCTCTGCACGTTCAGGAGTCAGCAGGAAGCTCCCTGCGGCGCCCAGGGCCGAGAACGCGTGCTCACGGGTCTTCTTCCGGCTGGCCGGCCTGGCTGCACCACGGCCGGGTTCAAGCCTCGGCCAGGCCAGCGCACCATGAAGGTACGCGTCCAACTCGAACTCCGACCACTGGGAGCGGCCGCGATTAGCAGGCAAAAGTTTCCGGGGATCTACACCGATTGTGGCAGCGAGCTCAAGCCGCCGCTCCATCTCTTCATCCACACCGTCCAACTCCAAACCACATCGCACTTCACGAACCAAGTTTTTCCGCAGCTGCGCAAAAACCATGTTGATAAGGCTACTTACTACTTCACCTCCAAGGCTACCCCGCCCACACAAAAAGGCATGCGTATCGGAAACTGGCAATGGAGTCGTGACCCAATTTGTCCTCAACTACTCATAGGATTTCTTGCATGAGGATTGCCGTTGCAGGGGGAACAGGAACCGTGGGGCGCCACGTCGTCGAGATAGCACGCGAGCGCGGTCATGACGCCATCAGCCTGAGCCGATCCGAGGGCGTGGACCTGGTGAACGGCCGCGGCCTCGACCAGGCGCTCCAAGGTGCGGAGACAGTCATTGACGTGTCCGGCATCCAGACCATGTCCACCAAAAAGGCAGTGGACTTCTACACCAATGCCACCCAGAACCTGCTGGCGGCGGAGAAGAAGGCCGGCGTGCGTCACCATGTGGCGCTCTCCATCGTGGGCATCGACAAGGCAACCTCGGGACTGTACGCCGGAAAGTTGGTGCAGGAGGACGAAGTCAGGCACGGCGGAATACCCTGGTCCCTCCTGAGGTCCACGCAGTTCCACGAATTTGTACCGATGGCAGTCAGGGCCGTCTCGGCCGGGCCGCTGGTTCTGGTCCCGAAAATGTTCACCCAGCCGGTGGCTGCCCGGGAAGTTGCCGAAGCCTTGGTGATTGCAGCAGAGACAGGGCCTAAGGGGCGGCTCCCCGATCTTGGCGGGCCCCGCGCCGAAAAACTTGCCGACCTGGTCCGCGCTTACCTGCAGAAGACGGGCAAGCGGAAGCGCATCGTGCAGCTGAATGTTCCCGGCCGCATGGGCAAGGCAATGCGGAAGGGCGGGCTGATTCCCAAGGCGGGTGCCGACGTCGGACGCCAGACATTCCAGGAATGGCTGGAAACGCACCAAGACAAGTAGCCCCCGCAGGGGTAAATTCGAGTACCCGCTACTCGTGCCCTCCCCCGCAGCCCCGCCTAGATTCGAAGTGCAGCCCGCGAATTACTCGCGCGGGCGAGGTTCGAACGGGGGCGTGACGGTGACGGTACATGTGGCGGGCGCCAGCAGCCGGGTAGTAAAGGCCGACGGCGGAAGGCGGGCGGCGGCGGGCTCCGCCGGCTTGGAGCCGTGGCCTGAGCCGTCCGGGTTCCTGCTGGACCTGGTCACGGACGTAGCGACCGGCGTCGACTCCCTGCGGCGGCTCGCTGAGACCGCGGCAGTGGCCCTCACGGGGTACACCGGGGTCCAGATCGACTGCGCCGCCACTCTCACCACGCCGCAGGGCGCTCCGATCCGGGCGGCCAACAACGGCCGTGCGGCTGCCCTTGCGGCTATGGAAAAGGATCTCGACGACGGCCCTTTGGCCCAGGCCATAGAGGCAGGCAGTCCCGTGGTTGTGGCGGCCGACGGCGGCCCTCCCCTGCGGTGGCAGGCTTACCGGCAGCGGTGCCTCGACGCCGGCTACGGCGAGGTCCTCGCCGTTCCGGTCCGGCTCGACGCCGGAATGTCTTGCGCGCTGGCTTTCTTTGCCCCGCCGGAGGTCCGGTTCGCACCTGAGGCGGTCAGCCAAGCAACGTGGTTGGCGGGCGTGGCGGGAAGGAGCCTGAGGCTGGCCCTTGAGGTCCAAAGCGTCCGTGCGGCCGGGGACAACCTGAAGGCCGTCCTGGAAAGCCGGACCTCCATCGACGTGGCCTGCGGGGTGATCATGGGCCGGAACCGCTGTTCCTATCCGGACGCGTTCAGCATGCTCGCCGGTGCCTCAACCCGCAAGGGCCTGCTGGTGCGCGAGGTGGCCGAGGGAGTCCTGAACAATCTTCCAAGCGGCGCACCGGGAACCCGGTTCGAGGTCTGAACAGGAGAATACCTGCATGGAGATCACGCTCGGTGAGGTGCCTGTGCACTACGCGGAGCACGGCAGCGGCATGCCTGTTCTCGCTCTGCATGGCGCAGGTGTGGATCATCGAGAGATCGCCGGCGCCCTTGAACCGGTCTTCGGAGACGTCCCCGGTTTTCGGCGCCTGTACCCGGACCTGCCCGGGATGGGCCGCACCCCGGCGCCGGAAACGATCACGAGCAACGACGACGTCCTGGACCTGCTGCTCCGGTTCATCGACAGCACTATGGGTGGTGAACCGTTTCTTGTCATCGGCCACTCCTATGGCGGGTACCTGGCCCGTGCGATTGCAGGCCTGAAACCCGAACAAGCCGCAGGGCTGGCGCTGATCTGTCCGGTCGGTGCGCACACGCTCGATGTCCCGAACCATGAAGTCCTTGTCTCTTCGGCCGATCTGCCCGCCGGACTGGACCCCGATCTCGAGGCGACCTACCGCGACTACTTCGTGGTGCAGACCGCCGAAACCCTGCGCCGGTTCCACGAGCGTGTGGCTCCGTCGGTGGAACTTGTTGACGAGCCGGGCCTGACGCGGATCTTGTCGCATGCGTCTTTGTTGAGTGGCTCGCGCGGGTACGTGAGCGGAGCTAGGGCTGGCTGTCAATGGTCCGTGGTCGCCGGGCTGTGTCCAGGTGCTTCCGGAGGGCGTAGGACGTCTGTCCGGCACGTTGCTTGATCCGATGCAGGTAGTCCACGGCGAGCCGGGGCAGGGCAACAGCCGGATCAGATACCCGGGTACCTTCACGCTGGGCTGCCTCAAGGTCAGCGGCCAGGGCGGCAAGGCGTTCGGCGCCCACCATCTGGCTGGCGGTCTTGAGGCTGAGGACCGCATCCATGGCGCCGGCGGCATCACCGGTAGTCAATGCCACGCGCAGCTTTTCGATTCTCAGGGGCAGGGCCGTGATGAAGTTCTGGACAAACACCCTCCAGACGTCGTATTCACTGAGGTCCTCGCGGAGCCTCTCCAGCACTACGTGGTCCAGGAGGGGCTGGGGGGTTCCTGGGGAGCTTATCCAGGCCGACGTTCCGCCCGGGTGGGGGCTACTGGCCTTGTGCAGTGGAGTGGTAGTAGTGGTCATGCTTGGACGGTACGGAGTGGATACTGGGGGAACCCTGCGGCCGCACCTTGAGGTTTCCTAGCGGGTCCAAGGTCTTTTTTGGTCCTGAAGAAATGGAAGGCCCTGATAGGCTTGTGGTTCGCTTGGTGTCCGCGTGCAGGGCATCGAGCATGGCTGCTGTAGCCCAACGGCGGATTATTGCACCCTGTTGAGAAGAGCCGCAAATGGCGCGATCACGTCTTTTGGGACGCTATGGCAAAGCTCGTAGCTCCGGGGCACCAACTGCGCATGACGGGCCCGGCGGCTGCGGATTACATCCTGACCAGCTACCCGGCCCTGGTCTGAGCATATTGACGTCGTTAACGGACACCTACGTCCCCTGGGACGTTCACCAGCCCCGCGGGAAACGCCCGTGGTGCGCAAGCTGCGATACGGACCTGCACCTCGTCGCTGAATTCCCGGCCGTCAGAGGCAGGCAAAGCGGGACACTCGCCGTCGCCGTCCGCTGTTCGCAGTGCCGCTTTTCACGCGTTGTGGACACCACCGCGGATCACGTCGCAGCCCTACCCGGGCTATCATTCGAACCCAGGACAGAGCAAAGGAATACCCAGGACATGACTTTCATCAACAACACCACCGGGTCCAAAACCACTCTCAATGGCGGGCACATGCACCTGGCCAGCCTTGAGGACCTTGACCTCACGCCCGCCGGCCTCGCTGACGCCCCCGCACGCGAAGAAGACCGCGAAAGCATCGTGCACACCGGCAACAGCTAACAACCTGCAGAACCCCAGGCGGAAAATCAGCCCGGACAAGGGAAAGCCCCTCCTAGGAGGGGCTTTCTACGTAGTGGTCAATTGTCTTCTGATATAGGTCAGCGGTGATGCACTCCCCCTTCCCGGACGCCCCCTAGCGCCCATCCGGACTATGACAAGAACAGACTTTAGTAAATTGGCCCCGGGCTCGTAAAGGGGTTCTGCGAAGAAAATTTTAGGAACCGCAAGAGATTAGCTTCATAGGGTTTTCTCAGGGTGGCGGCGTTATGCTGCTCGCTATCTGGCCGCAGACGAGACGATTGGACTGCGAAGATGCCCAACACCAGCACTGCCGCCGGGAACGTACGGCTCACGGCATGGCGATCGACTGTCGCCCTTTTGGCCTCTGCCCTGCTCTGCCTGGTGGCCGGATGCGGGGCGGAGGGCCCTGTTCCACCACCACCTGTCCCCACCGTAGAGGTGGACGATCTGAGCATCGCCGTCCCCGGCTACGTCGATCCGAGTGACTCGGGATACTGGCAGTCTGTCATTGAAGCCGCTCCGCAGGTCCGCGATGTCATCGTCAACGCCGACAGCGGACCCGGGGCGGTGGTGCACGAACCGTACGTCCAGCTGATCGGGACCCTGCGCGATGCCGGTGTCAGGGTCCTGGGCTATGTGTCTACAGGCTGGGGCGAACGTGACCCCAAGACGGTTTACTCTGAAATCGACCGCTGGCGTGAGTGGTACGGCGTCGACAACATTTTCATGGACGAAGCAGCATCCGTTCCAGAGGAGGTGGGCACCTATGCCGACTACTCCGCCACGGTCCACGAAGCCGGCGGCATGGTGGTGCTCAACCCGGGGCTCATCCCCGACCGTGGCTACTTCGAGTACGCCGATGCCATAGTGACGTTCGAGGATTCAGCTAATAATTACTTCGCCACGCGGACCCCGCAGGGCTGGCTTCAGGCGGAGACAAACACCGAGGTGTGGCACATTGTCATTGGCGCCCCGCTGGACCAGCTTAGTGGCGTGGTGGACCGCGCCCGCCAGCACGGAGCCGACAAGGTCTACGTGACCGACGACGTAGCCCCGAATCCGTACGACCGCCTCCCTCGATACTGGTCGGGCCAGCTGGACGCAGCCACGAAGTAGGAGATGCAGGCGGAGGACTGCGGTGAGCAACCTCACTCAATGTGCGGTGTGGCGTTGACGTAGGTACTGTTCTTCGGGTGCTAAAAGACACGAGACATATCCTTGCCCCCATGCTCACCCTCGCTGTGGCCGGCGGGCTGCTCGTCGGCGTTTCCGCTCCCGCCGGCGCCGCTTCCTGGCCACTCGGCTGGTGGAACTGGATCACCGCCAACGCCCAGTCCGCGGCTTCTGCGAAGACTTCCGCAACTGCGGTGAGCCGGACGCCCGCACCGGCTCCGTCAACGTCCGCTCCTGCTGCCGCTCCGACGACGACGTCTCCCGCTGCTGTTCCCGTAAAGCCGGCCCAGGCCAAGGTTCCCGCTCAGGCGAAGCCGGCTCCCTCACAGGTTCCCGCTCCCGCGAAGCCAGCCCCGGCCAAGGTCCCAGCTCCCGCGAAGCCCGCTCCCGTGCAGGTTCCCGCCAAGGCAGCTCCCGCTGCGTCGGCTCCTGCGCCGGCAGTCCCCGCGGTTCCGGCTCCCGAACCCGCTGCGCCGGTTCCCGCTCCCGCGGCGCCGGCCCCCGCCGCCAGCGGCACGCCGTCCAACGCCGTGGCCCTGCGGTCCTTCGAGCTCATCAATCAATACCGGTTAACCAACGGCCGCGCTGCCCTGCGCTACAACACCGGGCTCGAAACCGTGGCACAGAACTGGTCAACCACCATGATGAGGGACATCAACGCCAAAGGCCGCGATGGTTTCCGGCACAACCCGGACGCGAGCGCCCAGATCCCGTCCGGCTGGACCCGTACCGCGGAGAACATCGCCGTGAACGCCGACGCCGATGCGCTCTTTGCCGCGTGGAAGGCGTCCCCCGGCCATAACGCCAACATGCTCAACGCCAACCTGACTGACTTCGGCTTCGGTTCGGCCCGGCTTTCCGCCGGTTCCCCGTACGGGGCGCAGTGGGTCGCCACCCAAAACTTCGCCACCTACGGGAAGTAAGCAAAAGGAACGACGGCGGGTGACCGCCGTCGTTCCTTGTCTTCAGGGATGCGCCTCACGAGGCAGGCAGCGAATGTCGCGCGCAGCAGCACCCGAAGGTCAGCGGCGACCCGGTCGCCCCGCTAGAGCTCGTGCACGTCTGCGTCGTTGCGGCCCAGCGCGGGGCTGTTGGCAAGTCCAGCCGGTCCGCCATCCCGTGAGCTGCAGGCGTCGCAGCGTCCCACGAATTGATGAGGGCAGTCCGAGTTCTGGCCGTCGGCGGATGGGAGCGTTACATGCATCGGCTTGGCTAGCGCATCAGGGCGTAGGCCACGGTGGCTACACCAACCAAAAGGACGACACCAAACAGGGCGAACTTCTGCACGCCCCGCGTGGCTTGTTGAGGCTGTCTTCGGCGCCCGTGCTTCCGCGCTATAACCTGTGCCATGCTTCACCCTAGCCAACTTCAAACCCGTTCACCCGCGTACAGCGGTACTTGTCTTTTAGTATCGGAGTTACTTGGCGTGGGTATGATCGGGCCTGCACCACCGCTCAAGATGCGATCGTCGCCCACATGACGTCGGCGAAAAGGGAGACCACCATGACAGCGAGTTCGATCATCGAGTACATCGACAGGTACGACGGTGATGTACGGGATCGGCTGCTGACCGTGTACGAACTGATCAAATCGGCCGTACCCGATGAAGCGGTGGAATCCATCAGCTGGCGTATGCCCACCTTCAAACTTGGCACCGAGCCGTTGTTCTTCTTCACCGGAACAAAGCGCCATATCGGGTTCTAACCGACTTCGGACGCGATCGCGCATTTCTCGACTGAGCTGGCCGCATATGGAACCACCGAGCACGCTATCCAGCTGCGACATGATGCCCCGCTCCCCACCGAGCTCATCCGCGAGATAATCGCCTGGCGGCTACAGCAGCTGCCGTCAGGCAGGGTTTGAGTCAGCCGCCCCGGCGCACAGCATTGTTGGTGAGAAACCGGCCAGTCCTCATTGGGTCAGGCGGGCCCAGGACTCCAGGAACTTCTCAGCAATGTAGGCTTGGCCGGCGGTGTTTGGGTGGACGCCGTCGAAGTTGAAGTCCGGACTGTTGGCACTCGTAAACCAGCCAGCCTCGAGGGCGTTAACAAATGGAGCGTTGGCAGCTGCGGCACCAGCGCGGACAGCGCTGTTCGCGCCCCGCAGTTCCTCGGCGACGGGCTGGGGCGCCGATGGCCCAAGCACCACCACCTGGACGCCCGGCCAGAATCTGCGGGCCGCCTCGATGGTCTGAGCCGTGGCAGCTTCAACTTCATCGGAGTTGGGGATTAGGGCATCGTTTTGTCCGCCTTGAAGAAAAAGGACGTTCGGCACGAAGGCCGGGTTAGCAGCAATCTCCCGCAACCGGACTTCGTACTCCCTGCCCAGCTCGTCCTGCTCCCCACCGCCCCAGGCGAACCCGGTTCCTGGCACGCCATCAATGTTGGTGGGGTATCCGAGCTGCCCGGCAACGAGGTTCGCCCACCCTTGGTCCGGCTGATCTGCACCAACACCGGCAGTGTACGAATCACCGACAATAAGGAGGACGGGCTCGGCCGGCAGCTCAATTCCGGGCTGTCGGGCGGTTGCAGTAGCCGTTGGCGTGGGTGTCGGTGTGGCTGTGGGGGTCGGAGACGCAGTAGCCGTGGGTGTCACCGCCGGGGAACTTGCCGGCACAGGGACGGATTCGACGGCGCCGCGCGGACCCATCAAGGCGATGGCTGCCACCCCGAAGGCGGCCACTGCCAGCACAAAAAGTGCTGCGTACTTGATCCACTCATGCTTGGCCACGCTAAGTCCCGCCGAATCTTGTCACCGGCACATCCTACCGGCTCGACTTGCAGCGCGGATGGCATAGCGGATGGCATGCTCGTCGACCCTTCCCCGGGAAAGATGCCCCTCAGGATTGATCTTCCATGTGCAGGGTTGTGGCCCCGCTGGTCAAGAAAAAGCAGGAAACTTAGGGGAAATTGGTGCGCCAGGGTAATGGACAACAAAACTTATTACCCGTTTCATGACACCTGACAGAGGCCGAAAACATCATCGAACAGGTAGTCACTTTTCTCTTTACCGAGTAGTAACGGTAGTCCGGCGGTACTTGGTTCGAGTAGTAATTACTCGTGCCACGAGTACGTTGACCGTGGTCGGCTTAGGTGACCAGGGGCAAACTAGAGCGAACTGCCATTTAGCCCGTCGCCAGTCATTCAACTATCGGACGCATTTGCAGTCCAGGGGACAAAATATGACATCGAGAACCGATAATGTTGTGCGCCCAAATTCGACTACCGACATTCATTGTGCGGCGGGTAACCCGCCATCCCCCATGGCGCCGGAGATTACCGAAACGGCCGTCGTTGCACAGAAGTTGACGGAACCCGCCTTCTCCTTTGACGTTGCCATCCTTGGTCTCGGGTATGTCGGCTTGCCGACGGCCCTGGCCCTCAACGCGGCAGGGCGAAGGGTGCTAGGGCTGGATGTCTCTGAGGAACGGTTGGAGGTGATCCGTTGCCAGCAAGCTGACTTACTGCCATCTGACAAGGCGCGCATGGTGAATGCCCTGCGCAGTCCCGATTTCACGATGAGCGCCAACCTCTCCTTGTTGGCAGAAGCGGCGGCCGTCATTGTGTGCGTGCCCACACCTGTGGATGCGTACATGGTTCCAGACCTAGGCATTCTGAGGGCCGCCTGCGCCTCAGTGGTGCAACATGCTGTTCCCGGGCAGCTTTTGATGTTGACGTCGACCACATACGTCGGTTCAACCCGCGACCTTCTTGCACTTCCGCTTGCTGCGAAGGGTCTGATTCCCGGGCAAGACGTGTTTGTCGCTTTCTCGCCTGAACGAATAAATCCTGGTGTAGACGCATTCTCGCATGAGGACGTCCCAAGGGTTGTAGGCGGGACCACTCCTCTTTGCGGAAAAAAGGGAGCGGAACTGCTGGGGTTAAGCGCCCAGAGTGTTCACGGCGTCCCCTCCCCGGAGGTGGCAGAAATGACGAAACTGGTTGAAAATACCTTTCGTGCAGTAAACATCGCATTAGCCAATGAATTCGCGGACATATGCCGCGAACTCGGCTTGTCGGTGATCGATGTCATAGATGCTGCGTCCACGAAGCCATACGGATTCATGCCCTTCACACCCGGCCCGGGTGCCGGTGGGCACTGCATACCCTGCGATCCCCACTATCTGTTGTGGCAACTGCGTAAGGCGCGAGTCGGAGCACCGCTGGTGGAGCATGCGATGACTGGTCTTGCCGGCCGTCCGCTCAAAGTTGTGGAACGGGCCCGGCGGATACTGTCAGATCGAAACCACGGTGTCTCGGGATCGCGTGTGCTCGTTCTTGGAGTGGCCTACAAACCGGACGTCGAAGACCTCAGGGAATCGCCGGCGCTGGAAATTATTGCAGCGATGATTGCGGACGGAGCGGAAGTTGCTTATTACGATCCCTGGTGCCCCAGTGCCCCTGATGGCAACGGAGGGCAGCTGAAGTCGATTACCGCCCCGGAAACCTGGAATGCAGACCTAGTGATACTGCACACAAGGCATTCTGTAATGGATGTAGATTGGCTGGCGGATGCGCCAGCCGTACTCGACACTACTTACCGGCTGCCCGAGCACGCCAACGTAAGCCGGCTCTAGATGAGTCGGCAATCGGTGGCTCCGCGTTCTGCCCAGGCGCTGGTACCGGCGGGGCATGGCGTTGAAGATCTCGCACCTGCGGTACCAAGGAGGCCGCGGGCGGCTTTCCGGCGTGGCCGGGAAGCCAAAAGGGCGCCCCTCCCGCGCCTGCGGCTCGAACGAGGTGTTTTATACCTTGCGCTGACAGCCATCGTCGTCGTGATCTGCACACTCAAGGCCCTGACCGTAAACAACTTCGAAGACTCGCCCTTTTGGGCGACGTACAGCATAGTTGTACTGATTTTCATCTTTGGCAGGTTCGGCTTGGCATGGCGCTACCGCCCAAGCTTCAGCGCTGGGGTGGCAACATACCTGCCATCCGTTGCGATCATTGTGCCGGCCTACAACGAACAGGACGCAATTGCTGCCACGCTCCGGTCCTGCCTCGCGGCGGACTATCCCAGCCATCTAATTCAGGTGGTGGTGGTCGACGACTGCTCCACGGATATGACGCTCGATAGGATCCGCGAAGTGGAAGCCGAATTCCCTGGCCTTTTGGTGGTTGCGGCTGAGGTGAATCGCGGGAAGCGCCATGTCATGGCGGCGGGGATGCAGGCCGCGCGGGACGCGGACATTTTGGTCTTTATCGACTCGGATTCCATCATCGAACCCGGCGCTGTACGGTCGCTTGTCCGCTACTTCGAGGACTCCACGGTCGGCGCCGTCTGCGGACACACCGATGTGAGCAACAAGACAACCAACCTGCTAACCCGTATGCAGGCGATGCAGTACTACATCGCCTTCAACGTCTATAAGTCGGCGGAGGCGCTTTTCGGGTCGGTCACCTGCTGTTCGGGTTGTTTCTCCGGGTACCGGCGTAGCGCCATCGAACCTATCACCGCAGCCTGGGTGGGGCAGCAATTTCTGGGTCAGCCGAGCACATATGGAGATGACCGCAGCCTCACCAACTTCCTGCTTCCGAACTGGCGGATACTCTTTGCTCCGGATGCCAAGGCACAAACTGCAGTGCCGGACCGGCTGTCCAAGTTCTTACGCCAGCAGCTCCGTTGGAAAAAGAGCTGGCTGCGCGAGTCAACCCGGGCAGTCAGGATAATGTGGCGAAAGCCGCCCCTGATGGCCATCTTCTTCTATCTCGGCGTGCTGCTGCCATTCGTCGCCCCCCAGGTTGTATTCAGGGCATTTTTCGTCTCGCCGCACTTTCTGGGATCTGCACCGTTCTGGTACCTGGGCGGAGTTGCTGCTGTCGCCCTCTTCTACGGCCTGTATTACCGACTGAAAACGATGGAACCGGAGTGGTATAAGGGCATCTTATTTTCACTGTTCTACGTCACAGTTCTCGTGGCACAACTGCCTTACGCCCTCCTAACCATTCGTGACTCGAAGTGGGGCACCAGATGAGCAACCGCGTTTTGACCCCGAAGCCGGACGGCTCTCCTCGGAACTCATCGAAGGGCCGCGACCTATGGCACCGCGTGGTGTCAATGTTTATTAGCTTTGCCCTGGTTGCCGTCGTTGTTGGATACGTTGTGGGTCCGGCGGCTTGGCAGTGGACGGCAGCGACTGACCGCCAGGCTGAACTCAGCGACTACACCGACAGGGTCTTCGAGCAGTTCACGAATATTTCAGCGCCGCCCTCCGACACGGATCTGGTTGCCCAGCTCAAGGCCGCCTCTACAAGCCCACAAGCGGGACCAATCGTCCTGACGTACCACGACATCGGCTATAACAGCAGTGAATATACAGTCACGCCGGAGGCCTTCGCATCGCAGATGCAGCTGTTGGCCGACGCCGGGTGGCAGACACTGTCGGCTGGTCAACTAAGCGACTGGCTCGATGGCAAGCCGCTGCCCCCGCACTCTGTTCAGATCACCTTCGACGATGGAGCACACGGCATTTGGCAATACGCCGACCCGATCCTGGCCCGCAACAACCAGCGTGCTGTGGCATACGTCATCACCGGGTTTGTCGGAACCCGGAACCCGTATTATGCAACGTGGTCTGAGCTCACGCGCATGCATGCCAGCGGACGCTGGGACATTCAAGCACATACCCATTTGGGACACATCGAGATACCAACGGACGCGGCGGGCCACACCGGGCCGTTCCTGACCAACCTCCAGTACCTCCCCGAAGCAAACCGGGTGGAAACGCCAAGCGAGTTCCGGACGCGCGTATCGGAAGACCTCCTGGAGTCCAAGAAGCAGCTTGTCACGCACGGCTTTCCGGAGCCACAGTTCTTTGCCTATCCCTTTTCAGCGCACACCGAGGTTGCGGGCGTAGAAGGGGTTTTGGGTGAAGCCGTCCAGTCGCTGTTCAAGGCCGCCATGCTTGACACGCCCCGTGCGGCTGTTGCCACCAGGCCATCGGAGCTCGCGGTTGGCAACGTGGACCGCATGGACATGACGTCCGACGTTTCGATCGAAACTTTTGCCGAACGCATTTTGGCGGTCAGCCCCATTAGCCCGGCCGGCGTCCAGCCCCTGTCCATAGCTAACCAGTGGACCACCTACACCGAAGACCACGTCCGGTTGACCATGGACGACAGCGGCGGCGCCGTAATCGACCCGGGACCCCTTGGTTACGTCGGTCGTCTCTTTGCCCCGCTCAAGACGGGGCTTTGGAATCGCTACACCGTGGATGCCGTTCTTGGTGGGTTCGGAAGGGCCGGGGAGGGTACGGCAACCGGTTTGACCGTGCTGACCAAAGATCCCCAGCAGGTAGACATCTCGGTATCAGCGGACAGCTACACGATCTCCCAGTTGAAGGGGACCGAAGTCCGGGTGCTCGCCCAGGGGAAACTGCCGGTCGCCGGCAGCCACCAGGCAGAAGTCGCTGTCGATTTTGGAAGTGTCACTGTCAAAATCGACGGGCGACAAGTCAGCTCTACCCCGCTGGTTCGCAGCGGAACCTACGTGCCGGCTGGTGGCATACAGCTAACGGGCTACCGGCAAACGGCGGAAAGCCCCGTTCCTCGGGTACTCGAGCTGTCGGTGCGCTAGGAGCCAGGGATGGTGCTGGGACACATGACATTGAGGGTGGCAGCCGCGTTCCTGAGCGCCCTGGGCGTGTTTGCGTTGTGTGGATGCGGGGGCACGGATGCTACAGAATCTGTTCAAGGGCAAGGGGACGCCTACGACGCGGCGGTCCTCGCAGACCGGCCGGTTGCCTACTGGCCCATGGCCCATGGCCCATCGGGCACCGAACCGGACAAAACTGGGTCCGGGCATAACGGCCGGTATGGCAGTTCGCTGGGCGACAACAGCACACTCCCCAATGGCTCGGCCGCTGCCACTTTTACGGGTGAACAGTATCTGGAGGTACCTGATGCCGAAGACCTTCGGCCCGCGACCACTGGTGAATTGACCATCGAAGGCTGGATTCGCCCTGACACGCTTGCCTTCCGGAATGAGGAAAGCACAGGATACGTCCACTGGCTGGGTAAAGCCGGCGGCGAGCAATACGAGTATGCGGCCCGGATATACTCGGCCGGCAACGCCGAAGAAAGGGAAAACCGGATCTCGGGTTACCACTTCAACTTGCCCGGCGGACTGGGTGCCGGATCCTACTTCCAGGACCCAGTCACGCCGGGGAAATGGATTCACTATGTCCTCGTCATCAACAGGACCGCGTCCAGTGATGAATATCCGCATGGCTACACAAGCATTTACAAGGACGGGGTGTTGCGGGACCAGGACGATCTGAGCATCGACGGCAACCGGGTGGCCGCCGAACCGGGGCATGCGCCCCTGCGCATCGGAACGAGTGACTTCGCGTCTTACTTCGAAGGGGCCGTGGGCAACGTGGCCGTCTATAACTACGAACTCCCGCAACCGCAGATCCTTCGTCATTACCAGTTGATGACAGGGCAAGGGTACACAGAGGGAGCATCCCTCGGCCGCTAGTGGCGGTGCCGCCGAAGGGTTAAGCAACCGTGACCTTCCGGTCGTTCCTTCGGTGCACAAGACCGATTACTGTCAACTCCACCATCGGGGACGACGGAAGAGGCACGATGAGCATCGACATCGAAATTGGCAGCAGCCTCAGCAACGAGGACGCAGCGCATTTTGCGGCCAAGACCGCGGCAATCACCACAGCGATGCAACGCGTACGGGAAAGGCACCCGGCATACAGCTGGGTGTGGACAGACGAGATCCGCTGCAGGGGATGCAATGCCAGCCTCGACATACCGATACTCGCCAGCACGAACGCCAACGCGGACAGGGCTTTTCAGGCACATCAGGCCGCCCAGCTGGATGCCTTGTTGGCCGCTGACGGCATGACCGCCGCGAACCGTGAATTGTAGGTACGCCTAGTGTTCCCGGCGGGTCTCCTGGAGCCGCTTGATGAACCAGCGCGACTGCTCCGGCCCGTAGGGCAGAACCGGGATGGCCTTGGTGGCATCGTTCGGGGTGTCGCGGATGGACCCGCGGGCCTGGCGTACCGCGGTGGTCATGGTGTTTGCCATGGTCTTGACGAACTGGTCGCTGCACGGCTTCCCATGCCCCGGGATCAGGAACTCGTAGCGGTGGCGGAGGGCTGAGATGTGCCGGAGCGCGTCCGCCCACTCCTCCGGGTACGAGTCCTCGAAGGACGGGTGGGCGCCCTGCTCTACGAGGTCACCGACGTAAAGAGTAGTGGGGGTGCCCACCAGCAGGTCGCCGTCGGTGTGGCCGCGGCCCAGGTAAAACAGGGTGGCAGTCAGCCCGCCAAGATCCACCAGCACAGGCTGGTCCTTCACGATGGCGTTAGGGACCACGAGTTCCACGTCCTGGCCCTCGCCAACAGACATCTCCGGCTCCAGCGTCCCCACGAAGCGGCGCTGGAGGTCCCCGCGTTCATTGATCTCCGTAGCGCAGTTCTGGTGCGCCCAGAACTCGGTGACGCCCGCCGCCGCGAACTCGGCGTTGCCAAAGAAGTGGTCGTAATGGGCGTGCGTGTTAACAACCACGAGCGGCAGCTGGGTCTTCCCCCGCACCGCGTCCAGGATCTCCCGCCCCTGCCGGGGCCCGCAGCCGGTGTCGATCACCATGGCCCGCTCGGATCCCACGATCAGTCCGGTGTTCAGAAGCGATCCTTCGGTTACCAGCACATAGTTGTTCGCGCCGACTTCGAGCCATTCCGACATTGTTTCTCCGTACCTCCGGCAAAGCAGTGTTCGTTCGTCTAGCCGTCGATTCTACCCAGCACTTCTTGGAGTTGCCGGAAAACACTCGGAGAATAGCTTCCCAGCGGACGACGGCGGCACGCACCGCCGTCGTACGCCTTACCTATGACGGCATCCTCCCAGGCGGGCAGCGAGGCATTCCGCCGCTACCCTCGCCCGGCAAACAGAACTGAGGCCACGTGCCGTGCAGCCTCCCGCGGATCGGCCGGCAGTCCGGCAGGCAGGTTGCCGCTGAGCCAAAGCGTGGCGAAGCCGTGCACCAGGGACCACGCCGCCAGTGCCGCGTCTTGCGACGCCGGACCTGGTTCCGTGGCCGCGAACGGGGCCACCCCCCGGCGAAGGGACTCGCCCGCGAGCGCCTTCGCAGCGATCAACTCCGGGTCATCTGCCCGGTACAGCTCCGGCCGGAACATAACGGCGAAATGGGCCGGGTGCCCCACGGCGAAGCCGACATAGGCCACGCCCACCTCCAGGAAGTCGCCCGTTTGCTGCTGTGCCTCAGCCAGCGCGTCTGCCAGGAGCCCGAAGCCCTGAACCGCGACGGCGGTCAGCAGACCTGCCTTGTCCCCGAAGTGGTGGGCGGGGGCGGCATGGGAGACACCTGCGCGCCGGGCGAGGTCACGCAGGCTCAGCGCCGACGGGCCGGACTCGGCAATGACGTCAAGGGCAGCACTGATGATCGTGCTCGGGAGGTTCTTGTGATGGTAAGTGGCAGGCGTGCTCATAGCCCAAGCCTAGCGTCGATCTAGCCATTGACAAGTTTGCGCTCCTGAGTAATCTAGTCAGTGTCAAGATCATTCGATGCACCTGAAAGGAACGCATCATGGCACCACTTATCACCCTCCTGGCCGTCACCCTCCTGCTGCGCGCCGCCGGCGTTGCCGGCATCCGGGGGCTCCGGTCCTGGCACACCAGCCTGCGCGGCGGGTTGGCGGCCATGTTTGCCCTTACCGGGGTGGCACATTTCAATGACATGCGCGGTGACCTTATCGCCATGGTGCCGCCTGCCCTGCCCCATCCCGAACTACTGGTCACCGTGACGGGTGTGCTGGAACTGCTGGGGGCCGCGGGTTTGCTCCACCGCCGGACCGCGCCCTGGGCGGCCGGCGGGCTGGCCCTGCTGATGGTGGCGATGTTCCCCGCGAACGTCTACGCCGCGCTATCCGGACTCATGGTCAACGGGGCACCGGCCACGGCGCTCCTGCCGCGGACGCTGATGCAGCTGGTATTCATCGCCGCCGCGATCGCCGTGGTACTCCCCTACACCAGGACGCTGGCCCGCCGCCGATCAGCGCACCCTTACAGTGCCGCGCGCCAGGAACCACAAAGCCTTCACAAGTAAGGCAACATGCCGCGGCGGCGGGGTCATCGGAGATTTTCCGGCGAGCCCGCCGCCGCGTGGGCTGCAGAAGACGTACGACGGCGGCACGCGGCCGCCGCCGTACGGCCGCCTTCCGGCGGGAGTCCCGGCATCAATTGAGAGAGCGTTTGAGCTAAACCGACATCAAGTGAGCGAGGGTTGGAGTTAGACCGACATCAATGGAGCGAGCGTTGGAGTTTAATCGACATCAAGTGAGAGAGCGTCGGTTGGGGGGTTAGATGTCGGCCAGGAGGCTGTTCGGGTTTTCGAAGGCGTCGGCCACGAAGCGGAGGAAGCCGGCGGCGGTGCCGCCGTCGCAGACGCGGTGGTCGAAGGTGAGCGTCAGCTCGGTGACCTTCCGGACTGCCAGCTCGCCGTTCACTACCCACGGCTTGTCGATGATCCGGCCCACCCCGAGGATGGCCACCTCCGGGTGGTTAATGATCGCCGCGGAGCCGTCCACGCCGAACACGCCGTAGTTGTTGAGGGTGAAGGTTCCGCTGCCCAGTTCGGTTGGCGTGGCCTTACCCTGGCGGGCGACGTCGGTCAGCCGCCGGATCTCCGCGTCCAACTCGCGCGCAGTCAGCTTCTCGGCCGCGCGGACTGACGGCACCACGAGGCCCCGGTCGGTCTGGGCGGCGATGCCGAGGTTGATGCCGTCGAACGAGACGATCTCCTGGGATCCGTCTGCCGCGGTTTCGATGCGCGTGTTCAACTCCGGGTACTTCTTGAGCCCGGCGGTGACAAAGCGCGCGATGAACGCGAGCAGGCCAGGCACCTGAGAGCCGCCCGCCTTGAGCCCTTCGCGAAGCTCAATCAGCGCTGTTGCGTCGACATCCACCCAGACAGTTGCCTCGGGAATTTCCGAGCGGCTCCGTGCCATGTTGGCGGCGACTACCTTGCGTACTCCCTTGACAGGCGTCCGGGAGGAGATGGCCAAGCCCGTCCGGGCATCGGCGCCCTTGGTTTCAGTGCCCTGAGTTTCGACAGGCTGAACCACCGGGCTCGGCTCAACCGCCGGCCGAGGCTCAACCACGGGCGTAGGACTGGTGATGGCCGCTTCAACGTCGCGGCGCATGATCAGGCCGCCCTCGCCGGAGCCGGGGAGTTCGCCGAGGTCGACGCCGTGCTCCCGCGCCATACGCCGGACCAGCGGGGAGATCACCGCACCGAGCTTACCGGGGACCCGGGTGCGCAGGAGCGAAAGGTCCATGTCGGCACTCGCCGCCGGCCCGCCGTCGGCCGCCCCATCCTCCAAGGGAAGGGTAGTGATGGCGGCAGCCGCCGATGACTTGCGTGCCCGGGTCCGCCGGGCAACGCCGTGGCCGCCGGGAGTACCGTAACCGATCAGAACATTGCCGGATCCCGCCTTTTCCTCTTCGCGGTACAACTCAGCTTCGGCCTGGGCGGGGGTTTCGACAGGCTCGTCCAACGGGTCGCCAAGTTCTGTTTCAGCAGGCTCAACCACCGGAGCGGCAGGAACACCAGCCGGCGTCACCGAAATCAACGGCTTCCCCACGTCCAGCGTCTCGCCCGGCTGCCCGTGCAGCTCGGCCACAATGCCGGCATAAGGAGAAGGCACCTCAACAGTGGACTTCGCGGTCTCCACCTCGGCAATCGGCTGGTCAACAGAAATCTCGTCCCCCACCGAAACGTGCCAGGACACCAGTTCGGCTTCGGTCAGGCCCTCGCCCAAGTCCGGCAACAAAAACACACGCGTTTCACTCATGGTCAGTTCTCCCACTGAAGGTCGTCGACGGCGTCGAGGATGCGGTCCACGCCGGGCAGGTAGTACTTTTCAAGCTTCGGCGCCGGGTACGGGATGTCGAATCCGGTGACGCGGCGGATGGGCGCGGCCAGGTGGTGGAAGCAGCGCTCCTGCACCCGGGCCACGATCTCGGAGGACACGGAGGCGAACCCGTGTGCTTCGGCAATCACCACGGCCCGGCCGGTCTTGCGCACGGACGCGGCGACCGTCTCGTCGTCGAACGGCACAATGGTGCGCACGTCGATGACTTCCAGCGAGCGCCCCTCCAGCGCAGCCGCCTCGGCGGCGGCAAGGGCGGTGGGGACGGAGGGCCCGTAGGCGATCAGCGTGGCGTCGGTTCCGGGACGGGCGACGGCGGCACGGCCCTCCGAGGACGTCCCCGCCTGGGCAGCGGCGGAGTGAGCGGTACGGAGCTCGGCCAGGTCAACCAGGTCCTTGGACCAGTAGAGCTTCTTCGGCTCCATAAACACCACGGGGTCATCCGAATCGATGGCTTCGCGGAGCATCCGGTACCCGTCCGCCACGGTGGCCGGGGTGAAGACCTTCAGGCCGGCGGTGTGGGCGTAGTAGGCCTCGGAGGAGTCGCAGTGGTGCTCCACTCCCCCGATGCCGCCGCCGTAGGGAACCCGGATCACCATGGGCAGTTTCACGGCGCCCTTGGTGCGGTTGTGCATCTTGGCCACGTGGCTGATGATCTGCTCGAACGCCGGGTAGGCGAACGCGTCGAACTGCATCTCGATCACCGGGCGCATCCCGTTGATGGCCATGCCCACGGCCATGCCCACGATGCCGGACTCGGCCAGCGGGGTGTCGAAGCAGCGCTGCTCCCCGAATGTGGCGGTGAGCCCGTCGGTGATGCGGAAGACCCCGCCGAGCGTGCCCACGTCCTCGCCGAAGACCAGGACGGAGGAATCAGCATGCATGGCGTCGGCCAGTGCGGTGTTGAGGGCCTTGGCCATGGTGACCGGCTGGGGGCCGGTGGCTTCCGCGCTGGCGGCGGCCGAGGCGGCTGCCCGGGCGGTGGCGGCGCTGACGTTGCCGTTGGCCTCGGACGATGTGGTGATGGTGGGGCTCACTTGCCGGCCTCCTGGGATGCGGATGCTGCGTCGCGGGCGAGTTCGTCGGCGAGCAGGGCGGACTGTTCCTTCAGCTGGGGTGTGGGCGCGGAGAAGACGTGGCGGAAGAGTTCCTGCGGGTCCACCGGCACGTCCTCGCTGAGCCCCTCGCGCAGCTGGGTGGCCACGGCTTCGGCATGCTCGACGATCCGCGTCTCGACGGCGTCGTCCAGCAGGCCGCGATCTGTCAGGTAGGCACGCATCCGGTTCACCGGGTCTTTGGCCCGCCACTCCGCAACCTCGCTGTTCTCGCGGTAGCGGGTGTCGTCGTCGGCATTGGTGTGGGCCTGCATGCGGTAGGTGTTGGCTTCGATGAGCAGGGGGCCGGAGCCTTCCCTGGCCAGTTTCACGGCCCGGTCCAGCACCGCGAGGAGCGCCACGACGTCGTTCCCGTCCACGCGTTCACCGGCCATCCCGTAGCCCACGGCCTTGTGCGCGAGCGACGGCGCCACGGACTGGTGTGCCAGTGGCACCGAGATGGCGTACTTGTTGTTCTGGACGAAGAAGATGACGGGCAGGTGGAAGACGGCGGCGAAGTTCAGGGCCTCGTGGAAGTCGCCTTCGCTGGTGGCGCCGTCGCCGCACATGGCCAGCACCACGGTGTCCTCGCCGCGGAGCTTGGCAGCGTGGGCGACGCCGACGGCGTGCAGCAGCTGGGTGGTCAGCGGCGTGCACTGGATCCCCACTTTGTGCTTGAGGGGATCGAACCCGCCGTGCCAGTCGCCGCGGAAGATGGTCATCACCTGCACGGGATCAACGCCGCGGGTCATCACGGCCACGGCGTCGCGGTAGGTGGGGAACATCCAGTCGCCGTCGGAGAGGCACAGCGCGGCGGCCACCTGGCAGGCTTCCTGGCCGTGGCTGGACGGGTACACGGCCATGCGGCCCTGGCGGACCAGTGCCGAGTTCTGGTCATTGACGCGGCGGCCGACGACGAGCTGCTCGTAAGCTGCCAGGAGTTCGGCATCGCCGGGCAAGGGGTACTCGTGGCCGGGTTCGGTGCCCTGCTCGCCTTCGGGCTTGAGCCGGCCGTCCGGGTCCACCATTTCGATCTGGTGCCGGGCCGGGAGCATGTAGTCCTCAGCGGAGATGCCGAACTTTTTGGCAGTCTCCGAGAGGGCGTTCCCGGTAGGCGCCATGCTGGCCTGTTGCGGTGCGGTGTGGTTCGCGGAGATCGTCATCGGTTCCGTCCTTCTGTTGCCACTATTACTCCCCAGTATCCGCCCGGAGCAGGTTTCGTATCCAGCACCTCGAGGAATCGTGGAGAAGCTGCACGGTTCTGCCTACACTGGGAGACGAATTGTAAGTGTGAGGCAGGTTACTGACAGGGGCCGTGGACAAATTGGCAACCAGGGATGCGTCGACAGAACCCGTCCCGCTGGACGACATCGATCGCCGGATCATTTCAGAGCTCACCCGGGACGGGCGGATGTCCGTCACGCAGGTGGCCGAGAACGTTCATATCTCCCGGGCGCACGCGTACACCAGGATCGGCAGGCTCACGAGCGAGGGGGTGCTGTCCAGGTTCACGGCGCTGGTGGACCCGATCAAGGCCGGGCTCCGGTCCTCCGCCTACGTGACGTTGAAGCTAAAGCAGGACGCCTGGCGTGAACTGCGCGACCAGCTCGCAGTGATCCCCGAGGTGCACCACGTGGCCCTGGTGGGCGGCGACTTCGACGTGATCCTTCTGGTCCGGGCCGTGGACAACATCGACCTGCGGCGGGTCATCTTCGACCAGTTGCAGTCCATGCCGGGAGTGCTGGATACGCAGACGTTCCTGGTGTTCGAGGATCTGGATACTCGCTGAACATTGGAGAATTCATCGTGCCGGCATCATATGGTCAACGATCACATTTCAATGTGCCGGGAATTGCGTTTCCGGTCCAGACGTTCGTGGGGTTAGTGGGCACCGTGTATTTAGCGCGAAGTTCGTATCGCCAACCGGCCGCCGGCTTCCTCTCGGACCAGATCGTCAGATTCATGGTGTCGCCTTGGGCCTGAAGCTGGCCGCCGCCGTCGAAGATTCGGATCTCGTAGGAGGTGGCTCTTGGTACCTTGCCGAACGAATTGACGGTAACCACATTGTTCCACCCGAAAATCCCCAACAGCAGGTGGTTGCACTCCATGGTGACGTTGGCCGTGGCAGGGGTAGCGAGGCCGGTGGTAATCAGGGTTGAGGCCTGTTTGGTGTCCGTGAACTTGGCAAAAGCGGGAGACGGGGTGGTGATCAGTGCCAGGATGACGGCCACGCCGGTGGCGAGAGCACGCAGGGTGCTGACGTGGGACACGGTGTCTTCCTTCCTCCTAAGTTTCGTGCGGGACTGACTCCATTTTCACGAACGCTGCCAAAGCTCAAGCTCCAGGAGGATCAAGGTCGGGCAGTTGGCGCTGAGGGCATTCAGGCATGCGCCTCTGTGCGGCCACCCCTCGTTGCTTCCACCGGGGTTTCCGGATCTTTGCGCCAAATGGAGAACAACATGCCGATGACCAGGACGGCAGGAGCGCCGTACATCAGAGTATTCATCACCAGAGGCTGGCGCAGCGTGCGGATAACGGTCCCGAGGTAGGGAACAGTTGCGGCGTGCCGGTCCACCGTATGGCCGTCGAGCGTGGCGATCCAAGGATCCCTGCCGTTGTTGGCGTCGCCCTTGGTCTGCACCGCGACTTTGCCCTCGGAGGTGGTATCCATGTCGATGATGCGGTGGGTTTCCACACGATGGTCCTCGACCGGGATGTGGTACGTGATGATGTCGCCGACCTTCACGTCATCCACAGGGACGGGGATCGTCACCACAACATCACCCGGATTGATCAGTGGTGACATGGACCCGGTGAGCATCGTTGAGGTCTGATAACCCATGAACCGGGGTCCGATGGCCAGAAGCAGGAAGACAGCCACGGCGAGGACGAAAAACGCCGTGGCGAAGCCCTTTAGGATCCGTCGGACGGGCCCCGTGCGCGACTCGGTCTTACGGGCCGCGGCCCGGGCCGGTTCCTGTGCGCTGGTCACGGTTGTTGTCCTCTGTCTTGTTAGGGGCCGGGGCGGTGCCGGTTAGCTACTGGGTGACTGCGGCGCGCTGGGTGCCGGTGAAGCTGAACTTGATGGTGCTCGTCGGGTTGCCCGGAAATTCTGTCTGAAGTGCAGCTGTGGGGAAGCTGGTAGTGATCTTGAGGTGATCAATTCCGCCAGCAGTGAGGGAGGACGGAACGCCACCCAGAGCCGTGCTAGCCGTGCCCGTCGGAATCATCGGTTGCACGGGCACTACGGTCGTGGCGCCCCCTTTGCAGTCGTACGTGCCGGCAGTAGCACCGGGGGTCCAGGCTGCGGGGCAGCTCTCAATGGTGAGCTTCAGTCCATTCGTCTGGTTTGTGGTGAGCGCAGAGGGGTTGGCAGTCGAGGTGGTCAGCGTGACATTGTTCAGGGCCGAGGTTCCCGAGTTGGTCAGCGTAACGAACTTCGCCACGCTGTCCCCGGGCAGCATGTCCGTGATGGCCGTTTCCAGGGTGTTGGGCGCGCCCTTACCCAGGTCGATCGCCACGCTGCCGGCGGTGACGGCCTGGTCCGCCTGCGTCGTGGAAGTGAAGGCACCGTAGGTTCCCAGGCCGGCGACGGCGGCTGCGGTGCCCACCAGTGCAACGGAGGCGAGGATCTTGCCGGAAGTGGTCTTCATGCTGATGCCCATGTGACATTCCCTTTCGTGAAGGCCCACCCCCAGTGGGCCGGCCGAAGCTTTGGGTCAGACGCTCCCGGCCTGACTTGAATGACTATTCCGGTCGTCCCTCAAGGAGCGCACACAGAGCGGATCAAGAATGACTCAAGTTTGTTATCGACGCAGGTCAATGCCGTTTTGGGCCGATTATCACTGGGAATAGGAGCAGCTCAACGCGGACTGCGATCGCGTCTGCGAGAACAGGACGAGCCGCACTGGGGTGGCTGCCCCAGCCTCGCCCGTGCACTGAACAGTGTGGCAGACGGGGCGATACGGGGGCGTTACAAGCAAGCCCAGTTGCTCGCCGCACGTGTGCGGGCAGGGAGTTATTGCAGGAAACGGCAGCGGCTGCCGGGCTGGGGTGCAGCCCGGCAGCCGCGTGCCGCAAGGTTCCCAATCCAGCTAGTGGCGGGCCTTTGCCCGGATCAGTCCTGCCGCCAGGAGGCCTGCCGCGCCGAGTGAAGCCAGCATGCCGCCAAGAGCCACGGCGTAGTCAGTGATTGTCATGTCCTGCTCCCTCCGTACTGCCTGGTATTGCCTGATGGGCTCAAGCTACGCCCGGAAGGTTGGGAGTTTGTTGAGGATCGCCAGCACGTCGGGTCACGATTCGGGCACAGCAGAATCGGCGGTCATTCTTCGGAGCTGTCATGGGTAACCGTTAACGACGACAGGTTTTAGCGGTACCCGTCCACAATCGCGGCAGCAATTTCCTTGTAAGCCCGCCGGGTCTCGGGCTTCAGCACATCCAGGGTCACCAGGTCACCGTCGGCCACGCCGCGGTCGTGAGGCACGGCGATGAGCTCGCGGCAGATGCCGGAGAGGTGTTCCTCGATGGCGTCCTTGTCCACCCGGGAGGACACCTCGTCCTTGTCGGTGATGACCACGATGGCGTTCCGGGCCAGGTCCTCGTACCCGTGGCTGGCCAACCACTGCAAAGTGCTGCGGGCACGCTTGGCGCCGCTTACTGCGTAGCCGGCGGCGATTACGAGGTTGTCCGCCGACTGCAGGATCCCGCTCATGGCGTTGTGGGTGACACCGGTGCCGCAGTCCGTCAGAGCCACAGAGTAGTAGGCGGCGATGAGCTTGCGGATCCGCAGGTACTCCTCCGCAGTCAGCGAGTCCGAGACCTCGGGGTCCTGCTCCCCCGCAATGAGGTGCAGGCGGCCAGCGTGGTGCATGTACCGGGCAAGGGCGGTGAGCGAGTCAACGGACTCGATGTTCCGAAGCAGGTCCGTGATGGTCCGGGGACTTGACTGCTGGTAAATCCCCTCCCCCAATGCGCGCTCCACGAGGTCGCCGGAGTCGGGGTTCGCGTCGATGGCGCAGGGCGCGTCGCCGCGGTACTCGGCCAGGGTCAGGCCCACGCCCACCGTGGTGGAGGTCTTGCCGATGCCACCCTTGAGGCTGAGCACCGCTGTGTTGTAGCTGCCCTGCAACTGTCTGGAGATGCGGCGGCCGAGTTCTTCTTCCTGGCGCTGCTTCTGTCCGGGGCCCATGTTCCAGGCCCCGCCGGTCATGTTGAAGATGGCCCCACGGACACCGCCCACCGGCCGCGGTTTCTGTTCCTTTACAAACAGGCCGGGTGAGCTGGTGAAGTCCGGCATGGGCTTGTCTGCGATGGTGTCGGCAACAGTGGGCCGGGCACGCCGAAAGGCGGGTGCTTCAGAAGGAGCACCCGACGGCGCCTGCTCGGCATCTGCAGCAGCGGCATCGGGGAGTGAGGTGATGGTGTCAGTCATCGCGGGCTGCGCTGACGCCGGCGCCCGGGTGGGCGCCGGAACGGACGCGGCGGGCTTTACTGCATCCGCTGCAGCCGCCGCCTCCGCCCAGGAGGTCCGGCGCGTCAACGGCCTCCCGGCATCGGGCTGAGTCGAGGGGTTCGGTGTTACGGCTGGCATGGTTCCTGTCCGGGCATCCGTCAGCTCACCGTCGCCGTGACGGTTGTCACGGCGACGGCGCAGCTCAGGCTGCCCTGCATCCTCTGCATGGGCGCGTGCGTTCTGATCCGCCGGATCGGGCATGTATGTCCCCCCAGGACGTTCGGCAAACTGTTTTTGCAGCACTGGTTCAAACAGTAAGTCTAGGGGCTTTGCCTGGTAGGCCTGTTCAGATGCGGACGAGGGCAGCGCCCACCACGGCCGCGGTGAGGACAAGGAGGACGGCCAGGAGGGCGTAGGCCTGCCATTTGGGACGGGTTTTATGGGGATTAATGTCGACGTACGGCATGACTAGCGGCGGTTACCTCGGGGTGCGGCGGGAGCAGTGACCCTGATGGCTCGGCGCTTGAGCCGGAGCATCTGGTGCAGGACAAAGAAGGGAACCAGCAGGGTGCCCAGCAGCGCGCTCAGTGCAAAGGCGTACTCGGATATAGCCACAACAGCCTCCATCGGTCAGGTGATCCCCATTCATCCTGACCTAACCACGTGACAGGTCCTATGACAAGTCACGTCATCAACAGGCGCGCCGCCTGCAGAAGCTATCCGCGTAGAGCCATCAGCACGACGGGCACCGTCGCGACGGCTAAAGCGCTGATCAGGAAATAGGAAAGTACCCTTACATTCCGCTGCCTCAGCTCCCGCCGAGAGTACCGCGCGTGATAGGCGCCCCCGTATCTACCCATGCCGCGATGCTACAAAACACACCCTCAAGATTTGATCAAGTCACCTTAACTGTTACGAAAATCTTGGTGGGCACTGACGGGGCCAGCAGGGGCCAGCGGAACCGCTTCCATGCCTTGGCGGGGTATGCCAAAGCACCGCATCGTCCAGGTAATGCGCACATGGCCGCGCCAATGAGGCCCGAAAGGCTGGCTGCCACCCCGCATGAGCGGTGGCCTCGGGGCCATCGGGCCGGATCAGGGCTGTGCAGGCGAGCACTAAGGCGTGTCTCCTAAAGCTGGCAGCCCAGATTCTGACTGCGCGGAGAACTGCTCCTCCGCGGTACGTGAGTGCGAGTTTGTCGTAACGCGTTGCCAGGGCACGCCATTGCTCGATGATATTGAAGTTCCGTTCGACGACATTCCGGCCCTTGTAGTCCTCTTTGTCGAAGGCCGGAGGTCTGCCGCCAGTGATCCACGCCGTTCACGGGTGACCGACCTGATCGGCCGGCTGTGGGGTGACAGCCGCAATGCCGCGGTCGCGAATATGGGTCCGGATCGCCCTCGACGAGTATGCCTTGTCACCGCGGACACGGTCGGGGCGGGTGCGTGGCCTGCCCGGCCGGCTCGATTGATCTTCAACTGGTTCATCAGGTGGCTGAACATTGGAGCATCTCCACCCTGGCCAGGGGCCACCAGCACCACTAAGGGTCTGCCTTTGCCGTCGACCAGGGCGAGACTTTTGGTGCTTAGCCCGCCGCGGGAACAGCTAATTGCAGGATCGTCGGGTTCAGCAAACAGATTCATGTAGTTCGACGGGGCACCCTGTGGTGCGGGGAAGGTTGGTGCCATGCTCGTGGGCCCGGTTGACCGTTGAGGCAACCGAAACCGACCAGCCCACCTCACCACGGGCATCAGTTGCGCGAAGAGTGGCGATCTCGTCGGTGAGGCCGGTGAGAGTGCCGCTGGCGGTGGCGCAGTGACGGTTCTCCTCGATGATGGCCCGGATTATTGGGCCGGTAGAGAGCGGTCCTGCCCAGGCCTGTGCGGGCGGCAACGGCGGTGAATGTCACTGCCTGTCCGTTCCGGAGGAGCTCGGCACAGGCGCGCTCGAAGCTGTTGAGGGTGTTCGTGTTCGTCATCCTGCGGTGGCCTCGTTGATCAGGTTGTCGAGTCGTGTGATGAGCTGTTTGTGTCTGGCGGCTTCGGTGATCCAGCCCCGTTGTTCGGCGTCGCGGGCGAGTGCGTCTGCATCAACGCGTTGGGCGGCAAGGATCGGCAGTGAACTGCGCTCCGCGTTGAAGCTGGAGCAGTGCTCACAGATATTTGCGTAGGTGCAGGCGCCCTGGGCGGGTGCCCGCAGGCAGTACCCTCCGGCCATGCGGGGACTTCAGCAGCGGGGTGTCCTTCCAGTCTTTTCCGCCGTGATGTCTCTGAGCGGCAGGCTGGCTCTGCCGGTCGGGGGTGTGAGTGCCTGTTGTTTGGCCAGATCAGGGGCCCGTTCGTACTCAGTGCGCACGGTGGCCTCGAACAGCCGTCCGTAGCGAAGGCTCATCTCTGCGGACATGTGGCCGAGCAGCGCCATTAGGGCCTGCAGCGAGACACCGGCGTTGACCAAGGCGGTGGCGTAGGTATGCCGTAGCTGGTGCGGGGTGATGTGTGCGATTCCGGCGAGACCTGCGGCGCAGTCGAGTTCGGCGCGGACGGTTTGTTGCCCGAGGTGAACTCGACCGCAGTGGGTGAACAGGAACTGGGCAGGGCATCGGTAACGCGGGTGTGGCAGTGGCCGGCCGTGCGATCTCGTGTGGGTTATGTGGTCGATCAGTTCCAGGATCTCTTCATCGAGAGGAACCATCCGCTCGGTGTCCAGTTTGCCGAGGGGGACCTTCAGCCAGCTGCCGTGGCCGGGGACTTCGTGGACGCAGTCCAGTTTCAAGATCGAACAGTTCCCCGATACGCAGCCCGCAGGAACGTTGCAGCCGCAAGGCGGCCGCGGCCAGTGCGTTTCCCGGGGAATCGGTGAGGATCTGGGTGAGCCGGCGGTCGATGTCGATGGGCAGGTAGCGGGGCAGTGTTTGAGGGAGCTAGGGATGTCGTCACGGAACAGCAGCTTGCAAGCTGATGCTTCGGGCCAGTCCCACTCGGTGATGTCGGTCAGGAACCCCATCAGCGCGAAAAAGGCGTGTACTGACGGATTCGGGCCGCTCGGCAAGCAGATACACCTGGATGATGGAAGCAACGTCCGCGTCAAGCAGCACCCGCCGCTCACGCTGTCCCTTGCCGAGCACCCGTAACCAACACCCGACGGAATCAAAGTAAATTCCGCAGGCCCCGACCCGCCATGAATGCCAGCGCAACCAGCACCGAGCGTGGGATTGAGGGTCGCTCGCTGACGCGGCCGTAAAAACTTCACTGCGGCCAACACCGGGTCGCCAAACGGCAAAAAGACCTCTTGAGGTGAATGTGTCTTGTGGTACGTGTGACTCACCGCGCGATAGCGGAAGGCAAGAGCTCTCACAACATCCACACCCGAGCCAGTCGCAACCAATCAGCCATGAAGTGTGGACGTCGGGAAACGTAATCCCAAAATCACCAGCAAAGGTTGGGTGCCTAATCCTTTGCTCTCGCATCGGCTGAATAGCCGCCCGGGTTTGCGCTCTGCCAACCCCAGTGATCTGCACACATGCTTGCGAGGTCGCGTTGAGCCGACCACCCAAGGTCAGCCAGAGCCGCCGATGGATCAGCATAGCTCACGGCCGAGTCTCCGGGACGTCGAGGTCCAATTTCAAAGGGAACTAGACGTCCAGCAGCAGCGCTGAAGGCGTGAATGACTTCCAACACCGATGATCCCCGGCCCGTGCCCAAGTTCCACCGAAACGTTCCTGTCTTATTTGCGAGAAATCGTAGGGCAGATAAATGGCCGCCCGCTAGGTCGATCACATGGATGTAGTCCCTCACTCCTGTGCCGTCAGCCGTCGGGTAATCGCTGCCAAATATAGTGACTTTTTCCCTCCTTCCCACAGCCACCTGCGCCACAAACGGCAACAGATTGTTCGGCACTCCCTGCGGGTCCTCCCCAATCCGACCTGACTCGTGGGCGCCCACCGGATTGAAGTACCTGAGCAGCGCAATGCTCCACCTCGCGTCCGCATGGCCAACGTCGGACAAAATGTCCTCAATCTGCTCCTTGGTTCGACCGTAAGGGTTGGTCGCGTCCAAAGGCGTCTCTTCCGTGAGAGGCACGTTTTCCGATGCGCCATAGACGGTAGCTGACGAGCTGAAGACTAAGCGGCGAACTTCGGCCTTCTCCATGCTCTCAACAAGATTGAGCGTGCCCACAACGTTGTTACGATAGTAGGAAAGAGGCTTAGTGACGGACTCGCCGACAGCCTTTAAACCGGCGAAGTGAATAACCGCATCAAACCCTCCTCCAGCAAACACGTCGTCCAGAGCACGAGCATCCAGCAAGTCCACCTGAAGAAAGTCAACACTCCGACCTGTCAACTCTTCTACCCGACGCAGCGACTCCGCGTCCGAATTCGCAAGATTGTCGACCACCACAACCTCATGGCCCGCTTCAAGCAGGCAAAGTACAGTGTGCGATCCGATATAGCCGGCTCCCCCGGTGACCAAGACTTTCATACGACAATCTTAGAAGCCGAGTGACTGCGTCGATAATCTCGTGAACGACCTGTGACTTTCTTGTTCTTAGTAGCTACACCCTCAGAACTATTCATACTATGGATGCTCAGAGCCCACGTTTCAGGACGAGAACTTCGATTCCGTGCGATAACAACGAACGGTGCGGTCGGGAGAGAAATAAAGGCCGGTAGACTGGTCCCGATTGCAAAATTGACTCACATCGCAGCCCGACTGGTGCGCATTGACAAGACTTCTACAGGGGGACCCAAGGTTGGACCTACGCGATTACATGCGTGTACTGAGGCGCTACTGGATTTTGATCGTTGCCGCGACGCTGGCAGGCCTACTCATTGGCGCAGGAGTATCCGTGCTTGCGAAACCGACATACACCGCGCAAACCCAACTCTTCGTCGCCATCCAGAATTCGGGCTCCGTTCAAGAAATGCAGCAGGGTAACACATTCAGTCAAGCGCGGGTGCAGTCTTATGTTAAGGCGGTCAACTCGCCTATGGTTCTCCAACCGGTCATAGACACGCTTGGCCTGGGGGTATCGGCAGAACAACTCTCCGAATCCGTTAGGGCCACGACAGATCTCAATACGGTACTTATCAACATCGAAGTTACTGATGCCTCAGCTGTGAGTTCAGCAGCCATAGCCCAGGCCGTGGCAGACAGCTTGGTCAACGCAATCGAGAATCTAGAGCAGCCCAAGGCCGGGGGCGGGTCCCCATTCAATGTCTCGATCATCACGCCGGCAACGGCTCCATCCTCTCCGACTTCTCCAAACACACGATTGAATTTGGTGCTTGGTCTCATAATCGGGGCTGCAGCGGGTTTCGCCGCTGCAGTGTTGAGGAACCGACTCGATAACAAGATCCGCGGAGAAAGTGACCTGCGCGAAGTTACAGATGCCCCCATCCTCGGCGGCATTTCCTTTGATGCAGATGCCACTCGCAAGCCGCTCCTAACTCAAACCGGCCCCCAGAGCCCACGAGCCGAGTCGTTCCGACAACTGCGCACCAACTTGCAGTTTGCCAACGTCACCCAAGGCGCGAAAACAGTGCTGGTGACTTCCTCAGTTCCTGGTGAAGGCAAAAGTACTACTGCGACGAACCTCGCGATTGCTTTGGCCGAAGCGGGCCAGTCCGTCTGCTTGATCGATGCCGATCTTCGCCGGCCTATGGTAAACGAATACTTAGGGCTGGACCGCAGCGCAGGCTTGACCACCGCGCTTGTTGGATCTGCAGACGTCAACGAGCTCCTACAACCTTGGGGAGAGGGTCGGCTCTACGTACTGGCGTCTGGCCAAATACCGCCGAATCCGAGCGAGCTACTTGGGTCGGTCGCAATGAAGCAATTGCTCGAGGTCTTAGAGGACATCTTCGACTCAATCGTTATTGATGCTCCGCCCTTGCTTCCCGTAACCGATGCAGCAGTCCTGTCTCAGCACGTCGGCGGGGTAATTGTGGTCGTAGGGTCACAGAAGCTGCGTCAGCAGGAGCTTGAGAAGTCACTAAACGCTTTGAAGATGGTCGGTTCCAATATTCTCGGCATTGTCCTCAACGGATTGCCAGCGAAGGGTCCAGACGCGTACACGTACAGCTATTACCGAAACGATCAGCACAAATCGCCCAGCCATGTGAATGGGACCAGCGGTAGGCCTACGGACGGAACAGCTGACGTTGAATTTCCATCACCTCAACTAGGGACTTCCGACAGTCCTCCAAAGAATTTTCCCGCTGATCGTATAAGCCGGTAGCCAAAGCTCTATGCCGTGCCTCTCGATCAGGGGCGGCATCGGGACTAGGAGTCGATGCACTCCACCACCACGGTTCTGGCCGCCATTTGGGAGGGAACATCGTGGTGGTGGTGCCGCGTTGCCGGTATTCAGCCCTAGCACTACAGTCGCGTTTATGGGGTGTGTCCGCGGGCCTAGTAATGACAATATCGGGCGCTGTGTTGGTGTTTTCGTCGCCAGGTTGAGTGTTTCAGGACGTGCTTTGGGTTGGCGGTGCGGTGCCAGACCAGTCGGACGAGCAGGCGCCTGATTTCGGGCAGTGAGAGCCGGATCAGTTCCCCGCTTCCTGCGGAAGGGCCCCTTTTTCTGAGCGGATCACGGTCAGGAATGCCTGAGGCGAACATGGAGGGGGTGATGTGGCGGTACCAGCCGGTGTATTGGCGGACCTGGTAGTGGTTAAGTCCAGTTTCTCCCTTGGAGGTCTGGAAGGTTTCCTCGATCGCCCAGCGGGCGCCGGCGATCCGGACCAGTTCGGCCAGCGGGACCCGGTTCGGGCCGTGGCAAATGAAGTAAGCCAGTTCGATCGGGTCTTTCAGGGACCGGCGGGCCAGCAGCCAGTGTTCTCCGCTTTCGGGGCTTGTATCTCTTAAGTACCCCCTGTTGAGGTGGGGTGGTCGTCGTTTACGGTGGCCTTGGGAGGGGCGGGGGTGGTTCCGGTTTTCGGCTGGGCGTCATGGCCCGTGAAAGAGATCGTCGCCCCCGGCCTGTCTTCCAAGCGGACCCGATTTGAGGGAATTGGTGGCCGGAAGAGAACGGTGCACAGCACCGGGTTTCGTCCGGGCGGGCACCGGATGACTCACAAGCGCGGGAACTGTATCCGACGCTTCCTCAGCAGTTGCGGGCGTGTGAGGGAGGCCGCCGCCGGCGCTCAGAACAGTGCATGACGGTTCTCCCCAAGGATGGGTCAAGCCCGGCCTGGTGACTCGGCTGGTGGACCGGCAAAGACGGGTTGTCCCATCGCACGTATTCGATGCGAGGAGGAGAACCATCATGCAAAATCAGGATGAACCCGCTGAAGTCGTGCGCGCAGTGGCGGGTATCGACGCGGCCATCACGGCACGCCACCATATCGCGGTGCGGGAGTTTTTCGACGACGGAACAGAACACCTGAGCCGTTTCACGGTCGACCCCACACTGGCCGGGCTGGAGAGACTTTCGGCGCGGCTGGCCGCCGTTCCGGTACCTGTGACAGCGGTCGTGGAACCGACCTCGATGACCTGGCTGGCGCTGGCCCTCGCAGTCGAACGGGCCGGCGGCAAGATGGAAATGATCCGTGCCCGTCACTCCGCTCGGCTGCGCGGGGCCATCATGGGCAAGAACAAGTCCGATGTCACAGACTCCGAAGTCCTCACCCATGCCGGGAGATCTTCGACCCCCCACCCCTGGTCCTGGCATCTCCGGGACAGGTGGCGTTGCGGCGGGCCGTGGTCCGCCAGGCCGGCGCCGTGATTGACGGGAACCGTTACTGGCGGGGCTGCTGTCGCTGGCGAGGTGGGCCTTTCCCGATGTGTGGACCGCGTTCGCCGGATCCGAATCAACAGCCCTCGCCGTGCTGGGCCGCTGGCCCCACCTCCGTTCCCTGGCATCGGCACGCACTGCGACCCTGACGGCTGTGATCGCCGAGCACACCCGCGATGTCGCCGACACACCCGCCCGCGCCACGGCGATCAAGACCGCAGCCCGGGGATGGGCAGACTTCTGGGACGGTCATCTAGACCTGGACGCGCTGGCCGTCGACGTCACCGAACACCTCACCGACCTGCAGGAATCCAGGGCAAGGGTGGAGCGCTTCACTTCCCATGCCCGTCAGTGGTGGGAGCAGCTCTACGGCGACGACCCGCTGATCCTGTCCCTGCTCGGCGTGGGCCCGGCAACCGGTCCCTGCATCCGCGCCTACTTCGGTGACAGATCCGGGTTCGACAGTGCCAAGAAGGCCGCGAACTATGTCGGCATCACCCCTTCAAACTG
Organism: Arthrobacter sp. ZGTC412; assembly: GCF_002929215.1. Lineage (GTDB taxonomy): Bacteria > Actinomycetota > Actinomycetes > Actinomycetales > Micrococcaceae > Arthrobacter. The sequence continues at coordinate 71,961 of NZ_PJII01000013.1, forward strand.
GTCCTCTGGGACGATGAACCAGTCCCGTCGGGCCATCAGCAAGGAAGGACCTGCACCCCTGCGCCTCGCTTTCTACCAGGCCGGCAGCGTCGCCCGGACCATGGATCCCCAGCTGGCCGCCTTTTATCACCGGCTCATGACCGAACATGGCCACTGCCACACACAGGCCACGATCGCTGTCACCAGGAAACTGGCCGAAAGAACCTGGAAAACCCCGACCACCGGGCAAATGTATGAGCTGCGGGACCTCGAGGGTCAGCCAGTCACCAAACGGGTCGCGAAAGAACTCATCGCCTCCTACTACACCGTCACGCCCAAGCAACGCAGCCAGTCGCGGTCCCACACGATCGAAGCGAACGGGCCCGCCTGACACGGTAACATCGATCACCGCCACCCGTTTCCGAGGCCGCTGGCGATCTTCCGCCCCACCAGCCCGGGGTGCAGACCAACGACCCTACGACCCGGTCCCGTCCCGATGGACGCACTTCCCGTCACCGCGGAACACTGGTGAAGGTGCACTCACCCTGCCTGCCGTCCAGAGCTAAAAAACTGTTGACAAGCGTTAGGGAATCTTTAATCTGCTTCTCGTTCACCATGGAAACTGTGCCCTTCCTCGTCGTCGGGTGCGCAGCTCAGCTGGGCGTCAGTCAGTTCAATATCTGGGACTCGCCAGACTCCTATCAGGACATGACGGCCTGCCGGGCTGCACTTCGAAAATGAGCCAGGTCGGCCGACACGTCGTGGGCAGGACAATCACCACGGGGTGATGTCAGAAGAGCCGAGAGTCAGACCCGCCTCACCAGAGGATCCTGCGTCCAGCAAGCCGAGGCCGCCACGCCCATCAAGGAGCCAGACCAACCGGTCCACAACTCCATAGTGAAGAGCCCGAAAACCGGAACCACCCCGGCCCCTCCCAAGGCCACCGTAACCGACGACCACCCCCACCTTAACAGGGGGGTACTTAAGAGATACAAGCCATCAAACTCGTCAAACGCACCGCGCGCGCCTATCGCACCGCGGACAACTACAAATCACTTATTCTCATGAGAAGTGCCGTCCGGACGGCGGCATGACACTCATCCTGGACTCCCATTCCCCCATGAACTCAGCTCAGAGCTTCATTTCCCATGAAACGTGACGGGCCCGTTAGGATCCACTTCGCAGGTTCTAGCTCGGTCGATGGAACGCTAGTCACTGGAACTTGGCCGCCGATGCTTCTGCGCCAAGTGCACGAAATTGGGATTCGCTGCGCTCCGCAGCAAGTCAGGAGCAGGAGCGGGTCCATTGTTCAATGCACCGCGGTTCGTTGCAGCTCCTCCACCGATACTCGCTAGAGCGACCACAAGCGCCATCGAACCCGTCAGGCCCCAAAATGAGCCGGACACCATTATGGCTGCAAGAAAACAAATGACAGAACGAGGAGCGAGCCGTTCGTGCGGCACAGTGTCGAAGAACGTCCCGCTGAAACCCCAGGTAACCAGCAACAGAAAGAACAGCACCAACCCGGGAACGCCGATTTGGAGAGCGACGAAAAGATACCCATTGTCCGCAGCAATACCTCCCAAGGGATAGTCAGCGAGAGGCCCGCTCGGCACAAACTTTGCAGCCACCGGTCCCGAAGCACCCAGCCCATAACCTAACGGTTGCTCGGCGATTAGCTTCAGGGCAACCGGAAGTGTCGTATCCTGACGCACGTTGAATGAGTAGTCCGAAGACAGCCCAAAAAGGGACTGAAAGCGCGCCAGCGCCAAGTCGACACGCTCAGGCGCGAGAACTGCCAAAGCCACAATCGAGAGCATCGACGCGCCCGCTACTGCCCCGAACCTACGAGTGGCCGCGGCTCGTCGGCCTCTTAGCGAACCAGAATTAATGGAAAAGACCAGTATTGCCATCGCCACAAGTGCACCGATAAGCGCGCTGCGCTGAAGGACCACCAGGGTAACGACTGCCGAAGTAAGGCAGAGAAACCAGATAAGCGGCCCTGCAAGGCGAAATCCACGGCTGACCATCGTGGCGCAACTCCACACGAAGGCGCTCCCGGCGAGCATAGACAATTCTTGGCCAGTGGCTTGGAAGCCAAGCAAACGTGTCTGCGATTCCACCTGATAGCTGGCACCCGCTTCCATAAGGCCTTGCAACTCCACAGCGCTCAGACCCACGACTGCCTGAAAAAGAGCCAACAGCATATTCGCCAACAGCACAAATAAAAGAACCCTTCTTATGAAGTTCCTGCTCCATTCTGAAAGGTCCATGGTCTGCATGGTCATCGCAATCACGAGTCCCCACAACATGGCCCTTAGCCCGTACACTGCCTGCTCTGGCATGGCAGCGATGGAAGGGACGGATGCGACCGCCACCCACCCGATAAAAAGCCACGCCACTCCCCAAGCTAATGTCTTTGTTCCTCCCTTCCGTCGACGACTGAAGATCACAACTGCAAGGATTACCGCCACGCAGACATCGGGCAACAAGCTCATGGGCGTCTTGAGAGCCGCAACGTAGCGGGACACCCCCGGCCCGGCGCCGCATACAATGATGAGCGTCGCTGACGCAGCTGCAAAAAAGAACTGGGGCAACTTAGCCGTTCGCATCACAAATGACGACCCTTCGCACGCTGTGACGCAAGGAATATGATCACAAAGCACCCTACTGCCACGGCAATTGACCACGTCCCCAAGGCCACGGGCACCTGGCCCGATGCAAACATAAAGAGCGCCAATGCCGCAACCAATAGGACTCCAAATTGGATGCCGATGACGTGGCTAAGGGAGCGGCGTGCGGTCAAGACGTTGACCGCAGAAGCAGCAACCGCCTGCAACGCAACACCAAGGGAAAGGAGACCGACATACAGGGGCAGCGCACTGTACGCCTCGTCGAGCCAAATCCTAGCGACAAACGAAAGAAGGATGACAATCACCGTTCCAGGAAGTAGAGCCTTGATCGAAGACACTAGCTGTCGATTTGTGAGGCGCGGACGGCTAGTTGTACTAGCCTCCTTGAATGAGATTGCGGAGCGCATCTGCGGCAAGCTGGCCTGCAGCTCGGCTAAGCTCAACGCTATCGAGATTACCGCCGTCAACTGAGGCGGCAGCCAAATACCCGACGCAATGACCGGCGTGCGGGCAAGAACTAGAGACTCCGCCTGACACAAAAAGAACGCACTGGAATTTCTGTAGATGTCAATCATCCGCACATTTACGCGTTCAGTGTGCCGCTTTTTAAAGCTCAGAAGCGGAGCCATGCAGACCAACTGAGTTGAAACATAGATTACCGCCACTATTTCGGCGGAAACAGAATCGAACAAGAAGAACCCGAACGATACCACCAGGGTCACGAGAGGCGCAGCACCGCGGAGAGCTGTACTAAGAAGAAAATTCCCCTCGCCATACTGCCGCCAGCTCAGATTGTTGAACACCGAGCCAATGAAGATGCCCAGAGCAGCAAGGCATGCCAGCTCATCCGACATTCCCCTGAACGGCCTAACAATAAGCAAACCAACTAGGAAGAGTGCTGCGAAACCGAGCTGAACCACGATGTGCTTCCGCAACACAGTCCCAGCGCGTACGCCATCGCCCTGAGCAGCTGCCTGCAAAATTTCCGACTGTACACCAAAACAAGCTATGTAACTTCCGACGCTTAGAACCGCAAGAAAGATAGCCACCAGTCCGCGTTCATCAGGGACCAGAAATAGGGCACTGAAAAAGGTTAGTGCCGCGCTACCGCCCAAGCTAAAGAGCTGCGCGAAGTAAGGACTTGTGGAAATCCCCCATAATCGTTTCATCTATTAGCGACTTCGAATAAAACGTGCCGGCACTCCCGCGTAAACGCCACTATCAGCCAAGTCCTTCGTAACCACAGCAGCAGAACCTACAATAACATTACTACCTATTTTCGTCCCTGGCTGAATGACGCAACGGGTGCCGACCCAAGTGTTCGCACCAACTATCACCTCTCCAAAAAACATTCCTTGACCGTGGACGGGCGAGTCCAGCTCCTCAGAGACGTGGGTAGAAGTCAGGATGATGGACTCAAAGCCAATCAGCGCACCTCGCTCTAAAGTAAGGCCGCCTCTGGCATCCAAGACGGTGTCCCTCGCGATAGATACTTGATCCTGTATTTTCAGACGCGAGGGTCCCACGACCCTAACTCCCTGTGCCAGTACGACATCAAGCCCAATTTCAGCTCCAGCCACTCGGAGCAGACTAATGCGCAGCAGTTGCGAACCTCGACCAGGCAGATGTCTAAGGAGGCGTTCGTCCACGAGATTCAAGAGTCGGCGCGACGTCTTTCTAAGCATTGTTCGCTTCCTGGATAACGAGGCTGGCTAGGAATTGAGAATTCTTCCGATTATCGAACTTAGACACAGCCCATTCCGCTTGAAGTTGTCGAATCTCTTGTCGAAGATTCTCATCCTGCAGTTTGCGCAGACGTGCTCTCCAAACAGCAACATTTTCGCGATCGATCTTGGGCACCACCAGAAGATTGCGATTCTCGGGATGAATCGCCTCTATGCAGCCGCCCACGTCACAAACCAGGGGCACGATTCCCATATGGCTGGCCTCAACTAGAACCATGGGGAGCCCTTCGGATTTCGAGGTCATGACCAGCACATCCAGCCCGGAATAGATCTCCTCTTGGGGTCTAAATCCAAGTAATTCAACGTCTTGCGAAATCTCTTCAACTTGCGGTCTGAGCGGCCCGTCTCCGTAGATCTTGGCAGTGACCCCCTCGAAGCCGTCCATGATTGAACAGAAAAGGGCCGGATCCTTCTCCGGTGAGAGTCGACCCACAAACCCCACTCTCAGTTGAGATCCCGAGGTGAATTCAATCTTGCTGAAGAGTTCTTGATGATTACTCAAAGACGGATATACCGTATCAATCTTTTTATTGCCAACTTCTGGAGATATGATCTTTCCAATATAGTCACTAACTGCCACTATCCGGTCGGCTCTGCGCGCCGCTCGTAGCCATAACTTTTTCCAGATATGACGCTTCAAGCCGTTGGTCTGATCCGCCACGGGATACGGTTGACCGAGTACGTATATCGTCCAGTTAACCCTGACAAACCGACGAACGAATAAGCCGAAAATAATGTCGGACTGCGAAATGGAAGTAACCACATTTGCGGAACCCTCGCGTTTTATCAATCGCGTCAGGTCCGTAAGAGCCCATATCAGTGACACACGATTCAATTTGATCTGCGGATTTGGGAATGAATCTTCTTCATCATGCCCGCGAAGAAGGCCAACACGAGGAACGAACTCCGAAATGGATTCTCTATAATTCTCCCACAGTTGATAAGCTCCGGCACCTTTGGTCGACGGCGATGACCAAACCAATAGAGAGGGAAGAGGGGCAGTGCTGTCGCTTTGTCTTGTCAAATCTTCACAATTCCCATTTGATTCACTAACCGAATAGCCAGAACAACGAACTGCAGCCAATATCCGGTGCAGACTCTTGAACAAGAACTTCATCGAAGCATCTCCGCAAATATCACACCATGCGCTGTGGATATTTCGGAATCGGACATTAGCCCAGGTGTCGCCACTGCCGCCTGCTGCAGCCTGCGCAGAAGTCCTCTGTCAGAAGCCAACATTTGAAGGGCTCCGGCCAAAGAATGTTGATTACGGGGTTCAAACAACAGCCCGTTCTCGGAATTCCTGACCCATTCAGCGGGGCCGCCCTCGTTGGAGGCAATGACTGCTCTGCCAGCGGCTAGATACTGTAAGACATTCTGCCCCAAGGGTTCGGGCCGCGTAGATGCCTGCACACAAACATCCCAACGAGGGATTAGAGCGGAGATCTCATCGACATGGCCTAAAAAGTGCACACGCTCTTGGAGACCCAAAGAGATGACCTCACTTTTAAGTGCCGCAAGGTAGTCTTCATGCCCGAACAAACATCCACCGGCAAAGAACAGCTGTTCATTGCCTTTGGGAAAAGCCAATGCGAATGCTTGGATTAGCAAAGACTGCCCCTTCCAAGGATCAATGCGCGCAACCATTCCAATCCGTAGCGGATTCACCTCCGAAACCTCCGGAGATATATCAACCCTAACTTTTCCTATGGAACTAGGAATAACTGTACTTCGAATTTGTCGACGTCCAAGCGCGTGTGTAGCGGTGGCGAGAGTAGATTTTGAGTTTCCAATTAGTCCATCGGCGCGCCTTAGAGCAACATGTCTAAATGCCAACAGTCCAACTCTTCCGAGGCTTTCTTTAGAAACATGGTCCCTTAGATGGAGCACCAGCTTCTTATTTGATCCCAAGCAGGCAATCGCCCCGTAAAGGCTTGATCTGGAGGTGTTCGCATGGATTACGTCAGCGCTTTTAAACGCCTGTGATCGTCGAACTGCCAAGGCTTGGCCAAGAATTTGCCCCGAAAAATCTAACAGGCCTCGCAATGCGGTCTTCGCTGAAACTCCCGGACGCTGAGTCGGGCCGAGCTTTTCCATTGCGATGTCATCGTGAAGACCATTGAATACACCAACGCTGTCCCCCGGTTGCTGAGGTAGAAGGACTATTGGGTCCCAACCGTCTGCCTCATTCACGAGTCGAACCAGGGCTAGCTCGGCACCCCCAGCTTCCACGCTATGGTCCAGGTGCAAAACTTTAGGCAGACTGCGTACTTCCGCCCTAGCCATACTCAGTTCATCCATTCGTAAACTCGCTGTCCGAAAATAGATTCATCAGACTCGCCAGCGCTCTTCACGACATCAGTCCAATTAAGATTCGCTGCCGTTGATACGGCTTCTTTAGGGGCCTCTGACCCAGGGTTATCTCTCCGCCCATCCGGGATGACCGGAGCGCTCGCATCATTCGTTGTTGCCATGCTGGCCCTTAACCCACTGCTTTATAGCAGTATGAAAAACTGATTTATCAAATTCCCAAGCGCGCAGTCGACAGTTCTCCGGATCGATGGCCTCGGCAGCAAAAATAGCTTCTCGCATGACTTCGTCATCGAAGGAGTCAACTAGAATTCCCGTGACTCCATCGACGACGGTTTCCGCTGCACCACCGATTGTCGAGGCAATTACTGGAGTCCCCGTTGCCATGGCTTCCACTGGCATGATGCCAAAGTCTTCAACAGGCGGAAAAATGTAGACTTTACACCTTCGGTAGAGTTCCCTCAACAAAATGTGTGATGGGCTTGGAACGAAAGTTACTAACCCTGGGTATTCCAGGCTCAGCCGTTCAAGTTCACCACGAAGCGGACCGCTTCCAGCGAGCACAACTTTGATGCCTGCAGCTGCTCCCGCACGGATGACGACGTCTAGGCGCTTATATGGAATGAAGCGCGACGCACCGAGAACGAATGACTCGGGTAGACCGTCAAGTATCGCTTGCTCTACGTCGGTGAATGACGCTACCTCAGACGAGTCGAAGGCTTCGACGTCGACAGGCGGGTAGATGACTTGACTCTCGCGCTGCCATGTGTGCTCGATACGTTGCCGAACAAACTCGCTGATCGAGGCGATTTCATCAGCTTCGGAGGCTCGATTTCTATCCAGCTTCCGTAAGGGCTTGGAAGCAAGCCGCGCGGCCATGGACTGCCCACGTTGGTCTATTTCGGGAGTCCATATGTAACGAGCGCTTGTATATGCATAAACAAACTTTTTTGCCCCACGCGCGGCGCCGCTGAAACGAGCGTGATGGGCGAACAGATGCGAACTGCAAAGAATCCACTCCGCATCGCTATCTCCCAGATGCCGCCATGTCTCCGGCATAAATGGCAGCGCTAAGCTTTTCTTATGCCTCAGTGGCGTCGAGGCCAACCATGTTTCAGACACTCGCCCCTGCAGGAAGCGCTCAGGGGCATCATTCCAGAGGCAGGTTATGGGCGCATCCGGGAAAATCCCGGCCAATTCTTGGACGACTTTCTCTGCGCCGCCGTGCGGTTCCAGCCATTCGTGGACTATCACGCCGCTCATCTATCGCCCCGTCTCTCTCTCAACCGGAGCCATTCGGGAACGTTCCCGGCTCATGTCATACTCCACCATGCGTTTGACGATATCGTCGAAGCTAACTGTGGGATGCCATCCCAACTCTCGTTGTGCCTTAGTGGCATCACCTCGCATCTCGACCGGATCCGCAGGACGGGCAAATCGCTCATCAAACTCAACGAGATTCTCCCACCTCTCGACCCCCGCGGCTTCAAACGCAAGGCGTACAAAGTCACCGACTGTGTGGGACTTCCCCGTAGCGATTACGAAATCATCGGCCCGCGAATGAAGCGCCATTTTTATCATGGCATCCACGTAGTCGGGAGCCCATCCCCAGTCCCTCCGCACTTCGGTGTTGCCCAAACGAAGCCGTTCGTCGAAACCGAGCGCTATACGGGCCACTTGCGAGGTAATTTTTCGGGTCACGAATGCAGGGGAGCGCAAGGGAGACTCGTGGTTGTACAGGATGGCCGATGACGCAAACATCCCCCTCTCGCGGTATACGCCCACCAGTTGGTGAGCGAACGCTTTCGAGGCACCGTAAGGCGAAACGGGCTGAATTCGGGAAGCCTCATGTTGAGGAACGTCAGTGGCGTGACCGAAAATTTCAGCACTAGAAGCTTGTATGAACTTGATGCCCTTGTCCGTGCGAGTGCTTCGCTGCCAGGCTGCCTCGAGCAACGACGACGCTCCCACGCCATTGATCGCAATCGTGGCTGCAGGTTCTTCCCACGACCTGGCTACAGAACTGATGCCGGCTAGATTGAATATCACATCAGGCTGTACTTCATCAAGTAGGGGCGGAACATTTCCGGGGACGGACAGGTCAACTGTGTGCAGCAGAGGGACCACCCTCTCTGAATCCGCCCTCATGGGCCTTGGAGAAATGGTGGCGTGAACAGTCCAATTGTCTTGGAGCAGACGCTCAGCGAGATATTGCCCGTCTTGACCCGCGAAACCTGTAACGAGTGCTATAGGCATATCAGCGGCCAGGCGTCGATTGCTCGCGAAGGTCATTTTCGACCATCATCTGGACAAGTTCCTGAAAGTTAACCTTGGGTTTCCATCCGAGGACTGCCCCCGCCTTAGCTGGATCTCCAATGAGGAGATCTACCTCTGCCGGTCGCATAAAGCGAGGATCCTGCCTGACATATGGAGTCCAATCACCAATATCAACAGCAGCAAATGCTTCGTCCAGTAGATCTCGGATCGAGTGTGTTTCACCAGTAGCAATAACGTAATCATCAGCTACGGGCTGCTGCAGCATTCTCCACATTGCATCGACATAGTCACCGGCAAATCCCCAGTCGCGTTTGGCGTCCAAGTTGCCCAGAACGATTTCCTGCTGCAGCCCCAGCTTGATCCGGGCCACGGCCTGGGTGACTTTTCGAGTTACAAATTCGGGTCCTCGGCGCGGCGACTCGTGATTGAACAAAATCCCACTGGAAGCGTGCATTCCGTAAGACTCACGGTAGTTAATTGTCATGTAGTGGCCAAAGACCTTTGCCACTCCGTAAGGCGAACGAGGCCAGAGAAGCGTTGTCTCACTCTGAGGCACATCTTGTACTTTCCCAAACATCTCGGAAGACGACGCCTGATAAAACCTTACTTTCTCAATTGACTCACCCGCATATTGCCGCGTCGCTTCCAGCATGTTGAGAACGCCCTTGCCCGTGATGTCAGATGTCAATGACGCGTTTTCCCAGGAGTACGCAACGTACGAAATAGCACCAAGGTTGTAGATTTCGTCAGGCTGAGCGGTTTTTAGAACACGAGTGAGCCCAGCGACGTCGGAAAGGTCTCCGGTCAGAATATTGACCTCAGGCGCAACGGTCTTGACCAAATCGAGCTTAGGGTTGTTTTGCCCACGGATGAGGCCAAATACCTCGTAGCCCTTTGAGATCAGAAGCTCCGACAGATAGAGACCGTCTTGTCCTGTAACGCCAGTGATGAGTGCCCTAGGCATTCTGCCCCCTGTTGAGATTGTTGACGGCCACGGATGCGCGCCGAGGACGTCGAGAATTTGATGAAAGCGTCAGTAGTCAGGGACCGGCCAGCAGCGCGTACACCCAGCGAAAGCCGGCAACCGATAGATACCGCGACGTCACACGCTGGCAGGTCGCCAGCGCCCTACCCCCGTGGCAATAGTAGCGGCTCCGTCGGCGGTAGCAGAAAAGACCTTCCGGCCGTCATACCGGGGAAACGAAGCCGCGACTGACCCAATCAGATGACTCATTCCAAGAGCGCTCCGTTCAGGTCACGTACGGATTTGTGGTCCAGATGTTCGTTATGATCGCTGTGGGGCAAGCACGTCCATAACAGTTTGGTTGCAAGAGATGGGGACAATTTGGGGGGCAGCACGAACTGGCGAGCACGCTACTCACGGCGATTAGCATTCATCGATGCCTTTGTAATTATGTGGGCGGTAGCGGGCGCCTACATCGTGAGGTTCGGTCTCGAAAGCGAACCGGGAGCCGAACGCGAGGACGCAGCGTACGCTCTAACCTCGGTGGCATTGGCAACGGCCTGGTGGTTGATGTTGGGCGCGTGGAGCAGCCGTGAAAGCCGCATACTAGGATCCGGCGCAGAAGAATACAAACGCGTTGCCGCCGCGTCTTTGTGGCTTTTTGGTTTCATCGCCATCATCTCTTATGTCCTCCGCATCGACACGGCGCGGGGATACGTGGGGGTGGCTCTTCCCGTCGGGCTAGTAGGCCTGTTGATTTCCCGTTGGCTTATTCGCCAGCACCTCACGCTTGAGCGAAACCGGGGACAGAGCATGTCAAGTCTGCTTCTACTCGGAGGCCCCAGCGCGATTGCCCATCTAGCTGCATCACTTGAACGCTCAACGCACGCTGGGTATCTTCCAGTGGCGGCCTACACACCAAGCAATGCACAGGACTTCTCACCTCTCCCAGTTGCAGGGCTCCCTGTTCTGGGTCACAGGCCTGATGCACAGTCCATTTTGACGGCAATAGGCCAGTGTGATGCAGACGCTGTAGCCGTCTCCGCTGGCGTCCAATTACATCCTCAGACCCTTCGCCATCTCGGTTGGGAGCTGGCGGCGCGTAACATTTCATTGATAATGGCCCCGGCCCTCACCGACATTGCTGGGCCTCGCATTCATACTCAGCAGGTGGCGGGCCTTCCGCTCATTCATGTAACCACACCTACGCTTGAGGGCGGCCAGCGAGTTGCAAAGCGACTGTCGGACGTGCTCTTGTCAGGCGTATTGATTTGCATAAGCTTTCCACTGATGTTGATCCTCGCAATCCTCATCAAGGTTGACAGCCCTGGGCCCATTCTCTTCAAACAAGGGCGAGTGGGTATTGAAGGCGCTCCCTTCAGAATGTTGAAGTTCAGGTCTATGGTGGTCGACGCCGAAGCTAGGCTGTCCCAGCTCGCCGACCTCAATGAGGGGAGCGGCGTCCTTTTCAAGATGAAAAGGGACCCACGAGTGACGCGATTAGGTCGGATGCTCAGGAAGTACAGCCTTGACGAGCTGCCTCAGCTGTTCAACGTCTTTGCAGGTTCAATGAGCCTAGTCGGCCCTCGACCGCCCCTCCCCAGCGAGGTCCAAGCATATGAATACGAAGTTCGTAGGCGCTTGTTGGTCAAACCAGGCTTGACAGGCCTGTGGCAGGTGAGCGGAAGATCGAATCTATCTTGGCAAGACTCGGTCCGGCTGGATTTGTACTACGTAGAAAACTGGTCGCTAGCGGGCGACCTCATCATCCTGTTGAGAACAGTCCGAGCCGTCTTCGGCGGTTCCGGTGCCTATTGAGGCCTATCTTTCTCTACACCTAATAATAATTGCCCTTTGGGGAAGGAATCTTTAATGCGCATTTCTGTCATTGGTTGTGGCTATCTAGGGGCGGTACACGCGGCCTGCATGGCGAAGCTAGGCCACGAGGTCGTTGGCATTGACGTGGACGCACGGAAAATCGAAGAACTATCAGCGGCACGTGCTCCGTTTTATGAGCCGGCTCTCGAGGATCTACTGAGGGAGGTCCAGGAAACGGGAAGGCTGTCGTTCACTACCGATTTAGCTGCTGCAGCAGGGAGCGCTGTGCACTTCATTTGTGTGGGCACGCCTCAGAAAAAGGGAGAAAACGGCGCTGATCTGACGTACGTGGACGCCGCCGCAACGGGACTCCTTCCTTACCTCTCCCCAGGCGACGTCGTGGTAGGAAAATCGACGGTTCCGGTGGGAACGGCTTCTCGTTTGGCGGATCTTCTTCATGCCGAGCAACCTGAGGCGCACTTAGTTTGGAATCCGGAATTCCTTCGCGAGGGCCACGCAGTTGCGGATACGCTCCACCCCGACCGATTCGTGTATGGAGTTTTTGGCGGCTCGGAAGACCATCCTGCAGTTGCCGTCCTGGACGCCGTATACTCGGCTCCGCTCGCATCAGGCACTCCCCGTCTCGTGACCGACCATCCAACCGCCGAGCTCGTCAAGGCGGCCGCAAATTCCTTCCTCGCCACAAAGATTTCATTCATCAACGCCATGGCTGAAGTTTGCGAAGCAGCAGGAGCCGACGTAACGCAACTCGCTGACGCCATAGGCATGGATGATCGGATCGGCCGGAAATTCCTCAATGCGGGGATCGGCTTCGGCGGAGGCTGCCTTCCCAAGGACATCCGTGCCTTCATGGCGCGAGCTGGAGAGCTAGGCGCTGATCAAGCGCTAACCTTCCTCCGCGAGGTCGATGCTATCAACATGCGTCGCAGAACTCGTGTGGTTGAGCTTGCCCGTGATTTGTGCGAAGGGTCCCTACTGGGGAAACGAGTCACGGTCCTCGGCGCCGCATTCAAGCCAGAAAGCGACGACGTTCGCGATTCGCCCGCCCTCAGCATCGCGGCACAACTGCAGTTGCAGGGCGCCGTGGTTACCGTTACAGACCCGAAGGCTTTGGCGAATGCGGCGCGAAGATTTCCTGAACTCCACTACGAAGAAGACACTTCCTCCGCGGTCGAGATGGCGGACGCTTTACTTTTGCTTACCGAGTGGCAGGAGTACCGAGACCTAGACCCTTACGAGTTGGTGGGGTCAGTTGCCTCTCCCCGGATCCTCGACGGCCGCAACGTTTTGGACGCTGCCAAGTGGCGGGCTGCTGGCTGGAACTACCGCGGGCTGGGTCGACCCTGACAATGAATGTACCTCAGGACACCTTGGCCGATGATGCGTCTTCTAGGACGCCGCAGCCTTCAACTTCTGCCCGGCAGCGTACCCGCCGACGGCGCATAGTCGCCCTGGCCTGGTGTGGCGGCATGTCCCTAGTTGTTCTGGCCGGGGGCGCTTGGCTGGGAGTCAAAGCGTCAGAGATTAACTCGGAACTCACCTCTATGACCCGCTTGGTTCCCTCACTTAAAGAGGCGATCGCTTCTAACAATGCTGAAGAGGCTACGGCCAGAGTTAACCAACTTCGCACACACGCGGCTGCCGCGAAACAGGCAGCCGGCGACCCCTTATGGACCTTGGCGTCAAACTTGCCCGGACTCGGGCCCAATTTTAGCGCTGTATCTGAGGTCGCACGCTCAGCGGACGATGTGACTACACTAGGTCTTGCGCCGCTCGTGAAGGTTTACGGCTCCCTCAATTGGGAATCACTTCTCCCCAGTAGCTCCGGTACCGATTTATCACCGCTCGAAGCAGCCTCTCCAAGCATTTCTGCTTCCGCACAGGCCGTTCGACTTTCGGCCGAAAGGCTAAGTCAGATTGATACCACGAAGCTAGTCACTCAAGTGGCCGGCCCGCTGACTAGTGCTAGAGACCAACTGAAAGACATTACGGGGGCCCTAGATATAGCCGCCAACGTCTCAAACATCACGCCCAGCATGCTCGGTGCGGAAGCACCACGCGATTATCTCCTTATCATTCAAAACAATGCGGAAGCCCGATCTTCCGGCGGGATACCTGGGGCTCTCGCCGTTCTCAACGTCGACAAAGGCAAACTGACACTAGGGTCTCAGAGCAGCGCTGGGGCCCTCGGCGTCATGTCGCCGAGTGTCCCAATAGATCCCGAGCAGCAACAGATTTACTCTCACCGCGTGGGCAAGTTCATGCAGGACGTAAACCTGACGCCCGACTTTCCAACGACAGCGAGCACCGCGCAGGCTATGTGGGAAAGGAAGTTCGGGCAGCGTGTAGATGGCGTTGTTTCCATCGACCCCGTGGCATTGGGCTATATCTTAGAAGCCACCGGTCCCGTTCGGATCACAAACCCCGACCTTGTGTCGGCGGCAGCGGCGCGCTTACCGACGGAGCTGAACGGCAAGAACGTGGTCCAAACTCTATTATCAGACGTGTATGCACAAATTGAAGAGCCCCGACTTCAAGATGCCTATTTTGCCGGGGTGGCTCAAGAAATTTTTGCAGCACTTTCAGACGGAAGGGGCAATGCCAAGGGCTTGATCGAAGGGATCACGCGTGGCACTGCCGAGGGCCGTGTCCTCGTTTGGTCGGGCTTCGAGGCAGAACAGTCGGTAATACGTAAATATGCCTTAAGCGGATCCGTATCTGGACCGAGCGTGGCCCCCGCGCAATTCGGCGTCTACTTCAACGACGGCACCGGGGCGAAGATGGACTATTACGTCAAGCGGACCGTGCAACTCGTGAAGGAATGTCCAAAGGATGGCTACGAACGGACAACCGTCCGGGTATCTAGCACAAACACCGCCCCGAAGGATGCTGCTTCATCGTTACCGGCTTATGTGACTGGGGGCGGCGTTTTTGGAGTGCCCGCAGGGTCAGTTCAAAGCAACATCGTGGTCTACGGTCCTGTTCAAGCGAACGTAGAGTCTGCCGAGGTCGACGGTCAGAGCACTAACTTTGCTTCTTTCGGGCATAGCAACCGGCCTGTCGGTACTCTCGCCCTCAGGCTTGCCCCAGGAGAGAGCAGTACGATCGATTTCACTTTCTCTAAAATTGTGCAACACACGGAACCTAACGCCGTTGTCACGCCTACTGTTCAAGATGTCAAAGATGTGATTCTGCCGACAGCAACGTCTTCTTGCGATCAGTAGTCAAAGACGCCGCGTTAACAGTAAGTAAACCGTGTGGAAGCACGTTGCTCGCCACTCGACGGGGATGGTAATCTTTTCTTGGGATATCTATCCGGGATTACCGTACAGGTCTCGTGCGGAGAGGAAATCTCCTCAATTCGGGTACACCAAAACACAACGTCTCCGGGGGGACACTAATGAAAAAAACGCTTGCAGCACTCGCCATCGCAGGATCACTCGCTTTCGTCGGCACCGCGCCGGCACTGGCCACTTACCCGGCTCCGGCGCCAGTCCCGCCGCAGGCAGCAGTCTCAGACAACGAAGTTGGCCCCGGTGAGCAGTTCGTCTTCCGCGGCCGTGGTCCCTTTGCTGGTGAATCCCTTACAATCCGGGTAACGCCCGGCACCCCGCCTGCAGCCTCTGGTGCCGGTGTAGGTAACCGTGCAGTGGGTTCCAGGATCAACGTGTTTGTAGAGGCACAGACCCTTTCCAGTCAGGCAGACGCACAGGGTAACTTCTCTGTCCCGATCACCCTCCAAGAAGCCGGCACATACCTCATCACTGCTACGGGCAACACCACCGGTGCAACCGTTGGTCCCGTGACGGTCGTTGTGGATCCGAGGTTCGCCAGCACCCTTTCCAACACTTCCGGTGGTGCTGCACTCGCAAACACCGGAGCTGGACTAGCCAACACCGGCGCCGATTCGGGCCTGATTCTCTGGACCCTGGTTGGAGCCGGCGCGCTGGCCGCTGGCGCAACATCCGTAGTAGTAGTTCGCCGCCGCGCCAAGGCAGAGGTTGCTGCCTAGCAGCACCCCTACGAGCACCAACGAAGGTGGGTGGTTCTCCGGCAACGGGGAACCACCCATTTTCTGCATTTAAGGTTTCGACAACCTCAACTCCTCGCACTCCTAGCGGCTGCTGAACCCGGCATGGCAGTAATCGCCCTGCTGAAGACCTCCTAAGGCAAACTTGAGACACCTTGACAATCGCAGGCCCTGGCAGCTCACGCTCGCGGTCTTGCTGGTTCCGCTGGCCTTTGTTGCCTTTTGGCCCAGTCCCATGGACCAGCCCGTTCAAAATCAGCTAGCAAGCGTGCTGCAATTCCTTCATCGGCGGGGAATTCCGGGCTGGTTCAATTACCAATTTGTCGAGGCCTCAGGTAACGTTGCCCTCTTTATTCCGCTTGGATTCATAAGCTCACTTGCTTTCCGTGAGAAGCAGTGGTGGCGGATTGGCGCATTTGGTTTGTTGATTTCGGGGTGCATGGAGCTGGGCCAGCTCCTCTTTCTTCACAGCCGGTTTGCCAGCCCGTTAGACCTCGTCACAAACTGTTTCGGCACCGTCCTCGGGGCCCTCCTCGCCACTGCAGCATTAACAAAAATAGAGGCCCACCACCTTTCGGCAGCGGACCTCTGACGAGTCGAAAAGCGCCCTAGTTGACGAAGCCCTTCATCCAGGTCTTCAGATCCTCGCCGAACTCTACGCGCTCGGACGCCAGGGTAATGACGGCCTTGAGATAGCTCAGCTTGTCGCCAGTGTCGAACCGACGGCCCTTGAAGACCACGCCGTACACGCCGGAGCCTTCGCCCTTGCCGGCCGCAAGAGTTTGCAGTGCATCCGTCAGCTGGATCTCGTTGCCGCGGCCGGGCCCGGTGTTCTCCAAGACGCCGAACACGGACGGGTGCAACACGTACCGGCCGATGACGGCTAGGTTGGAGGGAGCCTCAGCCACGGCCGGCTTCTCCACCAGGCTGTTGACGCGGACGTAGTCCTCGCCGTCCACCGCGGTGATGTCCGCACAGCCGTAAGCACTGATCTGGGACGGGTCCACCTCGATCAGGGCAATGACGGAACCGCCGGTCTTCTGCTGCACCTCCATCATGATGCTCAACAGATCCTCGTCCTCATCAATGAGGTCATCGCCCAGCAGCACAGCGAACGGCTCATTGCCCACGTGCTGGCTGGCGCACAGCACCGCGTGGCCTAGGCCCTTGGCCTCGCCCTGGCGGACGTAGTGGATGGGGCCCAGCTCCGACGCGTAATGCACGGACTCCAGGCGGTCTGTGTCGCCCTTCAGCTCAAGCGCACGCTCCAGGCCCGGCTCGCGGTCAAAGTGGTCCTCGAGGGAGCGCTTGTTCCGTCCTGTGATCATCAGCAAGTCGGTGAGGCCGGACTTCACGGCTTCCTCAACGACGTACTGGATGGCCGGCCGATCCACCACCGGTAACATCTCCTTCGGCATTGCCTTGGTGGCGGGCAGGAAGCGAGTTCCCAATCCGGCAGCAGGAATGACGGCTTTGGTTATAGCTTTCCCCATAGTCATAGCTGAACCTTACAAATCAGCGGGAGCTAAAGGCAATTTACGGCGGTCTTCTGTGTTGCTCCCAGGCGCAACCCGGCCCCCTCTTCAACCACCGGGGTGCCTCAAATCCCGCAGGATGCGCGGTACTGCGCGGAGAAACCGGGCCCACCTGTCCCGGTGCTGCAGAAGTCGTCCTAATAAGGACATGTCAGCGTAGATGTTCCCGCTCAGGAAGACTTCAGGTCGAGGGAAGACCGCACGCCACAGCATCTTTGGTTTGTCATGCCAGGGGGCCTGGACAATAGCAATGAGCCGGGCGCTTCCCGGTTCCCTGGCCATTACTCGATTCCGCCATTCGGCAGAAGGCTGCGGCCACCCCAGCTCAGTGGTCTCGGGAAGGAGGTCCTCGAGGAACGGGCGCAAGGCCGCCAGAGAACCGGTGGCCGTGGCGATTTCCAGAATGGCTGGCGCGTGCGATTGCCGTTCGGTGAAACCGGCCAAGAAGTCGAGCTCCTGCCGGCAAGCAGGCAACTGGGGCGACCGGAGGGCGTGCAGTGCCAAGACCAGGATTCCCAGCGCCGGTGACGGGACCCGCACCTCTTGTCCTGCAAGCTCCAGATAATCGGTGTTCGCCCACATAACCTCAAAGCAGTCAGCGGCCGGACTTTCCATCCCTGGGAAGCGGAAGTGGACATCGATGCAACAAGGCCATTCAGGGTGGTCGAGGGTAACCGAGTGCTTTGGAAATGTCGTGGCATCCGGATCTACAGGACGTTCACGCCAGCCCCGCCCCCTCAGGCCTTGTAACATCTGTTCAAGGCTGGATGGTGACACGAAGACGTCGATGTCAACGGAGGTCTTGGGCTGACGAAGGCCCTGCATCACACTCGCAGGTCCCTTGATGAAGAAGGCCCGGAGTCCCAGACCATCCGCCACCCGCGCGGCCATAGCGTGACCCAGGAGCACGCCCTCGGCAATGCTGAGCTGCGTTTCACCGCCAGTGTCCCTCGCCGGCATTACCTAGTCCTTGGCCCTGCGGCCGCCGGGCACCGCTTCGAGGGCGCCTTCGACTTCGGTGCCCCGCCGCGCGCCAGCGCCCGGTACTTCTGCCACGGGCGTCGGACCGGGCGCGGAGGTATACGTTCCGTAGTAGGAGTAGGCGTCTGTTCCCCGGGTTGGCAGGTAGTTGAGAACCGCGCCCAGGATTCGGCCCTTGACCTTCTCCAGGTTCCCCAGGGACTGTGAGAGCTGTTCCTGAGTAGTTTTGCCCGTCCGGATCACCACGATGGCGCCGTCAGCCACGCGGGAGAGGACGGCTGCGTCAGTCACCGGCAGCAGCGGCGGGGCGTCAATCAGGACGATTGCATCCTCGGCCAAGGCATTCAGCATGTTCTTCATGGCCCGGGACCCCAGGAGCTCGCTGGGGTTCGGCGGGATGCGGCCTGAACCAAGGATTGCGAGATTCGGCAGGGCACCCCAAGGCTGGAGGACATCCGCCAACTCAGCGGTGCCGGTGAGGACATCGGTAACCCCCACTCCCGGAACGAGATTGAAAACATCCACCAAAGTTGGCCGGCGGAGGTCGCCGTCGACCACCACGACGTTTTCGCCGGCAGCTGCCATCGTGACCGCCAGGTTAGCCGTGACAGTGGATTTACCTTCTGACTGGACGGAGCTGGTCACCACGATGATCCGCGGCGGCTGATCCACATCGAGGAAGCTGAGGTTGGTGCGCAGTTCCCGGAGGGCTTCGGCCATCGCTCCGCCGGCGTCGTGAACTTGTGATGCGGGGCCAGAGTCCAAGACGGTGCTCTTCTCGTCCAGACGATGGTCCAACGGAAGAGTGCCGATCACGGGGACACCAAAGAGCCGTTCGATTTCGGCGGCCTTGCGGAGGCGCCGGTCGAGGTGACGGCGGACCACCGCGTAGGCCAGACCGAGGGCGAGGCCGACGAGTGCGCCCAACGCCAGGTTGAGCTTGGTGTTAGGTGAAGTGGGGCTGGTGGGAACGACAGCCTTGCCCAGCGGAAGCACACGGACAGCCGTAGCCGTGGCATTTGCCGGCGAATTGGTGCCGGGCGTCGCCGCCGTACCGGACTCCGCAATTGTCTCGGCGGGAGGAACCGTTTCGATCGCTTCCACCTGGGCGGCGAGGCCGTTGACCCAGGCGTCGGCCACGCGCTGCGCAGTGGCAGGGTCGGTCGATAGGGCGGTCACCCGAATCTCGGCGGTGTCCAGCGGGACCTTCACACTGATGGTGCCGAGCAGGGCGTCCGCAGTGGTGTTCAGCTCCAGGGCGGCAATGACCCGGTCGGCCACGAGCCGAGACTTTGCCACAGACTCGTAGTTTTTGACCTTGGCCTTGGCCAGGCTGTCTCCGGCCAGAGACAGGCTTACATTGTCGGACCCCGGCGTGACCACGATACCGCTGGAATCAGAGGAGTAAATTTTGGGCTGGAGGACGGTCCAACCGCCCGCCGTTACGGTGCCCAACAGGGTGAAAGCGACAATGGCCTTCCAGTAGACGCGAAGTACCCTCAGGTAGTCCGTCAGGTCCATTCCGGCAGGTGTTTCCGCGGGCGGCGTCGCTGTTGTGCTCATGGTGGTTCCTTCCACTCAAATTCTCTGTTTCCTGTCCCGGCGTTCATGACCGGGGTGTTGCTTCGAGTGGTCCCCCACGCGGTTTGCGGCTACGTGCGGCCCTGGTCCAGGACCGATTTCGCGATCAGCTGTTCTGCGGCTGCGGCGACGGCGTCCCGGTAGCCTTCCGGCCTGCCGTGCATGTTGCCGACTTCTTCTGCGAGCTGGTCCAGCCTGACTGGGTTGGCGGATGCTTCCCAGATGGCCGGGCCGATCCCGCTGACCCGCACAATCTCGTTGTCCAGCATCACTAGCAGGTCACCGCCGATGGCCACAGCGTCCTTTGGTATTGCGCGCCGAACGCAGCCGTTCGGAATGTGCCCGGATTGAGTACCGGCTACTACGCGAGGTTCCCATTCCGACTGCGTTCCTGGCTGCGTCCGGAACATAGGTTTCAAGGCTGCGGGCAGATCAGCGGCTTCCGAATAGGTCACCTGCCAGACTCCCCCAACGCTGTCGATCAGGCGGCAAAGCGATTGCAATGGCTCCTCAATCTCGCCCTGCGAGGACGAGTCTGGGATCAGCGAAAGCACAGCATCGGCTAGCGGGACTCTCTGCAGCACCGGGGTCACCGGACGGTCACTGCGGACCCGGTCCAACAACACGATGGACTGGATGAAGGGGTTGACGGGGGCTGGCTCAAGTCCGAACTCGTCCGGTCCCACCTGTCGTTTGGGTATGCCGGACCCTTGCTTCACGGACAGCGGTTTGGGGTAGGGAATTACAGAACCGTCCGGGCCAATGGCCACGGTTTCGTCCGTGACATACCCATACGTTCTTGCGAGTACCGAAGCCGCAGTTGTCTTGCCCGTTCCCGACTTGGCCACGAGCGCCACCACCGCCCCTGTGACGGGATCCGCCACTCCACAGGCGTGGAGCATCATGAGTTCACCGGCGTTGGCCAAGATGGCGGCCACCGTCAGCCTGGAAGTGAGGTTCTCAGCCAACTCCTCGAAGGTGGCAGCCTGCAGGGTGAAAGTGCGGACGTCCTTTGCCCTCGGCTGATGAGTGACCGACGCCGAAAACGGCTCTCCATCCGTCGGCTCCATCGGCAGCGGCGGACTTAGGGGCCCGCGGCTGCTTGCGCACCGTGCCCAAGCCCAGCGCATTGCATCCCGCTGCTCCCGGGTGACTTCGCGACCCCAACGAACGGCGAACTCCACGCCCAAGACCTCGACGCCCAGCAGATCCCCGTCGCCGAGCATTGCTTCCAGTGCCAGCGAATGAAGCGCCGTGTGTATATTCCCGCCGCTCATGAATCCCCCCGGATCTGGCGCTAGTGGTGTGAAGTTGCTAGTTCGTTGTTCTGGCCGGCTCTATCAGTCGCTGTGCTTCCAGGCTGATCAGAAAGGACTCAACCTGCGCGCCGAGGCGCCCGGCAGCATCCTCGAAGGAAGCTTCCAGTTCGGCGATGACCCCTGCCTGCGCGCGACGGCCGTCTATAAGATCCCAAATGGCAGCCGCAGTTCCTTCGAGGACCACGGGCCGGGCTGCATCCAAGTGGAGCAGCGCCACCCGGCTCCCGCGTTGAGTGCGAACTTGGGCAACGTGGTCGCAATGGTGCCAAATCATTTGAACCTGATGGTGAGGCTCGTCTCGGCGCGCACCGAACCACTGTTGGGACCTGTGAGGAGCACGGTCATCGAGTAGCTGTATACGTCATTGGGTCTTGGCTTGTTGTTGCCAGCTGTGTCTTCCAAGTTGAAGAAGCTAACCGGAATGTCCAGCGCCTGCCCGGTCCCGGTACCGGCTGCAAATGTGGTGGTCGAAGTATTCCCGCTGAAGTTGGACGCGGAGAATACGCTGGTTGAAGAAGGCTGGATCCCGATACTGGCGCGGACAGCGCCTACGGGTGCGATGATTACGCTTCCGCTGATGGCACCCACGACGCCCGTGATCCGGATCGCCGTGGGACCCGTGCCCCCGCGGTTCCCCTGGCTATAGGTGATGGGAGTTCCTGGATTCAGAATTGTCACCGTCGCGGAACCCGTCGAGGCCGATGCTGGCGGGACCGCAATCGTGGTCATGATGACGGGGACGGACCAGGCCACGCCCTTGACCACCCTGCGGCGGCTGAAATGGTTCTCTTCGCTGGCAATAACCTTCGCGTTCAAAACTTCAGACAAGTGTGTGCCCCCGTGGAGTTTTAGCTGCGCCCAGTCCTTGAAAGCCAGCTGCGTGGTTTTACCGGGTTTCTCCCGGCTTCTCCTACTCTTACGAACGGGAACAAAGATTTCCGCAAATGAGACTCAAGTTTCAGTCAATATTGGGACTTTTTGCTTTATATGGGGTTTGACCTGCGGTTATGAGAAGAACCAAAGGCCAAGGGGCGGCCGGTGGGCCGCTAAGAGGCTAGACAGCTTAACCGCCGAGGCGGATGAATGTTAGCTCCCGCTTCTCCTTATAAGCAAGTGGCGCTAAGGGCCGGACTCAGCCGAGAACGTAGTTCCGCCTTCATCCGTCACCATCTGGTCCGATTCGCTCAGGCCTGCTGCCGTGGAACAGTCGTCGCATCGGCCAACGAATTGGTGCGGGCAGGTGGCAAGGGTGATGCCGTCCCCGGTGGATAATCTGATTCGCATGGATTCCGCCGTTCCTGAATCGTCCCGGCTGGCGGGGGACTCATTGTTTCAGCCGCTGCGATGAGGGTGCCGGCGAATGCTGGGGCGGGAGCCTTCAATCGCGAAAGCCCTCGCCTCGCCGGCACTTCCCAGTAAACAACCAAGCGAAGCGGGAAACACGAGTAAGCAATACCCGTTCCTTTAGGCAAACCGTACCTACCTAGCCCAGATAGGCGGGACCTCCCAAAGCCCCCACCGGAGTTCCGACGGGCTCAGCCGCGGAACTGCGGCTGGCCCTTTTCTTGGAAGGCCCGGAAACCCTCAGCATAGTCGTCGGTCTTGCAGAGCCGTGCCTGCTCAACGTTCTCCTCCGCCATGGCCTCCCACAGGCCCAGGCGCTGGTCGCGAATGTGAGCCACCAGCTCCTTGCTGGCGGTGAACGCACCCGTAGCACCGGTAGCCACCTTGGCAACGATCCCACGCGTCGTCTCCAGCAGCTCCTCTGCTGGCATAGCCCTACTGAACAGCCCCTGCGCCACGGCCTCGGTCCCGCTGATCAGCTCCGCCGTGTAAATCAGGTCCAGCGTCCGGTGCATGCCCAGCCGCTCGGTGAAGTACCAGTGCCCGCCCGAATCCAGCGTGGCACCCAGCTTGGCGAACGGCGAGCCGAACTTCGCGTTCTCCGCCACGTACACCACGTCCGTGGCCAGCAGCAGCCCCAGCCCCACGCCCAGGCAGGCACCGTGGGCGGCAGCGAACGTCGGTGCCGGAAACGCGCTCATCTTCTTCAGCAGCGGCTCCACCAGCCCGCCCAGGTACGCGGCGGCGTCGTCATTCTCCGGCGTGACGTTTTGGATGTCCCGCCCAGCGCAGAAGGCGCGGCCCTCTCCTCGAAGCAGCAACGCCCGCACCTCACCTCGGGAGGCGGCGGCAGCAGCGTCGTCGTACGCCTGGGACAAATCCGCCAGCGCCTGCTCATCCAGCGAGTTCAGCTTGTGAGGTGCATCCAGCACGACCTCGGCGACGCCATTGTTGATGGAGAGGGAAATCATTCGGGCTCCTTTCGTTAGACGTCGAAGTCGACCGTGACTTCCTTGCTGGTGGGGTGGCTCTGGCAGGTCAGCACGTACCCCTTGTCCAGCTCATCCTGCTCCAGCGCATAGTTCTCGTCCATGGTCACGCTCCCGGTGACCACCTTGGCGCGGCACGTGCCGCACACTCCCCCGGCGCACGCGAACGGCACATCCGGCCGGACCCGCAGCGCGGCGTTGAGGATGGACTCGCGGGCGTGGGTGGTAGGCGCCGAGGTTGACCAGCACGGCGAAATTAGACTCTCCCAGGAAGACCTTGACTTCATCCGGGCGAAAGCGGAGACAGGACGGACTAACATCAGCCAGACACTGCTATCCTCCTGCGTTTCCGCCGGCGTGCTTGTTCTCAGTAGACGACGGTGCCGGTGGTCTCCACGGTGGTGCCGGAAATGGCGTTGCGGCCACTGACCTCAAGCTGGATTCCTGTCCTCCGCAACGGCGTTTCCAACGCCGTTGCGAGGTCCGGAATGACCCTGGTGTTGATGCTGTGAAGGACGTCCTGGATGTCGGCGCGGTTGTTTACCGTAACTTTCATCGCGAGCTCCGGTTCCGTGGCTGTGCCTCGCAGCAGCGCGGATGCACCCACAACCCCGGGAAGGGTATTGATCTGGCTTTCCACCGCAGAGCCCAGGACCGAGGCATCACATAGCGTGGTGCCGGAGGCGGGGTCCTGATGCAGCCGGTACCTGTCGGCGGAATTCCTTCGTGGAATCTGGGCCAGGATCCACAACAACCCCAGGGCGCCCATGGCAACGCCGGCCACCAGGACCATGGCTTTAGCAGAGGCAGGGCCGAAAACCGCGTCCAGGTCCCCTGTCACCACGGGACTCTCCGCGGCCACCGTTGCGGGGTTCATGGCCTGCAGTGTTCCGCTGGCCATCAGCAGAATCAGGACGCCGCCGGCCAGGGCGAGAATGCCAAGGATGACCAGGCACGTGCGGTTCAGCGCTCCGGCGTGTTGTCGCATGGGTGCCTTCTTTCCGTTATGCGGCCGCGGTCATTCCTTTGACCGGACGGACGCCGTGATCTTCGGGACCGGGTTGAGTCCGGCACTGGCCAGTTGAGTACTGACCTTGGCGATGACACGGTTGCGCAGCTCCCCTGTTTCATGCAGAGCCGTGGCCACGTTAAGGTGGACCGCGCGTGTCGAGGCTGTGGCCGATGCTGAACCGACGCCGTCGACGTTTTCACAATGGGCAGCCGCATAACGCGCAACCGCCCTCCGCGTCATAACAATCTCCTCCGGGCCTGCCACCTCGACCGGCCCCTCGTCCCCGAGCGCCATCAACCGCAAGGCGTTGAAGCGGCCCGGAATTAGTGCTGCCGCCAGCAGGACCAATCCCACGACCGACGCTGCGGCCCCGATAGCCCAGACTCCCGGATCGTTCCAGGTCAGCCCGGTCAGCCAATCCCGCGGTCCGGCCAGAAACGCCGGCCACAAACCCGTTACCAGCACGGCCAGCGCCGCCCATACCAGTGCCACGCCGGCGGCCAGAAGCAGCGTTCCCAGGATTAGAGAGGGCACAGCACGGCTGGGACGGTGCCGCAGGGGCGTGGCTTTCCCATCGCGCCGGCTCACAACAGCCTCCGGCGCCCGGCGTATTCATCGGCGGGTTTCAGCCAGGTAACCGTGATGTCGACCTGGCGCACCTCCACCCCGGTCAGGGCGTTGACGCGTTCGCTGATCCGGCGGCGCAGCTGTTCGGTTGCCTGACGCAGCGGCACCGGGTACAGCAACCCTATTTCCACGCTGAGTACGGCGATATTGCCCGCAAGCTCCACCGTAACTCTGGGCCTGGCGGAAAAGTCCGAATGTGCTCCAATGCCCAGAAACCCTCCTGAGGACCCACCCGCAAAGGACTCTTCGCTGGCCACCTGGCTGGCGATCTTCTCCAGCACCTTTCGGTCAAGGACAGTGCGCCCCCGCGAATCCAAGTCCCGGGAGCCGGCGGCTGCTGCGGTGGCATTCATCGGCTGGATGCTTTGCCGAACAATGCCTGCAGGTCCAGTTTTCCTTCCGCAACACGGCCTACTACCAGCCCAATCAAGCCAAAGAGGACTGCCAGCACCAGGGCATTGAAGCCGCCGAAGGCCAAAACGATTCCTAGTACCAGACCGACTGCCAGGCACCATCGTGTAGTGGACATGCGGCACTCCTTCCAAAATCGGTTACCGCCCTGAAGCGAGGCAGAGCGGGTGACGGGGTTATTCCAGAGTCTTCTTGGCGTCCTCTTCGGGCCGCTGCTCTTCATCGGGCAGATGGACATCGGTGACGTGGACATTCACTTCCAGCACTTCCAGGCCGGTGGCGCGCTCCACCGATTGGATGACATTGCGCCGGATGTCCTGGCTTACGTCAACGATGGACGTTCCGTACTCGACGACGATGCTCAAGTCGATGGCGGCCTGGCGTTCACCCTTCTCCACGCTCACCCCACCGCTGACATTCGTCTGGGAACCGGGAATGCGCTCTGTCATCGCGCCGAACGCGCGCCGTGCAGCGCTGCCCATCGCAAAAACGCCGGGAACCTCACGCGTGGCAATGCCGGCCAGTTTCTGGACCACGGTTTCCTCAATGGTGGTATTCCCCCGGTCCGTGTGCAGCAGGTCGGTGGTGCGGCGCGTCTCTACCGGGGCGTTCCGTTTCTGCCCCTCCTCGGTAGCCACCAAGCCACCGGACTGTCCAGGGAACTGCGGGGCTTCTGTCACGGGAACCATCTCCTCAATCACCGATGCGATGTTGCTTACATGGTTAAGGACGCACGCCACCGCCAAACGTCACGCGGACAGGCAAACTGTTTTGTCCCTGTTTCCCCGCACCGGGGAATTCCCATTACCGGCGCCGTCTGAAAACATTAGTCAATATGCCCCGGAAGCGTGGGTGGCGCGGTTCCGGGCAAAGGGGACGGCGGCGGCGATGGATGAACGGGAACCCGTTGTCCTGGCACGGCTCGACGATCTGGACGAGGCGACCGTCGTCGCCCGGGCCCAGGACGGCAACCTGGACGCCTTCGAATACCTCGTCGAGGCGTATCAGGGCAGACTTTTCCGTCTCGCTTTCCGGATGCTGCATGACCGGGGCGACGCCGAAGACGTCGTACAGGACACCCTCGTGGCCTGCTGGAGAAAGCTGCCGCTGCTGATAGACGTGCAGGCTTTCAGCGGGTGGCTTTACCGGATGGCCACCAACCGATGCCTGGACAGTCTGCGTCGACGGTCCAGTCACGCGGAGGTTGTCCAGGAACCGGCAACTCTGCAAATAACTGCGGAGGCCTCCACCGAACCGGGAGTCGTAGGCGATCCTGCGCGCGAAGCGGAAATCTCCTGCGAGATGGACGGCCTGGCCACAGCGCTGCTGGCCCTCCCGCCCGAGCAGCGCGCCTGCTGGCTCCTGCGGGAAATCCACGAACGCAGCTACGCTGAAATAGCCGCAACGCTGAAGGTCAGCGAACAGACGGTCAGAGGCCGCCTAGCCAGAGCACGCGCACAACTCACGGGAAAGATGAGTCAATGGCAATAGACGAAACCATTCCCCGCCTGGGCTGTGGCCGCAGCATCGACGAGGCCTGGGCTGGCATCAAACAGCCCCCGACCGCCCATGAGAACGGCTGCGTCCAGTGCCGGACGGCACGGGCCAGCCTGGCAAAGCTCGCGGAGGCTACCCGCACGCTTCGGTACAACGATGCCGAAGATGCTTCCCTGCGGCCGCATCACGGCGTCAAAGATGCCATCATGAACCTGGCCCGCGCCGAAGTCCGAAGGGGCAACCTGCTACCCGCATACCAGGCGGACCAGGGGGCCATCACGATCAGCGAACAAGCCATCACCTCAGTCATCTGGTCCGGCGCAGATGCCCTTCCAGGAGTACGCGCACGCCGCTGCCGCATCCACCCTGCCCCGGACACCACGGACGGTCCCCGCTCGGCGGGGACCGCCAACATCTCGGTGAACCTTCGAATCGCCGTGGCCTCCAGCACCGACATCCCCGGGACCGCCGAGCTGTTGCGTCAGCGGATCATCAGCATGATCACAGCACACGTTGGGCTCAACGCCGGAGCCGTCAACATCACCGTGGAGGATCTCTACGATGTCTGACCACCCCCTCGAAGCCCGGCTGATCAGCCACCACCTCGTTGCCGACCTTGCTGCCCGCACGGCCCTCGATACACCAGGTGTCCTCCGACTCGAACCAACCCTGAAAAGCCTTCTCACCCGATTGGGAACAGGAACAATCCAAAATCTCCGCAGGGCAGACACGCGTACCACTCCGGGCCGGCACGACGGCGTCTTCGTCACCGTCCACAGCGGCATCGCCGACGTCCAGCTCCAGATCGCTACCGATATCGGCTTCGCAGCGCTGAATGTCGCCCAGGCCGTGCGGGAGCAGATCGCCGTGACCATCAGCCACACCGGCCTCACCCCCGGGCGCATCGACATCTCGGTCCTGGCCATAGAGCACCCCACTACCGCCACAGCGGCCCACCCTCCCAGCCCCCTCTAAGACATCAGCATGGAGCCGGCATGAACTCTGGACCCAACAACCCTCAAAATCCGGCCGAAGGAAACACGGACGGAAACGGCCGCCACCAAGGCAAGGCGTTCTGGGCAGCGGCCATCCTCCTCCCGCCGGCGCTGCTGCTGTGGGGCGTCTGGATGCTGCTGACTGCCAACTACCTTCTCGGGGGGCCTGTTCGTCTTCGCTGCCATGGCCTCTCTGGCCTACTTCGCGGCCAGGCGCCGACGTGGCCGCCCTCCGCCAAGACCCTGACCGATCAGGTGAGGTCCGTCGTCGTCAAGCGCAGCCGTAGCCTCTTTCCGACGGCCAGAAAGGGTGCGGTCATCAACGCTTCTCCACTCATCCACCGGGTCATACATGCGGACGCCCGTGTCCATCCACTTCAAGCCTTGCAGCGTGGCCGGCTTTTAGACTCGTGTTCCAAAGGGTGAGCCATCAGACTGTCCTAATGAAGTGGACGCGTGCGAAGGACTGGCTGATTGGTGCTACTGCGATGGTCCTTGTCCTGGGGGTCGCGGTTGCGGTCCTCTGGTGGGCGGTGAGCGACCCGGCCAGCGGAAGCGAATCAGGACCTATGCCGTCGCCAACCCTGGGCGCCGAGCGCCCGCCGAGGGCTGAGTCTCCCGCCGACCTCCACGAGGACGAGGTGTGGCTCGCCGACCTCGAGCTGGACGCTGGGACAGTTGTGGCTGCGGGCTCGATGCTCCGGGACGTCCGGGCCGTCGGGCAGGACGTGGTCACGAGACCGGACGGGCTGATCGCCGCACGGCTCACCGTGGACGCGACCGTGCCGTTCGAGGCTATCGCCGACGAGCTTGGTGGCGGGACCGTATCCGCGCCGCCGACGGCGGCCAGGCCATGGTGGTCCGCACCGTCGAGGCCCTGGGCCGCGAACTGCGCGTCATCGCCACCGGTACGGTCGAGGTCGAGGCCGGCAGGCTTGTTGTCGAGCCGCGTTCAATTGACTTTGGCGGGCCGGACTTCCTCTCCGACGCCACCGCCGCCGTCGTGCGCAGGCTCGTGGCGATCGAGCACGACATCGAGGGCCTGCCCGAGGGCCTCGTGCTCCAGGATGTCGCCGTCCAGGGCGACGGTTTCCGGGCCAGACTGCTGGGCGAGGACGTCCAACTTGTCCCGTAGCTTCGCCAGCCCTGCACTGCTCTTGAAATTTCCATTTCTGGGCCCGAAGGCTATACCTATGACAGGTCGCCCGCCTGCGGGGATCCCCCTGGGACAGGGTCAAGTGGGGGGCCGACGACGGCTGCGGTGAGCGCCTGCGCTTGGGATGCCGCTAGGAGACTGGCGGGTTGTGCTGGGAAGCAAGCACGGCGAGGTCGTAAATGAGTTGTTGCACCTCACGTTCCCGGCCCCGGGAAGGTAATGCTCGAGATGCTGTAGGAGTTTTATTAGGAGGAGAGGGAACAGGCCGCTTTCTTGGCACAGGCAGCGCGCCAGTCAAAGCCGAATCAGTAAAGCTCACTCGTTCCATCCAACGTCCCCTCGTTGACCTTATTTCCCGCAGACGCGTCCACGAGTACTCGCAATTCCGCCTAGACGAGCTTGTAAGAACACACTAGGAAGCAGTTGGGCGGGACGGAAGAGTATTTATTCATCAGAATGATTTATTAGGCAAATCTTGAGGTGCGATCTGTGTCGCATGGATCCTGCCGTTCCTGAACGGTCCCGGCTCGCCGGGAGACCCATTAGTTTCAGCCCGCCGCTATGAATGGTGCCGGCGAGTGCTGGGGTGGGAGCCTTCGTTGCGAGAGCTCTCTCCTCGCCGGCACTTCCCAGTAAACAACCACCCGAAGCGGGAAACACGAGTAAGCGATACCCGTTCCTTCAGGCCGGACATACCTGCGTTCGCCCTTCCGGGTGTCGCTCTGCACCGACTCCCCACCTTCGCAAGCTCAGCTGGGGACCCCTGGCTGCGTGGGCCCAGGCTCAACTATCGGGTTGGGTTCGACAGGCTCAGCCGCGGAACTGCGGCTCCCGTTTCTCCTGGAAAGCCCGGAAACCCTCTGCGTAATCGTCCGTTTTGCAGAGGCGCGCCTGCTCGGCGTTCTCCTCCGCCATGGCTTCCCAGAGCCCCAGGCGCTGGTCCCGGATGTGCGCCACCAGTTCCTTACTGACTGTAAAGGCACCCGTGGCGCCGCGTGCCACCTTGGCCACGATCCCCCGAGTGTTCTCCAGCAGCTCGTCCGCCGGCATGGCCCGGCTGAACAGCCCCTGCGCTACTGCTTCGGTGCCGCTGATCAGCTCGGCGGTGTAGATCAGGTCCAGCGTCCGGTGCATCCCCAGCCGCTCGGTAAAGTACCAGTGCCCGCCAGAATCCAGCGTGGCGCCCAGCTTGGCGAACGGCGAGCCGAACTTTGCGTTCTCCGCCACGTACACCACATCCGTAGCCAGCAGCAGCCCCAGCCCCACGCCCAAGCAGGCTCCGTGGGCGGCAGCGAACGTCGGCGCCGGGAACACACTCATCTTCTTCAGCAGCGGCTCCACCAGCCCGCCCAGGTACGCGGCGGCATCATCGTTCTCCGGCGTCACGTTCTGGATGTCCCGGCCCGCACAGAACGCGCGGCCCTCTCCCCGAAGCAGCAACGCCCGCACCTCACCTCGGGAGGCGGCGGCAGCAGCGTCGTCGTACGCCTGGGACAAATCCGCCAGCGCCTGCTCATCCAGCGAGTTCAGCTTGTGAGGTGCATCCAGCACGACCTCGGCGACGCC
>NZ_PJII01000013.1:102850-121811 GCF_002929215.1 Arthrobacter sp. ZGTC412
TGGGACAAATCCGCCAGCGCCTGCTCATCCAGCGAGTTCAGCTTGTGAGGTGCATCCAGCACGACCTCGGCGACGCCGTTGTTAATGGAGAGGGAAATCATTCGGGCTCCTTTTGTTAGACGTCGAAGTCGACGGTGACTTCCTTGCTGGTGGGGTGGCTCTGGCAGGTCAGCACGTACCCTTTGTCCAGTTCATCCTGCTCCAGCGCGTAGTTTTCGTCCATGGTCACGCTGCCGGTGACCACCTTGGCCCGGCACGTGCCGCACACTCCCCCGGCGCACGCGAACGGCACATCCGGGCGGACCCGCAGTGCGGCGTTGAGGATGGACTCGCGGGCGTGGGTGGGGCTGGCCACCTCGCCCTGCAGGCCGTCCAGCTTGAACGTGATCTTGTACGTCTCCTTGGACTCGTCCACCACCACGGGCCTGCCCGCGTGCCCCTCCGGCTTATCCGGCTTGCCGGACGTAAACAGCTCGAACCGGATGTTTTCCGGCTTCACGCCGCGCTCGGCCAGGGTATCCCGGCACAGCTGCACCAGCTCGAACGGCCCGCACAGGAACCACTCGTCCACATCGTCCGCGTGGATGGCCGTGCCTAGCAGCTGCTGGAGCTTCTCGGCGTCGATCCTTCCACTGAGCAGAGGCGCGATCCGCTGCTCCCGGGACAGCACGTGGTGGATGGCCAGCCGCTGCGGGTACTTGTCCTTCAGGTCCGCGAGCTCCTCCAGGAACATCACGTCCATGGCGGCCTTGTTGGCGTAGATCAGGTCGAACCGCGACTCCGGGTTGGCGGCCAGCAGCGTCCGGGCGATAGCGATCACCGGGGTGATGCCGCTGCCGGCGGCGATGGCCACAAAGCTCGCTTCCCCGTGGGCGGCGACGTCCCCCGCCAGCTCCTCCGGATTGTTCAGGGAGTTCATCCGGTTCTGCTCCACCGCATTGCCGTCCCGGCCGTGCCTGGACACAAACGCGCCCATGGGGCTCATGACGTCCAGGGTGTCCCCGGCCTTCAGCTCGGCGTTGGCCCAGGTGGAGAACAGCCCGCCCAGGTCCTTTTTCACCGCCACCCGGATCTCGCTGCTGCCGTCCGCGAAGCTCCGCGGCTCGGCGCAGATGGAGTAGCTGCGGCGGACCTCATGCAGCTCACCGGTCTCATCGGGGAGCTTGGTGCGCAGGGCCACGTACTGGCCGGGCAGGTAGTCGAACTGGCCGGCGAGCTCGGTGGGAACGTGGAAGCCCACCTCGATGGCGTCCTCGGTGAGCCGGCGCACCTCCTTCACGGCGAGCGTATGGAAGGACGGACGACGGCGGCCGGTGGCCTGCGCCGTTTCGGCGGCGGTCTGGCGGACAACAGGCATGGGGCTTCCTTACAGCACTTTGAAGTAGTCGAACGGTTCCTTGCAGTCCTGGCACACATACAGCGCCTTGCAGGAGGTGGAGCCGAAACGGGTGAGTTCCTTGGTGTTCAGGCTGGCGCACTGCGGGCACTTGACTGCCATGCTCAGGCGGATAGGGCCGGCGTGCCGTGCCGCCTTCGCCATGCCCGACGGCGGGGCGATGCCGTACTCCTGCAGCTTCGCCTTGCCGGCGTCCGTCATCCAGTCCGTGGTCCAGGCCGGGGCAAGGACCAGGTCCACCTCGACGTCTGCGTAGCCCTCTTTTGCGAACGCTGCCTTTAGGTCATCGCGGATGGCGTCCATGGCCGGGCAGCCCGAGTAGGTGGGGGTGATGGTGACGATGACTTGTTCGTTGCTTGTCACCTGCACGTTCCGCAGGATGCCGAGGTCCTCGATGGTGAGCACGGGGATCTCGGGATCGCAGACGGTGGCGGCGATGTCCCAGGCCTTCTGCCGCGCAGTTTTTTCCCTTACAGGGACTCTGGTTTCGAAGTCGGAGATGTACATGGCAGCGGTGGTCACCACTTCGCTCCGGGATGCTCGCGGGCCAGCACCTGCATCTCGGCCAGGAGGTAGCCCAAATGCTCGGAGTGCCTGCCGTGCCGGCCGCCGCCGGGGGCAGCCGGAACGTCCGGCACCTCGAGCTCGGCTTCTGCGAGGACTTCGCCGGTGAGCCGGTCAAAGTCCTCCCGCAGGCTGGAAGGCGCGACGGCGGCACCCGCCTCGGCGAGCCTTTGCGCCAGCTCGTCGTCCTGGAACAGTTCGTTGACGTACGGCCACATTAGGCGCAGGCCGTGAATCATCCTCCGGCGCGACTCTTCCGTGCCGCCGGCGAGGCGGAGGATCCACTGGGCGCTGTGGTCCCGGTGGTAGTCCACTTCCTTGACGGCCTTGGCGGCGATGGCTGCGATTGTGGCGTCGGTTGATTCGGTGAGCCGGCGGTACAGCTCGAACTGGTAGTAGCTCACGATGAACTGGCGGGCGATGGTCACCGCGAAGTCGTCGTTGGGCTGCTCGAACAGCTGGACACTGCGGAACTCGTGTTCGCGGCGGAAGTAGGCGAGATCGTCCTCGGACTTGTCCCAGGCGCCGCCGGCGTAGCTGAGGAAACTCCTTGCGTGACCCAGCTGGTCCAGGGCGATGTTGCCCAGGGCCACGTCCTCCTCCAGCTCGGGGGCGCGGGAAATCCAGTGGCCTAGGCGCTGGGCGAGGATCAGGGCGTCGTCGCCGAGCCTGAGTGCGTACTCTGCAATGTCTTCACTGGGCTTCGTGAGGCCGGTGCGGACCTCGAGCGCGATATCCTCCGGGCGCAGCGCATTGCCGGGCGTGATGCGGGTGGCGCTGGCGTTGGAGTCGCCGCCTGCTGTTGGGGCTGCGACACCGGTGGAGATGTCGCCGTGGCCGGTTGTTGTCTCGGGGGTCTGGGGGATCACAGGTGCTTTACCCCTTCGCTCTTGGTGTAGTACGTGGCATGCCGGTAGTCCTTGCCCTGCGGCGACTCGAAGAACGAGCCCTTGGCGTCGGGATCGCTGGCGGCGATGGCGTCTGCCGGGACAACCCAGATGGAGACGCCCTCGTTGCGGCGGGTGTACAGGTCGCGGGCGTTGCGCAGTGCCATGGCGGCATCCGGTGCGTGCAGCGAGCCGGCGTGGACGTGGCTCAGGCCTCGGCTGGACCGGACGAACACCTCCCAAAGGCCCCAGGCGTTGCGGCCTTCGGCTGGGGTTTCAACAGGCTGGTTTGCGGCAGAATCAACCGCCGGCCGGGGCGTGGTGCTTGCCGAAGCCTCCGGCTCGGCCGACACCTTCTGCGCGTCGCGGTCGATCTCGGTGGCCGAACTGGCCGGAACTTCCGGGTTGCCGTGGGGGCTCATGCTGCGTATTCCTTCGTCTTCATTGACTGTTTTGCTCGCTGCTTGTCCGCATAAGCCGCCGCTGCCTCGCGGACCCAGGCGCCGTCGTCGTGCGCTGACCTCCGGCGCTCAAGGCGCTGGGAGTTGCAGGGGCCGCGGCCGGCGAGGACTTCCTGGAACTCGCGCCAGTCCAGCGGGCCGTGCTCCCACTTTTTCGTGTCCTCGTTGAAGCGGATCTGGTCATCCGGGAGGGTGAGGCCCAGGACCCGGACCTGCTCCACCATCATGCCCACGAAGCGGCTGCGGAGTTCGTCGTTGCTGAAGCGCTTGATGTTCCAGGCCATGGACTGCTTGGAGTTGGGCGAATCGTCGTCCGGCGGGCCGAACATCATCAGGGACGGGGCGTACCAGCGGTTCACGGCGTCCTGTGCCATCTGCTTCTGCGCGGGGGTGCCGTTGGAGAGTTCGAGGAGGATCTCGAAGCCCTGGCGCTGGTGGAACGACTCTTCCTTGCAGATGCGCACCATGGCGCGGCCGTAGGGTCCGTAGGAGGCGCGGCACAGCGGGACCTGGTTGCAGATGGCGGCGCCGTCCACCAGCCAGCCGATTGCACCCATGTCCGCCCAGGTGAGCGCCGGGTAGTTGAAGATGCTCGAGTACCTTGCTTTGCCGGCGATGAGGTCTTCCATCATCTTGTCGCGGCTCTGGCCAAGGGTTTCGGCGGCCGAGTAGAGGTACAGCCCGTGGCCGGCCTCGTCCTGGACCTTGGCCATGAGGATGGCCTTACGCTTCAGGCTGGGGGCGCGGGAAATCCAGTTGGCCTCCGGCTGCATGCCGATGATTTCGGAGTGCGCGTGCTGGGAGATCTGGCGCAGCAGCGTCTTGCGGTAGGGCGCCGGCATCCAGTCTTTGGGCTCAATGCGGGAGTCCTCGGCCATAACGCGGTCGAAGCTGGCCTGGCCGTCCGCTTCCTGGGCCGCGATCCGGGCCTGCTCCGCTGGATCCTGCTCGCGCGGGGTTGGCTCAGCCGGCACTGACTGCAAGTTCTGCGCTGCCATGGGTTGCTCCTATGCAAAGACCTTCTGGGACGTGCGGAATTATTTACCGACCGTTCGTTCAGGATATGCGGAAGCGTTCCGGACCGTCAAGCGTGGGGCCGCTCTGGCGGGTCCCCCTGAGGCGAGCCGACGCTCGTATGGCGCGGGCCGCCGTCGTACGTTCCTGCGATCCCGCACCCCTGCCCCCCATTGCTCACCCTGCGATCCGCACCCATGCCCCCATGCCCCCATGCCCACCCATTGCCCACCCATTGCCCACCCTGCGACGCGCGAATTCCATTTCGACGCGCCCCTACCCCTCCGCAGCCCATATTCCAGGTGCGCCAGGGAATCTGCGGGTCGGAACGGAACTTACGCGTCGCCAGCACTTCTCCACATAGCGGTACACGCACCTCCCGTCGGCGGCTCATGGCTGCCAATTTCGATATATGCCAGACCTTCCGCCGCTCCTCTTGGCCCGCGACCGCATCCTGCACGGGCTGACCCCGAATGGGCTCGCCAAGCGCGTGAAGGCCGGCGCCCTGGTCCGCATCCGGCACGGCGTCTACACGGACGGGGCTGCCTGGCGGGCCCTGAAGCCCTGGGAGCAGTACCGGCTCCGCGTCCATGCAGCCGCGGAAACGTTCGAGAAACCCACGGTCTTCGCGCGGCACTCCGCCGCAAGTGTGTGGGGTATACCAACGATCGGACTGCACCATCCGGTGGAGGCGCTCACATTGAAGAACGACGGCGGCCGGTCACGTGCCGGAGTCAGCCGCCACTTCGCCGCGCCGGCGGGTCTTACCGTGGTCCGGCGGGAGGGCATCCTCGTCACCGACCGCATCCGCACCGTCCTGGACCTTGCGGCGTTCATTCCCTTCACCGAAGCTGTAGCACCGCTGGACCACGTGCTTCGGCCGGACACGGCCCGGCGGCTGCCTGCCCTCACCAAAGCTGAACTGGAGGCCGGCATCGGTTCGATCTATGGCGCTGCTGCCGGGCGTAGGATTCGGGCGGCCATTGCGTTTGCGGATCCCGCCTCCGGCTCGGCCGGGGAGTCCTTGAGCCGGGCCCTGATTCATCTGGCCGGCTTCGAAGCTCCTGTCCTCCAACACCCGATATCCGACGCCGCCGGCTTGGTGGGCTACACGGACTTCTATTGGAAGCGGTCCAAAGTTGTTGGCGAATTTGATGGCGAGGAGAAGTACGTCAAGCCCGAGTACCTTCAGGGCAGGACCGCGTCGCAGGCCGTCGTGTTGGAAAAGAAGCGCGAGAACCGAATCCGCGCCATGGGAATCAACGTGGTGCGGTGGGATTGGGCGGACCTCATGGAGGCCGGGACGCTGGAACGCATGTTGGCCGCGGCAGGTGTTCCCCGCCGTCGTACGCGTTCTGCCGTCACCGACGCGCAAAATCTGCCCTGACACGCACGTTCCCTGACGCCACCGGTATGCCCTGTGTGTCGGCGTCGGCGCGGAATGTGCGCAGCCCAAGCTCCTGAAATTCAGTAGGCGCGAGGCCCCATTAACGGGACCTCGGCGGAACTCCAGCGCGGCACCGAAAGGCGGGCCGTTACAAGGAGGGATCTGCTTAGAACAGACCGGAGACTACTGCGCGGGTAAGTTGATGGATGACCATAGCGCGTGCGGGTATGTCTACCGGACCCGCGCCCAGGGTGTACACCACAAAAACGTAGGCGTGGCCGTTCTGGACCAGGATGCTCGCGTCGTGCAGATTTCCGTTCAGCAGCCCGTACTTATGGAACACAGTTATGCCCGGCGGGACAGCGGCGGGAATCAGCGACTCGTAGTTGGTGTGCTGCATGTAGGAGAGCAACTGGGCGGTGTGGGCCCCGCTGATCAGCTCCCCGTTGTAGAGGAGGCCCAGTATCCGGGCCGTTTCTGCCGGGGACAGGGTGTTGAAAGTCCTGTCGTAGGCGATCCCGATTGATGCTGCATAATCATGGATCCGCTGGTATCCGATGGCTCCAACGATCAGCGCCCAGGAATTGTTGTTGCTTTGCTGGATCATTTGCTGGATCTGGAACGCGGCGGTCCCGGGACCAAGTGTGGTTGCCAGGGATAGCTGGCCAGTTTCGGCAAAGTGGTAGTACGCGGCCGCAGCCAGTATCTTCCCGGTGCTGGCTGCCACGAATTTTTCCCGGACCCCGTACTGGTAAACGGCGCCGTCTGCGGTGTCGATCAGGGCCACCCCCAGCTGGTACTGGCCGTTTGCCCCGATAATGCCGTTGATCTGGCCCTCGAGTTTGACGACATCTGTTTCGAGGTCCGGCGCGACGGGAACCGCTTGGGCACGAACTATTGGCGCAGGGGGTGAAACGGGTGGGGCAGCTTTTTTCGTCGCCGCCGGGGCCGGGGACGGGGGTGTTTCCTTCTGGGCGGCCGGTGACGGGATTGTTTCATTCTGGGCGGCCGGGGCGGCCAGGGCGGTGGGGAACGGTGCGGGCGCTGGTGTCCAGGTGGTCGTGGCCATGACCACGACCGCCAGAGCGGCAAGGAAGCGCGCAGGCCGTGTAATGTGCCAGCTCAGCCTGAGGTGCCGGGTCCCGGCGGGGTCCGCACCGGGCAAGGTGTTCATCGCGGCGTCACCCGTACCCTGCCTGCTTTCGCCCACTTGGAAGTACCCTCCGCCTGCCGGCTCCCTGGAATCTTTCAGCCGCAACCATCACTGGACCAAGCGGCGTGAACGCACGCCGCTTGACGGAGGACGGCCGGAGGTGCAGGTCAGGCGGCGGTGGCGCCCCACCTCGCCACCATGGACGGGCTCACGATCATGTTGCCGACGTGGGCGTGCCTCAGGGTGTTCAGCATGACTCCGAGGGCGCCGTCTTTGGGGAGGAATCCGCAGATCCCGATGCGGGCGGCCTCACCCAGCGCTTCCTGCGACGGATTACCGGTCAGCATCACAATCCGGGTTTCCGGCGCTTCCGCAAGGATGCTTTCGGCAGCCTCGAGTCCGGTGCCGTCAGGAAGATAGAGGTCCATAATCACGACGTCGGGCCGCAGCTCGCGGAACGTCGTCACAGCGGATGCCACAGACTTTGCCACTCCTACACTGTGCAGGTCCGGCTCGCGGTCCAGCGCTCCTGCCAACAGATCCGAAAACGTCGTGTGGTCGTCAACGATCAGGATTTGCAGGCGATCCGTGTCCTGCTTAATACCTGCGGGGGCATGGGAACGGCTTCCCGTAACCACGGAAAGGCTGTTACGGACGGCTGCGGGTCCAGATGTCGCCGCCGTGCTCGTCAGGAGCCTGGCCTGCGCCTTTTGCAAGGCCGGCCCCGGGGCGCAGCCCAATTCCTCATCGATGATCCTGCGGCAGCGGTCGAAAGCCCGCAGCGCTTCCGTGTTCTCGCCGTTCCGCTCAAGCCCAACCACCAGGGCGGTCCAGGCGCGTTCGTTGAGCGGATCTTCCTTCACCGCCTCACCGCCCAGGGAAATCGCCATGCCATTTTCTCCCACGGCGAGCGCGGCTTCCGCAGCCGCGACGCGGGCGAGGCCCAGGCGCGCTGCATGGGCGGCCCGCTCCTCCTCTGCCCAAACAGGCAGCAACTCGTCACCGAGCAGCGGCTCGGAAGCCAGGTCAAGTGCCTCGGTCAGCAGTGCCAGCGCCTCGCGTGGCTGAGCCTGGCCGGCCAACCTGGTGAGCGTTTCGAACCGGTCCAAATCCAGGTCCACCAGCGACCGGTCTATCGCGTAGCCGCCGGTGACCGTCCGCAAGGGACCTGTCCGGCCGGCACCGGGCTGAAGGCTACGCCGAAGGACGCTGACATAGCTTTCAAGGGTAGGCAGTGCAACCACCGGGTGATTACCACCCCACAGCAATTCCACAAGCCGGGTCTTCGACACTGGCGAGCCAAAATTCATCAGCAGTATTTCGAGTACCTGGCGGGGCTTGGGCCCGCCAAGGTCGCTGGCGCTCAGCTCGATGTCGCCGCGGCGAATGGTCAACGGGCCGAAAACCGAAATCTGAAGCGCCTGCGCCTGTGGCGGTGCGTCAAGAACGAGACCTGCATGGACAGCGTCGTTCGCTAGTTCCAAAGTAATCACGAAAGCTTCCCCCAAGTAGTTTTGT
This sequence comes from Arthrobacter sp. ZGTC412, assembly GCF_002929215.1. Taxonomy (GTDB): domain Bacteria; phylum Actinomycetota; class Actinomycetes; order Actinomycetales; family Micrococcaceae; genus Arthrobacter. The sequence continues at coordinate 111,231 of NZ_PJII01000013.1, forward strand.
GCTGCAATGGTCCCCATTGAAGCGGCAGGAAATCAGGCCAACAACAGTGGTCATTACTCGCTTCTTTGAGGGCCCGGTACTTGGGTTCTGCGGCCGATACCCGGACTACTATCCAGCACACAGCGGGCAGCGATGCTGGGAGAAGGCACCCGCCGGCCACGTTTTCGCTGGTGAAACCGCCGCAGGTCGAGGATAGGTTTCGGACGTTGGGAAAACCCTAGGTAGCGCGCAGGTGCGCCTATACAACTAGATTGGGGTACGGAAGTTGCAAAGGATGAAGCCGGAGGGTTTGTGACTGAACCTACCGACTGCGCAGGCCCGCGTGAAAGAATGTCCGCATTATCGGCACTTGAGGATGCAGGAATGACGTGGCTGGTCTTCCGGCATAGAACGGCCGGAGAAACATCATGAGCATTGATCTTGAAGAGCTCTATCGGGACTTGCACGCGCACCCCGAACTTTCCTTCCAGGAATCCCGAACTGCCGATGTTGTGGCTAGGCATTTGCACGACATGGGCTTTGTAGTACACCCCGGCATTGGACAGACCGGGGTTGTTGGCGTCCTGGACAATGGGCCCGGCGCGGTTGTTTTGCTCCGTGCCGACATGGATGGTTTACCCGTTGAGGAAGCCACTGGGCTGGAGTACGCAAGCACTGCCCGTGGCGTGGACCACGAGGGCAAGGAAGTGCCGGTAATGCACGCGTGCGGGCACGATGTGCACGTCAGCTGCCTGGTGGGGGCGTTGGAAAGGCTCGTCGCCGAGAGTCAGGAATGGCACGGCACCCTGATTGCCGTATTCCAGCCGGCAGAGGAATGGGGCGGTGGAGCACAATCCATGGTGACGGACGGCCTCTTCGACCTGGTGCCCAAGCCCGACGTCGTTTTGGGCCAGCACGTGGCACCTATTCCGGCAGGGTGGTTCGGCATCCGTGGCGGCGTGGCCATGGCCTCCGCCGACTCCCTGAACGTGACCCTGCCCGGACGTGGCGGACACGGTTCCCGGCCCGAGACCACCGTTGACCCAGTTCTCATGGCTGCTGCCGCAACACTGCGCTTGCAGGGGATCGTCTCCCGCGAGCTCGCGGCAAGCGAGGCTGCCGTGGTGACCGTAGGGCAGATACATGCTGGAACGAAAAACAACATCATCCCCGAGTCGGCATCGTTGGGCATCAGCGTGCGGTCATTCAGCGAATCCACCCGGGCAAAGGTGCTGGCGGCCATCGAGCGCATCGTGCGCGGTGAGGCTTCTGCCTCGGGTTCTCCCGGCGAGCCGGAGTTCGACTACGAAGAGCATTTCCCAGTAACGATCAACGACGAGTCCGGGGCGTTGAGGGTTGCTGCAGCATTTCGGAACAAATTCGGCGACAAGAAAGTTATTGACCCGGGCCCAGTGTCCGGCAGCGAAGATGTAGGCGTACTGGCCGCCGCTGCCGGCGTTCCTTTGGTCTTTTGGTTCCTGGGCGGAAGCGATCCGCTCTTATCGCCGGAGTGGCCGGCCAGCGGGAAAATTCCTGAGGACATACCGTCTAATCACTCGCCCCACTTCGCGCCCGTTATCCAGCCAACGCTGACCCTTGGGGTGCAGGCACTGGTTCTTGCCGCCCGCGAATACCTGGACGGTGAAGGCCATGGAAGATGACCGGCATGAAGGAGTCACCGGAACCATCGAACTTTCCGGCGAGGTCCTCTGCTTGAAGTGGACTCCGGGTGCCGTAGTCCAGGAAAGCGATGCAAAAGCACTGATGCAACGCGCCGCTGCCCTAAGTGCAGGGCGGACCCTCCCGCTGCTGGTCGAAATAGCCGGCATGAAGTGGATTGACCGGCGCGCCCAGGAAGCCTTCGCCTCCCGCTGGCCGCTCGCCCGGGCAGCAATTGTGGGCCCCTCGCCCGTGGATGAAGCCATAGCCAGCTTCTACATCGGACGGCACAATCCCCACCACCCGACGAGGTTCTTTACTTCCAAGGACGAGGCGATGGCCTGGCTGACGGAAGACCCGGCGCTCCCCTAGCCGCACGCTTTTCGAGAAGCCTGGACCGATCCAGGGCAAGACAACACCTCCTTCTTTTCTGCAACGTGCAGGCCTACGATGAACATCTCCGCGGCCTCTCCTCCACGGGCAAGAGGGCAGACATGCGACCGACAGCAGAAAGGAAACTGGCACGATGGCCGAAACTCCGAACCCCATCCAGATTCAAAAGTTCCTCGGCGGTGTGGACTATCCCGCAAGCCGTGAAGCCTTGTTGTCCAACGCAAAGGACTCCGGTGCTGACAGCAACGTAATCCAGGCCCTTGAAGCTATCCCGGACCAGGAGTACGACAGCCCAACCGCCGTCAGCTCTGCGGTTTCCGACAGTAACTCCTAAAAGGTCTGACCCGAAACAGGTATTCCGCATGGGACTAGTAATCACACTGCTTGTCATTTGGCTTGTTCTGTCGATCCTTGGCTTCATCATCGAGGGCCTGCTGTGGCTGGCCTTCATCGGCCTGGTGCTGTTCGCCGCCACCGTGGCATGGGGTTGGGTAAAGCAAAAAGCCCGCACCTGACCGCATGACCCGGCATGGCTAGAGTGGGTGCTGACGGAAGGCAGCAACCATGACCGAAGAGACGGAGACCGGCCTGGCCGGAACCATCCTGCGTGAGCGCTACAGGGTCCGGGAGGTGCTCGGCCACGGCGGCATGGGAAGCGTTTACCGCGGCGAGGACCTGGTCCTGGACCGGGAGGTGGCGCTGAAGATCTTCCGCGACGACGTCACCGGCGCCGACGAACTGGCCAGGCAGCAGGCAGAGGCCCGCATGCTGGCGCAGCTGAACCACCACGGCCTGGTCACGCTCTTCGACACCGGAACACTGCTGCGCGGCCAGCGGGAAGTGCCCTTCCTGGTGATGGAGCTTGTTTCGGGAACCGATCTTCGCCGGCATCTTGCGGCGGGACCGCTGACCAGTGCTGAAGCGGCTCGGCTGGGGGCCGAACTGGCTGATGCACTGCAGTACATCCATCACCGCGGCGTGGTGCACCGCGACGTGAAGCCGGCCAACATCCTCCTCACCCGCTACGCGGCTGATTCGCCGCTCCGGCCCAAGCTCGCCGACTTCGGCATCGCGCGAATGCTCGACGGCGCACGGGTCACCGCAACCAACATGGTCCCCGGGACAGCGGCCTACTTGAGCCCGGAACAGGCCAGCGGAGACAAGGTGGGACCAAAGTCAGACATCTACTCCCTGGGCCTGGTGCTGCTCGAGGCCCTCACCGGGACAGTGGCATTCCCAGGGCCGGCGCTGGAAGCGGCCGTGGCACGGCTCTCACGCGGTCCGCACCTTCCTGACTTTCTAAGCCCGCAGTGGCAGTCCCTTCTCGCCGCCATGACAGCCAGGAACCCGCAGGACCGGCCCGATGCCGCGAGCGTCGCAGCCACGTTGGGCACCGCCGTCGGCTGGTCCCTGCCGGCGGACGAAGCGCACGAGGCGGAAACTGCCCTGGCAGCATCCCACCCGGCCACCACGATTCTGGACGCGGGTTCCGTTAAGACACCCCGCTCCGGCAGCCCGGCGGCGCAGCAGGGTGCCCGGCTCCCCGCCCTGCCAGAGGGCCAGGCAACCAACGCCACGTCATGGCAGCCCGCCCCGCAGATGCCGTCACGCTCACCGGCCTCCATCCAGCCGACGCCGGCACGGCGGCGACCGTGGGAAAAACTGGGGAGTCTAGGGAACCGCCGGCTGCGGATCATTGCTGCGGTGGCCGCCGTCGTTATTATCCTCCTGGCCGTGCTGCTGACCACGGTGCAGCGGCCTCCAACCGCCCCGGTGGTAACGCCCGGGCCGGCCATCCCAGGGCAGCTGGGCGAGCACTTCAAGGAACTGGAAGAAAGCGTCACGCCATGAACCGCACTCCCTTGCAAAGACTGCTGAGCGGTGTCGTTGCCGCCGGCCTGGGCATTTCCCTCCTGACTTCCTGTTCCGGCCAATCCGACCTGGACGACGGCGTAGCCGCACAACTGCAGACCCGGGTGGCGGAGGCGAAACAGCTCGCCGCGCAGCAGGACTTTGCCGCAGCGCAGGCCGAGCTTGAGCAGCTAAGCCAGGAGGTGGCAACGGCTGCCGGGCAGGGCCGGATGTCGCAGCAGCGCCAAAGCAGGATTGAGGCCGCCATCGGCAGCATCAGGAGCGAACTGGAAGCAGCCTTGGCGCCGGCGCCCCCAGCACCGACCCCGGCCCCGGCCCCGGCCCCGGCGACTGATCCGCAGGTGACCGAGGACCAGCAGGAGCAGGCGGAAGAGGCGGCAAAGGAAGCAGAGGAGCAGCGCGAGGACGCCCAGAAAGAAGCCGAAAAGAAGCGCGAAGAAGCGCAGAAAGAGGCCGAAAAGAAGCGGAACAAGAGTGGTTGAGCGGCCCCATGAGAGGGTGCAACGCGCGAACGGTGGATTATATAGGCAACGTGTGTTCCACTGAAGGAACAAGCAGATGGTTCACCTGGGACCGGAATGCTGGAATCGAAGCGGTCATGGATACTGAATTGCCGCTGGCCGACGAGCTGGCCGCTGTGTTTGCACGGTTATCCAACGTGCTCCTCAGCGAGGATACGGTCGCCCACGCCCTGACACTCATCACCAACGCCGCGGTCCTTTCAGTGGAGGACGCCGTCGGAGCGGGCGTATCCCTGATCGACACCAACGGGAGCCGCAGCAGCGCAGCTTCCACGGGCAGGATCGTTGTGGAAGCCGATACCCTCCAATACGATCTCGGGCAAGGCCCGTGCCTGAGTGCATGGGCCTCCGGACACCCGGTGGACATAGCGGATGTGCGCACAGACCTCCGCTGGCCTGAATGGGGTACGGCAGCAGACGATCTGGGTTTGCGTTCCTGTGTCAGTGTTCCGCTTCTTGCAGGGGACCTCGCTTTTGGGGCTATTAAGATTTATTGGGCACAGCCCAATGCCGCAACACATCGGTTGATTCGTCTGTTGGAATTGTTCGCGGCCCAAGCCTCGATCTTCCTGGCCAACGTCCAGGCCCGGGAGCGCGGCCGGATGTTGAGCGAGCAACTCAAGACGACACTGACCCATCGGGACATCATCAGCACCGCCAAGGGGATCGTTATGGCCAGCCGGCACATGGGAAACCATGAAGCGATGCTCCACCTGATGAACAGAGCCCTGAACGAGAACCGGACACTGCAGGCAGTTGCAGAAGAGATCATCGAGTCCATGCCGGGACTCGATCATGGGGGCGGCTGAAGCATGGGGCGCCGCAAGGGACGAGGACGAACAGCGCCAAGGTTTCCGGCTGGCATTCGAGGCTGCACCGCTGACCCTTGAACAGGTTTGGATCAGATACTTTGGAATTGGAGGACAAGCGGGCCTGACCGAAGTCCAGGCTTATCTCTACGGTGCGCTTAACTTTCCTGCCCTTGACCGAGATCTCTTGGCGCACGCCCTGAACGAGACCCTCAACGCCCTCAGTGTCAACGGCCCGCGAGCCAGCTACAGCCAGAACATGCATACCAAGTCGGAGGATGGCGAGTGGGGCACGCACTGACGCCTTCTCAAGAAATCCTGTTTTCTCCCTAACCCTGCTCCAAGCCGGCTGCAAAAAGTCGTCTCCCGTACACCTGCAGACAGCGCCACTCCCGTCGCTTGGCTGCCCGCCGCCATATACTCGGAATATGCCAATCACGCGCCTCGACCGAAGCATCCGCACTCAGCCGTCCGCCCTCAAGCAGTACGGGAGCGATCTGTGAGCGGCGGTCTCGTCGCCCTGCTGGACGACGTCGCAGCCCTCGCCCGCATAGCGGCCGCCTCGGTGGACGACGTCGCTGCCGGAGCCGCCAAGGCAGGAGCCAAGGCTGCCGGCGTGGTGATCGACGACGCCGCCGTCACCCCGCAGTACGTGTCCGGGGCCGACCCGTCCCGCGAACTGCCGATGATCAAAAAGATCTTCTGGGGCTCGCTCCGGAACAAACTGTTGATCATCCTGCCGGCACTGCTGCTCGTCAGCGCCTTCATTCCATGGGCCATCCCGTTCATCCTCATGCTGGGCGGCACCTACCTCTGCTACGAGGGTGCCGAGAAGGTCTGGCACAAGCTCCGCGGCCACCACGCCGCGGACGAGGATACACCGGCGGTGGAGCGGGGCCCGGCGGCTGAGGCTAAGGTCATCAAGGGCGCCATCACCACCGACTTCATCCTGTCCTGCGAGATCATGGTCATCTCAATGAACGAGGTGGCCACGGAGTCCCTGTGGGCCCGGGCGCTCATCCTGGTGGTCGTGGCGCTGGTGATCACAGTGGCTGTGTACGGCGCTGTTGCACTCATCGTTAAGATGGACGACATCGGCCTGCACCTGGCCGCCAAGGACTCCGCGGGTGCCCAGCGCTTCGGCGAGCTGCTCGTCCGGGGAATGCCCAAGGTGCTGGCCGGGATCACCCTTATCGGCACGGTCGCCATGCTTTGGGTGGGCGGCCACATCATGCTGCAGGGTGCACACGACCTCGGCTGGCACGCGCCGTATGACCTGGTCCATGTCCTCGAGCACCCGTTCGCCGGGATCGCCGTAGTGGGCGGCTTCCTGGCCTGGCTGGTCAACACCCTGTGCTCGGCCGTCATCGGACTCGCCTGGGGCCTCGTGGTGATGGCAGTTGTGGGCCCGCTGCTGAAAGCGCTCCCGTTCGGAAAGAAGAAGAGCCGGCACGAAGAGGGCGACGTCCGCGCCGCAGCCGCCGGCGATACGCCGTCCTCACAAGCCTGAGTTCCGGCCTGCAAGACGAGAGTCATCAAGCAGGCGGGTCTTGCCCCACGAGGCCGTCCACCGACTCCCGAATAAGGTCGGCATGGCCGTTGTGGCGCGCGTATTCCTCGATCATGTTGAGCAGGATGTAGCGCAGACTGGGAAGTTCAATGCCGGGGTTGGAGGCAGCTGTGCCCCGGCAGCCTGGACCGCCGTCCGTCAGCGCCTCAGCGAAAAGGGCCCGGGAGCGGGCCACTGCGTCGCGCCAGCGTTCATAGAGTTGTTCGGGGGAATCCTCGTTGGCCGAATTCCAGTCCCAGTCATGGTCGGTTTCCCAGTCCACGGCGTTCCATGGCGGAAGCTGACTGCGGCCATGCAGCCACTCGGTGGACATGTCGTCCTCGAAGCGGGCCAAGTGTTTGAGCATGCCGCCCAGACTCATGGACGAGGGGGCCAGCCTCGCCTGCAGGCCGGCCGCGTCGAGGGCTCCGGTCTTCCAGGCGAAGGTGGCCCGCTGTCGCTCCAAGAAGCCCAGCAGGGTAGCGGTCTCGTCGCCCGCCAGGGGCGGCTCGGAATCGGTTCGGTCCATGTGGTCGTTCAATGAGGGCCTCCGCCGGCTGTAGCGCGTCGGCTGAGATGCTGTAGCAGCCGCGGCCCCGGTCGCGAGTTGAGAGCCATGCGACGACGGTAAGCCTCGATTGCGTCACCGACAAGTAGTTTCGGCACCTGATGCGGCTGCGTGGGCAGCGTCACTCCGCCCAAAGGCTCAAGGACCGATCAAATCTTGGACAGTTTGTTGCAAAGACGAGCAAGACAGGACATTTAGTGAGGTAGATTCCATTCAGGCGCTGCACCATCCCCCCAAGGGTGTCAGCGCCAGGAGCCTCCGCGTTGTGAAATCGCGCGGAGGCTCCGCTCAGCCGGCGTATTGCGGGCCATCACCGTCCTCCGCGGGGTTCGCCCGTGGACCCTCAGCCTGGTGCCGAAAGGTGCGGACGTCCTGGCCTCTTTCACCGGGCGCCCGCCGCAAACGCCAAGCGCGGGATGCGGCTGCGGCGACTCCCAGCAGAACGATCAGGGCGGCAATCTGCTGCCAGTCGCCGTCGAACACGTCCAGCTTCGTCGACGCCGACGCGTTGAAGGAGGCGTGCAGCAGCCCCACGATGAGCAGACTGAAGCCCGTTCCCAGGTAGGCGATCCCCATAAGCAGGCGGAAGATCGGGGCGAAAAGGAACAGGACCGCCCAGGAGACCGCCACGTCGGTCCATGGCGTGCCGGCGAAGCCCCGCTCGGCGAAGGCGAAGGGCAGATGGATAAGTGCGAACGGGACGGCAGTCAGCAGTGCAGCAACGGCAGGTCCGTGCCGGTCCATAAGCCGGTGCTGCACCACGCCTGTCCAGGCGAGCTCCTCCCAGATATTGCCCAGGAGGGCACCGATGATCACGGTGTTCAGCAGGTAGATGCCCACTAAGGGCCACCAGCCGCCAGCCGGCGGGTGGAACGTCCCGGTGGCCGCCGCAATGAGCACCGTTAACGCGGGAAGGGCCAGCAGCGCTGCCACGTACCAGCCGGGGCCAACCCTCCAGCGGACTGCCCGGCGGAAGAGCTCGCGCACGGCGGGCCGGCCGTCCGCGGCTGCCGTGACCAGGGCCGCCGTTCCCAGCAGGATCAGCAGCTCAGCCAGGATTCCCGGCAGGATGTTCCCCAGCAGCAGGAGGGACAGGATCTGGCCGATCCATGACAACGAAATGGCGATGACCACGAAGGCTGCCACCGGGTGCCGTTTGATGACCGGGAGGAAAGTGCCAGGGGAACCAGGCGAGTCCATCAGCAGTACCGCCGTTCAGAGTTCCGGTTAGGGAAGGCACTGCAGCGCTTGCCGCCACGTGCCGAAGGAGCGCTGAGCCGCTGACACGGGAATAGTTACCATTCTCTGCCGGCGGAGGACTGGGAACAAGTGACGTGCGTGGAACTGCTGGATGGCTTGGAACTGTGCCCGAAGCGCCAGGCCGGCCAGAATGGGCAGGACGGGTTGGATGTGCCGGCGCTGATCGACCAGCACCCCGGCATCGTTCTGGTTGATGACTACGCTGCTGTGGCCGGGGGTGGAGGCCGGTGGGAGCAGATCGAGGACCTGCTCCAGGCCGGGGTTGACGTCATTTCCACCTTGGACATCCGGAACGTCGAATCGCTGGCCGCCGCGGTTCAGCGCGTCACGGGGGTCCGGGAATCCACCACCGTCCCGGACGCCGTGGTGCGGCGCGCGGACCAGATCGAGCTGGTTGATGCCTCTCCGGAGTTGCTACGCCAGCGGTTGGCGGACGGGAAAATTTACCGCACCCGGGAGGAAGCCGACGCCGCCTTGGCCGGTGTCTTCCGCACCGGCACGCTTGCCGCCCTGCGGGACTGGCGTTGTTGTGGCTCGCTGACTAAAAAACTGGACCATCCACCTGCGCCTGACCATCTACGGAACGGTGTTCCTCCTAGTGGCCGGGATGGTCCTGTTCGCGGCCTTCGAGTGGAACAGGAACGAAGTCCGCGGCCGCGACCAGGTGACCATCGCCCACCGGTCCATCAGCTTCTCATCCCAGCGGCAGGCCCTGTCCGTTGCGCTGCTGGGCATCGCCGCCGTCGTCTCCGGCACCATGCTGCTGCTTATGTTCACCGACTACAGCCTGGAGAAAGTGCTTTTCGAGTCCATCTCCGCCTTCGCCACCGTGGGGATGAGCACCGGCATCACCTACAACCTTCCGCCGGCCGCGGAGTGGGTGCTGATGGCCCTGATGTTCACCGGACGCATTGGCACCGTGGCCGTGGCGTCCGCCCTGGCGCTCTCGGCCCGGCCACGCCTCTACCGCCTGCCGGAGGAACGGCCGATTATCGGATGAAACGAGCTTGCCCGCAGGTCGTGCTCCTTGCAATTGCTCAGGCGGTGTACTTGATTGGTCCTTCCGCGGCGCGTACTTCAGAATTGCCGTCGAGGTCCTGGCCTGGTCACACGTGAAGCGGTGTCCAGTGGCCGGCTCGAGCCAAGGTGCAGGGTCATCTAGGTGGCCATTCATTTCCAGGACTGGCAAGGGTGCCCTGGGCGGCCCGCCGTTCTCAGTGACAAAAAGGCCAGGGTGTTGGCACGGGTCATAGTAGACGCGGGGTTTGCGTTCCCGTATGAGGTCCAGGGACCTGCCGTCCTGGTGCCCCGGCCAGTGCAGGCTGAGGTTCTCCGGAGCCGGATCACGGACGCGGCCGTTGCCGCCGGTGAAATTCTCAGTGGTATCGGCCTCTGTGCCGGGGCCGGACCTTTCGTACCGGAGCCATGTCCCAGCGGACCGCACGTAGATCACGCCGGGCTTATCGGCAGGGACATACACGTCTACGTCTGCCGAGAGCTGTCCGTGGAGACCATGCCCGTCCTCCCCAGACGGCCGGGTGCAGGTGGTGGCGTCATCCATCTTGTCGACGATTCCGAACCGGGTGACTACAGGTTCCCGGTGGCGATGTTGAGCATGCGGCGCAGCGGCTCGGCGGCGCCCCAGAGGAGCTGGTCGCCCACGGTGAAGGCACTGATGTACTGCGGGCCCATCTCCATCTTGCGGATACGGCCCACGGGGATGTCCAGGGTGCCGGACGCTGCCACCGGGGTCAGCTCCGCCATGGAGGCTTCCTTGGTGTTCGGGACCACCTTGGCCCACTGGTTGTCCTCGGCCAGCAGCTTCTCGATCTCGGCCACGGACAGGTCCTCGCGGAGCTTCAGGGTCAGCGCCTGGGAGTGGGACCGCATGGCACCGATGCGGACGCAGAGGCCGTCCATGATGACCCGGTCCTGGTCGGAGGTGCCGAGGATCTTGTTGGTCTCCACCCC
>NZ_PJII01000014.1 GCF_002929215.1 Arthrobacter sp. ZGTC412
GTGTGGTGAGGTGCTGGAGCCGGTGCAGGGTCAGGCTGATGATGGTCCCGGCCTTGGAGGACACGGCAGGACCGACCCCACCCTCACAGTGCGCGGTAACCGCGTTGGTGTCGCTGGTGTCCTCGACGGTGGCGGGGGTGGGGGTGAGGGCGGCGGCGAGGTGTTCGCGTGGGGCTGGGATGGTGTCGCCGGTGAGGGTGGTGGCGGGCAGGATGTCCGCGGCGAGGGCCAGCCGGCGGTGGGCTTCGCTTTTGCCGATCCGCAGCCGCTGGCGGAGGAACTCTGCGGTGTTGGCGCACCCGTCGTCCGCCGGGGACGTGACAACCCGATCCTGCCCCGCCGTCCCGGTCCTGGTCCTGACGGCACGGGCCACTGAAACGCTGGTGATTGAAGCGCTGACCCCGGAGCTGCTGGGCCCAGACCTACTGATCCCTAAGTCACCTGCAGTTGGAGCACTTGCTGCTGGTTCGCCGGGCGAGGCGGTGTCTGTTTCGTGCAGGGTTTCCACACCGTTGTCCCAGCCGGTGACCCAGCCCTTGCCCGTCCGGGACCGGCTGGCCCGTGCGGCGTCCGCGGCGGCAATGGCCTGTGTTCTGGTGCGGTCCACAGTCCCGGCACCGAGGACCTGCAGGTACTCCACGCTCCGGGAGAGTTCCTCAACCTGCCCGGCGAAATTAGCGGCTTGGACGTAGTCAGCCGCAGCAAGGGCCGCGGGTGCTGCGGCGGCGGCAGCGGCCAGGAGCCGGCCAACCTCCGCCAAGCTCAGCGGCTCAGCAACGTGAGCCGCCGCGGGGGCCGAGGCGAGGGGTACGACTTCACCCGGCCCAGCATCATGAGGGGCAGGATTGTCGGGAATAACGCGAAGGTGACCGGTAAGACTCAGGCGCGAGCCGCCGTCGTACGCTCCAGAGCCACGGGCGGAACTGGTCCCAGCCCGCGTAAGCACGCCGGTAGAACCGCCGAACTCCGCAAGCTGATCCCCAATGGCTTCCATAGGACAACTCTGCCAAAGACCACTGACAAAGTGCTGGCAAAAGTTGCCATGTGGACAACCTGCAACTCGCCCCGGTCTGGAGCCGACAACCACAAAAGCGGCCCCGGCCGCGGGCGTATACGGAAGGCCGGGACCACTAAACGCGGTCGTCCGCTTGGAGTCAGTCCTCGGCAATAACCACAACGCTGCCGGCTGGCACAACCCCTTCAAAAGGCTGGCCGGAGAGCAGGTCAACGCCGGAAGCCTGCACCGCACCGGGTGTAGGTGAGTGGTTGATGGCAAACAGGAAGCTGTGGCCGTCGTCGGAACGCCTGCGCGTCAGTTCAACTCCCGGGTCGGCCACAGTGACGGGCGCAACGCCGGAATCCTCCAGCAGCCGGTCCACGATCGACTCGATCCCGTCCCGGTCCGGGAACGTGGCGAGGTACCAAGCCACGCCGGAGCCCACCGTCCGCCGGGTCAGCGACGGCACGTCCTCCAGCGGATACTCCGTGAACGTCTGCACCACCTCGGCGCCGGCAAGGTGAAGGTGCTCGCTCCAGATCGTGGAAAACCCGCCGCCGCTCAGTTTCAGCTGGCCGCCGGCCAGCAGAGGGTGGAATTCCTCCACGCGCACGCCCAGCAGCTCGCGGAATGCTCCCGGGTAGCCACCAAGCCGCACGTGGTCCTTCTCGTCCACGATCCCGCTGAAGTAGCTCACCAGGACCGTTGCCCCGGCAGAAGCGGCAGCGGCAATATGTGCGGCGGCCTCGTCGGTGACCGTGTACAAGGTGCACACCAGCACGAGGTCGTAGCCTTCTAAAGAGGCGGAAGGGTGGACCATATCCACGGACACGCCCCGCAGGAACAGAGCCCGGTGGAATGCCCGCAGCAGGTCCAGGTACTTCACGTCCTGGCTCGGCTTGGAGTCGATTTCGCTCGCCCACCAGGCCTCGTAGTCGAAGACGATTGCAGCACGCGATTCCACCCGGGAACCGCGGACCGGGGCGAGGCGTTTCAAAGCAGCACCAAGGTCCACTACCTCGCGCCACACCCGTGTGTCCCGCCCGCCGTGCGGCACCATTGCCGAGTGGAACTTCTCCGAGCCAGCGAAGCTCTGCCGCCACTGGAAGAACATCACGGCGTCCGCGCCGCGGGCCACATGGGCCAGCGAGTTGCGCAGCATTTCGCCGGGCATCTTGGGCTGGTTGCGTGGCTGCCAGTTGACGGCCGACGTCGAATGTTCCATCAGGATCCACGGGTCACCTCCCGCGATGCCGCGGGTGAGATCAGCGCTGAACGCGAGTTCGATCTGCCGTTCGGGATCGGCGGCCACGAGGTAGTGGTCGTTGGCGATGACGTCCAGGTCCTTGGCCCAGTCGAAGTAGTCCATGGACTTTGTGGCGCTGGATGCCATCAGGTTGGTGGTGCAAGAAACCCCGGGGGTGACCTCCCGGAGGACGCCAACGAGTTCGCGGTAGTAGTCCATCAAAGCCCAGGAGTTGAAGCGCTGGAAGTCCAGCTGCTGGCCCGGGTTCAGGGTGGAAGGCGCGACGCCGGGCGGCAGGATCTCTTCGAATGAGCCGTAGTTTTGGGACCAGAAAGCAGTACCCCAAGCCGCGTTGAGCGCGCCGATGCTTCCATAACGCCGCTCAAGCCACGTGCGGAATGCTGCAGCGTCTTCTTCGCCGTAGAACTCGGAGACGTGGCAGCCCAGTTCGTTGTCCACATGCCATAGCGCCAGGGCCGGATGGTCCCTGTATCGCTCGGCGAGAACACGCGTGATGCCGCTGGCGTAGCGGCGGTAAACGGCCGACGACGGCGAGTAGTGCCGCCGCGAGCCCGGTCCCAGCACGGTTCCGTCCGCCGTTATGGGCAGGATTTCCGGATGCTTGCGTACCAGCCAGGCCGGGGGAGCGGCGGTGGCAGTGGCCAGGGCTACCTTGACGCCGATTCCGGCCAGGTTGTCCATCACCTCGTCCAGCCAGCCGAAATCGTACTTGCCCTCCTCCGGCTCCAGCAGTGCCCAGGAAAAGATCCCCACACTGAGGAAGTTCACGCCGGCTTCCTTCATCAGCTCCAGGTCCTCCAACCGGACGCTGACCGGCCACTGTTCCGGGTTATAGTCGCCCCCATAGGCGATACCTTCGATGTTGTTCCAAACCCGGGCCGGGCTGGAAGTTTCCTGCAAAGTCATGGGACTCCTTTGTCTGCTGGGAAGATGAAACTGGCTTGATAATCAGATCTCTGGAAAACGCTTGCCCATTTCCGGTAATGCCGATATTGTATCGTTTCAGAAGCCGTGTAAGCCAGCTCACTACTCACGTTGTAGGTTGGGCGACTGGGGTTGCACACATCGAGCAAGGAGGCTCTCATGATCAACAGAAGAAATTTCCTCACCACCGTAGCCGTAGGTACCGCATCTGCCGCGGCACTGGCGGCCTGTGGAACGGGCGGCGGCACCAGCGCCGGCGAGACTGGCTCTGCGGAAAACCCTGTCACCATCAACTACACCTGGTGGGGCAACGACGACCGCGCCGAGCGTACCCGCAAGGCAATCGCCTTGTTCGAGTCGAAGAACCCGGACATCAAGGTCAACGGCAACTTCACTGACTTCGCCGGCTACTGGCAAAAGCGTGCCACTGAAGCGGCGGGCGGCGGCCTGCCGGACGTGATGCAGTGGGACCTTTCCTACCTGCGAGATTACGGCCAGCGCAACCAGCTCCTGGACCTGGGCACTGTGAAGATCAACACCGATGCCTTTGACAAGTCCCTCCTGCCCTCGGGCCAGATCAGGGGCAAGACCTACGGTATCCCCACCAGCACCAACGCGTTCGCCGTCTACTACGATCCGGCCAAGCTGGCTACCCTGGGCATCGCTGAGCCGACAGGAAAGTGGACCTACAAGGAATTCAACGACTTCCTGACTGAGGTGGGCACCAAGAGCAAGAGCGCGATCTTCGGCTCGACCGACTACACCGGTGTCTGGTGGATGTTCAACATCTGGCTCCGCCAGAACAACATCGAGGCCTTCACCGAGGACGGCAAGCTCGGCTTCACCAAGGACGATATGAAGAAGTGGTGGAACCAGACCGCCGGTCTTCGCGGCACCCCCGCCATTATCACCGAAGAGCGCGTCACCCAGCTCGCACCCAAGTCCCCGTTCGGTTCTAACGTCACCGCCACCGAAGTCACCTGGGACAACTTCATGGCCGGTTACCTGGCGGACAGCGGCGCCAAGGAACTCAAGCTCGTTCCGGTCCCGTCCGATGACCCGGACAACCTGGGCCTCTTCCTGAAGCCGTCCATGCTGATGGTGGCCAGCGCCAAGACCAAGTTCAAGGATGCTGCTGCCCGCTTCATCGACTTCATGGTCAACGACCCCGAGGTGGGCCAGATCTTCAAGACCTCCCGCGGCGTTCCGGCGTCGAAGACCCAGCGTGACGGCACCACCTTCGAAGGTACGGACAAGCTCGTGGTGGACTACGAAAAGTCTATCGAGCAGTACCTCAAGGAAGCCCCCGAGCCGCCCATCGTCGGTTTCGGTACCCTCGAGGCCTCCTTCAAGCGCGTCAGCTCGGACCTGAACTACGGCAAGCTGACCATCGACGGCGCGGCCGACGCGTGGTTCAAGGAAGCCGAAGACCTCATCAAGCAGAACGCCTGATCCAGGCTTTCACAACTGACGGATTGAACTCGTGACTCAAAGCCCAACATTGAGCAGGCGTTCGGCGCCGTCCGCCTCCCCGCTGCCGCGCAAGTCGCGGCAGCGGGGGGCGGATGCCCGCGCCGGCTACACCTTCCTGCTGCCCTGGCTGCTGGGATTCATCGCCCTGACCCTGGGTCCGATGATTTCCTCGCTGTACCTGTCCTTCACCAACTACAACCTGTTCGATCCGCCCAAGTGGATCGGCCTGGATAACTACACCACCATGTTCCAGGACGAACGGTTCCTGCAGTCGGTGGGCGTGACCGTGGGCTACGTGGTCTTCGGTACGCCGTTGAAGCTCGCCGCGGCCCTGGCGGTGGCGATGCTGCTGAACAGCGCACGCAAGGGCCAGGGCTTTTACCGGTCCGCGTTCTACGCCCCGTCCCTGATCGGCGCGTCAGTCTCCATCGCGATCGTCTGGAAGGCCATGTTCGGCGATTCCGGACCGGTGGACCAGGGCCTGTCGCTCTTCGGCATCAACATCGGCGGCTGGGTGGGCAACCCGTCCATGACCATGCCGATGTTCATCCTGCTGACCGTCTGGCAGTTCGGCGCCCCGATGGTGATCTTCCTCGCCGGCCTCAAGCAGATCCCGGCGGACCTCTACGAGGCCGCGTCCATGGACGGTGCCGGCCCGGTACGGAAGTTCTTCAACATCACCTGGCCCATGCTATCCCCGGTGGTCTTCTTCAACCTGCTAATGGAAACCATCCACGCATTCCAGATCTTCAGCTCCGCCTACATCATCTCCAACGGTGAAGGCGGCCCCGCCGGCTCCACCCTCTTCTACACCCTCTACCTCTACCTGCGCGGCTTCAGCGACTTCCGGATGGGCTACGCCTCCGCAATGGCCTGGCTGCTCCTGATCGTCGTCGGCATCCTCACTCTGGTCATCTTCAAGACCTCCAAAGGCTGGGTCCACTACAGCGGAGACGCAAAATGACAACCACGGCAACCACCACCGAGTCCACGCCGGACGCCCAGGTGCCCAACTACAACCCCAAGTCCGAATCGGCCGGGGCCAAGCGCGCCAAGAGCACCCTCTTCCACATCGTCGCCCTCGCCCTGACGGCAGTGGTCCTGTACCCGGGCCTGTGGATGATCGCCTCATCGTTCAAACCGAACGCCGAGATCGGCGGCACCAACACGTCACTGTGGTCCAACAACTTCAGCTTCGACAACTTCGTCACCGCGATGGAGGGCATCGGCGGGGTATCCACCCTGACGTTCTTCACCAACTCCCTGATCCTGGCCGTCGGTGCAGTGGTGGGAACCGTCCTGTCGGCCAGCGTGTCAGCCTATGCGTTCGCCCGGATCAAGTTCCCCGGCCGCAGCATCTTCTTCGGCATGATGATCGCCACCTTGCTCCTGCCGTTCCACGTGGTGATCATCCCGCAGTACATCGTGTTCCAACAGCTCGGCCTGATCGACACCTACGTGCCGCTGCTGATCGGCAAATTCCTCGCCGCTGACGCGTTCTTCGTGTTCCTCATGGTCCAGTTCATGCGCAACCTCCCCGGTGAGCTGGACGAGGCCGCCAGGATCGATGGCGCCGGCCACGTCCGGATCTTCACCTCTATCATGCTCCCGCTGATGAAACCGGCCCTGATCTCAACCTCGATCTTTTCCTTCATCTGGAGCTGGAACGACTTCCTGGGCCCGCTGCTCTACCTCAACACCCCCGACAAATACCCGCTGCCGCTGGCCCTGCGGCTCTTCGTGGACCAGACCCAGTCCTCGGATTACGGCGCAATGATCGCCATGTCCGTCCTGGCCCTGCTCCCGGTCCTGATCTTCTTCCTCGTCTTCCAGCGCTACATCGTCGAAGGCGTCTCCACCCAGGGCCTCAAAGGCTAACGGAAAACCGAGACAGAAAATGAGCGTCATGGACAGCACCACACCCGCCCCCAACCACCACGAACCCGTCCCGGTAAACCGCTTCGCGCTGTTCTCCGAGACCCTCCTGGCCGGGGTGCTGGTGCTGGTGCTGTCCATTCCGCTGGTGACGATCCCCGCCGCGTATGCGGCGGGGATCGCCCATCTCGAACGGCACCTCTCCGGCCGGGACGATTCTGTCCGCGGCCTCTGGGACACTTTCAAGGCTGCCTTGCCAGGCAGCTGGAAGCTTGGAATTGCGACGGCGGCAGCCGCCGTCGTGATTGTCCTTAACCTTTTGCTCGCTTGGGTAGGGCAGCTGCCTGGCCGGGAAGTGGTCCTGCCGGCAACCCTGATCCTCGCTGCCGGGGCGGCCATCCTGCTCCTGCGTACCGCTGCCGCCTGGTCCGACTCCGCCGGCTCCCGCGCTGACGCCCGTAGTGCCTGGCGCTCCGCGCTTGAGACCGGACAGGCCCTGTCACTGAAGGACTGGAGCGGGTCCCTTCTGCTGGCCGCGGCGCTCTTCGGGGCAGTGGTGTTTGTGTGGATGCTGGCCGCACTCTTCGTGGTGGTTCCCGGCACCCTGATCCTTGCCGCCGCAGCAGTAAAGCTGCGCTCCACCCGCGCCTGAACCACCGCCGCTAAGCCCCAGTACCACCACCGGCGGCTGGTAACAACGGCACGCTATAAACATTTCCTGGTTCTGCCCGTTACTAATTTGAGTTGAGTCCGACGTGTCTTCCGACCGCCAGCGTTCCGAACAGTCCCTCCCTTCTCCGACGAGCCAGCCCCCGTGGTACCAGCCCCTGAAGCAGCGCAACTACCGTCTCTTCCTGGCACTGGTATTCACCGGCAGCGTGGGTGTGTGGATGCAGCGGCTCGCCCAGGACTGGCTGGTGCTGCAACTGACCGGCAGCCCCGCCGCCGTGGGGGTGGCCGTCGCACTGCAGTTCCTGCCCATGCTGATTGTGGGACCACTCAGCGGCCTGCTCGTGGACATGTTTCCCAAACGCCGCATCATGCTGGCCTGCCAGGCCGTCATTGCCTTCCTCGCGGTTGGCCTGGCCGCGTGGGCAGCCAGCGGGACCATCACCGTCTGGGCGGTGTACGCGAGTTGTATAGCACTCGGCGTAACCTCGGCCATTAACCAGCCCGCCATGACCGTGTTCGTCAACGAGGTAGTGGGCGACGCCGCCCTCAGGCCCGCCATCGGCATCAACAATGCCATCGGCCAACTGGGCGCGATGGCAGGACCTGCCCTGGCTGGAATAGTCATTGCCCAGGTTGGATCAGCTGCGGCGTTTGCGGCCAACTCGCTGCTATGCCTGCTGGTGCTGTGTCTGATTGCCGCCATCCGCCCGGCTGAGCTGCATCCGAGCATCCCGGCTGAACGGGGCCGGGGCCAGCTCCTGGCCGGGTTCCGCTACGTCCGCGAACGGCCTTCGCTGCTGCTGATCATTGCCCTGGCCGGGCTTCTGGGGATGTTCGGCATGAACGGACCTGTAGTGCTGGCGGCATTTGCTGAACGAGTGTGGCACAACGGCGTTGAAGGGTTTGGGCTGTTCAACACCGTCAGTGCCATCGGCGCCCTTGCCGGTGCTCTGCTGGCGGCCCGCCTACGGGGCCTGGGGCGGAAGGGGATCGTGCTTGCGGCAGGCCTGTTTGGGCTGTCCCAGCTGGTTGCGGCCCTGATGCCCAGCCTCACCCTTTTTATTGTGATGCTGGTGGTGGTGGGCCTGATGACCCTGCTGTTCCTCACCAGCGCCGCAACGGCCGTGCAGCTTGAGGCCGGTCCGGAGATCCGCGGCCGGGTGATGGCCCTCTATCTGCCCCTCTTGCTAGGCGGACACGCCCTCGGCGGCCTGCTGGCCGGTTGGCTGACGGAGCAGTTCGGCGTGCGGATGGGGCTCGTGACAACCGGCGGGCTGGGCATGCTGTCCGCCGCCGTTATCGGTTTTCTGCTGTGGAGGCATTCCCGGAGGAGCGCACTGGCCTGATACCTACTTTCGGGTATTGCGGGTGTCAGGCTTCGCTGGCCGGAGGGAACGTCCAGGTGCCGGAGTGGATTCGGAAATCCGCGGTCTCCTTGCTGCCGTCTCCGCCTGCGTGCCGGCCGTCCGGACTGATGGCGCCCGCCGGGAAACCAACAAGGAGCTCGACGCCGTCCACGGAAGTGACGGCCTTGCCGTCGTCGAGGCGTCCAGGACACGCCACTCCTTAGTCGCCGGGCTTGCCTTCGCGCTGGCCAGGACCTCGGCGGCACCGCGAAGCGCCACGTCCCCGGCGGGACTGAGTTCCAGCAGCAGGCCGTCACCGGACTGGAGCTCCGGACGATGAGCCCGGCAATGCGCATCATTGGCGGACGCGGGCGTGGAGCCGGCAATGGCGAATCGGAGGACAGGGCATGGGCAGGCAGGAACAGCGTACCGGGCACACGCAGTGCACTGTCCAGAACCTCCAGCGGGGCGCGGCCGCCCGGAGCACGGTGTACGCAGTCCGCCCCAGCCGGTGTCAGAAAGGTCGGTGCTCAACTGCTGCGGCGCAAACCAGGCGCCCGGCAGACCCGCGGCGTCCCACACCCGGACGCGACTCCCGTAGTCCGCGTCGTCGTCGAGCACTGGTCCCTCATAGGCAGCAAAGGCGGGCGAGTCCGAGGCAACCCGGCCGGAGCTCCACCGCGGCGACCCTGCGCCATCCTCAACCACGGCCGCGCAGCCGGTCTGGCGGGCCCGGGAGGGATCCGAATCTCTGGGCTGGGCAGCAGGTGGGTTGCATGCAGTTGCCCTTGAACATCACGCTACGTGTCTGTTCCGAGACCGGGGTGCGGTCATGTAACCTGCAGGGTGAAGGCGTGCGGGGCGGTACCGGCCCAGGGCAGCCCCAATTCACTGAAGGTGGCATGCTGCCCGGCGGCACGCGCCAGGGCGTCCTCGATGCCGGTGACCACTGCGTGTGCCGCATCCCCCTCGCCTTCCCAACGGAAGTGCGCCTCATCGATGGGCGCCGGCAGCGGGGCAGTTCGAATGGCTTCCAGGACGAGCATAAAAGCACCGCTGTCCAGGAGCGGGCTGATGAGCGGAGCCCCGGTGTTGCGATGGGCCAGCAGGTTTTCCGTCAGGTCGTCCCGGCCGAAGACCTCCTCGGAACGGCCGGCAGCTGTCTCCACCGTCAGGCGGTCCTCGGTGTAGTGGAAGACCGCCGTGCCCGCCGAGCCCTGGAGGGTCACGTAGGGCTCCACGGACTCGGTGGCGCACAGTGTGAGGGCGCAGGTGATGGGCAGTCCCGCGCTGGTTCGGATCCGGATCACCGAGGTGTCATCCGATTCGATCTGATTGGCACGGTAGAGCTCGGTTTCCAGGGAAGCGATGTCGGCCGTGGTGCGTGCCCCGGCAATTCTCAGCGCTGTCGCCACCGCATGGGCCAGGGGATTGGTGGCCACGCCGTCCACCACGTCCACGCCGCGAATGGTGCGTTTGCCGGCCCAGCGGGACCGCTTGTAGTAGGCCCGGTCCCGCACCCAGCGGCCGGTGGCAGAGATGCCCTGAAGGGTGCCTATGGTTCCGTCCGCCAGGAGCTGTTCGATGGCCTCCAACGCGTGGGAACCCAGGCTCTGGAAGCCGATCTGGACACTCCTGCCATTGCCCGCAGCAGCGTCGCAAAGCCGGCTGAAGTCCGCCAGCGACGCGACCGGCGGCTTTTCCAGGTAGAGGTCGGCCGCGGTGGCCAGTGCTGCCAGGCCGAGCGGGGCATGGGTCTGGATGGGGGTGGCAACAATAATCAAATCCAGCCCGCTGGTATCCGCGAGCAGTTCGGCCAGCCCGGGAAAGACGGCGGTTGTTGCAGGGACGGAGCCGGGGGCCGGGGGATTGGGGTCAGCAACAGCAACAAGGCGGACGACGCCGGCGGCCTGGAGGCGTTCCAGGTTCTGCAGGTGGTGCGTGCCGAAGCCGTGGACACCTACCAGCGCCACCCGCGCTGCAGGTCCGCCGGGGTGCTCCGCCACGGGCTCCGCCGCGGCCTGCGCGTCAGTGGCAGGTACCGGATCGTGTGGGTTCCGGGGCTGGGTCCCGGCGACGGTGCCGGCTGGCGTTCCCATGGTGCTCCAATTCCGCCCGGACAGGGCACGGTGTTATTCGGCGCCCGTCGTTGGCAAGCGCTTTCCGCCTTCCAGTGTGCGGCACGACCGCCCTTGGAGTCCAGTTTATGTAACGATTCAAAATGATTTGACCTACGCCCTGGGAGGTCTAGATTTTCGAGAGCCGAAGGAACGCTCGCACTGGCCCGACGGGCTCACGGACACCACGCTCTTCTCGCAGCAGGGTGCCGCCCTCGTTGGGCTGTCCGGAGTGTTGGACGATGAAGAGTTCGGGGATCACGCCCACTGGTCATTCTGGTGCCCGGATGAGTTCCCGGGCGGCATCCGGATCAGCTGGCAGTTCTTTCCTGTAGAGGAGGTTGGGTTCCTGGGCCATGCGGCCTGGTTCCTGTTTGTGCCCTGAATAATGTCCCTCGGGCACCACGAATACCTATTGCCGCTGAGAGGCATAAGTTCACCTATGCCCGCCCCGGCCCATGAGCCCCGGCGCATCCCCCTGCTGAATGCCGACCACGGCAGTTGGGGCGTGCGTGGGAGCAGGTCAGGCAATGGCTTCCAGCGAGAGTTCCTCCACCGCGGACTGGAGAGCGTGCAAGTCGAACCACTCGACGGGCAGCACGTCATGAATGAAGGCATCAAAATCAAAGGGATGGCAGTGCCCGCCGTGGTTCCAATAGAGGATCCAGAGGTCGATCAGGCCAAGATCCTTCCGCTGCAGCAGGTGTCTCGCTGTGTGCCGCAGGTCATCCATAACCAATCCTTGCTTCTGCTACCCCCGCCCCACAAGGGCAGCAGCAGTGTTTGCCGCGACAGATTTTTGTAGTGGTGTCACTGGGGGCAGGAGGCGCTGGATTCCAATACGCCGGTGATGATCTGCTGCAGCTGCAGGGCACTGCTTTCGGTGGAGCCGCCCGCATCAATGACAACAAAACCGGGATACCAGGGCAGTTCGGTGTAGGCTCTCCTGAACCTTTGGAGGTCGTCGAGGTTTTCCTGGTCCTCGCCCCTGAGTGCAATCCGTTCGTACGCCTGCTCAGCCGTGACGTCGAAATAGACAACGGCCTGAGCCTTTGGCAGCATTCCCAGCAGGGCTTCCAGCATCCGGCGGCGGCGTATGCCCCGGGCTTTGCGGAGGGCCAGCTGGCAGTACAGGTGCCTGTCCATAATGACCAGCCCGTCGAAGCGCCCTGCGCGCAGGTGGTTGAGCAGGACGTTGTAGACCCTGACAACGGTTTCGACGATATCCGCCACCTGGGCGGGCAGCGGCAACCCGAAGCGCCGGGCCAGGGCCGAGATGGTTTTGCGCCCTGAGTAGTTGCCCAGGACCAGCACCGGTGTGCCCGGCATGAGTTCCTCCACACCCTGAACGGCAGTCGACTTGCCGGCACCATCAATTCCCAGCACCACAATGAGGGCGGATGGTCGTCTTGAGCGTTGTGTCATGTCTCTTTCATAAGGAGGTGCACTGTGCCTGCGGTTCGGGAAGCCTCTGGACAGGCCGTGAAAGCAGGTGAGGACGGCTCCGGGTCAAAGTAGGAGCAGAATAGGTGAGTCTGCACTGGAGGGAGACCGGCATGGAGCCTGTAATGGTTGATGGTGGCAAGGGCACCGTGGAATTGCGTTCCGACGGTGTCATCCACCTTATCTGGGAGCCGCAAGTCCGTATAGAACAGCAGGACGCCCAGGCAGCAATGGCAGCTGTCAACGAGATAGCAGGGGAGGGGACTTTCCCCATGCTGGTGGACATGGCCACTACCGAAAACGTCACCAGGGCAGCCCGTTCCGTATTCTCCATCCCGTGTGCGGCGAACCGGATTGCGCTGCTCGGCTCCAGCCCGGTGGACCGGATCCTGGCCAACTTCTTCCTGGGCGTCCACATCCCGCCGTGCCCCACCCGCTTCTTTACCTCCAGGACAGAGTCCATGGACTGGCTGCAGCAGGCCGGCTAGTCCGCCGGCGGTAAGTCCGGTCAGCCCGCGGACGGCGCCGCGGTACTTTGCCGGACCACCAGTTCCGGGGTGAAGATGACTGCGCGGTGCCGGGGGTGCTGGGCTTCAACCTCTTCGGCCAGGAGTTCGATGGCCGTCCTGCCCAAGGCTTCGGTGGGCTGCCGGATGGAAGAGAGGGGCACCACGGCGGAGACTGCGAAGTCGATGTCGTCGTAGCCGATCAAGGCGATGTCCTCCGGAATCCGGAGGGTGTGCGTCATGGTGAGCGATTGCATGACTCCGAGCGCCAGGAGGTCGTTGGCGCAAAAGATCCCGTCTGGAAGCGCGGCGCGGTCCCGCTCCACCAGTATGTTGCCGACGCTTCGCCCGGCCAGGACAGTCTGGCCTTCCGAAACCAGCACCTCCAGCGTGGCCTCCGGTTCTTCCTTCACGGCCCGCTGGGCGCCCTGCAGGCGGTCCGCCACCTGGCGGATGGACGTGGAGCCACCCACAAAGGCGAGCCGACGGCGGCCGGTGTCCAGCAGGTGCCGGGCAGCGAGGTACCCCCCGGCGTCGTCGTCAACAGCCACTGAGCTGAACTTATCCTCGTCAGCCAACCGGTCCACCAGGACGGTGGGCACGCCGCGCTCGCGGAGGAGGTCCAGGCGCTCGCTGACATCGCCCACGGGCGAAATGAGGAGGCCCTGGACGCGTTGCTCCTGGAACAGGTCGATGTAGTTTGCCTCCCGGCCGGCGTCGTGCCCGCTGTCGCCCAGCAGCACGGCACTGCCCTGGAGGGCGGCTGCATCCTCGGCAGCCCGCACCACGGACGTGAAAAAGGGGTTTCCCACGTCCAGGACGATGAGGCCTATGGTGCGGCTGTGGCCGGCGCGCAGCTGGCGCGCTGCGTCGTTGCGGACGAAACCGAGTTCATCGATGGCACGCAACACCCGTTCCTTGGTCCGCTGCGAGACCCTGTCCGGGTAGTTCAGCACATTCGAAACGGTGCCTACCGCCACGCTGGCGTGGTTGGCTACGTCCTTGATGCTGGCTGAGCGATTCATGATTCTCCGTGCTGGTGGGCCGAGTGCGGATGCCTCCCGGTGTTGTAGGGAAGCAGGTCCCGGAATGCTTGACACCTAGTCAGATTCAAGAGTACTTTGAATCGTAACAATGAAACGATTCAAAGATTCGCGAGTTCAGGAGAGTTCCAAATGAGGGTGTGCTTCCGTTCCTCGGTTCAGCCGGCGCTGATCGACGAATACCGCCGCCGGCACGCCGCCGTTTGGCCGGAGATGCTCAGGGCGCTCAAGGCCGCCGGCTGGAACAACTACTCGCTTTTCCTCGGCGAGGATGGGCTCCTGATCGGATACCTGGAATGCGACGACTTCGACGCGGCCCGGGCCCGCATGGCCCTCGCGGGCGTAAACGCCCGATGGCAGGCTGAAATGGCAAAACTTTTCGAAGACACGGACCAGGCGCCCGACGAGGGGTTCCAGGTACTTGAGGAAGTCTTCAATCTTGACAGCCAGCTCGCGGCGGCAGAGTCCTCCGCCCTCTGACTTGCACGGCGCGCTCCAGCAGCGGGGCCGCACCGGAACACAGCAATACCAACCAGACCCCAGCTCAACAAAGACACCGGAAAGAACCATCATCATGAATGACGTAGCAACGGCGCTGGGCAGGCTCGAGGAGCTTGCCATCGAGGTCCCTTCGTGGGCTTATGGAAATTCGGGTACGCGGTTTAAGGTGTTCGGTACGCCGGGCACCCCGCGTACTGTGCAGGAGAAGCTTGCGGATGCGGCGAAGGTCCACGAGCTGACTGGTCTGGCTCCCACCGTTGCGCTGCACATCCCGTGGGACAAGGTGGATGACTACGCCGCCTTGAAGGAGTACGCCGCCGGGTTGGGCGTTGGCTTGGGCACGATCAACTCCAACACGTTCCAGGATGATGAGTACAAGTACGGTTCGCTGACCTCGTCCAATGAGTCTGTCCGCCGCCGTGCCGTGGACCATCACCTGGACTGCATTGAGATCATGCACGCCACGGGGTCGACGGATCTGAAGATCTGGCTGGCTGACGGCACGAACTACCCGGGCCAGGATGATATGCGAGGCCGCCAGGACCGCCTGGCTGATTCCCTGCAGGAGATTTACGCGGCGCTGGGTGAGGAGCAGCGGCTGGTGCTGGAGTACAAGTTCTTCGAGCCGGCTTTCTATCACACCGATGTTCCGGACTGGGGCACCTCGTACGCGCAGACACTTGCGCTGGGGGAGAAGGCGTTTGTCTGCCTGGACACCGGTCACCACGCTCCGGGCACGAACATCGAGTTCATCGTGATGCAGCTGCTGCGCCTGGGCAAGCTGGGTTCCTTTGACTTCAACTCCCGCTTCTACGCCGATGATGACCTGATTGTTGGTGCGGCGGACCCGTTCCAGCTGTTCCGCATCATGGTTGAGGTGATCCGTGGCGGCGGTTACGGCAAGGACTCCGGTGTTGCGCTTATGCTGGATCAGTGCCACAACCTGGAGGAAAAGATCCCGGGCCAGATCCGCTCGGTCCTGAATGTCCAGGAGATGACCGCCCGTGCCCTGCTGATCGACACTGAAGCATTGGCTGAAGCCCAGCGTGCCGGGGATGTGCTGGCCGCGAACGGCGTCTTCAACGATGCCTTTTACACTGACGTCCGCCCGGTCCTGGCCGAGTGGCGTGAATCCCGCGGCCTGCCCGCGGACCCGCTGGCCGCGTTCAAAGCCAGCGGTTACCAGAAGAAGATCAATGAGGACCGCGTGGGCGGCCAGCAAGCCGGATGGGGCGCGTAACGAGCATGACTAACAAGACTGTTGAAGACCTGATTTCGCGTTCCAACCGCCTGGGCGCGGACAAGCGGAACACCAACTTCGCCGGCGGCAACACCTCCGCGAAGGGCACCGAGAAGGACCCGGTCACGGGCGAGGACGTCCAGCTGTTGTGGGTCAAGGGCTCCGGCGGGGACCTCGGCACGCTGAAGGCGGAGAACCTCGCGGTGCTGCGCCTGGACCGGTTGAACGCGCTGAAGAACGTCTACCCGGGCGTTGAGCGTGAGGACGAGATGGTGGCCGCGTTCGATTACTGCCTGCACGGCAAGGGCGGCGCGGCTCCCTCGATCGACACCGCCATGCACGGCCTGGTGGACGCCGCGCACGTGGACCACCTGCACCCGGACTCCGGCATCGCGATCGCCACCGCGGTGGACGGCGAAGCCCTGACCACCAAGATCTTTGGCAACAAGGTTCTCTGGGTTCCCTGGCGCCGCCCCGGTTTCCAGCTGGGCCTGGACATCGCCACGATCAAGGAAGCCAACCCGCAGGCCATCGGCACCATCCTGGGCGGGCACGGCATCACCGCCTGGGGCGCCACCAGCGAAGAAGCCGAGCAGAACTCGCTGTGGATCATTGAGCAGGCCGAGAAGTACATCAAGGACAACGGCAAAGCCGAGCCCTTCGGTTCCAGGCTCCCGGGCTACGCAGCCCTGCCCGAGGCAGAGCGCCGCGCCAAGGCCGCAGCCCTGGCACCGGTGATCCGCGGCCTGGCCTCCACGGACAAGCCCCAGCTGGGGCACTTCAGTGATGACGCCGTCGTCCTGGACTTCCTCGAAGCCGCCGAGCACCCTCGCCTCGGCGCGCTGGGCACCTCCTGCCCGGACCACTTCCTGCGCACCAAGGTCAAGCCGCTGATCCTGGACCTGCCCGCCGACGCCTCAATCGAGGACTCGATCGCCCGGCTGCACGAGCTGCACGCTGACTACCGCGAGGACTACCAGGCCTACTACGACCGCCACGCCGACGCCGGGTCCCCGGCGCTGCGCGGCGCTGACCCGGCCATCGTGCTGATCCCCGGCGTGGGCATGTTCTCCTACGGCGCGAACAAGCAGACCGCACGGGTGGCCGGCGAGTTCTACATCAACGCGATCAACGTGATGCGCGGCGCCGAGGCGATCTCCACCTACGCCCCGATCGAGGAATCCGAGAAGTTCCGGATCGAGTACTGGGCGCTGGAGGAAGCCAAACTGGCCCGGCTGCCCAAGCCCAAGTCCCACGCCACCCGCATCGCCCTGGTCACCGGCGCCGCGTCCGGCATCGGCAAGGCCATCGCCACCCGCCTCGCCGCCGAAGGCGCCTGCGTGGTGATCGCCGACCTGAACCTGGAAAACGCCGAAAAGGTCGCCACCGAGCTCGGCGGCCCCGACGTTGCCATCGGCGTCCAGGCCGACGTCACGGACGAGGCACAGGTCGCGGCCGCGATCGACACCGCCGTGCTGGCGTTCGGCGGCGTGGACCTGGTGGTCAACAACGCCGGCCTGTCCATTTCCAAGCCGCTGCTGGAAACCACCGAGAAGGACTGGGACCTGCAGCACAACGTCATGGCCAAGGGCTCGTTCCTGGTAGCCAAAGCCGCCGCGAAGGTCATGATCGCCCAGGGCCTGGGCGGGGACATCATCTACATCTCCTCCAAGAACTCCGTGTTCGCCGGCCCGAACAACATCGCCTACTCCGCCACCAAGGCAGACCAGGCCCACCAGGTGCGGCTGCTCGCCGCGGAACTGGGCGAGCACGGCATCCGCGTCAACGGCATCAACCCCGACGGCGTGGTCCGCGGCTCCGGCATCTTCGCCGGCGGCTGGGGCGCCAAACGCGCCGCCGTGTATGGCGTGGACGAAGAGAAACTGGGCGAGTACTACGCCCAGCGGACCCTGCTCAAGCGCGAAGTCCTGCCCGAGCACGTGGCCAACGCCGCAGCCGTCCTCACCAGCAACGAACTGTCCCACACCACCGGCCTGCACATCCCCGTGGACGCCGGAGTGGCCGCAGCCTTCCTCCGATGACAGCGCATGTTTCAGATGTCGACGGCGGTATGTTCGCCGCCGTCGACATCGGCGCCTCCTCCGGCCGGGTCATCCTGGGCCGCGTCACCGAGGATGATGTGCATCTCGAGGTGGTGCACCGCTTCCCCAACGGGGTGCTGGAGATCGACGGCGGCCTCCGCTGGGACTTCAACGCCCTCTTCACCGAGGTCCTCACGGGCCTCGCGGCGGCGGCCACCGCCGCCGCCGCACAGGGTGAACGGGTAGCCAGCATCGGCATCGACACCTGGGCCGTGGACTACGGCCTGGTCAACGCCGCCGGCGATCTGACCGCCCAGCCGTTCAGCTACCGCGACGACCGCAGCCGCACCGCCGTCGAACCCGTCCACCGGAAACTGGACCCGGCCCGCCTGTACGGCACCACCGGGCTGCAGTTCCTGCAGTTCAACACCATCTACCAGCTGGCCACCGAGCCGGACCTAGACGGGCTGCAGGCACTCCTGATCCCGGACCTGATCGCGTTCCTCCTGACCGGACAGCGCCGGACCGAGGCCACCAACGCCTCCACCACCGGCCTGTTCGACGCCGTCGCGGGGGAGTGGGCCACCGAGTTCCTCACCGCCCTGGGCCTGCGGAAGGACCTGTTCCCGCCACTGATCCAGCCCGGCGAAACCATCGGCACCCTCCTGCCGGCCATCGCCGCGCAGGTAAGACTGCCCCAGGACACCCGGGTAGTGGCCGTCGGCTCGCACGACACCGCCTCCGCCGTCGCCGCAGTCCCGGCACAGGAAGAGGACTTCGCCTACATCTCCTCCGGCACCTGGTCGCTCGTGGGGCTCGAACTGAAGCACCCCGTCCTCACCGAGGCCAGCCGCGAGGCGAACTTCACCAACGAACGCGGCGTGGACGGCACCATCCGCTACCTCCGCAACATGGGCGGCCTCTGGCTGCTGAGCGAATGCCAGCGGACCTGGGCGGAAGAAGGGTTCCGGCCCGAGCTTCCCGCCCTGCTGGCCGCGGCGGCCGCACTGCCCCCGGGCGGGCCGCAGATCAACCCGGACGATCCCTACTTCATCGCCCCGGACAACATGCCCGAGCGCATCAGGGGCGCGGTCCGCCGCGCCGGAGAAATACTGCCGAACGATCCAGCGGCCATTACCCGCTGCATCATGGACAGCCTCGCCGCCGGCTACGCCCGCACCATCCGCGACGCCGAACGGCTCGCCGACCGTCCCGTGGACGTGGTCCACGTCGTAGGCGGCGGCTCCCAAAACCAACTGCTCTGCCAACTCACCGCCGACGCCACGGGCAGGAAAGTGGTAGCAGGACCGGTGGAAGCCACAGCCCTCGGCAACGTCCTGGTACAGGCCCGCGCTGCCGGGTACGTTGCCGGCGGGCTGGGAGAACTCCGTGCCCTGGTGGTGGGCAGCAGTCCACTGCAGGTTTTTGTGCCGGAGCTCTCGCGGCTGTAACCCCGGGCATCCCCGGGGCCTGCGGGCGTCCGACCGCCGATCCCCACCCCTCCGCCGGAGAAGTGGCACACGCGGGCCTGATGACCCGGGGTGCCGGCAGCCGGCAGGACTACTAATTCCGGCGGGTGTACGTGGACGCCTACCGTGCGGTGGAGGCGGTACAGAGCCACCCGGAGACCGATCGAGAACAGGCAAGCGCTGCCGATTCATCCGGCACGGGCGCGGCCAAGGAGATCGAGGTGTACTGGTTCAACAACCACGAAGGCGGCCAGGAACACGATCGGATGAAGCAATTGCTGTTTCTGCGCAAAATCTTGGGGTAAGTTCCTTTTGTGGGCTTGAGAAAACGGTTTCCGGGCCCGGCGGGAACAAGGAATCAATGAAGAAACTCAGCAGGCTCAGCGTTTTCGGCTACGGCGCCGGCGACGCAGCCAACAGCATGATCATCAGTACCGGGAACATGTTCCTGCTTGTGTACTACACGGACGTGGCGGGCATCGGCGCAGCGGCGGCAGGAACCCTGCTGCTGGTCGCACGGGTCTTTAACGCCTTTACTGATGTGGCGGCGGGCCGCATCGTGGACCGGGTCCACAGCAAACGGTGGGGAAAGTTCCGCCCGTTCCTGATGTTCGGGTTCGTTCCCCTGCTGCTGAGCGTGGCGGTGTTCCACGTTCCGGACGTCGACCCGTCCATAAAGCTGCTATACGCGTCCTGCACATATGGCCTGGTGTGTATTACCTACAGCATGGTCAACGTGCCTTACGGCTGCCTGGTGGGGGCCATGACGCAGGACGCCAAAGACCGCGCGCGGCTCGGGGGTGCGCGGACCATTGGCGGGTTGTCGGTGGGAGCCACCCTTGGCTTCTTTATCGCACCGCTCCTCGGTGCCGGCCAGGACATGCAGCAGATCTTCACCTGGCTCACCCTGGCTTTCGCCATCGTCGGGTCCCTGCTCTACATCTTCACGGGCACCGTCTGCGTTGAGCAGGTTTCCGGCAGCATCCCCAAAATCACCCTTCGCCAGAGCATGGCAGCGCTGAAGGCAAATTCCCCGCTGGTAATCCTCTGTGTCAGTTCCGTCCTATTCGTCACCGGAACGTCCGCGACGGGCGCCTCCCAGTTCTACTACCTCCGCGATGTCCTCTCCCGGGTGGACCTGTTCCCCGTCATGGCCGCCGCACAGGTGGTCATTACCCTGACGCTGGCTGTGCTGATGCCGCGTCCCGTGGCCCGCTGGGGCAAGCGGGCGGTATACAGCGTTGGTGGAGCGTTCGGGGCGCTGGGCGGCGTGCTGGTTTTCCTGGCCCCGGCGGACGCACCACTGCTCGGCCTGGCGGGCCTCGTCCTGGGGCTCCTTGCCTCTGCTTCGGTCAGCATCGTGACGTGGGCCCTGATCGCCGACACCGTGGAATACGGGGAGTGGAAAACCGGCGTCCGGGTCCAGGGCATCAACTACGCGCTTTTGGCTGCCACCAGGAAACTGGGCATGGGGTTCGGGGCCGGCGTGGTTGCCTTCTCACTGGCCTGGGGCGGTTACATCTCGGGTACGGCTGAGCAGTCTGACGCAGCCACCCTCGCCATCAGGGCAGCGGCGGGACTGCTGCCGGGGGCCCTGGTGCTGGCATCCGTCGGGATCATGCACTGGTACCGACTGACGGACCAAAAGCACGCGGAGCTCGTGGCCAGCATGTCCCGTGACGCGACGTAACACTTTGCGGCCGCGGCGGGCTGCGGTTATGGTTCATGGCATGACAAACCGTTGGTATGCGTATTTTTCGTTGGCTCTGGAGGGGCCCGCGTCTAACTGACACGCATCCAACTTTCCTTCAGAGCCAACAGGGCAGAGATCATTCTCTGCCCTTCGCCGTTTCTCCGGCGGGTTCTGACTGGGCCCGCTCCTATCTGGAACAGGACCCGAACATGAGCACCGCAACAGCCCCCGCAGTCATCACCGCCGGCAACTCCCGCAGGGAATCCACCGCAAAGTCGACGTCCAACCTGCGCGTCAGCGAATTCACATCGCTGCCCACCCCTCAGGAACTCATCACCGAACTGCCGTTGGACGCCCGGGCGGCAGGCGTCGTCGAACGCGGACGCGACGAAGTCCGCGCCATCATGGACGGCGTGGACGACCGCCTGCTGGTGATTGTGGGCCCTTGCTCGATCCACGATCCCGAGGCAGGGCTGGAGTACGCGCGGCGGCTGGTCAGCCAGGCGGAGAAGCACCAGGAAGACCTGCTGATCGTCATGCGGACCTACTTCGAGAAGCCCCGCACCACGGTGGGATGGAAGGGCCTGATCAACGATCCGCGCCTGGACGGCAGCCACGACATGGTCACCGGACTCCGGACTGCACGGCACTTCCTGCAGCAGGTCACCGCGCTCGGACTCCCCACCGCCACCGAATTCCTCGAGCCCATCAGCCCGCAGTACATGGCGGACCTGATCTCGTGGGGTGCCATCGGGGCCCGCACCACCGAGAGCCAGATCCACCGGCAGCTCGCGTCCGGCCTTTCCATGCCCATCGGCTTCAAGAACGGGACCGACGGCGACCTCCAGGTAGCCATCGACGCCTGCGGTGCCGCCGCGGCGGCCCAGGCTTTCCTCGGCATTGACGGCGACGGCCGGGCAGCGCTGGTGGCCACCGCCGGCAACCCGGATACCCACGTCATCCTCCGCGGCGGACGCAAGGGGCCCAACTACTCCGCAGCCGACGTCGAAAACGCCTCCGCCAAGCTCGCCGGCAAGCAGCTGAACCCGCGCCTCATCGTTGACGCCAGCCACGCGAACAGCGGCAAGAGCCACCACCGCCAGGCCGAGGTGGCACTGGAGATCGGTGCCCAGCTCGAGGACGGCGGGGCTTCGGCGCATGCCATCGCCGGGGTTATGCTCGAAAGCTTCCTGGTGGGCGGCGCGCAGAACCTCGATGTTGCCGAGCACGCTGCCGGCCGGTTGGAGCTCGTCTACGGACAGAGCGTGACGGATGCGTGCATGGACTGGGACGTTTCCGTCCCGGTGCTGGACCAGCTGGCGGCGTCCGCACGCAAGCGCAGGACGGCCAAATAGGGGAGCAATTAGGGGGACGTTACTACTTTCACTTCTGCCACAGGAACATCTAGAGTATCTAGGAGATGGTTGGTGGATGGCTCAGCATCGGAACACCGCATTGGCACGTACCTGGGGTGACTGTTGTCCATCCGTCAGCAAAGGAAAATAGGGAAATGTCTGCAGAACAGAACTTCTCCAACGCGAAGTTCCTGACCGTGGCTGAAGTAGCCCAGGTCATGCGCGTATCCAAAATGACCGTTTACCGCCTGGTCCACTCCGGCGAGATGCCGGCAGTGCGGTTCGGCCGCTCCTACCGGGTCCCCGAAACCGCCGTGGACCAGTACCTCAAAGGCGCCGTAGTGGACGGCCACACGGAAACAGCCTGAGCCTTCCCCGTCGCATTCGCCGTATTTCCGCCGGTCGGAGTCCCTCCGGTCAGAAGCCGCCCCGATAAGCGGTACCCTGTTAAGGAACGTTTTACGTCATTGTAAGAATCTGTCAGTTGTTCAGTTCGTAGCTCTGTCCACGAACACTTTCCATCAGACAGGTACTGCATCTAGTTTGTGAGGAACTTTCGTGGGTTCAGTTATTAAGAAGCGTCGCAAGCGTATGGCCAAGAAGAAGCACCGCAAGCTGCTTCGCAAGACCCGTCACCAGCGCCGCAACAAGAAGTAGAGATACTTCGAACAGCGCAGAAATGCCCGTCGCCTTCCGAGGCGGCGGGCATTTCGTTTTCCTGGGCTCCCAACTAGGTAGCAGTAGGTGTCGTTTTGCTACCTAGACGCGGGGGCCTCGGATGCGGGCGAAGCCTTTCCAGAGTCCGTAGACGGCGCCGCAGGCAGTGGCTGCCTTGAGGCCGAAGGTTGCTGCCCGGCGGCCGGCCCGGAAGTCGTAGACCGGCCAGTTGTGGTCGCGGGCGTGGCGGCGGAGGCGGACGTCGGGGTTGATGGCCACCGGATGGCCCACCAGGGTGAGCAGCGGAATGTCGTTGTAGGAGTCGCTGTAGGCCCAGCAGCGTTTGAGGTCCAGTTCCTCGGCGTCCGCAATGGCCTGGACGGCCACTGCCTTGGCGGAGCCGTGCAGGATGTCTCCCACCAGGCGGCCGGTGTACATGCCCTCCGAAATCTCCCCGACCGTACCCAGCGCACCGGTGAGTCCCAGCCGGGTTGAGATCACAGTGGCAACCTCGATCGGCGTCGCAGTCACCAGCCAGACCCGCCGGCCCACCCGCAGGTGCTGCTCGGCCAAGGCCTTTGCGCCGGGCCAGATCCGAGAGGCGATCATCTCGTCGTAGACCTCCTCGCCGAGGGCCTTGACGTCGTCGACCGTAATACCGGCGGCGAGGGTGAGTGCGGAGTCCCGGACAGCATGGACGTCGTCCATGTTCTCGCCGCGGGCCACAAACTTGAACTGCTTCCATGCGAACCCGGCCGCCTGGGCAATTGTGAAGGCACCGCGCTGGTGCATCTTGCGGGCAACATGGAAGAGGCTGGCGCCGCGCATGAGGGTATTGTCCACATCGAAGAACGCCGCCTCGCCGGGCTGCGGCGCCGCAACCGGCTTGGTGACTACGGCGACGTATTTCTCCTCGGGCATAAGGCTGAGTCTAGTCAATCAAGTCGCTGGACACCGTCGGCGTCGCGGGGCACAGTCAACGGGGCTACGGTTAAGTCATGGCCACACCGCGCGTCGTCCTGATCACCAAAGCTGACTGCCACCTTTGCGAAGAAGCGCGCGACGCCGTGGGCCGGGTTACCGCCTCGCTGGGGCTTGAGTGGACGGAAGAGTTGGTGGACCACCAGCCGGAACTGCAGGACCGGTACGCCGAAGAGATCCCGGTGGTGCTGGTGGACGGCGTGCAGCGCGACTTCTGGAAGATCGATGAGATCCGGCTGGAACGCGTGCTGCAGCGGGCCATGGCCCAATAGGGGAGCAGTGCCGGTGAGCACGTACGTTTTGTGGCCCGCTGCTTTGTTGGCATCGGCCGGAGGGCTCTAGAGTGGAGTCACAACGCGATGCGAGGGAGGGGCTGGTGGCTTCGCTGGAACCAACTCCCCAGGCTGTCCCGGGTCTTCCGGACACCACGGGTGCGCCGGCCAAACAGATTCCGCCCGCAGCGGTGGCCAGGCTGACGCTCTATCTGCGTGCCCTCAACACCCTGCTCGCCGAGGGAGTGGAGCGCGTCTCCTCCGAATCCCTCGCTGAAGCCTCCGGTGTCAGTTCAGCCACGTTGCGCAAGGACCTGTCCCACGTGGGCTCCTACGGTACCCGCGGCGTTGGCTACGAAGTGCAGTACCTTAGCCGGCACATTGCCGCGGCGCTGGGTCTGACGCATGACTGGAAGGTCGCCATCGTCGGTGCCGGCAACCTGGGCAAGGCGCTGGCGCGCTACGGCGGCTTCGAATCCCGGGGATTCGACGTCGTTGCCATCTTTGACGCTGACCAGATGGTGGTGGGCAACGAAGTGGGGTGGCTGCGCGTCAGCGACGTGGCCGACCTGGAAACAGTGCTGCACCGGACGGGAGCGAACATGGTGGTGCTGGCGCTGCCGGCCGCCGTGGCGCAGGATGTCTGCGACCGTGTGGTTGCCGCGGGTGTACGCAGTGTCCTGAGCTTCGCCCCCGTGATGCTCCAGGTGCCCGAGGGGGTCAACCTCCGCAAAGTGGACATGGCCACTGAACTGCAGATCCTGGCCTACCACGCACAGCGGGCGCAGGCCCCGGGGCAGACCGCCTAGGCTTCAGGCAGTTCCGGGACCCACACCCGCAAGGGTGGGAATTGCATGGTTTACCGGCCGTAGGGGTTCCCCATGCCGCCGCCGTAAGGGTTGGCAAAAGGCTGCTGCTTCTGGAAGTAGGGCGCAGCCGCCGGCAGGTAGAGCAGGACGATGGCGGCGATCCCCAGGAGGGTGCCAAGGGTTCCGAGGCTGGGGACGCCGAACAGGCCGAAGATGGACAGCGCCGCGAAGACGGTCCCCAGGATACGTGCCCAGTTCTTGCCCTTGCGGACGAAGAAGGCAACCAGCAGGTAGAGTCCTGCGCCGAGGATTGCAAACACCACCAGGGTGCCGGCGATGACGCCCTTGATGTCCTCGTAGGAGACGCCCGCTCCGGTGCCCTCCACCTGCTGCTCAAAGGTCTGGCGGAATACGGGGTCGTCCAGCTGGGTGAGCCCGGTAAGCATCGAGATGACGAAGATCGCGGCGGAGGCGATCAGCAGCCAGAACGAGATGTTGACCAGCTGCGGCACGCCGTTGCTGCCCGTGGGCTGCGGCTGCTCCGACGGGTACTGGGCGTAAGGGGACTGGCCGTATGGCTGCTGCCCGTACGGCTGCTGGCCGCCGAAGCCCGGTGCCTGCGGCGGGTTCTGGCCATACTGCGGAGTATTTTCCCCGTACTGCGGGGCGCCGGACTGGCCGTACTGAGGCGCGTTCTGTCCGTACTGGGGGGCGTTCTGTCCGTACTGCGGGGCATTGTCCCCGTAGCGCGGCTGCTGGTTGCCCTGCTCCGGATCGTTGGGCACTGGAGGCGGGACGGGAGGGTTACTCATGAGCTGTCCTTTGGCGTGGCGGGTTTTGGTAGGCTGCCGGGTTTCGGTCCTGTGCCCTACCCCCAGCATGGCTTAAGTCCACCGTACCCCCGGACTGGCGGCATACGAGTCATTCCAGGGAGGTATTCTGCCCCTGCCCGGCGGTTGCCCCGCTATGCCTTGCTACCTCTGTTCCTTACCGCTTCGAACCAGGCCTGCGAGTTGGGCAGCCAGAGCAGGATCGTTGCTGCGAGGCTGATCACGAAGCCCGCCCAGTTCCCGCCTTGGCCAACACCCATCGCAAGATTGATAAGCGCCAGGAGAAGGGTGACGCCGGTCAGGACGGTGAGGGCCAGCCGCGCCCACTGCTTTCCCTCTTTCATCCTCAGCGCGAAGACGATCTGCGCGGCGCCCACGGCAGCCGCCAGCAGCATGAGCAGCAGAACCCCCACGGCCGCACCGGGGGCCGCGGCAAAAAGCACCAGCGAGGCAAGCATGCCCAGCATGCCTCCCAAAAGGCCGAGGATGCCGCCGACGAACCAGATCCAGAACGCGACCTTGAGCTCGGTGGGAAGCCCCGCCACCGAGAACATGCCGGTGAAGCCGTTGCGGGGCCGGGTGCTGTCGAAGTTGCTCATGGCCATCACTGTAGCCCTGCCGTCTGCAGGGGACATGCTTAAAAGGCTGCACCCCAACACTGGCCTAAGCTGGTGCCGGGGTGCGCTGGATCCTGTGTGCAGGAATTTACGCTGCGGGGGCGATGAAGGCGAGCTCGAGGTTGATGGCAACCTTGTCGCTCACCAGGACGCCGCCGGTTTCGAGGACGGCGTTCCAGGTCAGGCCGAAGTCCTTGCGGCTGATGGTGGTCTCGGCGGAAACGCCGGCGCGGGTGTTGCCGAACGGGTCCACGGCCACGCCGTTGAACTCGGTTTCCAGGGTGACGGGGCGGGTGACGCCCTTGATGGTCAGGTCGCCGATCAGTTCGTAGCTATTGCCCTTGGCCACCAGGCCGTTGGAGACGAAGGAGATCTCGGGGAACTTCTCAACATCGAAGAAGTCCTCGCCGCGGACGTGGCCGTCGCGGTTGGCGTCGCCGGAATCGAAGCTTGCGGTCTCGATGGTGGCGTTGATCCTGGAGTCGGCGACGTCCTGGCCGAGTTCCAGGGTTGCTGCTGCTTCCTTGAACTGTCCGCGGACCTTGCTGATGCCTGCGTGGCGGACGGTGAAGCCGATCTCGCTGTGGGAGTTGTCGAGGGTCCAGGTGCCGGTGGTGACGTCTGCGGGAAGTGCCATGGTGTTGCTCCTTAGGGTGTTACCTATTTGTCGGGTGCGTGTTGAAGCTTCATCTGTTGAAGTATCAACTAACTGCTGCATCCAGTATAAACATGCATTTGCATCTTTTGTTCCCGGCTTCGGAACATTTCTTCAAAAACTTCAGTTCTACTGAATGTAGAAGATTTCGGATCGCACGCCATCTTTGAGAAACTGGTAAACATGCCCCAAGCCACTGTCCATCTGCTCCGCCACGGCGAGGTCCACAATCCCGACGGCGTTTTGTACGGAAGGCTGCCCGAATTCCACCTCTCCGAGCTGGGGCAGGAGATGGCGCGGACCCTCGCGGAGCACTTCCGCCAGCGTGCCGAAAGCGGCGCGCGCATCACCTACCTGGCCGCCTCCCCGCTGGACCGGGCGCAGGAAACTGCCCGGCCGACGTCGGACGCCCTGCACCTGCAAATTCACACGGAGCAGCGGATCATCGAGGCAGAGAATTACTTCGAGGGCATGAAAGTCTCCAAGGCTGAACTCCGCAGGCCCAAGCACTGGCCGCGGCTGGTCAACCCCCTGCGGCCCTCGTGGGGCGAGCCCTATAAGCAGCAGGCTGCCAGGGTTATGGAAGCTGCGCAGGAGGCCCGCCTCCGCGCCATCGAGCTGGCTGACGGCGACTTCGGGGCGGAGGGGCCGGAAGCGATCATGGTCAGCCACCAGCTCCCCATCTGGGCCACCCGGCTCAGCGCGGAGGGCAAGCCCCTGTGGCACGACCCGCGAAAGCGTGAGTGCACGCTGACCTCCATCACGTCGCTGGTGTTCGACGACGACGGCGCACTTGTGCGCGTCACCTACAGCGAGCCCGCGGCGTCCCTTCTTCCCGGTGCTGCCAGCACCCCTGGAGCCTAGAAGTGACTGACAGTTTTACCAATAAGGGCCGGCCCGGCCTGCCCGTTACCTCCCGCCGCAGCGTGCTCGCTGCCGGCGGCCTCGCCCTGACCGCGCTCACGCTGGGCCTTTCGGCGTGTGCCCAGGAGGATGCCCTTGCCGAGCAGGCCAGGGCCGGGGACAACAAAAACTATGTGGCCGGTGACGGCTCCGTCACCGAGTTCGCTGCGGGCGACCGCAAGTCCG
Organism: Arthrobacter sp. ZGTC412; assembly: GCF_002929215.1. Lineage (GTDB taxonomy): Bacteria > Actinomycetota > Actinomycetes > Actinomycetales > Micrococcaceae > Arthrobacter. The sequence continues at coordinate 27,874 of NZ_PJII01000014.1, forward strand.
CCGTCCAGATCAACGGCACGCTGTTCAGCGGCAAGGCAGTAGCGCCCGCCGACTTCCAGGGCAAGGTCACCGTCCTGAACTTCTGGTTCGCCGCGTGCGCCCCGTGCCGTGTTGAAGCGCCCCTCCTCGAAGAGCTGCACCAGGAATTCAAGCCCCAGGGCGTGCAGTTCTTCGGCGTCAACCTGCGGGACGAGAAGGCCACGGCGGAAGCCTTCGACAAGTCCTTCAACCTGACCTACCCCAGCTTTGACGACAAGGACGGTGGCGTCCTGCTGGCCGTTTCCGGGCTGGTTCCCCCCGGGGCCGTCCCCACCACCCTGGTTCTGGACAAGCAGGGGCGTGTGGCCTCCCGCGTCCTCGGCGAAATCCAAAAGGGCACCCTGAAAGCCCTCATCGCTGCCGCTGTGGCAGAGTAGCGGCGGACCCGTGAACAGCCCCTTCGCCGAAGCCATCCTCAACGGCTCGCTCCTCCTTGCCATTCCGGTGGCGCTGCTCGCCGGACTGGTCTCCTTCCTGTCACCCTGCGTCCTGCCGCTGGTTCCCGGCTACCTGGGTTACGTCACCGGGCTAAGCGGCGTGGACCTGGAGAACCAGAAGCGCGGCCGGATGCTGGTGGGCATCGGGCTGTTCGTGCTGGGCTTCTCCGTGATCTTTGTCCTCCTCGGCGGCGCGTTCGGCCAGTTGGGCACCCTCATCACCGGCTCACAGAATGCCTGGATCACCCAGGTCCTGGGCATCCTGGTGATCGTGATGGGCGTCGTGTTCATGGGTGGCTTCAGCTGGTTGCAGCGCGACGCCAAAATCCACGCCAAACCGCCGGCCGGTCTGTGGGGAGCGCCGCTCCTGGGCCTCACGTTCGGACTTGGCTGGGCCCCGTGCATCGGGCCCACCTACTCAGCCGTCCAGCTGCTAAGCCTTTCCGGTGGCTCGTCCGCCGCCAAGGGTGCGTTCCTTGCCTTCGTTTACAGCCTCGGGCTGGGAATCCCCTTCCTGCTCATTGCCCTGGCGCTCCGACGGGGGATGGGTGTTATGGCGTTCTTCCGCAAGCACCGCCTCGCCATCCAGCGCATCGGCGGCGGCATATTGGTGGTCCTTGGGCTGTTGATGGCCAGCGGCATCTGGGGGGCCTGGGTGACCGGGCTGCAGTACTGGTTCCAAACCGATGTGAAGTTGCCGATCTGATGAGCGAGCGTGTGAACCTAGACAAGAACTTTTCGGACCCGGTGGGCGGCGCCAAAGTATCAGAGGCCAAGGCTGAAGCCGCGCTGCCGGCGCTGGGTCCGATGGGTATGCTCCGCTGGGCCTGGACCCAGCTGACCAGCATGCGCACTGCGCTGTTCCTGCTGCTGCTCCTCGCCGTCGCGGCAGTCCCGGGCTCGCTGTTCCCGCAGCGTCCGGCAAACCCGTCAGTGGTCACCCAGTACATCAAGGACAACCCGGACTACGGCAAGTTGCTGGACACCCTGCAGCTGTACGACGTCTACTCCTCGGCCTGGTTCTCCGCCATCTACCTGCTGCTGTTCATTTCCCTGATCGGCTGCGTGGTGCCCCGCGCGATCGCCCACTACAAGGCGATGCGCTCCCAGCCGCCGAGGACCCCCAAGCGCCTGTCCCGCCTCCCCGAGTACGGCACCCTGGTCATTCCGTCCGACGCCGGGATCCCGGCGTCGGACGCCATCTCCAGCGCCGCCGGGGTGCTGAAGGAGCGCGGCTACCGCGTGGAGGTCCGGGACAGCGGCGGCGAGCGTCCCTCACTCGGCGCCGAGCGCGGTTTCGCAAAGGAAGTCGGGAACCTGGTTTTCCACACGTCCCTGATCGGGGTTCTGGTGTCCGTGGCTATCGGCGGCTTGTTCGGCTACAGCGGCCAGCGGATCCTGGTGGAGGGCGATACTTTCGTGAACACCCTGGTGGGCTACGACCAGTTCACGCCCGGCACCAACTTCCAGTCCGGCCAGCTCCAGCCGTACTCCGTCCAGCTCGACAAGTTCGACATCACTTTCGACCGCGAATCGGAGGGCAAGGTGGGGCAACCCATCGACTTCTCCGCCGCAGTGACCACCAAGGAAAACCCGGATGCGCCCGCGCAAAAGGAAATCCTGAAGGTCAACGATCCCGTCACCCTGGGCGGCACCAGCATCTACCTCACCGGCAACGGCTACGCGCCTGTGGTCACCATCCGGGACGGCGAGGGAAACATCGCCATGCAGGGCCCGGTGGTGGCCAAGCTGCAGGGTGACAACTACTACTCCTCCGTGGTGATCAAGGTTCCCGATGCCAAGCCGGAGCAGTTGGGCTTCGCAGGCTTTTTCCTGCCCACGGCCTTCGTCTCCAACGAGGGGATTTCCTTCAGCGGCGACCCCGAACTCTTCAACCCGCAGCTGACCCTGAACTCTTACTACGGTGACCTGGGCCTGGACGACGGCTCCCCGCAGAACGTCTTCGAACTGGATGTGCAGGACCTGACGCCCCTGAACGCCAGGAACCTGGACGCCGGCGGCATCACCCTTGCCCCCGGAAGCAGCTACACCCTTCCTGACGGCAAAGGCACCATCAGCTTCGACGGCGTGAAGCGCTACATCGGCGTGGACATCCACCACAATCCGGGCCAGCTCTACGCCCTCATCTTTGCGCTCCTCGCGGTGGCCGGCCTTATTCTGTCCCTCTACGTCAACCGCCGCCGCGTTTGGGTCCGGACCGGCACCCACGCCGACGGCCGCACCATGGTGGAGTACGGCCTCCTGGCCCGCGGCGAGGACCACCGGCTCGCCGCTGAAGCCGCAGCAGTGCGGAAGCTGCTGTCGGAGGAATGGAAGTTGGACCCCGAGCCAGGCCCAGACGGGCCCTCACAACAAACTCCCAGCAGCGCGCGCGATAATAACGCGGGCCCCGCCGCAACTGCAGGCGCAGCCACCACCCCAGCAGGCCCCACCGGGCCCGAAAAGGACCAGTAATGCCTTACGGAATCAACGAAACGATGGGCCAGTACAGCGAGCTCTTTATGCTGCTGGCCGCGGGCACCTACACGGTGGCATTCATTGCATTCGCCTGGGACCTGGCCAAGAGCAGCAAGGCCCTGCGCGCCATCGACCTCAAGGCCGCGCAGGCCGAAGAACCGGCCAGGGTGCCGGTAGGCGCCCGTGCAGGGGACCGCAGCGAGTCCCAGCTCGCCGGGCCGGCGGGCAGGGCGGAACGGCCGTCGTCGTCAGCTGCCCAGGCAGCAGGCAACGGGGCCGGGGGAGTTGTTACCGCCGACGCCGACATGCGGTACGCCGGCGAGCGGCGCGCTCCCGCCCGGGTGGCCGTGGCCCTGACCGTCCTCGGTGCGCTGATCCACGGCGCCGGCGTGCTGACCCGTGCGCTGGGTGCGGGCCGCGTGCCGTGGGGCAACATGTATGAGTTCCTCACCACCGGTGCATTCGTTGCCGTCGCAGTGTTCCTGCTGGTGCTGATCCGCCGCGATCTGCGCTTCCTCGGCACGTTCGTGGTGGGCCTGGTCATCATCATGCTCGTGGCCGCCTCTGTGGCGTACTGGACCCCCGTGGGCCACCTGGTTCCCGCCCTGCAGAGCTACTGGCTGATCATCCACGTGTCCATCGCAGTGCTCTCCTCCGCCCTGTTCACCCTGACGTTCGCGATGTCCGCGCTGCAGCTCGTCCAGGCACGCCGGTCGAAGGCCGTCGCCGCCGGCGGTGCGGACAAACTGGGCTTTATGCGCCTGGTGCCGTCCGCACTGAGCCTCGAGAATCTTTCCTACCGCATTAATGCCATCGCGTTTATCGGGTGGACCTTCACGCTGATGTTCGGTGCCATCTGGGCTGAAAAAGCCTGGGGCCGGTTCTGGGGCTGGGACACCAAGGAAGTGTGGACGTTTGTTATTTGGGTTGTCTACGCAGGCTACCTCCACGCCCGTGCAACCCGCGGCTGGACGGGCACCAGGGCGGCTTGGCTGTCAATCGTGGGATACCTCTGTGTCATCTTCAACTTCACCATTGTCAACCAATTTTTCAACGGACTGCATTCGTACTCAGGCCTCTAAACGGGGTTTACGCGTGGCTCGCAAGGATACTTTCGGGCAATAACAATTCGGTGTAGCAACAGGGCTGTTCGACGGTCCTGCGGTGATGCTACCTTGGTGAAGTCCGTCCGTAATGAAGCTTGCAGGCGAAACACCAGTTTTACCGAGGTCCCCATGAGCTACGTGCTCGCCATTGATGTCGGCACAAGTTTCACTGCTGCTGCAATCGCCCGGTTTGACCAAGGATCTTCCCCCGCCCCCGAGAGCCTGCCCTTGGGCCTTCGCGGGACATCTGTGCCCTCCGTCATTTACTTTCCTGAGGATGGTCCCATCCTGGTGGGAGAGGCGGCAGAACGCCGTGGCCTCGATTTCCCCTCGCGGGTGGTGCGCGAATTTAAGCGCCGGGTAGGCGACTCCGTACCGATCGCAGTGGGGGCGCTGTCACTTTCCCCGGAAGACGTTTTTGCCACGATGGCACGCTGGGTGGCCCACCGGGCCGAGGAGCGGGAGGGCGAGCCTCCGTCGGAGGTTGTCCTCACCCATCCTGCCGCCTGGGGCAGCCACCGCACCTCGGTGATCCTTGCAGCCATGGCCGCACGGGGCCTGGAAAACGTCACTCTCATTTCCGAGCCCGAAGCGGCCGCCTTGTACTACGCCTCCCAGGTGAGAGTGGAGGACGGCAGCACCATCGCGGTCTACGACCTGGGCGGCGGTACCTTTGACACCGCTGTCCTGAGGAAAGCCGGCAGTCGCCGGTTCGAGCTGGTGGGGCGCCCGGAGGGCATCGAAAACCTGGGCGGCGCCGACTTTGATGCGGAAGTGTTCCGCTACGTCTCCGATCACACCGGAGACGTCCTGTCAAAACTCAACCCGGCGGATGCAGGGGTGCGCGCGGCGCTGGCCCGGCTGCGGCGGGAGTGCGTGGAAGCCAAGGAGGCGCTTTCCGGGGACAGCGAGGCAACCATTTCCGTGCTTCTTCCCGGCGTCCAGCAACAGGTCCGCCTGGTCCGCTCGGAATTCGAAGCACTGGTCGGGGATCCAGTCCGCGACACGGTGGACGCGCTGGAACAATCACTGGCCGGGATGGAACTGAAGCCAGCGGACCTTTCCGCCGTGCTGCTCATCGGTGGATCATCGCGGATTCCGCTCGTTGCCCAGTTGATATCGGAACAGCTGGACCGGCCCATAGCCGTCGACGCCGATCCGAAGTCATCCATCTGCATGGGGGCAGCAGTCTCAGCAGTTTTGGCACGTGCGGAAGTTCCCGAAGCCAAGGAAGCGACGGCGGCGGCGCCCGCGGAAGCCGGCATCACCGCCGTGGGGCTTGCAGCTGCCGAGCACTTTCCCGGCCGCCCGGCCAGCTGGTCACGCAAGAGCGCGACGGCGGCTGGTGCTGTTGACGGGGCAGCCCACGGACACGGGCACAGCCACGGCGGCGCGCATGCTCCCAAGCCGGCCGTACGGCTGACCGCCATAGCAGCCGCTGCAGCCGTGGTGTCTGTCCTCACGGCCACCGCCGCGCAGAGCCCGGGAGGCTTGAGCAGCCTCACGTCAATTCTTGTGCCGGAGGCAGGAGCTGCCCCAGGCACCGAATCCGCCCCGGGTGGTATCGGCGGCGGCGGTAGCGGGCCTGGCCAGGGAGCCGCAGCAGCCGGCGGGGCTCCGGTAGCAGGCATCGAAGCAGGCTTGGACACTAACGTTGCGCCCGCAGGCGGAGCGGGCCTCGAAGTAGCGGCCTCGCCCACCAGCCGGCCGTCATCGAGCGCAGTCCCAGGCAAGAGCCAAGCCGGTGCCGGCACCAATGGCGGCGCAGCTGCCGGCCCGGGCACGGGTGCACCCGCCGGGGCCGGTGGCAGCACACCTGGTGCTGGAGCCGGCGGCGGAGCGGGTCCCGGAACCCAGGATCCCGCCGGGACGCCTGTCGGGACTGATCCGGGGACTGGCCAACCGACCGTCCCTGGAACTACTGATCCCGGTACCGTGCCAGGCACTCCGCCTCCTGTTGATCCGCCTCCTGCGGACCCGGCGCCTGCTGTTGATCCGGCGCCTGCTGATCCGCCACCTGCTGATCCGCCACCTGCGGACCCGGCGCCTGCTGATCCGCCACCTGCGGAGCCGGCGCCCGTGGATCCTGCTCCGGAGCCGACACTGGTCGTGACACAGTCCGTGGACCCCGTGACTCCGACGGCCCCGGTTCCCGCTTCTGCGCCGCTAACCACCTCCGAGCCGGCGGCCTAGGATGACTGGCCATGAAACGCGCGAGCAAGTGCAAGGTTTCCTGCACCCGAAGCTGAACCACCAAGGCCAAAGCCCCCATGTTGCCGAGCAGATGGCCCGGCAGCTCAAAGGTGAGAACGCCGCGGTGCGTGAACTTCTGCTGGCACTGTCGGTGGGGTTCGTGCTGCCCGGACCGTTGCCCGCAGACCTGCAGCGGAAGATAGACGGCGGCGAGGTGGAGAGCGTCGATGCCCTGGTGGAACGGGCAGAGTCGGCCGGTCTGCTCTCACCGGACGGAAGTGTCGTCGGACCGGCACAGCATGCACTGCTGAACGCAGCCCCCACAACCAGGGTGCACTCACTCCAGCGCGAACTTGTAACGCTGTACGTTGAAGATCGCCAGCCGCTGGGGGACTTTGCCCGCGAGCTGGCCCGCGGTGGCCTGGCAGATCCCCGTGTTGCTTCTGAGCTGGAGCATGCGGGCGACAAGGCACTGGAGCATGATCCCGCGCTGGCCGCCCAGCTCTACGATGAAGCGTTGCTGGCAGGAGCGGACGAGATGGCAACCGCCGCACGCCGTGCACAGGCCGCGGTAGCAGACGGGGACCTTGACACCGCCACCCGCATGATTGACACCCTCCTGGTCTGTCCGGATCCACCCGACGTTCGCCGCGGGGTGGACGTAGCGTCAGCGGTGTGGGCCCAGCGGGGAATGCTGGACCGGAGTGCCGACGCCTACACGTGGTTGGGCGCCCCGAGATTGGGGCCCTCGGCGCCGCTGGCCGCCGTCGCCGCGATCGGCTGCGGCAACCGGTCCGGGGCCGAATCGCTGTTCCCGGCGAATGCTCCCCCGGCATCTCCCACGCTGCTTGCCGTTGCGCTGGCGCAGACCGGAAAGGGGATTCTGGAGTCACTCGCGAAGGATCCGCAGCAGGCGCTCCCGTTGCTGATTCATGCGTCGGACATGCTGAACGCAACCGGCGCCGCCATTCCTCTTCCGGATACTCCGGCCGCCCTTGCCGGGCTGATTGCCCTGCACAGTGGGGAGCCGCATCTGGCGGAAACCGTGTGCCGGTCTGCCGCTGCCGCAGGGCAGGGCGGTAACGCCGCAAAGCCGCGGCTCTTCCTGCTTCAGGCGTGGTCAGCCATGCAGCAGGACAAACTCGAGGACGCCAGGCTCGCGATCAATGAGGCGTCAAAGGCCAACCATTGGCCTTTGGTACCGAGGGATGAGTTCCTGCGGGCAGCACTGGAAGTCGGCCTTGCCCGGCGGAACGGCGAGATAGCCGAACTGGTTATGGCCTGGGAACGGGCGCGTGAAGCAATGCTGCACACTTCCGTGGACCTTTACAGCTTGCTGCCCTGGGGCGAATTGATGATAACGGCTGCACGGCTGCGGGAAACCCGGCGGGTGGCGCATTACCTCGACGAGGCACTACAACTTTTGGGACGCCTTGATAATCCGCCGCTCTGGGCAGTCCCCTTCCACTGGGCGGCCGTCCAGGCGGCACTGCTCGGTGAGAGTCCATCTGATCTTGCACCGCATGCTACTGCGCTGGCGCGGGCCGCCCAGCACAGCCACCTGGCCGCGGTGCTTGCAGCCGCAGGCAAGGCCTGGGTGTCGGTACTTGCAGGAAGGGCCCTTCCCGCCGACGCTGAGGCGGCAGCGCGGGGTCTCGGCAGGGTGGGAATGCCCTGGGAAGGTGCCAGGCTGGCCGGACACGCTGCTGCCCATGCTGCCGAACGCAAGGACATGGTGCGCCTGCTGTCCTGCGCCAGGGACCTGCACCCGCAAGGTAGCTCGGCCGGGAACGGAGCCTCAGGGGTGCCGGAATCCCGGAGCGCCCCCGCGGCTGATGCGGCCAGCGGCACGCAGCCGGATGACTCGGGACTGAGCGAACGGGAAAAGGAAGTGGCCCGGCTGGTGCTGGAGGGCAAGACGTACCGGGAAATTGGCGAGGCCATCTACATCTCTCCCCGGACTGCCGAGCACCACATTGCCCGAATGCGCCGGCGCCTCGGCGCGGAAAACCGTTCGGACTTGCTGGCGAGGCTTCGCATGGCATTGGGTCCCGAAGACCCTCCACAGGAGTGATCCCCTAATACCCCTAACAGCAGGGCCTGCCACGTCCCACCGCGGGAACCCCCAGTACGGGGAAATGGCCCGATGCCCGGTCCACAAGGGGAACAGTACGTTTGATTCAAGCCCGGTAACGACGCCGGGCGATCCGCAAACTTGAAGAAGACTGAGGACCATCAAATGACACTCGCAAATGATCTCGTCCAGTTCCTGATGAACCTCTTCGGGGACCGCCAGGCCGCCCAAGACTTCCTGAATGATCCGGAAAAGGCCCTTGAGGACCACGGCCTGGGCGGAGTCTGCTCCGCTGATGTTGATGCAGCTTTGCCGGTTGTCCTGGACTTCGCACCTGTAACCGTCAACGCCTCACGGTTTGACCGGGAGTACAACACCGGCGGCAACAGCGCCCGCACTGATGACAACGGCGGCGGCAGCACCGGCGGCGGCCACCACGGCGGCGGCCACCATGGCGGCGGACAAGGCGGTGGAAACCACGGCGGCGACGACCATGCTCACGCCGTCCAGCAGCTCCACCACGTAGTAAACAACTACTCCTACACCTCCACCGTGGACGACCGGGACACCATTACTGACCAGTCCGTCAACCAGAACATCTGGGCTGAGGGTGATGTTGACCAGCTGTTCGACAACGACTCGGTAGTCGCTTCCGGTGACCGCGCAATTGCTGCCGGTGACGATGCGGACGTTGAGGATTCCAACAACATTAAGGATTCCTACAACACGGACAACTCCTCGGATAACTCGAAGGATAACTCCATCAATGCCGGCGAGGACGTCAACATTGGCAACACCGACATTGATGCCGATGACTCGTTCAACCACGAGGTTGAAGTGGACGCAAACATCCGGGATTCGTTCAACGACGACCACTCGAAGAACACCGACCTGGATGTCGACGTGGACGATTCATTCAACGACAAGAGCGTCGAGATCGATGAGTCCTTCAACAGGGACTCGTCCACGAACACCGATGTGGACGTGGAGGTGGAACTGGAGGATTCCTTCAACACAGAGGCGACCACGAACAACGTTGACTTCAAAGACTCCTTCAACGAGGAGACAACTAAGGTCGAGGTTGAGTTGGAGGATTCCCTCAATGAAACGAATACCGAGCTCGAGGTAGAGGATTCGTTCAACCCGATCAAGGTCGAAGATTCCTTCACAGTCGAGGACTCCTTCACGCAGGAAACCAATACGGACGTGGCAATCGACGAAGTCAATACCGCAGTCGCCGGCGAAGAAGCTACGGCCGGCTGAGCAGTCCCGTGTACCGCAAGTGCACGGCAGGAGGCGCAACCCTCATGCCGGGCACTTCGCGGCTCACTCCAACGTCTGTTCTTTCGAGACCTGAGTAGAGGACACGCTGTGACAGAAGCAGGACTGGCATCGCCGTCAACACCGATTACGGCGGCCCAACTCGTACGACTGGTGCAACAAGCCCTCGAGTTGGTGGGCACGGGAGACCGTGCCGATCTCCGCAAACGCCTGGACCAGGCGATGGGTAGGCTGAAGGACCCCAGCATCCGCGTCATCGTCGTCGGCGAATTCAAGCAAGGCAAAAGCAAGCTCATCAACGCGCTGGTGAACGCTTCGGTATGTCCTGTCGATGACGACATTGCCACCTCTGTCCCCACAGTGGTCCGCTACGGAGACCCCGCCTCCGCCGCCATCCTTGTTCCCAAAGCCGACGCTGACGCCGGCGACGAAGCCGGCGTCGAGCGCCAACCCGTTCCCATAGCTGACCTCGCAAACTATGTCTCCGAGCGGGGCAACCCCGGAAACAGCAAAAAACTTGTGGCGGGCGAGGTTTACCTCCCGCGGAAAATGCTCACAGGCGGTCTTACTGTCATCGACTCCCCGGGCGTTGGCGGACTGAACTCATCCCACACTCTCACCACCCTTACTGCACTCCCCACCGCAGACGCCATGCTGCTGGTTTCCGACGCCTCCCAGGAGTACACGGAACCGGAGCTGCGCTTCCTTCGCCAAGCCATGCGGATCACCCCCAGCGTCGTGGGTGTCCTGTCCAAGACCGACCTGTATCCGGACTGGCGGCGTGTCGAAGAGATCGACCTGGGCCACCTTGCCAAAGTGGCTCCCGACATCCCGCTGTTTTCCGTCTCTTCCGACCTCCGGCTGGAAGCGGCACGGCTGCAGGACGGCGAACTGAACGCGGAGTCCGGCTTCCCCGGGTTGATGACTTACATCCGCAGCGAAATCCTGGGCAAGGCGGAGCGCCTCCAGCGGCGATCAGTCAGCCAGGACCTGCTCTCCGTGTGCGAGAACCTCCGCCTGTCGCTGCAGTCCGAACTTGAAGCACTCGAAAACCCGGAACGGACCCCGCAGATGATCGCCGGCCTCGAGGCGGCGCGGGCCGAAGCTGACGACCTCCGCAAACGCTCCGCGCGTTGGCAGATCACGCTCAATGACGGCATCAGCGACCTCATCGCGGACATGGAATATGACCTCCGGGACCGACTGCGGCGGATACAGCGCGAAGCCGAAGCCGCCATTGACCAGGGCGATCCCGGGCCGGCCTGGCCCGAGTTCTCCAAGTGGCTTGAGGAATGCGCGGCTGCCGCCATCTCGGACACGTTCGTGTGGACCAACGAGCGTGCGCAGTGGCTGGCAGCCCAGGTTGCCGAGCACTTTGCCGCGGAGGAAGTGACATTGCCCGTTCTCCACGTCTCGGACACGGGAGACGCCCTTGACCCCGTGGACGACATGCCCATGCTTGACGACGGACGCATCAACTCCGCGCAGAAGGTGCTGATCGGCATGCGCGGGTCCTACGGCGGCGTACTGATGTTTGGCCTCCTGACAGGCATCTTCGGCATGGCCCTGATCAACCCCCTCTCCGTGGGCGCCGGACTGTTGCTGGGACGCAAGGCCTACCGGGAAGACAAGGAGGCCCGGCTCAAGCGTCGGCAAAACGAAGCGAAGGCACTTGTCCGGCGGCAGCTGGACGACGTTACCTTCCAGGTGGGCAAGCAGTTGAAGGACCGGCTGCGGCTGGTGCAGCGCTCCACCCGCGACCACTTCACCGAGATCGCGGACGAGCATCACCGCTCCCTGCAGGATTCCGTGGCCGCGGCCCAAAAAGCCGCCACCACCTACGCTTTGAAAAAGGACGTCCGCATCCGCGAGATCAAGGCCGAACTCAAAAATGTGGATGCCCTGTCCCAGGCCGCGGAAGCAGTGGCTGCCGCCCGCATGGTGGCGGCGCCGTCGGCTGTGGCGGCGGTGGGATGACAGCGTCAACAATTACGGGAGCGGCGGACCTGGTCCAGGAGGCGCTGGAGGTCTACCGCGAGGATCCTGCAGCAGTGGCAGCGCTGCAGGGTTATGCCAAACGGCTTGCCGAACCACTGCGGATTGCCGTTGCCGGGATGGTGAAAGCCGGAAAGTCCACCCTGTTGAACGCCATCCTCGGTGAAGAGATAGCGCCCACGGACACGGGGGAGTGCACGCGCATCGTCACCTGGTACCGCTACGGCCACACCCCCCGGATCACGCTTTACCCCGTGGAGGGCGAACCGCGCCGTCTTCCGGTCAAACGTGTGGACGGGCGCCTGGTGTTCGTGCTGGGCAACGTACAGTCCAACGAGGTAGACCGGCTGGACGTGGAGTGGCCCTCCCCGGGCCTGCGGGACATGACGCTGATCGATACTCCCGGCATCGCCTCGCTCTCGGGAGACGTGTCCGCCCGGTCCACAAGTTTCCTGACGCCGGAGGACACCCCTTCAGAGGCCGATGCCATCATCTACCTGATGCGCCATATGCACGCTTCCGATCTGCGGTTCCTCGAATCGTTCAAGGACACCGAGGCCGGGAGGTCCGGCACGGTCAATGCCCTGGCAGTCCTCTCCCGTGCAGATGAAGTGGGAGCGGGACGGATTGATTCGCTCATCTCGGCGGGGGAGATCGCCGAAAGATACCGCCGGGACCACAGCCTGCGGAAGCTGGCGTTGGGGGTGGTCCCGGTGGCCGGGCTGCTGGCGCAAAGTGCCCGAAGCCTGCGCCAGTCCGACTTCGAGGCGCTGCAGCTGCTGGCCGCGATGGAACGGGCAGAGCGGGAAAAGCTGCTGCTCTCGGCGGACCGGTTCCTGCGGGCTGCAGGGCCGGAAGAGCTGACGACGGCGGCCCGCGCCTCGTTGCTCGAAAGGTTTGGCTTGTTCGGCATCCGCCTCGCAGTGGTTCTCATCCGCAATGGATTCGCCGAGCCCACGCCCCTGGCGCACGAACTCGCCCGGCGCAGCGGATTGGATCCCCTGATCGACATGCTGGGGCGGCAGTTCCAGGCCCGCGCCGAGGCCCTGAAGGCCAGGACCGCTTTGGTGGGGGTGGCAGCACTTCTTCGTACATCACCGCGGGAGGGGACAGGGCATCTGGCGGCCGCCCTGGAACGGCTGCAGGTCAACGCCCATGAGTTCCGTGAACTGCTGCTGCTCGCAACTCTTCGGACCACCGGCGTATCCCTGGACCCTGAACTGGCCAACGAAGCCGAGGGACTCATTGGGGGATGGGGCGCCGCGTCCCACGTCCGTCTGGGCCTCGAAGCTGATGCGGGTCCGGAACAGCTGGCGGCCGGGGCCCGCCGCTACCTGGAGCGGTGGCGGGCAGTGGCGGAAAACCCGCTCACCGACCGCTCTGCCCTTGATGCCTGCCGGGTGGTTATCCGCAGCTGCGAGGGCGTTGTTGCCCAGTGTGCCGTACAGCTGGCCCACCAGCCAGCGTGAGGGGCCGGCAGGCTGCCAAAAAATTAGTCCCGGCCCGATTTCAGCCAGGCGCTGGCTGAAGGCATAAAGAACAGCACCAGCCCAATGAACGCCAGCAGGAGCTGGAGTCCCCACAGCAGCACCACGTAACTGCCGGCGTCGCCTTCGGGCACAAGAAAAGCCGCTGCTACCGCCAGGACGATGACATGCCCGGCCAGGAGCGGCAGCAGGGCCCAGCGTGCCCAACCCTGCCGGCCCATCACGACGCCGAGCATCGCGGCCTCGAGCAGGATCACCAGGAGGACAGCACCCAGGCTGCCCCAGAAGACGACGTTCGTGGCAGTAGTGACTGCTTCGGCGTCGCCGCCCGGGGCCATTTGGTCCACCACCGTGCGCAGCCGCTCAAGGTGCCAATCCCGGGTGAGGAAGGACCCCACCAGGACGGCGAAACCGGCCACAAACCCGAGGAGCCAGAGGGCCCGCGCATTCCGGACGCTGCGAGGAGCTGCCGGAATGACGGCGATGGGCGCCGGTACGGAATAGGACAGCCCTGGCCTTGGCGGCGGCGCTGGCGGGCCTGAGGATGAAGGCGGGGCTGCGGCACCCTGGGATGCGGTCCGCAACCGCTCTTCTCCGTCAGGTGCCTGAGCCATACGCCCCTACTTCAGTCCGTCGGTATCGTGCTCGTCGGTCTCGTGCTTGTCCTTGCCGCTGCCCTTGGGGCCTTCGTCCTTCGGCTTGGCATCCAGGTCATCCTTGAATTTCTTGAGCCGCTCCGCCTCGGCCTGGTGGCGACGGCGGGCCTCGAGGTTGCGAAGGAAGTCCGGATCGTCATCAGGGGCGACGGGATGGCGCTGGCTTTGCTGTTGGGGGGACGCGCTGCGAGGGCGGCCGATGAGGAGCCAAAGAATGGCGCCCACCACTGGCAGGACAATCATGACCACGATCCAGGCCGGCTTGGAAATACCTCGGGTGAGGCGTCCATCAGTGCGGATCACATCCACGAGGCCATACACAAAGATGACGAGGACTGCGACGGCCAAAGCCACACGGAGGAGCATGCCATCAAGTCTATCGTCAGGAGGCGCAGGGGCCTCGGGCGGGAGGCGGCTAAACTGGAATAGTGGCCTTTTTGAAATATTCCCTGATCCGCCTTGCTCTGTTCGCGCCCCTGTTTGTGGTTTTTATGCTCCTGCAACTGGGCGTGCTGATGTCCGTCATCTGCGCAGCACTGATCGCTTTCGCCGTGAGCTACCTGTTCTTCCAGAAGCAGCGGGATGAGGCGGCCGCGGCCATCCACCAGCGTTTCTCGGGCAAGGCCACGCCGATCCGTTCAGCCAACGAAGTCCAGGACGCCCACGCGGAGGACACGCTCCTGGACGCCAACCCGGACATCACCATCAGCAACGATGCCAAGGACCCCAAGCGCCCCTAGAAGCCGTGGCTCAGCACCAGGCCCAGTGAGAACAGCAGGCTGTAGCCGAGGTTGATCAGGCCGGTCTGCTTCAGTACGGGGATCAAGCTTTTGCGCTTGCGGCCGTTGATCATTAGCCAAGCTGGCATCAGGGAGGCCGGAATCAGCAGCAGGACGATCAGCATCCACGGCCGTCCGGGGGCCAGGATTACCACCAGCATGATGGCCACGGCGAGCATCAGCACGTAGCTCTCGCGGGCGTGCTTGTCACCCAGCCGCACAGCTAGTGTCTTTTTACCGGCCTGCATGTCGGTGGGGATGTCGCGTACGTTGTTGGCCATCAGCAGCGCGGTGGCGATCAGCCCCGTGCCTATAGCGCCGATAATGGCAGGCAGGTTGATCTGCCCGGCCTGCGTGTAGGTGGTGCCCAGCGTTGCCACCAGCCCGAAGAACACAAACACAAACACGTCGCCCAGGCCCATGTAGCCGTAGGGGTTCTTGCCGCCGGTGTAGCCCCAGGCCGCCATGACGCAGCCGAGGCCCACCAGGATCAACCACCAGCTCTGGGTGATCACCACCAGGATCAGCCCGAAGACCATGGCGGCAGCAAACGCACCGAACGCGGCCCGCTTCACGTGCTCCGGGCTGGCGGCTCCTGAACCCACCAGGCGGAGCGGGCCCACACGGTCGTCATCGGTGCCACGGATGCCGTCCGAGTAATCGTTGGCGAAGTTCACGCCCACCTGGAGCAGGAGGGCCACCAGCGCCGCGAGGATGGCGTTGAAGAGCAGGAACGAATCCATTTCATAAGCAGCGGCGGAGCCGATCACTACCGGCGCAATCGCAGCCGGAAGTGTTCGGAGTCGGGCGCCCTGGATCCATTGTGCGGCTGTAGCCACGGTCAGTACCTCGCGTTACTTTGGGGAAGGCGGCAGGATGGGGCCCTGCCGGGTGGTGCAGGTCTACTTTACTTTCCCTGGTGCAGGGCGTTGAGTTCGGCGGCCATGGCCAGGCGGTCGGGTTTGCCGTTGGGCAGCATCAGCAGGGAAGACGCCGCGAGCACGGTTTTGGGGGCAAGGATTCCCAGCGTCCGGTGCCATTCCTGTTCAAGGACGACGCCGTGTTCCCCGCTTGCGGCAGGGCCTGCAGGCTCTGCTGTGCCTCCCGGCGGACCGGCCACTGCCACGTAAGCTGCCACGGCCTGGCCCCATTCCGCGGACGGGACGCCGGCCACAAAGGCCGCGGCGACGTGGTCGGACTTTTCCAGCTCCTCCTGCACATGCGCCGCGGAAACCTTGATCCCGCCGGTGATGATTACGTCATCCGCGCGGCCCAAAACGGTGAGCCGGCCGTCGTCGTCGATGCTGCCGAGGTCGCTGGTGCGGTACCAGCGCACGCCGTCCTCCTCGAAGAAGGTGCTGCCGGCCTCGTCCGGCGCTTCCAGGTAGCCGGCGGCGATGGTGTCGCCGCCCAGCAGGATGCGGCCGTCCTCCTCCACACGGACGGACACCCCTTCCAGCGGAAAACCGTCATAGACGCAGCCGCCGCAGGACTCGGCGGAACCGTAGGTGGTGATCACCCGGACGCCGGCATCCCTGGCGGCCGCCAGCAGTGAGGCGGGTGAGGGCGCGCCGCCCAGCAGGACTGCATTAAAGCGGCGGAGCACGGCCAGGGTCTCCGGGGCCGGCGCATCCAGGAGGCGCCGAAGCTGCGTGGGAACCAACGAGGTGAACCGGATCTTGTCCGTCAGTTCCTGCGCCGCAGCGGTGAAGGCTTCGGGCGTAAAGCCGCCCGACATGTCCATCACCCAGGGGCGGGTGCCCGCAAACAGCGAACGCACCAGGACCTGGATGCCTGCCACGTACTGCACAGGCAGCGCCAGAAGCCACTGGCCCTCGCCTTTCAGCGCCAGGGCAGTGGCCATCGAGGACGCGGCCAGGGATTCCACCGTCAGGACCGTGGCCTTGGGCGTTCCAGTGGACCCGGACGTGCGCACCACGGCAACTGCGTCATCGCAGCCGGGCGTTTCAAGATGGCCCACTACCAGTGCGCCGTCTTCATCCACGGAAAGTTCGACGGCGGGGCCCTCGCCGTGGAGGGCGGCGGCCAACGCCTTCAGTGCCGGATCGATATCGAGGACGCCGCTGTTGGTTGAGCCAGTTCCGAGTGGTTCGCTGTTCTGCGATTCAGTATCTTGGGGGTCGGTGTTCATTGCCCGTCCTGCCTTAGAAATAGTGCGGGAAGCTGGACCAGTCGGGGTCGCGTTTTTCCAGGAACGCTTCCTTGCCCTCCACGGCTTCATCCGTCATGTAAGCCAGCCGGGTGGCTTCGCCCGCAAATACCTGCTGGCCCGCCAGGCCGTCGTCGGCAAGGTTGAAGGCGAACTTGAGCATCCGGATGGCCTGGGGGGACTGCCGTGCGATATCGGCGGCGTACTCCAGGGCGACCTCTTCGAGGCGTTCGTGATCGACTGCCTCGTTAACGGCGCCCATCCGAACCATGTCCTCCGCGGAATATTCGCGGGCCAGGAAGAAGATCTCCCGCGCGGCCTTCTGCCCGATCTGCCGGGCCAGCAGAGCCGAGCCGTAGCCGGCGTCGAAACTGCCCACGGTGGCGTCTGTCTGCTTGAACCTGCCGTACTGGCGGGAGGCGATGGTGAGGTCGGAGACTACGTGCAGGGAGTGCCCGCCGCCTGCCGCCCAGCCGTTGACGACGGCGACGACCACCTTGGGCATGGTACGCATGAGCCGCTGGACTTCCAGGATGTGCAGCCTGCCTGCCCGCGCAGGGTCGATGCTCTCTTGGGTCTCACCGTTTGCGTACCGGTAACCGTCGCGGCCCCGGATCCGCTGGTCTCCTCCGGAACAGAAGGAGTGGCCGCCGTCCTTGGGGGAGGGGCCGTTCCCGGTGAGCAGCACGGTGGCAACGTCCGGGGACATCCGTGCGTGGTCCATGGCCCGGTACAGCTCATCCACTGTTCCAGGCCGGAACGCGTTGCGGACTTCGGGGCGGTTGAAAGCGATCCGCACCGTGGGCAGGTCACGCACCCATCCGCCGTCGGAATCCCGCTCCACCTGCCGGTGGTAGGTCATGTCCTGGAAGTCGTCGAAGCCGGACACAACACGCCAGCGGGTTGGATCGAACACGTCGGACACCGAGGCGGGGATTTGGTTGCTCACCGTCCAAGTCTAGTAATCGGGGTCAGCTGATGCAGAACTCGTTGCCCTCGGGGTCTGCCATCGTGTGCCAGACATGCGGGCCCTGGTTGGCCGTCCAGAGGAAGGTGGCGCCGCGGGCCTCAAGTTCCCGGCGCACCTCGTCCTTATCCCGGCCCGCCAGGTTTACATCCCAGTGCACCCTGTTCTTGACTGTTTTTCCCTCAGGCACCGTTTGGAAAAGGAGCCGCCGCTCCGGTGCCTTTGCTTCGAGTTCCTCGGGCGGCCGGATCGCACAGCCTTCGCGCCACACCAACTTGCCGTTGTGCACGGTTGTCTGTTCCTCGGTGGCGAAACCCTGTTCGATCATGGAGCGGATAAAGCCCTCATCCTGAGGCTCCACCGTCCACTCAAGAGACTCGGCCCACCACTCGGCGAGGTAGTGCGGATCCCTGCAGTCAACGACAATCTGGATGTTAAGTCCCATTCCACCAAGGTACGGCGGCAGGTGCTCCTGCGGTAGGTGCGGCCAGCAGCGCGGGGGCAGCCGTCAGGCCGGAACTTGCTGAAGTTGTTCGTAGAACTCCGGCGGGATGGCGTAGATGAACACCACTGCCAGCAGGTTCTTCGCCGCGTGGACAAAGTAGGAGAACATCAGGTTCCTGCCCGTCCAGACATACACAAACACCAGCGTCGCGCCCATGGCCAGATAGGGCATCAGGACGGTGAGTGTCACCTCTTCCTGTCCCACGATGTGCAGGGCGGCGAACAGGACCACCGACAACAGGCAGCACACCCAGATGTTCACCCGCCGGCTCAGCTTGCCGATCAGCAGGTGGCGGAAGATGAACTCCTCCACGAACGGGCCCACCACCACCAGCAGCGGGACCATCAGCCACGCAGGAACCTGCTGCATAAGCGCCTGCAGTCCCGCCTGGTTCTCCGACGTTTGTACGTTGCCGCTGGCCGCCACCGCGACGGCGGAGAGAATCATCATGGCAATAACGGCGGCCGGGACCATCAGCAGCGTGAACCACGGCCGGGTGGCCAACACTCGGAGGTCGCGCCAGATCACTCGGCGGGCAGCTACGATGGCGAGTATGCCCACGGACGCATAGAAGAGCAGGTTGACCGCGTAGGAGGCAGCCGCGGGCGTGGGGGCAACCTGGCGCAGGAAGGGGGCAAGCAATTCCCCGGCCACGGTGAAGAACCCGGCAAGAGCCACGTAGAGGATGACCGCCACGCCATCCAGAGGCGAAAACTTGTAAAGCTGCGGCTGCGGTGCGGGTGGTATTCGGTGTGCGGTGGCCATACTTTCAGCCTATCGCCGGGTGGGGGTGGCTGTTCGACGTTGCCGGGGGAATTGTGCGTCGCCTAGAATATTCGGTATGCCTAAACTTTCGTTTCGGTGCGCCAAAGTAGCCGCCCGAAGAAGCTCCCTCCGCCAGGTGCCGTTGCGTGCCGCCGCGGCAGCCGCCGTCGTGCTCTCCCTGCTGCTGACTGCCTGCGGAGGGGACGCCGCCGGAAATGGAGGCGACAGCAAGCCCGTGGTGCTGACCACCTTCACGGTGTTGGCCGACGTCGCCCGGAATGTCGCAGGGGACAAGCTCACGGTTGAGTCCATCACTAAGCCCGGCGCCGAAATTCATGGCTACGAACCCACCCCCGGCGATATCCGGAAAGCCGCCAAAGCGGACCTCATCCTGGACAACGGGCTCAACCTGGAAGCCTGGTTCGGGCAGTTCGTCGAAGGCCTCGACGTGCCGCACGCGGTGGTGAGTGATGGCGTGCAGGTGATGTCCATCAGCGAGGACTCCTACCAGGGCAAGCCGAACCCGCACGCGTGGATGTCGCCCCTTAACGTGCAGATCTATGTGGACAACATGGTGAAGGCCTTCAGTGAACTGGACCCGGGCAATGCCGAGGCCTTCAAGGTCAACGGTGACGCCTACAAGGCCGAGCTCCAGGCCGTGCAGGACCACATGAAGTCCAGCCTGGCCGTAGTTCCCGAGACCCAGCGCGCCCTGGTCACCTGCGAAGGTGCGTTCTCCTACCTGGCCCGGGATGCCGGACTGACAGAGGTCTACATCTGGGCTGTCAATGCCGAGCAGCAGGCAACCCCGCAACAGATCACCCGGGCCATCGAATACGTCAAAGCCAACAAGGTCCCGGCCGTCTTCTGCGAATCAACCGTTTCCGACGCGCCCATGCAGCAGGTGGTGGGCGCTACCGGGGCCAAGTTCGGTGGCACCCTCTATGTCGACTCGCTTTCTGAAGCGGACGGGCCTGTACCCACCTACCTGGACCTCCTCCGGCACGATGCCGAAGTCATCACCAAGGCGCTCGCCGGCGCAACCGCCGGAGCAGGATCATGACCACCCCGGCAATCCTCGTGGACAACGTCACCGTCCATTACGGCGAGGTTCGGGCACTGGATGCAGCCACCCTGACCCTTGAGCCCGCCCGGATCTGTGGGCTGGTGGGCATGAACGGGTCCGGTAAGTCCACGCTGTTCAAGGTGATCATGGGAATGATCAAGCCCGACGCCGGTACGGTGCGGATCAACGGGCAGTCACCGTCGAGGGCGCGCAAGCAGGGCGGCATCGGCTACGTGCCGCAGAGCGAGGACGTTGACTGGCAGTTTCCGCTGTCCGTGCGGGACGTGGTGATGATGGGACGCTACGGCCACCAGGGATTTACCCGCCGTGCGTCCAAAGCGGACCGCGCCGCCGTCGATGAAGCACTGGACCGGGTGGAACTGGGACCGTACGCCGGACGCCAGATCGGCCAGCTTTCCGGCGGCCAGAAGAAGCGTGCCTTCGTGGCCCGCGGCATCGCGCAGGGTGCCACCACCATGCTCCTGGACGAACCCTTCGCCGGTGTGGACAAGCGGTCCGAGGCCACCATCACCCGGCTACTGCGGGAACTCGCCTCGGACGGCTGCACCATCCTGGTGTCCACCCACGATCTGCACGCGCTGCCGCAGTTGTGCGACGAAGCCGTCCTGTTGATGCACAAAGTACTGATGCATGGACCGCCGGAAGTGGTGCTGCAGCCCGAGAACCTGGCGATGGCTTTCGGCCTGGATGTGCTGGAGCGGGACCTGCCGGAGGTTAAATCTCCCGCTGGCAACGTTCCCAGCGGGATTCTGGACGGAAAGCGGGTGAACCACTGATGGAGATACTCCTCGAACCGCTGGGCTATGACTTTATGGTCCGAGCACTGGTAACCACCGCCCTGGCCGCAGTGGTCTGTGCCGTGCTGAGCTGCTGGCTGGTGCTGATCGGCTGGTCCCTGATGGGCGACGCGGTGTCCCACGCCGTGCTGCCCGGAGTGGTGCTGGCCTACATCGTTGGGGCCCCGTTCGCGTTGGGGGCGCTGGTGTTCGCCCTCATTGCCGTGACTTTGATCGGGGTGGTCCGCAACACCAGCCGCGTGAAGGAGGACGCCGCGATCGGCATCGTGTTTTCCTCGCTGTTTGCCCTGGGCCTGGTGCTGATCTCAGTGACGCCCAGCCAGACAGACCTGAACCACATCATTTTCGGCAACCTGCTTGGCGTCAGTGTTCCGGACCTGATCCAGGTCCTGGTGCTGGGTGTGGTGGCGTTTGTCATCCTCATCCTCAAACGGCGGGACCTCACCCTCTACGCCTTTGATCCCACCCATGCGCACGCCATCGGACTCTCACCTCAACGGCTTGGCGCGCTGCTCCTCGGCCTGCTCGCCCTGACCTCCGTGGTGGCACTGCAGACCGTGGGTGTGGTCCTGGTGGTGGCCATGCTGATCATCCCCGGAGCCACGGCGTACCTGCTGACCGACCGCTTCTCGCGCATGCTGGTCATCGCCCCCGTGATCTCGGCCGTCTGTTCGCTCTCGGGCATCTACCTCAGCTACTACCTGGACACGGCCTCCGGCGCCATGGTGGTCCTCGCTCAGGGAGTGGTGTTCGCCGTCGTCTATCTGTTCAGCCCGCGGCAAGGACTGATCGGCACCCGGCTGGCGATGGCCCGCCGCAGGAAGGCCGTTGCCGTCGCCGCTGCTTGACGCCATGACCCCCGGCGGGCAGGCTGGAGCGATGAAGTCTTAGCCCGGCAGCCCGGCCACGCCGGGCTGTTCCCCACATCCAGGGCCGCCGTCGAGCACCGAACAACAGCTCCGGTAGCCACACTGCGGAACTTATGCGAGGACTTCCTTTGACTGAACACATCAACCTTTCGGACGTCTCCCACGGCTACGGCGACCGCCTGCTGCTTGACGGCGTCAAGCTGACCATCACAGCGGGCGAGCATGTAGCGGTAGTCGGTGAAAACGGCGCCGGCAAATCGACGTTGCTGAGGATCCTGGCCGGCCTCGAACAGCCCCACGAAGGGTCTGCCACCATAGGCGGCCGTGTGGGCTATCTCGCCCAGACTCATGGCCTGCCCGAGTCCTTCACCGTCGGCGGGGCGATTGACGCATCCCTGGCGTCGCTCCGGGCCCTCGAAGCGGAGCTGGACCGGCTTGAGGCCGGCCTGGCTGACGCGGAGGCCAGCGACCTGGAAGCCTACGGCAGGCTGCAGACGGAGTATCAGTTGCGCGAAGGCTACGCCGCCGAATCGCGGGTGGAGGCTGCGCTGGACCGGTTGGGCCTGGGCGGCCTGGACCGGAGCCGTGCCCTGGGTTCGCTTTCCGGCGGGGAGCAGGAGCGCGTTGCGCTGGCCTGCGTCCTGGCGGACCCGGCGGACATCCTGCTCCTCGACGAACCAACCAACCACCTGGACGCCCGCGGAACAGCGTGGCTGGAGGACCGGCTGGCGGCCCACCGCGGCACTTTAGTGGTGGTGTCCCACGACCGCATGCTGCTCCGCAAAGTGGCGGCCATCATCATCGAGGTGGATGCCGAGCGCCGGGCGGTCAACCGCTACGGCAACGGGTACGACGGCTACCTCCGCGAGAAGGCAGCCGAACGCCAGCGCTGGGTCCAGCAATACCACGGCTGGCTGAACGCCATGGAGGCCGAAAAGCGGCAGGCGGAGACGGTTGCCGGAACCATGGGGTACGGCCGCAAGCGCGACGGCGACAAGATGGGCTTCGACTTCAAGGCCGGAACCTGGCAAAAAGCCGCCAGCAGCCAGGTCCGGAACGCACAGGAACGGCTGCGCCGGCTTGAAGCCAGTCCGGTGGAGCAGCCGCCCGTGCCCTTGCGGCTTGCCGCGCCCGAATATTTGCCTTCCGAGGGTGCGCCTGCCGTTGCCGGCGGAGATCCGGCTGCGCTGCTGGCGGTCCATGGCGTGAGTGTTACGGGCCGGCTTGAACCCACTGACTTCCAGGCCGGCGCCGGCCAAAAAGTCCTGATCACCGGGCCGAACGGTGCCGGCAAGTCCACGCTGCTGTCCGTGCTGGCGGGAACCCTGGCGCCCGCCCAGGGGCGGGTGACCCGGCCGGAAAGGGTGGGCTACCTGCAGCAGGAACTGGAACTGCCACAACGGCCGGCGCTGCGGCTGCTGCCGGCGTTTGCGGCCGGGCTGGGCGGAAACATCGACGAGCACGCTGAAGCCCTGCTGCGCTTGGGGCTGTTCCGCACCAGCGAGTTCCACGTTCCCGTCGGCAGCTTGTCCGCGGGGCAGCAGCGCAGGCTTGCGCTTGCCCGCCTGCTCCTGGGCGGCTACAGCACACTGATTGTGGACGAGCCCACCAACCACCTGGCGCCCGTACTCGTGGAGCAGCTTGAGGCGGCGCTCGCGGCCTTCGCCGGGACCTTGGTGATGGTCAGCCACGACCGTGCCCTCCGCGAATGGTTTGCCCGTTGCCGCAGGGCTGCGGAAGACGGCGGAAATGCGGGCGGAAACACCGTTTCCGGGCGCTGGCTCCGCTACTCCATGGACAAGGGCGTGCTCGCGCCGGCCTGACGCTGCAGACCCCGGTGTAGCCCCCGTCACGTAGCACCCCTTTGCGTCTTGTAAGATAGACGAGCCGCTCGAAGCTTCGGCGCCACGAGAGATTCCGGTCACATTCGGTTGCCCAATAGGGCAAAACCCCGAATTTGTGAGCGGAAGCATCAGTGCTCCGGATGCGGCCAACCCCCAACCCACAAGGAATCGTTGTGCCTCAAAGTACCCCCACAGATCTGCAGAACAACACGGCACCATCCACCGCCGTCGACCCCACCCTCAGCGCCGAGGGTTACAGCAAGACCCTGGGCAGGCGCCACGTCACCATGATCGCCATGGGCGGCGCCATCGGCGTCGGCCTGTTCATGGGTGCCGGCGGCCGCCTGGCCTCCACCGGCCCGGCCCTGATCTTCTCCTACGCCATCGCCGGCGTCATCGCCTACCTGCTGATGCGGGCGCTGGGCGAACTCATCATGTACCGCCAGACCTCCGGCTCGTTCGTGAGCTACGCCGGTGAGATGTTCGGCAAGAAGGGCGCTTTCCTGTCCGGCTGGATGTACTTCATCAACTGGGGCATGACCGGCATCGCCGAACTGATCGCCATCGGCCTCTACTTCCAGTTCTTCTTCCCCAATGTCCCCGTGGAAGCCTCGGCCATTGCCGCCCTGGCCCTCCTGGTGGCCGTCAACCTGCTGAGCGTCAAGGCGTTCGGCGAGTTTGAGTTCTGGGCCTCCTGCCTCAAGGTCGGTGCCATCCTGATCTTCCTGGTGGTGGGCACCTTTATGGTGGTCACCAACGCCCAGGTGGGCGATGGCAACGCCTCGGTGGCCAACCTCTTCGCGGCCGAAGGCGGAATGTTCCCCAAGGGCGCACTGGTAATGGTCCTGGTCCTCAACGCCGTGATCTTCGCCTACAACGGCATCGAACTGGTGGGCATCACCGCCGGCGAGATGCAGAACCCGCAACGCGAAGTGCCCAAGGCGATCCGCGCCGTCGTGCTCCGCATTGTGGTGTTCTATGTTGGTTCCGTGACCCTGCTGGCGATGCTGCTGCCGTCGGACCAGTACGTGGCGGGCACCTCCCCGTTCGTCACCGTTTTCGGGCAGATGGGCCTGGCCTGGGTGGGCGACGTAATGAACATGATCGTTATCACCGCAGCCCTGTCCTCCTGCAACTCGGGCCTGTACTCGATCGGCCGCGTGTTCCGCACCATGGCAAACAACGGCCACGCCCCGCAGTGGCTCACCCGGATGTCCCGCCGCCACGTCCCGTACGCGGCCATCCTCGCCATCGCGGTGTTCTACCTGGTGGGCATCATGCTGAACATCTGGCTGGGCGGCTCCCACGCGTTCGACCTGGCACTCAACACGGCCTCCATCGGCGTGATCTTCACTTGGGGTGCCATCTTCGCCAGCCAGATCGCGCTGCGCCACAAGAAGGGCGTTACCTCCAGCCTGCCGATGCCCGGTTCGCCGTGGACCAGCTGGGCGGGCCTGATCGCCCTGCTCGCCATCGCGGTGCTGATCGGGTTCGACACCATGACCAGCAAGACCGGCGAGGTGTTCTACCTGGGCCTGTGGACCCTGGCCACCATCCCGTTCTTCGCCGTGGTCCTGTGGCTGGGCTGGCAGAAGGTAAAGAACAACGAGCCTAAGAACGCGCTCTACAGCTAATCACCCAAGCAGTACGACGACGGCGGGATCCCCTCGAAGGGGACTCCCGCCGTTGTGCGTTCCCCATCGATTGCTCCGTGACCGCCCTTTTGGCGTCTCAAAACGGCAGTTACGGAGCAACGGATAGCCGAGGAGACGGTGGTGCGGAGCGCCCGGCCGGGGCAGACTGGGGCGTGTGAGCGAACCGTGGGTGCTGCATGTGGACCTGGACCAGTTCATCGCGGCCGTGGAAGTGCTGCGCCGGCCCGAACTCGCGGGCAAGGCGGTGCTTATTGGCGGCCGCGGTGATCCGACCGAGCGCGCGGTGGTTTCCACGGCGTCCTACGAGGCCAGGGCGTACGGCGTCGGCTCGGGAATGCCGCTGCGCATCGCCGCACGGAAAGTTCCTGACGCCGTCATCCTGCCCGTCGACCAGGACGCCTACCTCGCTGCGTCCGAGGAAGTCATGTCGGTGCTGCACTCGCAGCCGGGCGCTACGGTGCAGGTGCTCGGGTGGGATGAAGCGTTTGTTGGTGTTCAGACGAAGGATCCGGAGGCCTACGCCCGCCAGCTGCAGCACGCCGTATTGGAGCAGACCCGGCTGCACTGCAGTGTCGGCGTCGGGGACACGCTGGTCCGGGCCAAGGTGGCGACGTCGTTCGGCAAGCCCGCCGGCGTCTTCCGGCTCACCGAAGACAACTGGCTCGACGTTATGGGCAGCCGGCCGACGATCGAGCTGTGGGGAGTGGGAACAAAGGTGTCGCGCCGCCTTGCAAAGCTCGGGATCGGGACCGTCGCCGAGCTCGCAGCGGCCAATCCTGATGACCTGGTCCCCGAGTTCGGCCCGAAGATGGGTCCCTGGTATGCCCAGCTCGGGCGGGGAGACGGCGCGCGGATCGTCGATGACACGCCCTGGGTTGCCCGCGGGCACAGCCGGGAAACTACATTCCAGCGCGATCTGACGGAGCCCGGGCAGATTGACGACGCCGTCAAAGAGTTGGCGGCGCGGGTCCTGGAGGATGTCGCGGCCGAGGGGCGGCCGGTGATCGGGCTGACGCTCAAAGTCCGCTACGCCCCGTTTTTCACCAAAACGTATGCCCGGAAGATCCCCGAGACCTCGGATCCCGCGGAAGTGCTCTCCCGGACCCTTGAGCTTGTGGCCAAGATTGAACCGGATCGCCCCATCCGGCTCCTGGGGCTGCGGGCCGAAATGACCATGCCCGACGACTCCCGGCAGGGGCATACCCCCACCCGCAGCGGCTGGTGATTCGCCCCAGTGGGCTCGCGGGGCTGCCGCCAAGGTTTCGATGACAAAAAGAACGGCGGCGGATCCCTTGGGATCCGCCGCCGTTTCGCTCTGTTACAGCCCGCCTGGAACAGCAGGACTGCCGCCGGAAGAGGCTAGTCGCGCTTGAACTCGTCTTTGACGCTTTCGCCGACCTTCTTGGCGTCGGCCTTGACCTGGTCGGTCTGGCCTTCGGCCTTGAGGCGGTCATTGTCGGTGGCGTTGCCGGTGGCTTCCTTGGCCTTGCCGCCGAAATCTTCTGCTGCGTTACTGATCTTGTCTCCGAGGCCCATGGTGGTGGCCTCCTTTCGTTTCCGTTGATCAAACAGTGCTTTTTCACACTAACACGAAGCTTGCTTACTAATTCAAGTCCGGTATTTCCGCCCGGGAGGGGCGCCTGTTGATTGTCCGTGCCCGCGGCTAGGCTCGAAACATGGACCACAGCATCAGCCTCACCCAGCACATCAACGCGTCCCCGGAAAGGGTCTGGTCCGTCATTACGGACATCCCTGGCTCGGCGGCAACGTTGTCCGGAGTCGACTCCGTGCAGCTCCTCACCGACGGCCCTTATGGGGAGGGAACGCGGTGGAAGGAGACCCGGAAAATGCTGGGCAAATCCGAAACCGTGGAGATGTGGGTGGCCGAAGCCGACCAGCGCAGCAGTACAACCGTCAAGGCTGTCCAGGGCGGCGCGGACTACACCACGCGCTTCGGCCTGGCCCCGCGCGACGGCGGCACTGACCTCACCCTCACCTTCGGTGCCGAGGTCATCAAGCCGACGTTCGCGAGCCGCCTCATGATGCTTCTGTTCGGCAGGATGGGCATGGCCGCCACCCGCAAGGCCCTGACAAAGGACCTCGCGGAAATCGCGGCCAAAGCAGAGTCGCTTCCGTAGTGGCCGGGCGTCCTCCCAAAGCCGGTGCTGCGAAAGTAACTGCGCCCAGGCTAACGCCGGTCCGGCTGGAGAACCTGACGGACCAGCCGTCGTCGGATTTCCGCCGCGGCGAACGGTACGACGGCGGCCGGTACAGCCGTGCTGAGGCCGACGGCCTCGAATTGAGCGGCACAGACTTCGCGGAGTGCGAGTTCCAAGGGGTCTCCTTCAATGAAACCCAGCTCCGCGGCTCCTCGTTCCGCGACTGCATCCTGGGGGAGCTGTACGCGCCGGTGTTCAAGGCGGCCCGGTCCACCTGGCGGGACGTTGAGTTGCGGAATCCGCGGCTGGGTTCGGCCGAGCTTTATGAAAGCGGCTGGCAGTCGGTCCGCATCGACGGCGGCAAGCTGGACTTCCTCAACCTGCGCGGCGCCAGACTCGCCGACGTACTGATCACCGATTGCATCATCAACGAACTGGACCTGGGCTCCGTCGCCGGTACCCGGGTGGTGCTGAAGAACTGCACCGTTGGTTCCCTCGACCTCGGCGGGGCGAAGCTCAAGGACTTCGATATCCGCGGCACGGAGTTCCGCAGCATCAGCGGGCTCGGCAGCATGGCGGGCATGGTGGTGGATGAGTACCAGCTGGGCCTCCTCGCGCCCCTGCTGGCCGCGCATTTAGGCGTAACGGTCCTCTAAGCCCGGTACCCATAGGACAACCGCCCGTGTACTATTTACAGAACGAACGGTCGGTAAGTGGACCCAGCTAGGTAGCACTAAGTGTCGTTTTGAACGCTCATAACGACACTTGCTGCTACCTGGTTGGGGATGGCACGCTGCCGGCCGCCGATGACAGTGCTGTTTATCGCGTGAAGGGTGTTTCCATGGCTGCAACCGCAGGTCCGCAGGCTTTCCTCGTGGGCGGGGTCCGAACGCCTGTGGGCAAGTACGGCGGCGCACTTTCGTCCATCCGCCCCGACGACCTGGCTGCCCTGGTAATCCGGGAGGCCGTGAACCGGGCAGGGCTGGATCCGGACAGCATTGATGAGGTCATCCTGGGGAACGCCAACGGGGCCGGTGAGGAAAACCGGAACGTCGCGCGGATGGCCACCATACTTGCCGGGCTGCCCCTCCACATTCCCGGTATCACGGTCAACCGGCTCTGTGCCTCCGGCCTGAGCGCCATCATCCAGGCAAGCCACATGATCAAGGCCGGCGCCGCAGACATCGTCATCGCCGGCGGCGTGGAATCCATGAGCCGGGCGCCCTGGGTTCAGGAGAAGCCGACTTCAGCTTTCGCCAAGCCGGGCCAGATTTTCGATACGTCCATCGGCTGGCGCTTCGCCAACCCCCAGTTCCATAAGGGTGAGCTGTCCCGCGACGGCAAAATGACCTACTCCATGCCCGAGACGGCCGAAGAAGTTGCCCGCGTGGACGGCATCTCCCGCGAGGACGCCGACGCCTTCGCGGTCCGCTCGCACCAGCTGGCCCTGGATGCCACAACTGCCGGCCGGTTTAGGGACGAAATTGTCGGGGTCACCGTCAAGACCCGGAAGTCCGAGCATGTTGTCGACACGGATGAAGGTCCCCGGGCGGACACCACCATGGACGTCCTCGCCGGGCTGAGGCCGGTCGCGAACGGCGGTACCGTGGTCACGGCCGGCAACTCGTCGTCGTTGAACGACGGCGCCTCCGCCATCATCGTCGCCTCGGAAGCGGCCATCGAAAGGTTGGGCCTTACGCCCCGTGCGCGAATCATCGACGGCGCCTCGGCCGGCTGCGAGCCCGAGATCATGGGCATCGGCCCGGTGCCCGCCACGCAGAAAGTCCTCAAGCGGAGCGGCTTCAGCGTAGGCGACCTTGGCGCCGTCGAACTTAATGAAGCGTTCGCCACGCAGTCCCTCGCCTGCATCCGCAGGCTGGGCTTGGAACCAGAGATCGTGAATAACGACGGCGGCGCCATCGCTTTGGGGCACCCACTGGGTTCCAGCGGGGCCCGGATTGCCATTACCCTGCTGGGAAGGATGGAGCGGGAGGACGCCCGCGTGGGGCTGGCCACCATGTGTATTGGTGTTGGCCAGGGCACAGCGATGCTGCTGGAGAAAGTCTGATGCCGGGCGTTGTGGACCTGGCCGCGGAGAAGTTCCATGCGCTGCTGGTGGAGGAGCGCAGTGACCGCGTGATGGTGCTCCTCAACCGTCCTGAGGTCCGGAACGCCATCGACCAGCAGATGGTGGATGAACTCCACGTGGTCTGCACCGCCCTCGAGCAGAACCCGAAGGTGCTGGTCATCGCGGGTGTGGAGGGTGTGTTTGCCTCCGGGGCGGACATCGGGCAATTGCGCGAGCGGCGCCGGGACGATGCCCTGCAGGGGATCAATTCCACCATCTTTGTCCGGATCGCCAAGCTGCCCATGCCGGTGATCGCTGCCCTTGACGGCTATTGCCTGGGTGGCGGGGCCGAGCTCGCCTACGCGGCCGACTTCAGGATCGGCACACCCAACGTCCGCATCGGCAACCCTGAAACCGGGCTGGGGATCCTCGCCGCGGCCGGGGCCAGCTGGCGGCTCAAGGAGCTGGTGGGGGAGCCTGTGGCGAAGCAGATTCTGCTTGCCGGGCGGGTCCTTGGTGCCGAGGAAGCGCTGGCTGTGAACCTTCTAACCGAGGTCCACGAGCCGGCGGAGCTCCTGGACGCGGCGCATAACCTGGCGGACCGGATTGGGCGCCAGGACCCGCTGGCGGTCCGGATTACCAAGTCCGTGTTCCACGCCCCGGCGGAAGCGCACCCGCTGATCGACCAGCTGGCCCAGGGCATTCTCTTTGAGTCCGATGCCAAGTTTGACCGGATGCAGCGGTTCCTCGACAGAAACGCCGCCAAGAAGGCCGATAAGAACGCCGGTGCGAAGGCCGGCAACGAGACCGGAGAGACGAACTGATGAACCTACCGCAACCTGCCCCCGGCCTCCCTTCCCGCGTGGGGGTCCTCGGTGGCGGCCGCATGGGTGCCGGCATCGCCCACGCCTTCCTGGTTAAGGGTGCTGACGTACTGGTGGTCGAACGCGACGAGCAGTCGGCCGACGCCGCCCGGGAGCGGGTCGAATCCGCCGCCGCCAAGAGTATTGAGCGCGGTGCCGTTGCCGCAAACCTGGATGAACTGGTATCCCGGCTTGCCGTTGGCGTTGATCACGACGCCTTCAAAGACCGGCAACTGGTGGTCGAAGCCGTCCCGGAGGACTGGGACCTGAAGGTCACCGCGCTGCGGGGGATCGAGGAGCGGCTTGCAGGTGACGCGTACTTGGCGTCCAACACCTCGTCGCTGTCCGTCAGCGGCCTGGCGAGTGAACTTGAGCGGCCGGGGAACTTTCTGGGCCTGCACTTCTTCAACCCGGTTCCGGCGTCCACCCTGATCGAGGTGGTGCTCGGAACACGCACGTCTCCCGAACTCGCTGCCGCGGCGAAGGGGTGGGTGGAGGCACTCGGCAAGACCGCCGTCGTCGTCAACGATGCTCCAGGCTTTGCGTCCTCAAGGCTGGGCGTTGCCATCGCCTTGGAGGCGATGCGCATGGTGGAGGAGGGGGTGGCCTCTGCCGAGGACATCGACGCCGCCATGGTCCTTGGCTACAAGCACCCCACCGGCCCGCTGAAAACCACCGACATCGTGGGGCTCGATGTCCGGCTGGGCATTGCCGAGTACCTGCATTCCACCCTGGGCGACCGTTTCGCTCCGCCGCAGATCCTCAAGGACAAGGTGGCCAGGGGCGAGCTGGGGCGCAAGACCGGGAAGGGCTTTTTTGACTGGCCCAGCTGAGAGTGCGATCTAGTCGAAGAAGCCCACGATGTATCCGATGAAGTACAGGAGTGACAACAGGACCACTACCGCGATAGCTGCGATCACGAAGAACTGTGTGATCTTCTTTGTGCCGTGCTCGTCGTGGCCCTGGGGTCCGGCTGTCGAGGCTTCACCCGGGGGCGTTTCGCCCGGGGGCACGCCGCCGCCAGGCTCCAGACCTGTGATCTTGTCGTCCTCCGGATCTGGATTGGTTCCTGACACGTTTTACTCCCTCGCTCGCGGTCCTGATGCTTTCCCCAGCGTATCCGGCCCGGATGGTTGGACCTAGGCTGGGACTGTGACCTTCCTTGAACCCCTTACCCTGACCGGCCGGTATGTAACCCTGGAGCTACTGGACGTTGACCATCACGACGGTTTGGTTGAAGCCGCACGGGACGGTGAGCTCTGGCGTCTCTGGTACACGTCCGTGCCGGCGCCTGACGATATGGCAGCCGAAATCCAGCGGCGGCTCACCCTGCAGGAGCAGGGTTCGATGCTGCCGTTCACCACTCGGCTCATCGACCCAGCGACCGGTGGCCCTGGCCGGATCATCGGGATGACCACCTACATGAACGTCGACGCCGGCACTCCCCGGGTGGAGATCGGCTCCACCTGGAATGCCGCTTCAGTGCAGGGGACCGGGACGAATCCGGACTCCAAGCTGCTGCTCCTGCGGCACGCGTTCGAGGTTCTTGGCTGCCCGGCCGTGGAGTTCCGGACGCACTGGCTCAACCATCAGTCGCGCGAAGCCATAGCGCGGCTGGGTGCCAAGCAGGACGGCGTGCTCCGCAACCACTCAAGGACGCGCGACGGGATGTTGCGACACCGTGGTGTTTTCCATCCTCGAGCACGAATGGCCCATGGTCCGCGCCGGACTGGAATACCGGTTGGCCCGGCGGGGTTAGCGAACGGCGTAGGCGCCAGCTTGGTTGAGCGCCGTGAAGTACGCCCTGTAGCCCCTGGCGTTCGGGTGGAAGGCATCGGACGCGGTGCCAAGGTTGATCCATGGGTCTCCTGACAAAGCCCCGTGGCCGGCAAAAGCGGCCCTTACATCTACATACTGCACTTTGGGATCGCCGGACGTGGCTTTGTCGGCAGCAGTGGCCGCGGCGGCGATGGTTCCATTGAGGAGGTCAGACAGTTGCGTGGCCTGGTAGATGAACACCGCAGCCGTATCGGTCCGACCCGCTGGGATTGGGTCGAGGAGGTAGGGGTATCCGGTCACCACGATCTTGGCGGTGGGCGCTGCGGTCTGCACGCTCCGGATCTTCGAAAGCAGGTCGCTGTACAGCTGTCCGCTCTGTATCTGCGTCGTTGCATAGGCGGTGGCAGTGCCACAGGCCGTACCCGGGGTGTCACCTAGTAAGGCGACGCCGCAATAGTTGATGATGTCGCCGAAGCCGATGTTGTTGCCGCCGGCGGTGATGGTTACGAGCTCGGTGCTCTTGTTCAGCTTGCGGAGCTGGTCGTTCATTACATCACGGGTCGTCCGGCCGCTGCAGGCGGCGTTCGTGACGAGGTGGATGGCTTTGGCCTCATCAGCGAGCTCGGAGTAGGCATTTTCGCTCCGGTAACACCCGTCGAGGTACGGCCCCGCCCCCTGCCCGGCGGCGAAAGAGTCACCCAGTGCGATGTACTTAGTCTTCTCCGCTGCGTACACCGGAGCCACCGCCAAACCTGCTGCCATGGCAAGGGCGGCGAGCCCGGCACCCACAGCCGAGTGCCGCCGCCGTGCTTTTGCAGTTCCCATTTTGTTCCCCTTTGAACGGTGGGCAGAAGGCATGTAGGTGTCACCGTACGCCAGCAGCGCCGCGGCCGTCACGGGGTCTGGTTACCCGATTTCAGCGAAATGTCCCCTAAAGTGACGTGCGGCTCCTGTGGCCAGTGTGGTTAGCTGTCCGGATGAGCAAAGCGGACGGGTCCATGGACTGGGATGGTGCTGTCAACGCGTGGCATGTGGCAGGCGGTGTTTACCGGATGGGCCGGCGCGAATGGCTGACGGAGGCGGGCTGGCGGCAGGCTTACGACGACGGCGTCCGCACCGTGATTGACCTCCGTAACGCTGCCGAGGCACGGCGCCGGGACAGCGACCCGCTGGTGGCCGGCTCGGCCTTGGCCGGAATCACAGTCGTTACTGCGCCTACCGAGGAGCCGGGCGACCCGCGCTTCACCCAGCTGTCCGGTCCCTACCTCAACGATCCTGCCTATTACCCAGACAACGCCCGTTTCTTTCCGGAGAAGCTGGCGGGAGTATTCCGTGAGCTTGCAGCAGCGGCGGCGCGGGGTAATGTGGTGCTGCACTGCGCCGCTGGCCGGGATCGCAGCGGAATGGTGGCCGCCATGGTCCAGGATCTCGCTGGCGCCTCGGACCAGGAAATCGCTGACAGCTACCGGCGTGCGGCCCGGGGCATCAACGAGCGCTACCGCACGCATGGACCGCCGCACGCGCGGGAGCGCTACGTTGAGGAAGCCGAGCTGGCGCCGCTGCTCGAGCAGCGCGGCGAAGCGGTGGTGGACTTTGTACGGAGCCTGGACACGCGTTCTTTCCTGCTGCGGAACGGTGTCACCTCTGGCGAGCTGGACGCGGTGCTGGCCCTCTGCGGAGCCGGGGTGTCCCGATGAACAGGGACAGACTGCGCCGAGCCCTCTTCTTAAGCACTGCAACGGGCGTGCTGGCTGCGTCCGCCTACGCGGCTGTTCCCGCCTGGGCGGCGGGGGACGACAGCGCAACTGGGGCCACAGGTCCGGCCGCAAGCATCGTAGCAAGCCCGGCCACGGAGACTCCGAGGCCCGCAGATTCCGGCGGCATTTCCGCAGCTGGTCTCGCGGTTACGGTCCAGCGTGACCTCGGCGTCAGCCGAGAGCAGTTCGACGCGGCGGGGGAGTTGGCCGTCCAGGCAGAGGCCGCCGCGGCGAAGCTCCGCCCCGTTCCTGGCTACACGGGGATCCGTTTGGCAGGCAGCAGGATCATCGTGACGGGTTTCGGAGCCGAACTGCAGGCCGCCGTGCACGCGCTCGCCGCCCGCGCTCCAGGCCTTCCACTGGAGCTGGAAGCGGCACCTGCGCCTGAACCAGCAGCGTCCGCATTACCGGCGCCCGGATCCGAACTTGCTGCCAGCACCGAGCAGCTTTTCCAGGCCTACGTGCACCACGTCGGTATCACGGGCCTGCAGGCGGTGGTCAGCACTGGTTCCAAGTTTGTCATCAGGACCGGGGGCGTCAACACGCCGGAATCGGCAGGCACGGCGGCTCCGTTCATCACTGGTTCAGCGGTGACGGAAACGGGCACCGGAAAGATGTCGCCGTCGGAATTCGTGTCCAGGTACGCAAACGTCGAACTGGCGCCGGGAGCCCCCTTGAAGCCGGAAGCCGACGTCCCGGGTGGGGTGGGTTATGCAGCTGACAGCGGATGGATTTGTTCGACAGGTTTCTCCGCGTTCACCCCGGCGGGCCTGCCTGCCGTTCTGACCGCCGGGCACTGTGGCGAGGATGGCGCGTCCAAAACCGCTGACCTGCTGTTCCAGGGAGAGCGGGCAGGATTGCTGGGCAACTTCGAGTTCAGTCAATTCGGCGGACCGGGCAACACCCCAGTACTGCGGCCCAATAACGGCACAGACCCCGGGAACGTGGGAACGGACCTCTCGGTCATTGGTTCCCTCCGCGCGGATCTGGACCCGCTGCCCGCAGCTACCACGTGGGGCGACGCGACTGCCCCGGGACCGGACGTCAAAATCATCAGCGCGGCTGCCCCGGTGATTGGGATGGACGTGTGCCGTTCCGGCTGGCGGACGGGATGGTCGTGCGGCACCATCAGCGAGGTTGGGATTTACCTCATTGAAGGGACCAACTATGCAAAAGACAAGAGGGATCTCAGGGCCATCAGGGGCTTCCTGTCCTTGGATGTGCAGTCTGCTGGCGGCGACTCGGGTGGCCCGTGGATCAGCGGAAACTTCGCAGTGGGCATTCATTCCGCCGGGGAAAGCGGAGGGGCCCAGAACTTCGCCCTGGCCGCCACCCTGCAGGATGCACTCGAGGTGCTGCCCGGGTACCAGCTGGAAGTCTTCCTGAATAAGCCGGTGCTAACTTCGCCCGCGCTTGGGGAAAGCGTGCAGGCAAGCCACGCCATCTCCGGACGGGTTCCCGCGGAGCCGGCCTCCGCTGCAGGTACCGCCGTCCGCATCACCCTGCCCGGCCATGAAACCTTCGACGTGCCCGTCGACGAAGCCGGCTCTTGGAGCTTTAACGCCCCGTGGCCTGCCGGCCCGTTGACCTTCCAAGCTGAAACGTTAAACGGCTCCAGCCGTTCCAGGGCGGCGTCGCTGACGGCAGATGTTGCGCCGGCACCCCTGGCCTCTCCCACGATCGCGGCTCCTTCCGGCCAGCCCCTGACGGAGCTGACCACCCTTTCCGGCACGGGCGCTCCGGGTGCAACCGTCACCGTGTCAGGTGACGTGGCGGGCTCCGGAACAGTAGGCCTGGACGGGCGATGGACGGCCAGCGTGGCAGGCACGGCAGCTTTCGGCAATGTGACGGCAAACGCTGTGCTGTCCTCGCCGGGCACGGCCAACAGCCCTGCTGCCACAGCAACGGTCCAGGTCACGCCTCCGCGTCCTGTCATCGCAAGCATCAATGACGGGCAGCATTTCCGCCAGGACAACCTGCCGCAACCCATTTCCGGCAGCGGTATCGAGGGGGCAGAGGTCACCGTGTCGATCGATGGCAAGCCCCTTTCCAGCCCCACATCAGGCGGACTGGTCGGATCCCGGTCGGCGGCGCCGGCCCTGGTTCCGCTGGAGCTGGTTGCGGGCGGAACTTGGCAGGTTCCCTTCCCTGACGGACTGGCCCCCGGAACACACATGGTTTCCGTAATCCAGGCCCTGGACGGACTCTCCTCGGCACCGGCCACCGCATCGTTTGTCCTTGACCCCGCTCGGCAGCCGGCCCAGGCTGACCTTGCCCCGCCGGTACCGCAGGCTCCTGCAGACGAGCCGCCCGCCGTCGTCGTTCTCCCGCCACCTAGCGCCCCGGCTGACCTGGCCAACACCTCAGCCAACAGGGGTGGCCAGGCGGCTAACGGCGATCTCGCCTACACAGGAGCCTCTGCACTGGCGCCGGTGGCCGGCGTTGCCGGGGCGGCAATCGTCGTCGGGGGCGTGTTGATGGTGCTGGTCCGCCGTCGGAGGCGCCGGGCACCGGAGTGAGGTTCCACGAGCTCAACCACCGACGGGTTATTTGTGGCGCCTCATCAGCAGGTTGGTGATGCGCATGGTGCAGAGCCGCTGGCCGGCCTCGTTGGTGATGACCACCTCGTGAGTGGTGAGCGTGCCGCCCAGGTGGATGGGCGTCGCGGTGACGGTCACCTGGCCCTCGCGCGCCGAGCGGTGGTGGGTGGCCGAGACGTCCACCCCCACCGCCGTCTTGCCCAGGGTGCTCGCGTGGATCACGGCCGCCCAGGACCCCACCGCTTCGCCTACGGCCAGAGACGCTCCGCCATGCAGCAGCCCGAAGGACTGCCTGTTTCCCTCCACAGGCATGGTGGCCACCACGCGCTCCACCGACTCCTCAAGGATCTTCACGCCCATCTTCTCGTCGAGCTCACCGAGGGTGATCTTCCACAGTTCGTGCGCATCAGGGTGGTTCTCCACAGCTGCATCCTTCGGCGATGGGGCGCTCATTTGTTCTCCTTCTGGTGGCCATTTCAAGCCCGGCCTTCTAGTCTGCACCACGGCCTTTCATGTATGGTGAATATATTACCGAACGGACGGTCAGTAATCACTGGCCGCCTTTGTATGCCCCTTGTTGGAAGGACCAGTCAACGATGACCACCACCGCCACAGCTCCCCAGGCCACGGTCGACACCGTGGAGACAGTGCCCAGTTTCATCATGGATGCGTGGTGGACGCCCGACGACGGTTCCACAGGCTCTGCTGTCCCCGTACGTGACGCGAGCACCGGGGAGATCCTGGCCAAGGTGAGCACGGAGGGGCTGGACCTTTCCACCGTCGTCGACTACGGCCGCACCACCGGGCAAGCGGAACTTGGCCAGCTGACCTTCCACCAGCGCGCCCTCAAGCTCAAAGAGCTGGCGCAGTACCTCCACGCCCGTCGCGAGCACTTCTACGCCTTCTCCGCCCAGACCGGCGCCACCAAGGTCGATTCCATGATCGACATCGACGGCGGCATCGGCGTCCTCTTTACGTTCGGCTCCAAGGGCCGGCGCGAACTGCCCAACTCGCAGGTGGTGGTGGACGGGCCGATGGAGGTGCTGTCCAAGGACGGGTCCTTCGCCGGCGAACACATTTACACCCGCATCCCCGGCGTGGCCGTGCAGATCAACGCCTTCAACTTCCCCGTCTGGGGCATGCTGGAAAAGTTGGCCCCGGCCTTCATCGCCGGCGTTCCCACCATCGTCAAGCCCGCCACTCCCACCGGGTACGTGGCGGCCGCCGTGGTCAAGGCGATCGTCGAATCCAATATCCTGCCCAAGGGCTCCCTGCAGCTGATTTCCGGGTCCGTCCGTGGGTTGTTGGACGTGCTCGACTACCGCGACCTGGTCGCCTTCACGGGCTCTGCCACCACCGCACTCTCCCTGAAGTCCCACCCCAACGTGGTCCAGGGCGGCGTCCGCTTCACCTCCGAAACCGACTCCCTGAACGCCGCCATCCTCGGCCCGGACGCAGTGGAGGGCACCCCGGAATTCGACGCTTTCGTCAAGTCCGTCGTCACGGAAATGACGGCCAAAGCAGGGCAGAAGTGCACTGCCATCCGCCGCGCCATCGTCCCGCAGGAACTCGTTCCCGCGGTTTCTGCTGCCGTGGGCAAGCGCATCTCCGAACGGATCGTCCTCGGAGATCCGCGTGCAGACGGCGTCACCATGGGGGCACTGGCCTCTGTGGAGCAGCTTGAGGGCGTCCGCGCGGCCGTCCAGTCAATGCTCGACGCCGGCGGCGAGCTCGCGTACGGAACGCTCGAATCGCCGTCGGTCACCTCCGCCGACGGATCCACTGGCGTGGTGGACGGCGGCGCCTTCATGGCTCCCGTCCTGCTCAACTGGCAGGACCCCGAGGCGGAGGAAGTCCACTCGCTGGAGGCGTTCGGCCCTGTTTCTTCCGTCATCGGGTACAAAGACATTCCCGACGCCGTCCGCCTCGCCGCCCGCGGCAGCGGATCCCTGGTCGCCTCGGTGTGCACCAATGATCCCGCCATTGCCCGCGAACTCGTCACCGGAATCGCTGCCCACCACGGCCGGGTCCTGATGCTCAACCGTGAAGACGCCCGCAGCTCCACCGGCCACGGCTCACCCGTGCCGCACCTGGTCCACGGCGGTCCCGGCCGGGCAGGCGGCGGCGAGGAACTGGGCGGCATCCGCTCGGTAATGCACCACATGCAGCGCACCGCGATCCAGGGCTCGCCCAACATGCTGACCGCCGTCACAGGCGTCTGGCATGCCGGCGCGGACCGCAACTTCACCCTCGAAACTGAGGGGACGCATCCGTTCCAAAAATCCTTGGAGACGCTTCGCATTGGCGACGCGTTTCGGTCCGACCTGCGGCAGGTCGGGCTGGAGGACATTTCCGCGTTCGCCAACTCCACCGGAGACACGTTCTACGCCCACACTAACCAGGAAGCCGCGGAAGCCAACCCGTTCTTCCCGGGCATCGTGGCCCACGGTTACCTGCTGCTCAGCTGGGCCGCCGGGCTGTTCGTGGAGCCCGCCCCGGGCCCGGTCCTGGCCAATTCCGGGCTGGAAAACCTGCGCTTCATCACCCCGGTGGCCGGGGGCGACTCCATCCGGGTGACCCTGACCGCCAAGAGGATCACCCCGCGCGAAACCGACGAGTACGGCGAGGTGGCCTGGGACGCAGTGCTGACCAACCAGAACGACGAGGTCGTGGCCACCTACGACGTCCTCACCCTCGTAGCAAAGTAACCCCTCAACGCCCCATCACCTTTCACACGTTTTTCGGAACGCCCCGTCACCTTTCGCCGTAGGTGATGGGGCGTTTGGGGTTTCGAGCGGGAGGTGATGGAGCGTTTCGGGCGGCGCTATTCGGCGTGCGTGGGCGTAAAATTCTGCCCGTAGGAGGTGGCCACATGAGCCTAAGAATGAACACAGCCACCACCGTCCTGCCAGTTGATGATCCGATGCGCGCCCGCAGGTTCTACACAGAAAAACTCGGGCTTCCGCACCGCGGCATGACAGACGATGGAAGCGAACTACTCGGCATTAACGGCGGCCCGATGCTGCAGCTGATGCCCGTCTCGGACGGCAAGCACTCCGAGCACACTGCTTTGAGCTTCGAGGTGACGGACATCGAGCGGACTGTCCGGGACATGGAAGCCAGGGGAGTGCAGTTCCAGGACTACAACCTGCCCAACCTCAAGACCGAGAACCACATCTGCACCACGAACTCGGAGAAATGCGCCTGGTTCATGGACTCAGAGCACAACATCCTCTGCGTCCACGAACCGCTTGGCCTCCAGGCCGAGTACGAACTCTAGGAACCCACCGAAAGCGGTAGGGGCACCCCGATTGGGGCGCCCCTGCCGTCGTTATGAGGGGACTGTCAGGATTCGGCGCCGCCGTGCAGGCCGTCATCGCTGCTGTCGTCCGACGGCGCCGCCCCGGTCTGGTCCGAAAGGTCCAGGTTGCCCCGGGCTTCGTCCAGCGTGGGACCGCCGGCCGGAACGCTGTAGGTGTCCGGGCGGATGCCGTGGGACTGTTCCTCGATCAGCGCCTGCTCTTCACTGAAGCGGATCGCGTTGGCTTCGTCTGCGGCGTCTTGGGGAATGTCCTCGCGGACTTTGGACGGGTCCGGAATGATGTATCCGCCGTCTGCTTCTTCTCTGGGGTTGCTCATTGTCTAACCTTCCTGTTGGTGGTGCTACTGGGTTGGCCGGTCGATCAGGTCTGCCTTGACGTCAAGGCTCTGGTCCCCGCGCTTGACCTTGATGCCTACGGTGTCGCCGGGATTCCGGTTGCGCAGTTCCGTCAGGAGCTTCTCCGGAGCGATAAGCTGCACTCCTTCGAGCGACTCAAGGACGTCGCCGGGGCGGATGCCGGCACGCCCGGCCGGGCCGTCCTCGTCCACGGACAGGACCACGACGCCGGTGCTTGCCTGGATGCCCAGCTGGTCGGCGATCTGAGGTGTCAGTTCGCCCGGGGTCAGGCCGAGGTAGGCGTGTTCGGCGGTGCCGTCCGCCAGCAGTTCCTCTGCCACCTCCACGGCGGTAGCGGCAGGTATTGCGAAGCCCAGCGAGACTGCCCCGGCAGACGGCGGGATGTAGGCCTCGCTGATGCCGATGATCTCGCCCCTCATGTTGATCACCGCACCCCCGGAGTTGCCGGGGCTGATGGGTGCGTCAGTCTGGATCAGGTCCACTAGGGAGAGGCTGTTGGAGGCGGAACCCGGGATGGAGCGGTGGAGTCCGGAAATGATGCCGGCAGTGGCGGTGTTCTCGAACCCCAGCGGAGATCCCAACACCAGCGCACCCTCACCCACACGGGGCAGGTTTGTCTGGTAGGCAGGCTTGGGCAGGCCGTTGCGTTTGGCTTGGACCAGGGCCAGATCCGTGACGGGATCGGTGGCCCGCACTGTCCCTTCCACCCGCTGGCCGTCCGCAAAACCGACCTCAACTGTGGTGTTACCCCGAATCACGTGCTCATTTGTGAGGATGAGTCCGTCCTCCGAATACACCACGCCGCTTCCCAGCCCGCCGCCTTTAGTGAAGATGGTGACCACGGACGGGGAAAGGTTCGCCACCAGATCGGGGATACTGCCGGCCGCGTCAGGCGCCG
The DNA here is from genome assembly GCF_002929215.1 of Arthrobacter sp. ZGTC412. GTDB lineage: Bacteria > Actinomycetota > Actinomycetes > Actinomycetales > Micrococcaceae > Arthrobacter. The sequence continues at coordinate 68,801 of NZ_PJII01000014.1, forward strand.
GAGCGGAGTTGCCGGCGCCGGGTGAACCAGTGGCGCCCGGCGACGTGTTGGCGCTTGTCGAAGCGGTCGTTTCGCTCGGCGCCGGTGGAGTGGGCGAGCCGGTGCAGCCAGTAAGGGCCAGGGAAGCCGCCAGCACCACGCCGCCTGCTGCTGCGCGCGCACGGAGCGGACGGCAAAAGCCCTGGCTGATGGTGGTGCTCATGGTCGACCTCCTGCGGATGCTGGCTGGTCCTACCACCGTAGCCGGGGAGCAACAAGAATACCAAGCACGCTTAGTATTCTGGTCCCGGGAGGGAACTTAGGGCTGGGAGTGGAGCCCGTCGAACGCCATGGTGATCACGTCGTCGGCAAGCCTCTCAGGCGAGAGGGAGCCGCCGGGCTTGTACCATTCCACGATCGAGTTGATCATGCCGAAGAGGAGCCGGGTGACGGTCCGGGGGTCAATGTCCTGGCGGAGCGAGCCCTCGTCCCGGGCGTTCGAGATCAGCCCGGCCACCTTGTGGTCAAAGGTGCGGCGCCGTTCCAGGGCATCGCGTTCAATCTCGGTGTTGCCCCGCAGCCGCAGGAGCAGCGTGACGAACGGCAGGCGGTCCACCAGCACGGCCACGGTCTGCCGGAGCACAAACTCGAGCCTGGCATCGGCTGCGCCGGAGGTGGCCTCGGGCTCTTCCAAAATGGCTTCGAGGCCGCCGAGCGCATGGTCCAGGGCGAGCTTGAGGAGGTCGCCCTTGGACGGCACGTGATGATAGATGGCGGACTTCGAAATGCCCAGGTTGTCCGCCAGGATGCCCATGGATGTTGCGTCGTAGCCGTGCCGGTTGAAGACGTCGACGGCGATGCGCAGCACCGACTGCTGGTCGTATCCGGGCCGGCCGCGCTTGGCGCCGGCGGCGGTACTGGCTGTTTCAGTGGTGCTGGGCATGGTGCCTAGTTTCTCATGAACGGTCGGTCAGTCCGCGTGGCTGATGCTGCTAGCCCTTGGGCCGCAGGTCGTAAATCCGGCGCAACTTGCCGTTGGACCGCTCGAGCGAGCCTGGCTCCACCACGTCCACCGAGCACGAAGAACCCACGTGGATCTTGATCTGCTCCTTCAGGGTGCGCGCCGCCGTCGCGCTCTGCTCGTGGGTGACGGCATCGCGGCGTTCGATCCGGACCGTCAGCTGGTCCATCCGCTGCCCTTCGGGGCGGGTGAGCTCGAGCTGGAAGTGCGGGCTGAGCTCGGGGATGCGGAGGGCGATTTCCTCGATTTGCGACGGGAAGAGGTTTACGCCGCGGAGGATGATCATGTCATCGCTGCGGCCGGTGATGCGGCCCATCCGGCGGTGGGCTGGGCGGGCGGTGCCGGGCAGGAGCCGGGTGAGGTCCTTGGTGCGGTACCGGATGATGGGCAGCGCTTCCTTGGTGAGCGAGGTGAAGACGAGTTCGCCGTGTTCCCCGTCGCGCAGGACGTTCTCCTTGCCCACTACGGGGTTGAAGGCGTCAATAATTTCAGGGCGGAAGTGGTCCTCCCAGATGTGGCTGCCGTCCTGGGTCTCCACGGCCTCGCCGGCCACGCCCGGGCCCATCACTTCAGAGAGGCCGTAGATGTCGCAGGCCTTGATGTTCATGGTGACTTCGAGTTCGTGCCGCATCTCCTGGGTCCACGGCTCGGCGCCCAGCACCGCGAATTTCAGGGAGGTGGAGGCGGGGTCTATGCCCATGTGAGCCATGGCGTCGGCGATGGTCAGCAGGTAGGTGGGAGTGGCCAGGATTGCGTCCGGCTGGAAGTCCTGGATCAGCTGGATCTGCCGTTCGGTCTGCCCGCCGGACATTGGGATAACGGTGCAGCCGAGGGCTTCGGCGCCGGCGTGGGCGCCGAGGCCACCGGTGAACAGCCCATAGCCGTAGGCGTTGTGGACCTTCATGCCGGGCCGGATGCCGGAGGCGCGGAAGCTGCGGGCCACGAGTTTGGCCCAGTCGGCCAGGTCCTGCTTGGTGTAGCCGACGACGGTGGGCCGCCCTGTGGTGCCCGAGCTGGCGTGCACGCGGGCTACTTCGCTCTGCGGCACGGCAAACATGCCGAACGGGTATTCCGCGCGCAGGTCGTCCTTGGTGGTGAACGGGAAATTGCCCAAGTCGCCGAGTTCGTGCAGGTCGCTGGGGTGGATGCCGGCGTCGTCAAACTTGCGCTTGTACAGGGGCACGCGCTCGTAAGCGTAGGCCACCGTGTGCTGCAGGCGGCTGAGCTGCAGGGCCTCGAGCTCGTCGCGGGACATGGTTTCTTCGCGGTCCAGAGCCGCGCCTGGTGCGGCCGTTGCCGCAGCGGCGGACGTGGGGGTTTCGGGGGCGTGGAGGGTCATGGTTTTCCTACTTTTTGGGAATGGTCCGGCTGCGTCCGCGGAACTCGGCGATGAGTTCGCCCGGGGCCTCGGCGCCGGCGTCGGCAGCGAAAATCTGGATGTCGTACAGGCCGCTGCGGCCGGCACTGGAGCGGCGGTCGGCGACGGCGGTGATCACCTGGCCGCGGTAGGCCGGCTTGAGGAAATTGATGTCGACGCCGGCGGCTACGGTGATGTTGTTTTCCTCGCCGGGTGCCGGGTGGACCGGGTTGCAGGCCATGGCGAAGGCGGAGTCCGCGAAGGCGAAGATCATTCCGCCGTGCGCCATGCCAAAGCCGTTGAGCATTTCCTGGCGGAGGGTCATCCGGATGGTGGCGTGCCCGTCGCTGACGGCGAGGACCTCGATCCCCATCCATATGGAGGCGTAGTCGTTTTCCAGGATGGGGTGGATGGCCCCGGAAACTGTAGTTTCAGCCATGCGTCATTGCCTCCAGCTTTATTTACCGAATGTTCATTAGGTAATCCCATGAGGGGGTCCGGTGTCAAGGGGACGGCCACCCGTCGATTGCTCCGTAACTGTCCTTTTGTGCGCCGAAAACGGCCGTTACGGAGCAGCCGATGGAGGATGAGGGGTCCGGGGCAGCCGCGAGGTGCAAGGATGGAGGACCGGCACCAGCAGACCAGCAAAAGGGCGGACCATGGCCAAAAGCATCTACGTCAGCGCAACCACTCCCGGATCGGGCAAGTCCCTTGTGGCTTTGGGCCTGGCGGACACCCTGCACCGCCACGCGGACAGGATCGGCTTCTTCAAACCCGTTGTCCATGGTCCGGACCCGGCGGACGATCCCATGGTGGCCTTGATGAAGTCGAGGTTCGCCCTGGAGGATGAGCGGTGCCGCGGCGGTCTCACCCATGAGGAAGTCCGGTCCCTGCTGGCCGAAGGCAAACGCGAGGAGATCGACTCCCGCTGCGTCGAAATTTTCGCCGAGATCTCCCGCCACTGCGACGTGGTGATTGTGGAGGGAACGGACCTCACCGGCCAGGACGCCGCCGTCGAATTCGACCTCAACGCCCGCCTGGCCAACAACCTGGCCGCCCCCGTGGTTGCCGTGGTGGGCGCCAAGGGGCGGACCGTGGCTGAGGCGGCCGCCGCCGTCGAGGTTGCCCGCAAGGAGCTCGCCGCCGAGAAATGTGCGCTGCTGGCCATCATGGTGAACCGCGCGGATCCGGACGACGTCGAGGCTATCGCCGCCGCCGTGAAGCCCGGCGCCTCCAATCGGCCCGTGTATGTTCTCCCCGAGCTGGAAGAGATTGCCCGCCCCACCACCGGCGAAGTTGCTGCCGCGCTGGGGGTGCGGCAGATTGCGGGCCGGGCGGACATGGAACGGGACGTGAAGGACATCAAGGTTGCGGCCATGAACGTGGGCAACTTCCTGAACGTGCTGGATGAGGGCGCCCTGGTGATTGTGCCCGGGGACCGCGCCGATGTGATGGTCGCGTGCCTGGCGTCCTCCTTCTCGCCCGAATTTCCCGTGGCTTCAGCGCTGATCCTCACTGGCGGGCTGGCGCCGGACGCCAACATCTACCCGCTCCTGGCGCAGGCGCCGTTCCCGGTGTTCGCCGCCACGGATGACACCTACACCACTGCCCGCCGCGTCTCCGAGGTCCGGAGCGAGATCTGGTCCGGGCACCGCCGAAAGGTTGCCTCGGCGCTTGGGCTCTGGTCCCGCACCGTGGATGAGGCCGAGCTGGTAGAGCGGCTGCACCTGCCGCGGGCCGAGCGCATGACCCCGCTCCGCTTCCTGCATGACCTCATCGAGCGCGCCCGCGGCCAGCGCCGCCACGTAGTCCTTCCCGAGGGGACGGATGTACGGATCCTCCGGGCCGCGGAAATCCTGCACCGCCGCGACGTCTGCGACCTGACCGTCCTCGGACCGGAAACGGACATCCGCGAGCTTGCTGCCACCCGCGGCATCGATCTGTCCGGAATCAATATCGTGGATCCCGCCACTTCGGATCTGCGGCAGAAGTTCGCCGAGCAGTACTCGGAGCTGCGGGCGCACAAGGGCGTTGACCTGCCGAAGGCCCTGGAGATCATGCAGGATGTCAGCTACTTCGGCACCATGATGGTCCAGCTGGGCGTGGTGGACGGAATGGTGTCCGGCGCGGCCCACACCACGGCGCACACCATCCGGCCGGCGCTTGAGTTCGTGAAGACCCGCGAGGGCGTGAAGATCGTGTCCTCGGTGTTCCTCATGCTGATGCCGGACCGGGTGCTGGTCTACGGTGACTGTGCCGTGAACCCGGACCCGAACGTTGAGCAGTTGGCGGACATCGCGCTGGCCTCGGCCGAGACGGCTGCCCAGTTCGGCGTGGAGCCGCGGGTGGCCATGCTGTCCTACTCCACGGGCGGCTCGGGCTCAGGTGAAGCGGTGGACGAGGTGCGGCAGGCCACCGAACTGGTGCGCCAGCGCCGCCCCGACCTCGCCGTCGAGGGCCCCATCCAGTACGACGCCGCCGTGGACGCTTCGATCGCCGAGTCCAAAATGCCGGGCTCTTCAGTTGCCGGGCAGGCCACCGTGTTCATCTTCCCGGACCTCAACACCGGCAACAACACGTACAAGGCGGTGCAGCAGAGCTCCGGTGCTGTCGCCGTCGGGCCGGTCCTGCAGGGGCTGCGGAAGCCGGTCAACGACCTCTCCCGCGGCTGCACCGTGGAGGACATCGTGAACACGGTGGCCATCACAGCCATCCAGGCGCAGGCGCCGGCCTCCTAGCAACGATTTCCCCGGGAGACCCGGGCCCGCTTCCGGCCGGTAGGCGGACAATAAAAGAACGGGCAGGGGGCTCCCTGCCGTGGGTTCCGGCAGCGAGGACGGTGCGGGATGAAACTGGTTCGACGTAAGGCGGCAGTACTGCTGATGGCCGCGCTCCTGGTGGGCGGCTGCGCTCCAGGCGGCGGAAGCGGAACCGGGACCGCGCCGCCGGGAGGTGCCAGCACCCCTGCAGCGCCGGCGGCAGCGGCCACCATTACCATCAAGGACTTCGACTACGGCCAGCCGATTACGGTGACGCCCGGCGCTGTCGTCGCGGTCATCAACATGGACTCCGCCCCGCATACCGTCACCGCTGAAAAGGACAAGGTTTTCGACGTCGACCTCAGCGGAAACGGCGCGACAGGCACCTTCACAGCCCCGTCGGAGCCCGGCACCTATCCATACTTCTGCGTTTACCACCCCAACATGAAAGGAACGCTGACGGTCGAATGAACATGACCCTGAGGGTGCTGACAGCCTTGGCGCTGTTCATCGACGCGGGGGTGCATATCCTGCTGGCTCCCGGTTACCAGGCGGCCAACCCGGGCGGCATCGGGCAGGGCAACCTGTTCCTGCTCGAATCGGCCGTGGCGGTGCTGGTGGCGGTCTATGTCCTGATCCGGGGCAGCAAGCCCGCCTACGCCATGGCGCTGGCTGTTTTAATGAGCGCCTTCGCGGCCGTGATGCTGTACCGGTACTTCGACATCCCGGCCTTCGGTCCGTTCCCTGCCATGTACGAACCCGTGTGGTTCTTTGAAAAGACGCTTAGCGCAGTGGCCGAAGGATTGGGAGCCGTGCTGGCCGCCATCGGCTTTGTCCGCGCGCCCTCCGCACGGCGGGTGCATTGAGTGCCGGGGCCTGCGCGCGGGCGTCCGGCCTGAAGTCCCTCAAAGCAGATGGCGACGGCGGCACCCGCGTGGGTGCCGCCGTCGCCCGCTGTTCTGTTAGCTGTTCTCCGGCTTCGCCAGGCTTTCCGGATCCTCCTGCTGGGCCGGTTCGTCGGACAGGCCCTCCGGGGTGAGGTCGAGGTCCTTCACGTTCTCCGGCGCTTCCGGGGCCTCCCCGGTTTCGCCGGCTTTGGGGGCGCCGGTATCGTCCAGGGCAGGGTTTGCACCTTCCACGCCGGTGGGGTCCTTCGACCCGGAACCGGCGCCTCCTTGGGCGCCAAGCGCAGCGGTGTTGCCGGATCCCGTGTCGGTGGGGTTGTTGTCGTCGTACGAAGTGGGCTCGTTCGTCATGGAAATGTCCTCTCGGGCGTGGTCCAGCCTGTCTGCCGACTCTAGGCACAGCCAGCTCCCATCCGCAAGGAATCCGCGCTGCTGCCAGGGCAACCTATAGTGTGGTTTGAACTGCAGAAGCCAGGCTCAGGAGGCCCGCATGCTCGTGCTCGTCATCAATTCCGGCTCGTCCTCGCTCAAGTACCAGGTGCGCGATGTCGCCGCCGGGAGTGTGCTCACGGAGGGTCTGATCGAAAAGATCGGCATGGGCAACGGCGGTGACGGCGACGGCGAAATAGTAGGCCCGCGGGACCATGCCGAAGCGCTGGAGCAGGTGGACGCCGCCATCCACCAGGAACTCGGCGACCTGGAGCTGGCCGCTGTGGGGCACCGGGTGGTGCACGGCGGCGAGCGGTTCGCCGAGCCGGTGCTGATCGACAACGAGATCACCCGCGCCATCGAGCGCCTCAACCCACTGGCGCCCCTGCACAACCCGGCGAACGTGCTGGGCATCCGCGCGATCACCAAAAAGTGGCCGGAGATGCCGCAGGTGGCTGTTTTTGACACCGCGTTCCACCGCACCCTCCCCGAGCACGCCTGGCGCTACGCCGTCCCTGGCGAGCTCTACACGGACCACGGCATCCGCCGCTACGGCTTCCACGGCACGTCCCATGAGTACGTCACGCGCCGGGCCGCCGCGCTGCTGGACCTTCCCGTTGAAGAGTTCGACGGCGTCATCGCCCACCTGGGCAACGGCGCCTCGGTCACGGCGATCCGCGGCGGCCATTCGGTGGACACGTCCATGGGATTCACGCCGCTGGAGGGCCTGGTGATGGGAACCCGCTCCGGCGACCTGGACCCCTCCATCCTGGTCTTCCTGGGCCGGGCCGGCTGGACGCCCGAGGACATCGACACCATGCTGAACCGGGAATCCGGGCTGAAGGGCCTGGCCGGCAACAACGACATGCGCTCGGTGGTGGAAGCAGCCGAGGCGGGCGACGCCAAAGCGGCCACGGCGCTCGCGGTCACCTCATACCGGCTGGCCAAGTACATTGGCGGCTACCACGTGGCTGTGGGCGGGGCCAAGGCACTCGTGTTCACCGCCGGGATTGGCGAGAACTCCCACCAGTTCCGTGCCCTCGTGGCGGAGAAACTGGGCGCTCTCGGCATACAACTCCACGCCGGCCTGAACGCTGAGCGGTCCAAGGAACCGCGCGTCATTTCCACGCTCCAGTCCGCCATTCCCGTCCTGGTGGTTCCCACTGACGAGGAACGGGCAATCGCGGAGGCGACAGCCGCCGTCGTCTCCTCGGTCCATGCCTGACATCATCCTCCCGATCCGCACCAAGCGGCTGATCCTGCGCCGCTTTGAAGGCGCCGACCTCGACGCTTTCCACGCCTACCACTCGCTGCCGGAGACGGCCCGGTTCCTGCCCGGTCCGGCCAAGACCTACACGCAGTCGATGGAGCGCGTGGGCAGGTACGCCAACTTCGTTTTCGAGAAGGAGGGCGACTGGGTGGCGCTCGCCATCGAGGCAGCGGACGACGGCGGCCTGCAGGGTGAGGTGGTCCTCAAATGGCTGCCGGGGTGCGGGCAGGGCGAAGTGGGCTGGACTTTGGCCCCGGGTGCCAGGGGCAAGGGCTACGCCACGGAAGCCGCGGAGACGATGCTTCGGCTCGGCTTCGAGGAGCTGGGCATGCACCGGATCGAGGCACGCCTGGACGAGCTCAACACGGCGTCCGCGGAGCTTTGCTGCCGTCTCGGCATGCGCCAGGAAGCGCGGCACGTGGACAAGTGGCACTACAAAGGCCAGTGGGCCACCGAGCTGATCTACGCGGTCCTGGCCGACGAGTGGCGTGTCGACCAGGCAGCGAAAGCCGCTAGGCGCGGCCTTTGAGGATCAGGTTCCAGTACACCTGCGGGAAGATGTCCCGGTCCATTACCCAGGACAGCTTGCTTTCGTTCCAGGTGGGGACACGGGGGATTGTGGGCATAGGGCGGTACCGGTCGTCGAACTCAGCAAACACCACCGTGTTGCGCGATACCGTGAACGGGCAGACGGAGTAGCCGTTGTACTTGGCCGGCAGCGGCTTTCCCTTCCGGGCGGCCACCAGGTTTTTGGCCAGGACCTTGGTCTGCTTGCGCAGGGCGCCGCCGGACTTCGAATTGGTGGTCCCGGCAGCGTCGCCCAGTGACCAGACGTTGTGGAAGCGGATGTGCCGAAGCGTCTGCCGGTCCACCTCCACAAAGCCACCCGCGTCATCCGGTGCCGGCAGGTTGGTTGCCTTCAGCCAGTCGGGCGCTGACTGGGGCGGGACGGCGTTGAGGACGTCGTAGCGCAGGTTTTCCTCGGCGCCGGATTCGGTGTTCCGGATGGTGGCCTTCTGGCTGGCAGCATCAACGGACACCAGTTCGCTGTTGGTCCGCAGCTCGATGCCGTACTCCGCGATTTTCCGGTCCAGCTCCCGGTCCACCTCCGCCACCCCGAACACGGTGGGATAGGGCTGAACCATCACCACGCGGATCTTGTCCAGTACGCCCTGTTCCCTCCAGTAGTCACAGGCGAGGTACATCGGCTTCTGTGCCGCGCCGCCGCACTTGATGGGACCGGCGGGCATGGTGAACACGGCGGTGCCGGACGTCAGTCCGCTCAGCAGCGTCCAGGCCTTCGGTGCCAGCTCAAACTCATAGTGTGAGGCGCCGTTCGGCGAATAGACGGCTTCGGCAAGGCCGGGCACATCGTCCCAGTCGTACTGCAGGCCCGGGCACACCACCAGCTGCCCGTACGCGACGGTGGCTCCGGAAGCCAAGGTGACCAGGTTCGCGTCGGTGTCCACGCCCGAGGCGGAGTCACGGATCCAGGCAACGCCCTTTGGGATCAGGGGTTCCTGCGGCCGGACGGCTTCCTTGGCTGCGGCCCTGCCTCCGGCGATGTGGGAGAACAGCGGCTGGAAGAAGTGGTGGTCCCGGGGTTCGATGACCGCCACATCCTTGACGCCGTAGCGCTGCAGCCGGGCGGCCAGAGAAATCCCGGCATTGCCGCCGCCGATGATCACAACCTCGTGCTGTGTGGCCACCGCGCTACTTCTTTTCCGTCAGGGCGGAGGCCTTATGTGCGGCCCGGGCGCCGGTCTTCGCCGACTCCACCACATACTGCGGCTCGTCCTTGCTGGCGCGGTGCGTGTGGCCATCCAGCTCGAAGTCGCTGGTTTTCTTCTCCACAATTTTGCCGTGCGTTGTGCCCTGCGGTGTGTTCCATTCCACGGACGTTCCCTTGCTCAATGACATCTGCTCTCCTAGCTGGGGTTTGCGGTGGGTAGGGGCTCGGCGGCGGGGGCCGTGCCCCCAGTATCCGCCGTTGGGACCGGCGTCTCAACGGGTGTGTACGACGCCGGCGCGTCAGCTGGTGCGGGCTGCGTCGCCGGGGCGGTTGCTGCCCCGGTCCCTGCCGGAGCGGGTGCAGCGGGCGCCGTTGCGGGCGTACCGCCGGAAGCCGCCGTCCCGGTGGGCGCACCGGTGGGTGCTCCGGCCGGCGCCGTTGGGGGCATGGCGGTGTTTGTTGCGGCGGGCGCGGGCGTTGCGGCGGCCTTTGTGGCGTTCGGGTCGGCCTTGATGATGGCCGTGATCTGTTCCTTATACGCGGCCAGCCGAGCCTGGATTTCCGAGAGCGGTACATTCCGGATGTTCCGGCCGTACTCTGCGATTTCGGCCCAGAGTGCCGTCAGTTGCTCCATGCCGGCTTCGCTGAGCGGGCCGTCCAAAGTGAGGACGAGTTGGCTCGCCAGTGCGTAGGTGAGGCATTCCACGCAGTTGTAGTTGGCGGCCGCGGAGAGGTTTTCCGGGACCACCACGTCCGCCTGCCCCACGATGAGGACCACCTGGAAGCCCACCGCCACCGCAGCGCAGCCGGTGCAGTCGGCAAAGGCGTAGGCCTCGTTCCGGGTGTCCACGGGTTCGCCGTCCTCAGCCCACACCAGCGCGAAGGCCACGTTGTACGTGACCGAACCGTCGGTGGTGTTTACTGCAAGCGCCTGGTTGCCGTCCTTTTCCGGGGCCGCCGGCCGGTCGAACGGGAACACCCAGGACGGGGCGGTGGAACCGGCAGCGGCGGGAGCATCGGCAGAAGCGGACGGGGATGAACCGAATCCAGCGCCCGGCGAGGCCTCCACCGGCACCAGCACCATGCTCAGCTGCGGGTTTTCCCGGGTTGGCTTGGCGGCACCTTCGGGCCAAAGCGCCACCGTTCTCCCGCTGCCGCCCTCCCGCAGAACGGTGTCCGCAGCCGGGAAGACCGACGTCGTGGCGTCCGCCAGCGTGCCGCGTTCGTAGGGCTGCACCGGACGGTACGTCCCGCCGTCGGGCCACCATGCCCAGCCGAGCCCGCCCAGCAGTACCGCCACAACGCCCATGGCGGCAGTGCGCTGCAGGAACTTGCCGCGGGTCTTCTGCCACAGCCCGGTGACCAGCTGCCTCAGCAGCCGCAGCAGGATGTAGAGCATGCCCAGCACGGGAAGGCCCACGGCAACGATGGCCAGGACGCGCACGGCGGCGCCGGCAACATCCCCGGCGGAGAGACTCTCGGCGAACAGTCCCTGCTGCCTAGCGGCGCTGCTCCAAGCGGTGGCCAGCAGCCGCGGCAGGGCAAGCACCATCATGGCCAGGCTGAACAGCAGCAACGGCACAGTGACCAGCACCCACACCGTCACCACTGCGCGTGCCCAGGGCTTGAGGACGTTGTTCTCCGGCCTTCCCCACCGCCACGGAAGCAGGCCCAGCAGGACGGGCTTGATGCGCTGGAAGAGGTCGGGAACGCCGGTGGCATCGGCCAGGATGTGGTAGCCGTCGAACCTGACCAGGGGGAGCAGTTGCCGGGCCATCTGCAGGATCTGCGTGACCACCACCAGCAGCAGCGCATCAAAGCCGGTGGCCCACCACAGCGCCATGATGGCCACCGCAACGATCGCGTTGAAGTACAGACCGCCGAAGTCTGTCCGGAGCCGGCCGCCGCGGCCCAGCCGGTATGAGTCGGTGACGTCCGTGAAGAACGCCGGCCAGATCAGGTACAGTCCGGCGCCCATGGCACCGGGCGTGGCTCCGCCCCTGCGCGCCGCAGCGGCATGCCCGAACTCGTGGAAACCGGCGGAGACGATGGTGATGGCAAAGATCAGCAGGAGCAGGACAGGGTTCTCGAACGCTTCGTGGGTGGCGGATCCGAGCCCCTTCACCATCAGCACCCACCAGCACGCGGCCAGGAATGCCACTGTCACTGCCACCACGATCAGCGGGTTGAACAACACCGCGAAGGGTGCGGTGATTTTGCGGGTGCGCTGAGGATCCGTCACGGTGTAGCGGAAGCGCATCCCCAGCAGCGGATCCGCCTTCCGGACCTCCGGCTGGGACCCGTCCGCGAGGCGGAGCAGGCCCAATGGCAGGAGCTGGGAGTCCATCAACGTGCGTACGTTCGCCGCGCTGACGAGCCTTCCGGAACCCGCGCTGGCACGCTCCGCGATCTCCGCCAGGCTGCGCCGGCCATCCACGGACTCCAGCACCAGATAGAGCAGTGGCGTCAGCTGGAGGGTTTGGCCGTCCGCGCGGCGGACCAGCGAGGGTGCCTCGCGGTAGCCCGACCCCTCCGCCCTGCCGATGAGTTGGACGCCGTCTGCCCGGGCGGGAACCTGCGGCGGGCGCTCGGCCACGGGGGCAGCGGACGACGGCGGGCCGGCCTGGGGGCGCGGCCCGCCGCTGGTGTGGGTCATCTGTGTTTACTGCTCGAGGTCGGACTGCTGGTCGGCAGAGGCGTTGGCTTCGCCCTCGATGTTCTGGGTAATGATGGCGTCCTGCTCGGCCACGGCGTAGGCCTGGCTGTCGATGGAGCCGATGTTCGCCGCCACAGCGGCGTCGATTGGTGCAGCGACGTTCGCATTGGCCGCCACTGCGCCGTTGATCGGGGCGGCGATGTCCGCGTCGGCGGCGAGGTCCACGTTGACGTTGAGCAGGTCCCCGTCCAGCGCAGTGGCGGGGTCAGTGGGCAGCGCGCCGACATCGGGCAGGGCGCCGCCCAGGCCTTCCTCGGGGACGATGCCCCCGGTGGACGTTCCGTCGGGGAGGAGGCTGCCGGCGTCGGCCGTGGTGCCGGTGGCGTCCGCTTCGGTGCCAGTGGGGGTGGTGCCGCCGTCGTCAACGGTGCCGCTGCCTTGGTTGATGGTGCTGTCCTGGGTGGATTCCGCGTTCGCGTCGGCCACAATGCCCTGTTCGATCATGACGCCCTGGTCCGCGAGGGCCTGTGCGTCGGAACCGTGGGAGAGAATGTTGGCGGAGGCTGCGGCGTCGATCGGGGCGGCGACGTTGGCGTTGGCGGCCACCGCGAGGTCGATGGGTGCCGCCGCATCGATGCCCAGGTCCAGATCCGCATTCAGGTCAAGGACAGAGGCAACTTCCTTGTCCGGCAGAGCCGTTGCCTGCTCCGCAATCAGTTCATCGTCGGTCAGGGGACGCATTTCCTGTTCCATGCTCACGCAAACCTCCAGTGTGGCGCGGGTTGTCTACCCCCAGTGGGCAGCCCGGCGCCACACAATAGTAAGCATGATTATGTTTTGTTGAAATCGGTATCGAGGCTGTTCAGTCCTCCGTGGCGTGTTCTGCGCCGGGTTCAACGGAAGTCGCGACGCCGTCCTTTGTGGCACTCGGGTTGGCGTGGACGATCGTGGTGATCTGCTGTAGGCATGATCAGCTTTTTTGGATACAGGCGGCGCGTGCGTCTGACCTCCGGCGACGGAGCAACCAGTGGAGCTATTTCAGGCCGGCGCCGGGGAGCAGCGCAGTGGCACCAAGGGAATCGGCGATGAAGGCGTAGTCCCACGCCCTTTCGCGCCACTGGACGTAGCGGCCGGACGCGCCGCCGTGGCCACCGTCCATCTCGATCTTCATCACCACGGGCTCGGATCCCGTGGTCCTGTTCCGCAGTTCCTGCACCCACTTTGCCGGCTCCACGTAAAGCACGCGGGTGTCGTTGAAGGACGTCACGGCGGCGATCTTAGGGTACGACGCCGGGCGCACGTTCTCGTAGGGGGAGTACGACTTCATGTAGGCGTAGACCTCGGGGTCCGTGATGGGGTTGCCCCATTCCTCCCATTCGAGGGCGGAGAGCGGCAGTTCCGGGTCCAGGATGGTGGTGAGGGCATCCACGAAGGGCACCTGGGCCACGATCGCGGCGTACTTCTCGGGAGCAATGTTGGCCACGGCGCCCATCAGCAGTCCGCCGGCCGAGCCGCCCAGGGCTGCAATCCGCGACGGATCCACCCAGCCCGAGTCCGCCAGCCAGTCTGTGGCATCCACGAAGTCGGTGAAGGTGTTCTTTTTGGTGAGCTTCTTGCCGTTCTCGTACCAGTGCCGGCCCAGCTCGCCGCCGCCGCGGATGTGGGCGATCACAAACACCACGCCGCGGTCCAGCAGGGACAGTCGCGCGATGCCAAAGCCGGGGTCCATGCTCAGCTCATAGGAGCCGTACCCGTACACCAGGCCCGCCGCCGTCGAATCCTGCTTGACCGTCTTGTGGCGCAGCACGGAGAGCGGGATCCGGGTGCCGTCGCTGGCCTCCGCCCATTCGCGGGTGGCCACGTAGTCATTGCCGTCGTAGCCGCCCAGGACCGGGCTTTCCTTCCGGAGCAGCAATTCGCCGGCGGGGTTCTCAGTAGTGGGCAGCACAAAGTCATAAACGCGGGACGGCGTGAAGTAGGACGTGTAGCCGAGCCGGATCACCGGAGCCTCGTAATCCGAGCCGCCAACTCCGGCGGTGTAGAGCTCCTCATCGAACGCGGGCTCTACCGGTGCCTTCTGGGCGGCAGTGCCCAGGCCTTCCAACCCGACGACCTGGACCCGCTCAATGGTGTCCTTCCGAATGGACACGACGAGGTGCGTGGAGGTGACGCCGGCACCGTTGACGCGGACGTCGTCGGAATGCTCGACGGCGGTGTCCCAGCGCTGGGCGGCGAGCGGCTTGCGAAGCTCCGCCCAGTCCGTCAGGGAGACCTTCGAGTTGACGGCGCCGCGGTTGTGCGTGAGCAGGATGCGTTCCGTCTTTACGCCGTCCGGGCCGGGCAGCAGGAACGGTTCGGCCTCGTAGAGCACGCGCTCGTCCCGGGAAATCACGGTAGTGAGCTCCTGGGCGGGGTCATCGAACCGGAGCAGGCGGGTCTCGCTGTACTCGGAGCAGCCGATGCCCAGCACGAGGTAGCGCCGGTCAGCGGAGAGCTCGAAGCCCAGCCACATGGCGACGTCGTCCTCCTGGTAGATCACCACGTCCTCGGCGACCGGCGCGCCCAAGGTGTGGGCCTTCACCTGGTAAGGGCGCCAGGAGTCATCCACCACTGTGTAGAAGATCCGCGTGCCGTCCGGGGAGAAGGAGACGCCGTAAAAGACGTTCTCGATGATGTCCGGCAACAGCTCGCCGGTCCGGAGGTCCTTGATGCGCAGGGTAAAACGCTCATCGCCGGCGTTGTCCACTGCGTAGGCGTACAGGTTGCCATCCACCGTTACAGCGGTCCCGCCAACCGAAAAGAACGGCTTCCCTTCGGCTTCGACGTTGCCGTCCAGCAGGATCTCCTCGCCCGGAATCCCGACGCCGGGCTCCACAGCCGGGGGAGTCCAGTCCGCCACGGGGTTGCCGCTGTTTTGCGCGCGGACCCGGCACTGGATGCCGTACTCCTTGCCTTCCACCGAGCGGCTGAAGTACCACCAGCCGTCCTTCCGGTGGGGGACCGAGAGGTCGGTTTCCTGCGTGCGGCCCTTGATCTCCTGGAAGATGGCCTCGCGCAGCGGCTCCTGGTGCGCGGTAATAGCCTCCTGATAGGCGTTCTCAGCCTTCAGGTGCTCCACCACCTCGGTGGATTCCTTTTCCCGCAGCCACTCGTAGTTGTCCACGAACGTGTCCCCGTGGTGAATGCGCTCGGAGGGGATCTTCTTGGCAACCGGGGGAGCGGGGGTGGAAGTCGCAGTGCTGGCGGAATCCTGCAGCGGAGTCTGGGTCATGGGTTCAATATATCGACCCGCCCTGACAATAGAGCGGCCGTTCGCTACCGGACGAGAACCCTCATCCAACCCAGCCCCCCAACACCCGACGCTCGATCACCTTCCGCAGAAAATTCGGACGATGCCCTATCGGATGTGGTCCCCTTGGAGCCGCTTTGGGGACTAAACCTGATAACGCATTGGGGGGAGGGGGGATGCCCTAGTAGGGTTCAGGCGGCAGGCGTATCCTGTTCACGCTAAGGCACATCCGCCCAGCGTGAGAGGGGAAGTTTATGACCATCCCGCCAGTGCACGAGCCCGAGCCGTTCCCGCCGGAGCCAGGCCCAACCCCTGATCCAGGCCACCCTGGTCCGCCGTCGCCCAACCCGTTCCCGGTGCCGGAGCCACCCGGGCCACTGCCCGTGCCGGATCCGGGTCCTGCGCCGCTTCGTCCCGACCCAACCCGAAGCTAGGACAGCAGTAACGCGCTGAAGGGGCCTTTGCATACCGTGCGGGCCCCTTATGCGTGCCTTCCGCCAACAAAAAACCGGGAAAAAATTCTTCCAAAACCGCTTGCAGACCTACGTGGCCAGTGCTAAAAAATCTATATCAGCCAATACAGATCGGCTGGTACCAAAACAGTGTTGGACCGTCTCCTACGAGGAGGGAAGCCATGTTGATGCGAACCGATCCGTTCCGCGAGCTGGACAGGCTGGCCCAGCAGGTCCTCGGCACGGCAGCGCGTCCGGCAGCGATGCCAATGGACGCCTGGCGTGAAGGCCAGGACTTTGTAGTCGCCTTTGATCTGCCCGGTGTTTCAGCGGACTCAGTGGATCTCGATGTTGAACGGAATG
Source organism: Arthrobacter sp. ZGTC412 (assembly GCF_002929215.1). Lineage (GTDB taxonomy): Bacteria > Actinomycetota > Actinomycetes > Actinomycetales > Micrococcaceae > Arthrobacter. The sequence goes on from NZ_PJII01000014.1 coordinate 85,013, forward strand.
TCCTTACGGTGCGGGCAGAACGCCCGGAACCTGCAGGCAAGGACACCGAGTTGATCGCGTCCGAGCGGCCGCGCGGCGTGTTCAGCCGCCAACTGATCCTCGGGGACACCCTGGACACCGACAATGTGAAGGCGTCCTACGACGCCGGTGTTCTGACCCTGCGGATTCCTGTCGCTGAAAAGGCCAAGCCGCGTAAGATTGAGGTTGAGACGAAGGGGGCAAAGCACGAGATTTCTGCTTAGTCCCCAGCAGGATCGGGATGTCGGGTAATGATTGTTGACTGCCTCTTGGGCGGATAGCTATTCTCAGCACGCCACAGCGCTTAACGCGCATTGGCAGGGTAGACCTGCACTTCCCGATACGGTGGTCCCCGGCTTCGGCCGGGGGCCATCCCATGCCTGGGCTCCAAGGGCCCCGTGTGGTTTAGGTGTTCAGCTCCAGCATCAGGGCCGGCAGTTCATCGGCCAGTTCGCGGGCAAGGAACCCGAGGGGGCCCAACCTGCTGGCAAGCCGGTCGGCCGCTGCCGCGTGGAGGTGGGTCCCCCAGCATGCGGCCTGCGCGCTGGTGGTTCCCCGGGCGCGAAGGCCGGCGATTGCCCCGGCCAGGACGTCCCCGCTGCCGGAGGTTCCCAGCCCGCCGTAGCCGGTGGTCATTTTCCAGAGTTCCGATTCCTCCGGCGCGTCCCCGCCGGAGGGCCGCGCGATGAAGCCCTGGCAGCTCACCACAGCCTGGAACTTGTCGGCGATCTCGGCAATATCCGCCGCCAGATCCTCCACGTCGCGCTCCAGCAGGACAGCTGCCTCCATGGGGTTCGGTGTGAGGATCAGCCGCCCCTTCCACGGCTCCAGCTGGTCCGCCACCTTCACCAGGCCGCCCAGGGCATAGGCATCAAGTACGACGACGGGACCATCGCCCGGATTATCGTCACCGGAGCCTGGGTCACCAGAACCGGACTCCCGCTCCAGCAGTGCCCGCAGCAGCTCCTCGGCGAGGTCCAGATCGTCGAGCCCGGGGCCCACCAGGATCGCATCAGCACGGTCGAGGTATGAGGAAATCCGGTCCAGGCCCTCGCCCGTCACCGACCCCTCGGCCGTTTCGGGCAGCCCCATGGCCCCGCATTCGGGCAGCGCAACACCCAGCTGCATCGCGACAGACTCCGCCACGGCAAGCGTGAGCTTTCCGGCGCCGGCCCGCAACGCAGCGGTACCGGCCAGCAGTGCCGCGCCGGGCGTGGCGCGCGCCCCACCTATCACCAGCACCGAGCCGCGCGAGTACTTGTCCGCGCCGGGGGCCGGCAGCGGCCAGTCGCGCAACAGCGACGGCGTCACAAGGGTCGGGGAAGCAGCGGCAGTTACGGAATCACTTTGGGTGGACACTGGCATCTCCTGCATGTTCGGTGACCGTTACACCCTGCTCGGTGAGGTGGTCTGCCACGTTGAAGCTTTCCAGGGTCCACGGCCCCTCGCCGGACGGCCGCACGTAACGGGTCAGGGAGGCGTTAAGGACCGACGTGCTCGCTGCGAGGTCCAGGAGCTCCCGCTCGGTCATGCCCTCCAACACGTAGCGGAACAGCAGGATCACGGCGTCGTGGCAGACCAGCATCACCCGGTGCCCGGTGCTGAGGTTGTTAAGTTCATCCAGGACGGATCGCAGCCGCAGTGCCACGTCAGCCCACGATTCGCCGCCCGGGGGCCGGTAGTACATCTTGCCCAGCCACTCGCGGCGCTCGGCCTCTTCCGGGAAGCGGTTTTCAACACCGCGGCGCGTCAACCTGTCCAGGATGCCGAGTTCCCGGTCGCGCAGGCGTTCATCGGTCCGCACCTTGACCGGCCAGCCTGCCGCCTCAGTGGCGATCTCGGCCGTCTGGCGGGCGCGGGCGTAAGGCGAGGAAACCACGGCGTCCGGCCGGAGGTTCTCGGCGATCCGTGCCAGTGCGGCGCCCAAAGCCTTTGCCTGGTCCTGCCCGGTCCCGGACAAGTTCACGTCCGCATCCCGGGCCGGTACCTCGATGACCTCAGCCCCTGCCAGCCGCGCATCCGTGGCCGCCACGTTGCCTTCGCTCTCACCGTGGCGGATCAGGATCAGCTCCACCGCCCCGGCTTCCTGGACAGCCTCTGTCAGTCCGTCCTCTTTCACAAAGAATCACCCCGTCCGTGTGCCTTGCCGAATGCAGGAACATTACCAGCGGCGTACCCATGGCTAAGGGAAAATAAACGAGGAAAAGTAATCGGGCGACGGCGGGAGGCTCCCGGGAGCCAGCTCCTACCGCTCCGGCGTCAGCACCTTGGAGAACACCGTGGTGCCATTCGCGTTCCGGAGGCTGGCGGTGAAGCTGTTGTCCTCACCCAGCTGGACGTGCCCGAAGAACTGGTTTTCGCCGTCGCGCGGTGATTCACCGGGGAAGCGCCCGGCCTTGGAGAAGACCACCTCGGGGCCAAACGTGCCGTCCATATCGTTGGGACCAAAGGAACCCGCAGCGATGGGCCCGGCCACGAATTCCCAGAACGGGTTGAAGTCGGTGAAGGCGGCGCGCTCGGGGGAGTAGTGGTGGGCGGCGCAGTAGTGCACATCGGCCGTCAGCCAGACCACGTTTTTAACCCGGTTGCGCTTGAACGCACTCAGTACCCCGGCGATCTCGAGCTCGCGCCCCAGCGGTGCACCGGCGTCGCGGTTTGCCAGGCTCTCCTGGTTCACGGCGCCGTCGGGCACGATGATGCCCAGCGGCAGGTCGGCGGCGATTACCTTCCACGTCGCCTTTGACATTGAAACCTCGCGGATGAGCCAGTCCACCTGCTCCTGGCCCAGGATGGACGTTGTGTAGGCTTCCTTGCCGTCGGTGTTCGGCGACTTGAACGTGCGCATGTCCAGGCAGAAGATGTCCAGCTGCGGCCCGCGGCTGATCTTCCGGTAGATGCGCGCTGGCTGGTACTGGCCGGCGTCGTCGAACGTCCCCGGCCGCCACAGCGCTGCCGACTCCGCGATCGGCATGTTCTCCTGCCACGCCTGCCGGCCGCGCGCCGCGAGGGTGTTGACGTCGCGGACGGTGTACCGGGGATCGTCCAGGATTTCGTTGGGGTACCAGTTGTTGGTGGTCTCGTGGTCGTCCCAATTGGCAATCACCGGGACGTCCGCGAACATGGCGCGCATGTTGGCGTCCAAGGAGTTGTACCGGTGCCTGCCGCGGAATTCAGTGAGGGTTTCGGCCACCTTCGACACCTCCTCAGTGACGAGGTTCCGCCACACCTGCCCGTCCTTCTCCACCACGGTCTCTGCGAGTGGGCCGTCGGCGTACACGGTGTCGCCGGAGTGGATGAAGAAGTCCGGCCGGGTCTGGTGCATGGCCCGGTATCCGCGCATCCCGCCGATCTCCTCGTTGATGCCCCAGCCCTGCCCGGCCGTGTCGCCGGTCCATACAAAGCTTTGCGCGGACGACGCCGGCAGACCACCTCTGGCGCTCGTGTTGCCGGTGCGGCCCTTGCCGTTGACCGTCCCGGTGTCGGGGGCCGTGCGGAAGGTGCCGCGGACCGCCTCGCCGGCCGCGCCGCCGTCGTCCTCGAAGCTGATCTCCAGCGCAAAGCGGGTGTTGGACGGCAGGTTCCCGGCGTGGATCTTCGCAGTGAAGTCGGAGGCCTGGGTGGCGCGCGGCCCGCGGAGGGTGCGTTCGAAGGAGCCGCGGCCGCGCAGCACCTCGCCGCCGTCGTCGACCGCCCGCAGCACCGCTGTCATGCGGCCCGCGCCCGAAGCGCGGGACCACAGCACGGCGGAGTCGGAGGTAACGTCGCCGGTGGCGAGGCCGCTGGGGAGGGTGAGCCGGTTGCGCACCAGTGGAATACCGGCAGGCTCGCGGCCGGCCGTGGCCTGCGCGGTTGCGGGTGTGGCGGCCAGCGCGGCCGCGAGGACGGATCCCTTGACGATGGTGCGGCGAGAAATGTCAGTCATGGTGCCAGCCTTCCGGCACCCGGCGCACGGACTGTTTCCCTGCGGTGAACGAAGGGTAAGCCCGGGCTGAACAGCGGGCCTACGGCACCGCGAGCTCCCCAATGCGTCCCTCCCGCAGGGCGGCCCCCACAGCAGCAATGGCGCCGTAATCGGGGAGCAGCACGGACTGGCCGGCAATGAATCCGGGTCCGGCCGTTGGCAGGGTCATGGTGCCGATCGCTTTCGCGTTAAGGTTGCGCAGGCTGTAGGCGAGGATGGCGGCCTGTACCGGGTTGAAGCCCTTGTTCACGGTGAGGCAGCAGGAGGCGAAGTTCACCAGGCTCCGCACGGCTGTGACGTCGTTGAGGGCACGGGCGGCAGTGAGGCGGGCGAGGACAGCGCGGAGCAGGATCTGCTGGTTGCGCACCCGCTGCAAGTCGCCGTCGACGAACGCGTACCGCTCCCGGGAGAATTCCAGCGCAGCCTGGCCGTTCAGGTGGTTTACGCCGGGACCGAAGACATGCCCGGTATCGTGCGTGGACTGAAACGGGACCGGGACGTTGACGTCAATGCCGCCCAGCCCGTCCACCAGAAGCTTGAAACCGCCGAAGTCCAGCATCAGGGTGTGGTCGATGGTGATACCGAACAACTGCTGCACCGTCTGGGTGGTCATGTCGATACCGCCGTACTGCAGCCCTGCGTTGATCTTCCCTCCACCGAAGCCGGGGATGTCCACCCACATGTCCCTGTTCATGGACACGATGTACAGGGACCGGCGGTGAGCCGGGACGTGGACCAGCATCAGCACGTCTGAACGCTGGTCCATGGGTTTGCCGGTGGCATCCGTGTGGGCTGCCGCGTCTTTAGCGATGCCGCGCATGTCGCTGCCGATGACCAGCACGTTCATGGCAACGGCAGGGTGTTGCGGAATGGGTGGAGGAGGCGGAACCGGCGGCGCAGTTTTGGAAGGTGTTTCAGTGGGCGTGGGCGTGGGCGAGGGCGTGGGGGTTTCGCTTTGCGTTGCAGCAGGCTGAGCGGCCTCTCTGCCCGCGCGGTCGAGGCTGTGGACCGCGACGACGCCAACCGCCACGAGGACCAGCGCCAGCAGTGCCGCAATCCAGCGCCGCCGCCCGTGTGCCACCCAACCAAGACTGCGCGGGTGGGGGCCGGAGGGGCTGGTGCCGGGTTCAAAACCGCCTGGCGTGCTCACTGTGCCTCACCTCATTGTGGGGATGGTGGGATCAGTGTCCACCTGCCGGGCCCTCCCTGGCTACAGACGTATCCAAACTGTCACCGGCGAGCCGCAGTCGAATGCGTTTGCGAGGTGCCGGGCCCGTCGTGCCGCTGCTACAGCGACCCCGCACGTGTCCCGCGAGCGGGAGCGTTGAGGCGTGCGTGGCGCAGGATGGACACGATCGCGGGCGCGAGTTCGTCCTCCATCTGCCGGTACACCTCGGGCGCCCGGCGGTAGGGGTCGATTATGTCGTTTTCGGACGAGTCAGCAGGCAGCGTAAGGTGCCGCACCGCGGCAGCCCTCGCCGGCAAGCCCCGCCAGAAAGTTTGGTTGGCTGCCAGCGGATCGCCGTCGTGGGACGCTCCTGCCGCAGGTTCCTTGCTTTCGGAAGCGGCAGCCCGCTCGTCCAGGACGTCAAGCATCCGGGCGAATTCGCGGATGGTGAAGGTCCGTTTGAGGAAGGAGGCGTCCAGCTGCAGGACTTCACCGCGGTGGCCGGAGGTCATGGTGAGCACCAGGTCCACGCCGCGCAGGATTTTTGGCGTCAGTTGGCGGGCGGCGAAGTTCTCGGGGTCACCGCCGAACGTGCTCACGATGTCCGCGGAGATCGGCTGCATGGGGTCGCCCACCATGGCCCGCGTCCCTGCACTGGCCACCTCGAAACCGCCCGGCAGCACCTGGTTGAGCCCCGCCTGCAGCAGCCGTTCGGCCACGGGGGACCGGCAGATGTTGCCCGTGCAGACGGTCAGGATTCTTACTGGTGCGGGTGAGTCCAAGGGAGATTTCTCTTTCCAGCCGGTGCGTCCGTGCTTTTCAACTTAACACGCCAGGGCCCGATGGCGGCCGCCCCACCCCGCACGCTCTATCACCTTCCGCGGGTTTTTGGGGAAGGCTCTATCACCTTTCCCAAAGGGGCACGATGATATGACTGTGGAGAGCCCTATCGAACGGGACTGCGTAATTGCCGGCGGCGGCCCGGCAGGGATGGTGCTCGGGTACCTGCTTGCGCGCCGCGGCCTGCGTGTGACCGTGCTGGAGAAGCACGGGGACTTCCTGCGCGACTTCCGCGGTGACACCGTGCATCCATCCACTGTGACCCTGCTGGGGGAGCTCGGGCTGCGGGAAAGGTTCCTTGAACTGCCCCTGACGAGGTTATCCACGCTGGACGCAGTGGTGGACGGCCAGCGCATCACCATTGTCGACTTTGCCACCCTTCCGCGTCCCGACAACTTCCTCGTCTTCGCGCCGCAGTGGGACTTCCTGAACTTCCTTGCCCGCGAGGCGTCGGCATTCCCCACCTTCGAGCTGCGCATGCTCACCGAAGCCACCGGCCTCATCATAGAAGAGGGCCGGGTGTGCGGGGTCCGCACCGGCACGTCCGACGGCGGACTGGAGATCCGCGCGACGCTCACCGTCGCTGCCGACGGACGCGCTTCGGTCCTGCGCGCGGCTGCGGGGATGGATCCCGAGGATTTCGGCGTGCCGATTGACGTGCTGTGGTTCAACCTGCCGAAGCCGCCGGACCCTCCGCCCCCAACCCTCGGATACATCTCGGCGCAAGGGATGGTCCTCACTATTGACCGTGGTGACAGGTACCAGTCGGGCATGGTCATCCCGAAAGGCGGCTTCGACGACCTTCGAGCTGCGGGGATCGGCGCCCTTCAAACGCGCATCACCGCCGCTGCGCCCTTTCTCCACCCGGTAGTCAGCACCCTGGTGGACTGGGACCAAATTAGGATCCTGTCAGTCCAGATCAACCGGCTCCGACGCTGGTACCGTCCCGGATTCATTGCCATCGGAGACGCTGCCCATGCGATGTCCCCGATGTTCGGCGTCGGTGTGAACTTCGCGATTCAGGACGCCGTCGCCCTGTCCAACGCGATCGCGGAGGACCTCGCAACGGGAGCGGTCGCTACTGAAAAACTCGCGGGCGTACAACGGAGACGCGAGACGCCCGTGCGGATCATGCAAAGGCTTCAGCGCAACGGACACAAGGCGCTGGCCAGGGCCACCGCCGGCCGCCGCATCGCGCCCCGCTGGCTCGTGGTGCTTCTACGGGCCGCCTCGCCGCTGCTGCGTCCGGTCACAGCCCGTTTCGTTGGGATTGGAGTCCGGCCCGAACACGTCAACGGCGGAATCAAAGGGTAGCCAGGAGTTGCTTAATCTCGGCGATCTCCGCTTTCTGGGCCGAGACGATGTCGCGGGAGAGCTGGACGGTTCCGGGGTGCTTGCCCGCACCGATCTCCTCCTGGGCCATGGCGATGGCGCCTTCGTGATGCCCGATCATCTGCCCAAGGAAGAGCCGGACAGCGTCCGCTCCCTGCGCAGCCTTGAGCTTGTTAATGCCGTCGGCGTCTACCATGCCGGACATGCCGTGGCCGGAGTGGTCCGACATCATGGTGGGCACATTCCAGCTCTTGAGCCACAGGGCCATTGTTTCGATTTCCGGTGCCTGCGCATCCTTGATCCTGGTGGCCAAGGCGGTGACCTCCGCAGGGATATCGGGCTTGGCAAGGATGATGTCACTCATCTCCACGGCCTGATCATGGTGCGGAATCATCATCTGGGAAAACATGATGTCAGCCTGGTTATGGTCGGCATTGGCATCTGGCATCATGCTGGACACGGGGCCGGAGCTGCCATGGTTCATCGGCATGTTGTTTCCGGAGTCCGCGGCGCACCCGGCCAGGCCGAGCGAGGCTGCGAGGGTCGCAGCGAGGGTAAGCGTTTTGATCTTGGTATTCATGGTTTGTCCTTCAGGGAAGTAGTTGAACTGGGCCAGTGGTGGCGTGGGGCAGCGGGCAGACGTCAACGTACTTCGGACGGGTTGAGCTTCAGCCGGCGCAGCAGCTGGGCGTTCAAAGCCACCACGATAGTGGACGCGGACATCAGCACGGCGCCGGCGGCGGGTGAAAGCACCACGCCGGCGAAAGCCAGTACACCGGCCGCCAGCGGCACGGACAGGATGTTGTAGCCCGTGGCCCACACCAGGTTCTGCCACATCTTGCGGTAGCTGGCCCGGGACAGGTCCACCATGGACAGCACGGCGCGCGGGTCGTTTCCTGCAAGCACCACACCGGCCGATTCCATGGCAACGTCCGTGCCTGCACCAATCGCGATGCCCACCTCGGCGCGGGCCAGCGCGGGCGAGTCGTTGACGCCGTCGCCCACCATGGCCACCTTCAGGCCGCGCGCCTGCAGCTCAGCCACCTTCTTGTCCTTGTCCGCCGGCAGGACCTCGGCGAACACCTCGTCAATATGCAGGTCGGCAGCCACAGCCTGCGCCACCTGCCGGGCGTCGCCGGTGATCATGCCCACCTTCACGCCGCGGTCCTGCAGGGCGGCAACCGCCTGGCGCGACTCTGCCCGCACCGTGTCCTCAAGGCTGACAGCCCCCAGCACGCGCCCGTCGGCGTCGATAACGTGCAGGACTGCGGCGCCGCGCTCCATCCAGCCGCGGGTCGTGCCTGCCAGGGCAAGAGGTTCGACGGCGCCGAGCTCGCGCAGGAGCGCGGGCCCGCCTACGTGCACCGTGCGGCCGTCGACGGAAGCCCTGACGCCGCGGCCGGTAAGGGAACTGAACCCAGCGACGGCGGGCAGCGGCAGGTTCCGCTCCCTGGCTGCGCGCACGATGGCCCGCGCCACGGGGTGCTCACTGTCCGACTCTACGGCGGCGGCCAGTGCCAGCAACTCTGCGGCCTCCACGCCGGGTGCTGACGCCACGTCCTTCAACTCCGGTGCGCCGGTAGTAAGCGTGCCGGTCTTGTCGAACAGAACCACGTCCACCGTGCGCATCCGCTCCAAAGCCATCCGGTTCTTGATCAGGACCCCGGCGCGTGCGGCCTGCTCCGTGGAGATGGCGATGACCAGCGGAATTGCCAAACCCAGCGCGTGCGGGCAGGCGATCACCAGGACGGTGACAGTACGGGTCACAGCCTCCGGAATACTGCCCAAAAGTGTCCACACCATAAAGGTGAGCACGCCTGCGCCGGCAGCGAAGTAGAACAGGAACGCTGCGGCGCGGTCGGCCAGGGCCTGCGCCCGCGACGAGGATGCCTGTGCTTCGGCCACCAGGCGCTGGATGCCGGCTAAAGCAGTGTCGTCGCCCACCGCATCCACCCGGACCCGGACGCTGTTGTCCGTGGCGACCGTTCCAGCCACCACGGCATCGCCGGGGCCCCGCAGTACCGTCTTGGATTCGCCGGTGATCATCGACTCGTCGAACTCGGCCTGCCCTTCCACTACCGTGCCGTCGGCCGGCATGCGGGCACCGGAGCGCACCAGGACCAGGTCTGCGGGGCGGAGTTCGGCGACGGGCACGGTTTCGGTTCCGCTGTCCGTGATGCGCTCGGCTTCATCGGGGAGCAGGGCGGCGAGGGCATCGAGTGCGCCCCGCGCGGAACCCAGCGCCCGCATCTCGATCCAGTGGCCCAGCAGCATGATGGCCACCAGGAGGGCCAATTCCCACCAGAAGTCCAGGTCGAAACCGCCCAGGCCGAGGCTGGTGACCCAGGACGCCGCGAACGCCACCGTGATGGCCATGGCGATGAGGAGCATCATTCCCGGCCGGCGGTTCTTCAGCTCCTGCAGCCCGCCCTTGAGGAACGGCTGGCCGCCGTAGAGGAAGATCACCGTGCCCAGGACGGGCGGGATCCAGGTGGAGCCGGGGAACATCGGGGCCATGTAGCCGAGGATGTGGCCCACCATGGGGCTGAAGTAGACCACCGGAGCAGACAGCGCCAGCGTGAGCCAGAACCTGTTCCTGAACATGGCCGTGCTGTGTCCGGCGTGCTGCCCATGGGCGTGGACGGCATGGTCGTCGTCGTGATGCGTGTGCTGCGCGGCCAAAGCAGCCCCCGCTTCGGTGAGGGTGGCACCTGGCGAGCTTTCGTCGTCGTGATGGTGCGTGTTGTGTTGGTGCTGATGGTCCTGCATAGGTTCCTCCTTGGAGGACGGCCGCGGCATTGGAGCCCGGCGCGAAAGGTGAGAGAGGGTTGCCCGATTTAGTGCAAAAGGTGAGAGAGCGTCTGGGAGTGGGTGCCGACGTCGGACGTTGTGACGTCGGGAATTACGACGGCGGGTAGTACCTCGCCTGCCTTGGCCGACGGCGGGCAGCAGCTGCAGCCGGCAGCGGAGGCCAGGGGGAGGGTGGTGCGATTTTCGATCTCAGGCATGTCAGTTTCCATTCCTTGGTGAAGGATCAATGGGCGCTGGGGTTGAACGGCTGTAAAAGGCGGTGCGGGGCACCTGCCGGGACATGCCACTTCACTGACAACACCGAAAATATACCCCCAGGGGGTATCCAAGTCAAGAGGCCGTGCTCTCCCTGATCCCGTTTTATGAAGCACAGCGGGAGCCGCCGGCCTATCCGAGGTGCCGCATTTTGGCCATACTTGGATGAAAGGCAATGACGCCTTTGCCCGCGCGTGCAGGGCTGGAAGATGGACCGGAGGTGGCTCTTTGGCTGAATTGACCGGCCCCTACACGTACTCAAGTGCTTTAGGGGACAACCAGTGCGTGGCGGGTACGTTCCATGTGGATGTGGACGGCTGGAAGGTACAATGGTCGGACGGCATGTTCCAGCTGCACGGCTATGAGCGCGGCGAAGTGGTGCCCACCCTGGAGTTGCTGTTCTCACACAAGCACCCGGAGGACAAGCCGCGATGCGAGGAAATCCTGGCGCAGGTTGCCAGGGCCGGAGGCTACTTCTGCATGTACCACCGGATTATCGACTCCCGCGGCCGGACACGGCGGGTGCTGACCTCCGGCGAGGCCATCGTGGGCGACGCCGGGAAAGTCACCGCCCTGGAAGGGGTGATGATTGACCTCACCTCCACGCTCCAGCGCGAAACCGAGGAGAAAACCCGCGAAGCGGTAAGGGGAGCGACCTCTACCCGCAGCGTCATCGACCAGGCGCGGGGAATCCTGATGGGCCAGCTTAAATTGGGTTCAGACGACGCCTTCCAAGTGCTGGTCAGCACCAGCAGCCACCGCAACGTCAAGCTGGTGGTGGTGGCAGCCGAGCTGGTGCAACTTGCAAATTCTTCAGCCACAGGCGTCTACCTCGACGCCGCCGTCAAAGCCATCGCCCACGACAGCAGGTCGCAGGGAAGCGCCGGGCGGCGGGCCGGGTAGGGCTACGTCCTAGGGATGCTCCACCCAGCACGCAAGAATGGTCGTGGACAGCTGGTAGGCCAGAGCGTTGCGTGTGATGCCGTCCGGCCCCATGTTTTCCGGCAGGTCTGAGGCGTCCACCTGGAGCACAAAACTGTCCTTCTGGAACACCGCTGAACCGTCCGCCGTCTCGTAAGCGGGAAACCCCAAATTCGCGAGACCTCCGATGGCCTTCGCATCCGTCGCCAAAGCCTGCTTGGCATTGAAATATTTCAACGCGGCCACTTTGGTTCCGGCGTCCTGAACCGAAATTGCCAGATCACCTTCGTCCAGGTGGTAGGTGCAGGTGAAAGTGCTGTCGGCCCAGGTGTTCACCGTGTGTGGGTCCTGCCTCAGGTCGAGGATCGACGTGAGCCGGTCCATCGGCTGGTCCCCGCATACCATCTTGGCGGCTTCGGTGGGCCCGTCCGTGGAGGCACGGGGGGAGGAGGCGCCGCCGTCGTGATGTCCGCCGTTGTGCCCGGCTGATGGCGAGGATGCAGCGGAAGCAGCGCCCGACGGCGGTGTGGGAACCGTACCCACGGATCCCACCGCTGCAGCGCAGCCAGAGAGCAGCAGGGACGAGAGCGCCAGAGTCGCCAGCAGTGGAGCGCGATTATTCACGGCTCTTCCGTCCTGGCCGCTCCCGTGCAGGGATTACGGCCGCTTGTTACGTTCGCGGTTGGGTCAGGGTTTGAGCTTCGCGTAAATGACGTAGTTGTCGTCGAAAAGCCCGGTGGCGGGATCGTAGCCGTCGCACGTGATGAGGCGGAGTTCAGAGCCGGCCGTGTTGCCGTAGACCTCGAGGGTGGGAAAGCTGTCCTTGCTGTACAGGGCTCCGCGGTCAACGGTGAATACAGCGGTACTTCCGTCAGCACGGGACACGGCGATTTCCATCCCGGGGGCGAGCTTGCGGAGGTTCGCGAAGACACCACCGCGGCCGTTGGGCGAATTCACGTGGCCCAGCATGACGGATGGTCCGCGTTCGCCGGGCGTGGGGGAGCCGTTGTACCAGCTGGCAGGGGCGCCGTCGCCGTCGTCCTGCGGCACTTGGAGCGATCCGTTCTCCCGGAGGCCAAGTTTCAGGAGCTCGGTCCGGACGCCGATGGCGGGGATTTCCAGGTTAACGGGCTCGGACCGGGACAGGACGGCGGGCTCTGCGGCGGCAGGTGCAGCGGCAGCCGGACCCGACGCCGGAGGTGCCGGCACCGCGGAAGAGGTGGCCGCCGCAGAAGATACGGAGGAAGCGGGCGGGGAGCCGGCGTCGGACGTTCCGGTGTCACCGGCGCCACAGCCGCTCAGGGTCAGCAGGAGCAGAACCCCGGCCGCCGTGGAGGCCCCGATACCTCCGCGGTGGCCGGGGTTCTTTTTTGTCACTGTATTGATCCGCTCAGCTTTGACCTAGGCTGCTGCGCCGGCGGTGCGCCGGCGGACCACGTAGGCTCCGCCGGCGAGGGCGACGAGAGCCAGGCCGGAACCGATGGCGAGGGCTCCGGTGCCGGTTTCGGTGGCGATGCCGGTGTCAGCGCCGCCTGCAGGCATCTGCATCTGTCCGGCCGTCAAGGTTCCGCACAGGGCGGGGGAGGTGGCGGCGAGCGGAAGGGTCGGAGCGAGGTCGCTCTTGGCAGCCTGGCCTGCAGCGCTGAGGGTGGCGGGGTCAAGGCCGTGAACCACAACCACTGCGGTGCCGGCTGCCAGGGCCGCTTTGGTTTCGGCGTTCAGCTCGAACGTGCGGTCAACGGTGTAGGCAGCACCCTGGCCGCCGACCTTGAGATCAAGGCCTGCGGCGGGGCTGGTGTCGCCGCTGGTGGAGAGAGTGGTGACGATGCCGCCGTAGGACGGCGCGCCCTCGGTGGTGGAAATAACCTGGTCCCCGTCCTTATCGGCTGAGGGGTCCGGGCAGACGCCCTGGGCTCCGCCGTGGATGTGCTGAACGTGCGGGTACGGGGCGTCCATGAACGTTGTGGGCATCCCCGAAACGTTCAGGACCACATGGGCCTGGTTGCCGGTGACGTCAACGGTGATGGTGCCCGAGCCGGCGCTGCCATTGAGCTGGTTCAGCGTGGACTGGTAGTGGTCTGAGCCGTCGTGCGCCAGGGCCGGTGACCCGGAAGCGGCGAGGGCGGCCAAAGCAAGGGTGGGAACAGCCATAAAGCGGAGTGTCTTGTTCATCGGAAAGCAGTCTCCTCATACAAGTGACGTTGTCATCCCAGGTGAGGGACGTAGGTACTTCGCTGCTGCTCCTGTTTCGGATGGGAAGAAAGTGAACTGGATAACAAGCGTCTCGTAATTCTCTTCCCCCAAGTACTGCCTCGCGGCCCACATGTTCGTAACGCCAGCCCTGTAGGATTGATCGAAGGTGCGCCGGGAAGTCTGGTCGGCATAATTTTGTCGATCCCGAATTGAGGACCTTTTATGACCCAGACGCCCCCACCCAGTCCCACGCGCTCCACCATCTTCGGCCGGGGCAGCTACGCGGAAGCGCTGCGGATCGGCGAGATCCTGCGCAAGGAGACCGTCGGCGGAGCCTTGCTCGTCGCCGCCGCGGTCATCGCCCTCGTCTGGGCGAACTCGCCGGCTTCGGACAGCTACTTCGCCCTGCGGGACTTCAAAATCGGCTACGAGCCCTGGCACCTTGACCTCAGCCTTGGAGCCTGGGCGGCCGACGGGCTGTTGGCGATCTTCTTCTTCCTGGTGGGACTGGAGCTGAAGCGGGAGTTCGTGGCGGGGGACCTGCGGCAGCTGAACAAGTCGATCGTCCCCGTGGCTGCTGCCGTGGGCGGTGTGGTTGTCCCGGCAGTCATCTACGCCGTCGTCAACCTCGCCAGCCCGGAGACCCTCCGCGGCTGGGCCATCCCCACGGCCACCGACATCGCTTTCGCGGTGGCTGTCCTGGCGATCATCGGTTCCCATTTGCCCAGCGCGCTGCGGATTTTCCTGCTGACCCTGGCCGTGGTGGACGACCTCATCGCCATCAGCATCATCGCGTTCTTCTACACCAGCGATCTCCACATCACGCCGCTGCTCCTGGCCCTCATTCCGTTGGCAATCTACGCCTTCCTGGCACAGAAGTACCGGCACTTCTTCGGCCGGAAAGCCCCGGCTGCCTGGGTCATCCTGTTGCCGCTTGGAGTGGCTACGTGGGCCTTGGTCCACGCATCGGGAATCCACGCGACGGTGGCCGGAGTGCTGCTGGGCTTCGCCATCCCCGTGATCCGTTCCCAGGCAGGCGGCGGGCCGGAAGCAGGGCCAGGCCTGGCGGAAATCTTCGAGCACCGCTTCCGCCCCATCTCGGCAGGGATCGCAGTTCCCATCTTCGCCTTCTTCTCGGCCGGTGTGGCCGTGGGCGGCCTGGAAGGGCTCGGCTCGGCCCTGGCAGATCCGGTGGCCCTGGGCATCATCATGGCGCTGGTGCTCGGGAAACCGATCGGAATCATGGGCACCACCTGGCTGCTGACCAAGGCCAGCCGGGCGGAGCTGGACAAATCCTTCAAATGGATCGACGTCTTCGGCGTAGCGCTCCTGGCCGGCATCGGGTTCACGGTTTCCCTGCTGGTGGCCGAGCTCAGTTTCGGGCAGGGCAGCCTCCACGATGACCACGCCAAGGTGGGAATCCTCGCCGCGTCCCTGCTGGCGGCGCTGCTGGCCACGGCCGTGCTCCGGACCAGGAACCGGCAGTACCGCGAGGCCGAGGAAGCCGAGAAAGTGGATGCGGACCAGGACGGCATCCCGGACGTATACCAGGACCGCCTGTAGGGCTCCCAACCCGGCGGCCGACGTCGGGATGTCACCGCAGGCGCTTGGCCCACCTAACGCAACAGGCCCCCGGGAAATCCCAGGAGCCTGTTGCGCTATGTCCAGTCCGGCTAAGACTGCCCGCCAATACAAGGCGGGCGGTTCAAGGATGCCTAGCGGCGCACTGACTTCCGGCGCCCGGCAACTGCTTCCGCCGTGCCCACCAGGAGCACCGACGCGATGACAGCAATGATGAAGCCCAGGAAGTTCAGTTCAAAAATGTCTCCGGTGCCCAGCAGCGAAGCCACCACGCCGCCGATAACCGAACCGACAAGGCCCAGCAGCAAGGTGGCGAGCAGGCCCAGGTTCTGCTTGCCCGGCTTGATGAGGCGGGCCAGTGCGCCGATGATCAGGCCGGCAACAATGAATCCAATCACGGTGTG
The DNA here is from genome assembly GCF_002929215.1 of Arthrobacter sp. ZGTC412. Lineage (GTDB taxonomy): Bacteria > Actinomycetota > Actinomycetes > Actinomycetales > Micrococcaceae > Arthrobacter. The sequence continues at coordinate 100,497 of NZ_PJII01000014.1, forward strand.
CTCCTTCGTGGTTGCGGGCATGTGACGCCCGGACTTCCGCGGTGGTTCCGCATCAAACTCATTCTATGCAGGCCCGCACCCTCCCCTTAAAAGCCAACCCCGCTCAGGCCGTAGCCAGCGGCCGGGCCGGTGCCTCCACATGCCGGATCTCCAATGCCTCCGGATCCAGCAGTTTCCGCGCGCCGGTCCTCGCGTCCAGAATCCAGAACAGTTCCAGGGCGGGTACCACGTCGGTCACCCGCCCCCGGTGGAACAGCTTGCCGTTGTGCCACGCCTCGATCTGGTCGCCGATGCGAAGCTGGGCGGTCAGTAGTTTTTGTGCCTCCATGATGCGGTGCCTCCTGCTGTTGTATCCCCGTACTCACAGCTTGCCCCGCCGAGGTTGCTGAAATGTTTCAACAGGGTGTTTTTTCTGTGTCAGCAAATGGGGGATCACGACGGCGAGCGACGCGCAGACGCACCATCGACGCAGCGCGTCGAAAACGCGGAAGGTGCGGAGTTCACCCCAAGAGGGTCAGGAGGCTGCCTCGCGCCGGGCTGCTGCCACCGCCTCCTCGATGCCGCCCGTCCACGGTTCGCCGTGCCCGGGCAGGACCAGGGAAGCGCCGGTCCGTGCCAGTTGCGTCAGGGTGTCCAGGTTTTGCCGGCTGTCCATGGTGGCGGCCCCGGCCACGATGCGCGGCCCGGTCCGTCCGGAATACGGGTCCAGCGTCACCAGCGCATCCCCGCTGAACAGCACGTCCCGGTCCCGCAGGTACAGCCCGCAGTGTCCGGCAGTGTGGCCGGGGGAGAACACCACCTCAGGCTGCCCCGGCACCGGCAGGACGCCAAGTTCAGCGGGGAACAGGGTCAGCTCGTCAACGCCCTTCACCCGCAGGGCGCCGGCCTTGGCCATCCGGGACAGGACGGGCAGGCCGCCGGGATGGGCCAGCGCAAAAACGAAGCGGGACTTCTCATGCTGGTACCGGTAGGGGTGCCGGGCGATGAAGGAGTCGCCGCCATGCACCCAAACCGGGACCTTAAACTCCGTGTGCAGCCGGTGCGCCAGGCCAAGGTGGTCGAAGTGCGCGTGCGTGAGCACCACCGCCTTGATGTCGCCCACCGCGTACCCCAGCCCCCGGACAGATTCCTCCAGCGTCTTCCACATCGCCGGGAGCCCGGAGTCCACCAGCGTCAGTCCGTCGGGGCTTTCCACCAGGTAGAAGTTGACGAAGGCCTCGGAGACGCAGTGGACGCCGTCCGCCACGGTAGTAAACGACGCCCTGCCAGAGGCGGCCTGCGTCATTTCCGCCCCGCCGCCCGCCGAAGCGCCCGCACCGCGGCAACACCACCCAGGCCGGCGAGCACCCAGGGGCCGCCCACCAAAATCGGATCGATCCACTGGTGGTTGACGTCGGCGCGCTTCCTCCCGAACCGGGAGCTCAGGCCGTGCCGGGAAAACTCGCTGAGCACTCCCGTCTCCGTGACAGGGTTGTCCGGCCGCAGGGTGGCCAGCGAACTCAGGTGGTGCTCCCACGCATCCACCCGGTCCGCCGCGATGAGCAGCAGCCAGTGCGCGGCCCGGCCCTCGCTGAACCTGGCGTAGGCGTACTTCCGGATAGCCCCAGAAGCACCTTTGGGAGGGGTCGAAGTGCCAAAAACAGGCGTCACGAAAGCGTGCTCAATGGACCGCTCCCGGGGCCACTCCTCCTTCTGGCGCTCCGGGAAGTCCCAGTGCGCGCCGGTCTCGATCCCCGGCTGCTCGCGGGGGAATGAGGGCCGGTCCGCCGGGTCGAGGTCCACGCCCCATCCCGGGATGCGCGCCCGCAGCTCTTCCGCGGACTCCTTCAGGCCAGGCTTGCCGGCGGTGTAAGGCGTTGGTATCTCAGCCATGATGCCCTTCCTCTCAGGCCGGGGTGGAAACGATAAGGGGTTTGATGCAGTCATCAAGCTTCGCTGAGAACATGTGGTAGCCCTCGGCAATATGCTCCAGCGGGATCCGGTGGGTAACGATGTCACTGGGTTTCAGGTACCCGCTCCGGATGTGCTCGAACAACCGCGGCCATTGCCGTTTGACCGGGCACTGGTTCATCCGCAGCGTCAGGCCCTTGTTCACGGCGTCGCCGAATTTCACCGCACTGAAAATCGGGCCGTACGCGCCCACCACGGACACCGTCCCGCCCTTGCGCACAGCGTCGATGGCCCAGTTAAGCGCCACTGGCGAGCCGCCCTGCAGTTTCAGTTTGGCGGCGGTCACGTGCTGGAGGAAGTTGCCGTCCGCCTCGGCCCCCACCGCGTCAATCACGACGTCGGCGCCCAGGTAATCAGTCGCTTTCTTCAGGAGCATCACGATGTCGTCGTACTCCACAAAGTTGTACGTTTCAGCATGCGCGAAGGTCCGGGCCTTCTCCAGCCGGTACTCCAGGTGGTCGATCACGATCACCCGGCCAGCGCCCATCAGCCACGCGGACTTGGCGGCGAACAGGCCCACCGGCCCGGCACCGAACACCACCACGGTGTCGCCTTCCACAATGTCGCCCAGCTGGGCGCCGAAGTAGCCCGTGGGAAGCGCGTCGGTGAGCAGCACTGCGTCCTCTTCGTCCATCCAGTCCGGAATCTTGGCCGGCCCCACGTCCGCGAACGGGACGCGCACGAACTCCGCCTGGCCGCCGTCGTAACCGCCGCAGGTGTGGGAGTAGCCGTAGATGCCGCCCACCGCCGTCGCGTTCGGGTTTACATTGTGGCAGTTCGAGAACAGGCCGCGGGAGCAGAAGTAGCAGGAGCCGCAGTAGACGTTGAAGGGGACCATCACGCGGTCGCCCGGTACGAGGTTCTGCACCGAGGAGCCAACCTCGTGCACTACGCCCACAAACTCGTGCCCGAACGTCATTCCCACCCGGGTGTCCGGCATCATGCCGTGGTAGAGGTGCAGGTCGGAGCCGCAAATAGCCCCGGTGGTGACGCGGATAATCGCGTCATTGGGGTGCTCGATCTTGGGAATGTCTTTTTCTTCGACCCGGATTTTGTACGGGCCCCGGTAAACCATTGCTCGCATTTGTGCCGCCTCGGTTGTTGGCTGGCAGTGCGGTTCCCGTCTCGTGCAGGAACCACCCCCGCTGCTTGAGGCGCACCGCCTGCCCTACGTTTCCACCTCGGGCAGGAGTGGTCAAGGGTCGCCGTGCCGGCACCGGAAGCGGGGGCGGAGGATGCTTAGAGCGTCCGACGGCGGGTAGGGGACAAGGTGAAAGGTGCACCGATCGAAGGGGGAGCGGAACAGTGTCAAGGGAAACCCCAACCACGCCGGCGAGGGCGGCCGGAGCGCCCGCCAAAGCCCCGGCGTTCCTGTTCGGCATGGGCATTGGCGGCTTCGTGGACGGCATCGTCCTGCACCAAGTGCTGCAATGGCACCACATGCTCAGCCACACCGACAGCGGCAACATCAAGACGGTGGCGGGCCTGGAGCTGAACACCCTGGCGGACGGCTTGTTCCACAGCGCTATGTGGGTACTGGTGGTGGCCGCGGCGGTCCTCACCGTCCGCGCCCGGCAGCAGGGGCGGCTGTCCGCCCGCTGGAGCTTCCACACCGGCCTGGTCCTGTGCGGCTGGGGTGTCTTCAACATCGTCGAGGGCCTGGTCAACCATCAACTGCTGCAGATCCATCATGTCCGGGACGACCTCGGCGGGCCCCTGGCCTGGGACCTCGGCTTCCTGGCGGTCAGCGTGGTCCTGGCCGTGGGCGGGTGGCTTCTGTTTCGGGGTAGTCCAACGTCTGGCCAAACGGGAGCATCTGACGCAGGATAGTAAGCATGCTGATTAACTCGGCTGCCGCAGCGTATCGGCGTGACAGCATCCCTGGCCTTAGGAGAGCGGTCCAGCAGTAAAGGACCCGGAGCCTGAACCGGCAACAGCACACACCACGAGGAGAGAATCACATGTACCTGCATACTGAACTTCTTATCAACGAAATTGCTGCCGATGAGCCTGATCCGGCAGCAGCGAACGCCTTGCAGGAAGGCCTGGGCGGCCAGTTCGGCGAAATGCGCACCATGATGCAGTACCTGTTCCAGAGCATCAACTTCCGCGGAGACCTATCCTCCAAGCCCTACAAGGACCTCCTTCAGGGCGTGGGGACTGAAGAAATCAGCCACGTCGAACTCATCGGCACCACCATTGCCCAGCTTCTTGACGGCTCCCCGCGCTACCAGGGAAAGAAAACCGACCCCGTGGACGAACCCGGCGCGAAGGGTGCCACGCCCCTGAAGATTGCGCTGGACACCAGCAACATCCACCACTACCTGGTGGGTGCCCAGGGCGCGCTGCCCGTGGACGCCGCCGGCAACCCGTGGCTCGGGTCCTACGTCTACAACAGCGGAAACCTGGTCCTGGACCTGCTGTACAACCTGATGCTTGAATCCACTGGCCGCCTGCAGAAGTGCCGCATCTACGAGATGACGGAGAACAAGACGGCCCGCTCCACCATTGCCTACCTGATCGTCCGCGACCAGGCGCATGAGAACGCCTTTGCCAAGGCGCTGGAAAGCCTCGGAGTGAACTGGGGCAAGGTCCTCCCCATCCCCAAGACCAACGCCGAGCAGTTCCCCGAAGTCAAGAAGCTCCTCGACCTGGGGCTGCAAAGCGTCCAATACACCTTCAGCGCGGACAACCTCAGCCAGGCAGGGAAGCTGTACCGGGGCGCATCGCCGTCGAACGACGGCACTGAACTCAGCACCGAAGTCATGCCCACGGGTGTCCCCAAGACGATGGCCCCGGAGCGCAAGGAAGAGTTTGCACCGGGACTGGACCCGGAGTTGCTCGCACTCATCCAGGCCACGGCAGAGATTGAACTGAAGGACGCTGACAACCCCAAGGAGACAAAGGGCTAGCCTCAGCCAGCAAGAAGAAGCCCCCTGTCGGCCGGTACCCAGAATGACCGGCTGGCAGGGGGCTTCATTGCGGCTCCTACTTGTTGGGGTCCGGATCCTTGACGTCGCGCGAGCCGATGTCTGCGGCGCCCAAAATATCCGCTACCGGGCCGTGCGTGGGCTCATGCTCCCGCACGCTCAGCTCCGGGTGGTGCAGGTCCAGGGCCGGGCGCTCCGAACGGATCCGCGGCAGCGAGGTAAAGTTGTGCCGCGGCGGCGGGCAGGACGTGGCCCACTCCAGCGAGGCGCCGAAGCCCCAGGGGTCGTCCACGGTCACCTTCTTGCCGGTCCGCCACGTGATGAAGACGTTCCAGAAGAACGGGATCACTGAGGCGCCCAACAGGTAGGAGCCGATGGTGGAGAACTGGTTCATTCCGGTGAACCCGTCCTCAGGCATGTAGTCCGCGTAGCGGCGGGGCATACCCTCAACACCGAGCCAGTGCTGGATCAGGAAGGTTCCGTGGAAGCCCAGGAACAGCATCCAAAAGTGGATCTTTCCCAGGCGCTCGTTCAGCATGGTCCCGGTGAACTTGGGCCACCAGAAGTAGAACCCGGCGAACATGGCGAACACCACGGTGCCGAACACCACGTAGTGGAAGTGTGCCACCACGAAGTAGGTGTCGGAGACGTGGAAGTCCAGCGGCGGAGAGGCCAGGATGATGCCGGTGAGGCCGCCGAAGAGGAACGTGATCAGGAAGCCGAGGCTCCACAGCATGGGCGTCTCGAACGTCAGCGAACCGCCCCACAGCGTTCCGATCCAGTTGAAGAACTTCACGCCCGTCGGAACCGCGATGAGCATCGTCATAAACGCGAAGAACGGCAGCAGGACTGCCCCGGTGACGTACATGTGGTGGGCCCACACCGTTACGGACAAGGCAGCAATCGCGATGGTGGCGTAGACCAGGCCCTTGTAACCGAAGATCGGTTTGCGGCTGAACACCGGGAAGATCTCCGAAACGATGCCGAAGAACGGCAGCGCGATGATGTACACCTCGGGGTGGCCGAAGAACCAGAACAGGTGCTGCCAGAGGATGGCGCCGCCGTTCGCCGGGTCATAGATGTGGGCCCCGAACTTCCTGTCCGCTCCCAGCGCGAACAGCGCAGCGGCCAGCGGCGGGAAGGCCATCAGCACCAGGATGGACGTGACCAGGGCGTTCCAGGTGAAGATCGGCATCCGCCACATCGTGAGGCCGGGGGCGCGCATGCAGATGATGGTGGTGATGAAGTTGACCGCGCCCAGGATGGTTCCGAAGCCGGAGAGCGCCAGGCCGAACACCCACAGGTCCCCGCCCAGGCCCGGGGTGAAGGTGGTGTTGGACAGCGGTGTATAGGCGAACCAGCCGAAGGAGGCAGCGCCCTGCGGGGTGATGAAGCCGGACGTTGCGATCGTGGAGCCGAACAGGAAGAACCAGAAAGCCAGGGCATTCAGCCGCGGGAAGGCGACGTCCGGAGCGCCGATCTGCAGCGGCATGATGACGTTCGTGAAACCGGCGAAGAGCGGGGTGGCGAACATCAGGAGCATCACGGTGCCGTGCATGGTGAACAGCTGGTTGTACTGCTCTTTGGTCTGCAGGATCTGCATGCCGGGTTCGAACAGTTCGGCACGGATGAGCAGCGCCATAATGCCGGCGAGGAGGAAGAACACAAAGGAGGAGATCAGGTACATGTAACCGATGGTTTTGTGGTCGGTGGAGGTGATCCAGCTGACCACGATGCTGCCCTTGGGGCGCTTGACCACCGAAGGTGCGGCGGTCGCCGACGTTACGCCCATGTTCTGGCCGGTGGTGGTCATTACGGTGCCGTCCTTTGTTCTGCCTGTTCCAGGGCCGGCCGCGCCGGATTCCGGTCGTATTCATCGCCGCGGATGCCGGTGTTGCCCTTGGCCCGGAGGTCGGCGATGTGGTTGTTGTACTCCTGCTCGGTTACCACCCGGACTTTGAAGAGCATTTCGGAGTGGTATTCACCGCAGAGTTCGGCGCACTTGCCGGTGTACTCACCGGTGCGGTTGGGAATGATGTCGATGAACCTGTTGAACTGGTTTTCCCCTGGGTACATGTCCCGTTTCTGCATGAATTCCACAACCCAGAAGGAATGCTGGACATCACGGGAGTTGAGCTGCAGTTCCACCTTTTTACCGACTGGCAGGTACAAGGTGGGCAGCCGGTCCGGCGTGCCCCAATTGCCGTCAAGGTGGGCCTGAACGCCCGGGTCCTCATGGACGTCCTCCTTGACGTAGTTGAAGTCCCAGGCCCACTGCTTGCCGCGGACATCGATCACCACGTCGGGGTCCTCGAACCGGTCGTCCATAGCCCGCTGGTCCCGGTCAGTGAAGACAAACAGCACGCCCACAATCATGAGCGGTACAGAGAGGTAGAAGACTTCCAGCGGAAGGTTGTAGCTCATCTGCCGCGGAAACCCGACCGTATCTTTTCTGCGGCGGTAGGCGATGACGCACCACAGAATAAGTCCCCACGTGATCACGCCGATCACGGTTGCAGCGATCCACGAGTTCACCCACAGGTCCGTGACCAGGGGGGTGTGGTCTGTGGTGTCGCGTTCACCGGGCAACCAGCCGCGCTGGACCTCCGCGGAACAGGAAGTCAAAGCCATCAGAGCCGGGATCAGGAGTAAAGCGGCACCCCGCCGCCATCTAAGAGTGTTTCGTCCAGTGCTACTCACCGCGGTTCCCTCCGGAAAGTCCCCAGAGGCCCAGCTGCATGAGCCTGATAACCCATGGCTCTGGCCAGTGGTTTTGTGCCACATTAGCGCGGGAAGGAGCTCAATGGGAAGAGGACGAAGCATGCCGACGGCGCTTCGGGACTGTCGCCGTCGGGCGTCACCTCAGGGCGCCTCGCTGATGATTTCCCTGGCCGCCATGGCCAGCAGGTCGCGCTGGAGGGCAGGCAGGGAGATCAGTCCCTCCACGTAGGCCCGGACCTCGTATTCGCCGGCAGCGCCGCTCATGCTGAAGTACTGCAGCCAGAGCTCCGGGACCGTGATGTCTGCTTCCAGTAAGGCGGAATTGAGCTCGCTTCGCTCCTCCGGCTCGTGCGCCTCGAATCCCACGGCTGCCCCCTATATAGCGTCGTATGGCGCGCTGCCCGGCAACGTCAGGCGACGTCGGGGTAGCTGTAGAGGATGTAGTCCGCCGCGGCGGGGCCGGTCATGTGCAGCTGGGAGTGCTTGATGTCCACGCCACAGCGCTTCATGCCGGCGCGGAAGGCCTGGTCGGATTTTGCACGGAAGCCGTGCAGCGCTGCCCAACTGACGTAGAGGCCGTAAAGGCAGTCCGGCCCCAAAGGATGTTCGGCCGCAGCGTCATGGACGGTGGCTTGGTCAAGGAACTGTTGGAAGTGTGAGGACGGCATTATGGCCCAATCCGTTTCTGCAAAATGTGCCACCGGCTTGCTCCAGCAGCTACTTTCCCCGGCCAGTGCAGAAGGGCCAGGGAGGACGGGAGTAACGCCCGTCACACTCCTGAATCTACCCGCGGCGGGCAAGGAAGTACAGCCACCCGCCGTCGGCCTGCAGGCACGCCGCGGGTAGCGCCAGCACCCGACCGTAACAAAAGACAGGTCTTCCCAACATTTCATAAGCGTGCTTATTATGTTCTACCCCCGACGGCATGCAGAGCCCGTCAGCACACCTTCCCGAATGGGCTCCGCCGCGGGAAAAAGCTGAAAGGCTCCCATGCACCTGCTCCGGTCCGAGTACTCAACCCCCAACCATGTGCTTGTCCACGTGAGCGACCCTCATTTTGTGGAAGAGGGGCTGTTGTACGGCGAGCTGGATCCCCAAACGGGGCTGGTGGAAGTCCTCAATGCCGTTGAGGCCAGCGGGCTGAAGCCGGAAGCCATCATCTTTTCCGGCGATCTCACGGACAAGGGCAGCCTGGAAGCCTACCGGCGGTTGCGGACCACGTGCCAGGCTTACGCCGAGCGGATGGGCGCGCAACTCATCTGGGCCATGGGCAACCACGACGAACGTTCAAATTTCCAAAAGATGCTCCTGGATGAGGCGCCGCAGACGTTTCCGGTTGACCGCAGCTATCACTTGGGAAATCTGCGGGTGCTGGTCCTGGATTCCTCAACGCCCGGCCACCACCACGGAGAAATCAACGATGAGCAGCTGCGCTGGCTGGCCGGGGAATTGGAAACAAGGGCCGACGACGGCACCCTCCTGGTGATCCACCACCCGCCTGTCCCGCCGGTCCAGGAACTCGCCGTGCTTTCGGAGCTGCGGAACCAGGACGGCCTGGCGCGTGTGCTCAAAGGCAGTGACGTCCTCGGGATCCTCTCCGGCCACACGCACCACAGCGTCTTTTCAACCTTTGCCGGCATTCCCGTATCGGTGGCCGCCTCCACCAGCTACAACCAGGACCTGGCCATGCCCGCCGGCGCCATGCAGGGCCTGGACGGCGCCCGTTCCTTCAGCCTGATCCGCATCCACAACCGGACCTTTGTTTCCGCAGTGGTCCCGGTGGGCGAGTACCCCCGGATGAGTTCCCACGTCACCGCCGAGGAAGCCCGGCAGCGGATCCAGGCCGCATCCATCGCCATTCCCTCCGCCACCGAGAACGCAGGAGGCACCCCCACCGGCCGCCACTAGGCCGTCAAGTAGACAGAAAGGACCAGCCATGGACCAGAACCCACCTTCTCCAACCGGCGCGAGCCGCCGCAACGTCGCGGTCATCCTGGCCGGAGGAGTCGGCGCCCGGATGGGCCTGGACATACCTAAGCAATTTGTCCCGATCGCCGGCCGCACCAGCCTTGAGCACACTGTGGAGCTGTTCCAGCACTGTGATCTGGTGGACGAGGTCATCGTTATGATGGCCCCGGGCTACATTCCGCGTGCCGAGGAACTGCTCCTGGGAAAACCCGGCAGACAACCCGGCACGCCGGGTGGGAAAGCAGCCAATAAGTTCAGCAAACTCACGGCGATCCTTTCCGGCGGCACAGACCGCAGCCAAACCTCATGCCTTGCCCTGGACGCCATCGCGGACAAAAACGCCAACGTCATCTTCCATGACGCCGTCCGGCCGCTGCTCGACGGCGACATCATCCTCGCCTGCATCCGCGCACTCGACGTCTATGCCGCCGTCGATACCGCCATCCCCTCAGCGGACACCATCATCGAAGTGGATGATGAGAACTTCGTCCGCGCAGTGCCGCCGCGGGCCAAGCTGAGAAGGGGCCAGACGCCGCAGGCGTTCCGGCTGCCGGTCATTTCCGAGGCGTACGAGCGGGCCAAACAGGACCCGGACTTCTTCGCCACGGATGACTGCTCGGTTGTCCTTAAGTACTGTCCCGATGTCCCCATCTTCGTGGTGGACGGGGACGAGGCGAACATCAAGATCACCCAGCCCATCGACATCCATCTTGCGGACAAACTGTTCCAGCTCAAGCACAAAACCGTGCTGCCGAACGGGAACGCGGACGCGCTCCGCGGCTCCATTGTTGTGGTCTTCGGTGCAAGTTCGGGAATCGGCCTGGAGCTCGTCCAGCAACTCGAAGCCGAAGGAGTCCTGGTGGCGGGCCAGAGCCGCACCGGCAACGGCACCTTTGTGGAGGACCGCGGCTGCGTAGCCCAGGCGCTCGCCTCGGCGGCAGCCGCCCACGGCCGCGTGGACCACGTTATCCTCTCCGCAGGCGTACTCAGCGTTGGCCCGCTGGCCCAGCTGACCGACGAGCAACTGCACCACGATCTCGACGTGAACCTCACGGCGGCTTTCATCGTTGCCCAGGAGTCGCAGAAGTACCTGGCTGAGAGCAAGGGATCGCTGACGCTTTTCGCCTCAAGTTCCTACACCCGTGGCCGGGCCAACTACACGGTCTACTCCGCCACCAAGGCCGCCATCGTGAACCTCACCCAGGCGCTCGCGGACGAGTGGAGCTCGGACGGGATCCGGGTCAACTGCATCAGCCCCAGCCGGACCGCCACTCCCATGCGGACCAGGGCGTTTGGGGCGGAGGAGGAAGGATCCCTGTTGCCCGCCGCGGCAGTTGCCGGGGCGAGCATCCAGGTCCTGGCTTCGGCCATGACGGGGCAGGTGGTGGATGTCCGGCTTCCCTACACGGACCCGTCCAAGGACTCCGAACTGGTGGCCCAGCCATGAGCCACGACCTTGAGATACGCAGCGTCCATAGCCACAGCCATAGCCTCCAGGCGGACAGGTTGTCGCTTATCCTCGCGGGGCCGCCGATTCCCGGAAATGCCACCTTGTCCATCCTGCTGGGGGACAGGCCCATTTGGAATATCCGTGCCGGCGAGGCTGCACGGCGTGGCTCCGGCTGCTGCACCATCGACTGGCCGCCCGCCCTCGCCGGCCGCCTGTCCGGCTGGGCTCGGCTCAGCGTGCTGCAGGACGGAACGCCGTTATGCCCGACGGCGACAGTCACCTTTGATGATTCACCGCACCAGTTCTCACTCGAGGAGCCCGGAACCGGGATGGCGCAGATCATCAATAAGTGGGGGCGGATCGCGCGGAACTTTGAAGGCCAGCGTGCCCACCTGATCGACGAGGCGCTGGATGAGGCCTGCAAGCTGGTGGAGTGGGCACGGGGCCGCGGCCAGGAACTCTTCGTCACCGGAGGCACCCTCCTGGGTCCCGTCCGGGACGGCCGGGTAATGCCGGGCGACGACGACGTGGACCTGGCCTACCTTAGCCCGCACGAAAACCCATCGGACATTGCGCTGGAGGGCTTCGAGCTGGAACGGGCCCTGCACGCGCAAGGTTACGAAACCGTCCGGCATTCCGCAGGGCACCTGCAGCTGCTGTTTCCCGGAGCGGACGGCACGGACCGGTTCTACCTCGACATTTTCACCTACTTCAACGTGGGGGGCTGGTTCCACGGCACGTTCCATGCCCGCGAGCACACGGAAAACGTGGGCATCTTCCCGCTGCGCACCCTCACCATCAACGGGCGGGACCTGCCGGCCCCGGCGGAACCGGAGCAGATGCTCGCGGCGATCTACGGACCCAGCTGGCAAACCCCTGATCCTGCGTTCCGGTTCACCACGCCGCCGCCCGCCCGCCGTCGTTATGACAACTGGCTGGGCAGCCTGGACGGCGACAGGGAGAACTGGGAGGACCACCACCGGGCGCTGCTCCGTACTAAAGACAGGCCCGGAATTGAAGACGGGCCCGGCGAAGAAGGCGTGGCCGCCGGGCGGGCGCCCTCGGCCTGGGCGACGGAGCTGGCCCGAGAGCTTCCCCCGGGGTCCCGGATCCTGGAGCTCGGCTTCGGGCTCGGCGCGGATGCGAAGCACTTCGCGGAGCAGGGCCACCACGTGGTGGCTGTTGACTACAGCCGCCCTGCAATCGAAAACCTGCGCCTGCATCAGGCCGGCACCGGCACCCTGGAGGCCCGACGGGTGAACCTCAACTCGCTCCGGGAGACCGCACCGCTGGCCGGCCTCGCGAACCACGGCAATGGTCCGCTGCACGTGTACGCCAGGCTGCTGCTGAACTCGCTCAACGGGCAGGGCCGGGAGAACACCCTGACGCTGATCGGGCACCTGCTGCGGAGCCAGCAGACGGCGGCCGAGGCTTTCCTGGAATTTCAGTCGGCGGAGTGCGAGCCGCCGTTCCCGGACTGCCGCTTCCACGTCCCCGTCGATGTTGCCGCCCTGAAGAGCAGCCTCGCAGAGCTGGGGCTTGAAGCAGAAGAAGTTACACCACAACCCGGGCGCCAAGGCGCCAAACCCGTTCGCCGACTGAAAGTGAGGGCCCTGCCATGAACGATTTCCTGGGCGATGCTTTGACCGAGCACGAGCCCCTGAGCGACCCGCTGGAGGAGATGAACCTGCGGTTGGCTGTGGCCGCGGCGGACATCGCAGAGCTGCGTGCCGAGATCCTCCGGCTGGACCGGGACCTGGATGAATCCCGGCGGTTAAACCTGAGGGCGGCGGAGCTGCTGGACCTCGTCTACGTGCAGCTGGCCGGCAACACGGGCCGTACCCTGCAGGGGGAAGGGGCGGGGATATGAGCGGACTCGACATCATCGGTGCCTTTGAGAGTACGTACCTTCCCCGGCACGACACAGACATATTCGAGTCAACCGCCCACGACGTCCAATGGAAGCAGGACCTCGGACTGCTGACCAGCTGCGGAGTGAACAGGTTGAGGTATCCGGTCCGCTGGCACCGGGTGGAGGCCGAGGAAGGCGTCTTTGACTGGCAGGACACGGACAGGGTGCTGCACTATCTCCGGGACAACGGCTTCCGGCCCATCGTGGACCTGGTGCACCACACCAGCTATCCCCGGTGGATGGAGGCCGGTTTCGCGGACCCCCGTTTCCGCACCGCCTACCTGCGGTACACCGAAGAGTTTGCCCGGCGCTACCCCTGGGTGGAGGAGTACACACTCTTCAACGAGCCCTTCTCCACCCTGTTTCTCACCGGACACGAGGCAATCTGGCCGCCCTACCAGAAGGGCCTCGACAACTTCGTGGCCCAGATCCTCAATGTGCTGCCGGCCGTGGCCGAGGCCAGCCGCGCCTACAAGGAACTGCTTTCGGACGCCAAACACGTGTGGGTGGACACCTGCGAGCACCACACCGGGGCCGGTGCCGGCGGAAGCGCGTACGCCACCATGGCCAACGAACGCCGGTTCCTGGTGCTGGACAGCTTCCTGGGCAAAGGCTACGACCCCCACGGCCCCCTGGCGGAACTGCTCCGCGACGCCGGGGGAGAGAAGCTGCAGGACCTGGAACCGGGACGGATCGACGTGCTGGGCATGGACTACTACGCCCACTGCCAGTGGCACTTCGATGACAGTGGCGGTTCGCCCAATACGCCGTACCCGCTGCCGCTTGCGCAGCAGATCTACCTGTACTGGGACCGCTACCGGCTGCCGTGCCTCCTCACCGAAACCAACGTCCGCGGCTCCACCTCGGACCGGGCCACCTGGTTCAAGTACGTCCTGGAGCAGTGCGAACGGGCACGGCACATGGGCGTTCCCCTCGAAGGCCTGTGCTGGTTCCCGGTGATCGACTCCACGGACTGGAACACGCTCCTGTACCGCAGCGACGGCCATATCGACCCCGTGGGCGTGTATTGGCTGGACGACGAGCTGGCCCGCCAGCCCTCCGTGATGTCAGAGTCCTACGCGAAAGCCGCCGCCGGCACGCCGTCGAACGAGCTGCCTGCCTTCACGCTGGGCGAACCCGTGGCCACCTGGCTGCGCGGTTACGAGCCACAAATGTCCCACTGGAACTGGACCCCGGCCCCTGACGCGGATCAGGGAAACAGCCTGCCCAACACCAGGACCCGGATGGAATTGAGGATAGTCAATGCAGAGTGAACTGATCGTTTTGTCGCATCTCCGTTGGGACTGGGTCTGGCAGCGTCCCCAGCACCTCGTTTCCCGCCTGGGTTCCCGCTGTTCCACCTGGTACGTGGAGGAGCCGCTCACGCCGTCGCCCGAATTTACGGGGCGGAACCGGATGAACCACACGCAGGTGGACGGGCTGAACCGGGCCTGGCTGGAGATCCCGGAGCAGGGCCACCACGTGGGCTTTTTCGACCAAGTAATGCCGGACTACATCGAGCAACTGCCCGAACTGATAGGCCCGCCCGCAGGGGAGAGGGTGGTGTGGCTCTACACCCCGCTGGCACTGGAACTGGCCCTCGCCCTCCAACCCACCACACTCGTGTATGACGTGATGGACGATCTCGCCGCCTTCAAGGACGCCCCGCCCGAACTGGTGGTGAGGCAGCGGCAGGCGCTCCGCCGGTCCGACGTCGTATTTGCCGGCGGCCGCTCGCTCCACCGGTCCATGGTGCGGCAGGGCCGCGCGGACACGCTGCTCTTTCCCAGCGGTGTGGAGCCGGAGCATTACCGGACCCCGACGGCGGAGTCCAGGGTTCCAGGGCAGCGTCCCGCCGCCGGATACGTGGGTGTGCTGGACGAACGGCTGGACCTGGGGCTGATCGCCGGCCTGGCCCAAGCACTGCCGGAGTGGGACATCAAAATGTACGGGCCGGTGGCAAAGATCGATCCGGCCAGCCTGCCCCAGGCGCCCAACATCAGCTACGAAGGGTACACCTGCTACGCGGACCTTCCAGCGGCGATGGCCGGCCTGGATGTGGCCCTGATGCCGTTCGCCCTGAACGAGGCAACCCGCTCCATCAGCCCCACCAAAACCCTCGAGTACCTTGCGGCCGGCCTGCCGGTGGTTTCCACGCGGGTGCCGGATGTCGTCGCGGATTTCCCCGGAATCGTGCACCTGCGTGACGACGCCGCCGGCTTCGCCTCGGTATGCCGGACGCTCGGCCAGCGGGATCCGTCGCGCGGGCCCAAGCCGAAGACCCGCGAGCTCCTGAAGAAGTACCACTGGGATGCGATCGCGGCCCAGATGGCGGAGTCCGTCTTTGTGGGCGGGGTCCAGGAGCCGGAGACGGCAAGCGCCGGAGCCATGGCCTGACCGTCTGTTCACCAATCCACACGTTGCACTGCGAGAGAAGGAGCTGAACAACGATGAACGGAGTACCCCAGCACAGCGACCTGCCGCTCAACCCGCCGTCGCAGGGCGATCCCACCAACCCGGCCCAGCCGCGGTGAGCCATGGAGCAGCATCACGGCGTCGAGGACCACGACGGCGGCCCGGAGCACCCGGCCCTGGATAACGACGGTCAGGATAACGACGACGCCGCGGGCCTTCGCTCCTTCGTCCAGTCCCGCCGGGCCGAGTTGGAGGGCCAGCTGGCCGAGTGGGTGCGTGTGCCCGGGGTGCTGGGGGAGCACGCAAAGGACCTGCTCCGCTCCGCCAACTGGCTGGCGGCGGCGTTCCGCGAGGTGGGCTTCCCGATGGTGGAGATCCTCCCCACCGGGGAGTCCCACGCCGTGTACGCCGAATGGTGCGAGGCGCCCGGCGCACCCACCGTCCTGGTGTACAGCCACCACGATGTGCGGGTGTCCAAGCCCGAGGAGTGGGACCAGACCGTCCCCTTCGAACCGGTGGTGCGGGACGGACGGCTATACGGGAGGGGCTCCTCGGACGCCAAGGGGCAGATCCTGGCCCACCTGTGGTCGCTTCGCGCCCACCTTGACCAACAATCCACACGCGTTATCACTTCCGACCCCCAAAACCCGGACGCTCTATCACTTCCTGCAGCCGAAACCCCAACGCTCTATCACCCGGCAGGGGCTTCGACGGCCTCAACCGCCCGACCAGCCGTCAACCTGAAGTACCTCGTTGAGGGGGAGGAAGAAGGCGGGTCGCCGCACCTGGCCATGCTGCTCGAGGAGCAGCCGGACCGGTTTCAGGCGGACCTCGTGCTCTTCTCGGACACACTGCTATTCCGTGAGGACCACCCGGCAATGTGTGTGAGCCTTCGCGGCATGGTGAGCGCCCACCTGGAAGTGACCGGCCCTGAAGTGGACGTGCACAGCGGCGCCGTTTCCGGTGCCGTCCCCAACCCGGCTTTTGAAATAAGCAGGGTCCTCGCCGGTCTTCATGACGACGATGGCCGGATTTACATTCCCGAATTTTATGACGACGTGGCGCCAGTGCCGGACGACTTTCGGAAGGCGCTCGCACGCCTGCCGTTCACTGAAGAGGACTGGCTGGAGCGCTCGGAGACGGGAAGCATCACTGGCGAACTGGGGTACACGGTGCCTGAACGCCTGTGGCTCCGCCCGGCCGTGGAGGTCACGGCCTTGATCGCCGGTGATCCTGTCGGGATTTCCAGCGCCGCCGTTCCGTCCGTGGCCGCAGTGGATTTGAGCCTGCGGACAGTAATGGGCCAGCGGGTGGAGAAGGTGGCGGAGCAGCTCCGGCAATGGGTCCGGGACACGGTGGGGGACAACTACGGACACACCCTCAGCGTGGACCTTGAGACGGCCCAGGAACCGTACTGGACCCCGGATCATCCCGCTGTCCCAGTGTTGGAGCGAGCCATGGCCAAGGGCTTCCGCTCTTCCGAGGTGGGGCGGATGGGCAACGCCGGCGGCGGTCCCGCAACGCTGCTCAGCCGGCAGCTGGATTCTCCGGTCCTGTTCTTCGGGACCGGACTGGTGGAGGACCACTGGCACGACAGCGATGAGAGCGTCAACCTCGAAGTCCTGGTGAACGGCGCCGTCACGCTTGCATGTTTCTGGGACGAACTGGCCCAAACGGGGTGACGGGGGACGCCGTCGGACGTTTGGTTTAGAGGAGGAACTGCTGCTGGTGAGCCTCAGGTTCTTTAAGCAGCGTTCCGCGGGGCGAACATGATCACGGCAACACCGAGCAGGCAGATCGCAGATCCCGCGATGTCCCACCTGTCGGGCCGGAAGCCGTCAAAGGCGATGCCCCACATCAGTGATCCGGCAACGAACACGCCCCCGTAGGCGGCCAGTATCCGGCCGAAGTGCGCGTCAGGCTGCAAAGTGGCAGCGAAACCGTAAATGCCTAGCGCAATAACGCCCAGTCCTGCCCACCACCATGCCCTGCCCTCCCTGACGGACTGCCAAACCAGCCATGCGCCGCCGATCTCAGCGGCGGCGGCAAATATGAACAGCAGGATTGTCTTCGCGATAGCCACAGGGCCATCATGGCAGCCTTGTGTGCCGGCGCGTCGCCCTCATCCGCGTTGCGGGTTGAACACGTGGGGAGCGGCGCTCGATGTCCTCGCTATGTCAGGAGGACTAGGAGTTGCCTTTGTCCGCCTCGTGTGGGAGCACGACGTCGTCTGCGGCGCGGGCCGCGTGCGGGAACAGAAGGAGCAGGAGTCCTACGCCCACTGCCGCGCCAATGAGCTGGGCGATGACGAACCCGGGGACGGAGCCTGGTGCGATGCCAGCGAAGGTGTCGCTGAAGATGCGCCCGACAGTCACGGCGGGGTTGGCAAAGGACGTCGAAGACGTGAACCAGTACGCCGCTCCGATGTAGGCGCCCACCGCAGGTGCGGCGAGGACGCCCCGCTTCGTGGCGGCGAGGGTGAAGATCAGCAGGATAAGCCCGGCGGTAGCAACCACTTCACCGAGCAGATGCCCGCCGGTGGCGCGGTCCTTCCCGGAGATGGAGGTGCCCACCTCAAACATGGCGTTCGCGACCACACTGCCGCTGACCGCACCGAGAGTCTGTGCGGCCACATAGGTACCCAGCTCCGGCAGGGTCAGTCCCGTGCCGCTGCGCCGGCCGAGGAGCCAGTCCACGAGTGAGACCACAGGGTTGAAGTGCGCGCCGCTGACGGGCCCGAACACGAGGATCAGGACCGTCAAACCCAGCACCGTGGCGGTGCTGTTCTGCAGCAGCTGCAGGCCAACGTCGTTGGGGGAATGCTGCTGGGCCATGATCCCGGAGCCCACAACGATCATCACGAGCAGGCTGGTGCCCAGAAGCTCAGCGACGGCGCGGCGCCACAGCGGAGGTTGGTTTGTAGTCATGGCACCAAGCTTGACGCAGAAACTTATCTCAGTCAAAATTGAGTCAATGAAAACTGAGTCAGCAGATGTGTTCCTGTCGAGGGTCGCCAAGCACGCGGCCCTCGCCGATCCTGCCCGGCTGCGGATCGTCGACCTGCTGACCCTTGGGGACTTTTCGCCCACGGAACTTCAGGCTGAACTGGACATGCCCTCGAACCTGCTGTCCCATCACCTCCGCGCACTGGAAGGAGCGGGCCTGGCGACCCGCCGCCGCTCGGAGGCCGACAAGCGCCGAAGCTACATCCGCCTTGCCGCTGGGGCGCTGGAAGGCCTGGCGCCGGGCGTTGAATATGGCGCCACGCGCGTTTTGTTTGTCTGCACCCGCAATAGCGCCCGTTCCCAGATTGCCGCCGCTCTCTGGCGGCAAGTCAGCCAAATCCCCACGACTTCGGCGGGAACGCACCCGGCGGACCGAATCGCGGAAGGAGCAATCGACGTCGCCCGCCGCCATGGAGTGAACCTCCCGGAGGTTCCGCCGCGAAGGCTGGGGGAGTTGGCTGGCGGGGACTTCGTTGTCACGGTCTGCGACAACGCCCACGAGGAACTGACCAGCCTGGGTGGAGTCCATTGGTCCGTGCCGGATCCGCTCCGGATCAACACCGAGGAGGCCTTTGAAAACGCCTTCGCCGATATCTCCAGCCGCATCAGTGACCTCGCGCCGCGGATGCGCGCAGCCTGACGCCGCCCGCCCTGCACGTCATATTGACAATCATCAATGCATCGTCCGATACTTCCTTCATCGACCAACTTCAATATCTCGATGGAGGACGTGCGGGCGACGACTCAACCACCGATCCACCCCTCACTGATTACAGGAGCAAAAGAATGAGCACCGACACTGCTAAGAAGCCCTCCGTCCTGTTCGTCTGCGTCCACAACGCCGGCCGTTCCCAGATGGCCGCCGCCTTCCTCACTACGCTCGGCAAGGGTGAGATTGAGGTTCGCTCCGCCGGATCCCAGCCCGCGGACAAGATCAACCCTGCCGCCGTCGAGGCCATGGCTGAACTGGGTATCGACATGTCCGCCGAGGTCCCGAAGGTTCTCACCACCGAGGCCGTGAAGGAATCGGACGTGGTGATCACCATGGGCTGCGGCGACGAATGCCCCTACTTCCCGGGCAAGCGCTACGAGGACTGGGTCCTGGAAGACCCCGCGGGGAAGGGCGTCGAATCGGTCCGCCCTATCCGCGACCAGATCAAAACCCGAATCGAGGGCCTGATCGAGTCCCTCGTCCCGGCTGCCAAGTAGCCCGCCCCGGACACCAGGAGAGACACCGATGAGCAACAACGAAACCTCCGCAGGCGCCAAGGCAGAGCAGCTGATCATCATTGGCTCCGGCCCTGCCGGTTACACCGCCGCGATTTACGCTGCCCGCGCGGGCCTCGAGCCGCTGGTGCTGGCCGGTTCGGTGACCGCGGGAGGTGCCTTGATGAACACCACGGAAGTGGAGAACTTCCCGGGTTTCCCTGGCGGCATCCAGGGGCCGGAGCTGATGGACGGGCTGCAGGAGCAGGCCGAGAAGTTCGGTGCCAAGGTGATGTTCGACGA
>NZ_PJII01000015.1:0-80620 GCF_002929215.1 Arthrobacter sp. ZGTC412
GTTGGCGCGTCACCCCAGGTAGTGGATCAGCGGCGCTTCAGGGACGATAAAGATCGATCTCTGTGCCTGCTTTGGCCCAGTGGGCCCTCTCTCGTCGGTTTCGATGGAAGGGCCCACTAGCTCCAGCCGTTTAGTCAGCACCTCGTCCACAGGGCAATACCTGCGTATTCGATGAATCCGTAGCCTTACAAAAGATCAAATATCGGCATAGCTGGTCTAAAGGCGGTGGGCGTGCGTCCCTGCTCTGCTGAAGGCCTTTCGCCCCATAACCGCAATCGGTCGTCAGCTTATAAAGGTTCAGGAATAAGCTATAAGCTTATGGGATGTCAGGTCTTGTCATCGCACTCATCGTGGACATCGTGAAATCCAGAAAGCTCCAAGATCGCGTCGGTGCCCAAAGGTCCATCCGCGCCACGTTTGAAGACGCCTTGCGGGTGCGCCCACCCCTCCGGCCTCTCTGGCCTACAGTCGGGGACGAATTCCAAGCCATATTCCCAACACTGGGCCACGCTCTTCTAACGACAACACAAGTCCGTCTAGCACTTCCCGAAGATGTGGACTGCAGGTTCGGATTGGGGCGAGGGGAAACGGTCGACGTTGATGAGCAGGCCCCAGGGGCTATCCAAGATGGATCGGCATGGTGGAATGCACGAAAAGCGATCGAGGAGACGCACCGACGAGAGCATGGCGGAGAACCTTATCTTCGCTCGTGGTTCATATCCAATACACCTAGGGAAGTCGGTGCAATGGCGCTGGTCAACAGCTTTTTGCTGCTCCGAGACGCATCCATCAGCTCAATGCGCCCGCGTGATCGTCGGCTAACTGCAGGCTCGCTTTACGGACATACACAATCCGAACTGGCAGAACAGGAACAGATCAGTCAGTCTGCGGTCTCGCAGAGTTTACGTCGGTCGGGGGGAGCGGCTATCGTGGCAGCCCAGAATGAACTACTGCAAGGCGAAATCCAGTGATTGGCTCCGTACTTCTTCTGATGGTGGGCCTAGTTGATTTCGTAGTCGGACGCCGCTGGCCATCCTTGGTGCTCCGGCTCGTGCTTCTGGGGACTATAGCGGCGCTGGCAGTCTTCGGGCTGGGGTTGGATCCGCTAATAGCCGTCGGCTGCTTAGTGATTTCCTTGGTGTGGGTGTGGGCCACGCGCCCCTCAAAATCGACGCCCAAGGACAACGGCGATTCGGGCGTGCCCGCCTCCAGGCTCTGGCCACCCATCTCGTTGTTCGTTCTCGTCTTTGCCATCACGGCCTACGACCGAACGCCTGAAACAGCAAGGGGATTCCTTGTAGACGCTCACTCGGCTGCAGTTTTGAAATCCGCGGCGTCCATTTCTCTTGAAACCGTCCTGGCGGCGGTATCTGTCGGCTTCTTTCTTTTGAAGAGCGCCAACAACGTTACGCTTGCAGCGCTCGGACGCGCCCACGAGGAAGACGCGTCAAGGGCAGCCGGTGACAGCGCAGAAGCCGAAGCAACCGGTGCGGAGTCCAAGAACAAGTGGGAGCTGTTCATCAGCAGCGTCAAAGTGGCGAGCGTACGGGCCGGAGAAAAGCCGAAACGAGGCCCCGAGCTAAAGGGCGGCCGAATTATCGGCCCAATCGAGCGCTTACTTATCGTCGTGCTTGCATTCGCCGGCGTCCCGCAGATTATCGCGGCACTGGCGGCAGCGAAGGGCATCGTCCGTTTCCCCGAGATCTCGGAGGACCGTGCTTCCGGCTCAAAGGCGGAGGAGTTTCTAGTAGGAAGCCTCGCGAGCTGGACACTTTCCGCCGTCGCGGTCCTCTACCTAAACCTTGTTTACAAGGGCTAGTCAAGGAGTATAAGCAGTGGACTAATATCGTCCCGGCTATAAGCGATTACCTTATGCCGGAACCGCCAATCCTGCGGGCTAGCTTGCGCCAGGGCTTGACACAGCGTAAATGAATGGCGCTCTGCCCGTGAGCATAAGCTGCGCCACAACGATAGCTCCCTAGACAATGAGTCAACTCGCATGCTTCGGCGTCTAGCGGCAGGCCGCTGCCTGATTCCTGACAAATGGCGACGCCTCAGGGGCTCTTAGCGGACCAAGTTGTCGGCACGCGGGGAGCCCCTTCTGGCCCCAGCTTTACTTAATCTAAATTATCGGCGTTTGAAAATGGCTGGGGGAGTGCCCGCACGATGGGCTGTTCCTGCCGCCTAATCTGTGGAATTTTCTCCCAATAACCGGGACTCAGAGCCGGTCAGCCAGCCTCATGTTCACGGCGGAAATGTCGAGAAAAGCAGGGTGAAAGGGCTCGTCCGATCCGGTTATGTCGGCCACCCAGGCGGAGTGTTCGGCGTGGTCCGGATGAGACGGATCGGCCAATGCGTCCATGATCTCCTCATAGCCGGAAAATCCTCCGGAGTCTTCCAGCATGCCACGCCGGGCGCCGTCGATCAGTCGGGCCGGCGCAGTGTCTGCGTTCGCTGGCCGGCGGGACATTAACTCGAGCCTGTGTAGCCAGCCCCCGTTGCGACTGACATCTAGATTGAGAACGGACACCCGCTCTTACATCCCAATGAGGGCTCTACCAGCAGCGGCGGAATTGCGCCGGTCCGCGCCGATGCCGCTGGTCACGAGAAGCGCGACACGCTTCGCCGTGGGGCCGACGCACGGCGCCGTCGGATGCGGTCCCCGGTAGAGCTTCTTCTGCTTCCTTTGCTCGCGCCGTCCGGCCGCTTAAGGGGCAGACGAATCACCTGGAATAAAATCTGATTCTGCTCAGTTATGAGTGTAGTCACCACCGTGTGAGTTAGTTAGTAAAGCTACTGTCCTTCACGGTCGAACATCGGCTTGTCGCGGTGGTGATGTTATGACACATCGAACGCAAAGGACTAAACCCATGACCTCATCTTCTCTCTGGCAACCGTTCACTCTTGGCCGCCTGGACCTTCCCCACCGACTGGCGCTGGCACCAATGACCCGAAACCGATCGAACCCGGATGGCACGCCGGGCGACTTGGCCGCTGAGTACTACGGGCAGCGCGCCTCATTGGGGTTGATCATTACCGAGGGGACGCAGCCGTCAGCGGACGGGCAAGGCTATATGAACACGCCGGGGATCTACACCCCTGAGCAGATCGAAGGCTGGCGAAAGATCACCGACAAGGTGCACGCGGGCGGTGGGGCAGTGTTCATCCAGCTGATGCATGCCGGCCGGATGTCCCACCCGGACAATACTCCCCACCACCGCCGGCCGGTGGCGCCCTCTGCGATCCCCGCCGACCAGGAAATATTCACGCCAACAGGGCTGCAGAAGACGCCGACGCCGCGAGAGCTAAGCATAGAGGATATCCGGACCACCGTGGCTGAGTTCCGTCACGCCGCAGCTTCTGCCATCGCGGCCGGCGCCGACGGAGTCGAAATCCATGGCGCTAACGGCTATCTGTTGCACCAGTTTCTCTCCCCCAACGCCAACCACCGCGCCGACTCCTACGGCGGATCGGTAGAAAACCGGTCCCGGTTCGTGGTCCAGATCGCCCAGGCTGTGGCCGAGGAAATCGGCGCGGACAGGGTTGGCGTCCGCCTCTCCCCCGCCATGCCTTTGGGCGGAATCGATGAGGGCGACACCGAGAGTGTGCGCGCTCAGTACCGGCACCTGGTCGGTGAGCTCGCCACCCTGAACCTGGCCTACCTGCACCTTCACCATATGGGCGACGAGGAACTCCTCCGCTCCCTCAGGGATCTTTGGCCGACGGCGGTTCTGGTGGTCCGCTACGGACGTAACCGTGAGCGGATCGCAGGCGACATCGAGGCCGGCCTTGCTGACATTGCCCCGTTGGGCCGTTTCGCGCTGGCCAACCCCGACATCGTCGCGCGACTGCGTTCCGGCGCCCCTCTGAATGAGGTGGACCCGACCACTCTCTACGGTGGCGGAGCTTCCGGGTACACCGACTACCCGACCCTTGTCCCCGCCTGACCGGCTGCCCTCAGGCCGCCCGCCCTGTTTGCTCCCCTTGGAGCCCAGGGGCTGGCGGCCCCTAAGACATATCAGCACCATCCGCGCCGACCGGGTGTGGATGCAGCCTCGTAACAAGAAAGTTTGTGAAATGCCCTCACTTAATGAAGCAGTCGTCCTCGTCACCGGTGCAAACGGCGGCATCGGAACACACTTCGTTCACAGCGCCCTCGCCCGCGGTGCCAGCAAGGTCTACGCCAGCGCCCGCACCCCCCGAACCTGGGAGGACGAGCGCATCGTCCCGCTCACCCTCGACGTCACAGACTCCGCCTCCATTCAGGCCGCAGTCGAAGCCGCAGGCGACGTCACGGTGCTGATCAACAACGCCGGAGCGTCCGTGGCAAGCTCGGGCATCCTTACTCACACCGATGCGGAAATCCGGACCAACGTCGAGACGAACTTCCTCGGCCCACTTTTCCTCGCCCGCGCCTTCGCGCCGATCCTGTCGGCGAAGGATGGCTCGGTGATCATCGACATCCACTCCGCCATGAGCTGGTACGCCGTCGGCGGCATTTACAGCGCCACCAAGGCCGCCCTCTGGTCCGCGACCAACTCGCTGCGCCTGGAACTCGCCCCCGAAGGGGTCCACGTGGTGGGGGTCCACGTCGGGTACGTCGATACGGCGATGGCTGCGAACGCCACCGACCCCAAGATGGACCCGGCCGATCTCGTACGCACCGTAATGGATGCCGTCGAAACCGGCGAGTACGAGGTTCTCGCCGACGAGACGTCGATGCAGCTCAAAGCCGGACTCAGCGCCCCCATCGAGGCTCTCTACCCCCAACTGGCCGTCGTCAAGACCGCCTAGAACACCCTTGGCGCCGTGGTCATAAACAACCACCTCACTGACCACGGCGCTTCCCAAGCCCGATCATCAAAGCAGGGAGCAGGGAGCAGAGCAGGGGGCAGCGGCAAACCCCGCGTCATGCCCAAAGCGGCTTCCCCTTGAAAAGATATCTGAGTACAGTCATAATTGATTGTAATCATTAGAGCGGCCAGCTGAAGAATCGCCGGCTGGCACCGACCACCTGCCGGTGCCCGAGCGGGGCGTCCCCGAGATATCGCTGCATCAATGGCACCAACTACAAAACCACCACCCCCAGAAGGAGCATCACGTCATGCGAGCATTCGTCGTCACCAAGTACAGGGAGCCGCTGCGGGAGGCGGACGTCCCCGAGCCAACAGTCGGGGACCGCGATGTGCTCGTGCAGGTTCAGGCGGCGGGCCTGAACCAGCTGGACGAGAAGATCCGGCTGGGCGAGTTCAAGCAGATCCTGCCCTACGAACTCCAGCTGATCCTCGGCAACGACGTCGCCGGCACAGTCCTGCAGGTCGGGGCAAAGGTGCGCGGGTTCAAGCCCGGTGATGAGGTTTACGGCCGCCCCGACCAGGACCGCATCGGCACGTTCGCCGAGCGCATCGCCGTCGCCGAGGAAGACCTTGCGCTGAAGCCGGCATCGGCCAGCATGGAGGAGGCCGGCTCGCTGCCGCTGGTGGCGCTGACCGCATGGCAGGCCCTTGTCGAGCAGGGCAACGTCCGACCCGGGCACAAGGTTCTCATTCACGCCGGCGCCGGCGGGGTCGGCTCGATCGCTATCCAGCTCGCCAAGCACCTCGGCGCGACCGTTGCAACCACCGCAAGCGGCTCCAACGCCGGCTTCGTGCGCGACCTCGGAGCCGACATCGTGATCGACTACCGCACCCAGGACTTTGAGCAGCTCCTGAACGGGTACGACCTGGTGCTCGACAGCCTCGGCGGGGAGAACCTCGAGAAGTCACTGCGCATCCTCAAGCCCGGTGGCAAGGCTATTGGGATTTCTGGCCCGCCGGATCCGGCATTCGCACGCGGAGCCGGGCTGAATCCTGTGCTACGCCTGGCAGTCGCTCTGCTCAGCGGCAAAATTCGGCGGCAGGCCAGGAAGCTCGGCGTCAGCTATGAGTTCCTTTTCATGCGCGCCAGCGGGGAGCAACTGCGCCAGATCAGCGCCTTGGTCGACGACGGCGTGCTGCGCCCCACCGTAGGAAGAGTCTTCAGCTTCGACCAGACCCCAGAGGCGCTGCAGTCCCTGGCCGCGGGCGGCATCCGCGGCAAAGCAGTGGTCGCCCTGACCCACTGAGCCGACACCCATTCCACCTCACAAACCACGCAGGAGAACAACCGTCATGGACAACACCGGCACCCCGCACGAATCCACCGTTACCTCGTACGCGAAGGCACCAACCAAAGCCGTCACCGCCGAAGGTGTCACCTACGCCTATCGCGAGCTGGGGCTCAAGGGCGGCATCCCCGTCGTGTTCTTCGTGCACCTCGCCGCCACCTTGGATAACTGGGATCCCCGCATCATCGACCCCATCGCGAAGACCCGCCACGTCATCACCTTCGACCAGCCCGGTGTCGGCGCCTCCACCGGGCAGGTGCCCGACAACATCGAGGCAATGGCCGACGACGCCTACACCTTCATCAAGGCCCTCGGGTTCAAAAGAATCGATGTTTTCTCCTTCTCCCTGGGCGGCATGATCGCCCAGGACCTGGCCCTCAAGCATCCCGACCTTGTCCGCAAGCTCGTGCTCACCGGGACCGGACCGCGGGGAGGAAAAGGCATCGACAAGGTCGTCGGCACCACCTACTGGAACATCCTCCGCGCAACCCTGACAAGGTCCGACCCCAAGGAATTCCTCTTCTTCAACCGCAACGCCACCGGCAAACCAGCAGCGAAAGCGTTCATCAAACGCCTCCAGGAGCGCACCATCGACCGTGACAAGCCGATCAGCACCCGTGCATTCCAAACGCAGCTGAAGGCAATCCAGGCGTTCGGCCGCTCCGCACCCTCGGACCTATCCACACTCACGCACCCCACACTCATCGCCAACGGCGACAACGACCGCATGGTGCCATCCGCCCTCTCAACGGACCTGCACCGGCGGATCAAGGGATCCGAGCTGTTCATCTACCCCGACTCCGGGCACGGCGGCATCTTCCAGTACCACGCGAAGTTCGCCCCCGCCGCTGTCGACTTCCTCGCCAACTGACCCACGTTCGGAACTTCTACGTCTTATCATCGAGAGTTGGCCGACAGCACGGCTCGCGATGGCTTCTTCACTAGCAGTGTGGTCAAGCAGCTTTCCCGCCAGCTCATTCCGCTGGCTTCGGCAACACGCGCTTATGACACAGACGTCGCGCTCTCCTACGTGAACCACGGTCCCCACTGCTAGAAGTAGAGAGGTTCGGGTGCCTCGAATCTCCGCGGTCGTTATAGTCATAACTGACTCTAGTCAGTTTACGTTCCGGAGGAACCTTCATGCCCGTCGCATCCCAGCCGCTCGGACGACGCGAGCGGAATAAGCAGGAGAAGCTGGACCGCATCACTGCCGCGGCCAGTGAGCTGTTCGCCGAACATGGAGTCGAGGATGTCACAACCCAGCAAATCGCCGACAAGGCCGATATCGGCACCGGAACCCTGTTCCTTTACGCAAAGACCAAGGGAGAACTCCTCCTGCTCGTGCAGAACGCGCACTACGCGAAAGCGCTGGAGCAGGGCCGGGCTAATGCTGAAACCATCCCGGATGCACTGGATGCAGTGATGGCCATCGTACGGCCGATCGTGGAGTGCAACCGCGTCCAAGTCGACAATGGGCGCACCTACCTGCGCGAGATGGTCTTCGGGGACCCGACGGAACGCCACCACAGTGAAGCCCTTTCCATCGTCGCGCAGACCGAGGAGGCCATCGCCGCCGTCCTGGGCCGGAATGAACTCATCAGTGCCGATGATGCCGCAACAACCGCACGCATCGCTTCGGCCATCATGTTCCTCAGCATGGCAGTGAGTGCGGATCCCGCTCTTCGCGTCGACGACATTGTCCAGGACATCAGGACCCAAATCCGCCTGCTCCTGCCCCGCTGACCGCAAAAGCTTTCACCTATCGCCACCAGGCTTGTCACATGTCAGCTAGATTCAAACCCCAACCTGACAAATGTCTTTGCCTGAGTTGCCGAAGCAGTGGGAATTGATCTCCGTTTCAGCGGTGAAGAAAGGCTTGCCGCCGACCACAGCCGGGGACAATTCTCATAGGTTATCCACCGCTACTGCTGCTAGGGAGCTACCCCAACGGCTCCTACTTCCAGCCGTGGATAACCTGAATTGACCCCAGCCATGGACGGCTCAGAGTGCCCCCAGTTCCGGCCGCGGTATCAGCAAGCACGGCCTAGTCGGCCCCAGGCAGGTTGTCGGAATATCCGTTATCGCCTCTTAAAACGGGCGGGGGAGTGCCCCCAAAAGAGGCTGTTTTGCCCCATCGTTGGTGGCGTTTTCTCCTCGGACTCCTTTCGTCAGAAGTGCTCAGCCAGCACCCGGTTTACGGCGGAGATGTCCAGGAAAGCAGGACAAAAGGCGCATCGGAGCCGGCTACGTCGGCCACCCATGCGGCGTGTTCGGTGGAGAAGAGGGGTTGATCGTGTTTTCTCCTCCGCCCCTTGCTTAGCTGCCGGCTCGGAACTGGATGAGGGTCAGGTCAAGCAACGGCGTGTTGACATCGAGCTGCTTGGCTCGTTCAGCGAGGTCTCCTAGGATATGTTCGGCTTCGGTGGGCAGGCCAGCGGTAAGGTCTCGATACAGGGATGAGGTGAAGGCGGAGCCCTGCTCGGTGAGCAGTGCTACCGACTGCGCGTGGGCCTGACTGGAGACGGGGTGGCCGGCTTTCGCGGCGACGGATTCCAGTTCGTTGATGGCATCAGTGATTCTGGGCAGTCCGCCCGCCTCGAGGATCTTTCCAATCGGTCCTCTGAAGAGACAGGTGATGACGCCTGCGGACGCGATGAACGCCCATTTCTCCCACAGTGCACCAAGGATGTCAGTGCTGACAGTGAGATCAATACCCGGTACGTCAAATGTTTCGACGACGCGCTCCGGTACGTTGGCGCCGGTAAGGGGGCCGATGGTCAGGGTCGTCAGTTCTGTCAGCTGTCGAACAGTATCCCCGTCGAGCGTCGCGACTATTTTCACGAGGCCGCCCAGTACTCGGCCGGGGAATTCCTCGCTCAGCCTGTCCATGTGGGCCATACCGTTGAGGAACGGCAGTATGTAGGTCTCTGGTCCCACGTATGGACGCAGGTCAGTGATCGCCGATTCGAGTGCAGTGGCCTTGACGGTAACAATTACGATGTCGAATTGGCCAGCAGTCTCACCGGCGGTGATGGTATGGACTTGGTGTGTGCGGTCAATTCCTGGAGAGACGAATCGCAGCCCCTCAGCCCGTAACTTTTCTGCCCGGCCCTGGCGCACGAGGTAGGTAATGTCCCGCCCGGCTTCCTGAAGGAGGGAGCCAAAAGCTCCTCCGGTCGCACCTGCACCGACAATGAGGATCCGTATGGTTAGTACTCCTTTCGCGTAATGCTGGTAACTGTCACGTCTACTGACAGCTGGAGGGTGCCACTGCCCTGCGCGACGTCCGGACAGTTTATGGAGCGAGATCAACGCCGAAATGTCGAGCTCGTCATAAACCGCATAGGCAGTGACCGGCAGGGGCCCATAAATCGCGAATTCTGTGACACCGACGGCCAGGGCGAACCCAAGGGTGCTGGTGCTAACTTCGGCACTCGGGCACCCACTCCCCTAGGAGTTTAATACCGCTTCGTCACCGAGAACGAGCGGCAGCCCACTACATCCCGGAACAACCGCTTGGATACTTCGCAGCTCCTTCATATTGTCCAGGTTGCGTGCTGAATTGACTGACTACACCCCAACCTGACAAAAGGCGCGCCGCTTGAGCCGTTCAAGGAACTGGCATAGATGCGCCCCGAGATTTCTCCTGGGCCCGGTTCACGCACCTCAACGCATCCAATATCTACGTTCTCGAATCCACCGCCCGGTTGGACATGAATTGCCCTGAATCCCAAAACTTGCCCCCTTCCTCGTCTTTATGCTCGTAACAAGCCAGCTGTGGGACTTTCAAATTTGGCCAGTGCTCACAAAGAAAAGAGTCGTGCGAACATGTACCAGTTCTTGATGACTTGGCGCTGAACCTTGTCCCACAATGTGAGAGCTGGAACCAGGCCCAGGGCATGGAATGGGACTTCTAGCCAGACGGAGAGTTGGCTATACGCGCCGAAGGCGTGGAGGTCAATGATGCTGACGATAACCCAACCGAGCCCCAGGCCGACTACGGTTGCCCGCGCATACATAGACGCCTCCCTCTCCTCGAATCCCACGGAGGAGTGAGGTGCTGTTGGGCTCAGCAAGACGAGCAGTCCCCATCCGACTCCTGCGAAGGCGATGGTGAGGAACGTGGCAGTCCGCTGGACCGAGTCTGAGGCGGTGAGCCAAGAGGCAGGGAGGATGAGATAAAGAAGGGATAGGGCACCCAAAGCGAGGATTACCGTGCCGTACCAGGCGCGTCCGTAATTCTTCCAACGGACCTGAACTTCCCGGGAAAAAATCGGATCCGCAGGGTTTCGGGTGCTCATTCCGTCTTCCCTCCCATTCCGCTCGCTGCCCTTGGCTCATCAGCCGAAACAGATTTCTTGAACTTGCGAAAGCCTGTCGTCCGCACTGTTTCCTCCTTTTCTTGAAGCTGCCTTGGCTCTGGTTTGCCCATCTGGGGCGGGGGAATACTATTCTGGAGGCCGGTCACGCCGGGGTCGCGGGAAAGCCCGGGGACGCTCCTTGCATCGGACAGCCACTTCCGGAGCGCCGGAAACACGACGAGGATGTCCGCAAGCATCATGACAAGGCCTGCCAGTCGCTGGTCTGTCAGCGAATTGACCAGCAGACCGCCGGGATGGTCGCTGGACATCAACGGGGCTGGTCCAAGAATCATGGCTATTCCGATCAGGGAACTCGCTCCGTAGGCCAGGAGCAGCATTCGGCCCCCGGTCATCGACCTCCCGTCCGACGGCCTGTGCACTGCGAACCCCCAGAGCGCCAGACCACAAACCAGGAAACTGGCCGGCCGCACTAAAGCTGAGAGTCCTGTCCCGCTGACGGCGGCATCGATGGAGGGGACATGCCACGCTAAGGCCACCATCGGAAGCGCGACTGTTGAGAGGATCGCCGCAGACGCGCTCAAATCGGTATTTCG
Organism: Arthrobacter sp. ZGTC412; assembly: GCF_002929215.1. Lineage (GTDB taxonomy): Bacteria > Actinomycetota > Actinomycetes > Actinomycetales > Micrococcaceae > Arthrobacter. Next base: position 11,061 of record NZ_PJII01000015.1, read on the forward strand.
TACCGATTTGAGGCCCCTGCCACCACGACCAATCCATGCAAAGGCAAGGAGCGCAGGCGCTGCCAGAATCAGTAGCTCAAGCTGGATCATGGCCACGACGTGAAGTGGTGGGGCTCCCGAGGCAGGCACGGGAACGATCCCAACGAGGCAACAGGCAACCCCCAACCCCGTTAGGAAGCGGGACGAACGCTGCTTAATTAGTGCGTTGCATGTCATTCCTAGGAGAACAGAGCCCACCACCAGGACCACTGTGCTTGCCGTGAGCCACCCTGCCCCCTGAACCGCGGCGTGGGCCATCTCATGATGATGGGCGGAGGTTGCCACGTCATGCGTTTCTGTTTGCTCCGCTTGAGCGCCGGCTCCTGGTGCCAACCACAACCACACCAACCAGGCGGCGGTAAGCTCAGCCACGACGGCAAACAGTAGACGCCATTTCAGGCGACGTCGCACCTGGGCAGTGGATGCTGAAACAAGTACCGCTTGGCTCCATGTGCCCAAGGCCGGAGGGACGCTAGCTGGATTCCCTGGCCGTCTGAGCAGAATTTTCCAAGGACGACCGAAAAAGCGCACGACTCGCTCCAGGAGCAGGACGGCAACCAGGCAACACGTCATGGATGTTTCCGCGCAGAAGGTGACACGCTGAGCTCGAGGCGCCTTTCAACCACTACATCGAAGTGGGCCCGCCCCTGTCCATCGGCGACGACGCTTGTGTCGACTGCGCCTTCGAGGACATAGTCGCGCCCCGGGCGCAGACGTGCCACTGTTACCCGGTGTTTTCCCCCGGGCCCGCCTGGCCGCAGGACTACGTTCAAAGATTCGCCATCGGTGACAGCGCGGGCCACGAGAACGTGGGGGTAGGGAACTTCCTCCAGGATTGGGCCGCGGTTCCACTCGGGCAGGTTTCCCCGGTTTATGAGGTCATAGCTGGATCCGTGCCGTCCGAACATCCCGTACCAAAGGCTGCCGATGCGGCCGAGAGTTTCGTTCGGAACATGCGCAACACCGTTCTCCCGGACAATGTTGGTGCTGGGATCGGCGCGGTAGGCCTCCCGGATGTATTTGGCCAGCTCTTCGTCGCCGTATTCCACTGCTGGGGAAAGCGATGACAGATAAACAGCGGCGCCGGCTTGAGCTGACATGGCATGCAGATCAGTCTTGCCACTCAGGATCTTCTGGCGTGACTCCTCGTACCCACCAAAAAAGATGTCCCGTTCAGTGAGGTCGGGCAGGATTCCCCCTGCCAGCATTGGGGCAGCCCCGGTCAACCCAGACCCAATAATTTTTGACGGAGGCTTTCCAGCCCCTTTGGCGGATAGATTGCCCAGGGTTCCGTTGAAGATCGCCGGGAAGGTGAAGTTCCAGCCGAGGCGCGTCGATTTAATTTCCATGGGCCGACCGTCGGGAGCTACAAACTCCACCTCGTGGGCGAAGCGGAAAGCGTCTGAAATCTCCTCGGCATAGGTAGTTCCGTGGAGTCGGTCGTGGAGAATCAGTGAGAGCATGCCGTGGGCGTTGCATGCAGCGTAAACCCAGTTGGGTTCGCAGGGAAAGTATCCCAGATCGCTCCGTTTGTAGTTTTCGTATAGAGCCCGGTTCACCGAATGGTAGTCGTGCGGGAAGCGCGTTTTCTTGTCCCATTCGAAAGTCAACGCACCGGCTTGACCATACCTGGTGTCTCCGGTGATCGATTCGTACAGGCCGATTTGCATCCCCCAATAGCCGGTAAGCATAATGTTGTCGCGAATGACAGGGTCTGCACTGTTTTGGAGGTTCCCCCAGCGGTTCTCCGTTCGCCAGTACCGCCAGACTTCGGGCACAAGCATCTTTTCGATCAGGTTCCGTTGCGCTTGTGCCATGTACCCGTGGAAAGCGGGCATCTTTGCATAGTGCGCATTGGCGAGCATGTAGGCCAAGGAATTGATCTGATAGCGGGTCGCGGAGAGCTGGAACTGCTCTGTGCGGTCAAAGCCCCAGAAGGAATCAACAGGCTGCAGCGCCCCTTCCAGACCGAAGCGCAGGTGCTCAAGCTCGTCCTGGTCCAATTCTTCGCCCACGAATTGCTTTTCCGGGATGAATCGAGGCCGTGCCGGAACTGTTGCATCGGCCAACCTCGCGTTCCGTTTTGCGATTTCCGCTTGTGAGGCTTTGAGGTGGCGCTGTGCCTTGAGTCTGTTTAGACCGGCGAAGATTACTGCCCCGGCAATGGGGACTGCCACCAGCCAGTCGTTGCCTGGTTCTGGGGCCCGAATAGCGCCAACCGCGGCTGCTCCGAGCCAGACGGCCAGGGGGGCCAGGATGTTTCCACTGCCAAACCAAATCACAAAGGCGATGGAGAAGAGCACCATGGTAGCTGCGAACCATAGGACGTTTACGAGTACCGCGCCGGCGCCGGGATAAAACATACCGGCGCCGGGAAATAGCAGGCCGAGGCCGAAGGCCTTGAGTTGAGGCGCACCGCCAAGCAGTAAGGGCAGAACTCCCAAGACGCAGACGAGGGCATAAATCATTCGAGTGCGCCACTGGCGGCGCACGGTAGCGGGACCATATGGTTGGGACCTGACCGGCCAAAGGGCTGGTTTACGTTCGTTGCCATCGAGCACGACGTCGGTGCGGGGCAGCTGTGTTTCAGACGTGATCGACACTTCTATCCTTTCGACACATACCTTTTAATAGGTCTAAGTGACCGGTAGGTGGCAGCAGCAATACTTCGTTGGATTCCGCGGGTGGCATGTCGCGCATCACACACTATTCGCTCCCGGGTCTGAAGAACCGGGTAAAATCACCCGGACTATTACCCTGCCAGGGGGATGCGAGTCCTCATCCCCCAGGGCATTGGGTGTAAATTGCGGGCAAGGTTGATGCTTATGAGGGGAACCCGCGCAGCTGCGCCGACGCCCTCGGGGAAGTGGAACGGTTCCGTCATTGCCTCGTCCGGCTTCTTCCCTTGTTAGGGCTGGCGTATTTACGGAGCGAATCCTTTTAGCGATGAAGATGTCATACGGTATGCAAGCGCGCCCTCGAGCTGACGGGGTTCGACCCACACTTCATAACCTTCAGCCTTTGATATGAGAACTCTGCCATCCAACCCATCCGCGGCAAGCCAGAGCGCCGAGGAATCACCCATAGCGTCGTCTACGAATCCGTATCGCAGGTGTTGCCAGTCTTTCCGAACCTCGACAAAGGCGCTGACTAGCTGGCTCCAGTCATCATGGCGGTAGGCGGGCATCACTATCTCCCATCCGCTGTCGTTGTTCTACCCACAGTTGCAGTTATCGCCATCGCACTGAGCACTCCAGGCCCTCTGCTGGGTGGAGCTCCCCAAACACTCATGCCACGTTTGCCTACGACGCTGGCGCGGTTATAGACGCGGCGTCCGAAACTGCCGCCATTGCCCGCTGGGTCACGAATTGGATGGGGCCGATGCCGTCCACCTGGGTGAGGATCCCGCGTTCGGCATACTTGGCCACCACAGCTTCGGTCTGCTCGTGGTAGAGGTCGAGGCGGTGGCGAATGACGGTTTCGTTGTCGTCGCTCCGGCCTGTCTCTTTGGACCGGCCGAGCAGGCGGTGTACCAGCTCCTCGTCGTCGGCTGTTAGCTGGAGGACGACGTCGAGCTTCGCCTCGCCCTTGGCGAGGATCTCATCGAGGTAGTCCACCTGCGCCGTGGTGCGGGGGTATCCGTCCAACAGGAAGCCGGTCTCGACGTCGGACTCTTTGAGCCGGTCACGCACCATTTTGTTGGTGACCCTGTCGGGAACAAAGTCGCCAGCGTCTATGTACTTCTTGGCTTCGACGCCAAGCGGCGTTTCGCCCATTACGTTTGCACGGAAGATGTCTCCGGTGGAAATCGCCACAACGCCGAGGCGCTCCGAGATCTTCTCTGCCTGGGTTCCTTTTCCGGAACCGGGAGGTCCAATTATCAGCATTTTCGTCATTGTGTTGGCCTTTCATAGTGGAGGGATTTGGGATTTTACTGTTGCATGTCTGCGCGGTTTGATTGCTGACCGTCTCGTGCTGCGCCTCGACCGGTCGGTTGAATTGATGGAAGAGTGGAATGCTGCTGGATGGGCTAAAGCCGCGCGAAGTTTCCTTCATGGGAGACCTTGCGGGGCCGCATTAGTCGATCCCTACCGGCATAAACGTTGAGACTGTGTCCCCGGCTGAATCCCACTAACGTCACCCCAGTCTCAGCAGCGAGGTCAGCAGCCAGGCTGGAGGGGGCGCTGACGGCGGCCAGGACGGGAATTCCTGCCAGGGCAGCCTTTTGGACGAGCTCGAAGGACGCCCGTCCGGAAACCTGCAGCACGGTCCCGCTTAAGGGCAGCAGCCCTTGTCGCAGGCCCCAGCCTACGACCTTGTCCACAGCATTGTGGCGACCAACGTCCTCCCTCAGGCAAAGCAATTCCGGTCCCGTGCCGTCGACTTTGAAGAGGCCCGCGGCATGAACGCCTCCTGTCTTGGCGAACAGGGTCTGGGCTTCACGGAGCCGCTCGGGCAGCTCGGCGAGCACGTCAACGGGAATTCGCAAAGGGTCCTGGGCAGGACTGTAATGGAGGGTCTTCCGGACGGCTTCTATCGAGTCGGTCCCACAAATCCCGCATGAGCTTGAGGTGTAAATGTTCCGCATTCTTTCCGGCATAGGCACGCCCGGACCCAGTTGTGCCTCGACTACATTGAACGTTTGCACGCCTTCGTTTTCGCCGGCACAGAAACGCAGTGACATCAACTCCGATTGTTGGCGGATGATTCCTTCGGAAACCAAAAATCCAGCCACCAGATCGAAATCGTCTCCCGGGGTCCGCATTGTCACCGCGAATGAGCGAGGACCAATTCGGATTTCCAGAGGTTCCTCTGCTGCCAGGACGTCCTCCTTGAATCGCACCGGGTACTCCGTGGTTCCGTCCACATGAAAGCGATGGATCTTCCGATGCTGTGTCATGCGTCCCATGGCTTGTGCCGTCCTTGTTGGTTCATGAAGTCTGTGGGCGGGTGCGGAATCATTGCCTCTTTCCAGGGGAGGGCAACCACGGGAAGAGGCTCCCCGTACTCCACCCCTTGAGGGGGAACTGCCATAACAGCGTCTGCCCAGGCCAGTCCTCGCATCATGCCTGGGCCGGCATGCGGCTCCGGTAACGCCAGGCCGTTTACAACCCTGCAGGGGATGAGGCGGGTACGGCCGGGAGCAGGATCGAAGTCGGTCCCCGACGGTACCTGATCAACCGCCTTGAGAGGCCGGTTTCCCAGCGCAGCCAAGAGGGGCTCTCCTAGGGTCAGAAGGGCCATCATCGCGGCAAGGGGGTTTCCCGGGAGCCCAATGACAAAGCGACCGTTTGGGAGTTCGGCCAAAACAGCGGGATGGCCAGGACGCATGGCGATGCCGTCCAGCCGCAAACGCCCTCCGAGTGCTGTTATGGCGGAACGGAAATGGTCGCTGCCGGATTGGCCAGTGCCGCCGGTAGTAACGGTCACGTCGGGCCCCGGCCTTAGCAGCGTGCCGCCAAGGGCCATCAGCCACTCGTCGTAGGAATCCCCCACCCTTTGCGTGCTGCCGGGTGTGCCGCCCAGCAGGGAAATGACGGTGCCCAGTTGCGGACCGAAGGTATCCCTGACCTGTCCGGGAGCCGGAATGCCTGACGTTACTACTTCTGAACCGGTCAGGATCACGGCGACCAGAGGCCTGGCTTGCACTTGCAGTTTGTCATGGCCTGCACCGGCCGCGAGGGCGATATGCGCGGGGTTGAGGATCGTACCAGCTGGTAACAGGACTGCCCCTGACCTGGCTTCTTCACCCGCCGGGCGAATGTGTTGACCGGGCAGGGGTTCACCGGTCCCTGCGTTGGCATTGAGCGTGAGCCGGCTCTTGCCAGAAGCGTCCTCGGAGACCCGGCCGCTTTCCTTCCGGAGGACGGCAACGGCACCGATCGGTACGATTCCTCCGGTGGCAACAACAGATGCCTCGCCAGGTGAGAGGGCCTGTCCCGATTGGGCTATAAACCACGGGCCGCTGCCATTTGTTGCCCAGCCGTCCATCGCGGAGGAAGCGTAGTGAGGCATGTCCTGCAGCGCAGCCACGTCGCTGGCCAAGTGCCGTCCATGCGCTTCGGCGAGGGGGACACTCACTGAGGGAAGCGGGTGTGCGCACCTGAAAGCCAGTTGCCGAGCCTGGCCCCAGGTAGGTGCGCCCTGCCAGTGGGTTGTGGAAGCTTCTCGGCTGCAATCACGCGGGGCGGGATTGATGTCGCGTGCTAGCACGAATGCCCCTTTCCTGGATGTCGTGGTGAGTCGAAGGTGACGAGGGGCCATGGAAGAACACCTTGGGGGCTCCCTCCAACAGGATTCAAATAATCCCTTGGGGTGCTTCAGGGGCACTGGGACGCCGACCCTTTGACGTCAAGCTATACGATTCATCTCGGTTTCGTCAACAGGATTGTCAACGCTTTGCTTTGGGTGGCACGCCGCAGAGTTCTCGTCGGCGGCAGCGTCCACGGCCGCATGTCACCCTCACTGCAGCGTCTGCCCGCACCGGCAGCGCGAAGAACATCGCACCGCCGTGGGCCCAAGCTTCGCTCAGGCTGCGGCAACTCTTCTAGTTCGGGCGCGGGCCCAAGCGGCATGTCAGGCAAATGCGGGGCAGAAAAATTTTGGCGGCATACTCTGGTTGAATGTCGGGCTCGCGTTGGATCATTGGACCAGAGGAATTCCGAAAGCTGTTTGAGCAGCCCGATCCGGCGAATGTAGGGAATATTCCGGTTCGGCTCCGCCTGCTGTCGCAGATATATGCCCGTGTCGCGGACGAGGCACTCTCGGGGCTGGGTCTAACGCTTTCCCGCTACACCGTTCTTGCAGCCCTGAGATCTCATCCCGGAATATCGGGGGCAGCCTTGGCCGACCTGACCTCCCAGACCCCACAGTCACTGAACGGCATGGTTGTCAGCCTTTTGGGGAGCGGCCTCGTCCACAGGAAGCAGGCCGTCGGCCGAGCGAAGCTGCACTACTTGACACCCCAGGGAATTGCGGTCGCCAAGGAGGCCCAGGCGGCACTAACGGACCTGCATCAACGCGCTTTTTCTGCTTTCGACAGTCAACGGATCGAACGCTTGGTCAATGATCTGGCAGACCTTTCGGCGTCCTTCCTCCAAGAACGACGCCCCTAAAGGGGGTATATCAGGATCCTGATATACTTGCTGCGGATGCTCTAGCTCCCAAAAACCAGGCAGGATCCATCTTGTGGTGAAAATCGAAGCCCTTCCCGCTGCATCTCCTCCATCCCCGGCGAAGCGGAAGAGGGTCGTAGCCGCACTCGCATACGCAGGATTCCTGGCGTCCCTGATGCAAGCCCTCATAGTTCCACTGATGGCAGACCTGCCGCGTCACTTGAACGCCGGCCCGGGTGAGACAACATGGCTGGTTACAGCAACCCTGCTTTCAGGTGCTGTTGGCAGCGTACTCTTCGGCCGCTTGGGCGACCTTTACGGCAAGAAACGCATGATAGTTGTCAGCCTTGCGTGTTTGGTTCTCGGATCACTAATCGGAGCCCTTGCTACCACAGCTGGTTGGCTCATCTTCGCCCGGTGTCTGCAAGGCGTAACCATGGCTGTAGTTCCCTTGGGTATCAGTGCCCTGCGCAATGTAGTTTTAGGCCACCAACTGATAGGGGCCATTGCAACCATCAGCGCGATGGTCGGTGTAGGCGGATCGCTTGGCCTGTCCCTTTCGGCTTTCGCAGCACAGTTTTTCGCGTGGCAGTGGCTGTTCTGGGCCAGCGCACTTCTGGGCTCGTTGGCTCTGGTCGCCATCACATTCACAATGCCAGCGGCGCCATCGGTCCATCGTGGACGTCTGGACGTAGTTGGAGTGATTGGCTTGTTGGTCGGAGTCGTCGGGCTGCTGGTGGGAATCAGCAACGGAAATTCCTGGGGCTGGAGCGCAGGGCCAACTCTGTTTCTTCTGATTGGATCCCCCCTGATTCTTTGCCTTTGGGGCGTCTATGAACTCCGTCAAGCAGAACCCATCATCGACTTGCGCGTTGCCTCTCGACGGCCAGTCCTCTTCACAAACCTCGCTACCATCATGGTCGGGGTTGGCATGTACGGCATGATTCTGGCTTTGCCGCAGCTGATTCAACTGCCTGCATCTACGGGCTTCGGTTTGGGCCAAACCGTATTTATGACTGGTCTCTGCTTTGCGCCAAGCGGCATAACATCGCTACTGCTGACATCCACCGCCGCCCGGGTTACGCATAAGAAAGGACCGAGATTTTCGATGTTCCTGGGAGCGTTGATTATGGCCGCCGGCTACGGGGCTATGATCCTCGCTCACGACCAGCTATGGCAGGTTATCGTCTCAAGCATTGTCACGAGCGCCGGGGTAAGTATCTGCTTCGTAGCAGCACCATCTCTGCTCTTGCGTCACGTTTCCGGAAATGCCATGGGCCAGGCCAACGGACTCAACAACCTCGCCCGCTCCCTCGGCACCACGATCTCCAGTGCGGTAACTGCCGCCGTCTTGACCGGAATGAGAACTGGCCAAGGACCTGGCTCATCTCCAAGCGAAGAAGCGTTTCTTGTGGCTTTCTTAGTTTCGGGGGGTGCAGCAGTGGCGATTTGTATCTTTGTGGCTTTGATAGGAAAGGGCGAAGCGCGTGAGCACCAATAAGCAATCCATGAGATTTGTTGGGCGGCGTGGACCTCGAATGGCACCAAGATGAGGTTCGCCGCTCGGCATCGCACTTCTTTGAAGTTCGCTTCCGGTGGGTCAGCATCCAACGTAAGTGCAAGGTCACACAATGAAGGCGGCGCGTCCTGTCGCGGAAGATTGGACCGAATCAACTGTGCTGACCGCCGGGGATGAACGCAGCGGCCCCCATGGCCAGACCCGGCTGCTAGTGTTCCAGCGCTTGCCTTCCATTGTGGGCGCTAGCGGGGTCGGTTTACTCTTTGCCTTGCTGTCCGTTTGGCCTAACTCGTCACCCCCCGCGCGAGACAATTGTCGCGACCAGCGTGGGCGGAATGTCCCTTCCTAGGCTCGGTTCCCCAAGAGTTAAATGGTGCGGTCGGATGATCCGAATCCGGCTTTGCACCCCAGAGGCAAGCGAGAGGTATCAGCATATGGGACCCGACAAGACGACGCCCACGAGGATCGCCCCGATTCACAACACGGACTTCGTGCAGACATCCCACGCCGGGTCTCTTCCCCGCTCCCCCGAACTCCTCGCCGCCAATGCTGCCCGGGCGGCCAATCCTGAGGACTACGCAGGCTTTGAGGCACTCCTTGCGGAATCCGTAAAAGACATCGTGGCCAAGCAGCTCCAGGCAGGCATAACGCTTCCCAACGACGGCGAGTATGGCCACACCATGTCCAACTCAGTGGACTACGGGGCTTGGTGGAACTACTCGTTCTCGCGGCTTGGCGGCTTAACCCCCGGCGGCGTGGACCGCTGGCAGAGCGACGACAAAGTTCGATCCGAGCCAGGCAAAATCCGTCTGACCAGCATGAAAGACCGCCGGGATCGGCAACGGTTTAACGACGCATACAACGATCCCACATCCTTTATCCTCACTGGCCGAAAGCCCGTTTCACAGCCCACAATTTCCGGTCCCCTCACCTATGTCGGCCATGAAGCCCTACAACGCGACATCGAACACTTAAAGCACGGTCTGGCCGACAACGGAGCCGCAACCGGGTTTCTGTCCGCACTCTCTCCGGGTTCCGCCTCCCGCTTGGCGAACGACTACTACGCGACGGACGAGGAACTCGTGTATGCCTGCGCTGACGCCATGCGCGACGAATATGTGGCGATCGTCGAGGCTGGTCTCACTGTGCAGATTGATGACCCCTCCATCGCCGAGAACTGGGACATGATCAATCCAGAACCGTCCGTTGAGGATTATCTTGCCTTCACCCAGTTGCGCGTCGATGCGCTGAACTATGCGCTCCGCGGACTTCCCCAGGAACAGATCCGGTTCCACCTCTGCTGGGGTTCCTGGCACGGCCCTCACACCACCGACTTGCCATTCAAGGCTATTGCCCAGACCATGCTGTCGATCAACGCCGGGTCCTATTCCTTCGAGGCCGCCAACGTTCGTCACGAACACGAGTGGAGAATTTGGCGCGACCTTACCCTTCCCGAGGAGAAAGTCGTGGTGCCGGGCGTGGTATCCCATGCGACCAATGTCGTGGAGCACCCGGAGCTCGTTGCCGACCGTATTGAACGCTTTGCCCACATCTTGGGAAGAGAACGTGTGATCGCGTCCACGGACTGTGGACTGGGCGGGCGCATACATCCGCAAATCGCATGGGCCAAGCTCGAGGCTCTGGCTGAGGGTGCACGGCTGGCAACCCAGCGGCTCTGGGGCTAATGAGGCAACTGCACTCGGCCGCGATGAGTCTAAACGCGTCGAGAACTTCACGATGTGACCCAGCCATGCGGAACTGTCTAACCGCGGGCCGACGAAGGAACCAGCGACGTTGACGGTGTTTATCGCTGTAGATGGTCGGGCTGCTGCAGACACGGCTTCTATCGCTCTTGAAATTGCGGCGATTCTGCGTAGGCGAAGGTCTGTCTCGATTGTCCATTTGGAGGACTTGTATCCCGGCTGGGACGGCCTCGCAGAAGGAATCAAACGATGTGCTGCGTACGTTCTCGGGCCGCTCCTGATGGGACAGGATGCGGCCTGGCGGGCTTGGGACTGGGAAGCTGGCCAGGAAGGCGAGGAGCGCCTGACATCGCCCACTGATGTCGTGATTCTGCAGGGAACGGGGGCAGCATCGGCTGAGCTGCGCTTGCACTGTCACGCGGTTGTATGGGTCGAAGTTCCCCGGGAGAACGATCGTCGGCATACCGCGAAGCCCACGGGAGATGCCCGCGCCCTCCACTGGAAACGCTGGACCGCACAGGAGAACGCATGGCTCGCGGTCGACAATGTCGCCTCCGCCGCTGATGTCACGATCGCCGCATCCGCGGATTCCGGGGACTCAGCTGAGACCGCGTCGCTTGCTGTCCGCGCGCTTGCGGAATTGCCTAATCTCCGAAAAACATTGGCTTCTGAACGGGACGAAAAAAGTTCAGGGAGCGTGCTTTTTCGAAAGCTATCCGCCAGACCGGATCCAGAGGGTCTCTTCGCAGGATTGTTTGACGGATCACGCTATGCAGCCTGGCTCGACGCATCGGATGCCGGGACGCCAGGGACAGGGCCACGCAGCCGCTACAGCATTATGGCCGATGACGGCGGCGGCCTCGGCCGCCGCATGTCTCATCTCAACGGGAAGAACGAGGTCGTGTTTGGCCCCGCCACGGCTACCCCAGTCACAGCCCGCTTCAATCAGGCATTCTTCACCTGGCTCAGCGACGAATGGGGCCAGCCGCGAAAGGGAACCTCAGCATGGGCCATAAAGCCCGAAAGCTTCAAATGTGATTTTGAGCTTGGTTGGGTGGGATACCTCGGCTACGGACTCCAACGCGAATGCGGATATAAGCCGGCGATCACTGAACCTGATGACGATGCGATCCCCGACGCCCAACTGGTGTTCGCCGCCCGCGCGGTAATACTCGATCATGAAGGGGGTTACGTCTGGCTCCTGGCCCTGGACTCCCCAGGCGCCCGCACATGGCTCGATGACGCTGAGAATAGGGTGATGGCGGGTCGCCACTTGTCCCATGTGATCCCCTCAGCAGCGCCAAGCCCGGAATTCAGGGCGCGAGATTCAGCTGCCGCATACCGTGCGAAGGTCCAAGCAGCCAAGGCTGAAATTGCAAAAGGCAATACCTATGAAGTTTGTCTCACCACTACTCTTGAGGCGACGGTAGCCGCTACTTCGGGCTCACCTGCATTCAACCCGTGGGCAATTTACCGAAGGCTGCGCCGCCGCAGCCCCGCGTCATTTGCCGCCTTCGCCCGCTTCGGTCCGCTGGCCATCGCGAGTTCCTCGCCGGAACGCTTCCTTCAAATTACCGAGGATGGGTCTCTCCGGGCCGAGCCGATCAAAGGCACACGCCGCCGCTCCCCCGGGGCGCACCCGGATGAGGACGCCCGGACCCGCGCCGAACTCGCCGCCAATCCCAAGGACCGTGCAGAGAACCTCATGATTGTGGACCTGTTGCGGAACGACCTAAGCCACTTTGCCATCCCTGGCTCCGTCTCCGTCTCCCGACTCTTCGCCGTCGAGAGCTACTCCACCGTCCACCAACTCGTCAGTACGGTCGAAGCCACGCTACGCCCTGGCGCTTCACGTGCCCATGTCGTTGCAGCGGCCTTTCCTCCGGGGTCCATGACCGGCGCTCCAAAGATCAGCACCATGGGTATTCTCGAACGTCTGGAAGCAGGCCCGCGCGGTGTTTACTCGGGCGCACTCGGGTACTTCTCCCGAAGCGGCGCCGCGGACCTTTCAGTAGTAATTCGCACGCTCGTGATCAAGCAGATTGAAGGCGGCACGAAGCTTAGCCTCGGAGTCGGTGGTGCGATTGTCGCCGACTCGACACCCGAGGAGGAACATGACGAGATCCGGACAAAGGCGTTTGCGGTGCTCAGCACCCTAGGGACGGAGTTTCCTAAGTAGGCGGCTGATAAGGCGCCGTCTACTCTTACCGTCCGAGTATCAGGCTCATCGCCTCGGAACGAGTAGCCGGGTCATGCAACTGGCCTCGCACGGCACTTGTCACCGTTTTCGAGCCCGGTTTGCGAATCCCGCGCATAGACATGCACATATGCTCGCATTCGATAACGACGATCACTCCCCGCGGCTTGAGGTGCTTCACAAGTGCCTCGGCGATCTGAGTGGTCAGGCGTTCCTGAACTTGGGGTCGGCGAGCATAGAGATCCACCAAGCGGGCAAGCTTACTAAGCCCGGTGACTTTGCCGTCGTGCGACGGGATGTACCCGACATGGGCGAGGCCGTGGAATGGAACCAGATGGTGTTCGCACGTTGAATAGAAGGGGATGTCCTTGACGAGCACAAGCTCCTCGTGATCCAGGTCAAATGTCACACCGAGGACGTCCTCGGCGTTTTGATGCAGACCCGAGAACGTCTCTGCGTAGGCCCGCGCCACACGCTTGGGAGTGTCCAACAGCCCTCCGCGGTCAGGATCCTCCCCAACAGCAATCAAAATCTCACGGACAGCCGCCTCAATCCTGCCCAGGTCCATCGCAGGACTGACCTCAGTCGGGATGGCAACATCATCGTCATCGATCACCGCAATACTCCCCATCCTGCTCAAGCCCTCACTTCATAGCCGGAATCTTTGTCAAAAAGCTGCCGCGTCCGGGTGCCCTCAGCGGCAACCCACAGGATGCTGTCGTCCGCAGTGGCCTCCTCGACTATTCCTGTGCAGACATGCTCGCCGGACAGCCAGACTTCAACACAGTCACCCACCAGCTGAGACCAAATCGCGTACGGCCTAAGGGCGCGAGTACGGCTCGGCGCCTTCAATAAAGACATGAGAACCACTCCAAAGTTTGTTCGTTCGTTTCACTGCGTCGCCGGCTCGGGAATCGTCTTCCGAATCTGAGAGGCCTGAATGGGCTTCAGGAGCAGCGACCTAGGTCACAATCAAAGGTCAACGATCCTGAGAAGTCAACAATAACGTCAACAGTCTTGGGAACGCTGTGAATTGCTTCTGAGGCCCGGAGCAGCGGGGCTACGTCATATGTCCCACACCAAATCGGCCAAGGGACTCATGCCCTTTTAGTGCAGGGGAAATAGCTTTGAAGTGAGCTCGAACACCCTGCAGGCCAAAGCAACGTCGCCTAGGGCCCAGAAGCGAATTCCCCGTTGTTTCTCAAGAAAGTGATCCCAATGAGCGTTCAGACTATTCACGAAACGAACACCACAAGCCTTGAATCTGCCATCCAGAGCGCCGGCGGAAACGCCGTAGAACTGCTGCGCAACTCAACCTTCCGGCCTCACACCTTCCCCGTGGCCCCCGAATTCACCAACTGGCGCTCAGAGCAGGCGGCCTGGCGCGACTCCTGCGCGCTGTTGGACCAGTCGCATCACATGACCGATCTTTTCATCACTGGCCCTGACGCACTCAAGCTCTTGTCCGATTTCGGTGTGAACAGCTTTGCCAACTTCACTCCTGGAAAGGCAAAGCAGTACGTGGCTGTCAACGGGGATGGCTACTTTATCGGCGATGCCATCCTTTTCCACCTGGACGAAAACAGCTTTGACCTCGTGGGACACCACACGGTCATCAACTGGATCCAGTACCAGCTGGAAACTGGAAACTACGATGCCCGCGTAGAGCGCGATGAAAACTCCTTCGTCCGTGGCGCCGACCGCTCCCCCAAGCTTTACCGCTACGAACTTCAGGGACCGAAGGCCGCCGCCCTTGTGGAGAAGCTGACGGGAAATCCCCTGCCCGAGGTCAAGTTCTTCAACATGACCGAGTTCACGATCGCCGGGCACCGGGTCCGTGCACTGCGGCACGGCATGGCCGGCCAGCCCGGCTTCGAGCTTTTTGGTCCTTGGGACGAGGGACAGGACGTGCTCGACGCCATTCTCACCACTGGTGAGGAGTTTGACCTCGTTCGCGCAGGCGCCAAAGCGTACTCCACTGCCAACCTGGAGTCCGGATGGGTTCCGTCGCCGACTCCGGCCATCTTCGGACCAGCGGAGAAGGAATACCGCGAATGGCTCAGCGTTGACGCGCTTGGTTCCCTTGGAGGAAGCCTGGACTCTTCCGACATTACCGACTACTACGTCACCCCCTATGACCTCGGATACGGGACGGTCGTGAAGTTCGACCACGACTTCCACGGCCGGGCAGCACTGGAGCAGATCGCCGAAAAGCCCCGCAGGAAAAAAGTGACTCTTGTGTGGAACAGCGATGACGTTACCAAGGCCATCGGTTCCCTCTACGAACCCGGGACGCCGGCCAAGTACATCGAGATGCCTAAAGCACGCTACGCCCTCTTCCAGATGGACAAGGTTCTGCACAACGGTCGCGAGTCCGGTATTTCCATGGACCTCGGATACCTCTCAAACCACCATGTCATGGCGTCCCTTGCCACCGTTGACGTGGAGATCAGCGAGCCCGGCACCGAAGTGACTGTCCTGTGGGGAGAAAACCCCAACTCCCGCAAGCCGGCCGTCGAACTGCACCGTCAGATCGAAATCCGCGCCACGGTCGCGCCGGTTCCTTTTGTCCAGGAAGTCCGCGACTCCTACCGCAAGTCCTAAGCAGGAGCTGAACAGCATGAGCAAGATTGATGCAACAAATGCCAAAACCAGCCCGGAAAGCAAGGGCGTATTGACCGGCTTCGTTCAGAACATTGGCTACGAGGTCATGCCCTTCAAAGGGACCGACGAAAAGGTCTTTGCAGACGTTCCCACCTCCGTGCCCCTCACTGTTACTGCAACAGGAGGCAAGGGCATTGATGTGACGCTTGACCTGGTCAAGCGCCTCGCCAAGGAAGGGTACTCCGTTGCCCCGCACCTCCCGGCACGGCTTTTCCGTGACGACGCCGAATTGGCAGATGTCGTGGGTCAGCTCAAGGACGTGGACATCCGCCGCGTTTTCATCGTTGGCGGCGATGCCCCCACACCCGCAGGCAAATTCCAGGACGCTTACTCGCTTCTGCAGTCCCTCGACGAAATGGGGCACCATTTCGAGGAAGTCGGCATTGGCGGTTACCCCGAAGGCCACGCTCTCATCAGCGACAACGCGCTTAACACGGCAATGAACCTGAAGGCCCCGCACGCCACCCGCATCCTTACACAGATCTGCTTTAACGCGGAAACTACGACCAAGTGGGCAGAAGGGCTCAAGCGGCAGGGAATCAGCCTGCCGATCTTTGTCGGTATGCCCGGACCGGTCAGCCGACAAAAGCTGATGCGGATCTCAGCAGGACTCGGCCTTGGCCAGTCGGCCAGTTTCCTGAAGAAACAGCAGAACATGTTCTGGCGCTTCTTCATGCCGGGAGGATACCGGCCCGACCGTCTGATCAAGGGTCTGACCGCCACTGTTCCCAAGGCTGACACCAACATCCAGGGCTTCCACATCTTCACATTCAACGATCTGGCCGAAACCGAAATCTGGCGCCGCCAGCTCGTTCAAAGCGCAATCGAACAGGAGGGGCGATGAGTACAATCACCGCGGATAAGACGACATCACTGCCTTCGCCGGCGCAGTTCTCCATCAGGGACAGCCAGCTGGACAACATTGGGCGTCTCATCGTCCAGGGGACCGACCGCAAAGGCATCGTCTCAAGCATTTCGACCCTTCTCTCCCAAGTCGGGGCAAATATTATTTCGCTGGACCAGTTCTCCACTGATGCCAACGGAGGCCAATTCTTCCAGCGCATTGTCTTCAGCCTTGAGGATCTCCCGGCTCGGATTGACGAGCTACAAACTTCCATTGATAAGGAAGTCACCGGCCTGGGCCTGACGTGGCGTCTCGAGGAGGCCAAGCGGAAGAAGCGCGTCGCCATCTTCGTTTCCAAATCCGACCATTGCCTTCTTGATCTTCTGTGGCGCCACCGCCGCGGCGACCTTCCAGTGGACATCGTGATGGTCGTTTCGAACCATGCCGATCTCGCCCATGACGTGCGGCCTTTCGGCATACCGTACTTCCACGTACCGGTGAGCGGAGACAAGAAGGAAGCTGAAAAGCGGCACCTTGAACTCCTGCAGGACAACGTCGACCTGGTCATCCTGGCCCGATACATGCAGATCATCTCAGGCGAATTCCTCGATGAAGTCGGTGTGCCAGTCATTAACATCCATCACTCCTTCCTCCCGGCGTTTATCGGGGCAGGCCCCTACCAAAAGGCCAAAGACCGGGGTGTAAAACTGATCGGCGCCACCGCCCACTACGTCACCAAAGACCTGGATGAAGGCCCGATCATCGACCAGGACGTCATTACAGTCACGCACCGGGATTCAGCTGCTGATCTCATGCGCCGCGGCGCTGACGTTGAACGGCGGGTTTTGAGCAGGGCGGTACTCGCGCACTGCGAGGACCGGGTCCTGCGGCATGGCAACAGCACGGTCGTCTTTTAAAGGACACGAGCGGGCAGCAGCACGTACGCCGCCCTACAGCAAAGGAGGAAGACATAGTCATGAACGCAGAAATCATGGACGGCACCGCCGTAGCGGCTGCAACACTCGACCGGATACGGGAAGACGTTGAAGCCTTCGCAACAGAGTTTGGCCGCCGGCCGGTCCTTGCGACCGTTCTGGTAGGCGACGACCCCGCGTCCCATACATACGTAAGAATGAAAGCCAACAGGTGCAAGTCGGTAGGGATGGAGTCCCGAAGGATCGAAATTGCGGCAACGGCGACAACGGAAGAAGTCGTAGCAGCAATTTCCGAGCTCTCGATGGACCCGGACGTCGATGGAATCTTGCTGCAGCACCCGGTCCCGGAGCACATTGACGAGCGGGCGGCTTTCGAGGCGATTCACCCGGCCAAGGATGTCGACGGAGTCACGAGAACATCTTTCGCCGCAATGGCGTTTGGCGAACCCACATTTTATTCGGCTACTCCCGGCGGCATCATGGCGCTCCTGGATGCCTACGACATCGAACTGACAGGCAAGCACGCGGTTGTCATCGGGCGCAGCCCCATTCTGGGTAAACCTGTGGGCATGCTGCTCCTGCAACGTGACGCGACGGTTACTTACTGCCATTCACGGACTAAAGACCTGGCGGAGATTGTCAATACTGCGGACATCGTGGTGGCAGCAGTCGGACGCGCTGAACTTATCCGGGGGGATTGGATCAAACCAGGTGCCGTGGTCATCGATGCCGGCTACAACGTCGGGAACGTCGGCGACGTCGAATATGAGGCCGCCAGCAGCGTTGCCAGTTACATCACGCCCGTTCCGGGCGGGGTGGGCCCGATGACAATTGCAACACTGATCCAGCAGACGGCAGTGGCGGCACGCACACGCCAGGACAGCCTCACAGATGGACGCGCGAGAGTACAGGAACTCGAGCTTCGGTGACAGTCAGGGCCGGCAAAGCGTCAACTCACAGCACAGCCGAAGCTGCTTGTTCCATGTGATGAGCGCCCGGACCTGCTGTGCACCCACAGGTGAGGGAGACCTATCCCCTACCAACACCTTCGGTAAAACTTTATGAACGGAGTGCTAATGCCAGCGCCAACAACACCGAAAGTGCCCGGTACCTACATCTTCGACGTAGCGGACAATGGCCGGGCGTACGCATTGAACCGAATGCTTGGATCGTTCAAGGATCCAAGGAACCGAGAAATGTTCAGTGCAGACGAAGCCGCTTACTGCGACGCCTACAAGCTGAACCCCGAACAAAAAGAAGCGATCCTACAGCGTGACTGGAACCGCATGCTTGACCTGGGAGGGTCCATCTTCTACGTGTTCAAGCTCGCAGTAATGGACAAAAAATCCATGCAGGATCTTGGTGGAATCTTTACCGGCATGACCACCGAAGAATTCGTGGCAGCCCTGAAAGCAGGAGGACGTCATTTTGGCTGAAGTAATCTGGGGTCTAGCTACCTCCCACGTACCGTCCATCGGCGCAGCAATGGACAACCACAAGACCGAGGACGCCTACTGGAAACCCCTCTTCGACGGCTACGCGCCTGCCCGGGCATGGATGGCCGAGCACACCCCTGACGTAGCGATCATCGTATACAACGATCACGCGAATGCCATCGACCTGGCCATGATGCCCACCTTCGCCATCGGTACGGCAGATGAGTACCAGGTAGCAGACGAAGGATGGGGCCCACGCAACGTACCCGTCGTCAAAGGAGCCCCTGAGCTTTCCCGGCACCTGTTGGGCAGCCTGGTTGATGACGGTTTCGACATGACCGTCTGTCAGGAACTGGAAGTAGACCACGGCCTGACCGTCCCACTTTCCGTATACTGCCCTGAACCAGGGGACGAGTGGCCCTGCGCCGTCGTCCCGTTGCTGGTCAACGTTATCCAGTACCCGCAGCCCACTGCCGCACGCTGCCTGGCCCTTGGTGAAGCATTGGGCAAGGCGATCCGTTCCTTCCCGGAAAATATCAAGGTCGCGGTTTTCGGAACAGGGGGAATGTCTCACCAGCTGGCTGGAGCTCGCGCGGGTCTTATCAACGAAGACTTTGACCGGATGTTCCTCAAGGCCATCGAGACAGACCCTGAGTCGCTCGCCGCGCTGTCTCGGGAGGACTACGTCCGCGAGGCCGGCTCCGAGGGCATCGAAATGATCATGTGGCTCATCATGCGCGGCGCGCTGGGATCGGAAATCAGCAGGGTCCACGACACCTATCACGTTCCCGCATCCAATACCGCCGCGGCTTTGGCCTTGTTCGAGAACGTGGCCGCCAAAACAACCGCATAACCCGAACTTCGGGGCTGGCAGTGTATGCGCCCTGCCAGCCCCGACGTCATTTCCACTTCCTAACAGGGAAAGAAAGGACCCCCGGCGTGGCTAACAATGGACAGCAGGACGTTTCCAAGACCGTAAGCACGGACAGCGTCAGCCCGTCACATCTACAGCGACTTGCAGGCACAGTGGCAGTAGTCACTGGCGCTGCAGGAGGGCTCGGACAAGCCATCGCAGTCCGGTTGGCCAACGAGGGCAGTGCGGTGGCAGTTGTGGATAACAAAGAACCCCTCTGGGAAACAGAAACTCTCGCGCGCGCAAAGGTATGGCGATGCGACGTCTCCGAGCCGGAAAACGTCAGAGGCGTCGTCAACGACGTCGCCGGATCCTTCGGCGGCATAGATATCCTGGTGAATGCCGCAGGCCTGCTCAGCGGCCGGTCCAGCCTCCTACAAGCGACGCCTGAGGAGCTGCATCGCTTTTTTGGAGTGAACGCTGTCGGGGCGCTTTCTATGGTCCAGGCCTGCTACCCCTACCTGAAAACCAGCCCGCACCGTGGCCGTGTCATCAACGTGGCCTCACGGACATTCTTCACTGGAGCACCCGGGCAGCTCGCGTATGTGGCCAGCAAGGGCGCTCTGCTTGGGATGACCCGGGTCATGGCACGGGAGCTGGGACCTGACCGCATTTGTGTGAATGCGGCGATCCCGTCGCAGGTCGCAACACCAGGAACGCGGGAACACTCCGACGATGAAACATTCGCCGGCACAATGTCTCAGCAGGCCATCCAGGAATTCGTCACACCTGAAGACTTCGCCGGACTGGTCGCTTATCTGGCATCTCCTGACGCCGCAATGGTTACGGGACAGAGTTTTGTCTGCGACGGCGGCGGACTGATGCATTAGATGCGTAGCGTCATCAGGATTACCAGGAAATGAATACTAGGATCTGTTCAGACAGCTAAGGCCTTTTCGTACCGCTCTTGAAGGGAGCTGCGACAGACATGCATCGAGTGCCCGGCTCCAGCGCGGGTGGTCCGGAGGTGGATGCCTGGGACCTGGCTCCCATAGGCCTTGCAGTGATTGCTGACGGCAAAGTAGCGCAGATGAATATGGCAGGGGCGTCCATATTCGATTTGCAACCGGCCCAAATCCGCGGCATCGAGAGTCCGTTTGAGACAGCGGCCTATGATGTTTCCGATGATCCAGACACAGAGCGTCTGGTTACTCTCCGGGCCGGCTCAGACAACTTCCGCGACATCGCCTACCGGACGTGCCCGTGCCCTGGGGGCTTCACCGTGGCTTTCCGAGACGTCACCTTGGACAACCAAAAGGAGCGGTGGGCAGCTGCAGTGGCCAACACCGCTGCAAGAGTAGCTTCGGAACATTCCCTCGCGGCCACGCTTAATGCCATGGCGACCGAGGTCCTAAGGGCTAACGGTCTCGCCGGAGTTCAGATCCTTGCCCGAGCCGATCCTTCAGGTCCGTTGCATGTGATGGGATCTGCAGGATTCAATACCCCGCGGAACTTTTTCTCGTTGTTAATGGAAGCCCAGAAGCGCGGTGCCGATCTGCGTATGCTCAAGGCATTGGAAGGCCGGGAACCTGTGGTGGAGGACCACCGGTATCAGGCGGTGATGTCCGATCCGGCCTGGCGTCCACTCCATGACAGCCTCCGGCACCCAGTATGGGACGCCTTCGCCTCCGTACCTATACATGTTCGGGATAAGCCCGTGGGCATCCTTAATGTCTTTTTTGCTCCTGGCCAGAGGATAGATCAAGGAACCATCCGGTTCCTTTCAACAATGGCGGAGCAGGCCGCACTCGCCATCGATTACGCGGAGTTGCTCGAGCGGGAACGGTACGTTGTGCGGCGATCCGAAAGGCAACGACTGGCCCGTGACCTTCATGACTCTGTCGTGCAAAAAGTATTCTCACTCAACATGCAGACCCAGGTACTCAAGGTCCTCGCCGAGCGTGGAAAGGAACTGAGTCCGTCATCTGTCAAAGCAGTTACAGAGGAGCTGGAAGACATTACCCAGTCGGTGCTCGCGGACCTGCGGGGACTGATTAGTGAACTGCAGCCCTCTCCATTGGCCAACAAGGGACTCGGCCCGGCCCTCGAAAACCTGGTCGACAGCACCCAAAGGCGGACTGGAATTGCAGTCCAGCTTGGCCTCAGTAGCGTCCCGGACGACCTGGACGAAGGCCTCGCTGATGACGTCTACTATCTGACGGCAGAGGCAATCCACAATGCAGTAAAACATTCCGGTGCAAGCTTGATCAGGGTCCATGTAGGCCTCAGCGAAGCTTCCGAATTGGAGGTCTTTGTCCATGACAATGGGACAGGGCTGTTTGAAGAAAAATTGCAGCACTCCGCCGGCCACGGCCTGGCCTCTATGCGTGAAAGAGCCGCCACGTGGGGCGGGACCTTGGCACTCGAAAAGGCACCCACGGGCCCCGGAACCAGTGTGCACGCCAGCATCCCAATGCCGAGCAGTAATTTTGACGAGACGAGATGAAGTAGTGGCAGAAAAAGCTCCGGCGCTTGAAGTCCTGATCGTGGATGACCACGGAGTTGTTCGCCGTGGAATTAAAGCCTACTTTGAGGTCCTGGATGACATTGAGGCGGTGGACGAGGCAACGGACGGGCAGGAGGCCCTGGAGAAGCTCTCTGCAATGGCCGCATACGGCGAGCTTCCCGACGTCGTCCTAATGGACCTCATGATGCCGCGCCTTGACGGTGTATCCGCCACCGCAGAGATCACGAGACTCTACCCGTCAGTGAAAGTTGTCATCCTCACCAGCTTCGGAGAAACAGAGCGCCTTCACGCTGCGCTCGACAACGGGGCTTCCGGTTATCTCCTCAAAGATGCCGGCCCTGCTGAAGTGGCAGGCGCAATCCGGGCGGCATCGCGGGACGAAGTTTTTATCGACAGCGCAGTCGCGAAGCAGCTGGCACGGTCCATTTCCGCTCCCCCGACAGGCATTGCTCTACTCACCCATCGTGAGCGCGACGTACTGAAACTCGTCGCGGAAGGACGCTCCAACCAGGAGATCGCAAAAGAACTAAGTATCAGTGAACGCACCGCCCGGACACATGTCAGCAACCTATTGGGGAAACTCAACCTGAGGTCACGCACTCAGGCTGCCCTCGTGGCCGTCCGGGCAGGCCTCCTCCCACCTGCCACTTAGGCTGAATCTCAGCGGCGCGGAAGCTGCAGCGAGAAGGGCAGCAAGTGCCTCGGGCCGGGTTGGGCCCCCACTAAGCCCCTTTTATATTCTTGGCCTACAGGTTCTGTCAACCGATGCGTTGGCACAAGTGAACTCAAAAGTGTTGACAATCATGTTCGCAGGCCGATAAGTTGAATGCACTCCATGGCCACCCGATGCGGACCATCTTGCTGCAAAGAGGCAAAAGATCGCGGGGACCACGCGTGCTCGTGGAGAACGCACCTATCCTCCGACCTTCAAGGAAGTCCCCTATGGGCAATCAGGAACCCCTGCTTGCAGGAGTAGAAAAGAACGATACGCCAACGGCAAAGGAACGCCGGAAGGTGCTCGCTGCCAGCTTTATTGGCACTGCAATTGAGTGGTATGACTTTTTCCTCTACGGCGCCGCCGCAGCTTTGATCTTCGGTCCCCAGTTTTTCCCGACCACCGATCCCTTGACCGGAACACTCGCCGCGTTCGCAACTTTTGCGGTCGGTTTTATCGCCCGCCCCATCGGCGGTGTATTGATGGGGCATTTCGGGGACAGGGTGGGCAGGAAATCCATGCTTCTGATCTCCATGTTCCTAATGGGTGGCGCAACGGTAGCCATCGGTGCGCTTCCAAACTACGCCGCTATCGGCGTCTGGGCACCCATTCTTCTCGTGACGCTGCGTTTCCTCCAGGGCCTTGGTGTAGGTGGCGAATGGGGTGGTGCTGTTCTTATGGCAGTCGAATACGCACCCCGCAAAAGCCGGGCGCTGTACGGATCGTTTCCCCAAATGGGTCTGCCTGCAGGAATCATCCTGTCGAACCTGGTGTTCATCGCTGTAACCTCCATCTTCGCCAAAGATGTGTTCCAGAGTTGGGGTTGGCGTCTTCCATTCCTGATGAGCGGTGCACTGATCATCGTGGCCCTGTACCTCCGCCTCCGGATCCAGGAATCTCCGTCTTTCAAGCAGGTGAAGCATTCCGGGGAAGTGGAAAACAATCCGCTCAAAACGGTCATTACTCGACACGGTATGACCGTCATGCTCGCAGGTGCCGTGTCCATTGCATCGCCAGCCATCGGATACATCTACTCCGTCTACATGCTTTCCTACGGCACTGGGGTTCTGGGTCTGCCTCAGCCCACCATGTTGTGGCTGATCGTGCTTGCTGCTGTCGTGCACCTGGTTACGGTCTACCTTGGCGCCACACTTTCGGACCGCTTCGGACAGAAGCGCCTCTTCACTCTGGGCGCGGCTCTTGTCACGCTGTGGGCATTCCCCTTCTTCGCCCTCATCAACACGGCGAACCCGGGCCTGATCCTCCTCGCTTTTGCCGTGATGCTCTTGGCTCAGTCGTTCATGGCCGGACCACAAGCGGCCATGATCGCCGAACTCTTTCCCTCCACGGTCCGGTACAGCGGAGCCTCCATCGCCTACCAAATCGGTTCCATCCTCGGCGGTGGATTCGCGCCACTGATCGCGACAAGTCTTTACGCCACGTATAAATCAAGCAACCCCATCGCCCTGTACCTGCTGATCCTCGGCGCACTGAGCCTGGGATCGATCCTCTTGCTCAAGGTCGGCCGCTACAACGCCTCTTACGAGGCCCTGCAGCAGCCGGACGGAAGTCAGGCTAACAGGATCAGTGGAAATAGGGCAGTAGAAGAAAACAGGAGGTCATGATGACCGATTCCCTTGGAGGTCGGCGCCGCAGCGCTAAGGAGACCTACGTTCTCGTCCACGGCGCCTGGCATGGTGCCTGGTGCTGGAGGCCGGTGGAAGCCCTGCTTCAGGAGCTCGGAGCGCAGGTCTTCACCCCGACGCTGACTGGCCTTGGTGACAGGGCCCACTTGCTCACCGAAGAGACTGGCCTTTCAACGCATATTGCTGACGTCAAGGCGACGATTGAGTCTGAAGACCTGCGCGACGTTGTGCTTGTCGGTCACAGCTACGCCGGCATGGTCGTAACGGGGGTCGCCGCCCAAATCCCCGAGCGAATAAAGCGCCTCGTTATTGTTGATGGCTTCCTTCCTGAAGCGGGCGAAGTGGCCATCAACCTGCTGCCGGAGCGGGCCGCCTCCCACTATCTCGAATCAGCCCGCAGAAACTCCGGTCTCGTCATCGATCCCCGTCCGGTCGCCAACCTCGGCGTGACCGATCAGGAGATCATTGACGGAATCACACCGCGCCTTACTCCACAACCCGCGAAGACGTACATGGAGCCAATATCGCAAGGCTTGGAGGAGCTCCCCTTTCCCGGGGAATATCTCCTGTGCTCGGGGTGGTCCACGCCATTCTCTCCCTTTGCCCTGCGCGCCACTGCCGCAGGATGGGCAGTGACCGAACTGAACGCGGACCACGAAATTCTGGTCACGAACCCCGAACTGCTCGTCAGGCACCTCGCAATATCCGGCGCCGCCACCTCGGCCGCATAAAAGGAAGACATGATGGAATTTTTGGTGCGACAGGAAAACAACATGCCCGCGATGGCTCCTGAAGAGGCCGCCAGCATAAAGACCGCAGAGAGGGAATACGCGCAGCAACTCAGAGACCGTGGCGTCCTGCGGCGGCTGTGGAGAGTCCCGGGGACCCGTACTGCGATCGGCTGGTACGAGGCGGAGGACACCACGGCCCTCCACGACGTGCTCGCAGCACTGCCAACCTTTCAATGGCAAAACATAAGCGTCGAAGCATTGGCTACACACCCGCAGGAGCAGCTGCTGGAGTCGAGCAGCAAATCTGCGCAAGGGGTATTATCCACGTGATCTAGCAGCCGACACCCGGTGATGGCACAAAGAAACGACCACGCAGTTCCTGCTCCAGGGGAGGGCCTGTGTGGTCGTTCTCTTTTCGCGCGCGTCAGAACAGGGGCACAGTCGTTCCGTGGCATTCCTGTACAATAATGTCAACAATAAAGTCTTGAACAAACGCAGGAGACGGACATGTCACGGAGCAGCTCCACGGATATTCAACCTGTGGTTGCCGGACTCAGGGAGGCGATCTCCAAGGGCGAACTAGTCGCAAACCAGCGACTCATCGAACAGGACATCTGCGATGAGTACAGGGCAAGCCGCGGCACAGTACGGGCCGCGCTGGCCGAGCTGGCTACAGAAGGCCTGGTCGAGAGAATCCAGAACCGAGGAGCCCGCGTTCGCTCCGTCTCTATTTCCGAAGCCATCGAGATCCTCGAGGTCAGGTCTTTGCTGGAAGCCCACTGCGCGGGCAAGGCAGCCCTCCTCGCCGCCGAGGAGGACAAGCTTGCCCTGAAGGCCGTCGGAGAGGACATGGTCAAGGCGATCGACGGAGGCGATCTTTACCGTTATTCCGAGTTGAATAACGCACTTCACCAGTTGGTTTTGGACATCAGCAAGCAGCAGACGGCGGCCTCGGTTATCCATCGCCTCAAGACGCAGATGGTTCGTCACCAGTTCCGCCTTACCATGCGATCAGGGGGCCCCTCGGCGTCACTCGCTGAACATCTGGCCATCATCGAGGCTATTTGCGAAGGAGAGTCTGACGCGGCGCGCCAAACGATGTGGGAGCACCTGGCAAGCGTGACCGACACCCTCCGCGGGCTTGCTGAGGCTCCGGTCTCTTAGCCCTTCGAGCAATCCAGCACGTCGGCGGCACCAGCAGGTGCCGCCGACGTCTGGTCAGGAAGGCTGCCAGTGCCCGGGGAGAATCCGATCCTCGATTTCAGCACGCTGGTGGGCTTCAGAGTCGCGCTTGGCTTCGGCCGCCTCAGCTACAGCGGCCGCCTCTTCCCAAGGGACAACGACGACCCCGTCATCATCGCCGATTATCACATCACCGGGCCGGACCACGACTGATCCGATAGCGACGGGTTCCCCTACGCGGAAGGGGCCATTTCGGTAGGGACCGGCAGGGGTCGTCGACCTCGCAAATACCGGGAAACCCATTTCCTGCAGGTCGCGCACGTCTCTGACGGCTGCGTCCAGGACGAACCCTGCGCACCCTTGCACAGCAGCGCGCCCGGCGATGAGCTCGCCGATCAGTGCACGATGCGTAGCGCCCTGGCCGTTCACTACGAGAACATCGCCGACCGACAACTGCGGTATCGCTTCATGAATGCCAAGATTGTCGCCGCCGGCCACGTACACCGTAAACGCGCGGCCTGCCATGCGCGCACCTGGCCATACGGAGGCGATGGCACCGTCCACGACGTTGAGCCGCTCCATGGCGTCCCCGATATTCGGTGTGGGCAGTTCACTCAGGCGCCGAACGACATCAGCCCCGTTCACAGTGACCCCACCACGTTGGGCACCAGGCGCATGAACGCCTCAGCCTGACGAATCTGCTTGTCCCCAGTGACTTTTCGTGCGTGGTTGCCACGGTGTTCAGCACGCTCCGCGTAGTAGCCCTGAAGATACTGTTGAGCCTTCATCTCCGCCATGGCCTTGCGCTTCTGCTCGAAGACGTCGGTGATATCAACGAAAACACTCGGGACGAATCCACAGAGCTCGGGTTGGTGGGGCTCAAAAACGAGGAATTCGGACGGTGGAGCCGTTGCAAAACCACTTTCGACACCGGCGCCCGAGGTCAACAGCCGCGCGTTCTGGACCATGGTGTGGGCCACGGGATGGTCAGGGTTGAACGGATCCTTATCCGGGTGGGTCAAAACCACCGTGGGCTTGAATCCCCGCATGAGATCAGCCAGGCGCTGAACGTCTTCATGCACCGGCAACAGGGGATAGTCGCCCAAGTCAAACGCCTCAAAACTGGCTCCCAGGTGACCGGCCGCCAGCGACGCCTCCTCGTGACGGATTTTCTTAACATTCGCCTCAGTCTGGTTCGGCTCCTTCCAGAGCTCTCCTGACTCACCCCGCTCACCATAGGACAGGGCCACGACTTTCGCTTCCCCGCCTTCTCTGACGAAACGCGCGATCGCCCCCGCGCTTCGCCACACAAAATCAGCGCTATGCGCCCCGACGACCAAGAGCTTTTTCTGAACCATAGGTTTTCCTCACGATGGGTGAAATCTTCCCGCAGGCAGGCCGCGGAATCCGCTGGCCGGACGGGACGTAGATCTCATGGTAGCGCCCTACTGCCAAAATAAGCCACAAAGTTGTTGACAATAGGGACAACAACCCGATAGTTTGAGGCATCAAGACTTCAGGGCTCCTGAAAGTCAACGAGCCGAGGACATCGCACTGCAGCAGCGGCGAAGAGAGAACCGGCTGCACTCTGCCTCAGCAGGGTGAGCGTTTCGACCGACCCGCGAGCGTCGAAGCCAACGTAGCGCTGGGGAACTTCCCAGGCACCGAACACCCAAAGGAGAGAGTTCATGACAGCACAGAACCTTCAGCAGATCCTAGACAGCACGAATGCCGTGGACCTGATGCGCAACTCGCAGGTCGGCGCTTACGTCTACCCCGTAGTTGCATCCGAGTTTTCCAACTGGCAAAGCGAAGTTCGCGCTTGGCGCGACACCGCGGTCCTGTTTGACCAGTCGCACCACATGGACAACCTGACCATCAAGGGTCCCGACGCCGAGAAGCTGATTTCGTACACGGCCATCAACTCGATGGCCAACTTCGAAGTGAACCGGGCAAAGCAGTACGTGCCTGTCACTCCCGCCGGCTTCGTTATCGGAGACGGCATCCTGTTCCGTGAAGCGGAAGACGAATTCGTTTACGTTGGCCGCGCCCCCGCAGCCAACTGGCTGCTTTTCCAAGCTGAAACGGGCGGCTACGACGTGGAAGTCGACATCGACCGTCGCTCCCCTTCCCGGCCCATGGGCAAGGCTGTCTCTCGGAAGTACTGGCGGTTCCAAATCCAGGGCCCCAACGCCTGGAAGGTCATTGAAAAGGTCAACGGTGGCCCGGTAGAGCAGCTCAAGTTCTTCACCATGTCCACCATGAATGTCGGCACCGAGACGGTCCGGACGCTCCGGCACGGCATGGCCGGAGCGCCGGGACTGGAAATCTGGGGACCCTACGAGTCCTACGAACGCATCCGGGAGACCATCCTTGAGGCCGGCGAAGAGTTCGGGCTCAAGGCTGCCGGTGCCCGCGCCTACTCGTGCAACACCCTCGAGTCCGGCTGGATCCCCTCGCCGCTGCCCGCCATTTACAGCGGCGAAGAGCTGCGCGCTTACCGGGAATGGCTAGGCACAGACAGCTACGAAGCCAACTGTGCCATCGCCGGCAGCTTCGTCTCGGAAGATGTTGAGGACTACTACAGCACTCCGTGGGCGCTCGGATATGGCTCATTCATCAAGTACGACCACGACTTCATCGGCCGTGAGGCCCTGGAAAAGATGGATCCCGCCAAACAGCGCCGCAAGGCAACTTTGGCCTGGGATGACGAGGACATGGCACGGCTCCACGCCTCCATGTACGACCGGGAACAGCCGAGCTACAAGTTCTTCGACTTTCCCAACGCCAACTACGGATCTGCCAACTTCGATTCGATTATCGACGAATCCGGTAAGGTCGTCGGCCTGTCCATGTTTACCGGATACAGCGCGAACGAGAAGAGGGCGCTGTCCCTGGCAGTTGTGGACCCCGATATTGAGGTCGGCCAGAAGCTCCGCGTCGTTTGGGGCGAGCCGGATGGCGGAAGCGGCAAGGCATCCGTGGAACCGCACCGGCAGACAGAGGTTGGAGTCGAAGTGGCCCCAACCCCGTACGCCTCGGAGGTGCGCGTAAGCTACCAGGCCGGCTGGCGCAACCTCGCTAACGCATAGCCGTCTAACCGCCGTATCGGACTGGCATTAGTAGGGGCCCCACCTTCGGTGGGGCCCCTACTTCCATTACAGCGAAAAAGCACCAAGAGGAGAAACCCTTGTTCGCACAAAAACCGCAGCCACAGGACATCGACGAAAATGCGCTCCAGGTGCATCCCCCAAAAAGCTACGCGGCCGGTGTCAAGGCTGTCACAGTAGCCCTCGAACGGGGACTCACTCAGTCCGGCCTGGCACGCACCGCCCGGTCGATGCTCCGCGTCAACCAGCACAACGGCTTTGACTGTCCGGGCTGCGCCTGGCCGGAATCCATCACCGGTAGGCGCAAACCGGCGGAATTCTGCGAAAACGGTGCAAAAGCCATCGCTGAGGAGAGCACGCTCCGGACTGTCACACCAAAATTCTGGGCAGAGAACCCGGTCTCGGAATTAGAGGGAAAAAGCGAGTTCTGGCTCGGCAGCCGTGGCCGCATTTCGGAACCAGTCGTCCTTCATCCTGGGGATACACACTATTCACCGATCAGCTGGCAGGACGCATTCGCGCTCATCAGTGAGCACATCAACACCACCACCCCGGACCGGTGCGTCTTCTACACCTCTGGGCGGACGGCGAACGAAACTGCATTCATGTATCAGCTCTTCGCGCGGAGCCTCGGAACCAACAATCTCCCGGACTGTTCCAACATGTGCCACGAGTCTTCAGGCTTTGCCCTCAACCCCACGATCGGCGTCGGCAAGGGCACGGTCTCACTCGAGGATCTTCACCACGCAAAGCTCATTCTCGTCATCGGCCAGAACCCGGGAACCAATCATCCGCGCATGCTCTCAGCACTCGTGGAATGTAAAAAGAACGGCGGCAAGGTTGTCGCAGTCAACCCTTTGCCGGAGGCCGGGCTAATCAACTTTAAGGATCCGCAGACCGTCGAAGGGGTCCTCGGCGGCGGGGTGGATATTGCCGACGAATTCCTCCAAATCAAGGTCGGTGGCGATCTCGCGCTCCTCCAGGCGCTGGGCCACCTGCTCCTCGAAGCCGAGGAACGCGAACCGGGAACTGTTGCGGACCACGCTTTTTTGGACTCGCAGACTGAGGGCTTCGATGCCTACAGGCAGGCCCGCCGGGCCATTGACTGGCCAGCCACGTTTGAGGCGACCGGCCTTAGCCGCCCCGAAATCGAGACGGTCGCGGAATTACTGATTGCCTCGAAGGCCACCATAGTGTGCTGGGCACTCGGGCTGACCCAGCAACCACATTCTGTCAACACACTCAAAGAGATAATTAACCTGCTGCTCATGCAGGGGAACTTCGGCAAACCCGGTGCCGGGGCGTGCCCCGTGCGGGGGCATTCGAACGTCCAAGGCGACCGGACAATGGGCATTTGGGAGAAGCCGACTGAAAAATTCATCTCTGCACTTGAGGAGGAATTCGGCTTTCCGATGCCGCGGGAGCACGGCTTTGAGTCAGTTGAGACGCAGCACGCACTTGAGGCCGGGGACGTGGACGTATTCGTCTCCATGGGTGGAAACTTCCTGTCCGCAGCATCCGACACGGCCGCCACTGAGGCCGGGCTCAAGCGCACCGGGCTAACAGTTCACGTCTCCACCAAACCTAATCGGTCCCACGTGGCACACGGCCACACATCTCTCATCCTCCCCACGCTGGGCAGGACCGACGTGGACGACAAGCACCCGGCCGGGCGGCAATTCGTCTCCATCGAAGACTCCATGTCTGTCGTGCATTCCTCACAAGGCCGGCTCCGTCCTGTCTCGGAACACCTTCTCGCAGAGCCGGTAATCGTTGCCAGGATGGCCCAAGCGGTGTTCGGCGCGGACCACCCTGTGGATTGGAAGGCAATGGCTGAGGACTACGACGTGATCAGGGATCATATTTCCCGTGTCATCCCAGGCTTCGAGGATTTCAACCGTCGTGTACGGACGAAGAACGGCTTTGTTCTGCCCATTCCCCCACGCGATACCCGGACCTTCGCAACCGAAATCGGCAAAGCCCGGTTCACAGTCAGCCCGCTGGAATACCTCAAGGCGCCCGCAGGTCATCTAATCCTCCAAACACTGCGCAGTCACGATCAGTACAACACTACGATTTATGGTCTCGACGACCGGTACCGCGGCATCTCAAACGCCCGGCGCGTAGTCCTCATAAACCCCGATGACCTCCGACAGCTCGGACTTTCTGACAGGGAACTGGTCAACGTCATTTCAACGTTCAATGGCTCGGAGCGCCGCGCAGAGGGCTTCCGCCTCGTTGCCTACCCCACCGCAAAGGGGTGCGCCGCGGCGTACTATCCAGAGGCCAACGTTCTAGTCCACAAGGACCTCGTTGCTCGCGAATCCAACACGCCTGGCTACAAGGCCGTCACCATACGCTTTGAGAAGACGTAACCCAGGGTCCGGCTCTGCGGCCTATCCGTTAGGCGGCCCATACCCACGGCCGGCTCGCTTCCGCCCGCCAGGAGAGTCACGCGCCCCTCAGCAGTATTTCGCTGCTTGAGAGACATCTAGCAGGTGCTAGCCGGCGACTGCCTTCCGGTGCCACTTCAGCGTCGCTTCTCGGCTCGGCCTCGTCGAATCTTGTCCCGCCGAGCGATGCGCGCACGGGCCACATGGGCAAGGATCCTCTGCAAACCAACCATGCGCTAGCATGAAGGCCGCATCAGGAGGTGGCTGTGGAACGCCGGGTGAACTACGTGTATGTCATCAAACAACTGGAATTGGGCCTGCGCCCGCGGTTCGTTGAACTCTGCGCTGCGGAGGGTATGAGTGCTGCGCAATACACGGCGCTGACCGTGCTTGAGCGCAGGCCTGGCATCACAAGTTCGGAGCTGGCTCGCCGCTCCTTCGTCAGAGCGCAAACCATGGCTATTACCCTGGAACCGCTTCTTAGCGCCGACCTCATCCGGCGTGAACGTGATCCTGAAAACGGCCGGCGAATGCTTCTTTTCCTCACAGAAACCGGGGCCGCAGCGATCGAACGGCTTGCGAATCCCCTTGCCGAACTGGAGGAGCAGCTGGTGACGGGCTTTACAGCCGCTGAGCGCTCCCAGTTTGCAGAGCTCTTGCGCCGCAGCAGCCACTCCCTGGCGGAGGCGGCTGCCCGGGATCGATCAGAAGACTCTGAAACGCCGGCAAGTGAAGTCTCGTAAGCTACCGTACGTCTTCGGCATGCGATATGGGTGCCAGCCTCCGCAGCTGTGTGACGTGCCTAGGTTCGAGCTCAGCCAAGGACGCGGCGCCGAGAAGCTTCATTGTGCGTTCAATCTCGCTGCGTAGGATCTCGATCATGCGGTCTACGCCTTGGCGGCCCCCTGCCATGAGGCCGTAGAGATACGCGCGGCCGACGAGAGTGAAGTTCGCTCCCAGCGCGACCGATGCAACAATGTCGGCACCGTTCATGATGCCCGTGTCGATCATGATCGTGGCGTCTCTGCCCACCTCACGTACCACTTGGGGCAGAAGATGGAACGGAACAGGCGCTCGGTCCAGTTGACGTCCGCCATGGTTGGACAGGACGATGCCGTCGACCCCTTGGTCGACCAGGCGTTTAGAGTCCTCCACACTCTGCACTCCCTTGACAACCAACCGTCCCGGCCACAGGTCACGAACGACTTTGAGGTCCTCGTAGCTGACTGTAGGGTCCATCGCAGACCCAAGGATCTCGCGTATCGTGCCGCTTCCAGCGGGAATGGCAGAGAAGTCGAGCCTGGGGGTGGTGAGGAAATCGAACCACCACCACGGGCGCGGAATCGCGTTCAGAACCGTGCCGACCGTGAGTTGCGGAGGGATGGAGAACCCATTACGAATATCCCGGAGACGGGCGCCGGCCACCGGTGAGTCCACGGTCACCAACAGCACGTCGAAGTCTTCTGCACTGGCGCGTCGGATCAGTTCATAGGATATTTCGCGGTCCCGCATCATATAGAGCTGCATCCAGTTACGCCCGTTGCTGTTTGCCCTTTTGACCTCCTCTATCGATGCCGTTCCGAGGGTTGACAACGTAAATGGGATTCCGGCTGCTCCGGCGGCCGATGCCCCGGCAAGCTCCCCCTCGGTCTGCATAAGGCGTGTAAACCCCGTAGGGGCAATGCCGAAGGGCATCGCCGCCGGCGCCCCTAGGACGTGGCAGGAGGTGTCCACTGCATCGGCAGCGCAAAGGACGGACGGGTGAAATTCAATGTCCTCAAATGCCTCACGGGCACGGACCAGTGACAGCTCGCCTTCAGCGGCACCGTCGGTGTAGTCGAAGACAGCCTTGGGTGTGCGCCGCTGCGCAATCTTCCGCAAGTCTGCGATCGTCAGCGCTCCTTCAAGGCGGCGCTTGCGGGCGTTCAGCTCAGGCTTCCGGAATTGTATGAACTCAAGTAATTCAGCCGGATTCGGAAACTGGCGTGTAACCAAGAACTTCTCCTCTGCGCTGGGGAGTGTGACGCGGCAATGATGGCTGGCTACCAAGGATCCTGACCGTTATGAGCTCAGACTATTGACCGGGTAAAAATGCGGGGATATTCTCGAAGTGTTATCAGTCTAACTGAAATACAGATCCGCGCCACGAGCATCGATCTAACGGACTGACAGATGCCGCAGCCACGAGCATCGACTTTGGTGGAGCTGCTAGCTGCACCCCATTCCCCTGAGAACTCCCGAGCGCCAGGCGCCAAGCAGGACTCTGCACTATTCCCTAGGAGAGAGTTGTTATGGCAACGAAGCCAACAGCCCAATCGTCTGCCTCGCAGACTGTGCCGCCGTCTTCGACGATCAGCACACGCGACGCCCGCAGGGTCATCCTTGCAACCTTCGTTGGAACCACCGTGGAGTGGTACGACTTCTATCTCTATGCTGCGTCGGCCGCACTCATATTTGCCCCCCAGTTCTTCCCGGGCAACGATCCGACTGCGGCCCAAATTGGAGCGTTCGCGACCTTCGCCTTCGGATTCCTCTCGCGTCCCCTGGGTGGCATCCTTGCAGGACACTTTGGCGACCGCTTGGGACGAAAAGGTATGTTGATCCTGTCGTTGATTCTCATGGGTGTCGCGACAACGCTGATCGGCCTGCTGCCGAGTTACGCTCAGATCGGTATCCTCGCGCCTATTCTCCTCACAATCCTTCGCCTCGTACAGGGCCTGGGAGTGGGCGCTGAATGGGGCGGAGCCGTGACGATGGCTATCGAGCATGCGCCGGAGAATCGGAAAGCACTCTATGGTGCCGCGCCGATAATCGGTCTCCCCGCAGGGCTGCTTCTCAGCAACCTTGTGCTCATCGTCCTGGGAGTTCTGACTGGTCCGAACTTTACGGTGTGGGGTTGGCGTATCGCATTCCTCTTCAGTTTCGTGCTGGTCCTGATCGGAATTTGGGCCCGTTACGGTTTGAGCGAGAGCCCTGTGTTCAAAGAGGCGGTTCAGGACCACCCTAAGGCGCTGCCGTTCGTGACAGTGCTCCGTCATCATGGCGTGCCCCTGCTCTGCACGATCTTCATCTCGGGGGTACCTGCGATCCTGGCTTATCTCGTCCTGACGTGGGCACTTTCCTACGGAACAACAAGCCTGGGGTACGACCGAAACTCGCTGCTGTGGATTGGAATCCTTTGCTGCGTTATTCAAATGGTCATGATCCCTGTGTTGGCCGTCATCGTCGATCGCGGCAACCCCCGCATTATGGGAATGGCGGGGGCCGTGCTGATGGCCGCGGCAGCCCTTGCATTCTTCCCGCTGTTCAACACCGGGAACATCGCCCTGGCAGGACTGGCGACAGTGCTTGCCCACGCTTCAACATCCTTTGTTTGGGCCGTCGTGCCCCCGATCCTGGCGCGGGCGTTTCCTGGTCCCGTCAGGTATACGGGCATTTCGATGGCCTACCAGTTCGGCGCAATCATCGGAGGCGGCTTCGCGCCAATCATCGCAACAGCGCTGTTGGCCGCAACAGGACAGACATGGCCGATTGCCCTGTACGTCGTCATCGCCAGCGCTGTAATGCTCCTCAGCATTATTGGCCTAGGCGTTTACTACCGGTTCCGCGGCGAGCCGGCCTGGGACTAACCTCCGGCCACCAGCTCCCGTTGGGGACAACGGCAGGGCTGTAGCCGAGAATTCATGACTTTGTTGAAAGGAACCCAATGACCATTGTTATTGACGGCGAGACCCTCTCCATAGAAGACATCCGTGCCGTGTCACTGGGACAGACGGTGGCGCTGACTGACGATGAAGCCGTCCTGAGCCGGGTCCGGCGGTCCCGCGATGTGATCGACCGCAAGCTTGAACTCGGAGAGCAGGTTTATGGGGTCACTACCCTTTTTGGTGCGATGGCAGACCAATATGTGGGTCCGGAACAGCTGGCAGATGTGCAGCGGGTCGCATTGTGGACGCATAAAAGTACTACCGGGCCCCGCCTGCCAGCTGCAGATGTCAGGGCGGCGATGCTCCTGCGGGCCAATTCACTGATAAAGGGCGCCTCGGGAATCCGCTTGGAGATAATTGAGCGTTTCGTGACATTCCTGAATGCCGGGGCTTTGCCACATGTCTACCAGCGGGGATCAATCGGCGCCTCGGGTGACCTCGTCCCCTTGTCCTATATCGCCGGCGCCGTCGT
The DNA here is from genome assembly GCF_002929215.1 of Arthrobacter sp. ZGTC412. Classification (GTDB taxonomy): domain Bacteria; phylum Actinomycetota; class Actinomycetes; order Actinomycetales; family Micrococcaceae; genus Arthrobacter. The sequence continues at coordinate 46,849 of NZ_PJII01000015.1, forward strand.
GGGACTCGACCCGAGTTTTCTTGTGGATTTTGGCGACGAGACGGTAGACAGCCATACCGCTCTGTCCCGCCTGGGTCTGGAGCCGATCGCGCTGAAGCCCAAGGAGGGTTTGGCGCTAAATAACGGTACGGGGGCATGCACGGGAGTAGCGGCCAACGCCCTTTCCCGGGCCATCGAGCTGAGCGCTCTAGCGCTCGAGATACACGCGCTTTACGCACAGGCCATGGTGGCCACCGACCAGAGCTTTGCTGACTTTATTCATCAGATGAAGCCGCATCCCGGCCAGATCTGGACCGCACAGCAAATGCGCCGTCTGCTTGACGGCTCCAGTCTGGTCCAGTCTGAAAAGTCCGGTGACCGGAGCCACCGAGCAGGGGGGCTTATCCAAGACCGCTACGGCATCCGCTGCCTCCCCCAATATTTCGGACCAATCATTGATGCGCTGGCTACGGCAACCCGGCAGCTCACCACCGAAGCAAACTGTGCCAACGACAATCCACTCATCAATCCCGATACGGGTGAAATCCTCCACACCGGCAACTTTCTTGCGCAGTACACCGGAGTTGCGATGGACAGCGTACGTTTTCACATCGGCATGCTGGCCAAGCATCTGGACTCGCAAATAGCGCTGCTCATGACTCCCGAATTTAGCAACGGACTCAGCGCGTCACTTGTCGCCAACACCGAAGGCGGCCTCAATGTCGGCTTCAAATCGCTGGGAGTCAACGGCAACCAGATGATGCCGTTACTGGGTTTCTACGGGCAGTCCGTTGTCGACCGCTACCCCACCCACGCCGAGCAGTACAACCAGAACATCAACAGTCAGGCCATGAACGCAGCAAACCTGACTCGAGACGCCCTGGACGTATTCGAACATTATTTGGCCGTAGCACTGATGATTGGCATCCAGGCGGTTGAACTGCGGGCAAAGCTGGTCGCAGATACCTATGACGCCCGGGAAGTGTTGGGAGAAGGCAGCTCTGCCCTCTACCTGGCTGCGCGGAAGGCCGCTGGCGGGCCGCCCTCCGCGGACCGCCCCCTTCAGTGGAATGATCTGGATGCCTTCACGCAGCCAATGGTCGAAGGGCTGCTCGGTGAAATGACGCGTGAAGGCGCGCTCATGTCGGCTATTCACCGAACTGTGTCCGCACTGTCCGAATACGCCGGGGCCTGAAGTGGATGAGTCCTTCCTGCCTGTACGGATTCGCCAGTCGATCGCTGACCTTCCCCCGTACAGGCAGGGAAAACAGGCGGACGCCGGAGCTTTCAAGCTCTCCAGCAACGAGAACCCTTTCCCCCCTTTACCCAGTGTTGTAGCAGCGGCAAGCGCGGCGACAGCCTTCAACCGTTATCCAGACGCCACCGCGACAGAACTCCGATCCGTACTGGCGGGACGATTCGGGGTGTCGAAGGACTCTGTTCATGTAGCTGCCGGAAGTGTTTCCATCATCACTCAGTTGATCCACGCCGCGGCCGAACCCGGGGAAGAAGTGATGTTCGCATGGCGTTCGTTTGAAGCGTACCCCGGCCTGGCCCAGGTGGCAGGGGCAGTTCCTGTTCAGATTCCCTTGACTCCAGACGGACGGCATGACCTTGCGGCGATGGCCGCGGCGGTAACCGAGCGGACCAGGCTCATATTGATCTGCAGCCCCAATAACCCGACCGGGACAACGGTAACCAAGAAAGAATTTGACCAATTCCACGCGCGCGTGCCTCACGACACCCTGATTCTGTTGGACGAGGCATACGCGGAATTTGTTAACGACCCGGAGGCGGTCAATGGTCTGGACTATGTCCGCTCCCCCACGCACGCCAACGTCGTCGCGCTCCGCACGTTCTCCAAGGCATACGGACTAGCCGGATTGCGGATCGGATACGCAGTAGGACATCCCCGTGTCCTCGATGCTGCCAGATCCACGGCCGTGCCTCTATCCGTCACCGCACAGGCAGAAGGCGCGGCGCTGGCGAGTCTGGCAGCTGACGATGAACTGCTTGCCAGGGTAGCCACGCTGATCGAACGCAGGGACCGCATGGCCCTGGCGTTGCGTGCTGCCGGCTGGTCGGTACCGGCGGCGCAGGGAAACTTCGTCTGGTTGCCTGCCGGCAGCGACACGGAAACTGTTGCTCCCGCATTCGAACGGGCAGGCGTCGTGGTGCGGCCATTTCCTGGCGACGGGATCCGCATTTCGGTGGGGGAAGAGGAAGCGGTCGCAGCGGTTGTCCGGGTTGCCTCAGACCATTCACCCAGCCGTGAGGTGACAGCGCCAGTCGGTGCGCCATAGTGGATCAGAAGGTGTCCACGCTAAAAAATGCACTCCGGGGCTCGGAACTTATTTCGGGAACCGATGCCCTTCCGTACCTCACGGATGCGTCAAGCGCCGTACCGGAGAAACCTCTCGCGGTGGTCCTGGCGGAATCACCGGAGGATGTGGCCACTGCACTTGCCTGGGCGAATGAACATCGCGTGCCTGTGGTGGCCCGCGGAGCGGGGACCGGAGTCTCCGGAGGAGCGGTCTCCATCACTGACGGACTCACGATTTCCATGGAACGCATGGCCAACATCATCAGCGTCCGTCCCGCCGACAGGCTTGCCGTCGTGCAGCCGGGGGTTGTCGTGGATGACCTGAATCGGGCCGCGGCAGCACACGGCCTCATGTACGCTCCTGACCCGGCCAGCTCGGCCACCGCCACGATTGGCGGAACCATCGCAACAAATGCTGGCGGACTGCGCTGTCTGCGTCACGGCGTGACGGCTGATAACGTACTCGCACTTCAGGTCGCACTTGCTGGTGGGAGGCTGCTGCGTACCGGTGCCCAGTCACGGAAGAACGTGGCGGGTTACGATCTTACCCGGCTCTTTGTCGGCTCCGAGGGAACGCTTGGTGTGGTTACGGAGGCAACTGTCCGCCTTCGTCCCGCCCCTTCAGGTGACAATGTCACGTTCCAGGTCTCTTTTTCCTCGAATGCAGATGCGGGGAAGGCAGTAGCCGCAGTGATGGCAAGCGCTGTCACCCCGGAGATCCTCGAGCTCGTGGACCGGACGACGGCTAAGCTCATTGAGGCATACACACCAAGCGGACTGGAGACCAAGGCTTCGGCTACCCTGATTGGCCAAATCATCTCGGAGTCAGCTCTCAGGCAGGCACGCGAGCTTCGCAACATGTTCGAGCAGTGCGGGGGGTTTGGGTTCAAGTCCTCAGCTGATGATTCGCTGCTGGGCGCAAGACGCAACGCCTTTGCGGCGCTGTCGGCACACGGAATGGGTGTGGCGTGGCTTGCCAGCGATGCAGCCGTGCCACCGTCCCGCCTGCACGAGCTGCTTGATTTCATCCGCAACATTCAAGAGCGCCATTCACGTCAGATTTCCGTTGTCGCCCACGCCGGCGATGGGAACATCCACGCGGCAGTGTCGGCCGATTCAACGAAGCCGGGCGATGTTGCTGAGGCCGAGAACATTGTAGAACTGATAGCAATTCATGCTGTCCGTTTAGACGGGACGGTCACCGGAGAGCACGGGACGGGCTCGCTCAAGCGCCATCTGCTCGTCCACGCACTCGACACCGTATCCTACGACGTTCATCGCAGCATCAAGCAGGCGCTGGACCCACTGGGCATCCTTAATCCTGGCCGGGGCATCTAGCTAGTCCTTGCTGAGGCGACATGGCTTGTCTGGTCAAGCGTCAGCGCTGCCACGAAGACGTGCAAGCGGTCCCGATCGTCCAGGACCCTTCGCATGGACAAGATGGGACGAATACGAAGGGTCCCCCACTTGCCTAGGTGAAGGCTCCCAGCCCCGTTATCGCACGTCCGACGATAAGGGAGTTGATCTCGTGGGTCCCTTCAAACGTGTACAACGATTCGGCGTCCGCGTGAAAGCGCGCCACCTGGTGGTCGAGCAGAATTCCGTTTCCTCCGAGGAGTTCCCGGCCCAGCGATGCTGACTCGCGCATCCGTGTGCATACCCAGGTTTTTGCCAGCGCTGCCTGCTCGTCACTGCACGCTGCGTCTTCTGCAATCTGGGCAAGGCGCACGGCCATTCCCAGCGATGCGGTGAGGTTTCCCAGGATCCGGACCAACTTCTCCTGGACCAGCTGGAAGCCGGCCAGCGGCCGTCCAAACTGCTCCCGGCGCTGAACATAGGCAAGGGTGGCTTCATACACGCCGAGCTGCAGCCCGGTGGCGTTCCACACCGCGTCCGGGCGCAGAACCCGGAAGACGTCATTGAGGTCGCGGAAAGAATTGATTCTGGGGAGCCGGTGAGCCTCGTCCACCCGGACGTTCTCGAGGACAATGTCTGCGTTGTTGACCATTCGCAGGGAGGTCTTGCGCCCGATTTTGGTGATGGTCATCCCCGGATCATCCGTCCTCGCAAGGAATGCCTTGAGGCTTCCGTCCTGCTCGTCCCTGGCAATGACGGCAGCATAGTCCGATAGTGCAGCATTGCCGATCCACCTCTTGGCTCCATTAAGGATCCACACATCCCCTTCACGGCGCGCGGTCGTTTGGATTCCGCGGGAAATATCTGAGCCATGATCCGGCTCCGTGAGGGCAAAGCAGCCGGTCATGCTGAACGAGGTGATGCCAGGGTCCCACTCGGCGAATTGAGCATCGGTCGCACCACGCTGAACTATCGTGCGGAACATGGCCGCCTGGCCGCCAAAGAGAATTGCAAGCGAACCATCAACCCGGGATAACTCCAGATTCCGGAATCCCGTAAACAAAGGACGGACTGGTTCCTCGGCTTCGCGCAGCTCGGAGGGGTCAACGATGTCGAGTTTGGCCAGACCTTCACGAAGGTGTACCGGGGTTTCACCACGTTCCCAGTAGTCGGCAATAACAGGCTCAGCTTCCTGTTTCAAGAAGGTCCGCAGACGATCCAGGACGGCTATTTCTGCTTCGCTTAGCAGTGATGCGTACCCGTAAAAGTCTCCCTCACCGAGGAAGGTGGGTGAGCCGGCGGCGGCCGGCTCACCCATCTGGGGGGCCAGTTCGCCCTCAGCCATTTACTGCCTTCTCCTCCAACCCGAGCATTTTGATGGCGTTGGTCTTCTCGATCTTCTCGCGGACGGTCGCCGGAAAGTCCAGGCGTTCCCAGTCCTGGAGCCACCTTTCTGGTGTGATGGCAGGAAAGTCGGTTCCGAACAAAACCTTGTCCTGGAGGTAAGTTCTGGCCGCCTGAACAAGGTTGGCCGGGAAATACTTCGGGGACCACCCTGAAAGATCGATCCACGTGTTGGCCTTGTGCGTCGCGATCGAAATGGCTTCATCCTGCCACGGCACGGATGGGTGGGCCATGATGATCTTTAGGTGCCTGACCCGGCATGCGAGTTCATCAAGCAGGAGCGGGTTTGACAGGGCCAGCCGGATCCCGAAGCCCCCTGGCATGCCGGCCCCGATGCCGGTTTGACCGGTGTGGAAAATCGTCGGCAGACCATAGTCGGCTATGAGCTCGAACAGAGGCTCGTACTGTCCATCCGACGGATCGAATCCTTGGACCGAGGGATGGAACTTGAATCCCAACACCCCGTGGTCTTCAACGAGCCGCTTCACCATGTCTTTTGCCGCGTCACCCTGCAGCGGGTCGACACTGCCGAAGGGGATCAGTACGTCGTTGTGGCGTGCCGCGGATTCCGCGATTTCAATGCTGCTGTTGGGCGAAACGCCCATGGCAGTCGTTGCATCAACGGTGAAGACCACCGCAGCCATGGAACGGGCACGGTACGCCTCTGCGATAGCGTCAATCCCGGGGGTATCAGCTGACCGTTTGAAGTACGCGTTGGCTGCGTCTATTACCTCGTGCGGAAGCGCAGCGTGGCCATGGTCGTCGTGCTCGATGTGCACGTGGACATCAATTGCCCGGATGGAATCTAGGTCGAGCGCGGGCTCATATCTCATGGCGTTCCCTGTTCTGCAGTCATTTCGCCTTTGAGGCGCCTCATGTCAAGCTTTCCGGACCCTCCACGGTGCAGGGACGGTCGGATGGCTAGAGTGCGGGGTTTTTTGTAGCCGGCCAGGTACTTGGCAACATGTTCGGCAAGCTGGTCTTCAGACACGTCTGCTCCGGCGTCCACCGCGACCATAGCTGTCACCCGCTCACCCCACCGCGCATCGGGCACGCCGAAGACGACGGCATCGTTAACGCCCGGATAGCGAAGCAGCACTTCTTCAACTTCACCGGGGTATACCTTCTCCCCGCCGGTATTGATGACGCTGCTTCCCCGGCCTAGCAGTTCGATATACCGGTTCTCGCCGACACGCACGTAGTCACCCGGTGAAGCGTGCCGCACACCGTCGATAACCGGGTATGTTTCCTCTGTCTTGGCAGGGTCGTTAAGATACCCCTTGGGCAATGCGCCGCGGTAGGCAAGTATGCCTGTTGCGCCCGGATGGTCCTGCACCGGCTGCCGGTCCAAGTCCAATACGACCGCGTCATCACTCAAGCGGAACCTGGCAGGCAGGTCGTCCTCCGAGGTACTGACCGCCGTCGCATAGGGGCCGCCTTCCGTTGAAGCCAGGATATCGACGATGGCTATCTGGCCAAGGCGATGAAAGCGGCGCTTGGTGTCGTCGCTGAAGCGCATTCCTGAGCTGATGACCGATGCCAAACTACTGGACGTGTCCTTGAGGCGGGGCTCGAGCGCATCCAGGACAGGAATCGCCACAGCGTCGCCGGCGACAATCAGTCGAGTGACCTTTTCATCCACGATCATGTCGGCAACCGCACGTGGGTCTAGGCTGGGACGGGCGTTAATGATGACAGTCCCCCCTAAGGCAAGCGTGTTCATGGCACTGAACAATGCGGTCGCATGGATGAACGGCGCCAGCGGAAGAGTGGTTACGTGAGCGGTTTGGGGGCTCGTTGCAACACGGAGGGCTTCAGCAAGATCCCGCGGGTAGGCGACACCGAGTGGATCGTACATAGCTGACTGCTGGATGTGCAGAAGCTCGCCTATTCCCCAAACCACAGCCTTTGGCGTGCCGGTTGTCCCGCCGGTGAAAATATACAGTTCGGCATCTTTGGACGGTTCGCTCAGCTCCAATGGCTCGGATGGCTGCTCGGTGATCAATGAATGGAAGTCGAGAACATCCAGTCCCGACAGGCCTCTCGATTCACTGCCTGGCCGGTGCGCCTTGCCCGGCGCATCGAGGTCTGCGACCTGGACCAGCAGCGGCCTGTCTGAGCCCCACCGCTCGATGTCTGCTATTACGTCGGCAGAGCCCGACCCAAATATCAGTGCTGAGGGAGAGCACGCCTCCAGAAGAGCCTCAACTTCCTGAGCGCGGTATCGGTAATTGAGGGTAACGGGAATGGCCTCAATTTTTAGCGCAGCATTGAAGGCCACCAGATATTCTGCGGTGTTGTGCAGGTAGAAGGCGACGCGGTCACCGGCTTTCACCCCCCGATTCAGGAGGGCTACCGCGAGGCGGGAGGAAAGTCCGTCAAACTGGGCATAGGAAACCCGCTGCAGGCCCGCCACGATGGCCGTCCGGTCCGGAGCCGAACGTGCGATACGACTCCAAAGGGTCGCGTAGTTTTCAAACATCATCGCTCCTAGCGGGCGGGGGCTTCGGACGGATCCGGCTTGGGAGTGGGACCGGACGGCTGCGCATCCGCTGACCACTCTTCATCCCACAGCTGACCAAGGTCCTCGGCCGACCATCCGCCCTCTGAGAGCGCGTGACGGTGCTCCGCCGGGTGCGAGTAGAGGCTGACGCGATCACCGCCGATACCAAGCGTCTGCCCGGTTACCGTTGCGGCGCCGTCCGACGCGAGCCAGACAATAAGTGGTACAACGTCTTCCGGCCCTCCCAGTGCGTGGTCACGTCGAGCCATAGGAGGAAGCGGGAAGCCCTCCTCAAATGCTGCCGCCCATTCCGCATAGACAGGAATAGTGGCGGTCATGGCGGTCATGGCAGTGGGAACGACGACGTTAGCCGTGATCCGGTCACGTGCCAGTTCCAGGGACCATGTGCGCGCCATGGCGACAATCCCCGCTTTTGCCGCTGCGTAATTGGACTGGCCGAAAGAGCCGTACTGACCCGCGGGCGAACCAATGAGAATGATTCGACCGCCCTCACCCTGCTCCCGCATCCTGATGGCAGCAGCCTTGCCACAGGTCCAAGCACCTTTCAGGTGAGTCTCAATAACGAGGTCGAAGTCTGATTCCTCCATCTTCCAAGTGACCTTGTCCCGCAGGATGCCTGCATTGGCGACCATGATGTCCAAACGGCCGAACTCTTCCACCGCAAGGGCTACCAATTTTTGAGCCGCCGATTCAGGGCCGATCCGCCCTGGTGCAGCCACCGCCTTGCCGCCGCTGCCTCGAATTTCGGCAGTGACAGTCGTGGCTGCGTCTTCGTCAGCGTCATTTACAACGACCGCGCACCCCGCTGCTGCCAGGCCTAGCGCATAACTGCGCCCGAGACCTCGACCCGCTCCAGTGACAATGGCAACTTTGCCGGTAAGCACAGGAGAAGCCTTTCCATTCAGTTCGACATCCATGTCCGGATCCCTTTCTTCGTTTACTTGTAGTAGCGCAGGACCTGTTGAACCACGCAGGCCGGCTTGCTAGAGCCCTCAACCTCAAAGGTCACGGTCACATGCACTTGTTGTCCGCCCGGAATGGGCTGAACGTCTGCAATCTCGCCAAGGAGTCGGATGCGTGAGTCCACGGGAACCGGTGCAGGGAAGCGCAGACGGTCAAGGCCGTAATTGACGCCGGAACCCATGTCTGTCACTGCAAAGACTTCCGCCATGAGCGGAACGATGCGGCCTAGGGTGAGGTAGCCGTGGGCTACGATTCGACCGAACGGCCCCGCCGCTGCCACTTCTGGATCAACGTGGATGGGGTTGTAGTCCCCCGAAACGCGCGCGTAGAGGTCAATGTCTTCCTGGCTGATTGTCTGCCAGGAAGAGGGCCCGAAAGTGACGCCCTTCAACTCGGCCAGGCCGTCGACGGTCGTCCTGAGTGCGGTATCGCTTGATTTGACCACCATTGGTCCTCCTCGATATGAGCCCGGAATCTTCCGCGCCAAGCTTGTGTTGCTGCGTTATGATCTTCAGGTAACCTGAAGGCTTTTGTCAACCGTAGAGTTGTCAGAGTCGAGGTTGGAGAACTTTTCAGCGAGAATGCTGCAGACCTTGGTGGCGGAAAAGGAGCGGAATCATGCATGCGGAGACGTCGGCAGCGCCGGAGGCGCGGACCGCGGGGTGGTTCATATACATGCTCAAGCAGCTGGATATGGGGCTTCGTCCCTCAATGGAGCAAAGCGCCGGAGTAGCTGATCTCACCGCGGCGCAGTTCACAGCCCTCTCAGTACTTGCAGTGCGGCAGGGCTTGTCATCTTCGGAGCTTGCCCGGCGGTCTTTCGTCCGCGCGCAAAGTATGGCTGAAACCGTGACGCCCCTTATAAAACGTGGCCTCGTGACCCGTCAGCGTGACACGGAAGACCGTCGAAGCTTCGTGCTCTTCATCACCGATGAAGGCCGAAAGATGCTGCAGTTGGCACAGCAAGACGTGGCCGGTGTGGAGGAACAATTGCTCAACGGGCTCGCGCCTGGACAGCGGGATGATCTGGCGAGCCTGCTGCGCGTGTGCCGCAGCAATCTCTTGAACGGCAGATTCTGAGTGTATGGACGAGGCCCGCCGTACGGCGGCGGACCCCGTCCACGTCGCTGACTGGAACCCTAACCGACCGCCTAGATTTCGAGAACCAGCTTCTTGGAGCAGGCTCGGGAAACACAAATCATCATGCAGTCGTTCTTGGCCTGCTCTTCAGCAGAGAGAACTGAATCGCGGTGCTCCGGGGTACCTTCTGCCACGCCGACTTCGCAGGTGCCGCAGGTTCCTTCCTCACAGGAAGCCACAGTATGGACCCCCGCCGCCCGCAACACAGAGAGAATGGATTTGTCAGCTGGAACCTGCAGTGTCATCCCACTGTCCTGGAGTTCGATTTCGAATTCCTCATCGGGCTTGGTGACGATGCTTTTCGGTGCGAACCGCTCAAACTTCGGGGCAGGGGCACCTGCGGCAAGGCAGGCGCCCTCCACCGCATTCAGTAGTCCTTCGGGGCCGCAGCTGTAGATCAGTCCGCCCGGCTCAAGCCCCGCCACGATTCCTGGGAGATCAGGGTGGCCGTGCGTGTCCTGGGGGACAAGTTCAACCTTGTCGCCATACTCCTCCAGCTCGGCCAGGAAACCCATCGAGCTCTTTTGCCTTCCACCGTAGGTCAGACGCCAGGGAATGCCGGCGGCTTCAGCTGAGCGCAACATCGCAAGGATGGGGGTGATGCCGATTCCTCCGGCGATGAAGTGGTAGCTCTTCGCTGGTTCCAGTTCAAAGTGGTTCCTGGGACCTCGAACACGTATCAGGTCTCCTACGGACAGTTCGTCATGGATGTATGACGATCCCCCTCGGCTGCTGGGCTCCCGAAGAATTCCCACCTGCCAGCGGTCAATGTCTGCCGGGTCGCCCATGAGCGAGTACTGGCGCACCAGCCCTGATGGCATGATGAGGTCGATGTGGGCCCCGGGAGTCCAATTGGGAAGCTGTTGCAAGCGGGCGTGCCGCAAGGTTAGACGGGTGACGCCGTCTGCGACGATGTCCTTCGCCTCGACGAGGACGTCCGCCTCATATTCATCTGGCTTCATTGCCATAGTCCTGTGGTCGTTCTGGGTGATGGTCATGGCTTTCCTTCAGCGGCTTTTCTGGCGCGGATCAGTGGAGTAGCGCCGATTTAGTCGAACAGCAGAACAGGCTTGATGACAGAGCCATTCTTGGCGTCTTCCGCGGCCTGGTTAATTTCACTGAACTTGTAGGTCTTCACGATCCTGTCCAGGGGCAGCGCGCCGCGCCTGTACAGATCCGCAAGCGCCGGTATGAAGGTGAGGGGTTCTGAGTCGCCCTCGGTTACGCCGAGAATCTTCTTGCCCACCAGCAAGGCGCTCATGTCAACTGAAAGTTCGGTACCTGGTGGTGGCGCGCCCACCACGGCGCACGTACCAAATGTGGCGAGGTTGTCAGTGATAATCCGAGTTAGCGCTGGATGTGCTGCTGTGTCGACAGCATGATCGAGGCCGCGGCCGTTGGTGATGGCGGCAAGCTCACCAGCCAGATCGGCAGTTTCGCTATTGATGGCGTGAGTGGCACCCAATTCAAGGGCAAGGTCGAGCCGCGACTGCACGCGGTCGACGGCAATAATCGATCCGGCTGACGTGAGTCGTGCCGCCATAATGGCTGCCAGGCCAACGGCGCCCGTGCCGAAAACGGCGATGGATTGACCGGCGGTGGGGCGCAGGATGTTGAGAACCGTGCCGGCCCCGGTCTGGACGCCGCAGCCAAGTGGTGCCATGAGGTGGAGGGGAAGATCGTCACCCAGCGGAACCACAGAGCGCTCGTCAACGACAGCATGGGCGCTGAATGAAGATTGCCCGAAGAAGCGGGCCGTCACTGGGGAAGAACCCCGACTTACCGGGGCTGTCCCGTCCGCGCGAAGACCGTTATTGAAAAGGTTTGCGGGGACCCAGGTGGAACAGTAAGCGGGGTGGCCGCCGCGGCAGTGTGGGCAAGTGCCGCAGGAGGTGAAGGTAAGAGCCACGTGGTCACCCGGACGTACCCGGGTGACGTTGGAGCCTACTTTCTCAACGACCCCGGCTCCCTCGTGGCCGAGAATGCCGGGGAACGCGTACCCGGTATGCCCTGCACGGACGGAAAGATCAGTGTGGCACAGGCCGGCAGCGACCATGCGAACCAGGACTTCGTCCTGACGTATGTCATCCAGCTCGACTTGTTCGATGTTGAACTGCCCTCCCGCTTCCTCGACAAGGGCGGCAGTGGTGGTGAAGGTCATGTAATTCTCCCGAAACGTAGGAATGTGGGATGTATCACATGATTCTTTATTTTTACGAGGAAGAACCGGGTAAGAGTACCCAGTTCCTTACCCGTTCTTAGCCCCGTACTGTTGCTTGACGAGCCAGGACACGAGCTGGGCTCGTGAATTGAAGTGCAATTTGCTGAAAATGTTCTCGATGTGGCCATCGACGGTGCGCTTGGACAGAACCAGCGAGTCAGCTATTTCGCGGGTCGACAATCCCTCAGCGATAAGTGCGGCTACCTCGTTCTCACGGCGGGTAAGCGATCCCAGTACCGGTCCCTTGGGCTGAGCCGGCGCTTCATCCGAGAGTGCGAACGACACTGCTCTCGCCGCATCCCAGGTACGGCCTTCGGCGAGCAACTTGTCAAAGATTCCAGGCTCAAGATGACCCCTCAGCTCGTCTTTGCACCAATCCGAATGGACGGCAAAGTGGAGACCGAAAGCCCCGATGCTGGTGCCCAGCGCGTTCCACATCGTCTCGGCTGCGCCGTACAGTTGCAGCCCGCGTTCATACTGCTGCCGCGAAGTGGCGATCCAAGCCAAAAGCTCGAGGTCGAGGGCGGTCCCGACCCGGTTGAACTCGGGTTTCAGCACCAAAGCCTTTTGGACGAAGGATGTTGCCTCGGCGTGATCACCGCTGAGCCAGCTGTCGAAACCGAGCGCCCAAAGCGCCTGACATCGTCCCCACTGTTCCCCCAACTCGTCACTCAGTTTCAGGACATCATCAGCTACGGCGCGGGCACGGTCACGGTCGCCTGAATGCGCCAGCGCGATAATCAGCTGCATTTCTCCGACTAAAACCGGCCCGTACTCGTGATAGCGGCGCAGGCCAGCTACTGCAGTGCTCAAGGACTCGATCGCATCACCGAAGTCAGACTGAAAAAGCGCGGCCGTGCCATGCATCAACAGCACGTGCAGGGCCAGCAAGGGGTCGTTGGAGGCCTCCAAGGCCTTGTCCGCCTCCTTGAGGTATCCCAGGGCCCCAGGGCGGTCCCCCTGAACAAGCGCAATCCACGCCCCGACCCACAAGGCGGTACCACGGTCAGGGGATTGGGTGGTGACGAAGCGGAGGGCCTGGTTTATCCAGCGGCGGCCTTCCCGAAGGAAACCTCCAATTGCCCAGTGGTAGCGGAGCGCTATGACCATGCTGAGCCCCGTGTTCTGTTCTCCGGGTGTGCTAAAACTCCATTCCAGGGCTCTGGTGAGATTGAATCTCTCTTCCCGCAGGCGGGAGATACCGTCCACCTGTTTTTCGGAGGCCCAGGTGTCCAGGACTGATTGGGAAAGCTGAAGGTAATAGTCGCGGTGGTGTCCTGCGACCTCCTTCATTTTTCCTGAGTCGATAAGTCGTTCGTGGCCATACTGGCGGATGGTCTCAAGGAACCTGAACCGGGCTACTGCACTGTCGGTATCGGCGTTAAGAATGGACTTGGAGACCAGTTGATCTATGACGGATAGGATGTTCTCGCGCGTCAGACCATCACCGGCGCAGACACCCTCGGCTGCTTCGAGATCAAATCCGCCCGCGAAGACAGAGGCCCGCTCCCACAGGAGCCGCTCCTCGGGTCCACACAGCCGATAGCTCCAGTCGACCAAGGCAACCAGGGTCCGCTGCCGGACTGGAATGGACCGGTCAGCGCTGCTCAGCCCGTGCAGTTGATCGTCCAGCCGTTGAATAACCTGCTCGATCGACAATGAGCGAAGCCTTGGCGCTGCCAGTTCGATGGTGAGAGGGCTCCCCTCGAGGCGTGCGCACAGTTCAGCCACAGCCCGGTAATTTCCTTGATGGACCATAAATCCGGGGTGAATGGCGGTGACCCTGTCCAGCAGAAGCTTGACCGAGTCGAAGTGAACAACGTCATCGGGGCTTCGGACTTGCCCTGGCTCGGGGGTGGACAATGGAGGGACGGGTACTACGCGCTCTCCTCCCAGGTTTAGTGACTCCCGACTTGTCGCGAGGATGCGCAGTAGAGGCGTCCCCGTCAGCAGGTCGGCGACCAGATCCACGACCTGTTCCAGCACATGTTCGCAGTTATCTAAGATGAGGAGAAGTTCCCGGTCCGCGAGGTAAGAGCGGAGCTGGGTCCGGGCCGATCCGGCGGAGTGATCTTGTCCTTGCAGGACGGTCAAAACCGCGTCGTCCAACGCTGATTTTGCCTCGAGTGGAGCCAGATCGACGAGCCAGACGCCGTCTGGGAAATTACCCTGAATTTCTTTAGCCACGGCTAGGCTAAGGCGGGATTTTCCCATTCCTCCGAAGCCCGTCAACGTAACCAGTCTCGATTTGGCCACAGCGTCCCGCACGGCCTGCTGCGTCTCGTCCCTGTCCAAGTAACTGGTGACGTGTGTTGGGAGGTTTCCGGCCTGGCGGCCTGCCCGAACAGCTTCTGCTGACACGTCTGGTGACTCCTGCGCTGGAGTGGTTAAGAGGAAGCGGGGAAACTCCGTTCCATGTAGTGATCGGATCCTACCGCAAGGCTGGCCTGCCAACGAGGTTCCCCCTCCTGTTGGGAGGGGGAACCTGGATGACGACCTGCTATCTAGCTGATTTGCACCGGCAGAGTCGAGAGGCCGCGCGTGATGTTGTTAACCACACGGGTTGGTTCACCGGTTAGTTGGATTGTTTTTGCGCGCTTGGCCAATGCGGTAAAAAGGGCCTGGGCTTCCATCGTTGCCAAGGCGCGTCCGGGGCACGCATGGGTGCCGTAGTCGAAGGCCAGGTTGTCCGTTGGGTTCCGGCGAACGTCAAAGCGGTCGGGATCCGGATAGTGCCTCTCGTCACGGTTTGCCGCCGCGTAGGAGTGGACCACCCTCGAATCCGCGGGAATGACAACGCCCTCACCGAGATCCACTTCACGGGTCGTAACCCTGGAGAAAAGTTGGGCGGGAGATTCCAGCCTGACACCCTCAAGGAAAGCAGCTGGGACCAAGGAGGGGTCCTCGTGGACGAGCGCCCACTGGTCGGGGTTCTGCGCGAACAGCATCAGCAGACTTCCTACCGCGTTGATGGTAGTGTCCAGCGCGGCATTGAGGTAGCCGGCCAGCATGATGGGAACATTTTCACGTGGCAGTTCCCCACGGTTGGCGGCTTCGTAAATGATGCGGCCGAAGCTTCCCGGAAGCAGGTCGTCTTCTTTTGCGACCTCCTGGAGGTACTCGAATGCGGCTTGCACCTTGGGAAGCGAGTCCAGCATGCGCTGATTCTGTGGTCCTGCGGCGTTGAATGCGCCCTCTGCCCAGTCGAGCATTTTTTCGCGCCCGTGTTCCGGCCATCCGATCAGGTCCATGACGATGTGCATCGGCAGGTCGCGCGCGAAATCCAGAACACCATCAAACGAACCACGCGCCATCAGCTGGTCAACGACCACGTCTGCACGGGCCTCGATGTCGCTGAGTGACTTCCGGATGAAGCGCGGACGCAGGGCGTCGTCAAACACCTTTCGCGGGGCCGCGTGCTGGGGCGGATCGGTGTTAAGGGTTGATCCCTTCCACGCTTCGTTGATGATTGGGTTGAAACCGATGCCGCCTCCGCGTGCGGAACTGAACGTTTCCCAATCGTCAAGGGCGTTCTTGACCTGGTCATACCGAGTGAGAATCCACATATCGTACTTCGTAAGATATGCGGCCGGCCCCAGGTCGCGGAGCATCTTGTAATGGGGGTAGGGATTAAGCAGCACCGCTTCATCCCAAAGGTCCAGGTCCGTTTCAAAACGGGAACGCTGGGCGGTTGTGGTCATGGTTGTCTCCTTGCGTGTCCTGCGCACAGCGGCGCAGGACCCTTCCGTTGTAACTGTCGGCGGCGTGTTAATTCGAGATGAGCACAGACTTCGTCTGCATGTACTCCAAGAGCCCTTCCGGGCCGTTCTCCCGGCCGTATCCTGATTTTTTGTATCCGCCGATGGGCATCTGCACGTCGAGCACGCCCCAGCTGTTGACCCATACCAACCCAGCCTGCAACTGTCCTGCCACTCTATGCGCCCGGCTGATACTGGACGTCTGGAGCCCGGCGGCCAGTCCGTACGGTGTTCCGTTCGCCATTCGGACCGCTTCTTCTTCTGTATCGAATGGCTGGACTGTTACTACTGGGCCAAAAATCTCTTCCTGGACGAATTCCGAAGTATGGTCGACATCGGCCAGGATAGTCGGGGCCTGGTAGAAACCCTTTGTATCGACATTCGTAAGCGGTGCACCACCTAGTATCCGCACCCCAGCAGCTTGGGCCCTGTCAAGGACGCCTGTCACCTTGTCGCGGTGTTTTGCTCCGCTCATAGGTCCAATAACCGTTGATTCCTGGAACGGGTCGCCGAGCGGAATATGCCCGGATCCGGCTGCAATTGCGGCGAGGACATCCTCGTAAACTGGCCGTTCAACAAGAATCCTGCTGCCGGCCATGCAGAACTGCCCAGTGTTGTAGACGAATCCGGACAGGGCAGCGTGAACTGCTGAGTCCAGGTTGGCGTCGGCGAAGATAAGGTTGGCGCTCTTGCCGCCAAGCTCAACCGTTACATGCTTGAGTGTGGCGGCCGCGCGGGTAGCGATTGTTGTCCCGACGGCTGTGGATCCCGTGAAAGCGATCTTGTCCACGCGGGGATCGTCGACAAGTACACTTCCGGCTTCTCCCCCGCCGGTAACAACATTCAACACGCCATCGGGCAGTCCGGCCTCGGCGAGAAGGTCTGCAATGGCCAGTGCTGTGAGGGGTGTGTCCTCGGCTGGTTTGTGCACGATGGTGTTGCCTGCGGCAAGAGCGGGCGCAATTTTGGAGAGCGAAAGGATGAGCGGGAAGTTGAAGGGTGTGATTGCCGCTACGACGCCGATTGGTTCATGGACGGTGTAGGCAAACATGGGGACGCCGGTCGTGCGGGTCGATCCTTCGATTCCGAGTGCCAGGCTTCCGTAATACTCGAACATGTCCGCGGCCGTGCTGACGTCAATCATCCGGCTAAACGTGATCGGTTTTCCCGTGTCCAGTGATTCGAGCTGCGCGAAGTACTCCAAACGTTCCCTGAGTAAGGCAGCCGCCCTTATGAGGATACGAGCCCGGTCCCGGTTGGTGAGCAACTTCCAGGGCCCGTTATCGAAGGCCTGCCGGGCCGCCGCGATCGCGGCCCGGACGTCCTCGGAGCCGGCTTCGGCAACCGTGGTGATGACCTTTCCTGTCGAAGGGTCGATAACATCTCGGGTCCGTCCGTCAATCGCATTGACAGCGCGGCCTCCAATTATCAGTTGAGTGGAGGGCAAATCCAGTTCCGGCCGGTC
This sequence comes from Arthrobacter sp. ZGTC412, assembly GCF_002929215.1. Classification (GTDB taxonomy): domain Bacteria; phylum Actinomycetota; class Actinomycetes; order Actinomycetales; family Micrococcaceae; genus Arthrobacter. The sequence goes on from NZ_PJII01000015.1 coordinate 63,982, forward strand.
GCCCTCACGTGTGTTCATGCCATCCGCATGCGTCGTTGTCATGGTTTGGTCCTCTGCAGTCCAGCGAGTCGTATATGACAGCATGTCCTTCGAATTGGAGGAAGAACCGGGTAAAAATGCCCAAGCCGTTACCCGGATTTGTGTCCCGCATCACTGAAGACCCCAATGGACCGTGACCAAGATCCCCGGCCGCTGGTCGGGGCATGGTCTTAGCCGCGAATAATCCCTTCATCTATGTGGGATTTCCTGCTTCTTGAATTGCAGCGAGGCTGAGCCGGTCGACTCCGTGGATAGCGTCTGCAGCACGGACCAGGGCTAGATGCGAAAACGCCTGCGGAAAGTTTCCAGCCATTCTGTTAGCGGCTGTGTCAAACTCCTCGCTGAGAAGGCCCAGTTCATTGGCCAGTCTCACCAGCTTGTCCATAAGCTTCCTAGCGTCAAACTGACGTCCGGTGCGGGCGTATTGCTCAACCAGCCAGAAGGAGCAGGCGAGGAAGGGGTGCTCACCTGGTTCAAGACCGTCTACACCTGTATCGGTCAGGTACCGCATCAAGAGGCCGTCACCGGCCACCAGTTCGTTTTCGATTCTTGCTACGGTTCCGAGCATGTGCTTGTCGTCGTAAGCAAGAAACCCCACTTGTGGAAGGACCAGCAAGGCCGCATCAGTTTGAGTACCGCCGTAGCTTTGTGTGAACGTGTTTAGACTTTGATTGAATCCATGGCTCAGGATTTCTTCGTGCAAGTTGTCGCGTAACTTTGCCCAATGGTCAGCCGGTCCCGGAAGCGCATGATCTCGAACGGCGCGGACGCCGCAATCGAACGCCGCCCACATCATTACTCTCGAGTGGGTGAAGTACCTGGTGGAGCCGCGCATTTCCCATAGGCCAAAGTCCTTGTCATCGAAGTGCTTTTCGACAAATGACAAAAGAGCACGCTGAAGTGCCCATGAGAATGAGTCTTCACGGCCACCAGCCAACCGCAGCCTTTCCAAGGAGACCATCACTTCCCCGACGACGTCTGCCTGGTATTGGGACGCTGCGGCGTTGCCTATGCGGACTGGCGCGGCGCCGTCATACCCGGGCAGGTGTTCCAAGACACGTTCTTCGAGGTAACGTTCGCCAGCTATGCCATACATGATCTGCATATCTTCGGGATCTCCAGCCAATGCCCGTAATAGCCAGTCGCGCCACTTTAGGGCTTCCGATTCATAGCCATGCGTCAACATCGATTCGAGCGTGAGCGCAGCGTCTCTTAACCAGCAATAGCGGTAGTCCCAGTTTCGCGAACCGCCGAAATCCTCGGGTAAAGAGGTAGTGGGGGCGGCGACGATCCCACCTGTTTCGAAGTGGGTCAAAGCCCGCAATACCAACAGAGAGCGTTTGATCATCGGGCTGTAGGGGCCGTCCTGTCGGCAATTCTCAGCCCAAGTCGTCCAGTAGCCCAAGGCTTCCTGCAGTGCCTCGTCGAAGTTGGTCCGCTCTGGAAGAGGCCGATACGACGGAAACCAGGCCAGCTCGAAGTCCGACTGCTCGCCGACGGAAACGGCGAATGAACTCGTGTGGCCATGAGGGTAGGGGTGCGGCAATGGTTCGCAGTGCAAAGCCCAAGCGTCGGGACCGGCCATGGCAAGCAGAGTTTCTCCATTGCTTGAGCGAACTCGACTCATCCATGGCTTGATGGCACCGTACTCGGGTCGGATGGTGTATTCCTGCGAAAGTCGAACTACCCCGTCAAGTCCCACAACACGTCTTAGCAGTGATGAACCTTGCCGCCCAACCGGCATGAAGTCAATGACCTTGACCCGTCCTTGCGATGTTTGCCAAATTGTTTCCAACACGAAGCTGGATGCCATGTAGTGTCTGGCAACGACCTCTGCAGCAGTGTCTTCAGGCGCGATAACCCACCGGCCATGCTCGGCGGTGCCCAAGAGAGCACCAAAGACCGAGGGAGAATCGAAGCGCGGAAAGCAAAGCCAATCGATGCTCCCCCGTCGAGAGACGAGGGGGCCCGTAGCGAGGTCTGACAAGAGTGCGTAGTCCTCAATCGGTTCCGCCATATGCCAACTAAAGCAAAAGTTCCGCCCTTCGGCATAGTCCTTAGAAACCAGAGAGTCAACCGACGGAAGCTGGGCGCGGTAAAGCTTTCGCGTGCGGAAGGCACGGGCACGCAAGTGCCTTGGGAAACCCGTTCAGCGAAAAAGTACCCGGGGGCCGGGTAGGTCATTCAGGTATCAAAGTGCGTAGTTTTCCCGGTCCATGAAGCTTCGGTTCGCGCCACTCTGAGGGAGTACAAACTTTGGAATCACTCTTAGCGCAAGAAAGGGAGTGCTTAGACGATGACTCGAGAACAGGCGTTTTCAAGGTGCCCAGCCGACTCGTACGTTGAGTACTACGGCGAGGAATGGCTGATCGTCCCCTATGAGCCGGTGAAACAACCCGGATTCTTTGTGTGCCACCCCGGTGGCCAAGGAACCAGAACAAAGTCAGCCACCTACGCTGCGGCTTAGGAATTTTTCCAAGAGCCGGACATCGCCGGCCTACTGCAAAGGACCATGAATGGAACGGATCATCGCTGATCTCGTAGTCCGGGATGCTGCCGACAAGGAGGCTCAGCTGGCGTCAGCCCTGGGAGTCGCTATTCAGGAAGCCAGCCGTGGCAAGGTTTGCGGCGTGCTTCTCACTCGTCACCATTACTCCAGATTCACTGTGACACTATCTCCTAGCGTGCCGTACGGGCAGACTCATGAACTAGATATCTCCCCTTATCCGTGCGGGTTCTAGGACCCGGCCGAAGCCGAGCAATAACTCCAGCCGCCGTCGCCGGAATCCTGGTGAAACGGTAGTCACAAACCCCTTCTGTGCAGCCAATGCTAATAGTCGTCATCACGATGTCAGCACTGGCAATCGAGGGCCGCCTGTCAACAGTCGGAGCGTGCAGGAATAGGGCAGGCCCGGTCATGGAAGCTGCGACGGGACCTGTGCTTCTCGAACGGCCGCGCCGGCAGTCGAGATCCCGGGCCTACTTTTCCATCCCCACACGCTTGTGGAGCGGTGATCAGACAAGGAAGCTCGGTTCCGCGGCACCCTCCGCCGGTTTCTGCACTCATCCGCACATGACTGCTTCGCTTAGCACTTCACCACGCCGAGGAAACCGCGACGTGCGTCCGCAGGAGGGGCTCGATCTCGCTCTCGGGCGCCCGTCCGAAGCCACACTCCGTCGCGACACCAAATTGGGTCACGTGCCGCTTTGCCGTCTCGATGCGTCGAGCGGCGCCATCGACGCCATCCTCGCGGTGTATCAGCCCCAGGTATAGTTCCGTCCCCTCGGGTAGCAGCAATGACTCCAGCGGAGCAAAGTAAGCGTCGTCGTCGCGATCAATCGGTATGGGCAAGTGAACCCACGCAATAGGACGAGGCGCCTTGTCAATAAGTAACTGCGCAAACCGGACGAGATTCGTCGTATCAGTAGGCTCTACAAAGTGCTTTTCGCCCGCATCGCCGTAGCACAGGTGGAACCCCACCTCCACATCCGAGGGCACGCGGGCGGCCTGCTCGATGGCCCGCTCAATCACCGCTGCCCAGACGTCGTCGAACCAATTCGCGTAAGCCCCGCCGTACTTGCCTTCGTAGCCTGCCGCTTCAATCCAAGCGAATTCGACCGCCGTGTCCCACTGGATCGCCAGGCTGTCGTGCGGGATAGCGTGGAGGATCCGATCGAGCTCAGCATAAAGGGCGTCACGATAGATGGGCTCAAACCGTGCCCGGTCCTCCTCGACAATGAACGCGCCGACCACTGCCGCCGGTGTTGGAAGTGACACCTGAAAGCGGGCTGCGGGAGCAACAACCCCAGCATCGCGGAGCGAACGGAAGACTTCCCACGACTCGATGGCGGCGTCCGAGTAGCCCAGAGCAGGCAGTCGGAGATCGGACGGAGCTACGCCGTCGGCGATCCGTAACCGCCTCACATCGAGGTGCCCTACCAAAACAGGTTCATCGCCCACGCGTTCAAGTCCCGGCGTAGGAGCAAGTCGCTCAGGCTGGAAAGCAATCCAGTGAAACCGGTCCCCGACCTCTCCATCAGGGATGCGTTTCAGCTGCGGACCGAGGATCTCCGCAGCCATGCGGATGGTCGTCTCTGCGTCAGCGAGATTTATGCTGCCCACCAAAAGGGCGCCTTGCGGTTGAGTCATGATTGTCTGCTTTCGCTCCTCGGGAAGTCATACGACTCCCCGTCCTATTGGGAGTCGCAGCCAGTGCCCCACCTGGGGCGCGAGGCTTCGCGTCAGCGCTGCGGACTTCATATTCACACGTCGTGGCACCGCCACGAAGAAGGCTACGGAACATTACACGCTGTTTCGGTGTTACCGGGCACGGCCCGGGTCACCATCAGCTCGGAGAACGAGGCGGGCAAACTTCACGACACCGAACCGGCAAGACCCCTATATATCCTGTTGAACTACACCCCAACCTGACGTCAGTTGGTCCCCTACTACCTGTCAGATTAGGGCCCGAATCAGCATTTCAGCACACGCCCGTGAGAGGGTCTTGAATTTCAACTGGACGTCTTGGGCTGCTAGCCCTTACTTGATGGCGTCCCGCAGGAAGCTGTTTGGCAGTGGCTATATGGTGGATATTTGGTAGCTATTGGGTGCTTTTCGGGATAGGGTTGATCTACGGAAGGAGCGTGGCTGGTGAGTATTTCGATTGATGTGGGCTCGGCTCACAGCGGTACAGCGCGGCTGGGCATTCGCGAGATCGTCCGGCAGCTCAACAGCGCACTTGGTGCCACGTTGGTGGCCGCGTTGGCTGGCAGCAAGGACCCCAAGATCAGCTACCGTTGGGCCAGGACCGATGGCCCGGAGCCACGGCCGGAGGCGCAGGCGCGCCTGCAGCTCGCCCACCGTGCCTGGACCGCCGTCTCAAGCGTGGAAGGCGAACACGTTGCAAGGCTGTGGTTTGTCGGGGCAAATCCTTGGCTGGATGAGGTTTCCCCCATCGAGGCCATCAAAGACATGCGGGCCAAGGATGTCATGGCGGCCGCGACTGCGATGACTGAAGACAGGTTCTCCGCTTGACGGGAGTTTGCTCCAGTACCGGCCTGGCCTACGTGGAAGGGCCGATTACTGGATACCGGATCGCTAAATCATCCTACGGACCACTGAATCCCCTGCCCCGGAGTGCCGGCCCGGGTGACCGCTCGTCCTGGTCGCGCTTCGACACGCCCGGCTCGACCGTGTACCTGGCCGGGGACCGGCGAACAGCGTACGCGGAGACACTCGCGATGGCCCGCGTCGGGAAGGAATTCCGCGACGCGGTGGCCTTTGCCGCCCGGCAGTTCGGCCTCCCCGTAGAAGCTGCCCGGAAAATGATCCAGGAGGACTGGACCAGGAACGGCAACATGGTCCCCGGCTGGCTGCCAGCGAACTGGCGGGACGGACGCCTTATGTATAAGCTGCGGATCGACGAGCCAATCCGGTGGGTCGACCTGACAGCAGCCGAATCCATCGCCGCATTGAATCGCCACGTCGGGCCGCAGCTCGACGAGGCGTTCGGCATCAGCACTGTCACCCTGGGCACCCTTACCGGGGAGGACCGCGAGGCGACCACTGCAATTGCTGGGTGGCTGCGTGAACAGGTTCTTGATGACGGGAACTATGCCGCAGGTGTCCGGGCGCACTCTAAATACGGGGGCGGGATTTGTTGGGCCTACTGGCTGCGTCGGCAGGACGACCGTCTGGGCACCGACCCTGTTCAGGTCGAAGCCGAAGCGGAGATCCACCGTAACGACGCCGACCTCAACCATGTGCTCTCGCTCTACGGGCTGGAGTGCCGATGACCATTCCCGCGTGCCTCACGCCGGCACGGGCGGGGCTGGCAGGGTGCTCCGGGCGCCCGGATCTTCCGCAGAGCAATTGTGCAGACAGTCTCTGCACAATAAGTTTCGCCGTGACATGACGCTGCCTCATCAGGCTGAAGTAGTCCAAAGTACTTTGGACTATTTCAGTTGGGTCGACCAGACCGGGTTGCTTTACGCATCCGGGTCATGTCCTAGGATCCGGAGCAGGTCTCCCGTGGTCATCCGTAACTCTTCGAACCCGTGGTGGTAGAACAGTGGGGTCATCTGGGTCGGGGGCGTGTTGTCCAGCTCAGCCAACAACTCCAGGGCCTCTGCAATTACGTCTCTCCCGTGGTGTGCATCCTGCTCAGCATCAGTCTCGCCAGACTCCGCGTCATATGATCCTTCCTCAGAAGCAGTGCTAAGTGTCGCGCAGAACGAGCTCTTGCCCTGGTGGTGCCAGGCAGGACTCACACCATGCGACCGCTGTCGGCCGCATAACCAAGAAGCGTTAGATGGCCACGGATGCCCTGCTCCTCTTTTCCTTTGTTATCGGCTCAACCCGTTCTTGCTCCGCTCAGACCTCATCGATGAGCCCGTTTTGGTCTTTCTGGTTTTGGCGGCTCCCTTGCCCATGGTGACCGCTGAGCTGGGGTGGGTCCCTTCGCTACGGGCTGCGGCGAGGCGCCCGCGGATTTGGGTTTCGTTCGCTCCGGTGTTTTCCAGGGACTCGGCAAATTTTTCGTGGTGTTCGGCTGAGCCGTAGCCTGCGGCCGATGCGGTCTCTGCCTTTGGGCTCTGGTCTTTGAGCCGCCCGCTGTCGTTGCCGGTGACACGGCTTTCAATCTCGCGGCCAACGCCTTCAAGGTGCGCGAAGAGTTCTTTTTCGGCTCGTTCGTATCGCTGTTCCACCAATGAAAACTGGGAGCCTTTGAATCCGCCTTCGGCCAGGAGCTTGGCTTCGTGCATCTCTTTGGCGGCTTTGACGAACTCGGGATCCTTGAAGTGGGAGTCCTCTGCACCGTTGACGTTTGCTGTGGTTTCTTTGCGCAGCTGGTCAATATCGGGACCGTTGATGCCGTCCTTGCCGATGAGGAACATGCGTTCCTTAATTTCAGCGTCTGCAGCTGCCACGGCTGTGGGGGTTTTCGCGTTGTGGGCCCGCTGCAGGGCCTGTGCCAGATCGGGGTTGGCCAGGTACTCCACGGGCACCTGGTGGCGCTCCATTTCAGGGGAAAGCTTTGCCGCCTGGGCGCGGAGTTCTTCCGCCCGCGCCGCTGTGATCAGCTGCATGGCCTTCTCGTGTTCGGCGGCCGCCTTGCGTTTCGCTTCCTCGGAGTCGAGCCGGGCGTTTTCTGCCGTGATGGTTTCGATGCCCGACTCCAGATAGGCGGCGTCCGCGCCGACGTCGTGCGTGTCGATGCCGTAGCGGGTCAGGATTTCCTGCCGGATTTTTTCGGACGCTGCCAGGGCTGTCGGGTCGTGATCCTTCCAGCCTTCAGCGACTGTGTGTGCTGTGGCAATGTCACTGGGTTGCGCTTTGTCCCACCACTGATCCTTGTGTACGGGTGCGAGTGCCGCGTGGGCGGTGCTGCGTTCGGCGGCGAGTCTTGCTTGGGCTTCGTGCGCTGCTTGGGCGTCCTGGTGTTCCTGCTGCCGCTGGGATTCCTGCCGGCGGCGTGCCAGCATCTCGGCGATACGTGAGGCCATCATCAACGTCTGCCGCATTCCGTTGTCCAGGACGTCGTCAATTCCGTCTGATTCACTCATGGTGTTCCCCTTGCACTTGGTGGTGATTTATCGGTCGAGTCCCGACCCGGAGCCGCGCGGGCTGGGCTGATAGGTCTTCGCTGGTGTTGCTGGTGTGGGTGTCGTGGGAACCACCGAACCGGGACGGATGGGGGCCAGGCCGCGGCGGGCAATATCAACTGCCCTCGGCGGCACCGCAGCCGCTTCGGCCGGCTGCTGTACAGCTCCTACAAGGACGGCCTCGGGCATCGTCGCAGTGAACGGGGCCAGCTGCTTTTCGACCACTGATCGGATGCGTTGTGCTTCCCGGGCACGGGCGGACTGGGCGTGCATTTCATACACCGCGAAGGCGGTGTTGATCAGCTGCACCATGAGGGCGGTCTGTGCTGCCGTTTTGTTTTTGCTCGACGCTGCCATGAACAACATGGCCGTGCCGGCAATGGATGGCAGCGCGACGGGTTTGCCGTGCTGCCGGGGCGCTCGAAGTTGGGCTGTGCGGGACAGTTCGGCAGCTGTGGCGGCCAGTGGACCTGGCGTAGCCTCCAGCCGGTATGACCAGGCTGCAAAGGCACCGGAAACCTGACGTGCCGCTTTCGCCCAGGTCGCATGGTCATCACGCGGAATCGTGCGCAGCTGGTCGGCCAGTGCCGTCGCGTTGCGGGTGTACTCCACCCACACATCTGCTGATGGCGTTGAGTTCTCGGGACCGTTCTTGGAGACCTTGCGCTTGTTGCGCGCAGCTGCGTTCCATTCCGCCGCGGCCTCGGTAGCCAGGTGCGGCGAGTCCAGCCATTCCTCACGCAATGCGCCGAGCTTCAGGTCGGACGCGAGCGTGCCGCCGCCGAACCAGACAGGACGCTCCCCCGGCTTCGGGCGCTCGGCGACGGAGTAGCCAACGATGACGTCTGTGGTGTTCTTCGCGTAGCGCGGCCGCACCAGCAGGCCGGTGTCGCGGGCCCGCCGAACGAACTCCGGTTCGGTGGCTGAGGCGCTGGCGCTGGCGCGCACCTTCCGGGCCAGGGACGTCCGGTGCATTTCGCGTTCGTCCCGGACCGCGGTGGCCTTCTCTGCCCGGTCGTAGCCGCGGGTGGCGTGCACGCTGGAGAGCTCGTCGAGCCCGTACTTGGTTTCCAATTCCCGGCAGGTCTGTTGCGCTCTTTTGTAGTCGCCGTGGGTGGAGGCTTTGGTGCCGTCTTCACGGACGAGGGACACGGCGATGTGGATGTGGTGGTTGCCGTTCTCACTCGTTCCGTGGTTGATCGCGACCCACCGGCACTGGGCTTTTCCGCTGGCCTCGGTGAAGCCCATGGCGTCGACAAAGTCGTTCGCGATGTCACCCCACTGCTGGTCCGTCAGGGCGCCTTCTTCGACGCGGAGGCTCAGCGAGCAGTGCCACACATCGGCCGGTTTGTGCCCGTTCGGGACCCGTTCCATCCTGACCGGGTCCCAGCGGAAATCCTTCTGCAAGACCTCGACGCCGAAGGCCTTGCGGGGTTGGTCCAAATGCTTCGCGATCGCGATCGCGTCATCCTTGTCGAGGACACCGTCGTCGTACCAGGCCATGATCGCAGCGTCCCCGGCCACCAGGTGCGGGTCGGTGTGCGCGTTCTTCGTCTTATCAGCATCCGTGGAGGCCAGGTACAGCATGAGCCCTGACATCCGGGAGCCGCGGGTGATGTTAGGAATCATCGCCCTACATCAACCCCTCGATCGTCCGGTCAATCCGCATCGCAACCTCGCGCAAATACGCCAGCGCCGCCTTGGCGTCCTGGGGGAACTCATCGCCGGCGTTGGCGTGCCGGGCGATCTGGTTCACGTTGTTCGACACCCGCGCCAACAACGTATGGATCGCCATCAGCTCGGCCATCGCCGCCTTACGCTCCGTCGGCGTCTCCGACCCCTCCGACAGAGCGGCGGTGAGCAGCAGGTTCGGGACCGTAACCTTCTCCCTCGCAGCCCGGGCAACCAGGGCCGCTTCCTCCTCGACCGTCACCCACACATCGCGGCGCTTCTTCGTCCCCGCCGGGGAATTCGCCCGCCGCCGCTTCGAAATCCGGGAACGCGGCACACTCTCCTCAGACAAGCACTCCCCCAATCCCATCAAACGGCCCAGCGCAGCGACCCCGAAACCGGGGACCACACGACCAGTGTGCCAAGCAAACAACCACCGGGCCGTGAGCGACACACCCATTTACACCCGTGTAAATGTATAGCTTGCTCCGCCGAAGTCGGCTCCCGCTCTCTCCGCGCCTCTGGTGCCTCCCTGATCCCGAAACGGCCCGCCGCTGCGCGTCGCTGCCCCAAAACCGGCCTCCCCTGTGGTTACGGTGGGTGCATGCCGACCATCGATATCGAACAGACCCGTAACCAGGCCCGCGCTCTCCTGGACTCGCGCATCGAGTCCGTCACGAACCTGGTCAAGACCAGGCAGCGGATCACGGACCTGCGCGAGCAGCTCGCCGACGCTGAACGAGACGACAAGCGCGCCTACGTGCGCGCCACTAAAGACGGGTGGAGCCCCGAGGAGCTGAAGAAGCTCGGGCTCGAGTCCGGTGCCGCGGCGCGGCGGCGGAAGCCGGCCCCCACCCGCACGTCGGACGAGGGCTCCCCGTCCTCCGCTGATGGGGTTACCGGGGCTGAGTAGGCTTGCCCCTCGCCCACCTGGGCACGGCAAAAGCTAACTCCTTCGGGCTTTTCCCGCACACATGCGGACGACCGGACCCACCTGACCGGCTGCACACAAACGCCAGCTCACCACGAGCGGGGAATCTCACCGCCGGGACCGGCGCATATGCACAGCCTCCCATAGCAGCAACTCACCAGGAAGACGCCGTCGGCGTCCACCAAAAAAGGCGGCAAAAGGACCTTGGAGAGGAAACCACCTCTTCTTCGCAGCGGTGCCAACTTGGGCTGCCCCGGGGCAGCTTCTAACGCGGGAATGGCCGCCACGTTGAACGTGGCGGCCATTGCCGCAGTGTTGTTTCCTGTGCTGTTGTTCTATCCGTCAGTGTCGTCCTCGCCGGCGCTGATTTGTCCGGTAGTGATGCGTTCCTGCGTCTCCTGATAGGCGTGGTCCAGATACTCCCCGAGATCGTCCTCGCTGACGCGCCAAATACCGCGGCCGCCGATCTGTACGCCCCGCAACTCACCACTGCGCAGCAGCGCATACACCGTCGGCATCCCCACGTTCAGGACGTCCTTCACCTCGGCGAGGGACAGCATCCGGGCGAACCTGCCCCTAGCCGCTGTGGCCTCCTGCTGCACTTTGTCATTAGCGCGTTCCGTCACCCTGGATGTCCTCTTTCCGGTGCTTCAACTCTTCATAGGTCCGTTAGCCCAGTCGCATAGATCAGCCCGCGGCCAAGGGTGTGTCGGAGCCAGCGTAGCTGCTGGCCCCGACGCAACAGCAATATCTAGAACGATGGTTCAGAACCACGGCCTGAACCGCCGCCGGGCTGCGCGGCCGTGGTGGCGTTCTTCCCGAACCACGGGTCATCATCGGCATACCCGCTGCCGCTGTCCGCGGCCGCGGTCTCGGCCTGCTCTTTGACGCGGTCCCGCCAGCCCTTGGCCGGGGTTTCGGTCGGTTCCGGCCGGGTGCCTTTGGAACGCGTTACGGTGGCCTTGGCGTAGCGGAGGGACGGGCCGATTTCCTCGACCTCGAGTTCGATCACGGTGCGCTTCTCCCCTTCTTTCGTCTCGTAGCTTCGTGACTTCAACAGACCCGAGACGATAACGCGTGTGCCCTTGGTCAGGGACTCGGCCACGTGTTCTGCCGCTTCCCGCCAGACACTGGCGCGAAGGAACAGCGTCTCGCCGTCCTTCCACTCGTTGGCCTGCCGGTCGAACGTCCTCGGCGTGGAGGCGATGGTGAAGTTTGCGACCGCGGATCCGGACGGGGTGAACCGAAGTTCCGGGTCGTTGGTGAGGTTGCCGATCACGGTGATGCTGGTTTCGCCGGTCATTGTTTCATTCCTTCTCTACTGGTTTCGTATGGGCGATCGTGGGGCAGGAGTGCGCGCGGTGGCTCCATCACACGCAATCCCCATGGACTGGTGGTTACGGTGTCGCTTCGACTTCGGTTCTAATCTCCGCCCGGTACAGCTCGTCGAGCCGTTCGGAGAGCCGCGATTCGTAGGTCCCGGTCAGCAGTGCCCGGTTGTTCACCTCGTAGGGCATCGCATCGGGTGTGTCGCCGGGCAGGGTGGTGGCGGAGTCGTAGAAGCGTTCCTCCGCTCCCGGGGCCGGGTCATCCAGGGAGGCCAGGGCGTAGGCGGCGGCGCAAAGCTCGGAATCTTCCTGGAGTTCCGCAGCGACGTTGAAACCGTCGAAGATGGCGGTGATCGTGGTGTGGTGGATGCTCATGGTGTGGCCCCTTTCCGGGCGTGGGTGTGGTTCATGGCGGCGGTGACAAGTTTGTCCCGGCGCAGGCCCGACCAGTGGTCCTGGTCATCGGAATTGTTCACAACGACGGGGCCTGGGAATAGCCAAGCTCAGCGGTGATGTACTCCAGCGCTGCCGGCACTTCGGTGATGTCCACGGCAAGATAGGTGATGCCTTTGGAGTCGAAGTAGGCCTTGGTCTTATCGCACTGGGGGCAATCCGGCTTGGTGTAGACCGTGTAGTCCGCGAGTGAGGAAGTCATTTCAGTACCTGGTTTCGTATCAACATAAGTTTCGTTCGTCTGTCTGACCTGCTGCTTCCATTCGACCAAAAAGGCAGCCGGATTAACAGCCCATATTCCGCATAACGGCGGGATTCTCTCTGGTCGATTCTCGGCTGGTTTTACGGTGTCCCTGCACCGCGCATCCGGTGCGTGGGGCGGCCGTGGTGACCAACTGACTCCTCCTTCCCCCGTTGTTTTTGGCTGCTGGCGAAGCTTGCGGAGCTGTGGCCGTCGGAGGCCCGTCTACCCGCAGGGCAAGGGGCGGGACATCTTCGTAAGGAAATCAGCGACGCAGGAGCGCCGTCGACGATTTTCTGCACCGCAGGCCCCGACGAAGGAGGGGCTGGACGGGCCGGAGCGGACACGTACAATCCGAAGGAATCTCAATGATGTTGTCAACGGATTCCGGGGGGTCGGTCAGCGGGCGGTCCTCTCTCGGTCGGTGCTGGCGGGTAGGGCTCGCGGGACTTCTTTTCGCTCATGGTTGTGTTCCTTCCAGGTGGGTGGGGCGGCTTGTGGTGACCGGCCAGCTTCCCTTCTCCCCCGGTTGTTTTTTGCCTGCTGGCGGAGCAACTCGTAGCTGTGCCCGACGGAGCCGGGGCAACCCGAAGGGCAAGCAGCGGATGGGTTGTGGGAGGAAATAAGCGAAGCGCCGACACAAGGCATCCGCTGCGCAGCCGTCCGCAGGACGGTTGAGCCGGTGGAGCGGGCACGTACGATCCGCAGGACAGCAGCAAAAAACGTCGTAGACAGACAAGTTCAGGGGCGTCCGGAGCTCTGCGACGGCACCCCCTGAACCCAACAGCCGGCCGCGAAGCGGACGCCCGCCAGCTGGTTGAAGCGCAGCGAAACCAGTGCGAGCCCTGCGAGCATGCACTTGTCCCTGAGTAGGGTGGGGGCATGAGTGATCCAGCTCCACACCCTGGTCGCGGCAGTGAGGCTCGGCGCGGTAGTGCGTGGCCGTCACCACTGGTCCGCCGGGTCCTGGCTGTGGTCTTCACTGTTGCCGCAATCGGATCGGTGGTGCTGGTGGCCGTGGACCTGATCGTTGGTCGGCCAGCTGCCGGCGATCTGTTTATCGCCTTCCTCAACAGCCTGACGGCCGTAGTCTTGTGGCGAACAAGCTCTGAAACCAGGCGGACATGACGAGGGCCGGCCTTGGCCGGGACTTTGGCAGGTTTTAACGAGGTGAGGCCGGCCCCTTGGGGCCGGCCTCAGTTTTTCCCTCAGCAAAAGGAAACTTGTCGTGCAGCGTCATTGCTGCGGAAGTTATTGGTCCAGGGGGGATTTTTCCCAGGAGATGTCCACGGCGGAGGGGGCCTGCTGCTGGATGGTCAGCATGGATAGTTCCAGCATGTCTTGGGCGTGCGTGGCGCCGGCGGGTGCGGCGTCGTCCTCCGTGAGGATGAAGTCGTGACTCAAGTGCTGCCCCCTGGCTTGAAGTGGTGTCGTTCCACTCTCACTCTAGCCCGGCGCCAGCAGTGGGTGCTGTTGGGGGGTGCTGCGCCCGCGTCAGCGTGATCGGCGGCCGGAGGAGCGCCAGCGGGGGAGGCCGCCACGCCACTGAGGGGCCGAACCGTTGCCGGTCCGGCCCCCTTTGTTCCTAGCGGTGCCGCTGGTAGGCGGTGTCGGCGTCCTGTGCGACCGGGGCGATGGTCCCCTGGCTCACCAGCTGTTCCAGCAGCCCCGCGAGTCGGTAGCCGGGGCTGACCTCGATTGCGAGGTTGAAGTGCTCCGCGGCCACGGATGACTGACCTTTTAGATAGGACAGCCAACCGATCAGGGTCAGCAACGGAGCCCGGTAGCGCTCAGGTGTCGTTTCCATCAGGTCCCGTGCCAGCTGCTGTGCCCGGTCGGCCCGGTCCCAGTCCGGTGTGATTCCCTGCCCGATCAGCAGGTCTCCGCTGTCTTCGGCGTCGGGCAGTTCCGGGTCGATAACGTTGCAGAACATCACGTCACGCAGGTCCGGGCGCTGGAAGCAGGCCACCAGCTCGACCGCGGTGTCCGGGTCAGTCCAGCCGTCCCGGGTCAGGGCGTCTGCCCACAGTTCCCGGCCGGTGTGCAGCTCTCCGGCGAACACCCCGTAAACGGCCTGACGGATCCGGTCGGCGGTATCCGCCGGTCCTGTGTAGGGCGGGTAGGTGGTGCCGGGGGCCTTTTGGTAGCTGCTGCCCCGGAAGACCAGTTCCGCGTTCAGCTGCCCGTCCGTGATGGATTCCAGCGGTTCGGGCAGGCAGCACCCTGTGTCGCTGTCGCACAGCAGGTTCCGCCAGTGCTCGGAGGTGACAAGCCACGCGTCCTTGATGGGGGTTTGCGCTGCCTCAAATTCCTGGATGACAGCCTCGACGTATTCGTGGAACGGCCGCGGTGCGTCACCGGCCGGGGTGTCCGTGTAGACGGCCAGCAGGACGGAAGTTGCCTGCATATCCACGGCGAGATAGTCGACCATGGAGCGGGCGAAGCCTGCGGGATCGGCGAACAGTGGGGCGTCAACGCGGAGTGTGGCGCCGAGGGCGTTCCCGCGCATGGTCAGGAACACGAAGGACTCGCGGGGCACGAAGCCGAGGGTGTGCGGGATGAAGCCGAGGATGTCGGCGGGGCTGGAAATGCGGATTGCGTCGTTCATGGTTTGAAAGTCCTTTGCTGAGGAATTTTGGTGGGTGGGGCGGCTCAGGTGACCGGCCAGCTTCCCCGCTCCCCCCGTTGTTTTGGCTGCTGGCGAAGCTTGCGGAGCTGTGGCCGACGGAGGCCTGTCTACCCGCAGGGCAAGGACCGCGGAATCTGCGGAGGAAATCAGCGACGAAGGAGCGCCGGAGCCGATTCTGCGGCCCGCAGGCCCCGACGAAGGAGGGGCTAGACGGGCCGGAGCGGACACATACAATCCGTCAGGACAGCAGCCAAAACGTCGTAGACACAACAGGGCCAGGGCGGGACGGAGCTCTGCGACGGCACGGCATGGCCCCAACAGCCGGCCGCGCCAGCGGACGCCCTTTCCTTGGTGAGCCCTGCGAACCATCAACAGCACCCCGGTACTTCCCAGGTTCGGGCAGCGGCTGGCGGGACGCGCCACCCCGTGGTTCCCACCCGCTGTCTCGGGCGGTTGGCGGTCCGCCGCCGGCAACCCACCACCAACGCCGGCCCCATGCGGCGGACCGCCCGCGGTGACCGGCCCCCGGAAGGGACCGGCCACCCCGTCGTTCTAGCCTGCGAGCAGCTCGGTGAGTTCGGCCGCGTCGGTGACCAGCACCGCGCCGCCTTCCTTCAGGAGCCGGTGGCAGCCTGCCGAGTTAGCGGAATGGACGCTGCCGGGGACTGCGGCCACATGCCGGGCGATGGTCTCGGCGTGGTGCGCGGTGTTCAGTGCGCCGGACCGCCACCGAGCCTCGACCACACAGGTCACACCGGCAAGGGCTGCGATGATGCGGTTCCGCTGCAGGAACCTGTACCTGGTCGGGGCGCTTCCCGGCGGGAGCTCGGAGAGGGTCAGACCGTTGGCGCGGATCGCGGCCGCGAGGTCCGCGTTCCCTGACGGGTAGTCCCGGTCCAGGCCTCCGGCCAGCACTGCAATCGTCGCCGCTTCGGTTCCTTGGTGGCCTGCCAGTGCGGCGCGGTGAGCGTGCGCGTCGATGCCGTACGCCAGCCCGGAAACAACGCAGATTCCACGCTGCGCCAGGCCGTAGGCGATATCGCCCGTAACTGCGGCGCCGTAGCTGGTGCTGTCCCTTGAGCCTGTCAGGGCCACGCATTGTGCGGGGTTGGGGATTCCGTTCTCAATGTTGCCGCGGTACCAGAGGCCCCACGGCGCGTCCGGAAGATCGTTCAGACCTGCGGGCCAGTGCTCATCGTCGGGAGTAAGGAATCCGCCGCCCAGACGTTCGATGATGGCCAGGTCCTTTTCCGGGTGCAGGTCCGGGATCCGCGCCGCCCAGCGGCGCAGGCCCTCGGCCAACTCGTCCGCCGTGACATCCCAGAACGGGACGGCTGCTTGTACCCCGGTGGCGATCTTCAAGGCGGCGCCCGCGCCATGCTTGGCTACCAACGCCCGTCCAACGATGTCGCCGGGCTCAAAGAGACGGGTCAGTGCGGCGCGAGCGATACGGTCTTCGGTGAAGTTCATGAGTTCTTGTGTCCTTTGCTGAGGATTCGGTGGGTGGGGCGGCTTGTGGTGACCGGCCAGCTTCCCTTCTCCCCCGGTTGTTTTTTGCCTGCTGGCGGAGCAACGCGTAGCTGTGCCCGACGGAGCCGGGGCAACCCGAAGGGCAAGCAGCGGATGGGTTGTGGGAGGAAATAAGCGAAGCGCCGACACAAGGCATCCGCTGCGCAGCCGTCCGCAGGACGGTTGAGCCGGTGGAGCGGGCACGTACGATCCGCAGGACAGCAGCAAAAAAC
>NZ_PJII01000015.1:80720-115599 GCF_002929215.1 Arthrobacter sp. ZGTC412
TCCGCTGCGCAGCCGTCCGCAGGACGGTTGAGCCGGTGGAGCGGGCACGTACGATCCGCAGGACAGCAGCAAAAAACAGAAAAACGCTTCTACAGCCCGAGCGCAGCGAGGACCGATCCCCTAACCCAAGTGCTGGATTGGCGAGGCTGGAGACGGTTCAGCCGTTACTCGCTCTTTAGGAGCACCTACGGGGTGCTGTTCTGGCGCGCAGCGAGGGCCCGCTGGTGGCGGTAAAGCGTTGCACGGCTCCATCCCACGAGCCGGGCGGCGTCTTCTGCAGTACGGCCCTTCGCGCGGGCGTCCTGGGCGATCGCCAGCTTGTCCGCGATGACGGCCGGGTTGGCCACCGGCCGGCCGAAGCGTATGCCGTTCTGCCTGGCGGCCGCGATGCCAGCGTTCACCCGCTCAACGATCAGCTCGCGCTCATACTCGGCGAGGGTGGCGAGCATATTCAGCATCAGCCGGCCAGTCGAGGTCGCCGGGTCGATGCCGTCCGAGATGGATCGGACATGGATGCCGCGGTCACGCAGAAGGGCCACGGTGTTCAGCACATCGATCAGCGATCGGCCCAACCGGTCGACCCGCCACACAACAACGGTGTCACCCGCCTCGGCGTACTCCAAGAGCCTTTTCATTCCGGGCCGCTCGATCGCAGTCTTGCTACCCGAAGTCACGTCAGCGAAGACGTCGCGCTTCTGCACCCCGGCGGCGACAAGCGCGTCTAGCTGCAGTTGGGCATCCTGACTGGAAGTACTGACACGCGTATATCCCAGATGTCTCACACGGCCATTCTGACTCGAAGTCTCCCGGACTCACCCAGGTGGAGGGTATTTCTGGGTTTGATGGAGTGCACCCTCTTTGGTTCTAAGCCTCGGCCGGCGTCAGTTTCAGTAGGACACTGGCTCCGGCCGCGAAGGTGAGTGCCGGATCCCAAGCACGCGCGGTTTCATAGCTCAGGAGCCGAAGGAGTCGACGATGAGACATCGCTGCGGATGGCTGAGCGTCCGATGGCCGCTGCAGCCCCAACAGTGGCCCACAGGCTGAGCAGGCCCGGGTGCCAGCCGATGCCCAATAGCCCCGCTACAGTCCAGAACGCGAATGTAGGCACTACAAAGAATGCCGCGACGTGGAGCCATTGATTCCGGATCGGACGCAGCAGGAACGCCAGCACCCAAGCCAGAGGGGCGCCGAACACCAGGGCAATGCCGTAGCCGTAAAAGAGCACCATTGCAGCCACACCCCAAAGATGTCCGCCATCGGTTCCTGACAACAGCGTAGGAACTGCATACATGACTACGACGACGAGGAATAGGACACCCACCCAGAGCGTGGTTGCGATCAGCCAACCCTTAATGAACGCGGGCGCTCGGAGAACCACTTTGTTCTCATCGGCTGCGCTATGCACAAGCGGATCCCCCGCGTCCCCCAACGTCATACGCCCAGCCTATCTACCACCGACGCCCGTTTAGGCGGTGCCAGAGCTGATGCGGACGGAGTTTCTGGCCTCCCGAGACCCAACGGCCCTACTAGGAATCTTGGCTCAAAAAGCCCATCAAGGACCGCTGTTGAGACAATTTACGGTGAGAGGCGTTTCCGAGACGTCGCCGACGGCCAGTTTCTCACTGCACCGGAGCTTCTCGCGCTACCCGCACCCGCGTCTTGAAAAGCTGCTGTTTTCCGAGACGGGCAGAAGGCTGGTCTGCAACTTATTTGTGTGGGTGGCTGAGGCTAAGTTGCAGGGCATGAAAGTCGAAGTGTTTCGTTGGGTGCGCGTAGACATCCCTGACCGTCATGGTTGGCGCGAAGAATGGATCCCAGCGATCCGGGAAGGGCATCGACCTCGACAGCGATGCGTTGCTCTCGAGGTCCAGTCTGCGTTTGATGGCGTTGATGGTCCTTTCCAGCTTCCGGGCCATCCTTCCCCGGTCGAAGTAGCGCGCCGCGCTGCGGGAGCCCCAGTAGTTGATGACATCGAAGGGCCGGGTGCCCGCGTTCAGGGCTGAGGCGAAGGCCCGGCCGACTGGAGTGGGGAATCGGCTGATGACGTGGACCAGGGGAAGCAGTGCCCGGACCACCATGTAGCCGAAAACCATGTGGAAGAGCAGTTCTTCATTGGTCCACTTCGTGCCTTTGCTCTTGCGGCGAAGATCGGCCACCGTGGCGCCCGCCAGCCAGGCATCGAGTTCGGCCCGCGCCCGGCCGTATCCGGCCAGGATCTCTTCCTTTGTCGGTTCCATATCGCCCTCCACGGTGCAGGCTCACTGTTCAGATGCGGTCGGAGCGGCGTTCGATCAGGAGGGTGTCGCGCCACTTCCCAATCAGTGGGCCGTGGGTCATGCGGGCGATGCGCTGGCGGCGGCCCACGATAGTGAACCCGTTGGCCAGGTGGAGTTTGAGGCTGGCGTCGTTCTCGGGGAAGACACTGGCCTGGATGGTCCAGATCCCATCGCGTTCGGTGGAAGCGATGAGTGCCTGGAGGAGGGCTGTGCCGATGCCCAGCCCTCGGGCGGCGGAGGCGACGTATACGGAGTGTTCCACCACACCGGCATACACGCGGCGGGAGGAGACAGGTGAGACTGCCGCCCAGCCTAGGGCGGTGCCGTCGGCGGAGGCTGCAACGTGGCGGTGCTTGGGCAGCCGCGACTGGTCGAAGGACTCCCAGTCCGGGGCGGAGGATTCGAACGTCGCGTGCCCGGCGTCGATGCCTTCCTGATAGATGCTCCGGGCCAGGGACCAGTCGCCCGGTTCCATGGCCCGGACGGTCAGGGTTGAGGTCACAGGTTTGCCAGGAGGTTTTATGCGCCAATATTGACATCCATCAATACATGGAGGCGGCCTACTGCCAGGGAGCTGGTTAGGAGCTGGCCTTGGCCTCGTGTGGAAGGACGACGTCGTCTGCGGCGTTGGCCGCTGCGGGGAAGAGGATGAGCAGGAGGCCCAGTCCGACTGCAGCGCCGACGAGCTGGGCGATGACGAACGCGGGCACAGAGGCCGGTGCGATGCCGGCGAAAGTGTCGCTGAAGATGCGGCCGACAGTCACGGCGGGGTTCGCGAACGACGTCGAGGACGTGAACCAGTATGCGGCGCCGATATAGGCACCCACCGCTGGCGCGGCGAGGACGCCCCGCTTGGTGGCGGCGAGGGTGAAGATCAGCAGGATGAGCCCCGCGGTTGCGACGACTTCGCCAAGCAGGTGGCCACCACTGGCGCGGTCCTTGACGGAGATGGAGGTGCCAACCTCAAACATGGCGTTCGCGACGACGCTGCCACCGATCGCACCGATCGTCTGCGAGACCACGTAGATGCCCACTTCGGGCAGGGTCAGGCCCGTGCCGCTGCGGTGCCCCAGGATCCAGTCCACGAGCGAGACGACGGGGTTGAAGTGCGCCCCGCTGACGGGCCCGAATACGAGGATCAGTACGGTCAGGCCCAGAACGGTTGCGGTGCTGTTCTGCAGCAGCTGCAAGCCAACGTCGGTGGGCGAAAGCTGCTGCGCCATGATCCCCGAGCCCACGACGATCATCACGAGCAGGCAGGTGCCGAGGAATTCGGCGACGGCACGGCGCCACAACGGCGGCTGGTTTGTAGTCATGACTCAAGCTTGACTCAAGATACTTACTCAGTCAAAATTGAGTCAATGAAAACTGATCCAGCAGCCGCTTTCCAGTTTCGCGTTGCGAAGCACGCTGCCCTAGCCGACCCTGCGCGGCTGCGCATCGTGGACCTGCTGACCCTTGGGGACTTCTCGCCCACAGAACTCCAGGCTGAACTGGGCATGCCCTCGAACCTGCTGTCCCATCACCTGCGGGCACTGGAAGGTGCCGGCCTGGCAACCCGCCACCGCTCGGAGGCTGACAAGCGGCGCAGCTATATCCGCCTCGCCGCAGGCGCGTTGGAAGGCCTCGCGCCCGGCGCCGAGCACGGCGCCACCCGGATCCTGTTTGTCTGCACCCGGAACAGTGCCCGCTCACAGATGGCTGCCGCACTTTGGCGGCAGGTCAGTGAAATCCCTTCAACTTCGGCCGGGACGCATCCGGCGGACCGAATCGCCCAAGGTGCCATCGATGTAGCCCGCCGCCATGGGGTGGAACTGCCGGTGGTTCCGCCGCGGAAGCTGGACGGGATCTCCGGCGGCGATTTCGTGGTCACGGTCTGCGATAACGCTCACGAGGAACTCACCAGCCCCGGCGGCATCCATTGGTCGGTGCCGGACCCGCTTCGGATCAACACCGACCAAGCCTTCGAGGACGCCTTCACCGACATCTCCCACCGCATCAACGACCTTGCGCCCCGGCTGCACGCCGCCTGACCGCGCTACCCCATCACCAAGCCCGGCGGGCCTCGCCAGAAAACCCCGGCTCCGCCTCTTCGTATATTGACAATCCTCAATGCATGGTCAGATACTCCATACATCGATCAGCATCAATATTTCAGTGCAGGATGTATGGGTGTGACGACTTCAACCAGACCGAAACACTTAACTGATTCCAGGAGACACCAGTGAGCACCGAAACCGCCAAGAAGCCCTCCGTTCTGTTCGTCTGCGTCCACAACGCCGGCCGCTCCCAGATGGCCGCCGCGTTCCTCACCACACTCGGCAAGGGCCAGATCGAAGTCCGTTCCGCCGGGTCCCAGCCCGCCGACAAGATCAACCCCTCCGCTGTGGAGGCCATGGCCGAGCTGGGCATCGACATGTCCGCCGAGGTCCCGAAGGTCCTGACCACCGAGGCCGTGAAGGAATCCGACGTCGTCATCACCATGGGCTGTGGCGATGAGTGCCCGTACTTCCCCGGCAAGCGCTACGAGGACTGGGTCCTGGAAGACCCGGCAGGCAAGGGCGTCGAATCCGTCCGCCCCATCCGCGACCAGATCAAGACCCGCATCGAAGGCTTGATCGAATCCCTTATCCCCGCTGCCAAGTAGCCGGTTCCGGACACCAGGAGAGACACCAGTGAGCAGCAACAACGAAACCCCAGCAGCCGTCAAGGCTGAACAGCTGATCATCATCGGTTCCGGCCCCGCCGGCTACACCGCCGCGATCTACGCCGCCCGGGCCGGCCTTGAGCCTTTAGTCCTGGCCGGTTCAGTGACCGCGGGAGGTGCGCTGATGAACACCACCGAGGTCGAGAACTTCCCGGGCTTCCCGGGTGGTATCCAGGGGCCGGAGCTGATGGACGGGCTGCAGGAACAGGCCGAGAAGTTCGGCGCCAAAGTACAGTTCGACGACGTCACCGAGGTCCAGCTGACGGGCCACCTCAAGCGCGTCGTCACCGGTGCGGGCGAAACCTATGAAGCCCCAGCCGTCATTCTTGCCACCGGTTCGGCCTACAAGGAACTCGGCCTGTCGAAGGAAAAGAAGTTCAGCGGCCACGGCGTCTCGTGGTGTGCCACCTGCGACGGGTTCTTCTTCCGTGAACAGGACATCATCGTTGTCGGCGGCGGCGACTCGGCAATGGAGGAAGCCACCTTCCTGACCCGTTTTGGAAAGTCCGTCACCGTCGTCGTGCGCAAGGACGAGCTGCGCGCCTCCCGGATCATGGCGCAGCGGGCCAAGGACAACCCCAAGATCAACTTCGCCTGGAACTCCGCCATTACCGACATCCACGGCGAGTCCAAGGTCACCGGCGTGACCCTGACCGACACTGTCACCGGCGAAACCCGACACCAGGCCGCCACGGGTATTTTCGTCGCGATCGGCCATGTGCCGCGCACCGAACTGCTGACCGGGCAGGTGGACCTGGACGCCGAGGGCTACATCAAGGTCGATTCACCCACCACGGTCACCAACCTCTCGGGCGTGTTCGCGTGCGGTGACGCCGTGGACCACCGCTACCGCCAGGCCATCACCGCTGCCGGGACGGGCTGCGCCGCTGCCCTCGACGCCGAACGCTACCTCGCGGCGTTGGAGGATGCGGACAGCATCGCCACGGCCCTGGTCGAGGAACCCATCCACGCCTAAACCCGACACGGGAGGAGGTGAGCTGAATGAGGACAGGATGCTGCGGCGACTCCGGTTGCTGCGACGACGATCAGGACTGCTGCTAACCCCCGCCACCAGCCGGTCCCTGCAAGGGACCGGCTGCACCCCGACCAACATCACCAAGAGATCAGAAACGAGGACAGCATGGATTCAGCGAAGAGCCCTCCCGTTGCCGTGATCGGCGCCGGGCCCGTTGGCCTGGCTGCCGCAGCCCACCTGCTCGAGCGCGGCTTGGAGCCGATGGTCTTCGAAGCAGGCCCGACGGCGGGCGCGGCCATCGAGCAGTGGCGCCACGTCCGGCTGTTCTCACCCTGGCGTTTCAACCTCGACGCAGCCGCCCTCCGCCTGCTCGAAACCACAGGCTGGGAATCACCCCGTCCCACCGCGCTTCCCTACGGCTGGGAGCTCATCGACAACTACCTCGCACCGCTTGCCGCCATGCCGCAGATCGCCTCAAGGCTGCAGGCCGGCGCACGCGTCACCGCCATCACCCGGCAGGGACTGGACAAAACCCACATCCGGAACCGGGACACCACCCCCTTCACCGTCCGCGTCGAACACAGCGACGGCGAGACCCGCGACCACACCGTGTCCG
Organism: Arthrobacter sp. ZGTC412; assembly: GCF_002929215.1. Taxonomy (GTDB): domain Bacteria; phylum Actinomycetota; class Actinomycetes; order Actinomycetales; family Micrococcaceae; genus Arthrobacter. The sequence goes on from NZ_PJII01000015.1 coordinate 87,296, forward strand.
CCGTCATCGACGCTTCCGGCACCTGGTCCCGCCGCAACCCGCTGGGCACCTCCGGACTTCCCGCCATCGGCGAAGACACCGCCGCGGACCGGATCTCCGCCCCACTGCCGGACGTCGCCGGCCGGGACCGCGCAGCCTTCGCCGGACGCCGAGTCCTGGTAGTCGGCGCTGGGCACTCCGCCGCCAACACCCTCATCAGCCTCACCGACCTGGCCAAGGAGGAACCGGACACCCGCATCCTCTGGGTCGTCCGCGGCGCCTCGGCCGCGAAAGTCTACGGCGGCGGGGACCTCGATGGGCTGCCGGCCCGGGGCCAGCTCGGCGGCCGCGTCCGCCGCCTCGTGGAAGCCGGAAAGATTGAACTCCACACCAGCTTCGGCATCAGCTCGATCAAATCCCTGGACTCCTCCGTCATCGTGGGCGCTGTGGACGGCCGCACGATCGACGCGGACGTCATCGTGCCCTGCACAGGGTTCCGCCCTGACCTGGACATCCTGAGCGAACTGCGGCTCACCCTCGACCCGGCCGTCGAAGCCCCCATCGAGCTCGGCCCACTGATCGACCCGGAATTCCACTCCTGCGGCACCGTCCCGCCACACGGTGCGAAACTCCTGGCCCACCCGGACAAGGACTTCTATATCGTGGGCATGAAGTCCTACGGCCGGGCACCGACCTTCCTGCTGGCCACCGGCTACGAGCAGGTCCGCTCCGTCGTCGCGGCCCTGGCCGGGGACCATGAAGCCGCGGACACCGTCCAGCTCGAACTCCCCGAGACCGGCGTCTGCTCCACCGACGCCGGCACCGGCTGCGACGTCCCCGCACAACCCGGACCAGCGGAAACGAGCGGCTGCTGCACCACACCCGAACCGGTGCTGGTCGGCTTCCCTACGGGCCTGGCCCACGGCCGCTCCGGCATCAACTAACTCAAACCGTCACCGCTAAAGGAGTGCTGCCATGACTGAACACCGTGACACGAGCTTGGGGCTGCAGGACAACACAGAAGTCCTGCACCGCATCAGCGCCCGCCTCGGGGAAAGGTTCGCAGGGATTTTCGCGACCGAGACGGTTGAACGCTACGTCTTCGAGTCCTACACCGCCCTGGCCCGGACCGCCAAGATCACGAGCTACCTGCCCGCCACCACAGAGCACTTCGCCAGCGACCGGCTCAGTGCCCTGGCCAAGTCCAAGGGAGCCATCGCCTCGGAGGTGCCCGAGGTCTTGTTCGTCTGCGTGCAGAATGCCGGACGGTCCCAAATGGCCGCCGCCCTGCTCACCGTCGAGGCCAAAGGCCGAATCCACGTCCGCTCCGCCGGCTCCCTACCGGCAGCCGAACTGGACCCCGCCGTCGTGACAGTAATGTCGGAGATGGGCCTGGACGTGTCCCGGAACTACCCCAAACCCCTCACCGACGACGTTGTGCGCGCCTCGGACGTGGTCATCACGATGGGCTGCGGAGACTCCTGCCCCATCTACCCGGGCAAACGCTACGAGGACTGGGACCTGCCCGACCCAGCCGAGCAGCCCCTCGAAACGGTGCGGGAGATCCGCGACCAGATCCACGACCGGGTCAAAACCCTCGTCGACTCACTCACAAAGGAAACAACCCACTCATGACCGAAGAAACCACGTCGAAGAAACCGGCCGTGCTGTTCGTCTGCAGCAAGAACGGCGGCAAATCCCAGCTCGCGGCCGGCCTCATGCGGGATCTCGCGGGCGACGCCATCGCTGTCTTTTCCGCCGGTACCAAGCCCGGCAAGTCCCTCAACCCGCAGGCCGTGGACTCCCTGGCCGAGCTCGGTATCGACGTCACCGGCGAATACCCCAAACCGGTTACCGATGAGGTTTTGGACACGGTCGACGCTGTAATCGTTTTGGGCACTGAGGCCAAGCTTGAACCGCACGAGGGCACCCGCTTCGAGGTCTGGGAAACGGACGAACCCTCCGAACGTGGCATCGAAGGCATGGAACGTATGCGACTGGTCCGGGACGACATCAAGAACCGCGTCCAGAAGCTTCACGCGGAGCTCACCGGGAACTAGCCATGCCCACCCCGGCACCGTCTCGGACACTGGCTGCGGAGGGTGCACCACGCGGCGGCCTCGCCGCGCTGTGTGTAACCCAGACCACTAGCTGGGGCGTGCTCTACTACGCGCTGCTGACAGCGGTCAGACCCATCAGTGACGACACCGGCTGGGACCCGGCACTGGTCACCGGTGCCTTCTCCGCGGGACTGGTGGTATCCGCCGCCGCGGGCATCGCCGTCGGCAAAATCCTGGACCGGACCGGCCCGCGCAACCTGATGGTCGGCGGTTCACTGATCGGGGTCATGGCCGTTGTCGTGGTCGCCGGGGCACCAAACCTGCCAGTTTTTGCGGCCGCGTGGCTGCTGGCCGGAACCGCGCAGGCAGCGGTGCTCTACCAGCCGGCGTTCACCGTGATCAGCCGCTGGTACGGCCCGGCCCGGGTCAGGCCGCTGACCATCTTGACCCTGGTCGCAGGATTCGCGTCCACGATCTTCGCCCCGCTCACCGCGGCCCTCTGCAATGCGATCGGGTGGCGGGGAGCCTTCCTGGTTCTCGCCGGCCTGTTCGGGGCTGTGACGGTGCCACTGCACGCCCGATACCTCAACCGGTCCTGGCAGCAAGCCCGGTCAGACGCTCAGATGATCGAGGACACCGCACAGGTGCGCCTCATCCGCCGCAGCCGTGAATTCGTGGCCCTGCAGGCCCTTATGGTCCTGCTGTGCCTCGGCCTGTACACCGTGACGCTGAACATCATCCCCCTGCTGATGGAAAAGGGAGCCGATTACACCATCGCCGCCCTCGGCCTCGGCCTCATTGGAGCTGGACAGGTCGCCGGCAGACTGCTCTTCGCCGCCCTACCCGCCAAAGCACGCATTGTCATCGTCACTGGAACCGCTGCCGGGGCACTCCTTCTCCTCGCACTCCTCCCGGGGCCGGCGCCGCTGCTGATCGGAGCCGGGATGATCGCCGGAGCCATCCGTGGCTGCCAGACACTGCTGCAGGCCACAATCGTTGCCGACCAGTGGGGTGCAACTAGCCTCGGCACCCTGCAGGGCCACTTCGCCGCACCCCTCACCATCGTCACGGCCCTCGCCCCGGCCCTTGGCCCCACACTGGCATCGTGGTTCGGTTCCTTCACGGCCATGGCCTACGTCATGGCCGCCACAACCGGAACCGCCCTGATCATCTCCGAGGCGCATCATGTGCGAGGCTTCCATGTCCGATGAGGAACGGATGGAAGGACCCATTGTTCTCGGCGTGGAGTGGAGCTTCTCCGAGCACCTGATCAGGACAGCTGCTGTCCTGGCCGCTGCGCTGGACGAGCATCTCATATGCGCATTCGTCGACCCTGCCAGTTACCTGACGGAATGGGCGCCCATGAACCAACGGACAGCTCTCTCCCTGGACCCGAGCATCAACGAAGAAGCGGAATTCCCGTCGGAGCAGCTACAACAGAAGCTGGAAGCCATTCTCGGGAAACCCGGGCAGACCTGGTCGTTCCGCGTGCTCAACGGCGATGTTTCCAAGGCCCTCAGACGCCTCGCCGAGAACGCCGGTGCAGCCCTGCTCGTGGTCGGGGCCGGCCGGTCAGGTTCTCTGGCACGGCTGGACCGGGCCCTGGAAGGTTCCGTGCCCGCGGCCCTGATCCACCGCCAGCGGCGACCGGTCCTCATCGTCCCGGAGCCGCGTAACCCGCACCGATAGGGCTGTTACCAGCCAAGTAATCGGTCCGACCGTACGGTCAGCGTCCCCATGGCCAGAGTACGGAGCTCGTTAGGGTTCCCGTTAGGCAGCCATTGGCGCCACCCCTGATGAAACCGGGATGTAGGTGGTGCCGTCGCGGAGCATGGCCCACAGGACGTTCAGGCGGCGCCGTGCCAAAGACAGCATGGCCTGGATGTGGGATTTACCTTCGAGACGTTTGCGGTCGTAATAGCCGCGCGAGGCGGGACAAGACTTTAGGGCCGAAAGCCCGGAAAGGTAAAAGACGCGCAGCAAGCGCCGGTCGTAGCGCCTAGGCCTGTGGTTGTTTCCGCTGACCCTTCCGGAGTCCCTGGGAGCCGGGGCCAGCCCGACAACACCCGCGAACCGGTCAGCGGTTCGAAAAACCGTCAGGTCTCCGCCGGTAGCGCCGAGGAACTCAGCGGCCAGGACAGGTCCGAAGCCGGGCATGCTCAAGAGCACCTGCGTGTGTTGGTGTTCGCTGACTTTCTCACTGATCAGCGCGTCCAGTTCAGCTAGTTCCTCATACAGAGTAAGGATTTCCCGGGCCAATGCGGCGACAATCCCCTCCCCCATATGCTGCGCGGGAACGATAGTGTGCTGGGACTTCGCCGCCTCCACTGCTGCTGCCGCGATGGCAGCCGAGGACCGGGCTCCATGTTTCTTCAGCCATGCGTGAATCCTGGTTTCGCCTGCCCGGCGGATCCCGTCCGGGGTCCGGTGTTTGCTTAGTAGCAACAAGGCAGCCTTGGAACGGCTGTAATCGAAGGCCCGTTCCAATGCTGGGAAGTATTCCAGCAGCTGGGCCTGCAGCCGGTTGATCGCCCGGACCCGGTCCGCAGATTTGTCGGCGCGCCGGGCGGTGAGAATCCGCAGACCCGTACTGATTTCGTCCCCTGCACGCAGCGGCTGCAGGTCCCGGCGCATCCGCGCCTGGTCTGCAATCACGGCGGCGTCCTTGGCATCTGTCTTGCCATCACCCCGGTAAAGCTTGGAAGCGTGGTAGACCGTCCGGCCCGGAATGTAGAGGATGTTTTGTCCGTGGCCGACGAGCAATGCGATCAGCAGCGCCGGTCCGCCGTGGTTAAGGTCCGTCGCCCAAACCACCTCGTCCCCGGCTGCAAGCTCGAGGACGCTGCCAAGGAGTGCGAGCAGGGCTGGTTCGTCGTTGGGGATTCGCTGCGAGAGCAGCCGGTTTCCGTCGGCGTCGATCACAACGCAGTGATGATGGGCTTTGCCAGCGTCGATGCCGGCCCACAAGTGCACCAAGAACAGCCTCCAGTCTGTTAGATGGGATGGACCCAGCAGATAACCGCGCCGTCGTGTCCTTATCCGGCGATCATGTCGCGTCTCTCAATCAGCGGTCGGGTCATCGCGGGGTGGCGGGCGGCCAATCCTTCGAAACCGTCACGAAACCGTCCGGCAACAGCATCCAAGCCATACCCGCCTCCCCTGGGTAGCCACGACCTTACAGTGACCGCGGAACTGCACCCGGTAACAACATAAGGACAGCAGCCAAAAAACGTCGTAGACACACCAGGGCCAGGGGGTTCGGAGCTCTGCTACGGCGCACCCTGGACCCAACAGCCGGCCGCGAAGCGGACGCCCAACAACTGGTTAAAGCGCAGCGAAAACCAGTCTTGGCGAGCGTAACTGAGAGCGTCCTCCGTCATCGGCCGCTCCCCCAGTCGGCCGGTGGCGGTAGGGCCTGGAACTTCCACGCCAGTCCAGCCTGTGGCATGCTCGACGGCGTAAGCAGGAGGATGTTTACACCCAGAGGGTCCGCGTTTTGAGCGCGGACCCTCTGCTGCGCCCCCAGCGTGTCTAAGAAACCCCTACCGCGCTGGGTGTCTAGGGTCGAGGCATGGACAGGGACGGATCAGGGGAGCTGAAAGGGCAGACGTCGATCAACGAGCTGCTCGACGAGCCCGTCGGTGTCGTCCCGGTCCAGCTGGCGCTGCCGATCCTGGTGCAGGTGAAGCCGGGCCACTTCCGGCGAGTGTCCTGATTCTGCCGCCAGCCTAGGGCTGGCGGCCGACGGGTTCGTTCAGTACCACGGCCTACGTGCAAGTGGCCAGGATGCCCGCGATCGCGTTGTGCTCGGCTTGGGTGACCCAGAGGCTGTACTTGGCCTTGACGGCCACTTGTTTGGAGACGTATTCGCAGCGGAACGTCTTGTTCGGGGGCAGCCATGTGGCGGCATCCTTATCCCCCTTGGCGCTGTTCGTGCCACCGTCAGCTGCCATGAGGTTTAGGGGGTCGTTGGCGAGTTCTTTGCGCTGGTCGTCGCTGAGTTGCTGGGCGCCTTTTTGCCAGGCGTCTGACAGCGGAACGACGTGGTCGATCTGCACCGCTGCGCTTGTGTCCTGGCCGCGAACGAAGTCGATGGTCGTGCCGGTGTACTTGTCGGCCAGTGTGCCGGTGGCGACGACGCAGTTGTTGGTGCCGGGCTTGAAGGTCTCGTTGGTGAGGTCCCGGGCGAGGATGTCATTGCGGGTGTCACAGCCGTTGTGGTCCGTGTCGGACCAGGCCGGTCCGAACTCGTCCCGGCTGTAGCCGGTCTTCGCCGCCCTACCCTTGACCGGGATGCTGCCCAGCACAGCGATGGCGTTTGCGGCGTCACCGGCAGCACCCGGGGCGGGAGACCCGGCCGCAGTGCCGGGCGCGGAATCGATGGCCCCAAGGGCACGGGCTGCAGGGTCGCAGCCGACCAGGGATCCTGCCAGCAGCAGGGCGGTAAGGGCAGTCAACGTTTTGGCGGCAGTGCGGGTGATCTTCATGGTCCTAGGTGTGTGTCGGAGAAGATTTACGCTACCTGCGCCCGCCGACAGGCAAGGGAAGCAAGGTGATGGTGCCTGTCACACATTCCTGCCTGACGCAGGTCCAGAATCCCTTGCAAGTCCGTCGTCCACCCTTTGCGGTTGTTTGTACCGCCTGTTTTTGGGCTGGCGGCTCCCCCGCTGCCCCGCACACGAGTTGCCCTGGCCTCTGTCCATGATTGGGGGCAATTGGGGTTATCCACGGTTGAGCATTCTCGGGAGCCAGTGGGGAAGCTCCCCTTTCGGCAGCCGTAGCGGTGGATAACCCGGAAAAGAATTGTCCCCGGTTGTGGGCAGCGGCCCCGCCCGCGGCATCGAGGGCGGATCCCGCGGCCAGTGCAACATGGTGGAACATATCGGTAGCTTGCGGAGTCACTTTTGTAGGAATAGCTTCCAGAAGTTCACAGGATCAGCGGACCACGTCGTCCGGCGATTCTGGCCCGACGCCGCTTTCTATGGGATAGCCAGGAAGGAAACATGCCGCTGACCGACATCCTCCGAAGCGCACCGATCACCGTCCGCGGCGTCAAGGTCTAACTCCAGGGTGAAACCTAACTACGTTAGGAAGCACGCGTTTGACTGCCGTCCTGCTGGGCTAAGTCGTCGTAGGAGCGATCCGCTTATGATGAAGGAAGCGCGTCGATGAACGCGACCGACAGACTTTGACGCTCCCGCGGGTGTCCGTTTGGCCGAGACCAGCCGAAGGGGAAGTTGTACATGGCGACTATGGCCGATGTTGCACGTGTTGCTGGGGTCTCCAGGAGTACGGTTTCGTACGTCCTCAGCGGCACCCGGCCGATCTCCGACGTGACGCGGGAGAAAATTATCCGCGCGATGAAGGACCTGAAATACACGCCGAATGTTCTGGCTCAGGGCCTTGCCGGAAGACGCACGGGAATCATCGCGTTAATCTTTCCGCTGGGTGAGATCGGGTTTAATCTCACTGAATTTGAGTACATCCGCGCAGCTTCTGAGCAGGCGCGCGACGATGGCTACAACCTTCTGCTCTGGCCCTTTGCCGCAGACGACATCGAGGAAATCCGCAAGGTGGTCAATCAGGGCCTCGTCGATGGCGTGGTCCTGATGGAAGTCCTGACAGCGGACGAGCGTGTGCCCTTCCTACGGGAAGCGGACATTCCCTTCACGATGATCGGCCGGACAGCAGATCCGCGTGACTTGGCCTACGTGGACACGGATTTTGAGGCAAGCGGCTCAAAGGCTGTGGAACATCTCGCAAAATTGGGACACACGGAAATTGGGTTCCTTGCCCGGTCCCAGGCAGACCTGGACGCGGGCCATGGGCCCGTAGTGAGAACAAGGGACGCCGTACTCTCTGCGGCGAAAAAGTCGGGCATCCGGGCGCACGTATTCACTGCCTCGCCGACGTTCCCTGCCGGCTGGGACGTCTTTGAAGAAATCCGGAGAACGGCCCCGGGCCTGACTGCCCTCCTGGAGATCAATGAGCCGGCGACTCTTGGCCTGATGGCAGCCGCGGCCGAGCGGGGAATCCGGATTCCGCAGGATCTTTCCATCGTTGCCGTGAACGCCAGCGAGGGGGCGGCACAGATGAGTAAGCCCGCGCTGACCAGCCTGTCCCCGAGCCATGGCGATATGGCCCGGCTGGCAGTCAAGTATCTTGTCAGGCGCCTTCGCGGCGAAGACTATTCCTCGTTTCAGACGCTGGTCGTTCCCGAACTGATTGAACGCGGCAGCACAGCCGTCGCCTCCTCCTGAAAACTCGGAACGCGGCGGCGTAGCTCCCCAATGTGACCCTTGACACTCCCGCTTGCCTCTTCTATTGTTATTTATCGACGCGCGTCGACTAAGCGCGTCGACTATGCGCGTCGACGCGCGAATACATGCTCGCCCAATCCGGCACGCGATCCCCCGCCTTCCGGAAAGCAGAACAGGAAGCCCCAAACCTTGAGCACCAAAACCGCAAACACGCATGACGACATCAAGGACGTGTCGGATGTCAACTGGTGGCGCCAGGCCGCCGTGTACCAGATTTATCCGCGCAGCTTCTCCGATTCGAACAGGGATGGCCTGGGCGACATCGCGGGCATCACGGCCAAGGTCCCGTATCTGAAGTCACTCGGGATTGACGCCGTGTGGCTGAGCCCGTTCTACCCGTCGGCTCTCGCCGACGGCGGCTACGACGTGGACGATTACCGCGACGTGGACCCCAGGCTGGGCAGCCTGGCGGACTTCGATGAGATGACCGCCGCGCTGCGCGCCGCGGGTATCAGGCTGATCGTGGACATCGTCCCCAACCACTCTTCGGACCGGCACGAGTGGTTCAAAGAGGCCCTGGCCTCGCCGAAGGGCTCCGCTGCCCGCGAACGCTACATCTTCCGCGACGGCCTAGGGGCAAACGGCGAGCTGCCTCCCTCGGACTGGGATTCCAAATTCGGCGGCCCGGCCTGGGAACGCATCACAGAACCGGACGGCACACCCGGGCAGTGGTACCTGCACATTTTTGCCAAGGAACAGCCCGACTTTAACTGGGGCAACCCCGAAGTCCGTGAGGACTTCCTGAAGACCTTGCGCTTTTGGTCAGACCGCGGAGTGGACGGCTTCCGCATCGACGTCGCACACGCCCTGATCAAAGATCTCTCTGAGCCTATGCCCTCAAAGGCCGAGCTGCCCGTTGAAGGCACCGGAATTGATGGTTTGGTCGACGGCTCGCACCCGTTCTGGGACCGGGACGACGTGCACGAAATCTACGCCGAGTGGCGCAAGGTCTTCAACGAATACGCCCCGCCCCGGACAGCAGTCGCCGAAGCGTGGGTCCATGCAGACCGGCGGGCTCGCTACGCCAGCCCCGAAGGACTGGGCCAGGCCTTCAACTTTGACCTGCTGCAGGCCGACTTTGACGCCGGTCAGTTCCACAGCATCATCACCAAGAACCTGGCCGAGGCCGCAGCGACCGGAGCCCCGTCAACATGGGTCTTCTCCAACCACGACGTTGTCCGGCACGCCACCCGCTACGGCCTGCCCTCCGGGGGCGGACGCCATGGCCAGGAGTGGCTGCTGGATGGCGGTTCCCCGTCTGCTGTTGACGTAGAAGTCGGTCTGCGTCGTGCCCGCGCCGCATCCTTGCTGATGTTCGCCCTGCCCGGCTCCGCCTATCTGTACCAGGGCGAGGAACTGGGACTACAAGAAGTCGGCGACATCCCGGCTTCCGAACGCCAGGACCCCTCGTTCTTCCGCAATCCGGGCGTTGACATCGGCCGCGACGGCTGCCGCGTCCCGCTTCCCTGGACCACAGAAGGCATCGCGTTCGGATTCAGTGATGCCGCAGCACACCTGCCGCAGCCGGAGTGGTTCAGCGCCTACGCCGTCGAGGCGCAGGAGAGCACCGAGGGTTCCACTCTCGAGTTTTACCGGGCGGCACTGCGGCTGCGCCGCAGCCTCCAGACCGAAGAACAACTGAAATGGCTCAACCAAGCCGATGATTCGGTGCTGCACTTCATGCGGCCCAACGGCTGGCAGTCGTTAACCAACTTCGGCACCGAGCCCGTCGAACTGCCGGCCGGCACCGTCGTCATCAGCAGCAGTCCGCTGACGGATGGAAAGCTTCCGGCAGACACCACCGCCTGGATTATCTGACCCCCCGACCACGAACCCGGCGTCCCTGCCGGGTTCACTTACAAAGGAGTAATCATGAAAGCAAAGCTGACCGCCACGGCGGCACTGATGATGGCAGGCGTGCTGTCGCTATCTGCCTGCGGCGGAAACACAAGCAGCACCACCGCCGGTGGCGGCGACGCCGCAGGCAACCTCGACGGCCGTGGTCCCATCACCTACGTCCAGGGCAAGGACAACACCGGTGCGATCCGTCCGCTGATTGAGAAGTGGAATGCCGCCCACCCAGATGAAAAGGTCGCGTTAAAGGAACAGACCGACCAGCCGGACCAGCAGCATGACGATCTGGTCCAGCACTTCCAGGCGAAGGATCCCAATTACGATGTGATGTCTGTCGACCTGGTCTGGACTGCAGAGTTCGCGGCCAAGGGCTGGCTGCAGCCGCTGAAGGACAAGATGGCGATCGACACCGCCGGAACCTTGCCCTCCACAGTTGAAGGGGCCTCCTACAACGACACCCTGTACACCGCACCGCAGCATTCCGACGGCGGCATCCTTTACTACCGCACGGACCTCGTTCCCACCCCGCCCAAGACCTGGGACGAAATGATGGAGATGTGCTCCATCGCCAAAGAGAACAACATCGGCTGCTACTCCGGCCAGTTCAAGCAGTATGAAGGCCTGACGGTCAACGCCTCCGAAGCCATCAACTCCGCCGGCGGCTCCGTGCTGGGCGATGACGGCAAGCCGAACCTGGACACCCCCGAGGCCAAGGAAGGCCTGAACAACCTGGTTGATGCCTTCAAGAACGGCAACATCCCGGCCGAAGCCATCACCTACCAGGAAGAGGAAAGCCGCCGTGCCTTCCAGGAAGGGAAATTGCTGTTCCACCGCAACTGGCCGTACCTCTACAACCTGGCCACCACCGAAGGTTCCTCCAAGGTTAAGGACGTTCTGGGCATGACAGCCCTCCCGGGCAAGGACGGCCCCGGCGCCTCATCACTGGGCGGACACAACGTCGGCGTCAGCGTCTACTCCGAGAACAAGGCCACGGCTTTGGACTTCCTGAAGTTCATGACCTCTGAAGAGACCCAACGGTTTTACGCAACCCAAGGCTCGCTCGCACCGGTGCTGAGCAGCCTGTATGACGACGCCGAACTGGTGAAGAAGCTGCCGTACCTGCCGGTGCTGAAGACCTCCATCGAGAACGCCGTACCCCGCCCGGTCACTCCGTTCTACCCGGCCGTCACCCAGGCAATCCAGGAGAACTCCTACGCGGCACTGAAGGGCGAAAAGTCTGCTGAACAGGCTCTGGCTGACATGCAGAAGTCCATCGAAACCGCCGGCGCGGGATCGTAGCTTAGCCATGGCAACCGAAGTAGGCCCGACGCCGGTCAAGGCACCGGCGTCGGGCGGCACCCCGATTCATCACGGTCCCAAAGGTGTTGGTGAGGACAACAAGATCCTGAGCCAGGCCAAATGGGCTACCTGGCTCCTCGCCCCCACCATCATCGCCCTGGGCATAGTGATCGTTTATCCCATCATCAGCGCCATTGTGATGTCGTTCCAGAAGGACGCCGGCCTGGATCCAGCCACGGGCCTTTTTACCGCCGGCGGCCCTGCAGGCATCCAGAACTACGTCAACTGGCTCGGCCAGCAGTGCGCCGCCCCGGGCGGCGGAACGGTCGCCTGCCCGCCGGGCACCCTCGGTGCGCAGTTCTGGTCCGCCACCCAGACCACGTTTATCTTCACGATCATCACAGTCACTCTGGAAACCATTCTGGGTTTCTGGATGGCCATGATCATGGCCCGGACCTTCAAGGGCCGCAGCCTCGTCCGCGCCGCCGTCCTGGTGCCCTGGGCCATTCCCACCGCCGTAACCGCACAGCTCTGGCTCTTCATCTTCGACTTCCAGGGCATCGCCAACAAGATGTTCAACACCTCCATCCTCTGGACCGGAAGCGAGTGGCCGGCCAAATGGGCCGTGATCATCGCCGACACCTGGAAAACCACGCCCTTCATGGCGCTTCTGATCCTCGCCGGCCTGCAGATGATCCCTGCCGAGGTCTACGAAGCGGCCAAGGTCGACGGCGCTTCAGCCTGGCAGCGGTTCCGGATGATCACCCTGCCGCTGGTAAAGCCGGCGCTCATGGTGGCCGTCCTGTTCCGCACCCTGGACGCGCTGCGGATGTTCGACCTGCCCTACATCCTCACGGGCGGTGCGAACAACACCACCACGCTGTCCATTCTGGTGATCAACCAGATCCGGCAAGGGTTCAACTCGGCCGCGGCGCTATCCACCATCACGTTCATCATCATCTTCATCGTCGCCTTCATTTTCGTCCGTTTCCTGGGCGCGAATGTTGTGGAACAAAGCGGCGCAACCGGTAAGGGGAAGAAATGAGCACCGGAACAGCCCTGCGTGCCGAACAGGACAGGGGCCGCAAGGCCGCCCAGAACCGGGAAAAATGGGCACTGGGCCGCACCTACATCAGCGCCGCCGTCATCCTGATCTGGTGCCTGGCGCCCGCGTACTGGATGGTGGTGACGGCGTTCCGCGACGTGGGATTCACCTACGACACCTCGATCCTGCCCACCCACGTCACCCTGGACAACTTCATCACCGCCTTCGACACCTCGTTTGGCAATAGATTCGGCCAGGCACTGTTGAACAGCATCTTCATTGGCGTGGTGGTTACAGCCATTTCGCTGCTGATCGGCGTGTTCGCGGCGTACGCACTGGCCCGCCTGAACTTCCGATTCAAATACCTGGTCCTGGGCTTCATCCTGGGCGCATCCATGTTCCCCGGCGTTGCCCTGATCACGCCGCTGTTCCAGCTCTTCACCAACATCGGCTGGATGGGCACCTACCAGGCCCTGATCATCCCGAACATCTCCTTCGTCCTGCCGCTGACCGTTTACACCATGACGTCCTTCTTCCGCGAAATGCCGTGGGAGCTTGAGGAATCGGCCCGGGTGGACGGCTGCACTCAGGGACAGGCATTCCGGAAGGTCATCATGCCACTCGCGGCACCGGCCATCTTCACGACGGCCATCCTGGCGTTTATCTCCTCCTGGAATGAATTCCTGATCGCCAGCCAGCTGTCCAGCGATGCAACCCAGCCGGTCACGGTGGCCATCGCGAACTTTGCCGGCGCGCAGCCGCAGCAGATCCCCTACACGGCCATCATGGCGGCGGGCACCATCGTGACCATTCCGCTGGTCATTCTCGTGCTGATCTTCCAGCGCAAAATCGTAGCCGGTCTGACAGCGGGCGCCGTGAAGTGACGGGCGGGAAACAGAACCACGGACGGGTCCGCAGCGAACACAGGCGGGCGCGCTCCGGGGAGGACTTCGACATCATCATCGGACTCCTCGGCTTCTGGGCAGTGGTGCTGCTCGTCGTTACCGTCTGGATGGAGCTCACCGCCCAGCCGGCCCTCGGTTCGGCGGTCGGCCTGCTCGCCATCCTGCTGGCGCTGTACGGGATGGTGCGCGTTCGCCGCCGGCTGCCCGCACGCACCGCCACCCGGCGCATCTAAGCATCCGAAGGTCTCAGCCTCGGGACAACTCCAACCACAACAACAAACATAAACAGAGAAGAGCTCCGGCCAGAATTGTCTGTCCGGAGCTCTTCCCTGTTTATGCTTCAGCCTGCAAAGGAAACCTATGGTGTCAGCATCAGCGCTTCGCTGGCGACGGCTCGTCAAGCGGTGGCCTTTGACTGGATACTCCACCGGGCCGGCTTCCGGCCCTACCGTCAGCAGGCGCAGTTCCAGCATATCTTCGACCTGGTAGACAAAGCCCTGCAGCGGTAGACGGGAACGTCCGAGCCAAGACGGCGATTCCCGGACGCAGTGGACATCAGGAACGCCTTCCGCGACCCCTGGGGCCGGTATTCCTCTAGTGCTGAGGCGGGTACGGGAGATTGCGTGCCTGACTGGCTGATGTCGCCGCGTGCCATACAGCAGCCCTTGCCACCGTGATGCCCGTGAGCCGGGCCAGGATGGCCGGGGGCAGCTGCATCGCGAGTTGGCCCATGGCGGTACTGCGCGCGGCCGCCGGTTCCAGTCCGATCGCGCCGAGCCACCGTCCCATTGTTGAGGTAGTAACCGGCCGGCCGTGGATTGGCCCCGGGAACAATGCCTAGGAATACGTAGGAGCACGCTGGAGCACGTTGGAGTACGCCGTTTATGCCCCGTGCGATGCGCACTGCTCAGGGAACGCGGCAGCACTGCCGACGGAATAGTTAAAGCGTCGAGTGTCTTAGGGATCATGCCTTCAGTGGCACCGGGACGAGGGCGGCTGCGTGGGAATCCATGAAAGAGGGGCTTACACCTGCCCGTAGTAGTACACGTGATCTGTGTACGGGCCTTCACTGTCTCGCTGTGTCAGCGCGAGCCGTTGCACGTGAGTGGCTTGAAGAAGAGGATCGAAGGGTAATCCCACATATCCCATAAGATTCCGGACCAAGGCGTCCGAAATGTCCAAAAGCGGCGCAATCGAGACCACCAGCATTTCGTCCCAGGATCCATGAAGCCCATGCAATAGCCAAGGGTTGGAGTGGGTGGCTCCTGAGTTGAGATTCCAGGCGTAGTGAGTGTGTGGCGCGTGTTCTAGGCTCAGGTCCGTTGTCTTGATCTCGACGTTAGCGGCTTTCCCTCCTGGCCATTGGACATTCTGTGCCTGCCCGTTGGACTTAAGTTTCACTAGAAGTCCGATGCTACGGAATAGCTCAACGACGCCACCTCTTTTTTCCGTAGCCACCCGCAGATCGTCCTCGTCATCTCCCATTAGACGGAAAGCCTCTAGAGCCGGCACACCGCCCTGGATCCTGTGGATGAAGTCTGCTGCACATCGAGCCAGGCGGTCGGCGGAGGACAATTTCGGATCCGCGAGGGAGCACGTCCTGAGTGTGGCATCGTGGATGGCTCTTACACAGTTCATGATGGGCAGGGCAAGCATCTTCTCCGCTTTCAGAAGCACAAGGAGTCCCTGCCGGTACTCCTCCATAGCGATTAGGAGAGTAGCCACGGTCTGGCCGCCACATGAGTAGGTACCTATCACCAGCTCGGGGTGGTCGCTGTCGGCTGCCCATTGCCGGCCGCGGGCAGCTGCAGAGCCTTCTGGCGGTGCATGAAAGCTGACCAATGCTTGCGCTGACGCCTTAGCAATCATTTTTCCTTGCTGATCAAGGACTCTGCGCACAAGAAGATCGAGGTCTGGAGGTCGCGCGGGCATGCAAGCAAACTTACGCCAACCACCCCGTGCTCGGATGACAGCGCTAGGCGGTGTGCCACTTCCTTGCAAGTGAGACGAGAGGTGGCCAAAGAAGGTCGAGCACCGAAACTAAACTGGGCAGATGGTCCAGCAGGTGAACCCCGCCCTTATTAATCCGTTGATTCGTGTTTTGTCGACAGCCTATTGGTACAGAAACGAGCTTCGCGACTTCCTCGTCGTTGCAACCGGCGATCGTTCGTTGGTCTTCCGCTACCCATGGCAGGACAAAACAATGTCTAAGCGGGACTTGGCGACAGCCTTGGTACATGACTTGACCCAGAACCAGCACAGGTACCGCGATGTGTTGGTTCGGTTCATCCTTACTGCTGCGGATATGCCAGATCCTGTATCGCTGAAACATCTGGAGGACGGCGCCAGGAAGTACCAGATGGCACGCGAGGCAATCGACGTTTTCCGTCCAATGGTTGAGCCCTACCGCAAAGAACAGGAAGAAATTACAGAGTTCCAGCGTCGGCTCCAGACCCAGAAAGACATCGACGACTTCCGTCGACACACTAACCAGATGATCGATGATCTCAAGGTGAAATTCCTCGAATCAGAGAAGATGGCAGCACAACCTCGTGGCTATGCCCTTGAAGGCATTCTCAATGAACTGTTCGAGGTCTTTAACCTCGAATCGCGCCGGCCCTTTACGGCGTACGGAGAGCAAATCGATGGCGCTTTCACCTTGGCCGGGACTGACTACATTCTTGAGGCAAAGTGGCAGGCAAAGCCCATTGCGGCAGGTGATGTTACAGAGTTCGCGGGCAAGGTAACCCGCCGCCTGGATAACACGCTGGGCCTGTTTGTCTCCATGTCAGGGTTTCAAAAGTCAGTCCCTGATCTTGTTGCCAGGACGGGCAGGCACTCTGTACTCCTAATGGACGGGAGCGACCTTATGGCAGTGCTGGACCGCAGATTAGCTCTCGATGAACTGATCACACGCAAAAAACGGCACGCCGCCGAGACCGGTGACATCCAGCTCCCTGCGTGGACCATTCTTGGACAACTCTGAAAGCACACAGACACTCTGATGGTCAGAGGCGTGTGACAGGCTGGCAACAGGTATCTTCACGGTGGCGGCCTAGGTTTCGGTGTCACTCCTGCCAAACAGTGGTGGCCAGAGTTTTGGGCGCTAGCAACCATATTGGTCGATAGTCAGGACAAGACTCTAGAAGATTTGGTAGGGACTTCTCGACTCAACATCGTCGCTGAGCACTTGGAGAAGAATAAGAAATATGCCGAGGAACGAGTCAAGTCGCTCATCAGCAGCGCCCAATCTCGCTTTGAACAAAAGAGGACCGGTAGCCTTCCGGCTAACAGACTCAATCTTTGGAAATCACCCGAGCAGTTGCGGTTGGGGTTGAAGTATTCAGAAACCACAACATGTCCGGCATGTGGCGAAGACGGAGTCGTAGAAGGCGAAGAAGTAGACAACATCCGTCTTGAGGGCGCGGGGTGGGTGCGAGTTTCGGAAGACGACTTTGTCTTTGAAGGCAGAGGATTCGGGGACGTAGCTGCCTAGTATTTCTCATGTTCCAACTGCCAGCTGGTGCTTGAAAACTATGAGCTGATGGACGCCGCAGGCATGTACACAGCATTTGAAGTGGAAGATGATGACTTCGTCACCGATGAAGAGGAAGAACCTGCCTACGGCAACGACTAAGCAATGCGCTTGCCCGGTTCAGTGCCGCCCAACTTGCAGCACTCCGCCGAGTACTACTGGCCTTTCCCAGATGCCTTGCCCTGGCGAATGGCAGTGTCCCATTTCCTTGGAACAGGGCCGGCCTTGGCGTGGCGCTCTTCAGGGGGTCCGGTTCCGCTGAACTCCACGTAATCTTGCTGTCTCGTAAGTTGTTCCAAAACACGCGCCATAATTGCCCGCCACAGGGGTAGGTTTCGGTACGGTGCCGGCAACGGAGAAAACGCAGTCTTTCCGGGAGGTTGATGTGTACCAAACTAGCAACGAAGACATCAGGAAAGCCTTCAACAAGAACGCCCGCCTTTACGACCGGTGGATGGTCTTCTTCGAGCGCTATGTCGCCGTCGGCACCCGGGATTGGGCTGTGTCGATGGCCCGCGGGGAGGTAATCGAGATAGGGGTGGGTTCAGGTCTGAACCTCCCGCTTTACGGCCCGGGTATCGAGCATCTGACCGGAATTGAACTTTCCGAAGGGATGCTCGCCATCGCCCGCAGACGCGTAGCGGAAAGGCGAATCGACCGCGTCGAGTTGCATCACGGTGACGCGCAGGCCCTGGACTTGCCGTCCGAAAGCGCAGACACCTTCATTTCCACCTTCACGTTCTGCACCATCCCCGATCCGCTGGCCGCCAGCCGTGAGGCCTACCGTGTACTCCGCCCGGGCGGAGTATTCGTCCTGGCGGAACACGGGCGCTCCACGCACGCCCTGGGGCGTGCCGTTATGCGGGCGATCGAACCACTGTGCATCCGTGTCAGCGCCGACCACATCACCCGCGATCCCGTGCCGTACCTAACGAACGCAGGCTTCAGCATCACCGAAGTCCAGCGCGGCGGACCCGGCGGTATCGTCTTCCGGATACTTGCCCACAAGCCCGACACGTATGGAGACCACTGAGGGAGAGCCACCTGGGACCATCTACTGGCGCGGCCCGCCCAAAATCCTAGAGCCAACGAGGCACTTGTCCGAAGAAGACAGCCCCGAGGAACGCCGGAGCCTTGCCGACCCCATTATTGCGGGCCGCCCCGCCATCTCCCCTGCTGATCGAAACCGACACCGATCACGCGTCTCCGGTCCTAAGTCTTGCCACACCAATAGTAAGTGTGCTTACTATTGGTTTGGGGGAAGGCCAGAAGGCCGTAACACCAATCCAAGGAGACAGTATGGTTGCCAAGGAAAACATCGATACCCTGCTCAACGCCAGCGGAAACGTCCTCAGCGCCGATGGAGACAAAATCGGTTCCATCGGGCAGGTTTACGCGGATGATGAGACGGGCCAGCCCACCTTTGTCACCGTCAAAACGGGTCTGTTCGGCACGTCCGAATCGTTTGTCCCCCTTGAGGGTGCACGGACCGAGGGCACGACATCGTTGTTCCCTACGGCAAAGACCAGGTTAAGGACGCGCCGCGCGTAGCCGAAGACGGCCACCTCGAGCCGGCTGAGGAAGAGCGGCTTTACGCCCACTACAACCTCGGCGGCGGCACCTCGTACACCGACACTACTTCCAGGACCGGCACAGCCGACACGGGGGAACGGACCGGCACGGTCGGGCATGACACCTCCGGGCCCACCACCGATGACGCGATGACACGCTCCGAAGAACAACTGCGCGTCGGAACTGAGAAGCAGGCGGCAGGCCGGGCCCGGCTCCGTAAGTACGTCACCACCGAGAACGTCACCAAGACCGTCCCGGTCCAGCGCGAAGAAGTCCGGCTCGAACGCGAACCCATCACCGACGCCAACATCGGCAACGCGATGGACGGCCCCGCGATCAGCGAGGAAGAACACGAAGTCATCCTTCACGAAGAACGCCCCGTAGTGCAGAAGGAAACCGTCCCGGTCGAACGGGTCCGATTGGACAAGGACACCGTGACCGAAAACGTCACCGTCAACGAGGAAGTCCGCAAGGAAAACATCGAAACAGACACCGACGACACCCGCCGCTAAACAATCGGCTGTCAGGGGCCCGGGCACTTCGCCCGGGCCCCTGACACACCCGCTGGAGGACCTAAGCGATCAATCAGCTAGTGGACGGCCGAGGATAGGCCGGTATGCGGTGGCAGTTCGGGACCTGCGGAAGCTCTCCTCGACGCCTATTTCGTACCAGAAAATGGCACCCGGTTCCGGCCCGCACCCTTTCGTGTGTCCGCAGTAAAGCGAAGCCGGGTGTCAGCCTGAGGGATCCCCGGCGATCCCGTTCTCCTTGCTTCAGGAACTCCACAACGGTTCCCAAGCCACGGAAAAAGTGGCCCTGAAAACACTTCCGGCCGTCTCTCAACCCTAGGGATACGAGGCGTCTCACAGACCACGTGGCCGCTGCACGGACGTGCGGGACATTTAGGGGGAACCCTGGAGTTCTCCAACTCGCGCCAATCGCGCAGTTCTCAGCCTGCGCAGCCCATGGTCAAGGTCCAACCGGGCCGCGGAGCGAGCGAAGGAACGTCCTCACCTCGAAATTGAAGGCGTCGGCTGCCTCAACGTTGCTCAGATGCCCAACGCCGGGAAGAACGACGAGCTGCGATGCGGAAATTTTCGTGTGCAGTGCCTTCCCGACCGCCAGCGGCGATCGCGCATCGAGTTCGCCATGCAGTACCAGTGTCGGGACGTCGATGTTCGGGAGGATGCCGCGAAGATCGGCATTCGCCATAGCTCGGAGCATCGTCAAACTAGCTCGCGGATGGATACCGGACATCAGGGCGAGTGTCTGTTCGGCCATTTCTCGCGGTGCAGACTCGGTGAGCATGCCGGGCAGGTACTTGGGCAGCCAGTCGTCGGGAGGCTGTGTGACTTCCTCGCTGATCAACTGAACGCGCCGCTGCACCTCGTCGGCTGGCAGGGAGCCGGCCCAACCGGCATACGCCCCTGCCAGGATCAGGCTTCTGGGCAGGCTCGGGTGTCGTTCATAGAGCGCCAGGGCAAGTGCTCCACCGAACGACAAGCCAAGGACGTGCGGGCGATTCAGGCCGAGCACTCTTACAAACTCGGCCAGGCTGTCGGCGTAGTCTCCCATGCAGAAGGACTCGGGCGGATCATCGGATCGTCCGCAGCCAGGAGCGTCCCAGGCGACAACATTGAACTCGTCATCGAGAGCGTCGAACTGCGGGCCCCAGGATCGGCTGTCAAATCCAAAGCCCCCATGGAGAAGAACGAGGGGATCGCCCGATCCAGCAGCCCGGTAGTTGATTTTGAGGCCGGACACGGTAACTGCGCCCACCTACGTATCTTGACATCCGGTGACCAAGCCTGGCAACGCTGCAGCAATGCGCGGCACTCTTCCTGGGACGCCCAATGTAATCGGCTGCTGCCGGTCCTTTCATCCCCACATGGTTGTGCCCGGGCCTGATCCTATGGGCCTTCAGCGCCTCCCACAGCGCCGCAGGAGCTTGCGGTTCTTCCTTATTCAGCAGGCACCAGCTGGTGTAAAGGCCGTACAGCTCATCAGGGCCCAGACCCGTGTCCTTGTCCTGTTCCTCGTCAATTGCCTGGGCGAAAACACCTCGAAATGCGGATGGCTCGTCACAACTGAATATGTCACTCCAATCGGAGCCCACTAGGACGGCCCGAACGGTGACCGGTGAGTATTACCGGCAGAATCTATTTCTCTGTGGCCTCGGCGGGCTCGATGAGCTCCATCGAACCGCAGTAGCTCCACTCGATGTTGAAATCAGCAGCGTGTAACGTCTGGTCGGAAAGCCCGTCGGCCCCCCCCAAGTGGCGGGCTTTCTTTGCGCCCAAAATGTCGGCCGTGCCGGTGGAAGATCCTCCCTGAATTTTGCTGGCCACCACGTTTGGCTTGGGCTCACGATGACGGTCCCTGCAGCGGTGGATTACATTTTGTCCGGCCAGCCCAGTCATCTAACCCGCCATAATTTCAGGGCGTCATCTGTCACGCCGTGATGCTCGCCCCATATAGAGGGGAATTGATTTGAGGGGCCGACGGCGACTGGGGGTATGAACCGTCTCTTGGATGGGTTCACTTCGCCGCCGACCCGGCTATACGCCACGCCTCCGCGCGGCAAATCTACGTCCCCTCCGGCAAACGATATCCCACTCCAACTTTTTCTGTCACTAGGATTGGGTACCCAATCTCTCTAAGGGGGACGTAGGCCTTCCGCCGAGGCAACACGCGGGCGGGAGTCGGCAGTCAAGCACGATCGTTGTCGAGACTGGTGCGGTACTCAGTGCCTGCGCCAGCGTGACCCGAGGCTTTGCACCATACGCTGCCATAGACGCGAGTCCGTCCAGGCGCTGCCGAAGATGAGCTATCAAGCTCACAGCCTGTCCCTCAAGATCGCCACAATTTATCCTGCCTATGGATAAAGGTGCTTCTCGGGGCTTCCATCGATCCTTAGTGTGGTTACACGCGCTCGTCCGGGGGGAACCAAATGAAGAACATCAACTTAGGTGCAGAGCAGACAGAGCACGAAGCCCTGCAAGAACCTGACCTCCCCGAAACACCCGAGGTCCGGCAGCGTTCACTTGAAGAGTGGATGGGCGATCCCCTGTCGGCACTGCGAAAGCCCCAATTCGATCGCGCAGACTGGCCCTGATTCATCACACTCCAAGCTGTTTTGCTCCCGCCGGACAATATCGGGGGCGGACCACCCCGGTGATACCGCCGGTATCCCCGGGGCGTCCTACAAACCCCAGCGCTTATCGGCGCTTTCCGGGCTGCGTTGCATCGAAGAACTGCAATTCCCCGCTGGTTGGGCCGCCTACGCCCGTTCCTTTCTCGCGGATAAAATCCAGATCCTCACGGGAAAGCAGCATCTGGCCGTGCCCGTCGACTTCAACGTGCCCCGCGGAATTCTGGCTGATCATGGCAGCGACAGTGCGGGGCACCGTCACACATCCTGGGTTGTCCAAAAGCCACTGACGCGTCTGTGAATCAAGTCGGTCCCACTCGTCTTTGAGTGTCATCTCGTACATTCACCCTTTCCCGTTTCCCCAAAACCCCGCCCGGGGCTTGAGATTCCGCTAAGAGTACGTCTCAGATCAAAAGAAGAACAGTGTCCCTTTACCAAACCCCGAATCAAGGCTTGTCGAAACTTTTAGCCGTCTTTGCCGTCCTGGGTAGCGGCTTTCAGCGTGACGAAGGATGGAGAGGTTCAATGAGAGCCCTGTCTTGACCGTTACCCAGGTGGGTTCGCAGGTCCGGTCGTCGGCGCAGATTTGTCCGGTGGAGCCTGATTTTTGCTTTCGACGGAGCCTACGCGGCCCTGTGCGAGCCGCTCAAGGTCCACACGACCAAGACCGAACACAACCACTTGGGGATTAAAGGACCGGCAGCGGCCGGCTACATCATTGCCAGCACACCCGATCTGGTCTGACTGCGCTATGCGCCGCATGGAGGGGTGGGAGCCCGGATTGCCCGCATGGGACCGGAGCGTTCCCCCTCCAGTCGCCCCACTGCACCCATCTGAAGGACTAGGTCCCCCCGTACGCTTCAGAGAGAAGTCGAAGGCCTTGTATTTGCTGTGCGGAACAGGCAGCGCGAGGGAAGTCTTACTCCCGCAAGGGCTAAACGCCGCGGTACCGGGATGGCGAACCGGCAGGCGTCGCCGACGCAAACGTTAGCCTCCAGCCGCAACGGAGCGGCTGGAGTTGTTACCAAAGTGTGCTCAAGTGTTTATTGTTACGTATTGTTACTCATGTGACTTGCAATTAGGATTGATTTTATGGTGCTTCTCCGGGACGGGGGCCATCCTCCGTATCCAGCCGGGCCTGCACCACCAGTGCTTTCAGCGTTGATAGCACTGTGAAGGAGGCGCTCCAATGGGGGAAATTCCTGGCGGCACGCTGGCTTCCAGCACACGATCCCGGCGATTGTCCGCGTTCGTCCACCACACCATGACTCGTGCACGGACGTTAGCTGTTCCCTACAGGCTCGGTGAAGTAGTTATCGGTGATGATCCCTTCAATGGCCGCAGGGAAGGTTCGGTGGCCGTCAAGTTCGGGACGTTTGTGGGTCTGCAGACGGGAGACCAGATCTTCTTCTACGACTATCGGCAATTGAGACGGCCCGATTAGCAATCAGTCCAATCCAAGTCAGCCCATCTGATCAGAACCCGCAGGAGTCTGGCCAAAATGTCCATTGCAAACGTGCCCAGCCATTACCTGACCATCGCCGAGGTGGCCACGGTACTGCGTGTCTCTAAGATGACCGTCTATCGGCTAGTCCAGGCCCAGGCATTGGCCTCCGCGCGCTTCGGCAACTCCTACCGCATCCCCGAAGATGCAGTGGAAGAGTACGTCAGGAAGGCCGCCGCCCCGGCAGTCTCCTGACGCCAGTTCCGCGTGCCTTTGTTCTTGCAATTCATCGCTTTGCGAAGGGATTTATAGACCAGTCATTCCGGCCCTCAAGGCTAGGCGGGCCTGTGAGCGCCCACGTCCATTCCTTTCTCGCGGATAAAATCCTGATCCTCGCGGGAGAGCAGCATCTGGCCGTGTCCGTCGACTTCGACGTGTCCCGCGGAATTCTGGCTAACCATGGCGGCGACAGTGCGCGGCACCGTCACACATCCCGGATTGTCCAAGAGCCACTGACGCGTCTGTGAATCAAGTCGGTCCCACTCGTCCTTCAGTGTCATCTCGTGCATTCGCCCTTTCCGGTTTCCCTAACAACCGGCCGCCGCCCGGCCTGGGGATCCCGCTAAGAGTACGTCCCAGGTCAAAAGAAGAACAGGGCCCCTTAACCGACCACGACCTCGGAAAGCACGTACTCGCCGCTCGTAATCCCCGGCGGTCGTCGTCCTCTACGCTCTGCTGCTGATCGCAGGTGGTGTCCCTCCAATTGTTGCTGCTGCCGTTCGTCATCCCGGTACGCAAACTGCGACGGTCAAGGCCGGAGCCGGAAATGGATGATTGGTAGCTCCTTGGGCCGGAGGAGCGGTAGCGGGATCCAGGCCAGCCTTTGCATCGCAAATACAGGTAATCATTACTCGTGCGCCCGGTACGCCAAACCCCTTAGCGTTGCGCGCGGGCCGGCGACGAGGGCCGCGTCGAGGTCACGCGCGCCCTCGTCGTCGGCCCCCTTGACCCCTGTCCAAGGGAATCGGCTGCCCGCAGCCGCCTGCTGCTCAGTACAATCCAGCAATCTCAGCAAAGGATCGATAGATGACGCTGAATCCCCGGCTTTCGACAGCTAAACGACTGGTTCCTGAAGCACTCCGATCCGCGCCCTCAGACGGAACCTCCTGCGGGCCATCAGCTTCTGGGCATAGGCAATATCCGTACCGGCTGCTGAAGTGACGGACCAGACGGCAGCCGAACGCGCCGCCCCAAAACACATGGTCAAAGCCGCCACGCTCTGAAGCTCGCTTTCCACTAGCGGCAGCCGGTCAGAGCAGGTGCGTCATCCGTCGGACGTATCAGCGGCAGACGACACCCGCGAGTAATGGCGACCGCGGAGTTGCCGGTGAGGTGCCGACTTCCGTGTGCGGCGGACGAGTGTTCCAAGGGTGACCACCAGGAACTCGACCGTGGCAGTGATGGCAAGCAGAACGATAAGGGCCGCCAGCTGACCGAGGAACATCAGAAGCCCTATACCGAGGGTGCCGGCGAAAACGAGATTGAAGACCAGGATGGAGGAATCGTGCATTCAGTACCCACCGGACGGTCGTTGATTGGGGCTCCACGCAAGAACCGGCACCAACAATCCACCGGCGATCAGCGACTCAGGCTGCCAGGGTGGCATATCCGCATGGGGGCTTGACCGGTCGAGGCCCCGCTTGGCGGTCGAAACGAGGCCACCGTGTCCGATCTCCATGCCCGTGAGCGTATCGGAAATAGAGCTGCTCTAGAGAGATTTTCGAAATTAACTTCAAAAACGACTGTCTGATACCGACTTTCTAGGTCGCCGAGGTTTATTGCACGAACAGGGGTGTGAATCGGAACGCTAAATGGCGTCATTTTTGCAGCGCTATTTGGCGTTCCAAGCAGTCAGGACCTCGTCGGTCTTCAGATGGTGCGTCTTTGGAGCTCGCGGTACACCGTCGTCCGTGACACCCGGAACAGCTCGGCCAGTTCGGCCTGCGTATGTTCGCCAGCGTCGTGCAGGGTCAGAAGGTGCTTCCGCTGCGTCTTGGACAATTTGGGCTGCTTGCCTTTAAGCCGCCCCTTCGCTTTTGCGACCGCCATGCCCTCGCGGGTCCGCATCCGGATCAGGTCCGCCTCAAACTCAGCCACCATTCCCAGCACGTTGAACAGCAGCCGGCCTACCGGGTCAGTTGGGTCGTGGCTGTTGCCGCCTAGACTAAGCACTACCCCTTTGGCCGTGAGCTCGTCGGCAATGTCCCTGGCATCGGAAAGGGAGCGCGCCAGCCGGTCGAGCTTGGTCACCACGAGCGTATCGTCGGCTCGGCACGCTGCCACCGCTTCACGGAGCCCAGGGCGCACCCGGTTCGCTCCCGTCAGTCCGTGATCGACGAAGATCTGGGCCTCCTCTACCCCCAGAGCAAGGAGGGCATTGCGTTGGGAGGTGAGGTCCTGATCGTTCGTTGAAACCCGGGCATAACCGATCTTCATTCCAGTCATAGGGAACATGGTTTCAGTAATCCCCCCGTCACCGTGCATTTGATCGTGCGGGTCTTACGTACATAGCCGAGGCCAGCAACTGTGCGGAACGTGCCGGCGGGCTTCCGGTGCACGGTGATCGACCGGCTAACGGGCGCGATCGTGCACAGAATAGGCTGGAATTCATGACGAGTGGTTTGAGCACCCACGGGACAGCGCCTCGTTCCTCCCCTAACCACGCTCAACCTGCTAGACCCTTCGTGGGAAGGTGTCGTGCCGAGGGCAAGACGGTCGTTCCTAGCGGCGGGATATGCCTTTTTCGCAGGTGGTCTCGCAGCAGGGATGGACATCAGCGAAAAAGTGAATTGGCGGGTGTCCTGTTCACAGTCCGTTCCGGAAGCATTCAATTTAGAGCTACAGCACGTCTAGCTCATGCAAGTCGGGTTACTACTTGAGAATTTAGTTACAGGGTGATTTTGTAATATGAAAGAGATGCAGACTTTTTCGTCGTACTTCCGTTTCTTCCGCGCAGCTTGGGCCCTGTGGGCGATGGCGTTTATTTTTACGGCAGGGATATTTTTCTCCACCTTCTCATTGACGGGTGGCTCGAACGGTTTCGAAATCGGCATCTTACTCGCCGCCGGCATCCTTGGGGGCGGTCTAATTCGGGGTCTCGTCCGCGAAAGTTGGGTCACTATAATCTTTGTCCTCACTGTCGTCGCGGTAGGCTTCCTTCTTTCTCAGTTTCCTGCGCCTTGGTCTAAGCTCTGGCCAGTGGTAGTTCCCGCAAGTGCAATTGGCGTGATGGTCGGTAACATTATTCGCCTCGGAGTACTTCACAGTAAACAGAGGACGCCCCGCGACGTGTGGGTTGTCAATGGTGTCGAGGTGCCACCGACCGAGACAGCGAAGGCAACGTCACTGGCGGCGCTTTCGTCTTGGGACAGCGCTGAGGCGGGGCGTTTCTTTGTCGGACGTAGTGATCGATTGTTTGAGGCTATGGGAAGTCCTGCGACGGGTTTCATCGTGCACTGCACGGCTAATTCTCAAGACGAAAGTGCGTGGCGGGTGTTGGGCTCAATGGGAGGGAAAGCAGAGTCTGAGATTCTCATTCCTACGGGTCCTGCTTTCGCACCTAGCGGCGTTGTCGTCGATCTGGACACAGCAAGTTCCGCGTTGCGGGGCTTTTTCCACTACCGGGGCCCTGATCCGGAGCTTTCCTGGACCTCAGGAGGTACAGTGCTTGATCTGAAATTCGGCTAGGCCCTGACGAGCGGCCCTTTGGTATACCCGGACCCTTGACGCAAGTATGTCCGCAGTGAGGTTGCGTTTTGATGCGCGGAAGCCGTTAAAGCGACTGACCATGACTGCCATTCGACCACGAACCCGAGGTGCTCGTTCAACGGTGAGAGAATTTTGAGCCTCAAGATTGACGTCAAACTGGCTCTTCAAACTTGACCCACTTTTGAGATGCCGTGAGAGCGTGATCGTTCCGCTACGGCGTTTGGCTGCGGATGCCACCACGGCCCTGGGGTGCCCCGATAGTCGCCGCGGCAGCCATCCGAGCTACGTCTGGAATCCATGGCTGCTCGAGGGTCTCGGCGCATACCTATTAGTGACGCGGTAATAACAGCAAGAGTGATCATAGTACCAGTAGCTATATATGAGGCCTTTCGGCTACCCTTCGCAGGCGGTAGCCTTTTGCCCCCTGAAGCATTTGGATCGTCCACGTGGGTTCCCCTGAAGGCTCAATCCGTACCTCAAGGTATTCCATCTCATAGTTAGACGCTAGTGACTTACGAAACGAGCGCGTAAAAACTTCGTTGCTCAGAGTCTCGTACAGAGCGTGTTCGAACGCTTTGCTTTGTACAAGTGAAGTGGTGATGTACTTTGCCATCTCACGGTTAGCGTTAGCCATGAACCTTTTGGTCATGGGCTTCCCGAACACTGCCAACCCAGCCATTGATCCTACAAGCAGAATGAGAAGCAGTATGTGGTTCTGCGTCGCTAACAGGACAATTCCAACGACTGCTATCGCCAGTAATATCAGCATTGTTGGGACGTGGGATGCGTTGCGCTTATTGAAGATGTCATCAGGAAGCATCAGAGTGACACCACTGCTGTCTGCACTGCCCGTGCTAGAGGGTTCTGACGCAGAGTCCGTCATCTCTACTGCCCCGATCTTTGAGGTCGTCTTCAGTGCTTCATCACTTCTCAAACTTGGTCTTTGCAACGCTCACGTCGCCTTCACAGACCAGTTCCCTTCCCCCTTCGAGCTCGACCCTGAGCCCGTGCGGAAGATCCGCGGCGAGGTGAGGGAGAAGAGGGAATCGAAAGGCCGCCCATACCAACCACCAGGTAGCACCAGCCACGCCCGCCCATGCTTCGCGAAGAACCGCCTGACCACATAGGCAGGCAATTTTCCGCTCATCCATGGGTTAGTGGTCATGTGTCGATCCTATCGACGGGCTTGATGGATGGGGCGGTAGGCGCGGGGCGTCAGTCCGCCAAGTGCCGCCCGTAAGCCCGTCCCTCACCGGACGTCTCCACTGGTTCTATCGATGTGCACGGAGAGGGATCCCCTTGCGGGCTGTACTACGCGCCAAATAGCGCTGCGAACCACCGACCCCTCGAAGCCTGATTTCCTCCCACAACA
>NZ_PJII01000016.1 GCF_002929215.1 Arthrobacter sp. ZGTC412
AAACCAACGAAGCGGGCGTCAGTCAGACCCAGAGTCACACCGCGGCACAAGCCACTTCCATCATTACTGTCAGACCCTCCTTCAATAATGGGTACATGGCAGGCGCAGCGGTGGAAAAGGCATTTGGGGCGATCGACGCCGCGCTCGCCATGCTCCGCGCCGAGGCGGCCGGGACCGGTTTCGGGTTGTCCTCGGACACCGACCCTCTGGCCGCCGTCGCTGATGAGTGCTTGGACATTCTTGCCGGGATTTCACGGACTGAGGCTCGGATTGCGGCATTGAAGGCAGAGGCAGCCGCTACGTATGCGGACTCGGCGCGGTCGGCGGCGCCCCTGAACACGCCGGCCCAGGCCCAGGAGATGGCGATAGCGGCCGAGGTGGGCTGCGTACTGGCCATCGGCGAGAGGGCCGCAGGCATGCTGCTGGAGCAATCCCATGCGTTGGCTACGTCCCTGCCCCGGACCCTGGCAGCACTGCAGGCGGGAACGGTTTCGTGGCAACACGCGAAGGTGATGGTGGACGAGACCGCCACCCTTGACCGCTACGCAGCGGGGGCACTTGAAGCCCACTTCCTCGACGCTGACGCAGTCAACCCTGCCCGCGGCTGCCCGGCCGGCGAGATGCCCGCCTTTAGGTTCCGGCGAAAGGCCAAGACCTGGCGCGAGCGGCACCATCCGGACAGCATCGAAAAACGCCATGCCAAGGGCGTGCAGGACAGATGCCTGGAATACACGCCGGAGCAGGACGGCATGGCTCGGGTGTCTGCCTACCTGCCCGCAGGCCAGGCGGCTGCGATCTGGAACCGCATTACCGCCATCGCACGGGGCCTGCAAGGGCCCCACGAGGCCCGGACGCTCACCCAGTTACGGGCAGACGTATTCGCAACGGCAGCCCTGCGCAGCGACAACGGCTGCACTAAATGCAGCAACGGCATCAGCCGCGCGCCCGGGGCTGGGCCGGATGCAGGGGCCAGGGGCCTAGCCGATGTCCCCACGCCCCGCGCCGACATCCTGGTCACCGTTCCTGTCTTTTCCCTGCTCGGGCTGACCGAGGAACCGGCGGTGCTCGACGGTTTTGGACCCATTCCTGCCTCCGTGGCCCGGGACCTGGTGGCCAATGGAGCTGACTCGTTCCACCGGGTGCTCGTGGATCCACGGGATGGGGCACCCTTGGAGATCGGACGCGCGAGTTACCGGGTCACAAAGGCCATGCGGAACTGGCTACGTATGCGCGACGGCAAATGCCCGTTCCCCGGGTGCAGCAACCATTCCCTGGACAACGAAGCCGACCACCTCCTGGCTTGGCATCACGGCGGAACCACCGGGATCAGCAACCTGGGACAGCCTTGTCCACGGCACCACAGACTCAAACACGCCAGCGGCTGGAGACCGACGCCGGCAACAAAAAATGAGCCGCCCGGCTGGGTCTCACCATCAGGACGGCACTACAAAAGCGAACACCAGGACTGGGAACCGCCCCACTGGCCGCGTTCCCTCGCGCCGGTATTCGGAGAGTCGAAACCACAACGGCCCTACCCGCCCATGCCCACCGCTTTGGGCGGAACCGTGGACTATTTTCAGGTACCGCCATCTGCCGCAGAAAAGTTCCTGCGCGCCTACCTCGACGCGACATAACTGCCGGGAGGAAGCACAAGGGACCCCGCACAAAGCTCGCGCTCGTACTGGGACAGGCTAGCGAACAGGACCAACTGGAGCCGGCCGTGGGAGGTCGAAGGGCCTACACGCTGCGCTATTCGTATTCGTATCCGAGCGGGTCCAGGAGGATGTCTCGAAGGAGAACGGAGTGATTTCCCCGATCACCCAGACCAAGCGAGGCAGGGCCTGGGTGTTCACCGAGGTGCTCGACGAAGTGAACCGGTTCAACTAGCGGCTCGCCGCCATGGAGAAAGCAGCCTGATCCGACGGTGAGCGGCCGCCCAGCCTTCGCACACATTAGGGTGGACACGAACGCCACCCGTCCGCACACATTAGGTTGGACACTGTCCGACCCGGACTCCGTACCCGCGTTCCGGAGCGGAATTCTTCCGCGCCCAGAGTGGTTCCAGCAGTATGGCCCTTCCCCTTCCCCGGATTTCCATTCTCGACCGTGCCAACGCCCGGGACGGGTTTCCTGCTGCGGACGCCCTGAACCGGGTGCTGGAACGGGCCCAGCGGGCCGAGGAATGGGGTTACCACCGCTTTTGGGTCGCAGAGCACCACGCGGTGCCAGGCATTGCCGGTTCCGTTCCGCCCGTGCTGATGGCCGCCGTTGCTGCCCGGACGCGCTCCATCCGGGTCGGTTCAGGAGGCATCATGCTTCCCAACCACCAACCACTCGTGGTGGCCGAACAGGCGTCCACGCTGGAGGCTCTGCATCCCTCGCGGATCGACTTGGGCGTTGGCCGGTCTGTCGGTTTCACCCCGGCAGTCCGGAATGCGCTGCGCGCCGAGAAACAGGACGCGGAGCGGTTTGAAGGCCAGCTGGCCCAACTGCTTGCTTACCTGTCCGGAGCCGCGCCCATCACTGCCCGGCCGCGGAACGATTCGGCTACACCGGTATTCGTGCTGGCCACCGGTTCGGGAATCGATATTGCAGCCCGCGCCGGCCTGGCTGTGGTGCTGGGCGGGCCAGCCGTGTTCCGGACGGATCATAACGGCACACTCCCTGCGCTGGAAAGGTATCGCTCACAATTCCGTCCATCACGCTGGTTCGAGCAGCCCTTCGTCCTGGTTTCCGCCAACGTCGCAGTAGCCGCGACCCGCCAGGCGGCGAGGGAACTGCTTCTGCCCGAAGCCGTCGCGCTGGCCCGCTCCCGGACCACCGGCGAATTCGCTGCCTTGGCGCCCGTGGGTCCGACCGAGTGGGCCGGGCTGACTCTCCGAGAAAAGGAAGCGGTCGAAAGGAGCCTGTCCACATCGCTCTACGGCACGGCCTCCGAGGTGCGGACCCAAATCCAGCACCTGCTCGCGACTTCCGGAGCTAACGAGTTGCTGATCACAGGCGGAGCCTTCGACGTCGAGGCGCAGGCGGAATCCGATCGGCTCCTGGCCGGGCTCTTCCCCCCAGACGAGCGCCGCAGCATCGACGACCGCCCTGGATCCGCGGCATCCTATTGACGCCCACCTGACTTGACGCCACATAGTGCCCTCCCAGCGCGAGCCCGCGGAGTCGTGGATCGGGTACTAAAAAAATGCCGTCCCGCCCATCACGCGTAAGACCAGATGCCGGAAGGCGAAAGAGGCGGTCGACTCGAGTCGACCGCCTCAGCTTTTTGCCGTTCCTTGCCCGAGCCTAGAAGTCCCAGTCATCATCCTCGGTGTTGACGGCCTTGCCAATCACATACGAAGAGCCGGATCCACTAAAGAAGTCGTGGTTCTCGTCAGCGTTCGGGGACAGCGCGGACAGGATGGCCGGGTTCACGTCGGTGACGGACGCCGGGAACATGGCCTCGTAGCCCAGGTTCATCAGCGCCTTGTTGGCGTTGTAGTGCAGGAACTTCTTGACGTCCTCAGCCAGGCCAACGCCGTCGTAGAGGTCGTGCGTGTACTGGACTTCGTTTTCGTACAGCTCAAAGAGCAGCTCGAAGGTGTAGTCCTTGATCTCCTGCCGGCGCTCTGCAGAAACCGTTTCGAGGGCCCGCTGGAACTTGTAGCCGATGTAGTAGCCGTGCACGGCTTCATCGCGGATGATCAGGCGGATCAGGTCAGCCGTGTTCGTCAGCTTGGCCCTTGAAGACCAGTACATGGGCAGGTAGAAGCCCGAGTAGAACAGGAAGCTCTCCAGCAGCGTCGAGGCCACCTTCCGCTTCAGGGGGTCATCGCCCTGGTAGTAGTCCATGACAATCTGAGCCTTCTTCTGAAGGTTCTCGTTCTCCGTGGACCAGCGGAACGCTTCGTCGATCTCCTTGGTGGAGGCCAGCGTGGAGAAGATCGATGAGTAGCTCTTGGCGTGCACCGACTCCATGAACGCGATGTTCGTGTAGACGGCTTCCTCGTGAGGGGTGAGCGCATCCGGAATCAACGAGACTGCGCCGACAGTGCCCTGGATGGTGTCCAGCAGGGTTAGGCCGGTGAAAACGCGCATGGTGAGCTGCTGCTCAGCCGGCGTCAGCGTGTTCCAGGACTGGACGTCATTGGACAGCGGCACCTTCTCCGGCAGCCAGAAGTTGTTGACCAGGCGGTTCCAGACGTCGACATCCTTGTCGTCCTGGATGCGGTTCCAGTTGATGGCCTCGACGTGGCTAAGCAGCTTGACCTTCTCGGTCATGTCATCCCCTAATGCGTTGGGTTGTTCTTTGAAGTTAAGCCTACGACGGCGGGCGGGCGCCCGCCGTCGTACCTGCAGAATTTAGTTGAAGATTAAAGCATGCAGCTGACGCAGCCGTCCACCTCAGTCCCTTCCAGCGCGAGCTGGCGGAGACGGATGTAGTAGATGGTCTTGATGCCCTTTTTCCAGGCGTAGATCTGGGCCTTGTTGATGTCACGCGTGGTGGCGGTGTCCTTGAAGAACAGCGTCAGGGACAGGCCCTGGTCCACGTGCTGGGTGGCAGCGGCATAGGTGTCGATGACCTTCTCGTAGCCGATCTCGTACGCGTCCTGGTAGTACTCCAGGTTGTCGTTCGTCAGGTACGGCGCCGGGTAGTACACGCGGCCCAGCTTGCCTTCCTTGCGGATCTCGATCTTGGACGCCACCGGGTGGATCGAGGAGGTGGAGTTGTTGATGTAGGAGATCGAGCCCGTCGGCGGCACGGCCTGCAGGTTCTGGTTGTAGATGCCGTGCTCCATAACGGAAGCCTTCAGCGCCAGCCAGTCAGCCTGCGTGGGGATGTGGACGTTCTTGAAGAGCTCCCGCACCTTTTCGGTCTGCGGCACCCACTCCTGCTCCGTGTACTTGTCGAAGAACTCGCCGGAGGCGTACTTGGACTTCTCGAAGCCGCCGAAGGTCTGGCCGGTCTCGATGGCCAGCAGGTTGGAGGCGCGGACCGCGTGGTACACCACGGAGTAGAAGTAAATGTTGGTGAAGTCCAGCCCCTCTTCGGAACCGTAGTGGACCCGCTCGCGGGCAAGGTAGCCGTGCAGGTTCATCTGGCCCAAACCGATGGCGTGGCTCTGGTCGTTGCCCTTGGCGATGGACGGCACCGAGGTGATGTTGGACATGTCGGACACAGCCGAGAGCGAGCGGATGGCCGTCTCGATGGTCAGGCCGAAGTCCGGCGAGTCCATGGCCTTGGCAATGTTCAGCGAGCCCAGGTTGCAGGAAATGTCCTTGCCGGTGTCCGCGTAGGACAGGTCATCGTTGTACGTGGTGGGCTGGGAAACCTGGAGGATCTCCGAGCACAGGTTGGACATGATGATCTTGCCGTCAATCGGGTTCTCCCGGTTCACGGTGTCCTCGAACATGATGTACGGGTAGCCGGACTCGAACTGGATCTCGGCGAGCGTCTGGAAAAACTCGCGGGCCTTGATCTTGGTCTTCTTGATCCGGGAATCGTCCACCATCTCGTAGTACTTCTCGGTGACCGAGACGTCGGAGAACGGCATGCCGTAGACGCGCTCGACGTCGTACGGGGAAAACAGGTACATGTCCTCGTCGCGCTTGGCCAGCTCGAACGTGATGTCCGGGATGACGACGCCGAGCGAGAGGGTCTTGATGCGGATCTTCTCGTCCGCGTTCTCGCGCTTGGTGTCCAGGAAGCGGTAAATGTCCGGGTGGTGGGCGTGCAGGTACACAGCGCCTGCACCCTGGCGGGCACCGAGCTGGTTGGCGTAGGAGAAGCTGTCTTCGAGGAGCTTCATCACGGGGATGACACCGGAGGACTGGTTCTCGATCTGCTTGATGGGCGCGCCCACTTCGCGGATGTTGGTCAGCGCGAACGCCACACCGCCGCCGCGCTTGGATAGCTGCAATGCGGAGTTGATGGAGCGGCCGATCGACTCCATGTTGTCTTCAATGCGGAGCAGGAAGCAGGAGACCAGCTCGCCGCGCTGCTTCTTGCCGGCGTTCAGGAACGTGGGGGTGGCCGGCTGGAAGCGGCCCTCGATGATTTCGTCAACCATCTGCAGGGCAAGCTGCTCGTTGCCGCGGGCCAGGTGCAGTGCCACCATGCAGACACGGTCCTCGTAGCGCTCCAGGAAGCGCTTGCCGTCAAACGTCTTCAGCGTGTAGGACGTGTAGAACTTGAAGGCGCCGAGGAAGGTCTCGAAGCGGAACTTCTTTTTGTAGGCACGGTTGTACAGGTCACGGATGAAGTTCATCGTGTACTGGTCCAGCGTCTCGCGCTCGTAGTAGTCGTTCTTGACCAGGTATTCGAGCTTCTCTTCCAGGTCGTGGAAGAACACGGTGTTGTTGTTCACGTGCTGCAGGAAGTACTGGTGCGCGGCCTCGCGGTCCGCCTCGAACTGGATCTCGCCGCTGGGGCCGTACAGGTTAAGCATGGCGTTCAGCTCGTGATAACCCAGGCCCTTATAGGCAGCGGGCATCTCAGGCTTCTGAGCCCTGGTTACTTCTGTGTCTGCGACAGTCGTGTCCAAAACGTGTCCAATCCATTGTTTACGCGGGTCACGTCTTCTGGCGTGCCCATTAATTCGAAGCGGTAGAGGTGCGGTACTCCGCACTTGGCGGCGATGATGTCCCCCGCCATGCAGTAGTTGTCCCCGAAGTTTGTGTTGCCGGCACCGATCACTCCGCGGAGCAACTCCCTGTTCTGCGGAATATTCAGGAACCGGATGACCTGCTTCGGGACAGAGCCTTCTCCCCCGGTGCCGCCATAAGTGGGCACCACCAGCACAAACGGCCGGGTGGCGAGGAGGGGTGCATCCTTGGCAAGCAGCGGAATCCGGGCCATCTCACGGCCGAGCTTCGATACAAAGCGGGTGGTGTTCTCGGATGCCGAGGAAAAGTAGATGAGCTGGCTGCTGGTAACAACCGCCGGAGCCGGACCGGAAGCATCCACGCGCTGAGCCGCATGAAGTTCCTGGGATGTCCGGGATTCCTGTGCTGTGTGGAATTCCTGGGCTGCTGGTGCTGCCGTGGGAGTCACCTCAGCTGGTTGTTTGTTGCCGGCAGAAAAGGAGTGACCCCTAGGCCACGGAGGAAACAGCGGAGAGGGCCAGTTCCTCGATCTTGTCCGGGCGGAAGCCTGACCAGTGGTCCTGGTCGGTGACCACAACGGGTGCCTGCATGTAGCCCAATGCCTTCAGGCGCTCGAGTGCCTCGGCGTCCTGGGAGATGTCAACGCTCTGGTACGTGATGCCCTTTTTGTCGAGCGCCCGGTAGGTGGCGTTGCACTGAACACAAGCAGGCTTTGTGTAAACCGTTACGGTCATGATTCCTGTCCCCTTTGCTGAAAACTTGCTCGTCCGGTGTTCCCGCTCAAGCTGTATGTAGATACTACATCTAGTGCAGACGCCGCTTTGGAACCCCAAGATGATGTATTACAAGTATGTCATTTAATGCACCTTTAATCCACAGGGAGTGGCCTTCAAAATGTCCGGGATCCCGCTGTTTTCGCGGACGGAATCCACACCCTGTGGAGTACTTAGCCACATTTAACGCCCAGCGTGTCGGGGAAAAGACGGCGTGTCGCCTGGCGCCGTCAGGCCACGAAGGAGAGCTCCGTACCACTACATGTAGTGACGCAACCCTCAGGGATTCCCCGGCTCAGCCCCGTGCCACGAGGTTGTCCCTGATCTCCCGGCGCAGGACCTTGCCGATCAGTGAGCGGGGCAGCGAATCGAGGACTACCACGCGGCGGGGCACCTTGTAGGCTGTCAGGTTTTCCCGGGCAAAGGACAGGAGCGCGCCGGGATCGATGGTGGTGCCCGGCGTTGGCACAACCGCCGCGACCACATCTTCGCCGCCACCCCGGCGGGGCAGCCCGACGACAGAGACTTCCGCTACACCCGGGAAGGTGGCAATGACGTCCTCCACCTCGCTGGGCGAGACATTGAAGCCGCCCGTGATGATCAGTTCCTTGATCCGGTCCCGGATGGTGACGAAGTAGTCGTCGTCCACCGAGACGATGTCTCCGGTCCGGAACCACCCACCGTCGAGCAGGGCGTCCTCGGTCTCCTCCGGCCGGTTCCAGTAGCCGAAGAACACCTGGGGCCCGCGGATCAGGAGCTCCCCCTCCTCCCCCGGGGCACGGTCCAGTGCCACGTTCCGGGGATCCACCACCCGGATGTCGGTCAGCGGAAATGGAACCCCTACTGTGCCGGGCTTCCGGCTGGGGCCGAACGGGTTGCCGATGGCGATCGGCGAGGTTTCGGTCAGCCCGTAGCCCTCGATCAGGTAGCCGCCGGTCGCTTTCTCCCACGTGTCCACCGTCTCCTTTGGCAGGTTCATGGCGCCGGAAATCGAGAAGCGGATGCTCTCCAGCCCGATGCCCCGTTCCGCCGCTGCAGCGGCGATCCGGTCGTAGATCGGCGGCACGGCCGGCAGGAACGTCGCCGGGGATTTCCTGAAAGCCTTCAGCACAAGGTCGACGTCGAACTTGGGGAACAGAACCAGCTTCGCCCCGATACTCAACGCGAAAGTCATGCACAGCGTCAGTCCGTACGCATGGAACAGCGGCAACACTGCGTAGACGGTCTCCCGGCCGTCCTTGAGCCCGGGCACCCAGGCCCGGCCCTGGGCCGCGTTCGCCTGCAGGTTGGCGTGACTGAGCATGGCGCCTTTGGGCAGGCCGGTGGTGCCGGAGGTGTACTGCAGGGCGGCGAGGTCCCGGGCAGCAGGGCGTGGATGCTTCTTACTGAGCACGCCGTTTTCGAGGAGCTGCCGCCACGGCAGCACGGGCCGCTCAGCGGGAGCGGGCCGCCCCGTCGCCCCGTCCGTGCCAACGGTCAGGGCGGCGCGGGCCTTACGCGCCGCGGGAACCGGCAACCGCAGCGCCAGCCGCCGCATCAGCGGCATCGCGGGGATGAGCTCCACTGAAACGACAGTGCGGACCCCGACGTCGGCCGGCAGCTGGCGGACCCGCTCCACCGCCTTGTCCCAAACAATCGCGACGGCGGCTCCGTGGTCCTCGAACAGGTGGCGCAGTTCGCGGTCCGTGTAGAGCGGGTTGTGCTCGACCACCACCGCACCGAGGCGCAGCACCGCATGGAAAGCGATGATGTGCTGCGGACAGTTCGGCATGACCAGGGCAACTCTGTCGCCAGGCTTAACGCCCAGTTTCTTGAGGCCGGCGGCGGCCCGGCTGATCAGTGATCCGAGTTCGCGGTAGCTGGTGCGGGCACCGAAGAATTCCAGGGCGGTCCTGGACCCATACCGCCGCACCGATTGATCCACGAGGTCCACCAGCGAACCCTCCGGGAGCACCGGAGCAGCCGGCACGCCCGGCCCATACGAAGTGGTCCAGGGCCGCTCCCTCCAGGACTGCCCGGGCTGGGGAGCTGCACCCTTCCCGGCAGCCTTCCCGAACGACTTCCGCAGGGTTTCCTTCTTCATAACCGTCCTTGCCACTGGAACCGCCAGGTCTGCGGGCCAAGCGGCACGCCGCAAAAATCCTACCCGTGGATGTCTTCCTGCAAACCGGGGGTGCCAGGAGGCGCCGCTAGAGCTGGACCTCCCGGCGGTCCAGCACAATCTGCTGCACGTCCAGGTAGCCCGACTGGAATCCCGCCCGGGAGTAGCACAGGTAGAAAAGCCACATCCGCTGGAACACCGCATCGAAGCCCAGCTCCCCCACTTCGCGGGACCGCTCCAGAAACCGTTCCTCCCACAGCCGGAGGGTGGTGGCGTAGTGGTCCCCCATGCCCATCCGCTCGCGCACGCGCAAGGTGGTGTACTGCTCCGTCACGCCTTCGATGGCCCGTACCGACGGCAGGAAACCGCCCGGGAAGATGTACTTGTGCACCCAGGTGTAGGCGTTCCGGGTGGCGAGCATGCGGTCATGCGGCATGGTGATCGCCTGGATTGCTACCTTCCCGCCCGGCGCCAGCACACGGTCGATGGTCTGGAAGTAGATGGGCCAGAACTCGTAGCCCACAGCCTCGATCATCTCTACGGATACAACGGCGTCGTACTCGCCTTCCACCGCCCGGTAGTCCTGCAGCGCCACGGTCACCTGGTCCGAATAGCCGGCCGCCGCGATGCGCTCCTGCGCCAGCTCCTGCTGCTCACTGGAAAGGGTAATGCTGTAGACAGTGGCGCCGCGGGCCGCAGCCCGGAGTGCCAACTCGCCCCAACCGGTGCCGATTTCCAGGAGCCTGGTCCCCGCGCCGACGCCGGCTTTGTCCAGCAGCCGGTCAATCTTCGCCTGCTGAGCTTCGGCCAGGGCTTCCCAGGCAACAGCGGAAAGGGGCCCCGCTTCAAGCGGAAACAGCCCCGACGAGTAGCTCATCGTGGAGTCAAGGAAGCTGGAGAACAGATCGTTGGACAAATCGTAGTGCCGCGAGATGTTGCTGCGGGTGTTCTGCTCGGCATTCCGCTCCTGCCGCGGCGTTCGCGGCAGGTACAAGGCGCGCAACGCCTGCAGTGGCGCGGGAATCAACGTATCCACCGAGGCGGCAAACACTTCAAGGACGCCGGCGAGGCAGCTGGCCTCCCAGTCACCGGCCATAAACGATTCCCCCAGCCCGATCAGGCCGTTGTCACCGATCCGGGCC
Source organism: Arthrobacter sp. ZGTC412 (assembly GCF_002929215.1). Lineage (GTDB taxonomy): Bacteria > Actinomycetota > Actinomycetes > Actinomycetales > Micrococcaceae > Arthrobacter. The sequence continues at coordinate 10,608 of NZ_PJII01000016.1, forward strand.
TCGAACACCTCCGGCCGAACCATCACCATCACCGGCGCATCGGCGCCGCCGGCGCCCAGGACAGTACCGTCCGGGTACTCCACCCGCATTGGCAGCCGCTTTACTGCCCCCTTGAACAGAAGCCCTGCGGCCTTGCCTGCCACTGCTGCTTTGGCTCCCGACGGCGGCTGCGCAACTTCCGGCCATACGTCCGGATCGATGGTGGCGGGCGACGCCGGCACTCCCGTCGCGGTCCAGGCTGCGGCATAGTGCGTGGCGGCTTTGTCCAAAACTTCGCCTGAAGTCTTGTCCCTGGCCTTATCCCTGGTTTTGTCCCGAAGAGGGATTGCAGTTGCTTGGTTGTCGTCCGTCATTGTCATTGAACTGCCTCCTGTGAGGGGTGGTGCGGCCGGGCGACGACCGGCAGCCGTCTGGCCCAAAGTTTGATGCCTTGTACCCGGATGAGTGCGGATACCAGCAGTGGCGCGGCCGGTACCGCCAAGGCCGCCATCACGATGTTCGGAAGTGTGGCCGGGCGGCGCGTGCCGTCCATGGTGGCGACGAACGGCCGGTGGCCTTCGCGGTCCAGCACGATGGAAACCCCGAGGCGCTCCCCCGGCGCGGGCAGCTTCATGCGGTACTGCCCGTCCACGTCGTTAAAGGGTGAAACATAGAACGCCTTCGGGACGGCAGCCCTCCCGGCCGGATCTGTACGGAGAAGGTAGCAGTGGCGCTCCCCGTAGGTGTTGTGCACTTCGGCCACCACGCACCCAAGCTCGCCAGTGGACCGGTAACACCAGAACAGCGTCAGCGGATTGAAAACGTAACCCAATACCCTGGCGCTGGTCAGCATGTGGATGGGGCCGCCGTCGGGCTCTATCCCCTGCGTGCGCAAGTACCGTTCCACGTTGATGCGGATGGTGGCGTCCGGATCACCCAGGTGGTCCCCTGCGCGGAACACTGCGAGCGGCCGCAGCAGGAGCGGAAGCCGCGGAAGCCTGTCAACGTCCACGAACCAGCTGTAGCTGCGGTACGTGAATGCGTTCTTTAACGGAGTGCGCCGCACGTGGGAAATGGAGGTGCGGTAGATGGCTGAGCTCATGAAGGGTCCGTTGCGGAAAGAAGTTCCCGCTCCCCGCTGTTCGGGGAATCGAGCGGATCAGCATCTACGGCATGAGCCCAGGAACGTCCCAGCGATTCGGCCGCCCGGACGCCGGAAAGGGCACCGTCCTCATGGAAACCCCAGCCCAGGTACGCTCCGGCGAAGGCAATCCGGCCGTCGCTGAGTCCGGCGATTGCCTGCTGCGCCTGCAGGGATTCAGGGGTGTACTGCGGGTGCTCGTACACCATCCGCTCCAGCACGGCGTCATCGGCAATCAGCTCCGACTCCCCCAGGCTCACCAGGTACCGCCTGCCGTCAACCGGCTCCAGCCGCTGCAGCCGGGTGAGGTCGTAACTAACCAGGACCTTGTCCGGCCGGGCGTCGCACGACGGCAGGCGGTAGTTCCAGGAAGCCTTCGCGTTGCCGGCAGTGGGAAGGACCGCCGGATCCTGGTGGAACACGGTGTGGTTTACGGAGTAAGGCATTCCGCCCAGCGCCTGCTTCTCGGCGCGCGTGGCATCTGGCAGGAACCCGAGTGCCTGGGCCGGATGGGTGGCAATGACGACGGCGTCAAAGTCTTCCAGCCCGTGCTCAGTTCCGATTTCCACGCCATGCGGCAGGCGCCGGATGGCGGTGACCGGGGTGTTTAGCCGGACATCCGGCAGGGTGGCGGCGAGTTTCTCAACGTACCGGGCGGAACCGCCGGTGACGGTCCGCCACTGCGGGGAACCCTTCACGCCCAGCATTCCGTGGTGGTCCAGGAAGGTGAAGAGGTAGCCGGCCGGGTAGGCCAGCGCGGTGGTGGGATCGCAGGACCAGACTGCACTGACCACCGGGGTCATAAAATGCGAAATGAAGTACGGGCTGAAGTTGTTCCGTTCCAGGAACCCGCCCAAGGTCAGCTCCGGCTGGGCTGTGTCGGGACTGACAGCTGAAACGGGTGCCGTCTTCAGGAGTGCCCGGGCCTTGCGGTAGAAGCGGGTGACCTCCAGCAGCATCAGCAGGTAGCGGCCCCGCAGCAAACTGGAGGGCCGGGCAATGATTCCGCGGCCGCCGTCGCGCGCCCCGGCATACTCCAGGCCGCAGCCGTCACACCGGACGGACATGCTCATTTCCGAGTCCTGCGTTTCCACCCCCAGCTCAGCGAACAGCCGCAGCAGGGTGGGATAGGTCCGCTCGTTGTGGACGATGAAGCCGGTATCCACGCCGATAGCCGACCCGTCCGGTTGCGGGAGGTCGTGCGTATGGGCGTGCCCGCCCAGCCGGGAGTCCGCCTCAAATAAGGTGACGTGATCCTGCCGGTTGAGGACGTAGGCGGCGGTCAGACCGGCCACGCCGCTGCCGACGACGGCAACCCGCCGCCTGTCGCCTTTGTTTACTGCTGGGTCGGGTGACAACTTATGCTCCTCTGCTGAACATTTGCCAAGGGTGGATATACAGAGGGCAATTCGGCACTGCTGTGCCAGCGGATGGGTGAAGGCCTGGCAGCTTCTCCAGCCTTGGGCAGCTTCTGCGGCACTGGGCGGCGGAGTACTGTGGGCAGGTGGTAAATCCGGTACACCTGAAGACCCTTCTGGAGGTCACGCGGTTGGGCTCGTTCGCGGCCGCCGCGTCAACGCTCGGCTACACGGCCTCGGCAGTCTCGCAACAGATGTCCGCGCTGGAACGGGACACCGGCGTCGTCCTCTTCCAGCGCTCCGCGCGCAGCGTGGTGCCCACGGAAGCCGCCGTCGTCATGGCCCGGCACGCGGCCAAGGTGCTCACGGACATGGAGGCACTGATGGCCGCCGCCTCCAGGACCCGGGACACGGCCAACCAGGAACTTCGGCTGGGCATTTTTCCCAGCCTGGCAACCTACGTCCTGCCCCGAATCCTGAAGAACCCGGCATGGAAGAACCTGGGCATTGACCTGAAAGTCTCCGTGGCGGAACCGGGCCAGACAATCCAGGGGCTGCGCACGGGCGGTGACCTGGACCTGGCCGTGGTCTTCCAGGTGGGCCAGACCGGGTTCGCGTGGCCGAACACCATAAACCGGCAGTGGATCGGTGACGATAATTTCCGCGTAGTGCTGCCCGCCGGCTGGGGTTTCCGGTCCGACGCGAAGGTGGCAGCTGACCACCTTTCCGAGATGCCGTGGATCATGCACCACCCCGGCACCAGCGATGCCATGGTCATCGAACGCCTCTTCGCGGGCTGCAACCTGCATCCGCGCGTGGTGGCCCACAGTGACGACTTCCACGCGAGCCTTGAAATGGCTGCGGCAGGGCTGGGGGCGGCGCTGGTTCCCGAATTGGCGCTGCGCCACCGGCCGGACGGGGTGGTGGTGCTTGACGTTCCCGAGATCCGGCTGGCCAGAAACGTTTTCGCGCTGCTGATCAATGACAGGAAAACCGCCCGGGTGCAGCTGTTTGTTGACCTGCTCGCTGAGACCCTGGCCGGGATGCGCACCGCGGTGAATTAGCCCGGAACGCTGGAATGCGCTGCAGTTCGGGTCTATGTTGAAAGTATGAACAAGGTAGCAAGCCAGCACTTTGGAGAGATTGAGCTCAACCACGGCAAGGATCACTTCATCGCCGCTAAGCATGAACTGCGCGGCCATCCGCTGGAAATCGACCTGAACGTCACCGCCCATGACCACTTTGACGAAGCCGCACTGCGCAAGGTCGATTACCGTTTGCGCTTCCTGCCCGAGTTGGTAGATGAGGTGCGGGACATGATCGCTGAGGAACTGGAGCAGGAAGGCACCAGCCCCCAGGAGTACCTCCATTTCCACTGCAGCGCACTCAAGGACGAGCACCTGCAGAAGGTTTTTGGCGTATCGGAGCGCAGCCAGCTCACCAATGCAGTGTTCCTGAAGGCCCTGAAGCTTGGCCACGTTGGGGTCTACCCCGGCCAGCCTGAACGCTACTTTGTTATGGACTTCACCCTGGGCGAGCATTTCACCGACGAGGTCCTGGTGGCGTCTGCCGACGAGGACGGCGTGGTGGACGACGAGATCGTCTGGTCCTGAAAACGCAAAAGCGGTGGTTGAGCCTCAGGCTCAACCACCGCTTTTTATTGTCTTACTTGGCGGTTTCCAGCAGGCCGGCGCGGACCGTCCTGGTGGCCTCCACCAGGTTCCGCAGGGATTCCTCGGTCTCGGTGTAGCCGCGGGTCTTCAGGCCGCAGTCCGGGTTGACCCAGAGCTGGCGCGTCGGCACATGCTTGATGGCGGTGCTCAGCAGTTCGGTGACTTCCTCGGTGCCCGGTACGCGCGGTGAGTGGATGTCGTAAACGCCCGGGCCCACACCGCGGCCGAAGCCGTGGGATTCGAGGTCGTGCACAACTTCCATGCGGGACCGGGCGGCCTCGATGGAGGTAACGTCGGCGTCCAGGCCGTCGATGGCGTCGATGATGACGCCAAACTCCGAGTAGCAGAGGTGGGTGTGGATCTGGGTGGCGTCTGCAGCACCGGCTGTGGCCAGGCGGAAGGAGTCAACGGACCACGTCAGGTAGTCGGCGTGCTCAGCCTTGCGCAGCGGGAGCAGTTCGCGCAGGGCGGGCTCGTCCACCTGGATGACCTTGATGCCGGCGGCTTCGAGGTCGGCGATTTCGTCGCGCAACGTCAGTCCAACCTGGTTGGCGGTCTCGCCCAGCGGCTGGTCATCACGGACGAAGGACCAGGCAAGGATGGTCACCGGACCGGTCAGCATGCCCTTCATCGGCTTGCTGGTGAGGGACTGTGCGTACTTGGCCCACTGAACCGTGATGGGAGCGCTGCGGGTGACGTCGCCCCACAGGATGGACGGACGGGTGCAGCGTGAGCCGTAGGACTGGACCCAGCCGTGGACGGTGACGTCGAAGCCTTCGAGGTTTTCGGCGAAGTACTGGACCATGTCGTTGCGCTCGGGCTCGCCGTGCACCAGGACGTCGTAGCCGAGCTCTTCCTGCAGGTCCACAACGCGCTTGATCTCGTCCTTCATGAGCTTTTCGTACTGCTCGTTGGTGAGATCGCCCTTGTTGTTGCGGGCGCGGGCCCAACGGATCTCCGGGGTCTGCGGGAAGGAACCGATGGTGGTGGTGGGCAGCGGCGGAAGGTGCAGCGCCTCTTCCTGCGCGGCTTCGCGGACCGAGTATTCGGAGCGGGAGAAATCTGCGGAGGTGAGGGCCTCGGTGCGGGCACGGACATCCGAACGGCGGACGCCTTCAGCGGTGGCGCGGGAAGCGATCACTGCGGTTGCTTCGTCGATGGCTGCTTTGGCGGAGGCCGGGTCAGCCAGGTAGGACGCGAGGGTCTTGACCTCAACCGCCTTCTGGTCCGAGAACGCCAGCCAGCTCCGAAGCTGCTCGGAAAGCTGCGTCTCCTCGCCGACGTCGTGGGGGACGTGCTGGGTGGACGTGGAGGTGGAGACGGCGATCTTGCCGGCCGCGGCCCTCAGTTCCTCCAGCTTCGCGGCGGAAGCGGCGAGGTCGTTGCGCCAGATGTTGTGCCCATCAACCACGCCGGCAACCAGCGTCTTGTTGCCCAGGCCTGCGAGGGCGGCAGCAGAGGGAACGGCGCCTTTGAAGACGTCGATGTGCAGCGCCTCGATGTTGGTGGCAGCTAGCGTGCCGAGCTGGCCGTCCAGCGAGCCGTACGGGGTGGAAACGAGGATCTGCGGGCGGTTGGCTGCGGCGGTGAGGACCTCGTAGGCGCGGGCAACGGCTGCTTCGGTTTCAGCAGCCGGGGTGTCCTGGTCCACAACGAGGGCGGGCTCGTCGAGCTGGACCCAGCCGGCTCCGGCGGCGGCAAGTTTGTCGAGCAGCTGTACGTAGACGGGCAGGATGTCCTCGAGGCGGGACAGCGGAGCGAAGCCGGCGGGGGCGTCGTCGGAAGCCTTGGACAGCAGCAGGTAGGTGACCGGGCCAACGATGTACGGGCGGGTTTCGATGCCGTTGGCCAGGGCGAAAGCGAACTCGTCAACCTTGGCGGTGGAGGCGAGGGTGAACTCGGTCTCCGGGCCGATCTCAGGTACGAGGTAGTGGTAGTTGGTGTCGAACCACTTGGTCATTTCCAGCGGCTGCTGTTCCTTGTTGCCGCGGGCAAGCGTGAAGTAGCCGTCGACGTCGAGCTGTCCCTCAGCGTTGAGGAGCTTGCCGAAGCGGGCCGGGACTGCCCCGAGGTGCGCGGTGGTGTCCAGGACCTGGTCATAGTAGGAGAAGGTGCCAGGCACGGCCGCGGCTTCGGTCAGGCCGAGTTCCTGCAGGCGCCTCGCGATGGTCAGCTGGATGTCCTTGGCGGCGGCGTCCAGGGCGGCGGCGTCGATTTTGCCGGCCCAGTAGGCCTCCACGGCCTTCTTGAGCTCGCGGCGGCGGCCGATTCGGGGGTAGCCGAGGAGGGAGGCGGACGGGAAAGGCGTGTTGTTTTCAGGCATGGCAATATTCCTTAGATAGAAGCTGCGTCTAAGCTTGGGCTCAAAACCCTCTGGTTTGGAGCTGCGTGGTGAGCGGAAGGCGGTCAGCTGGCGAGCTGCGGGCGGGCCACAGCGTCACGCCGGCCGGCGGTGCGGGAGCGCCGCGGCAAAGCGAGCTTGTCCAGCACTTCCAGTGCGCTTTGGTGTTCGTTGAAGGTGTACAGGTGAATGCCGGGAGCGCCTGCATCCAGGGCGGCGTTGGCCAGGTCCACCGTGGCATCGACGCCGATGTGCAGCCGATCGATGTCGCTGTCCGCGGCGGCCAGGCGTTCCATCAGTTCGGGCGCGGGCTCCACGCCGGCCAATTCGCCCAGCCGTTTGAGGCGGCGGAGGCTGGTGAGCGGCATAACGCCGGGAATGATGGGGATGGTGACCCCGGCCCGGCGTGCCCGGGTGAGGAGGTCCGCATACTCTTCGGTCCGGAAGAAGACCTGCGTGATGGCGAAGTCCGCGCCGGAACGCTGCTTGGCGAGCAGCACCTCGACGTCGTGCTCTTCACTCGGTGATTCCGGATGCCTGGTGGGATATGCCGCCACGCCCACCGCAATCTTCCCGGCGCACAGCAGTGCTGACCGGCGCTGTTCCACCCGGCGGATGAGTTCAATCAGGTCCTGGGCGTAGCGCAGTGAGCCCGCAGCAGGTTCCCCGCCGTCCTTGGGCAGGTCACCGCGCAGTGCGAGAATGCCCCGCACGCCGGTGTCCAGCAGTTCACCGATGATACCTGCCAGTTCCTGCGGGGTGTTCCCTACGCAGGTCAGGTGGGCCAGCGGCCGGAGGGTGGTTTCGAGCAGGAGCCGGTTGATGAGTTCGACGGCGGTGTCCCTGTTGGAGCCGCTGGCACCATAGGTGACGGAGACGTAGTCCGGTTCGGTGCTTTCCAGCTCGCGGATGGTGGTCCACAGTGTCTCCGCGGCTTTCGGCGACCGCGGCGGGAACAGCTCATAGGAGAGCGCCACCGGGGCGGCGTCGGAGAGGTTCGGGTGTATGTCAATAAGGCTGGGTGGTGACATTTGCGTCCTTGGCTTTGGGCCATTGAGGGCTGACTGTCAGAAGTTGCGACAGCACCGGCAATGAATTGAGTTTGGGGAACACGGAATAACTCCACAGGACGCAGCCGCGACTGGTACGCCTGGAATGAAGTTGTCCGTGAGCAAATGTCAGGCCCACATGGGGGCACCCACACCCTCCGCAACGGAGGATCGCTGACACGTTACCGCGGTAACTTGTATAGAACTCTAGGAGGGGCCGGAAGCGCATTCAAGTTCCCGTCCGAATTAAGACGCAGTCTTACGCCTTGTTGCGTCCTCCGGCAGAACATTCTTCGCCGGCGCGGGCCTCCACGTTACCGGCCCCTGCCGCCACTACCAGGGGCGGTCGGGGCCTGGAGCGTACTCACTGTCCCCCAAGTACTCCTCGCGTTCCCGCCCGTTGTTACGTTCGCGCTGGGATTCCCGGGCGCTCTCCGCCAGCTCTTCCAGCTGGGTTTCGTTGGGAGCGTCGGCTTGCTGCTCCTCCTCGCCGGGCTCCTGCTGTCTTTCTTCCTGCCCGGCGCCGGCACCGGCACCTTCGAGTTTGTCTCTCAGCCGCTCTTCTGCCTGAGTGAACTTTCCGCCGGCTTCAGCACCCGCACCGGCGGGGAAGCACCCGTCGGGTGCCGCAGCGGCCATGTCCAGCGCCTCTGTGAACGTGATGGCGGCCGCCGCCGGATCCTGCGAGCGCAGCTTGCCGTCGCCGAGCCTCTCGATGGCCAGGACCAGGTTCAGCCGGATGATGCAGGCGTCAGCCGAGTTGGCCGGTGCAAGGTCCAGGGCCTCCTCGAACTTGGACCTGGCGGCGGCTGTGTCGCCGGACAGTACCAGGGCGTCGCCTGCTGCGAAGGGAGCCTTGTGCCGTTCGAGGATGTTTCCCAGCTGCAGCCCCTCGGAGGCTATACCGACGGCGGCGGCATCGTTCGCTGCGAAGGCCCGGGCCGCGTGCTCTGCGATGGGGCCCAGGCTGAGCAGCTTGGCGGCCACACACAACACCAGCATTACAGGCAGTGCCGACCACAGCAGCAGGCGCCGCTTCCGCAGCCGTCCCGTGCCGGCACCGGCTTTGGAGTCAGTCATCGCGCTGCCTCCTTCACGTCCGCGGAGCGCGGGGCCGCGTGCCGCTGGGAAGCTGGCTGCAGTTCGCGGAACTGCCGTACAATTCCAACGGCCTCTGCCAGGCCGAGGCCGAAGGCGCCTGCCGCGAACAGCCAGTAGAGCTCTGTCCGGCCGCTATGGCGCCCGTCCCCAGTAGTCCGCTCCAATGCACCTGGATTCGCCTCCAGCATCATGGCTGACACAGGGTCCCCCGCGGCCCGGTGCACGTAGGGCACCTCAAGCTGGGCGGCAATTTCCCGGAGCCTGCCTTCATCGATAACGGACACCGCATCCCTGGTGGCACTGCCGCTGCTGTCCTGGATGTAGGGGGCATCGCCGTCGGACTCCTGCCCGGTGTTTTCCTTCATCCGTCCACCGCCGGGGGTACCGTAGCCCAGCACCGCTCCCCCGGCCACGAGGCCGTCCCCCAGCTTCAGGGGCTCCGGCTCCTTCCCGCTGGTCTGCTCGCCGTCACCCAGGTAGAAGACAAGCCGCGGCCGCTCCGGGTGGCTCTCCCGGGCAGCGGCGAGGCGTTCGGCGAGCACCTCACGGGCTGCTGTGATGCTGCTGCCCTTGGCATAAGCCGTGACCTGCGGCTCGAGGATGGACGTGATGGTTTCCAGCGCCGATGTGTCGGTGGTGAGGGGCATCCTGACGTGGGCTGTGTCGTCAAAGGTGATCAGCGAAAAGCGGGCGCCGGGCAGCTCCTGGGCGATCCCCATCATGTCCCGGCGTATCCCGTCCAGACGCGGCCCGGCATTTCCGTAGTCTTCGGCCACCATGCTGCTGGTGGTGTCCACCACGAAGAATACGTTGAGGTCGGCGGTGGCTGCTGTGGCTGATCCGCCCGGCACACCTGGCCGGAGTGCCGCTGCGAACAGCAGCAGCACCAGCACGGCGCGGCGGACCTCGACGCGTGTGCCCCGCCGTCGTTCGAGGAAGACCCTCCATCCCAGGAGCACCAGCGTGGCCGTGATGGCGGGAACCAGGAGCCACCACGGCAGGATCGGCTGCAACGTCATGGCCGGAGCCGCCGATACGCCGCAGCGAGTGCCAGTCCCGAGAAGAGGGCAAGGCCTAACGGAAGGTCAGGCCGGTCCGAGACCACCGCCCGGGCTGCGCCCTGGAGGGCCGTTGCTTCCGTTTCCTGAACGGCAGTGAGGATGCCGGACACAGCCTCCGGGCTATCCAGGGCATAGTAGGCTCCGCCGCTGTACTCGGCAGCTTCCCTTAACTGCGCCCCTGGCTGGTCCGCGCCGGTGCCATAGTCCAGGTCCCCCGGGTTAAGCGCATACACCCGCACTGCCCTGTTCTTCGCGATACCTGCCGCCTCCTGCAATGTCATGATGGGCTTCCCGGAAACCAGGTTGTCCGTCGCCAGGACCACCGACCGCGAGCGCGGGGGGTTGCCGGTCTCCTGGTCGGTGCCGGGCGGAAAGCTGTTGAGGCAGGATGCCACACCGTCCCCGATCAGGGATGAACCGCGGCCGCTCCAGGTGCCGTCGAGGAAGCCGGACGTGCCGGGTTTCCCGTCGAAGGCGTCCCGGGCGAGCTTCAGCTGTTCCTGTGCATATGAGTAGTCGTCGGTGAGGGGGAAGACCTGGATGGCCGTGCTGTCAAAAATGGTGAGGCCGATCCGTTCACCCTGGAAGTCCTCGGCCAGCCGGGCAAAGACGTCCACCACTGCAGCGTCCGCGCTGCTCATGGATCCCGATACATCCAGGCACAGGACGATGTCCCGGTTGTGCTGCTCCGGCCTGATAGTTGTGACCTCCACCGGACGGGCGGCCGCCAGCACCGTGGACGTCAGTAGCGACGCACAGGCGATTGCCGCCGCAACGAGCCATCGGCGGTGCCGGCGCAGCGCTGCCTGGTATTCCGGCAGCATGGTGAGCCGATCGGTGTGGGCCGCCGGCCGGCGTCGTGCATTGGCTTTCCTGTCCGGGCGCAGGGCGAGCCTTCCTGCAACGGCTGCCGCGATGGCAGCGAGCGGGATCAGTCCCCAGAAGATCAGCTCCACGAACGCACCGCCTCGCGGGCGGTGGCGGCAGTAGCCTCAACGGCAGGCAGCGGCTCGGGGCCGAACTCGCCCGGGTACAGGGCGACGATAGCCGCAGCAGCCGCAGGAAGGGGATGTTCCGCGAGGTCGGCGTGGGTCATCCGCGGCGCGTCGACTCCGGTGGCGTCCCGGACGAAACGGCGCAGCAGGAGGCTGATCTCCTGGTGGGCGGAGCGGGCAGCGAGGTTCCCGGCGGCCGCGTGATGCTCCACGTCGGTGATCCGCTGCAGGTACGCGGCCTTGAGGGCCGGCAGGTCGGTCAGCGGAGCCACGTCAGCGGCGTTCTTGTCCATGCGCGGGCGCCGGGTGCTGGTGAACACGAAGACGTACCAGCCAGCCAACAGCAGGAGCAGCGACAGGCCCGCCCACATCCACACCGGGCTGTACTGCAGCGGGCCGTGGAATTCCGAGTCAGCCTGCACGACGGTGCCTTTCCAGGAGTGCGAACAGTGCGGTGACGACATCGTGGCTGCCGGCAACAGAGCCTTCGGTGATGCCGGCCTGGCGCAGCATGTTCTCCCGGCCGGCATCCCGCTCCACAGCAGCCCTTCCGTAGGCTGCCGCAACGGCAGGTGACTGTGCCAGGTGGCTCACCAGGGACGAGGAATCGTCGACGCTGTACCAGTCCCCCGCAGCGGCCAACTCGGCGTCCCTGACGGTGAGCCACAGGATCTCGTGCTGGGCCCGAAGCCGGCGGAGCAGCCGGCCCATCTCCGGATCCGCCGCAATTTCGTCCGCCACCACGAACAGGAGGTGCCTGCCTTTGACGGTGCGGGCCACGTGCTCCAGCTGCTCCTGGATCCTGCTGCCGGCCGCATCCCCGGAGGTACTGGAATGGACACGGCGCAAAAGCCGTTCAAGGTGGCCCTCGCCGCCCTTGGCCGGAACGCTCCCGGTCCCGGCAGAGTCACCGCTGACCAGGCCCACAACGTCGCCGTGGCGGTGGGCGAGATAGCCCATAACTCCAAGCGCCATCACGACGATGTCTTTCTTCGTTTCGCCGCTTCGGGCTACAGCCGCCATGTTGCGTCCGGTGTCGGCAATGAGGAGGACTGTCTGCCGGCGGACGGCAACGTACCTCTTGATCAGCGGTGAGCCGTGACGTGCGGTGGCTTTCCAGTCAATGTCGCGCACCTCATCGCCGGGGATGTAGGCACGGAGGTCGTCAAAGTCCAGGCTGCGTCCGCGGAACACTGAACCGTACTCGCCGTCGAGCACCCCGCGTGCCTTGCGGTGCGCGAAGATGGCCATCTTCGACTTCACCCGCTGAAGGAGCGTGGTCATCTCCGGCTCAGGGTGTCTGGACTGCCGCGACGACGGCGTCAATCACCGATTCCACCGGCACCTGCTCGGCCACTGCCTCAAAGTTCAGGATAAGCCGGTGCCGCAGCACGCGGTGGGCGAGGGACTTCACGTCCTCAGGGATGACGTGGTCCCGGCCGTGCAGGAGGGCCACGGCGCGGGCAGCCTGGCTGAAGGCAATGCTGGCGCGGGGGCTGGCACCGAATTCGATGAAGCCAGCCAGGCGCCGATCTATGTACTGCTGCGCGTTCCGGGTCACGTAAACCAGGCCCACGATGTAGTTGACGATTGCAGGATCGATGTAGATCCGCTTCACCACGTCCTGGACCTGCACCACGGCGTCCAGCGACGCAGCGGCCGGCGGTTTCTGCTCCTGGGTGAAGATTCCGGCGTCGATCCGGCGGATGATCTCGGCCTCCTCAGCAGGCGAGGGGTAATCGAGGACGTCCTTGAGCATAAAGCGGTCCATCTGGGCTTCCGGAAGAAGGTACGTGCCCTCCTGCTCGATGGGGTTCTGGGTGGCCAGCACCAGGAACGGTGAAGGCAGGCGGTACTCCTGGCCTCCGATGGACGTCTGGCGTTCCTGCATGGCTTCAAGCATTGCGCTCTGGGTCTTGGCGCTGGAGCGGTTGATCTCGTCCAGGAGCACGATGTTGGCGTGGACCGGTCCCAGCTGCGTCACGAAGGTGCCTTTGGCGGCGTCGTAGATCTGGGTGCCCACAATGTCGCTTGGCAGCAGGTCCGGCGTGCACTGGATCCGCCGGAACTCCGCACTGACCGCTTCGGCCACCGTCTGCGCCGCGGTGGTTTTGGCCAGGCCGGGCACGCTCTCCAGGAGGATATGGCCCCCGGTCAGCAAACCAATCAACAACGATTCGCGCAGCCGGGACTGCCCCACCATTTTGGCGTCGAAGCTCCGGGAGATGCCCGCGGCAACCTGCTGCGCCCTTGCCAGCTCCGCCGGTTCAATCCTTGCGGACGCGCTGGTTTGAAGCACTGGTATTCCCCCTGATGACTGTACTGGCAGGTAACAACCGGCCGGCTGCACTCCGCCGCCATCCTATCCAAGACTGGCCCGCCGGTTCCGGCAATGGGGACCCCTCCCCACCGCGCCTCCCTGGGGCTATCCTTTTGACATGAGCGAGCTTCCAGCCAGTTACAAGGAGTTTCTCGCCGACAAAAGCGAGATGTTCATCAGCACCGTCAAGCCTGTCCTGCAGCAGTCGGCCGCGGACAAGCTTCATGGCGTCCGTGTTGTTTACAACCCCGGCTCCACCGGCCACCAGGCCCACCTCGATGACAGCATCCCCTACGGGGTTGTCCTCGAGGACATCGACTAATCAGCCACAGGACCGGGCCCGCTTGCGCTGTTGCGGCTTGCTTGCGCGGGCTCAGCCCCTTACCGCGCCCGAGAGGGCGAACGAGCTGCCGGCACCCCTGGCCACAATGACGTACAGGGCCAGGACCGGCAGCGAATACAGGATGGAGAACGCGGCCAGCTGGCCGTAGGCAACTGCCCCGTGCTGTCCGAAGAAGCTGAAGATGGACACGGCGGCGGGCTGGTTCGCCTCGGACAGGAGCAGCACGAAGGGGACGAAGAAATTCCCCCACGCCTGGATGAACACAAAGATAAACACCACGCCGAGGCCCTGGCGCATCAGCGGCAGGACGATGGTGCGCAGTGCGGTCATCCTTGAAGCGCCGTCCACCCATGCCGCTTCCTCCAGCGAGACCGGTACCGCATCCATGAAGTTCCGGGTCATCCAGATGGCCATGGGCAGCGCCGTGGTGGCCATAAAGAGGATGGTGGCCGGCATCGAGTCGAGCAGTTCCAGCTGAACGAACAGTCCATAGACCGGCACCATGATGGCCGTGATGGGAAGGCAGGTGCCGAAGAGGACGGCGTACATAAACGGAGTGTTGAACCTGGACCGGTAACGGGACAGCGGGTAGGCCGCCAGCACTGCTGCCACAAGGGTGACGGCGGCGGTACCCGAGGAAAGCACCAGGCTGTTCCATAGCGGCTTAAGCAGCAGCCCGGGCGTCGTGATGGCGGCAAAATTTTCCAGACTGGCCTGGGCCGGCACCCTGGTTTCGTGGCCGGCCCCGGTGTCCAGGGAGGCCAGGACCAGCCATAGCAGCGGCAGCAGGAAACAGGCGCCGAGCAGCAGCAGCGAACCATCTGCCGGAGTGCTGCTGCGGTACCGGGCACGGGTCCGCCCGGAAGTTGCTCCGGGAGGCGCAGCCCTGGATGCTTTGGCGGGCGCGGTCATCGCTTCGCCTCCCGGAGCAGCCGGATGTAGACGGCACCAAAAACTCCTCCGAGGAGGATCAGCACCGAAGCCACGGCGGTGCCGTAGCCGATGTCCCCGAATTTGAAGGCCTCCTGGTAGGCCAGGACGGGCAGCGTGGTGCTGGCGTTCGCCGGGCCGCCGGCCGTCATCACCCAGATCAGGGTAAAGACAGCGAGGGTCTGCAGCGTGATCAGCATGAGGTTGGTGGCGACACTTCCGCGGATCATGGGCAGCGTAATGAAGGCAAGCCGCTGCCAGCCCACGGCTCCGTCCATCTGGGCAGCTTCGGCCACTTCAGTGGGCATATCGTTCAGCGCCGCGCGGTATACCAGCATGGAGAAGGCTGTGCCGCGCCAGATGTTGGCCAGCACCACCGCCGCCATGGGCCAGGAATAGAGCCAGTCCGGCTGGTCCAGCCCCAGGCCGCCCAGCAACTGGTTAAGGGTCCCGTCGCGGCTGAAGTAGGCATAGGCGGCAAAGGCAGCAACAATTTCGGGAAGCACCCAGGCTGCCACCACCGTTGTTCCAACCACGGCTGACACGGCCCGGCGGGCACGGCGCATGAGCACGGCCAGTGCCAGCCCCAGCAGGTTCTGCCCCAGGACAGCAGACCCAAGAACAAACAGCACAGTAAGCCCCAGCGACAGGGGAAACACCGGATCCACCAGCAGCCGCAGGTAGTTCTCCAGCCCGATCCATTCGGGACTGCGCGCGTTGCGGCCTGTCAGGCCGGCGTTGGTGAAGGAAGCGTGGAAGGCCCACAGCACAGGACCGGCGAGGAAAACCACCAGGAGCAGGACGGCAGGCACGACTGGCAGGTAGCGCAGCAGCCCGCGTCCCCCGGTTCGGGCCGGCACCGCTTACTTCCGGACGGTGTTGTCGCCACCCACGATGTCTGTCACCGCTGCGTCGTAGTCCCCCGCTGCCTGTTCGGGCGACCGTGCGCCGGTGATCACGGCCTCCGTTGCTTCCTGGACCGCGGCGGAAATTCGTGGGTAGTCGGACGTTGCCGGGCGGTAGCGCGTAACGGAAACGAGTTCGGAAACGTCCTTCACGAACGGGTTTGCAGCCTGGTAGCCGGAATCGTCCGCGACGTCACTCCTGACAGCGATCTGCGAACTGTCCAGCGTAAAGGCAAGGGAATTCTCCCGGCTCATTGCCGTGCTGAGGAAGCTGAACGCGAGGTCGGGTTCCTTCGTTCCGGCACCGATGGCCAGCGTCCAGCCGCCGGACATGCTCACGGCTCCCGGGGCGCGGCCGTCTTGAGTCGGGAACGGGGCAACCCCCATCTCTTGCTCATAGCCGGGCCATTCGTAGCTGCCGCCGTCCTGCCAGAACGACGGCGCGTAGGAGCCTTCCACGGTGGCGCCCAGCTTTCCGTTCGGGAACCATTCACCGAAGACCTTCTTCCAGACGTTCGCATCCAGCGCCTGGGCCGGCGTCACAGCGAGCCCCTCGTCGTAGAGGGTCTTGAGGAAAGCCAGGGAGTCCTTGAAGCCGGCGGACCCCACCACCCACTTTTTGTTTTCCTCGTCGTACAGTGTGGACCCGGTTCCGTACAGCAGTTCATAGAAGCCCTGCATAACGGTTCCTTCACCGGTGCCCTTGCCGGCGTACATGCTGAACGGGACCACCGAGGGATCATTCGCCTTGATTTTGCGTGCAGTGTCCAGGATGTCCTGCCAGCTGCGCGGCTCCCAGGGGACGCTGATCCCGGCGGCTTCGAGGACCTTCCGGTGGTACCAGATGGCCCGGGTGTCAGTGCCCAGCGGCACCGCGTAGGTCCCGCCGTCGTCCGCCCGCCCTGCCGCCTTGGCGCCGTCGTCGAATTTGTCCCAGTCCCCCCAGCCCTCAAGGTGGCTGTCCAGCTTGAGGAGGTAGCCGGCGTCGACGTCGGAGCGGACCTTAAAGGTGTCCTCGTAGAAAACGTCCGGCGCGGTGGAGGGCGATCTCAGCGCGAGGGCCAGCTTGGTGCCGTAGTCGTCGTCGTTGCCCTGGATGGGCTGCAGCTCCACCAAGACCCCCGGGTTTGCGGCCTCGAACTCCTGTTTGGCTGCCTGGAACATCGTCTCCAGGGCGGTGAAGGAATCGGTCTTCTGATAGACCACCTTCAGCGTCTTCGGTCTGTCCTCGGGAGCAGCCGGCGTACAGGCCGTCAGGACGATCAGTGCGGAAGCGATCAGGGACATGGTCTTCAGGGCCGGGCGACGCATGGTGCTCCATTCGATCAAATGGCTGCGGTCCCCCGTTGTCTGCGGGCCCCAGCCGCGGCAATATGCAAATGCTAGATCGGTGCCCAACCCCAGGCAAGGGCACCGTCTCAGCTCTCCAGCAGGAGCCTTTGGGCGCGCGGAGCGAGGGTGTGTTCCAGAACCAGGGAGGCCGCGCCGATGGCCCCCACGTCCTCGCCCACGCCGGTCCCCACCACCTCGATGGGATGGATCAGCCGGGTATCGCTGTTGGCATCGAGCAGTGCCGGGATCTTCTCGAGGTAGCGTTCGGCGAGGCGGCTCCAGAACGGTCCGCCGAACACCACCCGCTCTACGTCCAGCGTGTTGGTCACCACGGAAACTGCCCGCGCCACCAGCACCGCGGACTTGTCGATGATCGCCAGCGCCTGTTCGTTCCCCTCGTCCGCGAGGTCGCACAGCGCGGAGAAACTTTGCTGGATTTCGGCCCCGCTGTTTCCGGACCGGGAGCCGTCCAAAATTCCGGCTGCTTCGGCCTCGGCCACGAGCACCTGCGGAATGCACGAAGATTTCACGCAGCCGCGGAGGCCGCAGTCGCATGGCGGCCCGTCCGGATCCACCACGATGTGCCCGATCTCGCCGGCGTTGCCGGACGTGCCCCGGACCACCTCGTCGTTCAGCACAATTCCGCAACCGATGCCGGTGCCCATGTACATAAAGATGAAGCTGCCGGCTCCGCTCGGGCCGCCGGCCCAGGTTTCCGCCACTGCTGCGCTGGTGACATCCTTGTCCATCAGGACGGAATAGCCGGTGGCTTCCGAGAGGGCGTTGCGAAGTTCCACCCGGTCCCAGCCCGGAAGGAGCGGCGGGTCCACCACGGTGCCGTTGTCCAGGTCGATGGGGCCGGGAGCCGCCACGCCAATGCCCGCGATCCTGTCCGTGTCCACCCCGGAATCCGCCACCAGCTGGGAGATCTCGGCCGCGATGGTGGCAATGACGGCGGTGGGATCGTTTCCGCCGGGTGTCTTGATCCGCGAGTGCTGTACCACCGCGCCCACGAGGTCGAGGACCACGAACGTGGTCACCGCGGGGTCGAGGTGGACGCCGACGGCGAACATGCCGCCGGGGTTGAGACGGAGGATGGTGCGTGGCTTACCGGGGCCGCTGCCCTCCTTGCCTGCCTCGACGATGAGGTTCTGGTCCAGGAGGCGACGGGAGATGTTGGAGATGGTCTGCGGTGAAAGGCCGACGATCTGGGCGAGCTCCACCCTGCTGAGCCCGCCGGCTGTCCTGCGGATGGCGTCGAGGATCACCGTGAGGTTAAAGTCCCCCATCCGGGGCAGGTTGGTGCCGCGTCGTGGTGAGGATTGGCGGATCTCAATCACGGCGTCCCCTTCGTCTCCGGCACATAGTTACTGATGTCTGAATCGTACGTTACGCATGGGCGCAGACCCATAGGGGCAGCCGACGGCGCGGCGCAGCCTCGCCCGGCCGTCCCTCGTTGCCGTGCCTGCTTGCCGGGCAGGGTCACCGCGGGCTGCGGCGGGTGCTTAGGGTCACGGTGAATTTGGGGTTCTGGCCTTTCACAACGGTAGGGCCGACGTGCCGCTCAAGCGCCGGCAGATAGGCAAGGTGGCGGTTGTAGACGGTCCATAGCTCGCCGCCGGGCGTCAGGACCCGCCCTGCTGCTTCGATCAGCTTCAAGCCCGCTCCCGCATGGACGCCGGCGCCTACGTGGAAGGGCGGATTCAGGAGTATCAGGTCCGCGGTCCCGTCCGGCAGGGTGCCCATGGCGTCGTCCTGGAGAGTGCGGATTTGCTCCGCCAGGCCGTTCGCTTGGGCAGTTGCGAGGGCGGATGCGACGGCGGCGGCTGACTGGTCTGTGGCGGTGACTGTTGAGCCTGGATGCTGCCGGGCATATATCGCGGCAAGGATTCCGGTGCCGCAGCCCAGGTCGATGGCGTGCTGGGCGGGCCGCATGGACGGCAGGAACGTCAGCAGGAACCGGGTGCCGATATCCAGCTTGGATCCGGCAAAGACCGCACCGTGGGCTGCAACGTCGAGATCGAGTTCGGGCAGGTGCTCGACAACGGGAAAGCGTTCCGGGTCACCGCTCCCCTGCGGGCCCGTGGCCACGATTACGCGGGACTTCTGCCGGGCGAGCTGCGGCGTGATGGAGCTGAAATGGCGTTCCAGCACCGCGTTCATGCCAAGGGACATGTGCTTCACGCGGCCGCCGGCCAGGAGTACCACCTCCGGGGAAGCGTACCGGGCCACCGCCGCCGCAATCTCGTCAAGCTCGGCGAGGGTCTTGGGCAGCTGCAGCAGGACAGTTTCTGCGTCCTCCAGGAGTTGGGGTCCGAGGGGAAGTTGGACAAACGGCAGGTCACTTTCGGCCCTGCTTCCGAGCACGTCCGCGGCATTGAGGCGGAGCGCCTGCTCGCCGGTGATGAGGTCCTGGTGCACGCGCAACGTACCGGGGCTGAGGACTGCGAGGGCACCCAGGGTCAGGGCGCCGTAGCGGTCACCGATAACCGTCAGTCTGCTTCCGGCGGACACGCGGGCGGCTGCGAAATCAAGCAGAAGGCGGTCGGTGGCATCCCAGGCCTGCAGGTTGGGCGCTTCCACGTCCGGTCGTCGCCGGAGTACCGGAAGGACGTCCTCAAGAGTCTGTAGTGCCACGTGGTTCTGCCGCCTTGCCTGATTGCCTTGTCCAGTTTGTCCCGGCCTGATTGCCCTGGCTCGTTTGCCCTGGACCTGCTTGCCCTGGACCTGCTTGCGCTGGCCCGGCTCCGTCAGCCCCAATCTACCGTCCTGGCGGAGGGCCGGACCCCAGGCAGTTTCAGAATCGCCGCTACTGCAGCGCGGCCTGCCCGGTTGGCGCCGATGGTTGACGACGACGGTCCATAGCCCACCAGATGGACCCTCGGCTCGGCTGCCACTTGGGTTCCCTCCATCGAGATTCCTCCTCCCGGTCCCCGAAGGTGCAGCGGAGCGAGGTGCTCGAGCTCTGCCCGGAAGCCGGTGGCCCACAGGATGACGTCTGCTGCCAGGAAGCGCCGGTCGGCCAGCCGGACGCCGTCGCGTTCAATCGCTGTGAACATGGGCTGCCGGTTGAGGGCGCCGCGTGCTGCCGCAGCGCGCAGGGCAGGTGTCCAGATGAGCCCGGTCACGGACACCACACTTTGCGGAGGCAGGCCCTGGCGCACCCGCTCCTCCACCAATGCAACGGCGTCGTGGCCGGCTTTGGCATCGAATTCGGCATCCCGCCACACGGGCTCACGCCGGGTGAACCAGCTGGTGGAGGTGACGCGGGAGATTTCGTCCAGGAGCCCGACGGCGGAAATCCCGCCGCCCACCACAATGACGTGCTTGCCCGCGAACTCCCCGGCAGAGACATAGTCCGCCACATGGAGCTGGCTGCCCCGGAACGTCGACTGCCCGGGATAGATGGGCCAGAACGGCCGGGTCCACGTGCCGGTGGCATTGATCACCGCCGCTGCGCTCCAGTCGCCCACGGAGGTGCTGACCAGCAACCTGCCGGCAGGGTCCGTGTCTTCGCGGCTGACCGACCCGACCTTGACGGGCCGCTGGACGGACAACCCCAATTCCTCCTCATACCCGCGGAAATAGCGCGTCAGGAACTCCGAGCTCGGTTCCCTCGGGTCCACGGCCGGCTTGGCGATGCCGGGGAGGTCGCTGATGCCGTTGACCGTGGCCATCCGAAGGCTCTTCCACCGGTGCCGCCACGCGCCGCCCGGACCGTCCTCGGCGTCGAGCACTACGAAGTCGAGCCCGCGGCGCTGGAGGTGATATGCGGCGGAAAGACCCGCTTGGCCCCCGCCAATGACAACAACGTCGGCGCGGGCAGAATTCACCCACCCATGATAGTCGCGCAGGGGGTGCCTACCTTAGTCTTGGCCCAAGGACACAGGGAGGACTGCCATGACCACCAACAAAGGGAACGCCGCACGACTCGCAAAGGCCCTCGCCATCGTGCTGGGCACCGAAGAAATCCCCCTCCGCCTTCGGGCATGGGACGGCTCCGAGGCCGGGCCGGAAGGAGCACCGCTGCTGGAGTTCCGTTCCCGGCGTGCCTTGCGGCGGATACTTTGGTCCCCCGGCCAATTGGGCCTCTGCCGGGCCTACGTTTCCGGTGACATTGATGCGCCCGGGGATGTCTTTGCCGCCTTCACCGCTCTCAGCTCGGCCGGCAAGTTTGCAGAACCAGGGCCCTTCAAACCGCTCACACCGGGCGAACTCTGGACGTTGCTCCGGACTGCCGTGAGGCTCCGAGCAATTGGCACCAACCCTGCTCCTCCGCCGGAGGAAGCGCAGATTGCCCGGAAGGGCAGGCTCCACTCCCGGCCCCGGGATTCCGCCGCCATCTCCCACCATTACGACGTCGGCAATGACTTCTATGCAATGGTCCTGGGTCCGTCAATGGTGTACTCCTGCGCCGTGTGGCCCGAGGAGGAGGACGGGCTGGCTCCCGCCGGGGACCGGCTTGCCCGCGGCCTGGACGCGGCCCAGGAGGCGAAACTGGACCTGGTCTGCCGCAAGCTGGGCCTCAAGCCCGGGATGCGGGTGCTGGACGTCGGCTGTGGCTGGGGCAGCTTCGCCCTGCACGCTGCCGGAAAGTACGGCGCCACGGTAGTTGGCGTCACCCTGTCGCAGGAGCAGGCCATCATGGCGCGCAAACGCGCGGCCGACGCAGGCCTCACCGAAAGTGTTGACATCCGGGTGCAGGACTACCGCGATGTCCAGGACGGGCCCTTCGACGCCATCAGCTCCATCGGGATGTCCGAACACGTGGGACGCGCCGAGATGCCCCGCTATACGGCGGCGTTGTTCAACCTCCTGCGCCCCGGGGGCAGGCTGTTGAACCACGCCATTTCCTGGAATGCCGGCCCCACCGCGCCGGACCCTGATTCGTTTATCCCCCGGTACGTGTTTCCCGACGGCGAGATGATCAGCTTGGGCGAAATGTCGGCCGCCCTGGAATCCGCAGGCTTCGAGATTTTGGACGTTGAAGCTTTGCGCCGGCACTACGCGCTCACCCTGCGGGCATGGGTCAGCCGGTTGGAGGAGCATTGGGACCAGGCGGCGAAGCTGACCAGCCTTGGACGGGCAAGGGTGTGGCGGCTGTATATGGCGTCCAGTGCCATGGGCTTTGAAAGCGGGCTGACGGGGGTCAACCAGGTTCTTGTCCAGCGGCCCGGCGGCGACCCGCCGCCGCTGCGCCGGACGCAGTGGCTGTAGGCCGGGACCCGTAACCGTTGAGTAAACAAAAAAGGAACCATCCCGAAGGATGGTTCCTTTTTGTTCCCTCCTGCCGGGGAGGATGACCGGTGGAGCTGAGGGGACTCGAACCCCTGACCCCCTGCATGCCATGCAGGTGCGCTACCAGCTGCGCCACAGCCCCGGACTATGCTGCAGTGGGAGGATGTCCCGCCGAAGCAACCTGATTAGCTTAATGCACTTTCGTGCTGTGCGCCAATCGCCGCCTTCTGCGCGGCGGTGCGGTTACCATTGCCGAGCCCAGGCGCCGGGCTCAAAGACAAAGCAAAAATCCGCCGGAATCTGGTGATTCCGGCGGATTGTCGGTGGAGCTGAGGGGACTCGAACCCCTGACCCCCTGCATGCCATGCAGGTGCGCTACCAGCTGCGCCACAGCCCCGAATTATTGCCGCTCTGCGAGCTTTTCTTTCGGGTTTCCCCGAAGCAACTCAAATATCTTAGAACAGCAATTCCGAAAATTCCAAATCGGGCATATTCGGCGTGTTCCCGCGCAATTACTCCGTCTCGGTGGAGGCAGCAGCCTTCGCCGAGGCGTCGTCGCCCAGTTGGAGGTCCACGACGGGGCAGTCCTTCCACAGGCGCTCCAGCGCGTAGAAGACGCGGTCTTCCTCATGCTGGACGTGGATGACGATGTCCGAGTAGTCGAGCAGGACCCAACGGCCGCCGGAACGGCCCTCGCGCCGGATCGGGCGCAAATCCTGCTTCGCCAGTTCTTCTTCGATGCCGTCGACGATGGCGTTGACCTGCCGCTCGCTGGGGGCGGAGGCAATGAGGAAAACGTCTGCCAGGGCGAGGCGTTCGCTCACGTCCAGGGCCACAATGTCCTGGGCAATCTTGTCCGCAGCTGCCTTGGCGGCAGCGCGGGCTGTGATGATGGATGAATCTGATGCAGTCACGGGACTCCTTGTTGGGTTAAAACGCTTATGGTGCCGGCACTGCCGGTTAGCGGGACATTCCGCTGATGATCAGGAAGATGCCGGCGACGAGGGCCAGAATCCCAAAGGCCAGGACACAGAACTGGAGGACGCGGTTACGCGTGGCACGGGCCAGCCCTGCCGTCGCAGCGTCCAGCGGATCCAGTCCGTGGGCCTGCCGGGCCGGGACCCGGGGCAGATCCGCGAACGCCTCCTCGGAGTGGTTCTCCGCCACCACTGCCGGTGCCAGGACAGCAGGCTTGGGGCGGACGGCAGCCTTGGCCGCGGCCTCAGCCCTGGCGATCACCTGGGAACGGCCGGATCCGGCGTCCGACGCGGCAGGCTGGCCGCCGGCCGGGCGCCGCTTCTTGGTGCCGGATGGGGGAACCTTTGTGCCGGGACGGGTGGTAACCGGAACGTAGCTCGTTGCCGGCGGCTTCATAACCGGCCGGTCGACGCCCGGCACCTGGACGAACTCCAGAGGCGTGACCATGGCCAGGTTGCTGGCGGTGGAGGGTGCCGGCCGCTGCGCCGGAACGGGTGGGGCCTTCGGTCCTTGCTGCTGGGCTGCAGGTTCTGCGGCGGACGAAGGATCGGCGGCTGGTGCAGGGACGCCGGTCTGCTCGGCCAGCTTCTGCTTCGCCAAGGCCCGCCGGTTCATCACGGCCGCACGTTCCGCCAGGGCAATCTGCTCCGCCAAAATGTCCGGATCCACGGCTTCCGGATCCAGGGAAGCGATGTGCTGCATCTTCGCGATCTGGTTTTTTGCCTGTTCGGCGATCAACGACCTCGCCGCCAAAGCCTGTTCGACGGTCATTCCATCCGGGACAGCCGACGCCGGGGAAGGCGCAGCACCAGGGGTAGGCGCGTTGTCGCGGGGCGGCACAGTACTCGGGGAAGGTACTCCCTTTGCCCCCTGGGGATCCTGTTCCCCTGCCGCGCTCTCCTGGGAGGCCGGAGAGGCGGGACCGCTGGCACCCGGATCAACGGGTGCGGCCGGGGCAACAATGGGGTGGGCAGCGGTCAGCGCCTGCTCCTTAAGCTGCTGCAGGCGCAACTGGCGACGAGTGGGCGGACCTCCTGCCGAAAGCTGGCCCTCTTTCTCTTCCAGTTCCTTGATGGTGCGCAGCGCCGCACGGTCCCGCGCCCGGATCTGCGAGGAACGCTGGGTGTGCGTCTGTTCAGGAGTCAGCGCTGCAGTGCCCGGTGCAGGGCGGTTTGCCGCCGGCTTCTTCGGGGCAGGCGAAAGCTCATCCGTAGCTGTTGACACGGATGTCTGTTGCGCATCCCTTGCCTTCCGGAGTTCCCGGCGGCTTCGGATGGGGGGCTGTTCCTGACTCATAGAGAACTCATTCAGTGCTGGCTGGTTCGCTTGCTTCGGAGGTTTGAGCATTGGCGCCTGCCGGGGCGTCCAGGTAAAGCCCGTACTTGGCGATGTACTGGACCACCCCGTCCGGCACGAGGTACCACACAGGATTGTTCGCGGCCACGCGGGAACGGCAGTCCGTGGAAGAGATGGCCATTGCGGGCACCTCAAGGAGGCTGACGTCTTTCCGGCCCATGCCGTCAAGCACATGCCCCGGCCTGGTCACTCCCACGAAGTGGGCAAGTGACCACAACTCGTCAATGTCCTTCCAGGACAGGATCTGCGCCAGCGCATCCGCGCCGGTGATAAAAAAGAGATCCGCGTCCGGGCGCTGGGCCCGAAGGTCACGCAGGGTATCGATGGTGTAGGTAGGTCCGGGACGGTCAACGTCCACCCTGCTGACCGTGAACCGCGGGTTGGAAGCCGTGGCGATGACGGTCATGAGGTAGCGGTGCTCGGGCTCGCTGACCTGCTTGTGGAACTTCTGCCACGGCTGGCCGGTGGGAACAAAAACCACCTCGTCCAGGTCGAACTCGGCAGCCACTTCGCTGGCTGCCACCAAGTGGCCGTGGTGGATGGGATCAAAGGTCCCGCCCATCACGCCCAGGCGCAGCCTGCCGTTGGCACCGTTGTGGTGAAGAACGCGGGAAATGTTAGTGGCCCTGCCCGTGATCGTGCTTGTTGGGGTGCTGGCGGTGCGGATCCGCGTGCTCCTCGGTGGCAGAGTGGCGCTTGCCAAGGTTGGAGTAGGACAGCGTGATGAACATCATCACCAGCAGGATGGCGAAGATAACCGCTCCGAAGACCCACGGGTCAGCCCACAGCGGGGCGAGTTCGTGCTCTTCGCCTTCGGCGATGGTCGTGGCAATCTGCTGGAACAGCATTTTCTCCCCTTGGGTTCAAACGATTGTGGCAGCGGAAAGCGCCGCCGTTTCTGGCTTCTGGTCTATGTTACCGCGTAGCTACGCGCGGACCTGGCCCTCGCCCTGCACGATCCACTTGGTGGTGGTGAGTTCGGTCAGGCCCATCGGACCGCGCGCGTGCAGCTTTTGGGTGGAAATGCCTACCTCGGCACCAAGCCCAAGTTCCCCGCCGTCGGTGAACCTGGTGGAGGCGTTGACGATGACCGCGGCGGAATCCACTTCGGCGATGAACCGCTCGGCGTTGGAGAGGTCATTGGTGAGGATCGCTTCGGTGTGCCCCGTTGACCAGGTGCGGATGTGCTTCACGGCCTCGTCCAGGCTGTCCACCATGGCAACAGCGAGGTCAAGGTCCATGTACTCGGTGCCCCAGTCCTCGTCAGTGGCCGGTTCCGACTGGATCGAAGCGGGAAGGGACGCACGGACACGTTCGTCGGCGTGCAGCCGGACTCCGGCCTTGCTCAGGGCTGCGGCAACGGCGGGCAATACCGTTGATCCGGAGTGGACCAGCAGGGTTTCCACGGTATTGCACACGCTGGGCCGCTGTGTCTTGGCATTGAGGAGGATCTCCACGGCCATGTCCTCACTGGCGGTTTCGTCAATGAAGATGTGAACGTTCCCCTCCCCCGTCTCGATGACCGGAACGGCGGAGTTGGTGACCACAGTCTGGATGAGCTCACGGCCGCCGCGGGGAATCAGCACGTCCACCCTGCCGCGGGCGCGCATCAGGACGTTCGCCCCGGCGCGGCCGTACTGGTCAACTGTCTGGACGGCGTCGGCAGGCAGGCCAACGGATTCGAGCGCCTCGCGCA
Organism: Arthrobacter sp. ZGTC412; assembly: GCF_002929215.1. Classification (GTDB taxonomy): domain Bacteria; phylum Actinomycetota; class Actinomycetes; order Actinomycetales; family Micrococcaceae; genus Arthrobacter. Next base: position 36,404 of record NZ_PJII01000016.1, read on the forward strand.
GGATGCGCACCAGGACTTCGTTCGTGGCCTCGGCCGCACTGCCGCCGCGCAGGATCACGGCGTTGCCGCTCTTTAGGGCCAGCCCGGCAATGTCCACCGTGACATTGGGCCGAGCCTCGTAGATGGCCGCCACCACGCCCATGGGTACGTTGACCTGCCGAAGGCGGAGCCCGTTGGGGAGGGTTTGCCCGCGGACCACGTTGCCCACCGGATCCGGCAGACCGGCCAGGTTCTCGAGGGCGGCCACCAGTCCCGCGATCCGGGCTTCGGTGAGTGTGAGCCGGTCCAGCATGGCTGCGGAGGTGCCGTTTGCTTTTCCTGCTGCCACGTCCTTGGCGTTCGCGGACAGGATGGCCGCGGTGCCCTCCTGCAGAGCGGCACCCACCGCGCGAAGGGCCCGGTCCTTCCAGCCCCGGTTTGCAATGGCCATCCGGCGCGCGGCGTGGCGGGAACGGTCAGCGATGGCGTGGACTGCTGCTTCGACGTCGCCGGACGAAAGCGGAACTTCAGCCGAAACAGCTGACGCAGGTGACGCGACGGGCGGAACGCTGGCAGGCGCGGCGGTGTCTCCGGAGTTTTCAGCGGTCTTGTGGATCAGGGCCTCAGTCATGTTCCAAGTTTAGGCGAGCCGGGAGCTCAAACCAGCACGAGGTCATCTACATGAACAACTTCACGGTCATAGCCGCTGCCCAGCGCCTCGCCGAGGTCCCGGGTGGACCTGCCCAGCATCTGGGGCAGTTCGGCAGACGAGTAGTTCACCAGTCCGCGGGCCACCACGGTGCCGTCGGCACTGGCGATCTCGACGGCGTCCCCCGCTTCAAAGTCACCATGCACGGCCGAGATCCCGGCCGGCAGCAGCGAGGTACGGTGATGCCGCACAGCCTTCACGGCGCCCTCGTCCAGGACCAGGCGGCCCTGCACGGAGGCCACGTGCGCCAGCCACAGCAGGCGGACCGGCTTGCGGGCTCCGTTGACGGTGAACCAGGTGCCGACGTCCTCGCCGTTCAGTGCCGCGGCGGCGTTGGGGGTTGAGGTGACCAGGGCGTGGATGCCTGAGCCGGCGGCCATGGTTGCCGCCTCGACCTTGGTCAGCATCCCGCCGGTTCCGACGCCGGCTTTGCCGGTCTTGCCGATGGACACGCCTTCCAGGTCATGGGGGCCTTCAACGAGGGGAATCCTCTTCGCACCGAGCGACGGCGGTCCGTCGTACAGGGAGTCGACGTCGGACAGCAGCACCAGCGCGTCCGCCCGCACCAGGTGGGCCACCAGTGCTGCGAGGCGGTCGTTATCGCCGAACCGGATTTCGTGGGTGGCTACGGTGTCGTTTTCATTCACTACCGGAACCACACCAAGGTTGAGCAGCCGGTCCAGGGCACGGAACGCATTGGTGTGCTGGCTCCGCCGCATCAGGTCATCTGCCGTGAGCAGGACCTGGCTGACGGTTACGCCGTGTGCACCAAACGCCTGGGTATACCGGGCCATCAGCAGGCCCTGCCCAACGCTCGCAGCCGCCTGCTGGGTGGCAAGGTCCCGCGGACGTTTGGCGAGGCCCAGCGGCGCGAGGCCGGCAGCGATGGCGCCGGAGGAAACGAGGATGATCTCGGTTCCCGTATTCCGCTTGGCGGCCAGCGCATCCGCGAGGGCCGTCAGTGATTCTTCCGAGATGCCGCCCTTGATGCTTGTCAGCGACGACGAACCCACCTTGACCACAACGCGGCCGGCGTTGGCGAGGACGCTCCTGTCCACGGAGCGGGTGACCGGTTCCGCGGCTGCAGGCCTAGAACTCATCGCCTGCGTCCAGTCCACTCTCCTTGAGGGGCTTGCCGACCCTGCGGCTGCTGACTGACTCGGTCCAGATGCCGGCCTTGCGTTCTGCTTCCAGCTCGGCGCGGGCGGCCGCCCTGGCGTCCTTGCGTTCCTGCTGCTCTTCGCGCTTCTCGCCACGGGTGGGACGGTCACCGATATCGGCGAAGCGGATGTCAGTGCCGCGCGGCGACGCAAGGAGTTCCGCACCGGCCATCATGGTGGGCTCCCAGTCGAAGACGACGCCGTCGTCACCACCGATTACCACGGTGTCGCCAGGCTTGGCGCCCTGCTTGAACAGTTCCGTCTCTACGCCCAGCTTGGCGAGGCGGTCAGCCAGGTAACCGATGGCTTCCTCGTTGGTGAAGTCCGTTTGCTTGATCCAACGCTCCGGCTTCTCGCCAAGGACGCGGAACAGCGGCTCAAGGCCCTTTTCCTCGCGGCGGATCTTGAAGCCGGATTCGTTGACGGCCCGGGGCCGCAGCACAGCCGGCTGGACCTTGGGCGGCGCGGCGGCCACTGCATCGCGGGCAGCCTTGACGATACCCGCCATGGCGAAGCCGAGCTGACGCAAGCCCTCGTGGCTGGTGGCGGACACTTCGAACACCTGGTAACCGCGGGATTCTAGTTCCGGGCGCACGAATTCGGCCATGTCCTTGCCGTCGGGCAGGTCCACCTTGTTCAACGCCACCAGGCGGGGGCGGTGGTTGAGCGGAACAACTTCGCCGTCCTGCCCGGCGTAGCTCATGTCTACGGCGTATTTTTCCAGTTCGGCCTCGATAATGGCGAGGTCAGCGAGGGGGTCACGGTCCGATTCGAGGGTGCCGCAGTCCAGGACGTGGACCAGCGCGGCGCAGCGCTCCACGTGGCGCAGGAAGTGGTGGCCCAGGCCCCTGCCCTCGCTGGCGCCTTCGATGAGGCCCGGGACGTCGGCGATGGTGAAGCGGACGTCCCCGGCCTGGACCACGCCAAGGTTGGGAACAAGAGTGGTGAAGGGGTAGTCGGCGATCTTGGGCCTGGCCGCGGACATGGCGGCAATGAGGCTGGACTTGCCGGCGGACGGGTATCCGACCAGGGCGATGTCGGCGATCGACTTAAGCTCCAGGACAACGTCGCTGGATTCACCTTCGATTCCGAGCAGGGCGAACCCGGGAGCGCGGCGTTTCTGAGACGAGAGCGCAGCGTTGCCGAGGCCGCCGATACCGCCTGCTGCGGCTACGTACTCGGCGCCTTCGCCAACGAGGTCCGCAAGGACGGTGCCGTCCTTGGACTTGACTACGGTGCCGTCCGGGACGGGGAGAATGAGCGTCTCGCCGTTCTTCCCTCCGCGCCAGTCGCCCATGCCCGGGCCGCCGTTGGTTGCGTGGCGGTGGGGTGCGTGGTGGTAATCAAGGAGGGTGGTGGTCTGGTGGTCCACGCGAAGGATCACGTCGCCGCCGTTGCCGCCGTTGCCGCCGTCGGGACCGCCCAGCGGCTTGAACTTCTCGCGGTGGACGGAAACGCACCCGTGGCCGCCGCTACCGCCGGATACGTGCAGTACTACCCGGTCTACAAAGCTGGCCACGTGGATCTCCTCAGTGCTGTTTCCTGGACGCCGCCGGGCGCCAAGACGATTGTAATGCGGTTAAAAGAACAGTGGAGCGGACCATCTGGCCCGCTCCACCGCTTCAGAACTGTTTGTTACTCTGCAGCTGCAGCAGCAACGATGTTGACGACGCGACGACCGCGGCGGGTGCCGAATTCAACGGCTCCCGGGGTCAGTGCGAACAGGGTGTCGTCGCCGCCACGGCCAACGCCGGCGCCCGGGTGGAAGTGGGTGCCACGCTGGCGGACGATGATCTCGCCTGCGGAAACTACCTGGCCGCCGAAGCGCTTGACGCCGAGGTACTGAGCGTTGGAATCACGACCGTTGCGAGTGGAGCTCGCGCCCTTTTTATGTGCCATTTGAAATGCCTGCCTCTAAATTCTGGGGATCTGCTGAAAAACCTGAACAGTAACGAAGGTTACTGGATACCAGTGATCTTGACCTTGGTCAGTTCCTGGCGGTGACCCTGGCGCTTCTTGTAACCGGTCTTGTTCTTGAACTTCTGGATCACAATCTTCGGACCACGGAGGTCATTCAGGATCTCAGCCGTAACAGTTACCTTGGCCAGGTCAGCAGCGGCAGTGGTGATCTTGTCACCATCAACCAGGAGCAGTGCGGGCAGCTGAATGGTGCTGCCAGCTCCACCGGCGACGCGGTTCAGGGTAACGAAGTCTCCAACGGAAACCTTCTCTTGGCGGCCGCCTGCGCGGACAATCGCGTACACCACTTGGGAACTCACTTCTCTCGACGTTTATTACTAAATTTGCGTGCGGAACCGGCTAATAAAAGCCTGGCTTCTCGCTGTGCCTCAACGCCGTGGGGTCGTAACCCAAGTGTTGGCGTAAGCACCGAAGATCTAGAATACGCTAATTTTGTCTCCGGCCGCAAATGAGGCTGGTCCCGGCCGGTTGGCTGTGATAGTCACCACAGCTCAAGTCCGGCGGACGGACCTTGCCCCACCATAGTACCGGCCGGCAGGCCGGACACGGTTCAGGAATGAAGGCGCGGCGCGTCGAAGAAGCCCACCTCCAGGCGGCAGGACTGCTTGAAAGCCGTGACCATGGCGGCCCGGTCCGCGGCGGAGGCCTTGCGCCCAGCTTCATCCACAATTGCTATGGCCCTTCGGGTGGCAGCTGCGAAGTCCTCATCGGCGTAGGTCCGCAGCCAGTCCGCATAGGGGTGTGCCGGGGGCTCACCGGCCGCAACGAACTGGGCGTGGAGCGTTGCCCCCACCTCCGCGTAGAGCCAAAAGCAGGGCAGGACGGCCGCCGCCAGAACCGCATAGCTGCCCGACGCCGACGCTGCTGTCAGGTGGTCCACGTAGGACTTGGTCACGGGGCCGAGGCCGGGCTGGAGCGTCCGCGTGCCCAGCCAGGAGCGGTGGAGCTCGGACTCAACCTCCAGGCACTGCCCCGCAGAGGCAGCCCAGAAGAGCTGCTCTGCCTCGGTGGGGGCCAGCGCACTCGCTCTGGCCAGCACGCGCGAATAGCCGTTGAGGTAGATTGCGTCCTGCGCGAGGTAGTACGAAAACTCGTGCTCCTCCAGGGTGCCCGAAGCCAGGTTGCGGATAAAGTCCAGGGCATAGATGTCATTTAGGTCCTTTTCCGCCTCACCCCAGAGTTGTGCCGCGAAGCTCCCTTCGGAAGGCGGCGGCGGCAGGTGGTGGAAGTGGTGCACCGGCCCATTGCCTGTTCCCACCTCCAGTGTTTCCGATGCCTCCAGGGCGCCGGCCAGCCAGGGCTTCACTTCACGGAGGGACACCTCCCAGTCCCCCAACCGCGCCTGGGCCGCCGCCATTGCGGAAGAAAGCGAACAGCCCGTGCCGTGGCTGTTCCGCGTTGCAAGCCGCTCCCCCGGCACCACCACCACATCGTTGGACAGCAGGCCCGTGGTGTTGACCAGCGCATCGGGGCACTCGTTGCCCTCCAGGTGGCCGCCCTTGACCAGAACTGTTGTGCCGGTGGCAGCGGCGAGGGTGCGGCCCTGCTCCAGCGCGCCGGCCCAGGTGTCCTGCAACTGCCCGCCAACCAACATGGCGAGCTCCGCCAGGTTGGGGGTGATGAGGTCTGCCAGCGGCAGGAGCCCGCGCAGTGCCGCTTCCGCGGACTCCTGCAGGAGCCGGTCACCGCTGGTGGCAACCATCACCGGGTCCAGGACCACGACGGCGGGTCGCACCTTCCGGAGCCACGTCCCCACCGCCTCGATCACCTCGGCGCTGCCCAGCATTCCGATCTTCACTGCATCTATGCCAATATCGTCACTGATGGCATCCAGCTGTTCGGCCAGGAACGCTGCGGGGGGCACATGAACGGACCGGACGCCGTGTGTGTTCTGGGCGGTGAGGGCAGTGATGGCAGCCATCCCGTAGCCTCCGAGCGCTGCGATGCTCTTCAGGTCGGCTTGGATGCCGGCGCCGCCGGAAGGGTCGGAGCCGGCGATGGAAAGGACCCGGGGTACCGCCCGGCCCGGCGTTGTTGGTGCCGCTGTGAAGGTTGCCGAGGGGGCAGGAGGCATTACAAGAGTCACAGACAAGAGACATCCCTTCGTCGGTGCTAACCGGACAGGTTCAACGGGTGTGAATCTCAGCCGGCTCTCTGCGCGGCACCCCGTGTCGGTTCCCCAGCCTAGCTTTTTTGCCGGGCGCAGGCCGAAGGTGACGCATTGCGACCGGGCGCCCTGCCGTTGGTTTTCCTCTCATATAAGTTCCAGGTCGCGTTGCCCTTGCGTCCCCTGGCTTTAACGCGGAATGCCCGGCCTGCCACTCCTGTGGCTGGCCGGGCATCCTGTACTGGTGGTTCTTAGAGTTCCGAGGCCGGAACCCCGACGCCCAGGATGATGGGCGCCTCGGCCGGCTTTGTTGCCGCTTTCTCGATGCCGGCGTCTCCACCGGTACCGGCCGGTGCCGGGGCCTTTGCCTCGTGGGTATGCCCTGTGCTGGCTGCCCCCACGCTTTCGTGGTGCTGCACCGTGGTTTCGTTGGCAGCTCCCTGGGCACGGCTGGCACTGCGGTTGCGCCGCGGCCGGCGCTGCCGGGACTGCTCCAGCGTGTGGTCGGTGTAGTCCGTCGCGGGTGCCGCAGGTGCGGCTGCAGGAGCGGACACCTGTGCGGGCTGTACCGCTTCCACGGGCTCCGCCGGCTTCTGCTCCGGTTCCGCCTGCTCGGGCTGGTCTTCAGCGGGCGCCGGCTGGCCGAGCTGGGCGAATGCTTCAGCCAGCCGGTCCAGGGTCAGGGCCGGCTTCTGCTGCTGGTCTTCAGCGTGCTCAACGAACGGCAACACCACCTTCTCACCGCCGAAGGTGAGCACGGCTGCCGGACGCGCTTCGTCGTCGCGCGTTGCAGCCTCCACTGCAGAGGCGGGCGCCGGCTGGTCCGCGGCCGCCTGCCTGGCCGCCGCCACTTCGTCGTCGTGCAGGTGCGCTGCATGCGCGGCGGCGGCGATGTTAGCGAGGGCCAGCCGGGTGGCCTCCGCCTTGGCGTGCCGTTCGGCGTCCGAGGGGTCGGGCTGGACTGTGTGGACGTGCACGGCAGCTGCCGGGGCAATTTCAGGCTGCTGGCCGCCGCGGCCCCGCCGGCGCTTCCGGTCCGGACGTGCGCCGGGCTGGTTGGCGTCGATGCGCTGGGCGTCGGCGCGGTGGCTTTCGCTGCGGGCTTCGGGCCGGTTGTCCGACCGCTGGACGTGGTGCTCGGCGGCCACGATGTTGGCCCGCCGGTGCTCCACGGGGTCGTCGTGGGTGACGATGCCGCGGCCGGCGCACGTTTCGCACTGCTCGCCGAACACTTCCAGGAGCCCGGTGCCCATCCGCTTACGCGTCATCTGCACCAGGCCGAGGGACGTCACTTCGGCAACCTGGTGCTTGGTGCGGTCGCGTCCCAGGCATTCCACCATGCGGCGGAGAACGAGGTCGCGGTTGGATTCGAGGACCATGTCGATGAAGTCGATGACGATGATGCCGCCGATATCGCGGAGGCGGAGCTGGCGGACCACTTCTTCCGCAGCCTCAAGGTTGTTTTTGGTTACCGTCTCTTCGAGGTTGCCGCCGCTGCCGGTGAACTTGCCGGTGTTGACGTCCACCACGGTCATGGCTTCGGTGCGGTCGATCACCAATGAACCGCCGGATGGCAGGAAGACCTTCCGCTCCAGTGCCTTATGGATCTGCTCGTCGATGCGCCAGGCAGCAAAGATGTCCTGGTCCTTGGTCCACTTTTCCAGGCGGCCCACCAGGTCCGGCGCCACGTAGGTAACGTACGCCTCGATGGTGTCCCAGGCTTCCTCGCCGGAGACGATCAGCTTGGAGAAGTCCTCGTTGAAGACGTCGCGGACAACCTTGATGGTGAGGTCCGGTTCGCCGTAGAGCAGTTCCGGGGCAAGGATCTTGGTGGACTTCGACTGGCTCTCGATGCCCTCCCACTGGGCGCGCAGCCGGTTGATATCGTGCGTCAACTCTTCCTCGGAAGCGCCCTCGGCGGCGGTGCGGACAATGACACCGGCCTGCTCCGGGAGGCGGTCCTTGAGGATGCGCTTGAGGCGGTTGCGTTCGACGTCGGGCAGCTTGCGGGAAATGCCGGTCATCGAGCCGCCGGGCACGAACACAAGGTAGCGGCCGGGCAGCGAGATCTGGCTGGTCAGGCGGGCGCCCTTGTGCCCTACGGGGTCCTTGGTCACCTGGACAAGGACGGTGTCGCCGGACTTGAGGGCGTTTTCAATACGGCGCTGTTTGCCCTCGACGTTCACGGCATCCCAGTTCACCTCGCCGGCGTACAGGACGGCGTTGCGGCCGCGTCCGATGTCCACGAAGGCAGCTTCCATGGACGGCAGCACGTTCTGGACCTTGCCCAGGTAGACGTTGCCAATCAGGGAGTCCTGCTGGGTCTTTGACACAAAGTGCTCGGCCAGGACACCGTCTTCGAGGACGGCGATCTGAATTCTGTCGTCGCGCTGGCGCACAATCATCTGCCGGTCGACAGACTCGCGGCGGGCGAGGAACTCCGCCTCGGTGATGACGGTGCGGCGGCGGCCGGTGTCACGGGACTCGCGCCGGCGCTGCTTCTTCGCCTCCAGGCGGGTGGATCCCTTGACGCTGGTGACGCGGTTGCTGACGGCCGGTTCGCTCGCGGCGCGCGGCGCGCGGACGCGGGTGACCGTGTTGGGCGGATCGTCGTCTCCCCCGCCCGTCAGTTCGAGATCCTGGTCGCCACGGCGGCGGCGGCGACGACGGCGGGACGTAACGCCTTCCTCGACCTGCCCGGCTGACTCTTCGTCGGCGTCGTCGGAAGCATCTGCGTCAGCATCTTCGCTGCCCTCGACGTCGGCGCCGACCTCACGCTCACCGACACGGCTGCGTCCGCGACGGCCGCGGCCCCGGCGCCTGCGGCGGCCGTTGGCATCCTCTGAATCGTCCTCATCGGCGTCGTCCTCCGGCGCCTCTTCCACAACGGCGGGAACCGGACGCACCACGGTGCTCAGGTCCGGCGCCTGAAACAGCACGGAGGTGGGCGAAGCGGGTTCCATAAACAGCGAGCCGAAGGGGCTGGAAGGAGCCGCCGGTGCCAGCTCCCCGGAAGCTGCCCCCTGCGGGGCCTCCGCCTTGGGAGCCGCCTGAGCAGCCGGTGCTGAAGGGGCTTCTTCTGTGGGCGCTTCTGCAACAGCCTCTGCTGATGCCGCCTGGGTGGCTGCTGCGGGCACGTCAGCTGCCTCAACGGCTTCGACTGCAACAGGAGCTGCCTGGACATCTGTCGGTTCCGCTGCCGGCTCTGCCGCGGCGGCCGGTGCCGAGGTCTTCCGGGTGGCAACCCGACGGCGGCGGACCGGCTTCGTCTCAGCTGCCTCGAGTGCGGGTTCTGCGGCCGGGAGATCGGGAGCGTCGGCACCTGCACTGACATCAGCGTCAGCGCCGGCAGCGGCATCCAGAGCGGACACCGCTTCCGGCTCTGCATCTTCCGCGAAAGCCGGGAGGGGCACAGCGGTTTCCGCCTTCTTCCGGGCACGGGTCCGCCGGACGGGAGCCTTGGCCTCCGGGGCACTGGGTTCCACTGCACCCGTTTCAGCAACACCGGTTTCGGCAGCTTTGGCTGCGGAAGCATCGACGTCGGCGGGGGCGCCTTCTGCAGTGCCGGCTCCGGTGCGGTCGGCTTCCGGGATCATGGCATCTGCCTTGGGAGCGGCCTTCCGGCGGGTCCTCGTGGCCTTCTTGGGGGCAGCCTCGGCCTCCGCGGCCGCTGCTTCGTCGTTAACGGCAAAAACTTGTTCATTATCCATATGTGGCAACACTCCTGCCCCTGACGTACCGCCACATCCGGCACCCATTGGGGCACATATTGTCAAAACCCGCAGGCGCTGACAGAAGTCAAGTGGATACCCCCAGGTTCGCACCGGCAGTGGGGTGCGGCAGCCCGTGGGGGCCGGCGGGATGTTCTGAAACCCGTTGTTCTACGTGCCACAACCAGGTGCCGCTCAATGGAGTCGCGGGAGACTGCGTCGGTGAGACCGATGCCTGCCCTGCTCGTCATTGGCGGTCTTGGGAACAAGCCACCGGACCGGAGTCCGAATGTGGATCGGCTTCCAGCCATGTTTATTCTCTCATACCCGGACTAAATCACGTGGGAGGCAGCACCAAATCCAAAGGCTCTTCCCACTCATCTGGACGGTCCTTCCAGCCTCCGGCGTTACAATCAGGCAAGGAGCACCGGATGAAAAGGACGCCACACCAATGCCCAGCATCTCCCCCCTCAGCGGCACCCCGGCCCAGGAACGGAGCCTGAACCAGGGCAGCGACCCGGCCGGCAGGACAGCAGGAGCTGTCCCTGCGATGACCCGGAACCGGCCCTTCGGCTGGCTGCTGGTGATCACGGGGGCCATCGGCTGGATCGCCTCGGGAACCCTGGTCCTGGAAAAGCTCGCGGTGCTCCAGGACCCCAACCACACCACGGTGTGCGATGTGAACCCCTGGATCTCCTGTGGCCAGGTGATGCAGACGTGGCAGAGCTCCCTGTTTGGCTTCCCCAATATGTTTATCGGCATCGTGGCGTTCGGCGTCATCATCACGGTGGGCATGGCCCTACTGGCAGGGGCAACCTTTGCCCGCTGGTTCTGGGCAGGGCTGCAGGCAGGCGTCACGCTCGGTTTCATCTTTGTGGTGTGGCTGTGGTCGCAGGCGCTCTACGACATTCACGTCCTCTGCCCGTTCTGCATGATCGTCTGGGCGGCCATGATTCCCCTCTTCGTCTGGGTGACCATCAGGAATATTACGGCCCGGGTGATTCCGGTGCCGGAAAACGCGGCCCGCATCGTGGGCGACTCCGGCTGGATCATCACAGCACTGCTCTACGTGGCCGTCATAGCCACCATCTTCTTTGCCTTCATTCAGGTCTTCGCCGGAACCTCGGGCTTCTAACCGCCCACACAAACCCCGCAGGGTAATAGATAAGGCCGATGTTCTCGACGAACATCGGCCTTATCTGTAATCTCGTGCTGTCTAGTCTTGGAACCAGATCTTGATCTCGCGCTCGGCGGAGTCCGTGGAGTCGGAGCCGTGCACCAGGTTCTGCTGGACCTTCAGGCCCCAGTCGCGGCCGAAGTCGCCGCGGATGGTGCCCGGCGCTGCCGTGGTGGGGTCGGTGGTGCCGGCCAGGGAGCGGAAGCCTTCGATGACGCGGTGGCCTTCGAAGATGGCTGCCACCACGGGACCGGAGAGCATGAACTCGACCAGCGGCTCGTAGAAGGGCTTGCCCACGTGCTCCTCGTAATGCTGCTCGAGCAGCTCACGGGACGCGTCCACCTTCTTCAGCTCGGCCAGGGTGTAGCCCTTGGCTTCGATCCGGGCCAGGATGGCGCCGGTGAGGTTGCGGGCGACGCCGTCGGGCTTGATCAGGACGAGGGTGCGCTCAGTAGTCACAACTGCTCCAATGCGTTGGTATGGGGTTTCGGGTCAAGTCTACGGGGACTTTGTTTACAGGGATGGGGGCTGCTGGCCGGGGCCGGCGGCCTGGTCCGGATGGGCCGCTTCCCATGCGGCCTGTTCGCGTGCCCGCTCGCCGGCTTCCCGGTCCAGGCGGATTCCGGTGCGGATCCCGTACCACCAGGCCAGTGCAAACAGGGCGCCGACCAGGAACATGGCGGGCTCGAAGATCCCGGTGAAGATCAGGACCAGCTGCAGGATCCACCCGAGCCCGATTCCCCAGGGTTTGGTGAGGAAGGCGCAGGCAACAATCATCACCACGCTCAGGCCGATGCCGACGCCGAGGATCAGTGCCGGCGGGAACTCACCGCGGCGCAACCCGAACACCGCCAGGGTGGCGAAGAACATCACGAAGGCTTCCAGGAGCAACACGGTGGAAGCGAACATCACCTTGGTGGAGCGACGCTTCTTGGGCATGCCCGGCCGCCACTCGCGCTGTGCTTTGGTCAGCTTCGCCACTCGCTACGCCTCCGTCTTCCCGAGCAGGATCCGCGCTTCGGCCACCAGCGTGATCGAGCCGGTCACCAGCACGCCGCCGGAAAGATCGTCGTTTGCTTCGGCGCGCTCCACAGCCCACTCCAGGGCGTCGTCGAGCTTCTCCGCCACGTGCACGTTGTCCTCGCCGAAGCCGAGCTCGATGGCGAGCTCGGCGAGTTCAGCTGCCGGTACGGCGCGCGGGGAGTTCGACTGGGTGAAGCAGTACTCCTCAGCCATTCCGCCCAAGGACTCCTTGAGTTGGCGGAGGATCTCCTCGGCATCCTTTTCCTTGAGGATTCCCACCACCGGGACAAGCCTGGTGAAGGTGAAGGCTTCCTGAAGGGCTGCCGCGGACACCTTGACGCCGTCGGGGTTGTGGGCGGCGTCCACCACGATGGTGGGTGCCGTGCGCACCACTTCCAGCCGGCCCGGGGAAGTCACTTCCGCGAAGCCTTCCTGCAGGACATCGAAGCCGAGTTCCTTTTCGCCGCCGAAGAACGCTTCCAGCGCTGCCACAGCCACGGCGGCGTTCTGCGCCTGGTGGGCTCCGTGAAGCGGCACCAGCAGATCCGGGTAACGGCCCGCGATGCCCTGCATGGTGACCATCTGGCCGCCGACTGCCACGGTCCGGGCTTCGACGCCGAACTCCACGCCCTCGAACTTGAAGGGCACGCCGACGTCATTGGCCTTCTCCAGCAGGACTTGGGCTGCGTCAAGCGGCTGGGCGGCGCTGATGAGGTAGCCGCCGGGCTTGATGATGCCGGCCTTCTCGTGTGCGATGTCCTCTGTGGTGTCACCCAGCAGGTCGGTGTGGTCCAGGGAAATGGGGGTAACCACCGAAACCTGGCCGTCCCCCACGTTGGTGGCATCCGTGATGCCGCCCAGGCCCACTTCGATGACTGCCACGTTGACGGGCTGGTCGGCGAAGATCGCAAAGCCCAGGATGGTGAGGCATTCGAAGTACGTCAGGCGCGGCTGCCCGTCGGCTTCCAGCTCCGAGTCGACAATCTGCAGGTACGGCCGGATCTCGTCCCAGATCCGGACGAAGGTCTCGTCCGGGACTGGATGCCCGTCGATGCTGATCCGTTCGGTGACTTTCGTCAGGTGCGGGCTGGTGTACCGGCCGGTGCTGAGGCCGTGGGCCCGCAGGACCGATTCGATCATCCGGGCGGTGGAGGTCTTGCCGTTGGTACCGGTGACGTGGATGATCGGGAACGCCTTGTTCGGCTCCCCCAGCACGTCCATCGCCCGGAACAGCGGGGCAAGCCGTGGCTCCATCTTGTTTTCCGGCGCCCGGCCCAGCAGCTCGGCGTAGACGCTTTCTACGGAAAATTCGTCAGTCATGAATTACGCCTCTACTTTTTCGACGGCGACAGCCGGCTCTGCGATGTCCGCGGGTTCCGCCGTGAGGTCCACGGTGAGGGTTTCGCCCTTGACCAGGTCAGCGTTTGCAAGCAGGGCGTCGACGACGTTCGGCGGCGCAGTCACAGCGGTCCGGATCCGGTCGCTGACATTCAGTCCGGCGTCCTTGCGGGCCTGCTGGATGGCGCGGACCATGTCGCGGGCGAGGCCTTCGGCCTCCAGCTCGGGTGTGACCTCGGTGTTGAGGACCACGAAGCCCCCGCCCGGCAGCACTGCGACAGACGCGCTGCCGCCCTCGGACTCTGCCACCACTGTCTCCAGCGTGTACTCGTGGGGTTCCAGTTGGAGCCCTCCTGCAATAACGACGCCGTCGACACCATTGATTGTCTGCACTGACCAATCACCAGACTTGGACCCCTTGATGGCCAGTTGCACGTTCTTGCCCAGGCGGGGGCCGGCGGCGCGGGCGTTGACCACCAGTTTCTGCTGGATCCCGAACTCCTCCGGAGAAGCAGTGGCCGCGTCCAGCAGCCTGACCGAACGGAGGTTGAGCTCGTCGGCCACAACGGCGGCAAAGCCGCCCAGCGCGTCGGCGCCGGGTGCCACAACCGTCAGTTCCTGCAGCGGCAGGCGGACACGGAGGTTCGCTGCCTTGCGGAGCGAGGAACCGGTGGAGCAGATCTGCTGAACCTTGTCCATGGCCTCAACCAGGTCCGGGTTGGCCGGGAACAGGCCGGCATCCGGCCAGTCGGCCAGGTGCACGGAGCGGCCGCCGGTCAGGCCCCGCCAGATCTCCTCGGACACCAACGGCAGGAGGGAAGCTGCCACGCGGGAGACGGTCTCCAGCGCGGTGAACAGCGCGTCGAAGGCGTCCTGGTCCTCATCGAAGAACCGCTGGCGGCTCCGGCGGACGTACCAGTTGGTGAGCATGTCCAGGTAGCTGCGCAGTTCGTCGCAGGCACCGGAGATGTCGTAGGTGTCCAGCTGAACCGTCATGTTGCGGACCAGTTCCCCGGTGTTGGCCAGCAGGTACTGGTCAAGCGTGTCGTCGTAACCGTCGTAGCGGAGTTTGGCGTCATAGCCCGCGCCGCCGGAAGCGGCGTTCGTGTACAGCGTGAAGAAGCTGTACACGTTCCACAGCGGCAGGATGACCTGGCGGACGCCGTCGCGGATTCCCTGCTCGGTGACCACAAGGTTGCCGCCGCGGAGGATGGGGCTGGACATCAGGAACCAGCGCATGGCGTCGGAGCCGTCCCGGTCCAGCACCTCGGAGACGTCCGGGTAGTTGCGCAGGCTCTTGGACATCTTCTGCCCGTCGGAGCCCAGGACGATGCCGTGGCTGATGACGTTGCGGAAGGCAGGCCGGTCGAACAGCGCCGTGGAAAGGATGTGCAGCATGTAGAACCAGCCGCGGGTCTGGCCGATGTACTCCACGATGAAGTCGGCCGGGTTGTGCGTATCGAACCAGGCTTCGTTCTGGAAGGGGTAGTGCACCTGGCCGTAGGGCATGGAGCCTGAGTCGAACCAGACGTCCAGCACGTCCTCCACGCGGCGCATCACCGACTGGCCCTCTTCGGGGGTGCGGGGATCGTCCGGGTTGGGCCTGGTCAGCTCGTCGATGAACGGGCGGTGCAGGTCAACCTGGCCGTCCTTGTTCAGGGGCAGGCGGCCGAAGTCCGCCTCGATCTCGGCGAGTGAGCCGTAGACGTCAGTGCGGGGGTATTCGGGGTCGCTGGACTGCCACACGGGGATGGGGCTGCCCCAGTAGCGGTTGCGGCTGATGGACCAGTCGCGGGCGTTGGCCAGCCACTTTCCGAACTGGCCGTCCTTGACGTTTCCGGGGATCCAGTTGATCTCCTGGTTCAGCTCGGACATCCGGTCCTTGAACTTGGTGACCTCGACGTACCAGGAGGACACGGCCCGATAGATCAGCGGGTTGCGGCAGCGCCAGCAGTGAGGGTAGCTGTGCTCGTAACTGGCCTGGCGGACCAGGCGGCCCTGGGCACGGAGCACCTGGGTGATGGGCTTATTGGCTTCGAAGACCTGCAGGCCCACGATGTCGTGCAGGTCACCGTGCTTGAAGAGCGGGAGGAACTTGGCGCCCTCATCAACGGAGAGGATCACCGGGATCCCGGCCTCTTCGCAGACTTTTTGGTCATCCTCGCCGTAGGCGGGCGCCTGGTGGACGATGCCGGTGCCGTCGGTGGTGGTGACGTAATCGGCCACGAGGAAGCGCCAGGCGTTCTCCATGCCGTATTTCTCGTTATCGCTGAAGTCATGCCACAGCGGCTTGTACGCCAGGCCTTCCAGCTCCGCGCCGGTGTGGGTGGACACGACGGCAGCCTGTGCTGCGTCGAAGTCGTCGTACCCCAGGTCCTTGGCGTAGCTGGCCAGCAGGTCCGCGGCGAGCAGGAAGCTGCCGTTCACGGGTGCGTCAGCGGAAGCGGCCTTGATGCCGTTGGGTCCTGCCGGCAGCACGGCGTAGGTGATGGAGGGCCCGACCGCGAGCGCGGCGTTGGTGGGAAGCGTCCAGGGCGTGGTGGTCCAGGCCAGGGCCTGCACACCGGCGAGCTGCCGCGATAGTTCGGACTCACCGGCGGTGATGGGGAACGTGACCGTAACGGTCTGGTCCTGGCGGTTCTTGTAGACGTCGTCGTCCATGCGCAGCTCATGGTTGGACAGCGGCGTCTCGTCTTTCCAGCAGTACGGCAGCACGCGGTAGCCGTTGTAGGTCAGGCCCTTTTCGTGGAGCTGCTTGAACGCCCAGAGGACGGACTCCATGTACTCGACGTTGAGGGTCTTGTAGTCGTTGTCGAAGTCGACCCACCGTGCCTGGCGTGTCACGTAGTTTCGCCACTCGTCGGCGTACTTCATCACTGAGGCACGGCAGGCGTCATTGAACTTGTCGATACCCATGGCTTCGATCTGAGTCTTGTCCGTCATGCCGAGCTGCTTCATGGCTTCAAGCTCCGCCGGCAGGCCGTGGGTGTCCCAGCCGAAGCGGCGCTCCACGCGCTTGCCGCGCTGGGTCTGGTAGCGGCCCACCAGGTCCTTGGCATAGCCGGTCAGCAGGTGGCCGTAGTGCGGCAGGCCGTTGGCGAAGGGCGGGCCGTCGTAGAAGACGAACTCGTTGCTGCCGGGTTGGCCGCCGGGGGTGTCCGCGCTGCGCTGGTCGATGCTGGCCTGGAAGGTGCCGTCCTGGTCCCAGTATTTGAGGATGCGCTCTTCGACTTCCGGGAACTTCACGGAAGCGGAAACGCCGGGCGTGCCACTGGTGGAGGCTGAGGCCTTGGGGTAATACGTCATTCTCGACATCCTGGGTTGAGCTTGGTGAACTGCCGGCTTGCGCCTGTCAGTTCCGTTCAGGATGCGAGGACGGTTGCCGTGTTGTCCGCCGGACTACACGCTCACCGCGGTACCACCTCACTTACCGGCGCTGCCAGTTCCCGGGGGAACGGGCCGGCTC
Source organism: Arthrobacter sp. ZGTC412 (assembly GCF_002929215.1). Classification (GTDB taxonomy): domain Bacteria; phylum Actinomycetota; class Actinomycetes; order Actinomycetales; family Micrococcaceae; genus Arthrobacter. Next base: position 53,053 of record NZ_PJII01000016.1, read on the forward strand.
CGGCCTCTCATTACTGCTGTGACGGGCTTACCCGTCCGGTTCTACTGACGCTTCCCCGCCCGGCAGGCGGTTTGCGCGTTCTTCCGGAAGCTCGCCGGTGATAGCCGGGTCATAGCCGTTTTCGAGTCTACTATTTCCACAGCCTTCCCACCAATAAGCGTGGGCAGAGGCACGGCGCGGGTGGGCGGAATGGAAGGCGGTGGCGGCGCGCCTGGTGCTGCCTTGGTTGCTACCCCTTGCGGATCAGCTTGTGGTTCGCGGCCTGCGCCACCGGCCGGATCACGATCTGGTCCAGGTTGACGTGGTGCGGGGCAGTCACGGCGTACCGGACCACTTCCGCCACGTCTTCTGCCGTGAGCGGCTTTTCGACCCCCTGGTACACCTTGTCGGCTGCCTGCCGGTCACCCAACCGGTTAAGCGCGAACTCCTCGGTGTAAACCAGACCGGGAGCCACTTCAATGACCCGGAGATTGTTTTCCACTTCCTCAAGCCGCAGAGCCCCGGTCATGGCATGCTGGGCGAACTTGGCAGCGTTGTAGCCGCCCCCGCCCTCGTAGGCGGTCAGCCCGGCCGTGGAGGTCAGGTTCAGCACGGTCCCTTCGCCGTGGGCGCGGAGCATCGGCAGGAATGCGCGGGTGAGTTTCATAGTGCCCAGCACGTTGACCCGGTACATCCACTCCCAGTCCTCCGTGCTTGCGGCGCCAATGGCGTCCGCTCCCCTGGCTCCGCCGGCGATGTTGACCAGGGTGTCTATTCCCCCGGCTTCGGTCACCCGGGCGAGCAGCCGGGACACGTCATCGTCCTCGGAAATGTCAGCAGGAATCGCGACGGCGCCGGTCTCGGCTTCGAGGGCGGCAAGACGCTCTGCGCGGCGGGCCACGGCGAATACTGTCCACCCCTGGGCTGCCAGCGCGCGGACCGTCGCCTCCCCGATTCCGCTGCTCGCACCGGTCACCAAAGCTGCCTTTTTCTGCAAATCCGAAGTCATGGCACCACCCTAGCGGCAGCCGCCGGAGGAAGGCCCGGACGGATGTCGTCCGATGACACTGGGGCCCACGTGGCAGCCGGAGCCGCTGCCGACCGGCGGACGGGCCCGTCCATGAAACAATTGGCAGATGGCTGAAGACACGCAGGGTACAGACACGCCCAACACCGCCCCCATCAACGTTCCGGACAAGCCGGCCCTCGAAGGCCTCGAAGCTGCCTTGACGCAGCGCTGGCTCGCCGAGGGGACCTACAAGTTCAACCGGGACACCACCCGGGAGCAGGTCTACTCGATCGACACTCCCCCTCCCACCGCCTCCGGATCACTGCACGTGGGGCATATGTTCTCCTACACGCAGACCGACGTGCTGGCGCGCTACCAGCGCATGACCGGCAAGAACGTCTTCTACCCCATGGGCTGGGACGACAACGGCCTGCCCACCGAACGCCGCGTGCAGAACTACTACGGCGTCCGCTGCGACCCCGCCATCCCGTACAACGCCGACTACCAGCCGCCGGCGCAGCCGGCGAAGAACCAGCGGGACTTCGACGTAGTCTCCCGCCGGAACTTCATCGAGATGTGCGAGGAGCTTGCCGTCGAGGACGAGAAGGTCTTCGAGAACCTCTTCCAGACGCTTGGCCTGTCCGTGGACTGGGAGCTGACCTACCGCACCATCGACGACAACTCCCGAGCGGTCTCGCAGCGGGCCTTCCTGGCCAACCTCTCCGCGGGCGACGCCTACATGGCCGAGGCACCCACCCTCTGGGACGTAACGTTCCGTACTGCGGTAGCCCAGGCCGAGCTGGAGGACCGCGAGGTGCCCGGGGCGTACTACCGCTACCCATTCTTCACGGAGGACGGGGAGCGGATCTACGTCGAGACCACCCGTCCCGAACTGCTGGCGGCCTGCGCCGCACTGGTGGCGAATCCCGACGACGAACGGTACCAGCCGCTGTTCGGCAAGAAGGTCACGTCCCCCGTCTTCGGCGTTGAGGTGGAGGTCAAGCCGCACCCGCTCGCCAAAGCCGACAAGGGCTCCGGCATCGCCATGGTGTGTACCTTCGGCGACCTGACCGACGTCACCTGGTGGCGCGAACTGCAGCTTCCCACCCGAGCCATCGTGGGCCGGGACGGCCGGATCATCAGCGAGGCCCCCGAGTGGATCACCACCGACATTGGCCGGGAGGCCTTCGCCGCGATCGCGGGCAAGACCGTCTTCAGCGCCAAGGAAGAGGTGGTGAAGCTCCTCACCGCCGCGGACCTGCTCGAGGGCGAGCCCAAGAAGATCATGCACCCCGTGAACTTCTACGAAAAGGGCGACAAGCCCCTTGAAGTTGTGACGTCACGCCAGTGGTACATCCGCAATGGCGGCCGGGACGAGGACCGCCGGGAGCGGCTCATCGCCCGCGGCCAGGAGATCGACTTCCACCCCGCCTTCATGCGCTCCCGCTACGAGAACTGGATTTCGGGCCTGAACGGTGACTGGCTGGTTTCCCGCCAACGCTTCTTCGGTGTGCCCATCCCCGTCTGGTACCCGCTGGACGCCGACGGCAACCCGGACTACGACTCCCCCATCGTGCCGTCCGACGACCAGTTGCCCGTGGACCCCGCTGCGGACGCCGCTCCGGGCTTCAATGAGGCCCAGCGCGATGTTCCCGGCGGCTTCGCCGGCGACGCCGACATCCTGGACACCTGGGCAACGTCCTCACTGACGCCCAAGATCGTGGGCGGCTGGAAGCGGGACGAGGAACTCTTCGCCAAGGTGTTCCCGTTCGACGTCCGGCCCCAGGGCCACGACATTATCCGGACCTGGCTTTTCTCCTCGGTGGTCCGCGCGGACGCCCTGGAGAACAGCGCGCCCTGGAAGCACGCTGCCATCTCCGGCTGGATCCTCGACCCCGACCGTAAAAAGATGTCCAAGTCCAAGGGCAACGTGGTGGTCCCCACCGATGTGCTGGAGGAATACGGCTCGGATGCTGTCCGCTACTGGGCCGCTTCGGCGAAGCTCGGGGCCGACACCGCCTACGAGATCGCCCAGATGAAGATCGGCCGGCGCCTGGCCATCAAGCTGCTGAACGCCTCGAAGTTTGTGCTGAACCTCGGCGCAACAGAGGCATCGGTGCTCTCCGGTGACCTCTCGGTGCTCAGCAACCCGCTGGACCGGGCCGTACTTGCCCAGCTCGCAGAGGTTGTGGCCCAGTCCACCAAGGCCTTCGAGAACTACGATTACGCCCGTGCACTGCAGATCACCGAAAGCTTCTTCTGGCAGTTCACGGACGACTACGTGGAACTCATCAAGGACCGGGCCTACGGTGCCGCAGGCGAAGCCGAACAGGCTTCCGTGCTCGCAGCCCTGGCCACCACCCTGGACACCCTGCTCCGGCTGTTCGCGCCGTTCCTTCCCTTTGCCACCGAAGAGGTCTGGGGGTGGTGGCGCAACGGCTCCGTCCACCGCGCCGAGTGGCCCGCACCGTTGGACGTCCCCGGCGGTGACACCACTTTGCTTGCCACCGTTGGTGTTGCGTTGAGCGGTGTCCGCAAGGCGAAGTCCGAGGCAAAGGTCAAGCAGCGCACGGAGGTTCTCTCGGCCACCATCACGGCTTCGGAAGCACTCACCACGCAGCTGAAGGCGGGACTTGCCGACCTCAAGGCAGCCTCAAACGCCCGGGAAATCAGCTTGCTGGTGGGCGACGGCGATCTGACCGTCAGTGACGTGGCCCTGGCTGCCACCGAGGAGCCCGTGCAGGCCTGACCGGGCTGCCTGTTTCAGGGCAAAGGGGAAGCCCCATCAGCGTTTTGCCGTTGGTGGGGCTTCGACTTTTCGGCCATCCGGTGACGTCTTTGATGGTCTGGCAGAATCCTCGGATCTTCAGGTCTTCCTACCTCGTCACTGGTAGCCTGCTTCTAACTTTGCCGATGGCTGCGTTGAATGCATATCACTGAATCTTTGGTTTCTGCGTCCCACTTCTTTCGAAGGGGTAAAAACCATTCTTGTCCTGCTCTTCCGGAAGCGCAAGAGCCCCGGTAGAACTACAAACGAGTAGTTCTACCGGGGCTCTTTGCATCCCGCCGCAGGGCCGGCAGGATCGGTTTCTAATGGAATTCGGGCCGCTCCGTGCGGCTGCGCTTGAGCTCGAAGAAGTGTGGGTAGGAAGCAATCGCCGTGGTGGCGTCCCACAGCTTGCCCGCGTCTTCGCCGCGCGGGATGCGGGTGAGGACGGGGCCAAAGAACGCGGTTCCGTTGAAAGCCACCACCGGGGTTCCGACGTCCTGGCCCACCAGCGAGATGCCTTCCTCGTGGCTTGCGCGCAGCCTGCCGTCCAAGGCATCAGTAGTGGCGGCTGCTGCCAGCTCGGCAGGAAGACCGCATTCCGCGAGTGCCTTGGTAATGACGACGGCACGGTCCTTCTCGCCGCGCTCATGGATCAGCGAGCCCATGGCGTCATACAGCGCCTTGACCGCTTCCTGGCCGTGTTCCTGCTGCGCGGCGATAATCACGCGGACCGGGCCCCAGGCGTTGTCCATGGATTCGCGGTAGGCGGGCTCAAGGTCGCGGCCCTCATTGAGGACGGCAAGGCTCATGACGTGCCAAACGGTTTCGATGTCGCGAACGCCTTCCACCTCGCCGATCCAGCGGGAGGTGATCCAGGCGAACGGGCACAGCGGATCGAACCAAAAATCTGCCTTGTTCCGTGCAGTTTCAGTATTGGCAGGAGCTTCAGTCATGGGGAATCCTTCCGGGTGGCTGGCTGCGCAGAAGGCAGCCAACGGGAGTGGCGATACAGCGCGTCAGGCAACTGGGCTCCGGGCAGGTCCCGGATCAGGCCGACTTCCGGCGCTTGGTGACGTGCGGGATCATGGTCGGCTCCGCGCCGTTCAGGACGACGTCCTCGGTGACAACCACACTGGCCACGTCTTCGCGGCTCGGGAGATCGAACATCACGGGGAGCAGCACTTCCTCCATGATGGCGCGCAAACCACGGGCACCGGTGCCGCGTTCCAGTGCCTGCTCGGCGATGGCGTCCAGGGCGGTGTCGTCAAACACCAGCTCCACGCCGTCAATCTGGAACATCTTCTGGTACTGCTTCACCAGGGCGTTCTTGGGCGTGGAGAGGATCTGGATCAAGGCATCCCGGTCCAGGTTGGACACAGTGGTGATGACGGGGAGCCGGCCGATGAACTCGGGGATGAGTCCGAACTTCAGCAGGTCCTCCGGCATCACTTCACCGTAGGAGTCGATCTTCTTGCTGGCCTCGTTCAGGGGTGCGCCGAAGCCAATCCCCTTCCGGCCCGACCGCGAACCGATGATTTCCTCGAGCCCGGCAAAGGCTCCGGCCACGATGAACAGAACGTTGGTGGTGTCGATCTGAATGAATTCCTGGTGCGGGTGCTTCCGGCCGCCCTGCGGAGGAACGGAGGCAACAGTGCCCTCCAGGATCTTCAGGAGCGCCTGCTGGACGCCCTCGCCGGAGACATCCCGGGTGATGGAGGGGTTTTCGCTCTTGCGGGAGATTTTATCGATCTCGTCGATGTAGATGATGCCCTGCTCAGCTTTTTTGACGTCGTAGTCCGCGGCCTGGATGAGCTTGAGGAGGATGTTCTCCACGTCCTCACCGACATAGCCGGCCTCGGTCAGGGCGGTGGCGTCTGCTACAGCGAAAGGTACGTTCAGGCGTCGGGCGAGCGTCTGGGCAAGGTAGGTCTTTCCGCAGCCGGTGGGTCCGATAAGGAGGATGTTGGACTTGGCGATCTCGACGTCGTCGTGGTGGACACCCTCAGCCAGGCTTCCGGACTTCGGCGCGTGGCCGGCCTGGATCCGCTTGTAGTGGTTGTAGACGGCGACGGCGAGGGAGCGTTTGGCAGGCTCCTGGCCGATGACGTATTCCTGCAGGAAGTCGAAGATTTCGCGCGGCTTGGGAAGCTCGAAGCTGCCAAGATCGGCAACCTCCGCAAGTTCCTCTTCGATGATTTCGTTGCAAAGCTCAATGCATTCATCACAGATGTAGACACCGGGCCCGGCAATGAGCTTGCGAACCTGCTTCTGGCTCTTTCCGCAGAAAGAGCACTTCAGCAGATCCGTGCTCTCGCCAATCCGAGCCATATGTGAACCCCTTAGTATCTTGCTGCCAGGCAGCCTTGCACCGTTGCTGGAATCTCCACCAGCCTGCTTGGACCGGTCGTGACAACATCCACTCTAGGTCACATTCGCTTCCGAGGGTGGAAGGAAAAGGCCGGTGGAGCCAAATGATTGGCGCCACCGGCGCTTTCCTTTACCGCTACCTGGTGATGGCCTGCGGTTTGATCTTGCGTGAATCCAGGACCTGGTCGATCAGGCCGTACGTCTGGGCTTCTTCCGCGGTCAGGATCTTGTCTCGCTCAATGTCGTTGTTGACCTGCTCCGATGTCCGTCCGGAGTGGTGCGCCAGCGTGTCCTCAAGCCAGGAACGCATGCGCATGACCTCGGCGGCCTGGATCTCCAGGTCGGAGGCCTGGCCACCCTGGCCGCCGGACAGCGCCGGCTGGTGGATCAGGACCCGTGCGTTCGGCAGGGCCAGGCGTTTGCCAGGCGTGCCGGCTGCCAGCAGGACAGCAGCGGCACTGGCCGCCTGGCCCAGGCACACGGTCTGGATTTCAGGCCGGATGTACTGCATGGTGTCGTAGATCGCCGTCATGGCCGTGAAGGATCCGCCCGGCGAATTGATGTAAAGGGTGATGTCGCGGTCCGGATCCGTGGACTCCAGGACCAGCAGCTGCGCCATGACGTCGTCAGCGGAAGCGTCGTCCACCTGGACGCCGAGGAAGATGATGCGGTCCTCGAAGAGCTTGGTGTAGGGGTCCTGGCGCTTGAAGCCGTAGGGCGTGCGCTCCTCAAACTGGGGCAGGACGTAGCGGCTGGACGGAAGATTACCGGCGGACCACCCGAAGTTGTAGTTCATTTTCTGTTGCTCCTGATCTGAGTGTTCTTGTGCCGGTTAGTTCTCGGAGGCGGATTCGCCCGAGGTGCCGTTCGACGTCCCGCCGCCGCCGGCAACCGATCCTGCGTGGGCAGCGATCTTGTCGAAGAAACCGTATTCGAGGGCCTCCGTGGCGGTGAACCACTTGTCGCGGTCGTTGTCCTTGAGGATGGTTTCCACGGACTGGCCGGTCTGGTCGGCGGTCAGCTCAGCCATGACCTTCTTCATGTGAAGGATGAGTTCGGCCTGGATCTTGATGTCCGAGGCCGTGCCGCCGATGCCGCCGGAGGGCTGGTGCATCAGGACGCGCGCGTTCGGGGTGGCGTACCGCTTGCCCTTGGTGCCTGAGGAAAGCAGGAACTGCCCCATGGAGGCGGCAAGTCCGGTGGCCACGGTGACGACGTCGTTCGGGATGAACTGCATGGTGTCGTAGATCGCCATGCCTGCCGTGACGGAACCGCCGGGAGAGTTGATGTAAAGGTAGATGTCCTTTTGCGGGTTCTCCGCAGAGAGGAGGAGGAGCTGTGAGCAGATGGCGTTGGCGTTCTCGTCACGCACCTCTGAGCCCAGCCAGATGATCCGCTCCTTGAGGAGGCGGTTGTAGATGTAGTTGTCCTGGGCTGCAGGATCGACAGTAGCCATCCGGGGGGCCTCTGCGTGCTGTGACATGTGTACTTACCTCTCACTGGTGACGGTGACATCACTGAAAATCTCTACTTGGACACTAACCGGTTTCACCGACGTTTTGGTCGCACACCGTGGGCTGTTCGCTGACGGCGCACGATCGGCGCGCGCCTTACGGAAGCGTGCCCCGATCCAACACAAACGGCCCCCGGATCAATGGATCCGGGGGCCGTTCAAATCTGCCTTACGGCAAGTAATGCGTTGACAGCGAGGTTTACTAGGCCTTGGCCTCTGCCTTGTCTTCCTCAACAGCCTCGGGTGCCTCAGCTGCTGCTTCGTCGGCGTCCAATGCGGGAGCTTCCTCTTCCCCGCCGGGGCTGACGAAGTCGGTGAGGTCAACAGTCTTGCCCTCGGTGTCGGTCACCGTGGCCTGGCCAAGGACAACAGCCAGTGCCTTGCGGCGGCGGACCTCGGAAACCATCATGGGGACCTGGCCGCTCTGATCGATGATCTGGGCGAACTGGTTGGGATCCATGCCGTACTGGCTGGCGGTGGTGACGATGTAGTCGATCAGCTCGTTCTGGCTGACGTTGACTTCTTCCTTCTCCGCAATGGCGTCGAGGATTATTTCATTCTGGAAAGCGCGGGCGGTATTGGCCCGGACCTCTTCACGGTGCTCCTCGGTGTCGTGCTCGCCTTCACCGTGGCCGCTGCCCTCCTTGAAGTGGGCTTCGAGCTGCTCTTCGACCACTGAGTCCGGAACGGGAACCTCCACCAGCTCAACGAGCTTGTCCAGGACCTTGTCGCGGGCTTCGACGCCCTGCTCAACGATCTTGGAGTCGGCGGCCTGCTTGGCGAGGTCTTCGCGGAGCTCGGCAAGGGTGTCGAACTCGGAAGCCAGCTGGGCGAAGTCGTCGTTGGCCTCGGGGAGTTCGCGCTCCTTGACGGCCTTGACCACTACCTTGACCTGGGATGCTTCACCGGCGTGGTCGCCGCCCACGAGGGTGGTGCTGAAGATGGCGTCTTCCTCGGCGCTGAGGCCGGTGACAGCTTCGTCCAGGCCCTCAAGCATGGTGCCGGCGCCCACCTGGTAGGACAGGCCTGCGGCGGAGTCGACCTCTTCGCCGTCGATGGTGGCGTTGATGTCGATGGTGAGGAAGTCGCCGTCGGCAGCGGGACGGTCTACGGACTTCAGCGTGCCGAAGCGGCCGCGCAGTTCGTCAAGGGCCTTGTCAACGTCCTCATCGGAGGACTGGGCTGCAGCAACCTCAACCTGGATGCCGGCGTAGTCCGGGAGCTCGATTTCGGGGCGGACGTCAACCTCGGCGTGGAACTTCAGTTCACCGTCGGTGGAGGTGGGGTCCGGAACCTCGGTAATTTCAACCTCGGGACGGCTCAGGGGACGGATACCGGATTCCTGCACAGCTGACTGGTACCAGCCGTTGAGGCCTTCGTTAATGGCGGTCTCAAGGACGTAGCCGCGGCCGACGCGCTGGTCGATGAGCTTGGCCGGTACCTTGCCCTTACGGAAACCAGGGACCTGGATCTGCGAAGCAACGGTCTTGTAGGCCTCGTCGATGCTGGGCTTCAATTCCTCAAAGGGGACCTCAACATTGAGCTTGACCCGCGTGGGGGTGAGGTTCTCGACAGCGCTCTTCACGGTCTAAGTACTCCTGGGTTTGTGGGATGGGTTTCTGCAAACGCAATGTTCCTGCCCGGTCCAAATGGTCCGGGCCGCAGAGTCGGGGTGACAGGATTTGAACCTGCGACTTCCTGCTCCCAAAGCAGGCGCTCTAGCCAAGCTGAGCTACACCCCGTAAGTGCACAGGCAAGTCTACGGTGATACGCGCCGTCTTTGCACATTTGACACGTAGGCCATGAATTAGGTTTAGTTATATCCGGCTTGAACAGTCAGCCCGAAGTTGCCAGTCTGCCAGCGCCTTCCAGCACTGCAGAAGGATCTTCTTTCGGGGACGTAGCTTAATGGTAAAGCCTCAGTTTTCCAAACTGATTACGCGGGTTCGATTCCCGTCGTCCCCTCCAAGGATAAAAAGGCCCCTCATTTGAGGGGCCTTTTTGTTTTGCGGCGCCTTGTGCCTCAAGTTGCCTCTTCATGTTGCTACGACCGCTGGCAGTACGGGCACCAACACAGCTTGCGTGCCACCAGTTCGGCGATCAGCACCTGGGTGCCGCACACCCGGCAGGGCAGGCCGTTGCGTTTATAGACAAAGTGGGCATTCTCCCTGGCCGGGAAGGTGTCGCTCTTGAGCGCGGCGTTCTCCGCCGCAGCCCTGGCCGTCCTGCCGTTTCCCGACCAGTACCTGGGCGTTGTGGTGATGATCCGGCCGTCCGCCACACCGTCGTTCATAACAGAGACGACGTCGCGCCACAGCTTGCGTGCCTCGGTGTCCGGAACGTCGCTGCCGGGCAGCCAGGGATCGAGCCGCCGCCGGAAAAGGACCTCCGCACGGTACACGTTTCCCACACCGGCAATGACCTTCTGGTCCATAAGCAACGCAGCCACCGGCGCTTTACGGCTTTGAAGGCCCGCAGCAAACCGGCCGGCGTCCCCGCGCCGGTTGACCAGTGGATCGGGACCCAGCCGGGCCAGCACGGCGTCGGCTTCGGCACCGGTGATGGTTTCGCACGTGGTTGCCCCGCGCAGGTCCGCCCAGCCATTGCTGCCGACAATGCGGACGCGCACAGCCCCGACCGGCGCGGGCGGACCGGCGTACCCGCCGGGCTCATCGCCGTCGCCATCACCGAAGGTTTCCTGCTCCCCCACCCGGCGCGGGGCACCGATGCTGGAGGACCCGGCAAAGGTGCTGTCGCCGCCGAAGCTCCAGGCACCGTAGAGGCCCAGGTGGATGTGCAGCACCAGCGAGTGGTCAAAGTGCAGGAACAGGTGTTTCCCGTGGGCCTCTGCAGCCACAAGGGTGTGCCCGTCCAGCATGGCAGCTCCGCCAACGAACCGGCCCTGGGGACTGGACACCATGAGCCGCTGGCCGCCGAAGACGTCCCCGAACTGCCGTGCCAGGCGCCGGAGTGTATGCCCTTCAGGCACTACTCAATGACCTCGCCGGTAGTCTCATAGGCAGCGATTTTGCCGATCCGGCGGACGTGCCGCTCATCGTTGCTGAAGGGTTCGGCCAGGAAAGCCTCAATCAGCTCCGTTGCTTCCTCCACGGTGTGCTGGCGGCCGCCCACGGCCACCACGTTGGCGTCGTTGTGCTCGCGGGCGAGGGTGGCGGTGGAGTGGTTCCATGCCAGGGCTGCCCGGACGCCCTTAACCTTGTTGGCCGCAATTTGCTCGCCGTTGCCGGAGCCCCCCAGTACGATGCCGAGGGCGTGGACGCCGGCCTGCTGGTCCGCCACCACCGCGAGGGCGGCGTTGATGCAGAACGACGGGTAGTCATCCAGGGCGTCGTAGACCTTGGGACCGTGGTCCACCACGTCATAGCCCTTGGCGGTCAGGTGGGAAACCAGGTGTGCACTGAGTTCCATGCCTGCGTGGTCGGTGGCAATGTGGACCCGCGGGAAGGCAGGGGAAGAAGTCACAAGCAAAATCCGTTCGGTGTGGGCGCTGGCGGCCGGCACGGAGGGTGCAGGCCGGGGGCAACAACACCATAAGAATACTAGGACTCGGGCGGGCCGGCCGCGGCTGGACCGCCGCCGCGGTGGGCCCGTGCAGCCACCCTGGTGAGGACCTCGGCCAGCTGCGCAGCGGAATCCTGGCTTCCGCTGCTCACTGCCAGGCTCTGGCCATCGGTCTTTTTCACAACGACGGCGGGGCCGCTGCTGACGAGCATGGCGGCAGTTCCGCTGTGGTGCCGGTAGCCCCACCCACCGTAGTCGGCAGCGCGGACGTCCGCTGCGCTGGCTGCCGAGATGGCGACTGCCGGAACATCCATCACGGGGACGACGCCGGCCAGCAGGACTTTCAGGCCGCGCCGGTCCGCCTTGATCCTGGCACAGAGAAATGCCGCGCCTATGACAGCCAGGGCTACAAGCAGCCCTCCAAGCCAGGGCACAGCGATGGCAATCAGCGCAGACGGAAACAGCGAGGCTATGCCGATCATAACGAAAACCGAGCTGCGGGCATGGACCCAGAGCCGCATGCTGTCCCGTGCCAGGTCAGGGTCCAGTTCCCTGGCGATGGCAAGCTGGAGGGCCCTGTCGTCGTTGGGCGACCATTGCTGGTCCGCCTTGTACACGAAGCCCATAACCACCCCAAGGGACACGGCGGCTCCGCTTCCGAGCGCAAGCACAGTGAAGTCCACCCTGGACTCACGGGCGTCCGCCAGGCCGGTCTGGCCAACGAGGCCGGCAGCGAGCGCGGTGGCGACGAAAAGGCACAGAAACAGTCCGGTGCCCATCATGATCCGGCGCATGGGCACCGGCCTGCTGACCGGCAAGGCCTGGGAAAGAACCAGCCAGCCGGCAGCCACAATCATCAGGGCGCCCCCGGTGACGTAGGCGGCAAAGGACGCAAAGGCGGCGCCGCCGTCGTCCGTCCAGCGGATGGCGAGCGGCTCAGGAAGGTCCGGCCGAAGCAAAAAAGCGCACACCACAAAAGCCGCCGCGAGCACCACCGGGAACCCCGCCACAAAACGCAGGGCCTTCGTGTCCACCGACTCCATGAACTTCCCCATGATTTAACGCTACTCCCGCCGCCGGTCAGTGACTTGGTACCTGTCTCCATACCCACTGTGAGCTGCGCTACTTGTTCCGGGGTAAAGGAATGCAAGAATGATCAGTGCCGCCGCTGGGCATCGCCAGCCGGCAGACGCAATTATTCTGGAGGCCCCACTTTGCCAGGTATGAATCTGACGCGCGCTGAAGCCCGCGAACGTGCCGAACTGATCACCGTCGAGTCCTACGATGTCAGCCTGGACCTGACGCGCGGCGGGAAGGTGTTCGGCAGCACCACCACAGTAAAATTCAGCGCGAAGCCCGGATCCTCCACCTTCATTGACGCCGTCACTGCCGCCGTTCACAGTGTCACGCTCAACGGCCGCAGCCTTGAGCCGGACACCGTGGCTGACGGCGTCAGGATTCAGCTGCAGGAGCTTGGGGAGGACAACGAGGTCACTATCGTGGCGGATGCTCCCTACATGAATACCGGCGAAGGCCTGCACCGCTTCGTGGACCCGGTGGACAACGAGGTCTACCTCTACACGCAGTTCGAGGTCCCCGATTCACGCAGGATGTTCGCGGTGTTCGAGCAGCCGGACCTGAAGGCTGCCTTTACGTTCACGGTCACTGCGCCCTCGCACTGGGACGTCATCTCCAACTCCCCCACCCCGCTGCCCGTGGAAACCACTCCCGGGGACGACGGCGGCGCCCGCTCCGTTTGGTCCTTCTCCCCCACTCCGCGGCTGTCCTCCTATGTCACCGCCCTGATCGCCGGCCCCTACCAGTCCGTGCGCAGCGAGGTAAAGAGCTCCGACGGCCGGGTCATTCCGCTGGGGGTCTTCGCCAGGAAGTCGCTGATGCAGTACCTCGACGCCGAGAACATCTTCGAGCTGACCCGGCAGGGTTTTGAATTTTTCGAGGCGCAGTTCGGCTGCCCCTACCCGTTCGAGAAATACGACCAGCTCTTCGTGCCGGAATTCAATGCCGGCGCCATGGAAAATGCCGGAGCGGTAACCATCCTCGAGGGTTATGTTTTCCGCAGCAAGGTCACAGGCGCGCAGATCGAACGCCGGGCCATCACTGTCCTCCACGAGCTCGCGCACATGTGGTTCGGGGACCTGGTAACCATGCGCTGGTGGAACGACCTGTGGCTCAACGAGTCCTTCGCCGAGTACATGTCCCACCTTGCCGCCGTCGAGGCAACGGACTTCACCAGCGCCTGGACCACCTTCGCGTCGGTGGAAAAATCCTGGGCGTACCGCCAGGACCAGCTGCCCACTACCCATCCGATTTTCGCCGAGATCAACGATCTCCAGGACGTGGAGGTGAACTTCGACGGCATCACGTACGCCAAGGGGGCCTCTGTCCTCCGCCAGCTGGTGGCGTGGGTGGGACCGGACCAGTTCATGTCCGGCGTGCGGGAGTACTTCGCGAAGCATTCCTGGCAGAACACAGAGCTGAGCGACCTCATGGTGGAACTGGAGAAGGCCAGCGGCCGCGACCTGGACGAATGGGGCCGGCAATGGCTGGAGACCGCGGGGGTCAACACCCTCAAGCCGGAGCTGGAAGTGGGCAGCGACGGCCGGCTGACCTCGTTCGCGATTCTGCAGTCCGCCGTCGAGGAGTGGCCCACCCTCCGTCCGCACCGGCTGGCGGTGGGGTTCTACAACCTGAACGACGCCGGGAAGCTTGAGCGGGTGCACCGCGAAGAACTCGACGTCGACGGCGTCCGCACGGAGGTACCCGCCTTGGCAGGGATGTCGCAGCCGGACCTTATCCTGGTGAACGACGACGACCTCGCCTACGCCAAGGTCCGGCTGGATGAGAAGTCGCTTGCTACCGCCACGGCACACCTGAAGGACTTCAGCCAGAGCCTGCCGCGGACCCTGGTGTGGAACTCCGCGTGGGACGCCGCCCGCGATGGCGAGACGCCTGCCCGGCGGTACGTGGAACTGATCCTGGCCAACGTGGCTGCCGAGTCCGATTCCTCGGTGATCCTGGTCCAGCTCCGCCAACTGGCCACCACCTTGAACTTCTACGTGGCCGAGGAGCACCGGGAAACGACGGCCGTGGCCGCGGCCGACCGGCTGTGGGAGCTGGCCTCCGAGGTGCCCGGCGGCTCTGACGCCCAGCTGCAGTTCGTTAAGTCGTTCGCCTTGTTGGCGACGAGTGGAGCTCAGCTGGACACAGTGGCGGACCTCCTTGATGGTTCAATGGTCCTGGACGGGCTGGCTGTTGACCAGGACCTGCGCTGGGAGCTTGTCACTTCGCTGGTGGTGGGCGGCCGGCTGGCGCAGCTCGGCATCGATGCCGAGCTTGCACGGGACCACACCTCCAGTGGACAGAACGCCGCTGCCCAGGCAAAGGCGGCCATTCCCACCCCCGAGGCAAAAGCGGCAGCCTGGGAAGCGATTGTGGTGAAGGGCGAGCTCTCCAACGCCCTCCAGGGGTCGGCCGTCAACGGCTTTATGCGCGTACTGGACCGGTCCCTGCTGGAGCCGTACGCGGAGAAGTACTTCCAGGCGGTACGGGCCATTGTGGAGACCCGGACGAACGCACTTGCCCAGCAGATCGTCGTCGGGCTCTACCCGGCATTGCTGACCACCCAGGCCACAGTCGACCGCACGGACGGTTTCCTGGCGGCGCTCCCGCCGCAAAGTGCCGCGCTGGGGCGGATGATGCTGGAAAACCGCGACGGCGTTGCCCGGGCGTTGCGGGCGCGCGCCGCTGACGTCCTTCCCGGTGAAGCAGGGCCCGGGTTGTGACCCTGGGTGAGCACCGCTATGCCCTGACGGTGGAGTGGACGGGCAACCTGGGCGGAGGGACGTCGTCGTACCGCGGCTTCTCGCGGGACCACGACATCCTGATTCCCGGGCTGCCGGTCCTCAAGGGCTCGGCTGATCCAACCTTCCATGGCGACCGGGAGCGCTACAACCCGGAGCAGCTGCTTCTGGCTGCCCTTGCCCAGTGCCACATGCTTTCCTTCCTGCATGTGGCGGTGAAGCACGGCGTGGTGGTAACGGACTACCGGGACGAGGCCACCGGGCTGCTGAAGCTCAACCGGGACGGCAGCGGCCAGTTCGAACGTGTGACGCTGCGCCCCCGGGTGACGGTGGCGGACGAACAGCACGTGGCGCTGGCCGCGCAGCTGCACCACGAGGCCAACCAAGTGTGCTTTATCGCCCGCAGCGTGAACTTCCCGGTGGAACACGTTCCGGTGACGGTGGTTGCCTAGCCCTGTGGCTGCTGCCTCAGGTGCCGCGGCGGGTCAGTTCGTTCCGTCTTCCAGCATGGCGACCAGCCGCGCCTCCGTCTCCGGCGTCAGCCCGGCTTTGCGGGGCCGGTCCAGTCCGCGGCGACGTTCGTCAGCCAGCGTGTCGGCCAGCGTTTCCTGCCACGGTAGGATCCGCAGGCCCGCATTCACGGCGGCCTTGTTGCTTCTGGCCATAAATCCGTCATGCCCGGGTGGGAGCCACAGCGGCAGCGAATCGCGCCCCGCCCAGTAGCCGACGCCCTGGTCCGCAAGCCAGTCCTCGGCCGCAGGGACCACTTCGCCGTGATGATCTGCCGCCTGCCGGGACGCGCTGATGTACTCCCCGAACGGTACCTGGTCCCCCAGCGCATTCAATGCCCCGGTGGTTCCCTGCTCTGCCGCCAGCAGGATCCAGGCGGCCAGGTCCCGTACATCAATGACCTGGCTGGCGTGGCTATCGATAGTGGGAACGATGGCGGGGCTGTTGTCCCTGGCAAAGCGGGCCGGCCAGTACCCGTAGCGGTCCGAGCCGTCCCCTGGTCCGCCGATCAGGCCGGCACGGCACAGGTGGGCCTTCCCGCCCGCCGCTTTGAGGGTTGCCTCCTCGATGGCGACTTTGGATTCGCCGTAGTTTTCCGGCGTCGAAGGAGTACCCGGTGCAAGCGCCGGGAGGAGGTCGGCGTCCTCAGTGGCTCCGGGAAGGGAGGCATCGGCATAAACGGAGCAGCTGGAGACGAAGGTCCAGTGGGCGGTGCGGTGCGCGAGGGCGTCCAGCGCCTCGGTTGCGGGCACCGGATCGCGGGCGACGTCGACGACCTCGTCCCACTCCCCCTCAACGCCGTCGTAAGCCGTTGCGCCCAGCGAGCGGTCCGCTCTCAGCCACACGGCACCCGCTGGCGGGTCATCGGCGGAGCCACGGGCAAGGCAGGTGACCTTATGCCCTTCGGCGACTGCCTGGCGGACGATTTCTGCGGACAGGAAGGCGGTTCCGCCCAGGACGAGAATGCGCATGACGCAACGCTACGGCGCTAGGGTTGAAGGAGAACAGAGCCTTCCGCGCCGGGCGTAACCGGCGCTCCGGCCCCCCGTATCCCGGCGCTGCCGGGGAACCCCAGGAGTAATCCCCCTTTATGGTCAGCATGTTGTCGATCCTTCCTTCCGCCGCCACCGAGCCGGACGGCATCAGCATCACGGGCATCGTGATCAGCCTCGGCGTGGGCGTTGCCATTTGGCTCGCTGCCACCTTCGCTATCTCGCGCATCACCAGCCGCGTGGCGGCAGGCAGCAACTTTTTCAAGCGGCCCACCTTCAAATGGGCGGCACCGGCGCTGCGCGCCTTGGACCACGAACGGCGGGTCCAGCGCGCGGAAACCATCGGTTCGCTGCTGAACAGCATCGTCGGCGTGCTAGTGGTGGTCATCACCAGCATGTACGTTCTGCAGAACCTGGACATCAACATCGCGCCGCTCCTGACCAGTGTGGGTATTTTGGGTGTAGCCATCGGTTTCGGTGCCCAGCAGCTGATCCGCGACTTCCTGGCCGGAATTTTTATTACCATTGAAGACCAGTACGGAATCGGCGATGTGATCGAAACCAGCGAGGTTGTTGGTGTCGTGGAGTCCATGGGGCTGCGGATCACCCGCGTACGGTCCGACGACGGCGCCATCTGGTACCTCCGAAACGGCGAGATCCTCCGCGTAGGCAACCGTTCGCAGGGCAATTACGTGCCCCTGCACGAGTCACCGGACGGGACAACGGACCAGGCGAGCGATCACGGTGCCGAAACCAAAAAGACTGACCAAAAGGCCGGAGACTAGCAATGACTATCCCCATCGAACCGCAGAAGCCCCGGCAGCTGATGCAGAATGATCCGTTCAGCCAGCCCGGTTACACCGACAACTTCTATGACGCTGTGGGTGGCCACGAAACGTTCGTCAAGCTGATTGATGTCTTTTACGACGGCGTGGCAACGGATCCGCTGCTGCGGCCGATGTACCCGGAAGAGGACCTGGCACCCGCCAAGCGGCGCTTCCTGATGTTCCTGGAGCAGTACTGGGGCGGCCCCACCACCTACGGGGAAGAGCGCGGCCATCCCCGGCTGCGCATGCGCCACATGCCCTTCACGGTGACGCCGGAGGCCAAGGACCGCTGGCTCTTCCACATGCGGACGGCTGTGGACGCGTTGGAACTCCCGCCCCTGTATGAGGGAACCCTCTGGGACTACATGGAGCGCGCAGCCCTCTCGATGGTAAACAGCCCGGCCGGTTAGCCCGTTGCGGGCTGACTCAGCGGCGGCTGCCCTAAGGGCAGCGGCCTGCCGTTAGAGAAGTCCGCTTCCCGTCCGCGCAAGGACGTGTCCGCGCGGACCGGTCAGGCGGAACCAGCGGCCGGCACGGTAAAGCTTCTGATCGCCGTCCGCGAGGAATCCAAGGGCCAGTGCGGCGAAGGCGGCGCCTGCCGGAAGGCCGGATTCATCAAGTTCCCTGCCCCACACGGCGGCCCGGGCGTTGTTCACGATCAGCGCGCCGGGCTTGTCCGGCACAATTCCGGCCACCTCAGCGATGCCGGCCTCTGCGGCCTCCCGCAGCGCTGCGTCGCTCCGCGAACCCAGCAGTTCCCATCCGCTCCTTGGGGCGCCGACGCCGGTCCATGACTCGGTGACGGTGGACGGCGGTACCGGCAGTTCGACGTCGTCCTCACCCGCCCGTGCTAGCCGGTCCAGCACCGCCGCCAGCGGAACGGTGACGTCCGTCCCGGACGGCTTCGCCAGTGCCATGGTGCGCAGCCCCAGGATGGTGGGCGTCGATTCACCCAGCACCCGTGGCCGCAGCACGCAGACGTACGCGGCGAGAACGGAACCTGCCGCCTGAAGCCGAATGGCGCCGTCGTCAATTGTTTTGGCGCGCGTGGCGAAGGTTTTCAGGTCGGCGAGATCCTGCGGATCGGCGAAACGGAAGGACGAGGTGAGTAGATCAGACACACCAAGAACACTACCGGCTGCACCTTTGTTGAGCAGTGCCGGGGCGCCGTCTAAAGTCGAACCATGACTGAAGCCGACGCGGAAATCCTGGCGCTCCCCACCGAAGACCCCACCTCATCGCTCATCTCCCTTCTTGATCTTGGTGAGCTGGAGGGAGCCCGGACTGACGAGGACATCTTCCTGGGTCCGTCGCAGCAGCAGCCCCACCACCGCGTGTTCGGCGGCCAGGTGCTGGCGCAGTCACTGATTGCCTCCATCAGGACGGTGGACCCGGGCCGTTTTGTCCACTCCATGCACGGCTACTTCCTCCGCCCGGGTGATGCGAACAAGCCCATCACCTTCGGTGTGCAGCGACTCCGTGACGGCAGGTCCTTTTCCGCCCGGCGCGTCCATGCCTACCAGGAAGGCGTGCCCATCCTGTCGATGATCGCCTCCTTCCAGGGCGAGGACGAGGGCGTAGAGCACGAGTCCGTGATGCCCAGCGGAATACCCGACCCCGAGTCGCTGCCCAGCACTGCGGACCTGCTGGGAGAGTTCGACCACCCCGTGGCGCGGCACTGGGCCTACGAGCGGCCCTTCGACATCCGGCACGTTGATCCGCCGCTGTACGTCTCGGCAAAAGGTGAACGGGAAGCACGCAATGCCGTATGGATGAAGACCTTCGGCCCCATGCCGGACAATCCCAACCTGCACCGTGCGGCCCTGGCGTACGCCAGCGACTACACCCTGCTGGAGTCGATCCTTCGGCGCCACGGGCTGAGCTGGATCACTCCCGGGATGAATGTTGCCAGCCTGGACCACGCCATGTGGTGGCACCGTCCCGCCCGGGTTGACGAGTGGCTGCTGTACGTCCAGGAGTCGCCGAGCGCCCAGGGTGCCCGCGGGCTGGCGACCGGCAAAATCTTCAACCAGGCAGGCCAGCACGTGGCCTCCGTGGCGCAGGAAGGCATGGTTCGTGTGCCCACCGACCTGAAGAACAAGGTGGTAGGTGCTTTCCAGTCGAAGGTGATGGAGCATCAGATCCGCAAGGCCGGCCGGGACTAGCCTTCCGGGGGGTGTCCCCCCGGGCTGGGTCCAGGGCTGTGTCCCGGGCATGAACGCCAACAGGCCGGCACCCCAAGGGTGCCGGCCTGTTTTTGCTTGTCGCCGCTAACGTTGTTGCGTCCGCGGCGTCCGCGGTATCAGTCGCGGGTCAGGCGACGGTGCGTGACGCGGTGCGGCTTGGCCGCATCCGGACCCAGCCGCTCCACCTTGTTCTCCTCGTACGATTCGAAGTTGCCCTCGAACCAGTACCACTTGGAGGGGTTTTCCTCGTCGCCTTCGTAGGCCAGGATGTGCGTGGCCACCCGGTCCAGGAACCAGCGGTCGTGCGAGACCACCACGGCGCAGCCCGGGAACTCCAGCAGCGCGTTTTCCAGGCTGCTGAGGGTTTCGACGTCGAGGTCGTTGGTGGGCTCATCGAGGAGCAGCAGGTTGCCGCCCTGCTTGAGGGTCAAGGCCAGGTTCAGGCGGTTGCGTTCACCACCGGAGAGCACACCTGCCTTCTTCTGCTGGTCCGGGCCCTTGAACCCGAAGGCCGCAACATAGGCCCTGGAGGGCATTTCCACGTGGCCCACCTGGATGAAGTCCAGGCCGTCCGAGACAACTTCCCACAGGGTCTTGTTGGGGTCGATGCCGCCGCGGCTCTGATCCGCGTAGGAGATCTTGACGGAGTCGCCGATCTTCAGGTCGCCGCCGTCGAGCGGCTCCAGCCCGACGATGGTCTTGAACAGCGTGGTCTTGCCGACGCCGTTAGGGCCGATAACACCCACGATGCCGTTGCGGGGCAGGGTGAAGGACAGTCCGTCGATCAGTGTCCGGTCCTCGAAGCCCTTCTGCAGGTTCTTGGCTTCCAGCACCAGGCCACCCAGGCGGGGTCCCGGCGGGATCTGGATTTCCTCGAAGTCAAGCTTGCGGGTGCGGTCTGCCTCTGCGGCCATTTCCTCATAACGGGCGAGGCGGGCCTTGGACTTGGTCTGGCGGCCCTTGGCGTTGGAGCGGACCCATTCCAGTTCCTCGCTGAGGCGCTTGGCCTGCTTGGCGTCCTTTTTGCCCTGGACTTCCAGGCGCGCCCGCTTCTTCTCCAGATAGGTGGAGTAGTTGCCCTCGTAGGGGTACAGGTGGCCGCGGTCCACTTCCGCGATCCATTGGGCCACGTGGTCCAGGAAGTAGCGGTCGTGGGTGACGGCCAGGACTGCGCCGGCGTAGCTGGAGAGGTGCTGCTCCAGCCACAGCACGCTCTCGGCGTCCAGGTGGTTGGTGGGCTCGTCCAAAAGCAGCAGGTCCGGCTTCTGCAGGAGCAGCTTGCAGAGGGCCACGCGGCGGCGCTCACCACCGGAGAGGTTGGTGACGTCGGCGTCTGCCGGCGGGCAGCGGAGCGCGTCCATGGCCTGCTCCAGCTGGGAATCGAGGTCCCAGGCGTCTGCAGCGTCGATGGCTTCCTGCAGGTGTCCCATTTCCTCGAGGAGGGTGTCGTAGTCAGCATCGGGGCTGGCCATTTCCTCGGAAATTTCGTTGAAGCGCTGGATCTTGCCGTAGATCTCGCCTACACCTTCCTGGACGTTGCCCAGGACCGTTTTTTCTTCGTTCAGGGGTGGTTCCTGCAGGAGGATTCCCACTGTGTAGCCGGGGCTGAGCCGGGCCTCGCCGTTGGAGGGGGTGTCCAGTCCGGCCATGATTTTCAGGATGGTGGACTTACCGGCACCGTTCGGGCCCACAACACCGATCTTGGCGCCAGGAAAGAAGGACATGCTTACGTCGTCAAGAATGAGTTTTTCGCCAACGGCCTTGCGGGCCTTGGTCATTGTGTAGATAAATTCCGCCATGGTTCCAAATCTAGTGGGTTGGCGGGCATAACTCACATTCGGTGCGCCCGGATCAGGAGCCTACAAAGCACGTGCCGGTGGCCAGTACCGGAAGGACCGTCACTGCTACGGCACCGTCGCGGACCTGGCCGATGACACAGTCACTGCCCTGGAGCACGGAGGCTTCGATGGCATCGGCTTCCAGACCGGTGGGGGTCCGGCTCTGAGATACCTGCAATGCTGACGGTGCGATGCCCGCTCCGATCAGGGCCTCTGTCACCTGCGCCGTGGCGGGCTTGGGCGATCCTGCGGCCAGTCGTCGTAGGGCGTCCGTCACAGTCTTCCGGACCGTTTTAGTGGCGGCGGCCTCGGGGCCAGCTGTCGATTGCCCTGCGGATGGATTCACCAGCGGTCCTCCCGGACGCGTTTCCGCTGTGACCGGGTTTGTCCCCGCGCCGATTGCGGATGAGGCTGCAGTTGCGGGCTCGGTTGCCCCCGGCTGGACAACCGACGGCATCCCGCCCATGCATCCTGACAAAGCGGCCGCCAGGGCGGCTCCGGCCACGGCTGCCACGAAGCGGCGTGCAGCCCGGCCGGACGCTGAAGGAGCAGCCGATGATGCCCCGGCCGTAAGGTTCTGCCGGTGGTCAGGGGTGGTCCGCATGGTGTCATTCTGCCATGTGGTCCGGTAGCGGCCTCACAACCTGGGCGGTCAGGGCGCGGCCGGGGGGGGTGCCGCGGTCCTGCCCGCCCAGGAAACCAGGGGACGTTGATATTGGGGATTCCTAGACTCCGGATTCGGCGAGTTCCCCCGTCTCCAGGTCCAGGGCGACAAGGTTGCCGTTGCTGTCCTCGACGTAGGCTGCGGCTGGATCGCCGTCGCCGGGCAGGTCTTCTTCGTTGTCCTCCGGGTCGTCGAGAGGTCCATTGATGCCGGCACCGGGATCTCCGTCGAGGCCCGGTTCCTGCTCCACGAGCGAGAGGAGTGGTTTGGTGGAGGATCTGGTGAAGTTGGCGGTGCCCCATGTGAGGTCATGACCCACGGCGTCGGCATCGATGGTGTGTGAGTAGTAGACCCTGCCGTCCTTTTCCCAACTGCGGATCTTCAGCTTGCCCACCACGATGACAGGCTGGCCTTTCCTGATGCTGCAGCCCATGCTTCCCGCCAGGTGCCGGTAGCCCTGGACCGAGAACCAGTTCGTGTGGCCGTCCGACCACGTGCCGGATTCCTTGTCGTACCGGCGGGAATTGGATCCGATGCGGAAGGAAGCGGTGGCCACTCCCCCTGTTGTGGTGGAGCTCTTGATCTCGGTGGCAACGAATCCCCGGATCGTTATCATGTCGCTCATCTTTACGTCCTGTCTTCTAGTGATGCCCTAGCAGGCAAGACCAGCATCACGCCCCGGCCTTCCGCTGGGTAGGCAGCGCTTTCGCTATGTGCACAACGGGCACCTTGATGTGCCTGTGGAGGAAAAGCCGCTGCACGTCGGTGAAAGCGCCCGCACTTCCGGCAATGTAAACTTTTTGAGGCGCCGGAATTCAGGTCCGGAGGCCATTGCCTCAGTAGCTCAGGGGATAGAGCAGCGGCCTTCTAATCCGCCGGTCGGGGGTTCGATTCCCTCCTGGGGCACTTTGGAGAGGCGGCTTTGGTATGCGGGATGCAGGCCAAAGCCGCTTCCAGGCCTTCAGGCTATGTTTCCGGCGGACCTGATGACTGCCTGGATACACCTGATGTGGCGGGATGCGCCGCCGGGGCTCCAGTGCGGATGACCCACCAGCCAAGTGTTGCCACCACCAGACCTATAGGGATCCCGTACGGCGGCAGGCCCGCGTTGTAGCCGAGGACGCCTGCCACCACGAACAGCACGCCGAGCCATGCGGGGAACATGCGTGAACGCCAGCCGGCGATGCCAAAGACCATCCAGCCGAGGGCGAAAAGCACGTAACTGGACAGCCCTCCGATCGCCAGCATGCCGGACCCGCCGGCAAGGATGGCGCCGGGGGCCACATCGGCGATCCAGGGGCCGGCGAAGCCGTCGAACCACATGTTGCCGGCCATGTCCAGGGTGCCTGCGAGCGCGAAACAGAATGCCACTGCGCCAAGCGCTCCGGCCCGGCCGCCGAGCCTGAAGTACACGGACACCAAGGCAAGGACAAGCCCGGTGAACACCACCCAGTACAGGGCGTTTGTTACCTGGAAAGGCACCTGCCTCATCATCTCTATCCGGTCGAGGCTCCGGTCGGCCGCGAGCAGGCGCGCCACATCCACGGCGGCGAAGACGATGCCTGACACCATCGCGATGGGGCCGGCAGCTTTAGCCAGTGGTGAGGTCACTTTTCCTCCTGACGTGGATGGGGTTGACGGCGGCTCCTTCACCGGAAGCCAGGGCGCCGCTCGCCCGGCGGCTTCCCTGCCGCCGTCGTTCACAGGGGAAGCCTCCCGAAGGAAAATGCTGCGACGGCGGTGGCCCGGCGGGGTGCCTTCTGCCAGGCCTGCCGGTCCAGGGCAATAGTGCCCAGGACGGCGAGGACCACGACCATGAAGTAGACCAGCTCCACGCGGACGGCGTCGGCGCCGGTGAAGCCAAAGGAACCCATGGTGAAGGTGCCCTGGCTGTTGTGGAACAGGAGCGTCAGCAGGACGCTGCCGTCCGTGCGGTTGAAAAGCCAGACGTAGAGGAAGGTGATGGCGAACGTCGTCGGCAGGCCGGTCACGCTAAGCCCGCCAAAAAGGACCAGCGGCAGGTGCCACAGGGCCACGAGGACGCCGAGGATAGCCGCGGACACCAGCGGAGAGCGGGACGTCTGAAGCAGCGGGAGGGCATAGCCGCGGAAACCGGGCTCCTCGCCCAGCGGCCCGTCCAGCGGATTGACCAGCCGCACGGCGAAGACGGTCAGCATGCCGCTCCACGTCAGCTGTGCGAGGCCCGGGGCGGCGGCCCCGAGCACCATGGTGATAACCCCCGAGACCAGGACAAGGAGGACCGGGAGGAGAATCGCGACGGCGTACCAGATCCATCCGACGCGCCACCGGATAAGTCGTCGTCCCCAGGCGCGGAAGCCTGCCCGGCCTTCGGTCAGGGCGATGACGATAATTGCTGCAGCAAGCGGGCCTATGGGCAGAAATTCCATGCGCGGAATAAGCCCTGATGCGTAAGCAGGCCACGATGCCCAGGAAATCGCGTAGGTCAGAATGAAGAAGGCCTGTAGCCTGTGACGTTTTAGCCAGCCGGTGGAACGCATGATGGCTCCAAACAGACACTGCAAGGTGCTTCAATTGTCCGCCCCTGGAAGCGTCCGCGCCAGTGCTGCCGCAGGACGCTAAGAGTGCAGCCGGTGGGGTGCTTCCACCAGCGACCGGAGCACGCTGCCGGCAGCCCCCAGCAGGGCGCCGTTTTCTCCGGCGACAGCGGTGGTGATGTGCTCAGGCAGGAACTTTCCCGGCGCGTACCTGCTGAGGCTGTCCAGCAAGGGCGGGCGCAGCCAACGTTCGAGGACGGCGAAGTGCCCGCCGAGCACCACCGTTTTGATGTCCACTATCCGGGACGTGGACGCAACCGCCACGCCCAAGGACCGACCAGCCCGCTGGACGGCGAGCAGCGAGGCAGGTTCCTCGTCGGTGAGCGCGCTTGTTAGGGCGGACATGCTTTCCGATCTCGTTTGCCGCTTGTCTGCCACTCCGGCGGCAGAAAAGATGGCGTCCTGCCCGGCGATCGTCTCCAGGCAGCCCGTTCCGCCGCAGGAGCAGGGGCGGCCGTCGGGGTCGACAACGACGTGGCCCACCTCCCCCGCATGGCCTTCGGGGCCGGTGAAGAGTTCCGACTTGATGACGAGTCCGCCACCGACGCCCACCTCGCCGGAAATGAAGAGGAAGTCCTTTCCGCCGCTGGGTCCGCGGGCCAGTTCCGCCAGGGCCGCCGCATTGGCTTCGTTGAAGAGTGTGACCCCCAACGGCAGGCCGGGGAGCAGACCGGTGACGTCAAGCTTTACGTCCCGCCAGCCCAGGTTGGGGGCAGTGATGACAGTTGAGCTGCCGTCATCCACAAGTCCAGGAACAGCGAGCCCTCCGCCCAGGATTTCAACACCTTTCGCCGCGGCCGCCGCCCGCACCTCGGCGGCCAACGCGGAAAGGGCGGTCATCACCGGCGCACTGGCACTGTCCCGATTGTCCCGTTCAAGAATTTCCTGCACCACCACGGTGCCGGAAAGATCAGTCACGCCTGCAGCAATGTAGTCGACGTTGATTTCCATGCCCATCACGCCGCGCGCCGGATTCATTTCCAAGCCCATCCCCGGCCGGCCGCGCTCCCCTTGGGGGTTCAGGCCGAGTTCACGCAGAATGCCTGCGTCAAGGAGGTCCAGGACGATGCTCGATACCGACGCCTTGGTCAGCCCGGTGGAAGCGGCAATCTGCGCGCGGGTCAGGTGGATACCAGCTGGAGACTGTGCCACCGTGCCCAGGACGAGCGCAAGGTTGCTCCTGCGCACATCCCCCATACTCCCCGGTGTGCCGGCGTCGGTCTGGGCAGGTGCGCCTGCCGTGTACGCCATGGCCGGTCTCCTCGTAGTCGGTGCGGGACCGTTCTTGCGTTCCCCTTGCTCTTGACCCTAGCCTAGTCACGCTTATATAGTTCAAGCAATAAACTAACTAGCCCGACCAGCCGCAAAAGACTAGTGCAAGGACGCATCATGACTCTTTCCCCCACGCCCGCTGATAAGTTCACGTTTGGTCTTTGGACTGTTGGCTGGACCGGCGCTGACCCGTTTGGTGTCGCCACCCGCGCGGAGCTGGACCCGGTGGAGGCGGTGCACCGGCTGGCCGAGCTTGGCGCGTACGGCATCACGTTCCACGACAACGACCTGATCCCCTTCGATGCCACGGCCTCGGAGCGGGACCTGATCCTGAAGAACTTCAAGGCAGCCCTGGCCGAGACCGGCCTGAAGGTCCCGATGGTCACCACGAACCTGTTCAGCCACCCGGTGTTCAAGGACGGCGGTTTTACCTCCAACGACCGCTCCATCCGCCGCTTCGCCCTGTCCAAGGTCCTGCGCAACATCGATTCCGCCGCCGAGTTCGGTGCCGAAACCTTTGTGATGTGGGGCGGACGCGAAGGCAGCGAATACGACGGCTCCAAGGACCTCGCCGCGGCTCTGGACCGGATGCGCGAAGGCGTGGACACCGCTGCGGCGTACATCAAGGACAAGGGCTACAACCTGCGTATCGCGCTCGAACCCAAGCCCAACGAACCCCGCGGCGACATCTTCCTGCCCACTATCGGCCACGCCCTGGCGTTCATCGCCCAGCTCGAGCACGGCGACATCGTGGGCCTGAACCCCGAAACCGGGCACGAGCAAATGGCCGGGCTGAACTTCACCCACGGCATCGCCCAGGCCCTCTGGGCCGGCAAACTCTTCCACATCGACCTCAACGGCCAGCGCGGCATCAAGTACGACCAGGACCTCGTTTTCGGCCACGGCGACCTCACCAGCGCCTTTTTCACCGTCGACCTGCTCGAAAACGGGTTCCCCAACGGCGGACCCCGCTACGAAGGACCGCGCCACTTCGACTACAAGCCCTCCCGCACCGACGGCTACGACGGCGTCTGGGAATCAGCCAAAGCCAACATGAGCATGTACCTGCTCCTGAAGGAACGCGCCCTGGCCTTCCGCGCCGACCCCCAGGTCCAGGAAGCCCTCGCCGCCTCCGGCGTCTTCGAACTCGGCGAAACCACCCTCACCGCCGGCGAAACCGCCACCGACCTGCTCAAAGACACCACCGCCTTCGAGGACTTCGACGCCAACAAGGCAGCCGAACGCTCCTTCGCGTTCATCCGCCTCAACCAACTCGCCATCGAACACCTCCTCAACGCCCGCTGACCCATGGCACTCGTAGCAGGCATCGACAGCTCTACCCAGTCCTGCAAAGTGGTGGTCCGCGATGCGGACACCGGAGCACTGGTGCGCTCCGGGCGGGCAAACCACCCGGAGGGCAGCGAAATCCATCCGGACCACTGGTGGACTGCCCTTCAGGAAGCAATACAACAGGCCGGCGGCCTGAATGATGTGGCAGCAATATCTGTCGGGGGCCAGCAACACGGCATGGTCTGCCTGGACGCCGACGGCCGGGTCATCAGGCCGGCACTCCTGTGGAATGACACCCGCAGTTCCGGTGCCGCCCTGGAGCTCATCAGGACCGCGGGCGACGGCGACACTGCTGCCGGTGCCCGCTACTGGGCCGGTGCCACAGGCACCGTCCCGGTAGCATCGCTGACCCTCACGAAGCTGCACTGGCTGGCAGCCAATGAGCCGGAGAACGCGGCGGCGGTGGCGGCCGTCTGCCTGCCGCACGACTGGCTGACGTGGCGGCTCCTGGGCTACGGCGAGAATAGCGGCCCCGGAAACCTCGAGGCCCTGACCACAGACCGTTCGGACGCGTCCGGAACGGGCTACTACTCGGCGGCGGCCGGTACGTACCTGCCGGACGTCCTGGTGTCATCGCTCGGGCACGTCCCGCTGTTGCCCGATGTACTGGGTCCGCTGGATGCCGCCGGGAAGACTCCTGCCGGTGCCCTGGTGGCCGCAGGCGCCGGGGACAACGCGGCAGCGGCGCTGGGCGTGGGGGCCGGCATCGGTGATGTGGTGATGTCGCTGGGCACCTCCGGAACGGTCTTCGCTGTGTCCGGCACTCCGGCCGCCGATCCGTCCGGGCTGGTGGCAGGGTTCGCCGACGCCGCCGGGAATTACCTCCCGCTGGTCTGCACACTGAACGCAACCCGGGTTTTTGACGCCACCGCGGCACTTCTGGACGTCAGCCTGGCGGAGTTCAGCGAGCTGGCGCTGTCAGCCGAAAGCGGCGCCGGCGGCTTGACCCTGGTGCCGTACTTTGATGGCGAGCGCACCCCAAACCTGCCCGACGCCACGGGTTCCCTGCACGGCATCACCCGCGGGAACTACACGCCGGCGAACCTGGCGCGGGCCGCCGTCGAGGGCGTGGTCTGTTCCCTGGCGGATGGACTCGCAGCCCTTCAGGAACAGGGAGTCGACGCCAGACGGATCATCCTGGTGGGCGGCGGAGCCCAGTCCAGGGCTGTGCAGGAGGCAGCGGCCCAGCTGTTGGGAAAGGAGGTCACCGTGCCGCGTCCCGGCGAGTACGTGGCCGACGGTGCCGCCCGGCAGGCCGCCGCTGCCCTCACCGGAACATTTCCGCAGTGGGCGCTGGACGCCGTCGACCTTGCAGCGGGGCAAGACGACGCCGGAGTGCTCTCCCGCTACCGCCGGTGCGCTGCGCTGTACGCCTAGGCATCCTTTAGACAGAAGGACCCGGACCGCCATTGCGGTCCGGGTCCTTCTGTATGTGGTGCGCGGGCTCCCGGCAGCCATGTTGGGAAAGCGTGGCGGGAGCCCGCGGCCTGGATCAGGTCAGGCGTACGGGAGGACGAGCTCCGCGTAGCGCTCCTTCACTGTGGCAAGGACGGTGTTGCCGTCCGTATCCCAGATGTCCTGATTGAAGATTTCAACCTCAATGTCCCCGGTGTACCCGGCGTCGCGCACCCAGGTGCCGATGGTGGCGAAGTCCACCACGCCGTCGCCCATGTATCCGCGGGACAGCAGCGGATCAGCAGCGATGGGCATGTTGAAGTCGCACACCTGGTAAGAGGCGATGCGGTTTTCGCGGCCGGCACGTTCGATCTGCGCCTTGAGCTCGGGGTCCCACCAGACATGGAAGGTATCGACGGCGACACCCACCGTGGATGCGTCGAACGGCGCTGCGAGGTCGAGGGCCTGCCCCAGGGTCGAAATCAGGGCACGGTCGGCGGCGTACATCGGGTGCAGCGGCTCAAGGACCAGGCGGACACCGTTTTCCTCGGCGAAGGGGACCAAGTCGGCGAGGCGGTCCGCGACGCGCCGGCGTGCGGCCACTACGTCCTTCTCCCCCGGCGCCAACCCGCCAACAACGAGGAACAGTTCCCTGGTACCAAGGGCCACCGCCTCCAGGATGGCCGCGCGGTTGTCAGCCAGTGCGGCGGCCTGCCCTTCGGCGTCGGCAGCGGTGAGGAACCCACCACGGCACAGGGAGGAGACCCGCAGGCCCGCATCCTTGATCAGGCGGGCAGCCTTGTCCAGGCCGGCTTCCTCCACCCGGTCACGCCACGGCCCCATGGACGGGATCCCCGCGTTGACGCAGCCCTCGACAACCTGGGCCAGGGTCCACTTCTTGGTGGTGGCGCTGTTGATCGCGAGGCGGGAAAAGTCGCTCATACCCCTACCCCGTTGATGCGCAGGTAGTCGGACATCCGGAAGGCGGCGAGTGCCGGGTCCCGGAGCAGTCCGGCCTGATCTGCCAGTTCGAACGTCTTGGCCAGGTGGCACACCGAGCGGCCGGAGTGCAGGCCGCCCACCATCTGGAAGCCCTGCTGCTTGCCGTTGAGCCAGGACATAAACGCGATCCCGGTCTTGTAGTAAAACGTGGGGGCACTGAATATGTGCTTGCCCAGTTCCCGGGTGGAGTCCAGGATTTCCCGTGCCCTGGCTGCGTTGCCGGCGTCGTAGTTCTGCAGGGCCACCGAAGCTGCCGGGTAGATGGCGGCGAAAATGCCCAGCAGGGCGTCAGAGTGGTGACTGCTGTCACCGTCGATCAGTTCCGGGTAGTTGAAGTCGTCGCCGGTGTAGAGGCGGACGCCTTCGGGCAGGGCAGCACGGAGGGCAACTTCATGGCTGGCATCGAGCAGGGAGACCTTGACGCCGTCCACCTTGGCCGCATTGTCCTTGATGAGCCCCAGGAAGGTATCGGTGGCCGTCGCGACGTCATCCGAACCCCAGTAACCGGCGAGGGCAGGATCGAACATGGTGCCGAGCCAGTGCAGGATTACCGGCTGGTCCACTTCCTGCAGCAGGGTGGAGTACACCTTCAGGTAGTCCTCGGGGCCGCTGGCCACCTTGGCCAGGGCACGCGAGGCCATGATGATGACCTTGGGTCCGGCCTCGGTGATCACGGCAATCTGCTCGCGGTACGCCTCGAGGACGGCCTTGAGGCCGGCTTCGCCGACGGGAAGTGAGTCGATGTCCAGCTGGTCAGTGCCCGCTCCGCAGGACACGAGGTCCCGGACGGTCTTGCCCGCAGTGGCTGCGTTGCCGGCCGAAACCACGGAGGCGGCTTCGACGCCGGTGCGCTTGATGAGCTGCTGCGTGGCGGCCCAGTCCAGGCCCATCCCGCGCTGGGCGGTATCCATGGCATCGGCAACACCGAGGCCATAGGACCACAGCTCGTGGCGGTAGGCCATGGTGGCTTCCCAGTCGAGCCGGGCAGGCGCACCGGGGGTGTTGTCTGCCAGGACCTCGGGGATGACGTGGGCTGCCGCGTAGGCGCGGCGGGCTGTCAGCGGGGCGGTGGGGCGGGCCCAGGACATAGCACCCTGGAGCCGGTATTCCCTGGTGCCACCGTCATGGGAGGGAAGGATAAGAGAGGTCATTAGAGCGTGATCTCCGGGATGTCGATGGTGCGGCGTTCGTCGTTGGACTGCAGGCCCAGCTCGGCGAGCTGGACGCCGCGGGCGGCGGACAGCAGGCCAAAGCGGTGCTCGCGGCCGGCAACAACGTCGCGGAGGAATTCTTCCCACTGCAGCTTGAAGCCGTTGTCCAGCTCAGCGTTGGCGGGGACTTCCTGCCACTGGTCACGGAAGGATTCGGTGACGGGCAGGTCAGGGTTCCAGACCGGCTTGGGGGTGTGTGCGCGCTGCTGGGCAACGCACTTGTTCAGCCCGGCAACGGCGGAGCCGTGCGTGCCGTCGATCTGGAACTCCACCAGCTCGTCGCGGTAGACGCGGACGGCCCAGGAGGAGTTGATCTGGCCGATGACCTGCTCCCCGGCCGGGGTCTCGAGTTCGAAGATGCCGTAGGAGGCGTCGTCGGCGGTGGCCTTGTATTCCTTGCCTGCCTCGTCCCAGCGGGCAGGGATGTGGGTGGCGGTCTTGGCGTTGACGCTCTTGACCTTGCCGATGATGCCCTCAAGGACGTAGTTCCAGTGGCAGAACATGTCCGTGGTCATTCCACCGCCGTCTTCCTTGCGGTAGTTCCAGGACGGGCGCTGGGCAGCCTGGACATCGCCCTCGAAGACCCAGTAGCCGAATTCGCCGCGGATGGAGAGGATGCGGCCGAAGAAGCCTTCGTCCACCAGGCGGCGGAGCTTGACCAGGCCGGGCAAGTACAGCTTGTCGTGGACGACGCCTGCGGTCACGCCGGCTTCCTTGCCGATGCGGGCCAGCTCGATGGCTTCCTCGAGGGTCTCAGCCGTGGGCTTCTCCGTGAAGATGTGCTTGCCGGCGAGCATGGCCTTCTTGAGGGTGGCTGCGCGAAGGCTGGTCATGGAGGCGTCAAAAATGATGTCGACGGTGGGATCGTTGATCACGGCGTCAAGGTCGGTGCTCCATTCAGCGACCTTGTGCTTTTCGGCGAGTTCCCGGATCTTGGCTTCGTTGCGGCCTACCAGGATGGGCTCAACCTGGATGCGGGTGCCGTCCTCCAGGGTGAAGCCGCCGGCGTCCCGGATGGGAAGGATGGAGCGCAGCAAGTGCTGGCGGTAACCCATCCGGCCGGTGATGCCGTTCATGGCGATACGGATCGTTTTTGTTTCGAAGCCCATGTGTCCTCCACGGTGAGTGAGCAGTTTTACTCAAGCTGAATCGGGAAAGCGCATTCCCACTACGTCAATGATGCACCGGCCACACCGAGTTGGCAAGCGCTTTCCGAAAGCAACCCATAACTGCCATACTGTGCTTACGCTTAATGACCTACAAAGCCAACCAGGAGACGCTGTGGCTGCAAGTACCCTTACTGAGGTGGCGCGGCTGGCCGGCGTATCACCGGCTACAGCCTCGCGCGTCTTGAATGGCAGCGCCCGCAAGCCCGGCCAAGACATAGCGGACAGGGTCCGCCAGGCCGCCGACTCGCTGGGATACATTCCGAACGCCCAGGCCCAGGGCCTTGCAAAGTCCAGCTCAGGCCTGATCGGCCTGATCGTCCACGACATCGCGGACCCCTACTTCGCTGCCATCGCCAGGGGCGTACAGGAAGCTGCACGCGAGCAGCGCAAAATGGTCCTGCTGGCCACCACCGGCGGAGCTCCGGCAGAGGAAAAGGAAGCAGTTGCTGCATTCGCCGCCCGACGGGCCGATTCAATCGTGATTGCCGGCTCCCGCTCTGCCCAGCCGGAAAACCAGGAAGGCAACGCTGAACTGGCCGCCGAGCTGGACAGGTACTGCCGCAACGGCGGCAGAGTGGCGGTAGTGGGCCACCCCGTGGTGGGTGCGGAGGCGCCGGAGGGCTACTACGTGGTGGCCGTGCCGAACCAGGAACTCGCCGCAGCGCTGGCGGGCAAACTCGCATCGGGCTGGAACGGTGACTTTGTGATCATCGGCGGTCCCAAGGGACTTTTCACTTCCGACGACAGGGTCCGCGGCTTCCAGGAGGGCCTCGCGGCCGCCGGGCGTGAACCTGCAGACATCGTACGCACCACCTTCAACCGCGCCGGCGGCTACGAGGCCGGCCTCAAGCTCGCCGGCCTGATTAAGGCCCGCCAGGCGGAGGCCGCGGAAGGGCCTGCCGGCAGGAAGCTGTGCATCTTTGCCGTCAACGACGTGATGGCCATTGGTGCGACCGCGGCACTGCGTTCAGAGGGGCTCCGCATTCCGCGCGATGCCATCATCGCCGGGTTTGACGACATCGAAACGCTCCGTGACTTCCGCCCGGCGCTCTCCACGGTCCGCCTCCCGCTCGAAGAGATCGGGCGCCTCGCCACCCGCGCAACGGCGCCGGGAACTGCTTCCGCCGGGGAAGGACCGGACGGCGCCGAATCCAACGCTTCAGGAATCCGCGGCGCAGATGCGGAAGAGGCAGCGGCCGACGGCGTGGGGCCGCATCCGATCACCGGCGAAGTTACGCTTCGGCGCAGCACCGAGACGGCTGCCTGACCGTGGCGCCCCGGCTGACAGCCGTCCCGTCCCGTACCGGCTCGCCCGGAGACCGGCCCGCGGTCCTGGTCCTCCCCGGGGGCGGATACGCCCGGCAGGCTGACCACGAGGCGGAGCCTGTTGCCGAATGGCTCGCCGGGTTGGGGATTCACGCTTTTGTCCTGCGGTACCGGGTTGCGCCGGACCGGCACCCGGCGCCCCTCGAGGATGCGAAACAGGCCATGCTCCACATCCGCAGCAGTGCGCACGGCCTCGCAGTTGACCACGGACGCGTGGGGGTACTGGGCTTCTCCGCAGGCGGTCACCTTGCAGCGACGCTCTCCACCGCGGTGGCCACCGGCAGCGTTGACCTCGATGTCCCCCAGGCGGTCCCTGACCTCACCGTGCTGTGCTATCCGGTGGTGTCCTACACCCGGGAGGTGCACCAGGGCTCGGTGGACAACCTCCTGGGCGACGCGCCGCCGTCGGACATCCTGGCGGAACTGTCAGCGGAACAGCAGGTTACCGCCGAAACGCCCCCGGCGTTCCTTTGGCACACGGCCGACGACGCCGCCGTACCGGTGAGCCATAGCCTGGGCTACGCGGGCGCGCTGCTCAGCGCAGGCGTTCCCGCTGAGCTGCACGTCTTCCCCAACGGACGCCACGGTTTGGGCCTTGCCGACGGCGAGCCCGGGCCCGATCAGTGGAGCTCGCTGTGTGCGGCCTGGCTGGATCGTGCGGGCTGGACACACCCCGCACCGGGACCGTCCTGACCCTGAGCATGGTGAACCGGAAAGCGATCCATGCCATCCGCACCGGGCTGCGTGAGCTGGCGGACCCGGTGCGTGCTGCCGGTGCCCAGGCGTACATGAAATCCGCCATACCGTCCCTGGGCGTCCGGGTACCGGAGGTGCGACGGCTGGCGGCGGCGGTGGTTACCAGGTATCCGTTTGACTCCCCGGACCAGCTGCGGGCCAGCGTGCTTGAACTGTGGCGCACTGCGGAGTTCCGCGAGGAGCGGTATGCGGCAATCGACCTGACCGGCGGCAGGCTGGTGGCGGCGGATCTCACCATGCTCCCGGTCTATGAGGAAATGATTCGCCAGGGTGCCTGGTGGGACTTTGCTGACGGGGTTGCCGGCCGCATCTGCGCACTCCTTCAGGCACACCGTGCAGAAATGTCAGCGGTCATTCTGCGGTGGAGCACCGACCCGGACTTTTGGGTCAGGCGGGCTTCAATCACCGCGCAGATCAAGGCCAAGGCGGACACCGACACAGAGCTCCTGCGCCGCGTGATCGAGGCGAACCTTGCAGACCCCGAGTTTTTCATCAGGAAAGCGGTCGGCTGGGCCCTGCGGGAGTACGCGAAGACAGCGCCGGAATGGGTGGCGGCTTTTGTTGCCGCGCACGAGGACAGAATCAGCCCGCTGTCACGCCGGGAGGCGCTGAAAAACCTGGCTAAATGACCGGCCGTTCAACTACCGGTTCGGGACTCTTCCGGAAGAGGCTCCTCGTGCGGGGATCCCAGAAAATCAGGTAGAGGCCGAACAGCAGGCCCGTAACGGCAGCGGCGACCCTGGCCAGGACCAGCGCCAGGCCAAGGTCAGCGGTCTGCAGGTACGGGAAAACCTCCAGTTGGTCGGAAATTGCGTAAATCATAAAGAACGAGACCACGAAGTAGAGTGCCTTGACCTGCCAGTCATTGCGGATGCCGGTCACGGCAAACAGCGGAATGAGCCACACCACGTACCAGGACTGGATCATGGGCGCCAGCACGACGATCGTCGCGAACGCAAGAGTCAGCCGGCGGATCAGGCGGTCGTGCTCACCCCTGAAAATCAGCCAGGCGACGATGCCCACCGCCAGCAGCTTCCCGGCGTCGAACACCCAGCCGGCGAGGGTCCAGCCGTCCAGCCCGAACGAGTTGGCCAGTGAGGCGACCACCAGTC
This sequence comes from Arthrobacter sp. ZGTC412, assembly GCF_002929215.1. GTDB lineage: Bacteria > Actinomycetota > Actinomycetes > Actinomycetales > Micrococcaceae > Arthrobacter. Next base: position 88,220 of record NZ_PJII01000016.1, read on the forward strand.
CGATAAGCCCCACCGGCGCATACCAGATGAAGATGCTGCCCGGGGCCGAGAGCCCGCTGATCCAGCCGAACCCAAAACCGTTAACCAGACTCATGAGAACCAGGAGCCCCAGGCTCAAAGCTGCCGTCAGGCCCCAGTAGGAGAACTTGCGCAGCCAGCTTGCGTTTTTTCCGGCCCACAGCAGCCCGATGAAGGGCAGGAAAACAATGGTGATGGGTTTGACGGCGATGGAGAGTGTCACCAGGACGATGCCACGTACCACGCGGTGGGTCGCTGAGTAGTAGAGGCCGGCCAGGGCCAGCCCAATCATGAGGGCATCGTTGTGGACGCTGGCGATGAAGTTGGTCAGGAAGAGGGGGTTGGCCGCCGTCAGCCACAGGGCCCGGTTGGGGTTGACCCCGTGCAGTTCGGCAAGTTTGGGCACATAGATCACGCAGAGGACCACTCCGGCCAGCGCCACCAGCCGGAACAGCATCACGCTTGCTTCAGGTTGGACGTTGGTGGCCCACACGATGAACTGTTCGATCCAAAGGAACAACTGTCCGTACGGAACGGGGGCCTCGGTCCACATTTTGTCCGCGCCCAGCTGGAAGTAGTTGGATAACGCCGAAATGCCGTTTTCGTACGGGTTGAAGCCCTCCACCATCAGGCGGCCCTGGCCGATGTACGCATAGACGTCGCGGCTGAACAGCGGCACGCTGAACATCATGGGCAGCCCCCAGGCGACCACTGCCATCAGGGTGGCCTTTCGGGCCTCTTCTCCCCAGACGCGGACACGCTGGCCCAGCCGGAGCCAGGCGCGGACCAGGAGCATCCCGCCTACGGCCAGCAGAACGATGGACAGGGCTACGCCCGCCGCTTCCGCCCGCATCCAGATGAACAGCGGCATCCGGCGGAGTTCCGAGACAGGGGCCAGCCACCCCACTCCCAGGGAGCCGATCAGCATAAACATTGAGCCCGCAAATCCGGCCAGGAGCGGCGAGCGGGGATTGTCGACTTCGGCCCCCACTGCTGCAGCAGTGTCCGCGGCCGCCAGTTCCCTGGCTGCAGGCACACGCGCCGTCATCTCAGGATCGTCCAATCTCTTGGGTCTGCGCTCTTGGGTTTGCGCGGTTCCGCCCGGTGGGCTGCATGGCAGGCCAGGGCGGTTACAACGACAGCAATTTGTCCCGCCGCGTACCCGAAATCCTAGCACCGGCAAGCAGCCGGGAGGTGTAACGGTAGGCTGGTCCGGTGCCTATATCTAACGAACGAATCGTCTGGATCGACTGTGAAATGACTGGTCTGGACATCAAGAATGACGCCTTGATCGAGGTGGCAGCCCTGGTGACGGACTCCGAACTGAACATCCTCGGAGACGGGGTGGACGTAGTGATCAAACCCGACGATGCCGCCCTGGCCCAGATGAACGACTTCGTCCGGGACATGCACACCAAGTCGGGGCTGCTCAAGGAACTCCCGCACGGCATCACCATGGCCGAAGCAGAAGCCGCAGTCATGGAGTACATCGAAAAGTGGGTACCGGATCCGCGCAAGGCACCCCTGGGAGGCAACTCGGTAGGCACCGACCGCGTGTTCCTTTCGCGCGACATGCCTTCCGTGGTGGAGCACTTGCATTACCGCGTGATTGACGTGAGCACCATCAAGGAGCTTTCCCGCCGCTGGTTCGCCAGGGCCTACTTCCAGTCGCCGGCCAAAAAGGGTGGCCACCGCGCCCTGGGAGACATCAAGGATTCCATCGATGAGCTCCGCTACTACCGTGCGGCTGTGTTTGTCCCGACGCCGGGCCCGGACAGCGCCACAGCACAGCAGATCGCTAAGCGCATCGCCGCGGCTGGCGATGCGCAGCAGCCGAAAGAGTAATTTGCGCCACGTTTGCGGGAAATTTCAATGAAATCCGTAAAAGTGGACGAAGCACCCCTCAAGAGCAGGTAAGCTATTTGAGTTGCCTTTCCAGAGAGCCGGTTCGCCGGTAAATCTGCAGGGCGCATGGTGGGCTTAGCTCAGTTGGCAGAGCGCCTGGTTGTGGTCCAGGAGGTCGCGGGTTCAACCCCCGTAGCTCACCCTCACAGGATGGTATTGACAGCCGTCCAGCAAGGAGGCCGCACCGGATTACCCGGTGCGGCCTCCTTTGTTTTGCACAAAGATATCGCCGAAGGACCGTGAGATGACTGTTCTGCCAATCACCATCTGGGGAGAGCCCGTCCTGCACCGCAGGGCAACCGAGGTAGAAGTGTTCGACGACGAATTGCGGACCCTTATAGCCGACATGTTCGAAACGAACGACGCAGCCAACGGCGTGGGCCTCGCCGCCCCGCAAGTGGGCGTTGGCAAGCGGATCTTTGTTTACAAGTACGCCAACGACGACGGCGCTCCCCCCACCGGTGTGCTGGTTAACCCGGTCCTCACTCTGTCGAAAATTTCCGGGGCTGTCCCCGACCCCGACGAGGAAGAGGAAGGCTGCCTGTCGTTCCCCAGCGGGCAGTACCCGCTGAAGCGCGCCGAGTGGGCCCGTGTGGAAGGCTTTGACGGCTTTGGGCAACCGGTCAAGTTCGAGGCGACGGGCTGGTTCGCCCGCGTACTGCAGCATGAGTACGACCACCTTGACGGCAAGCTCTATGTCAACCGGCTGATGGACCGCTACGCGCGCAAGGCCATGAAGCAGGCCAAGAAAAACGGCTGGGGCGTTCCCGGGCTGACGTGGATGCCGGGCGTGGACCCGGACCCCTTCGGCCACTAGGTCCGACGGCGGTACGCTGCCGGACTGCCTTCATGCGGCACCGCCGTGAAGATCAGTTGGCTGAAATGGTCTGCTGGTCCGGGCAGGACCCGAGTACACGTTTCATGGCCTCCTTCTCCGCCTCGGTGACCCATAGGCCGTACGAGGCCTTGACGGAGATTTGGCGCGCCACGTAGTGGCAGCGGATTGATTTGTTTTTGGGGAGCCAGGTGGCGGCGTCGCTCGCGCCCTTCTCGCCATTAACCGGCCCATCCGCAGCAATGAGGTTCAGCGGGTCGTTGGCGAGGCGCTGACGCTGTGCCACCGTAAGCGCCTGGGCACCTTTCTGCCACGCGTCCGCCAAGGGAACCACGTGGTCTATCTGGACCGCCCGGCTGCTTTCGGCGCCCCTGCGGAAGTCCAGGAGCTGTCCGAGGTAGGGCTCATGGAAGGAACCGCCGGCCACCCGGCACTTGGAGCCTTCCATAAAGACCACGCCGGTGAGGTCACGCCGCAGGATGTCGTTGCGGGTATCGCAGCCGTTGCGGTCCGCGTCCTGCCAGGCCTGGCCGAAAGCCTCACGGTCGTAGTTATCCTTGGCGGCCCGCCCCTTCACGGCAAGTCCGTCCAGTGCGGAGAGGGCGGTGCCTGAAGGCACCGGGTGCACCGGCACTACGGGCTTCATCCACGCGGGATCGAAAACGGGAGCTTCTGTGGGCCCGGCAGCGGTGGGCTCCGCTACCGCAAACTGGCCGGCGGTAAAGAACCAAAACAGCGCACCGAGTGCCGAGACGGCGGCAACCGCCAGGACTCCCCACGCCTGACGGGAACGACGGCGGGCGCGCCGGTACGCGGACCAGCTCACGGTCATGGAGTTCCTGGCCTTCCGGTAATGTCATGCACCAGAAGAGCCTAGGACAGCCGCCTGTCATGCCCGCCGATATCCACACTGTGGAGGGCGAGTGAAAGGTAACACCGGGGGCTATTGCTCCCGCATCACCCGCCGGAGGTCCTCCTCGGCAATGGCCAGGAGTCCCTCAAGCTGCCGCACCCGGTCTTGGGAGACGTCGCCCGTCTGGTAGCCGGCGCGGGCGCCCTCAAGCAGCCGTACGGCCTCCTTGTGGTTGGCCTTTGCCAGGTCCAGGGCGTGTTCCAGGGTGGTTTCGTGCTGGAGCGTCGAATCTTTATCCATGGCACAAGTGTGGTCCCGTTTCCCGGCTGATTCCAGAGAAATCAGCCGGGAAATCCGGAGGGGACTGTGCTTGGATCAGACGGAAATTGCGGCCAGGGCGGAAGCCGTTTCCTTGGCGGGGAAGGACGGCGGGTTCACACCGGCCATTTCCTCCATAACGCGGACCACCTGGCAGCTGTAACCGAACTCGTTGTCATACCAGACGTAGAGCACCAGGTTCTTCTCGTTGGAGATCGTGGCCAGGCCGTCAACGATCCCCGCACGGCGGGAGCCCACGAAGTCCGTGGAGACCACCTCGGGTGAGTCGATGTAGTCAATCTGCTTGCGCAGGTCCGAGTGCAGCGACATCTCCCGCAGGTATTCGTTGACCTCGTCCTTGGTGGTCCCGTTTTCCAGGCTCAGGTTCAGGATGGCCAGCGAAACGTCCGGGGTGGGGACCCGGATGGAGCTGCCGGTGAGCTTGCCCAGCAGTTCCGGCAGGGCCTTCGCCACGGCCTTGGCCGCACCGGTCTCGGTGATCACCATGTTGAGCGCTGCCGAACGGCCACGGCGGTCGCCTTTGTGGAAGTTGTCGATCAGGTTCTGGTCGTTCGTGAACGAGTGCACGGTCTCGACGTGGCCGTGGACTACCCCGAACTTGTCGTTGATGGCCTTCAGCACCGGAGTGATGGCGTTGGTGGTGCAGGAGGCAGCGGACACGATCTGGTCGGTGTCCTCGATGGTGCGGTGGTTGATGCCGTGGACGATGTTCTTCAGTTCGCCCTTGCCGGGGGCGGTCAGCAGCACCCGCGCCACGCCCTTGCTCTGCAGGTGCTGGGAGAGCCCTTCAGCGTCGCGCCAGCGGCCGGTGTTGTCCACCACCAGGGCGTTGTTGATGCCATAGGCGGTGTAGTCGATGGTGGCGGGGTTGTCCGAGTAGATGACCTGCACCTGGACACCGTTGGCGGTGATGGTGTTGGCAGCCTCATCGACGCGGATGGTGCCTTCGAACGAACCGTGCACGGAGTCCCGGCGCAGCAGGCTGGCACGCTTGGCCAGGTCATTGTCCGAACCCCGCCGCACCACGATGGCCCGCAGCCGCAGGCCATGGCCTCCACCGGCCTTTTCGATCAGGAGCCGGGCCAGGAGCCGGCCGATGCGGCCAAAGCCATACAGCACGACGTCGGTGCTGGTCCGGTCGTCGCCTCCGCGCTTGCCCACCACGTCCGCCAGTTCGGCGCGAAGGAATTCCTCCAGGGTGGCGTCGCCGCCTTCTTCCTTGAACTTCTGGTTCAGCCGGGCGATGTCGATCGCTGCCGCGCCGAGCTCCAGTCCCGCCAGGGTGTTCAGGAGCGGGGCAGTTTCTTCCAGCAGCAGTTCGTCCTTGCTCATCCTGCGCGCGAAGCGGTGCGCCTTGAGGATGTTCATGGTCGACTTATTGATCAGGCTCCGGCCATGGATGCTGGTCACCACGTTGTTTTCGCGGTACAGCCGGCCGATCACCGGAATCATGGCCTCGGCGAGGGCCTCCCGGCCCATCCACGTATCAAGACAAGAATCTGACGTCTGGCTCACAGAAATACCTTCCTCGGTTCAGCCGCGTACGTCCTCGTACACGAATGTCGGCCACCTGATGATGTCCAGGGGCGCCGGCACCTGCGGGATTTGGCCCCCAGGCGCCTGGATGTGTGCAAAAGAAAACCGCCGGTCGCGAACGCAACTCCGGCGGAAGAACTCCTGCGTCCGTTATCCATTCTAAATTGGCAGACTGCCCCGGGGATGCTTGGGCTGCGTGAAATCACTCACATAGCAGTTTCCGGTCGATTCGCCTGTGTGGCCGCTTCAGTTGTGAATGGCGGAGTAGAGGTTGAGGCTCGCGGAGAAAACCACCCACGAGAAGTAGGGCAGCACCAGCAGCCCGGCCCCCGTGTGAACCGGCCCGAACTCCAGGATTAGCAGCATCAAAACAATTGCCAGGGCACAGATGACGGCGAAGGCAATCCACAGCGCAGCGGTGCCGAGCAGGGGGTACAACGCAAAAAACGTGAACGGCCATGCCAGGTTCAGCAGCAACTGCAGGCCGTAGGTCCTTCCGGCCCGGCCAGCCAGGGCACCTTTGCGCCAGACCAGCCACGCAGCCGCTGCACTGCAGGCGTAGAGCGCGATCCACACACTCCGGAACATCCAGCCTTCGGGCATCCACGGAGCCTTGGTGGAGGTGGCAAACCAACCGTTGGAATTGAGGATGATCGGGACGGAGGCAAGCATGCACACGGCATACGAAAGAGCAAGGAAACCAACAAGGGCAGCCACTTGCCTGCCCGGGGAAGGAATCCGCCACGCGGCGTTCGGGGCAGATTGTCCATCAGTATCAGCGGGCACGGTCCAGCATCCCAACGCAGCGTCAAGGTCAAACGGGTTTAGTGGATGGGTTGACCGATACGCCGGGTTCTGTGTTCCCGCTCCGTTGCCAGTGCGGGAGTAGCGGCCATCCATCTACGAACGCCGTTGCCGGCGCCCTCCAGCGGCCTACCCGGACACTCGGGCGGGCAGCCCTCAAACGTGTCCTGTCTGGCCTTGCTCCGGGTGGGGTTTACCTAGCCTTCCCGGTCACCCGGGAAGCTGGTGGTCTCTTACACCACCGTTTCACCCTTACCTGGTTCGTGCCGCTTTCAAAACGGCGCGACCCGGGCGGTCTGTTCTCTGTGGCACTGGCCTGCGGGTTACCCCGAGTGGGCGTTACCCACCACCCTGCCCTGCGGAGCCCGGACGTTCCTCGAGCCACTTGCGTGACGCGCGACCGCCTGGTCAACCCATCCGGCTCCAGTCTACCGGCGCCGTGCCGCTTTCACGCCGCCGGTAGGATCGGACGGTGCTGATTCTGCTTCCCCCCTCTGAAGGCAAGACGCCCGCGGTCCGCGGTTCCGCCGTCGACTGGCCTTCCCTGAGCTTCCCGCAGCTGAACTCCTACCGGGCGAAAGTCCTGGACGCGTTGGGTTCAGTGAGCGCGCACGAGGACGCCCTCGCGTTGCTGGGGGTTGGGGCGTCCCTGAAGGACGACGTCGACCGCAACACCCGGCTCCATGCAGAACCTGCGGCTCCGGCGCACCGGATTTATTCAGGGGTGCTTTACGACGCCCTGGGCTACAAAACACTTACCGCCGTTCAACGCCGCAGGGCGGACGAGTCGGTACTCGTCATTTCGGCACTTTGGGGCGCCATCCGCTTCGGGGACAGCGTGCCGGCGTACCGGCTGTCCATGGGAACTGCACTGCCCGACGTCGGCCGCCTCGCCTCTTTCTGGAAGCCGCAGCTCGCCGAGGCGCTGGCGGAAGCCGCGTCCGGGCATCTGCTGGTGGACTGCCGGTCGAGCTCTTACGCGGCAGCGTGGGCTCCCCCGGCTGAGCAAACTGTTGCCGTCAACGTATTTACCGAAGTCAACGGAGTCCGGAAGGTGGTCAGCCACTTCGCCAAGCACACCCGCGGTGAGCTGGCGCGGCACCTCGTGTCCCGGCGGGGCAAAGCTCCGGAGACGCCGTCGCAGCTCCTCAAGGCCAGCCGCGAAAAGTGGGAGGCCGAACTCGTGGCGGGTTCAGCGCGGAAGCCGCACGCGCTGAACATCATCCTGCCGGGCTGACACCCCGCGTTCCCCAACTGACTCGCAGATAACGCAGCCAAAAACGCGATTTGGCGACGTTAAGTGCCAGTCAGTTGGGTCAGGCCCACTCGTCGGAGCGGACCAGGATGGCGCCGGAGTCCGGGCAGAACACGATGTCGTCGGCGGAAGCTGCTTTGATTTCGGCGAGGTCGCCTGGGCTCAGCTTCATTCCGGAGGCTTCGGACGTGCCGTGGAACAGCCTCGCGGCGCCTACTCCGCGCTTGGCCAGGGTCTTTTCGTACACGGCCAGCATCCCGGCGTCGAGCGCGGCGGCGAATTCGGCGCGCTGGGTACGGAGCCCGCCGGCTTCCGCCTCAACTTCGGCCAGGGCTGCATCCAGCTCGGCCCTGATGCTGCCGAAGGATCCCTGGATATCGTCCACGATCGCCTGCTGTTTCGCCTGCCGTGCCCGGAGCGAGTCGAGCCGCTCCAGAACCTCAAGTTCCACGTCCTCCAGGTCCGAGCGCCGCTTGTTCAGGGAGGCGATGTCTTTCTGCAATGCGACGAGGTCCTTGGACAGGCCCGTCCCGCTGTTGAGCTTTGCCTCATCCCGTTCGATGCGCGAGGCCACCTGCTCCACGTCCGCCTCGGCGCGCTTCAGTTCGGCCTCGGCATCGTGCACAGCCACCTTAGCGGAGCCCAGCTCGCCGTTCGCTACGGAAAGCGCAGCTTCGAGGTCCTTGATCCTGGGATCGTTCTCCAGCAAGCGGCGGCGGTTGGCGAGTGACCTGAGGCGGGCGTCAAGCCCCTGCAGGTCAAGCAACTTCAACTGTTCCGCCGGTGCTGCCTTCGCCACTGTTACCTCCGTTTGATCCCTTCCGGCCGGGGCCGGGCACCTGAACGGCGCTTCCTCGACTCTAGCGCCTGGCCTGCTCCCCTGCCTCGCTCCGTCCCCACCGGCTCCCAAACCTCGCTGCGCTCGGCGTGGGTCCTGCGACGGACCTCGCACGCCAGGCTTACCCCGGAGTCAAGATGAAGTCCCAGGGATCGCTGTTGGTGGTGCTGACCTGGATTTCGACGTCGTGGCCCTGGTCGGCGAGGACGTTGCCCAGTGCTGCGGCAGCTGCCGGCAACCACAGCCACTCGCTGGCAAAGTGCGATACGTCCACCAGGTAGGGCCGGCCGTTCAGGGACGCCTCCCGCGCCTCGGACGCCGGGTGGTGGCGCAGGTCAGCGGTGACATAGACGTCCGCGTTACTGGCACGCACCTCGTTGAACAACGAATCCCCTGCACCGCCGCAGACTGCAATCCTGCGCACCAGCCCGTCCTTGTCCCCGGAGACCCGCACTCCCCCCGCCACGGAGGGCAGGATGCCGAAGACACGCGCTGCGAAATCCCCGAGGGTCATGGCATCTGCCAGGTCACCTACGCGCCCGATCCCCTCTTCCGGGAGCCCGTTAGCGGCCACCGTGAGCGGGGCGACGTCCTGCAGGCCCAAGGCGTCGGCAAGTACATCGGATACGCCCCCGACGGCGGAGTCACCGTTGGTGTGTACGGTCAGGAGGGCGGTGCCGGACTCAATGAGCCGGTGGACGGCCCGGCCCTTAGGCGTGGTGGCAGCGACAGTGGTGACGCCCTTCAGGAGCAGTGGGTGATGGGTAATCAGGAGTTCTGCGCCCCATTCCACTGCTTCTTCGATGACCTCGAGCGTGGGATCCACGGCAAACATCACACGGGCCACCGGAGCGGAGGGGTGCCCTGCCACCAGTCCCACCTCGTCCCACTCCTCGGCCAGGGACTCGGGCCACAATTCCTCAACTGCCAGGAGCAGCTCGCCGAGGGTGGGAGCCTGGGGCCGGCCGCCCGCGTCCTCCTCGCCGGAGGGGGCGTCGGCATCTTGATTCTTATGGCCGGTAACGTCAGTGTCCACAGGTTCCATAGTCTTAGTTTTACCCCATCACGCCGCCGGGACCCCATGTTTGAAGCGGCGCAGCAAACTGGCCGGGGAATCATCCCATGCCGCGAACCATTGAAGAGGTCATGAAAACTTTTGTTTTAGGCGGAGGCTGCTTCTGGTGCCTCGACGCCGTCTACCAGAAGACCAAGGGCGTCACCTCAGTGGTGTCCGGCTACACCGGGGGCCACGATCCCCACCCGGACTACTACTCGGTCTGCAACGGGACCACCGGACACGCCGAGGTGGTGGCGGTGACCTTTGACGAGGACGTGATTCCGGCGGAGGTCATCCTGGACATGTTCTTCGCCCTGCACGATCCCACCACGCCTAACCGGCAGGGATACGACGTCGGCACTCAGTACCGCTCGTCCATGTTCTACGAGACCACCGAAGAGAAGATCCTGTTTGAGGAAGCCATCGACCGGAACCAGGCCCTGTGGGCGAACCCCATTGTCACTGAGGTCAGCCGGTTCCCCCGGTTCTACGTTGCCGAGGAATTCCACCAGAACTACTACGCCAAGCATCCGGAGCAGGGGTACTGCCAGGTGATCATCAACCCGAAGCTCGCCAAGGCCAGGAAATATTACTCTGCATGGCTTAACGCTTAGCGGGTGTTACGCGGCCTCGTTAGGCTGACCTCAGTATTCACCCCTCAAAGAATAGGCGTATGTACATGGCACGGATCTATGACGATGTAACCCAGCTTGTCGGCGGCACACCGCTGGTCAAGCTCAACCGGCTCAGCGAGGGGCTGGACGCAACCGTTGCCGTCAAGCTCGAGTTCTACAATCCGGCCAACAGTGTCAAGGACCGCATCGGCGTGGCCATCGTGGACGCAGCGGAAAAGTCCGGCGCCCTCAAGCCCGGCGGAACCATCGTTGAAGGCACGTCCGGCAACACCGGCATCGCCCTCGCCATGGTGGGCGCTGCCCGCGGCTACAAGGTCATCCTCACTATGCCGGAGACCATGTCCACCGAGCGCCGGGTCATGCTGCGTGCTTTCGGCGCGGAAATCGTCCTGACGCCCGGCTCGGAGGGCATGCGCGGCGCCGTCGAGAAGGCCCAGGAAATCGTCGCCAACACCGAGAACTCCATCTGGGCCCAGCAGTTCGCCAATGAGGCCAACCCGGAGGTCCACCGCAACACCACGGCCGAAGAAATCTGGGCTGACACCGACGGCGCCGTGGACATCTTCGTCGCCGGCGTCGGCACCGGCGGAACCGTCACCGGCGTCGGACAGGTCCTGAAGGAACGCAAGCCCGGCGTCCAGATCGTGGCCGTGGAGCCCAAGGACTCCGCGATCCTCAACGGCGGCGCACCCGGCCCGCACAAGATCCAGGGAATCGGCGCGAACTTCGTCCCCGAAATCTTGGACACCAACGTCTATGACGAAGTCCTGGACGCCACCCTTGAAGACTCTGTCCGTGTAGCCCGCGAGCTCGGTGTCAAGGAAGGCATCCTGGGCGGCATCTCCTCCGGCGCCATCGTATGGGCCGCGTTGGAACTGGCAAAGCGCCCGGAGAACGCCGGCAAGCTGATCGTTGCCGTGGTGTGCGACTTTGGTGAGCGTTACATCTCCACGGTGCTCTATGACGACATCCGCGGCTGATTAGAACCGCCGTCCGCCCGTTTCCTGTAGAAAGAACTTTGTGGGCTTTATTGCAAGACTGAAGGAAGACCTCGACGCTGCCCGGTCCCACGACCCGGCGGCTCGAGGTTCTTTTGAGAACTTTTTCGCCTATTCCGGCCTCCATGCCATCTGGATCCACCGCCTGACACACCGGCTGTGGGAAACTCCAGGCATGCGCTTCCCGGCACGTCTGATTTCCCAGGCGGGCCGTTTCCTGACCGGAATCGAGATCCATCCAGGTGCCACCATCGGCCGCAGGTTCTTTATTGACCACGGCATGGGTGTGGTCATTGGTGAGACCGCCGAGATTGGCGAGGACGTGATGATCTACCACGGCGTTACGCTCGGCGGCCGCTCCCTGGCCAGGATAAAACGGCACCCCACCATCGGCGACCGCGTAACCATCGGCGCGGGCGCCAAAATCCTTGGACCGATCACTATCGGACGGGACAGCGCCGTGGGCGCCAACGCCGTGGTGGTCAAGGACGCCCCGCCGGAATCGATTGTCACCGGCGTTCCCGCCAAATGGCGCCACCGTGACGCACAGCGGGAAACCAAGCCCGCAGTGGATCCGGCTGAATACGATATCGAATACCGGATCTGACCCCGCAAGGTCACAAGCCGGACACGCGAAAGGCCGGCAGTTCCAGGTGAATCCTGGAACTGCCGGCCTTTCGCTTACCTGATGGCGGCTGCTAGTGGGTGTCCACTGCCTCGATCTCGGACTTGTCCTCGCCCCAGAGGGTGTGGAAAGTGCCCTCGGCGTCGACGCGCCCGTAGGTGTGGGCGCCGAAGAGGTCGCGCTGGCCCTGGATCAGGGCGGCAGCAACGCGCTTGCGGCGCAGGCCGTCGTAGTAGGCCAGCGAGGAGGAGAACACGGGCACCGGAATACCCAGCTGGACAGCCGTGGCAACCACGCGGCGCCACGCGGGAACAGCCTCCGCGATGGCCTTGGTGAAGGCCGGGGCGAAGAGCAGGTTGGCGGGCTTCTCATCCGCAGCGTAGGCCTTGGTGATGTCCTTGAGCAGCTCGGCACGAATGATGCAGCCGGCGCGCCACAGGGAAGCGATCTCGTCCAGCTTCAGGTCCCAGCCGTATTCCTTGGCTGCGGACGTAAGCATGTCCAGGCCCTGGGAGTAGGAGACCAGCTTGGAGGCGTAGAGAGCCTGCCGGACGTCCTCGACAAAGGTCTCCGGGATTTCCACCGAAGCCTCGTTGCCGGCCAGGAGCTCCTGACCGAGCTTGCGCTGGCCTGCCTGGGAGGAGAGAGCCCGTGCGAACACGGATTCGGCGATGCCGGAGACCGGGGAACCCAATTCCAGTGCGGAGATGACCGTCCAGCGGCCGGTGCCCTTCTGGCCCGCGGCGTCCACCACGACGTCGACGAACGGCTTGCCGGTCTTGGCGTCAACGTGGCCCAGGACCTCAGCGGAGATTTCGATCAGGAAGGAGGAGAGCTCGCCCTTGTTCCACTCGGAGAAGATCTTGGACTGCTCTGCGGGCTCGATGCCTGCACCGGAGCGCAGCAGGTCGAACGCCTCACCGATGACCTGCATGTCCGCGTATTCAATTCCGTTGTGGACCATCTTGACGAAGTGGCCGGCGCCGTCAGTTCCCACCCAGGCGCAGCACGGTTCGCCGTCGACCTTCGCGGAGATCTTTTCCAGCAGCGGGCCGAGTGCCTCGTAGGACTCCTTGGAACCGCCGGGCATGATGGAGGGGCCGTTCAGGGCGCCTTCTTCACCGCCGGATACACCGACACCCACGAAGTGCAGGTCCTTCTTGGCCAGTGCGGCTTCGCGGCGGCGGGTGTCCTCGTAGTGGGAGTTTCCGGCGTCGATGATGATGTCGCCGGCTTCCAGCAGCGGTTCCAGCTGCTCGATGACGGAGTCAACGGGCTTGCCGGCCTTCACCATGATAAGGACGCGGCGGGGCTTTTCCAGGGAGTCCACCAGTTCCTGGAGGGTTTCGGTCCGGACAAAGTCGCCGTCCGTGCCGTGCTTTTCGAGCAGGGCGTCGGTCTTCTCCACCGACCTGTTGTGCAGTGCGACCGTGAAGCCGTTCCGCGCGAGGTTGCGAGCCAGGTTGGCACCCATGACCGCGAGGCCGGTGACACCGATGTGTGCAGACATCAAAACTCCAATTCATACTGTGCGTTGGATGTGCAGTGGCTCCCTTTGCGCGGAAGCACGGTTGCAGACCGAGGGTCCGATTAAAGCATATATATTCGACGGGTCACGGGAAAGTAACGCCCACCTATTGGAACCCTTTGTGTCGCTGCCCGTCCAGGACGGGAGGCAGGCAGGGCACCGGCCAGCACTAGGCTTAGCAGCATGACCACCAGCCTGCACCACCGTGCCATCGAGAATCTTGGCACCCGAATCGTCGGGGGCAACCTGCCCGCCGGCCACGTGATGCTGGCGGAGCAGTTGGAGGATGAGCTGAAGGTGTCCCGGTCGGTCATCCGCGAGGCCGTCCGCGTCCTGCAGTCGCTGGGCCTGGTGGAAACCACCAAGCGGGTGGGCATCAGGGTCCTGCCGCCCAGCCGCTGGAACCCTTTCGACCCACAGGTGATCAGGTGGCGCCTGGCCAGCGACGCACGTGGCGCGCAGCTGCGCTCACTCGCGGAGCTGCGTGCCGCCGTCGAGCCCGCCGCTGCGGAACTCGCGGCCGAGAACGCCCCCGCGCCGCTGCGTCTGGAACTCGTGGACGTCGCCTACGCAATGCGCGACGCCGGACACAACGGCGAGGTGCCCCGTTTCCTGGAGTTGGACATCCAGTTCCATTCCCTCTTGCTCTCCGGCTCGGGCAACGAGATGTTCGCCAACCTGATGGGGCAGGTGGCCGAGACCCTCACCGGACGTACCGTCCATGGCCTGATGCCGGACCACCCGCACGAGGCCGCCCTGCAGTGGCACGTCGACGTGGCGGAGGCCATTGCCAGAGGCGACGCTGCCGCGGCGCGGGATGCCTCGGACCGGATCATGCGCCGGACCATGTCCCAGATGTCGGATACCTGGACGGAGCAGCCGCGCGTTTTTATTCCGGTTCGCCACTGAACACCGCCCGGCCAGGACGCACTGCCCGGGCCGGACCCTTGTCGATTGAGTCGCCAGAGGTTTCCGCGGCAGAGCGCCGACACGCGCCGGGGACAACTTTCCTGTTTCCGGCAGTTCACGGTATATTCATCTCAGGCCCTCCACCGCGGCATCCCCCAATAGTCGCGGTGGAGGGTTTTCCAATGCCCGGCTCCACCTTAAAACGGCCTGTCAGGCAGCGTCCGCGACTGCTTCGCGCAGGCGCCACCCGCCGCCCGCACCGTCCCTTTCCAGCAGCATTGTGGTCAGCGCGGAGCCGTTATTGCCCCCAAGCCTCACTTGCACCTGCAGGACTTCGACGTCCACCCGGCTGTGGCCCTTCGGCATCCTCCGGTTGACTTCCCACCAGTTGACCCGCTCAAACCAGCGGACTGGCTCGGCACCCACAGTCCATTCCCTGCCGTTGCTCACTACCGCCGACGGCGTGCCATTGCTTCCCGTCCGCACCATTACGTGTTCCATGCCTGCAACCTACGGCGGGGCACCGACAATTCGGCCGGCGAATGCCGGGCAACGCAAAAACCCTGTTGTTTCCGCCTTGAGGCGAAAACAACAGGGTTTCCTTGTGGGTCCTACCGGGATCGAACCGATGACATCCACGGTGTAAACGTGGCGCTCTACCAGCTGAGCTAAAGACCCTTAACCGCTGAATCCGGCGCATGAGCGCCGCAACCAACGAACATAGACTCTACCGGACGCAGGCCGAGAAACGCGAATCGGCGCTGCCGGCGCCCCTGTGCAGCGTCCTGTCAGAGGGGCGGGAGCTCAGCGGCAAGCCAGTTCAGGGCTTCACTGACGCCCGCTTCAAGCTTTATCGTGGCTTTGTCATCGCCGCGCGTCTGCCCCCGGTTGATGATGATCACCGGCTTCCCGTCCCTGGCAGCGTGCCGAACGAAACGCAGTCCGCTCATTACCGTCAGTGACGATCCCGCCACAACCAGCGCACCGGCGTCGTCAACCATCGCGTACGAGCGTTCAACCCGCTCTTTGGGCACGTTCTCACCGAAATACACGAAGTCGGGCTTTAACGTTCCGCCGCACGCAGGGCAGACAGCAACCACAAAGCTGCTGATCAGCGCCTGGTCTTCAACCGTGGCGTCCGCGTCCGGCGCCATTTCCACCAGGCCTGTTTCCGCTGCCCGGGACAGGAAGTCCGGGTTCAGCTCCTCCAGCACTCCCGCCAGCAGGCGCCTGGAATACGTTCGGCGGCAGTCCAGGCACACCACCTGGTCATACCTGCCGTGCAGGTCAACAACGTTGACACTCCCGGCGTCCTCATGCAGGCGGTCAACGTTCTGCGTGATCAAGCCGGTGAGGTAGCCCCGCCGCTCAAGTTCCGCGGAAGCGTGATGGCCCTGGTTGGGATCGGCGTGGCGGAGGTGGGACCAGCCGATGTGGTTCCGGGCCCAATAACGCTGCCTGTTGGCAGCGTCCTTGATGAACTCCTGGTACGTCATGGGAGTCCGCGGAGGCGACCCCGGTCCACGGTAGTCCGGGATACCCGAATCAGTACTCAGCCCAGCGCCCGTCAGCAGGGCAAAGCGGTTGCCGGCGAGAACGCCCCTAATCCGGAGCAGGACCTCAAGCTCGTCCGGGGAAGGCCGCGCTGCGGCCACGGGCGGCATGCTGGCGAAGCCTGTCAGGCCAACACCCGCCCGCCGCTGTTCCATGGGCGGTCAGGGCTGCCCGAGGCCGGCCAAAGCCGCGCGGTATTCCTGAAGGTCCCGGGCCTGGCCGCGCGGGTTCACCACGGAATACCGGACAGTTCCGGCGGCATCGATGATAAATGTGCCCCGCTCTGCCATGCCGCTGTCCGCATCAAAGACGCCGTAGGCGGCAGCTACCGCACCGTGCGGCCAGAAGTCAGCCAGCAGGTCAAAGCCGTACCCTTCCTGGGTGGCGTACGCGCGAAGGCTGAACTTGCTGTCAACGGAGACAGCCAGAACGGTGGCATTGGCGTCCTCGAACATGGCCAGGTTGTCCCGAATCTCGCACAGCTCACCCGTGCAGATGCCGGAGAAAGCGAACGGATAAAACACCAAGACCACATTCTGGCCGCGGAAGGAGGACAGCCGGACCGGTTCGCCGAACTGGTTGGCGAGTTCAAAGTCAGGTGCCTGCCCGCCGACCGCGGGCACAGCGTGAGTGGCAGCGTCAAGCGCTGCCGTCACTTGTTTTTCCTGCTCACCAGACGGGCTGCGCTCCAGTCCTTGGAGACGCCTGCCGAGGTTGTGACGTGCAGGCCGGCCGTCGGTGCGGCCTCCTGGATGTCAGCCGGTGATACGTACCCGGTCCTTCCGGACTTCGGAGTCAGGACCCAGACAACACCGGTTTCGCTCAGCGTGGTCAGTGAATCCATCAGGCTGTCCACCAGGTCACCGTCGCCGTCACGCCACCAGAGGATAACGGCATCCGCCACCTCGTGGTCGTCCTCATCCAGCAGCTCTGAACCCGTGAAGTCTTCAATGTCGTCACGCAAGTCGAAATCGACGTCGTCGTCGTAACCGAACTCCTGAATCAGATCCCCGTTCTTGAAACCCAATTTTTCCGCCACATTTACCGAAGTGGCGGCGTCGGCCTCGCTCACGTGTTCCTCCAATGCCTAGTACATGCAATGCGCATAGTGATTTCCATTACTCCCAAGCCAACACCCTTTGTGCCTGCGCTTCAAGCTGACGCCCCTGGCATGGCGCATATTCTGCGTCACACCTGATGAGACCAGCCCGCCGCGCAGCGGCTTTTCGTCACACAACCAGTATGACGGCGAAATACAGCAGAGCCGCCAAAGCCGCGGCTACGCATCGCGCTGGCGTGAGAGTTAGAGTGGCAGGTGACAACTATGCCTGCGGGGCAACAACCCTGTAACTCCAATGCAGATGTAGGAATGCTAGGACCCTGCCCGGCACACATGACCGGGCTGTTGTAACCGATACGTCGCACACGGCGTATATACGCCGGGCGGTCACCCTGCCCGGCCTGAGTGCGCCATCAAATGCGCGCAAAGAGAGGTTGGACGTGGCTGCAGGAGAAGATACCTCCCATATCCTCAGCGGGTTGACTAACCAGCTGCCTGATCGTGATCCGGAAGAGACCGCCGAGTGGGTTGAGTCCCTGGATTCTTTGATCAGGGAACAGGGCACCGAGCGTGCCCAATACATCATGCGGAGCCTGCTGCAGCGTGCCGGTGCGCAGAGCGTCGGGGTGCCGATGGTGACCACCACCGATTACGTGAACACCATCCCGGTGGACCAGGAAGCGCCGTTCCCCGGCAACGAGGAATATGAGCGCCGTTACCGGGCCTACATGCGGTGGAACGCCGCGATCATGGTGCACCGGGCGCAGAAGGCGAATATCGGGGTGGGCGGGCACATCTCCACCTATGCCGGCGCTGCCACCCTTTATGAAGTGGGTTTCAACCACTTCTTCCGCGGCAAGGACCACCCGGGCGGCGGGGACCAGGTCTTCTTCCAGGGCCACGCCTCCCCCGG
>NZ_PJII01000017.1 GCF_002929215.1 Arthrobacter sp. ZGTC412
GAACCCGGAAGCTAAGACCCACAGCGCCGATGGTACTGCACCCGGGAGGGTGTGGGAGAGTAGGTCACCGCCGGACACACATTACGAGTAGGGCCCTGACACCAGATGTCAGGGCCCTACCGCTTTAACCACCCACACCCCACCAGCCCGAGTCCTCCCAATCCGCACCCACCAGGGAACCCTCCACCACCTCCCGCGGCAGCACCACCGTCGCACGTCAACAATCGATGAAGCGTTGGCCCCAGAACCGCAGGAGCCGGTGGAGCATCGCCGGGGCGGGGGCGGAAGTTGATAGAGCGCCATGTGAATATCCCCACGATGGTGCCGGCTGGTGATCCCTCTGTCCCGCCCCGCGAGGCGACTCCACTAGAATTGATGCAGATGTACGGACTTCGAAGCGCTTGATTTCGGGTTGCGTAGAAAACGAAACACGGATACGAGCGGCTGCAGTGCGCCAGTGGTCGGCTCACAACAGGAGGAATCCACATGGCTGAGCACAACGGCGGCAACCGCGGAGGAAATGATCGCGGCGGGTTCCGCGGTAACAATAATTCCGGGGGTGACCCTCGCGGTTTCCGATCCCGCACCAACCGGGACAACGCAGGTCCCTCCGACCGGTCCGCCGGCAGCGGGGAGCGCAAGCCCTTCGGTGACCGTGACAAGAAGCCGTTTGGTGATCGTCCGCGTCGTGACGGGGACGGGGAACGCCGCGGTTTTGGCGGCGGCGAGCGTACCCCGTCTGGTGACCGCGACCGCAAGCCTTTTGGTGACCGTGACAAGAAGCCGTTTGGTGATCGTCCGCGTCGTGATGGCGAGGGTGACCGCCGTAGTTTCGGTGGCGGCGAGCGTAAACCTTTTGGCGACCGTGACAAGAAGCCGTTTGGTGATCGTCCGCGTCGTGACGGCGAGGGTGACCGCCGCAGCTTTGGTGGCGGTGAGCGCAAGCCGTTTGGTGACCGCGACCGCAAGCCCTACGGCGATCGCGAAAATAGGTCCTTCGGCGACCGTCCGCGTCGTGACGGCGAGGGCGACCGCCGTAGTTTCGGTGGGGGAGAGAACCGAAAGCCCTTTGGTGACCGGAGCGACCGCCCCAACCGCGGTGACCGCCAGGACCGCCAGGACCGCGCGCCCCGCAGCTTCGACCGTGGTTCCGACCGTGGTTCTGACCGCGACGCCGGACCCCGCACTTTTGGGCGGGACCGTCAGGAAGAGCGCCCGGCCCGTGTCCCCAACATGCGTGACCTCCGCAGCGCCAACCGCCCCGACCGCGAACGGTCCCCTCAGATCGACGAGGATGTCACCGGCAAAGAGCTGGACCGCGCCACACAGCACCAGATCAAGACGCTTGAGGCTGCCAGCGCCGAGTGGGTTGCCCGCCACCTGGTGATGGCCGGCCGCTTGATTGACGACGAGCCCGAACTGGCCTTCCAGCACGCCCTCGCCGCAAGCCGCCGGGGCGGCAGGCTCGCTGCTGTCCGCGAAGCCGTTGGGCTCACGGCCTATGCTGCCGGCCACTACGGCGAGGCGCTTCGGGAATTCCGGACGTATCGCCGGATCAGCGGCTCCAACGTGCATCTGCCGGTGATGGCTGACTGCGAACGCGGCCTCGGCCGTCCAGACCGGGCACTCGACGTGGTCCGGTCCGAGGAAGCCCAGGACCTCGACGCTCCGGGCAAGGCCGAGCTCGCCATCGTGGCTGCCGGCGCGCGGACCGACCTCGGCCAGCTGGACGCCGCCGTGGCCGAACTGGAGATCGCGCAGTTGGACATCAACCGTGCGTTCTCCTACAGCCCACGCCTCTTCCGCGCCTACGGTGACGCACTCGCCGCCGTCGGCCGTACCGCCGAGGCGGAGAAATGGCAGAAGCAGGCAGTAGTTGCGGAAAACGCGCTTGGCCTGGGCGTTGACGAAGAACCCGACATCATTGACCTGGGCTGGGACGAGCAGGAGGAAGCCCGCGAGGAAGCAGAACGCCGCCGGCTCCTGGACCGCGCGTCCTCCGCTTCGGCTTCCGCGGCTGCCGCTGAAACGCCCGCAAGAACTGGCGAAGCTGCGACGTCTGCCGCTGTCCCGGAAGAGACGCACGAAGGCGGATCAGGCCAAGCTGTCGACGCCAACATCGACGACCAGGAAACGGACTACTTCGTTTCCGACGACGCCGAGTCTGACGAGGACTCGGTTGAAACCGACGAACTGGACCACGACGGAGAGGAATTGCCCGATGGCAACGCTCCGGAGGACAACCAGGATCGCCGGGAAGACTAAAGCGGATGACTGAAGCGACCCTGATTTCCCGGTTCGATGCACTGCTCGCCGACCTTGACGGTGTGGTTTACGCCGGCGCTCACGCCATCCCGGCTGCAGTGGAATCACTCCAGCAGCTGGCAGGCCTCGGTGTGGGCCTCGGCTACGTGACGAACAATGCGTCGCGGAGCCCTGCCGACGTGGCAGCCCACCTCCGGAAACTTGGCGCACCCGCCGATGACAGCCAGGTGGTCAGCTCCTCCCAGGCCGCCGCGGAGATGCTCGCTTCTGAACTGCCGCCTGGCTCGAAGGTGCTGATCACCGGAAGCCCTGCGCTGGCACAGGAAATCGAACTGGTGGGCCTGGTGCCCGTGTACGGCCAGGACGAGGAACCCGTGGCGGTAGTGCAGGGCTTCAACCCGGCCATCGGCTGGAAGGAACTCGCCGAGGCGGCCTACGTGGTGTCGGCCGGAGCAGTGTGGGTGGCCACCAACACTGACATGTCCATCCCGCAGGCCCGCGGCATCGCGCCCGGCAACGGTACCCTTGTAGCCGCAGTCACCGCAGCCACCGGCCAAACGCCCCGCGTAGCCGGTAAACCGGAAGCGCCGCTCTTCCACTCCGCCGCCAAGCGGCTGGCAGCGGAGCGGCCCTTGGTAGTGGGGGACCGGCTGGACACAGACATCCTGGGTGGGAACAACGCAGGCTTCGCCACCGTGGCGGTACTGACCGGCGTCGACACCCGGCAAACCATCCTGGCTGCACGCTCCGCCGAGCGCCCCGACTACATCATCAGCTCCCTGGCTGACCTGCACCGCCCGTACCCGGCCGTCACGGAAAGCGACGGTACCTACACATGCGGCGAGGCGACGGCCCGCGTGGCCAACGGCGCCGTGGGCATCATTGGCCGCCAGGACAACCTCGATTCCTGGCGGGCGGCGTGTGCCTCGTGGTGGGCAGCCACCCCCGACGCGTCCTCGCCTCAGGCGCCGCAGCTCGTGTGGATGGATCACTAGGCTGGTTGGATGACTGAGCTGAGCCACCCTGACGAATCCGCAGCAGCCCAGCCCTCCCCGGACTGGCCGCGGACCAGCCAAGCCGAGGTAACGGACCACCTGGTGCAACAGTCCCTGGAACGCCTGGACGCTTTGCCCCGGAAACCCGTCTCAGAGCACGAGGCGGCCTACAGCGAACTCCATGATGAGCTGCGCGCCGCCCTGGACGCAGACCCGGCGGAGCATCACCGCGCCCGCATCAAAAATTCGGACGGCGCCTGATGCCGGTGCGCCTTGACCAGGCATTGGTTGCGCGCGGCCTGGCCCGGTCCCGCACGCACGCTGCCACGCTGATAGCCGAAGGAAAAGTAAGCTCGGCCGGCCAAGTGCTCGGCAAAGCATCAATGCAGGTTTCCGAGGACAAGCATCTGGTGGTCCAGCACGACGAGCAGGACACCTACGTGAGCCGCGCCGGGCATAAATTGGCCGGCGCGCTGGATGCTTTTCCCGAGGTTTCGCCGGCCGGAAAAAAGTGCCTTGACGCCGGCGCCTCCACCGGGGGCTTCACTGATGTCCTGCTTCGGCGCGGCGCCCCGCTCGTGGTGGCGGTCGACGTCGGGCACGGCCAGTTGGTGCCCCAGCTGCGGGAAGATCCCCGCGTGGAAGTCCACGAAGGACTCAATGTGCGGTACATGAAGCCCGAAGACATCGGCGGCCCGGCAGCGCTCACCGTGGCTGACCTGTCCTTTATTTCGCTGAGCCTGGTGGTGCAGCCGCTGGCGGAGTGCACCGAACCGGGCGGTGACCTGGTGCTGATGGTGAAGCCGCAGTTCGAAATCGGCAAGGACCGGCTGGGACGCACCGGCGTGGTGACTTCTGAGCGGGAGCGGCGCATGGCGGTGGAAAAAGTGGCACGGGCAGCGCAGGACGCAGGCCTGGAGCTCCGGGGCCTCGCGCAGAGCCCGCTGCCGGGACAGGACGGAAACGTCGAATACTTCCTGTGGATAAAGCGCAGGATCAGTCAAGAGTTGCCTAAGATCGAAGAGCGAGACGCAGCCACCGCTGCCTTGCTCGGACGTATCTGGCACAACCACTAGAAAGCGGAACCTGATGAGCAGGCGTGTACTGGTCCTCGCCCACACCGGCCGCGAGGAATCCTTGAAGGCCGCCTGGGAGGCCTGCGTCCAGCTGCAGGCCTCCGGGATTGTCCCGGTGATGCAGGAATCCGAGCTGGATGACATGGAACGCTTCTTCGGGCACCTCGCCCAGCCGGTGGAAGTCCTCCACGACCACGTCCAGCTCCCCGACGTTGAACTCGTGATGGTGCTCGGCGGCGACGGCACCATCCTGCGCGCGGCCGAGCTGGTCCGGGAAGTGGACGTGCCTTTGCTCGGTGTGAACCTGGGCCATGTGGGCTTCCTCGCCGAGAGCGAGCGGGCGGACCTGGCCCAAACCGTTGAATGGATCGCCAGCCGCGAATACACGGTGGAAGAGCGCATGACCATTGACGTACAGGTGTGGGTCCGGGGGCAGAAAATCTGGCACACCTGGGCGCTCAACGAGGCCGCGATTGAAAAAGCCAACCGGGAACGCATGCTGGAGGTGGTCACCGAGGTGGACGAACGTCCGCTGACGTCCTTCGGCTGCGACGGCATCGTGATGGCCACCCCTACCGGTTCCACGGCCTACGCGTTTTCCGCGGGCGGTCCCGTGGTCTGGCCGGAGGTGGAGGCGCTTGTCATTGTTCCCATCAGTGCCCACGCACTCTTCGCCAAGCCGCTGGTGGTCTCGCCCCGCTCACGCCTCGCCGTCGAAGTCCTGGGACGCACAGGCGCCCAGGGCGTCCTCTGGTGTGATGGCCGGCGCTCCGTTGACCTGCCGCCGGGTGCCAGGGTGGAGGTCACAAAGTCAGCCACTCCCGTGCGGCTGGCGCGGACCCATCAAACTCCTTTCTCGGGCCGGCTGGTACGAAAGTTTGAACTGCCCATCCACGGCTGGCGGGGGCCTGTCCCCAAGGCCGAAGCCATCCACACGGGCCCCCTTCCCGTCGTCCGGACGCCACGGCCCATGCCGCCGCTTCAGCTGCCCCACAGCGGGCATCCGGACATCGACCCCGATCCCTCAACCGCAAAGTGAACCATGCTTGAAGAACTGAGAATCCGCGATCTGGGCGTCATCACCGACGCGACACTGCCGCTGGGCCCCGGGCTGAGCGTGGTGACCGGCGAGACCGGCGCCGGCAAGACCATGGTGGTCACCGCCGTCGGCCTCCTCCTGGGAGCCCGTTCGGATGCGGGCGCCGTCCGCAGCGGCGCCAAGAGCGCAACTGCCGAGGCGGTGCTCAAGCTCGACGCCGGCCACCCCGCCCTCGCGCGTGCCCTTGAGGCCGGCGCGGAGGCGGAAGAGTTCGACGGCGGCGCTGAGCTCATCCTCGCCCGCCGGCTCGGTTCGGACGGCCGCAGCCGTGCTTTCCTGGGCGGCCGGGCCGCCCCCGTGGGGGTCCTCGCCGAGATCGGCGAAACGCTTGTTGTCGTCCACGGCCAGTCCGACCAGATCCGGCTCAAGGGCGCCGCAGCGCAGCGCGGTGCGCTGGACAAGTTCGCCGGTGAAACGCTGGCTGGCCCTCTGAGCGCCTACCAGAATCTTTACAGCCACTGGAAATCCAGCCAGGCCGAGCTGGACACGCTCCGCAGTGCCGCCCGGGACCGGCTCCGTGAAGCCGAATCGCTGGAGGCGGCACTGGCTGAGATCGACGAAGTGGACCCGCAGCCGGGGGAGGACGAACTCCTCAAAGCAGAGGCAGTAAAACTGGCTAACGTGGAGGAACTGCGGATCGCAGCCAGCACTGCCCATCAGGCCCTGATCGCAGAGGACTTCGGCGACGCAGGGGACGCCACCACCCTGGTGGACGCCGCGAAGCGGACCCTTGAGCACGTGGCTGAGCACGACACGGAACTCGGGTCCGCGGCGGCACGCCTGGCCGAGGTGGGGTTCCTGCTGAACGATATCGCCACCGAACTGGCCAGCTACCAAGCCGGGCTGGACACGGAAGGACCGGAACGGCTCGCCGAGATCGAGGACCGGCGCGCGGTCCTGGCCAAGCTGATCCGCAAGTACGCCCCCTCCATCGACGAAGTCCTTCAGTGGGCAGCAAATGCCCGGGTGCGCTTCGACGAGCTGCAGGACGATTCAACCCGCATCGAAACCCTGGACGCCGAGGTGGTCCGGGCCGAGGCGGACCTGCAGAAGCAGGCCGCGGCCATCACCAAAATCAGGACAAAAGCCGCCAAGGAGCTTTCGTCACGCGTCAGCGCTGAGCTGAAGGCACTGGCCATGGCCGATGCCACCCTGGTGATTAACCTCGAAGCCACCGGCCAGCTGGGACCGCACGGCGCGGACGAGATCAGCTTCCTGCTGCAGCCCCACTCAGGGGCTCCCGCCAGGCCGCTGGGCAAGGGGGCGTCCGGCGGTGAACTGTCCCGCGTGATGCTGGCCATCGAAGTGGTGCTTGCTGCAGTGGACCCTGTTCCTACGTTTGTGTTCGACGAAGTGGACGCCGGAGTGGGCGGACGCGCCGCCGTCGAGATCGGCCGCCGGCTGGCGATGCTGGCCCGCCACGTGCAGGTGCTGGTGGTCACGCACCTGCCGCAGGTGGCCGCCTTCGCGGACCAGCACATCACCGTCACCAAGACGTCTGTCAGGGGAGCCGACGGCAAAACAGCCACCGGATTCACCTCAAGTGATGTCCGCCTCCTTGACGGCCCCGAACGGGTGCGCGAACTGGCCCGGATGCTGGCAGGCCAGGAGGACTCGGAGTCGGCCCAGGCCCACGCGCAGGAACTGCTGGACGACGCCAAACTGCTGCCACAGCGGGCCTGACCCGGCCCGGGCAAGCAGGGCGAACGGGGCAACCCCTTGCCTGCCGGGCGCCCGGACCCGCAGACTGGATCATTTGGGGAAACAGTTCCCGGACCCGTGGAAGGCTCATTTGATGATAGGCTCGAATTCCGTGGTGCAGCGATCAAATTCCCGTATAAATTCCCGGTTCCCGGGCTCGTCCAAGACGACCAAACACATCTTCGTAACCGGTGGTGTGGCGTCCTCGCTCGGCAAGGGACTGACGGCATCAAGCCTCGGTCATCTGCTGCGGGCACGCGGCTTGTCTGTAACTATGCAGAAGCTCGATCCCTATCTGAACGTGGATCCGGGCACAATGAACCCCTTCCAGCACGGCGAAGTCTTCGTCACCGACGACGGCGCCGAGACGGACCTGGATATCGGACACTACGAGCGCTTCCTCGACGAAAACCTTGAGGGCTCGGCCAACGTGACCACCGGCCAGGTGTACTCCACCGTCATCGCCAAGGAACGCCGCGGTGAATACCTCGGAGACACCGTGCAGGTTATCCCGCACATCACCGATGAGATCAAGCGCCGCATGCGCCTGCCTGCCGAAGGCAAGAACGCCCCGGACGTCATCATCACCGAAATCGGCGGCACGGTCGGCGACATCGAATCCCAGCCGTTCCTCGAATCGGCCCGGCAGGTTCGCCAGGACATCGGCCGCACCAACGTCTTTTTCCTGCACGTCTCCCTGGTTCCGTACATCGGACCGTCCCAGGAACTGAAGACCAAACCCACCCAGCACTCCGTCGCAGCGCTGCGCTCCATCGGCATCCAGCCCGAAGCGATCGTTATCCGCTCGGACCGCGAAGTGCCGGACGCCATGCGGGAAAAGATCGGCCGGATGTGCGACGTCGACATCGACGCCGTGGTCAATGCTGCCGATGCGCCCAGCATCTACGACATCCCCAAGACCCTGCACACCCAGGGCCTTGACTCTTACATCGTGCGTGCCCTGGATCTTCCCTTCAAGGACGTGGACTGGACCAGCTGGGACAAGCTGCTTGAGGCTGTCCACAACCCCAAGCACCACGTCGAAATTGCCCTGGTGGGCAAGTACATCGACCTGCCGGACGCCTACCTGTCCGTCACCGAGGCCCTGCGCGCCGGCGGTTTCGCGAACGACACCAAGGTCAAGATCCGCTGGGTCCCCTCGGACGAGTGCGAAACCCGCGAAGGTGCCATCCAGGCGCTTGACGGGGTCAACGCCATCTGCGTCCCGGGCGGCTTCGGCATCCGCGGACTGGAGGGCAAGCTCGGTGCCCTGAAGTTTGCCCGCGAAACCAAGCTGCCGGTCCTGGGACTCTGCCTGGGCCTGCAATGCATGGTCATCGAGTACGCCCGCAACGTTGTGGGGCTGGAAGGTGCGTCCTCCAGCGAGTTCGAGCCGGATTCCAAGTACCCCGTCATCGCCACGATGGAAGAGCAACTGGAGTTCGTCGAGGGTCGCGGCGATCTGGGTGGCACCATGCGCCTGGGCCTGTATGAGGCCAAGCTCGACGCCGGCTCGGTGATCGCCGGGACGTACGGCAAGACCACTGTCAGCGAACGCCACCGCCACCGCTACGAGGTGAACAACAAGTACCGTGACCAGATCGCAGCCGAAGGGCTGGTCTTCTCCGGCACGTCCCCGGACGGCAAGCTGGTGGAGTTCGTCGAGCTTCCCGCCGACGTCCACCCGTACTACGTGGCCACCCAGGCGCACCCTGAGCTGAGCTCGCGCCCCACCCGGCCGCACCCGCTCTTCGCCGGGCTCGTCAAGGCAGCCCTGGACCACCAGGAGGGCGCCGACACGGCCGCCGGCCTGAGTGCTGTTGCCCCGGAGGCTGAGCAGTCCGGTACGGTAGCCGCTAAGTAGTTCCGCACGAAATAAGGACGGCGCGATGCCCGGTACACCTGAAACCACCCCTGCTGTGAAGGTTTCGGATGCGCCGAGCCCGCGCCGTCTTTTGTCCCAGGAGAAGGTCTACGAGGGCCGGATTTGGGACGTTGTCAGCGACAGCTTCCAGCTCCAGGAAACAGGCGAGGCCCTCACCCGGGACTACATCGAACACCCCGGCGCGGTGGCCGTCCTTCCTATGAATGACGACGGCGAGATCCTCCTTCTCAAGCAGTACCGGCACCCCGTGGGCATGGACCTTTGGGAGATTCCGGCCGGTCTGCTGGATGTGGAAGGCGAGGACTTTGTGGTAGGCGCGGCCCGCGAACTCGCGGAAGAAGCAGATCTCGCCGCCGGCACCTGGAACGTCCTGGCCGACTTCTTCAACTCACCCGGTTCGTCCAGCGAGGCCATCAGGATCTACCTGGCCCGGAACCTCACCGACGTCCCGCACCACGAACGCCATGAGCGGACGGACGAGGAAGCCGAGATCGAATTCCACTGGATCAGCCTTGATGACGCCGTGGAATCGGTATTGGCCGGCAGGCTCCACAACCCGTCCGCCGTCGTCGGTATCCTTGCCGCCGCAGCCGCCCGCGCTGAGGGGTATGCCAATCTCCGCCCCGCGGATGCGCCCTGGCCCGCGCACCCCAGCCAGCGCTGATGGCCCCTGGTCCTTCTGCTGAACTCGCTGCCGCTGGACGGGTTCAGGAAACCCCTGGCCCGGCTGGGGACGCACCGCCTGCCGCGTCCCCGCCAAGTGCCATAGCCCGGGGCATCACCGACTACCTCCAGCACATGGGCGTGGAACGCGGCGTTGCAGCCAACACGCTCGCGGCCTACCGCAGGGACCTGGCCCGGTACTCCCGCTACCTGGACGCCGCCGGCTGCGGCCGCCCCGAAGACATCACCCGCCACCACGTGACAGGTTACGTCCGGGCGCTGACGGACGGGTCCGACGGCGGGTCCGCCCTTGGAGTGCGGTCCGCTGCCAGGACGGTGGTCGCCGTCAGGGGACTGCACAAGTTTTGGGCCCTGGAAGGGTTCACACCCACAGATCCCGCCAGCGACGTTCATCCGCCCATGCCCGGGAAGCGGTTGCCGAAGGCCATCAGCGTGGACGAAGTGACCAGGATCCTGGAAGCGGCCGGAACCGACACCGCTACCGGGCTGCGCGACCGGGCGCTCCTGGAATTCCTGTACTCCACCGGTGCGCGCATCAGCGAGGCTGTGGGCCTGGACGTGGACGACATCTCCCTGCAGGAGCCGGAGACCGGGCCCGCCATCGTAAGGCTCTTCGGCAAGGGCTCCAAGGAACGGCTGGTACCGTTGGGCTCCTACGGCGCCCGGGCCCTCGATGCCTACCTGGTCCGTGGCCGCCCGCTCCTGGCCGCCAAAGGGAAAGGGACGCCGGCCTTGTTCCTGAATGCCCGCGGCGGACGTATCAGCCGCCAGAGTGCCTGGACCATCCTGAAGGCGGCCGCTGAAAAGGCCAACATCACCAAAGACGTCTCACCGCACACCCTCCGGCACTCCTTCGCCACGCATCTGCTCGAGGGCGGCGCCGACGTCCGTGTGGTCCAGGAGCTGCTGGGCCACGCTTCGGTAACCACCACTCAGGTCTACACGCTGGTCACCGCAGACACCCTGCGCGAGATCTACGCCGCAGCACACCCGCGGGCCTTGGGCTAGGGCCTCGCCGGCCGGGACCGTCGAGCCGTCAGGCCATCACGTTGAGCGTAAGCTCCACGGCCCCAAGGAACAGGGCGAGGATGGATGTGCCGAGCCCGGCCACCAGGAGCAGGCCCGGGTGGGCGAGACCGACTACAACGCGCCGCAGCTGAGGCGAGTGCCGCAGGAATTTCTTGGGCAGCCGCGAATCTTCAGGTGCCTGGCGCCAGCCGCGGAGGCGGCGCAGGAACCAAGCACAGCGCACAATGAGGGCCATCCACAGCACCGAGACCACCAGGGGTACTGCGGCCAGGAGGAGGTTGAGCCCCAACGACGTCACAGCACGCTCCGAGTCACCGGCCAGCGCCTGGACGGTGGTGGAAATCGAGGCGCTGGCGACCACGGAGACGCCCCACACCAAAAATGCGGCGGTCAGTGCAAGGAAACGGACAAAGAAGTGCGAAAGCACTGATTCTTTCTGGGGCCGAAGGTACCGCCGCGGGGTCGCGTGGAGCACCGCCACGGTGCACGCCAGCGTGGGCAGGGCCGCCATCCCCACCAACACGTACCAGGTCCAGCCCGCCAGGTCCACATACTCGTCAGCGATGATCAGCAGCGCCCACCAGCCGGTCCACGCCCAGCCTGCATGCAGCGGGTTCCTGACCAGCCACGCAGGCAGCCAGGCAGGCAGCCGGACTGCGCCGTCCGGCAAGACGCTGGCCTTAGCGGCGGGCGTGGCGTGCTCCTCTCCAGCCATGCTCATGGGCCTCACTGTAGCAATGCAGCTGCAATGGTCCAGTCATCGTTATCTCCACGCGGTGGCCGAACTAGGCTTGGCCAATGACTGCAGCCAATGTGACCCTCTGCTTCCTGCTCCGGGACAGGCCGGACGGCCCCGAGGTGCTGCTGGGGATGAAGCGCACCGGTTTCGGCAAGGGCAAAATCGTCGGGATCGGCGGCCACGTGGAACCGGGGGAGAGCGACAGCGAAGCGGTCATCCGGGAGGTTTTCGAGGAAACCGGCGTCTCCGTGCACGTGGAGGACCTCGCGGACGCGGGCGTGGTGCACTTTGTGTTCCCGGCCCGGCCTGAGTGGGACATGAAAACCAGGCTTTATACCGCCCGCACATGGAAGGGCGAGCCGGCCCCCAGCGACGAAATCCTGCCCGAGTGGTTCCCCGTGGACACGCTCCCCGTGGAGAGGATGTGGCAGGACGCCGACCACTGGCTGCCCGTGGTGCTGGAGGGCGGCAGGGTCAACGTCGTTGTGACCATGGACGCCGACAATGAATCTGTCGCCTCGTCGGAAAGCCTGCTGCCATAAGCCGTTAAATGCCGACGGCGGCCCGCGCACCAAGTGCCGCGTTCCGCCGTCGTGACTCCAGCGACAGCCTGCCTACGGCACGTGCCGCTCCTCCGGGCCCACGTATTCGCTCAGCGGCCGGATCAGCGAGTTGGCGTCCAGCTGCTCCATGATGTGCGCAGTCCACCCGGTGATGCGGCTGGCCACAAACAGGGGAGTGAAGGTGTGGGTGTCGAACCCCATCAGGTGGTAAGTGGGGCCGGCGGGATAGTCGAGGTTCGGTTTGATGCCCTTGGCTTCGTCCATCGCCGTCTCCAGCCCGCTGTACAACCCCAGCAACTCCGGCCGGCCGTAATGGGCAACCATTTTGTCCAGCGCGGCCTTCATGGTGGGCACCCGAGAGTCCCCGTGCTTGTACACCCGGTGCCCGAACCCCATGACCTTCTTTTTCGAGGCCAGCGCGTCCTCCATCCATGCCTTGGCCCGGGCCGCCGCTTCCTCCAGGGACTCCTGCGGCCGGATGCCGATCTCGTCGAACGTGTGCATCACGGCCTCGTTGGCGCCGCCATGCAGGGGTCCCTTCAAAGCTCCGATAGCGCCCGTGACGGCAGAGTGCAGGTCCGCCAGCGTGGACGTAATCACCCTGGCCGTGAAGGTTGAGGCGTTGAAGGAGTGCTCGGCATAAAGGATCATCGAGACATTAAAGGCCTCCACCACCTCCGGCACCTGTTCCTCTCCAAAGGTCATCCAGAGGAAGTTGGCGGAATAGCCCAGGTCGTCACGGGGCTCAATGACACCCTGCCCGTGGCGGCGGCGCTGGTCGTAGGCCACCACCGCCGGCATGGCCGAGAACAGGTCGGTGGCTTTGGCCATGTTGGCCTCGCGGGAGGAGTCCTCGGCCAGCGGGTGCCGGGCGCCCATCACCGAGGCAGCGGTCCGGCAAACATCCATCGGATGCGAGCTCTCCGGCAGTGCGTCAATGACCTGCTTGACCACTGGGTCCAGGGCACGGCCGGCCCGCTCACGCGCGGTGAACTCGGCCAATTGCTGCTGATCGGGCAGCTCACCGTTCCAGAGCAGGTAGGCCACTTCCTCGAAGCTGCACCTGGCGGCGAGCTCCTGCACCGGGTAGCCCCTGTACAACAGGGAATTGGTATCCGAATTAACCTTCGAGACGGACGTGTAATCCACCACGACGCCGGCAAGACCCTTTTTGATGTCCTCTTCAGCCATGCTGAAACTCCTTCGTTCCTGTCGCCTGTTGTGCCGGCCGGAGCCGGCGCGGTTTTCCCTACTCCCCGGGGACCCGGAAATTGAACACTCCGCTGTCAAAGCGGTTGTAGCCTTCGTAGTCAACAAGATCGTATAACCGTGCGCGGGTCAGCATGCTTCCTACCTGCGCCTCCTGCGTGCCCTCCGCCTTAATCGATTCCAGCGTACGCTCGGCAGCGCCCATGGCACTACGGAGAAGGGTCACCGGATAAATGACCATGTTCACGCCAACGCCCTGGAGCTGGTCCACGGTGAACAGGTCGCTCTTACCGAACTCTGTCATGTTGGCCAGGATGGGCACGTCCACGGCTTCCCGGATGGCCTGGAACTCGCTGAGGTCCTTCATCGCCTCCGGGAAGATGGCGTCCGCGCCGGCTTCCACGAGGGCCCGGGCGCGGTCCTGTGCAGCCTCCAGCCCGTCCACGGCGCGGATGTCGGTGCGGGCCATGATCAGGAAGTTGGGGTCCCGGCGGGCGTCGGCGGCGGCGCGGATCCGCTTGGTTGCCGTCTCCAGGTCCACCACGTTTTTGCCGTCGAGGTGCCCGCAGCGCTTGGGGTTGAACTGGTCCTCGATGTGCAGCCCGGCAAGGCCCGCGTTTTCGATTTCCTGGACGGTGCGTGCCACGTTCATCGGTTCGCCGAAGCCGGTGTCCGCGTCCACGATGGCGGGCAGGTCCGTCATCCGGGCGATCTGCCCGGCCCTGGTGGCAACTTCGGTGAGGGTGGTCAGGCCGATGTCCGGCAGGCCCAGATCGTTGGCCAAGACCGCACCTGAGATGTAGACGCCGGCGAAGCCCTTTTCCTCGATAAGGCGGGCCGAGAGTGGGTTGAACGCCCCCGGGAACTGGGCAATGGTCCCGGAAGCGAGGAGTTCCCGGAAGCGGAGGCGCTTCTGCTCGGGGGTGACCGTGGAATACAGCATCAGAACAGTCCCTTGGGTGCGGCACTGAGGTCGACGACGCCGGGGGCGGCCGTGATGTTCAGCTGATCGAGCTCGCCGGCGGCGAGTTCGGGGAGGCGTTCGACGACGGCGAGGAACCTTTCGATTTCTTCTTCCTCGACCAGGCCCGCGGCGAGGGTGCGGAACTTGTTGACGTACTGCTCCCGGCCGAAGGGACGGGCGCCCAGGGGGTGTGCGTCAGCGACGGCGATCTGGTCGGTGATGACGGTTCCGTCGGTAAGGGTGATTTCCACCGAGCCGCCGAAGGCCTTCTCGGAGATGTCCAGCGAGTGGTAGCGGCGGGTCCATTCCGGATCTTCCTCGGTGCTGACTTTCTGCCACAGCTCCACCGTGTCCGGCCTTGCTGCCCGGGCGGGGGAGTAGGAGTCCACGTGGTGCCAGGCGCCGTCCTGCAGGGCGACAGTGAAGATGTAGGGGATGGAGTGGTCAAGGGTTTCCCGCGAGGCGGTGGGGCTGTACTTCTGCGGATCGTTTGCCCCTGACCCGATCACGTTGTGCGTGTGGTGGCTGGTCCTGATCAGCACGGACTTCACGTTCGCCGGATCCGCAACCGCGGGGTGCTCACGGTTCAGCTTCCGGGCCAGGTCGATCCACGCCTGAGCCTGGTACTCGGCGGAGTGTTCCTTGGTGTAAGTGTCCAGGATGGCGCGCTTGGCTTCGCCGGCTTCGGGCAGGGGTACTTGGTAGGAGGCGGCCGGGCCGTCCAGCAGCCAGGCGATCACACCGTCCTCACCTTCGTAGATGGGAACGGGGGAGGTCTGTCCGCGCATCGCCCGGTCAGCCGCTTCCACGGCCATCTTTCCGGCGAACGCCGGGGCGTGGGCCTTCCACGTGGAGATCTCGCCTTTGCGCGACTGCCGAGTGGCCGTGGTGGTGTGCAGGGCCTGGCCCACGGACTGGAAGATTGTTTCGACGTCGAGCCCCAGCAGGGTGCCGATTCCCGCCGCGGCGGAAGGGCCCAGATGGGCAACGTGGTCGATCTTGTGCTTGTGCAGGCAAATCGCCTTCACCAGGTTCACCTGGATCTCATACCCCGTGGCGATCGCCCGAACCAGGTCCCGGCCGTTTGACCCTACGTGCTGGCCCACGGCGAGGATGGGCGGAATGTTGTCCCCCGGGTGGGAGTAGTCCGCAGCAAGGAACGTGTCGTGGTAGTCCAGCTCGCGCACCGCCACGCCGTTGGCCCACGCGGCCCATTCGGGAGAGACGCGCTCGCCGATCCCGAAGACTTTTGCGCCCTTTCCGCCGGAGCTGGGGCCGTGGGTCAGTGCCTGCGCCCGGGCTGCCGCGATCGGGGCCCTGTTTAGCGAGGCAACGGCCACCGAAGCGTTGTCGATGACCCGGTTGATCACCATCTCCGTGACGTCGGCGGGCACTTCCACGGGGTCGGCGGCAACCCTGGCGATTTTGTGCGCGAGCTGGTCCTCGCGGGGCAGGTTTTCCTCGCTCTTGTAGACGCGGACGTGGTGTTCCTTGACCATGGTGCTCCTTAGCGGGATGGATGGGTGGCTTTGATGTGGGACAGGCTGCGGTGCAAGTGGAGGGTGGTGGCGGCCTGCGCCAGGCGCGGGTTCCGGATGGCAACGGCCTCGGCAATGGCGGCATGTTCGGCCGCTGCCGCGGTGAGCCGGGCAGCGTCGTCGGCTGCGAGGCGGCGGATACGGACCAGGTGCACCCGGAGGCTCCGCATGGCCTGGGCAAGGTAGGCATTGGAAATGGCGGCGTCAACGGCGGAGTCCAGCCGGTCCACCAGCAGGTAATAGTCCTGCAGGGCGGGAGCGGTGCCGGTGATGAGCGACGGCGCTGCCCGGAACTCCGCCTCAAGCCCGCGGAACGTTTCCGGGTCACCCCGTTCTGCGGCCAGGGCAGCAGCCTTTCCTTCGAGCGTCTCCCGCAGTTCAAACAGTTCGTCGATGTCCTCCAGCGAAATGTCGGTAACGACGACGCCGCGGCCGCCCGCCGTCGTCAGTCCTTCTGCAGTGAGGCGCCCCAGCGCCTCCCGGAGCGGCGTGCGTGAAACGCCCAGGCGTTCGGCCTGCTCCACTTCGGCAAGCAGGGCGCCCGGCTGGAGCCTCCACTGCACGATGTCATCGCGGAGCGCGGCGTAGGCGCGGTCGCTGGCTCGCACTGGTTGTCCCTTCGCTGGCATTGCCCCAGTGTATACACGAGCGGGCCATTTTGGGAGATTACTCCAAATCTGTGGCGAAACTACGGTCCCATGTATACAACATCGTCTGGACTTGCGGCCGACGGTAGCCTGCCGGAAACCAGGGCAATGTCAGCGGACGCTCCACCGGTATTCATTCTCCGGCCGGCCCGGCGTGCCATAGCGGGCCGTCCTGGATACCGTTCCGGCGTCGGCCAAGTACTCCAGGTAGCGGCGCGCGGTGACCCGGGACATGCCCAGCGCATCCATGACCTCAGTGGCGGACACGGCGCCCTGCTGCAGCTTCATGAATTCCTGGACGGACGCCAGGGTGGACCCCGAGAGCCCCTTGGGCAGGGGCAGTTCGGACGGTGCCCGCAGGCTGGCGAACGCCTGGTCCACGTCCGTTTGGGAGGCCCCTGCCTTCCCGTAGCCGCCTTGCGGGCCCGCCAGTTGCTGCCTGAACTGCTGGTAGCTTGCCAGCTTGTCCGCGAAGGTCGCATAGGTGAAGGGCTTGATCAGGTACTGGACCACACCGATGGCAACGGCGCTGCGCACAATGGCGAGTTCGCGGACTGCCGTGATGGCGATGATGTCCGCCAGTATTCCGGCCGACCTCATCCGGCGGGCGATGTCCAGGCCGTGGAGGTCAGGCAGGTTCATGTCCAGCAGGACAAGTTCCACCGGGTTTCCCGCGGCGGTGAACTCGCTGAGCAGCCGCAGGGCGGACTGGCCGTCCGGGGCGGTGCCGGCGAGTTCGAAGCCTGGCAGCCGCCCCACGTAGGCTGCATGCGCGGCGGCTGCGATCGCCTCGTCCTCAACGACGAGGACCCGGATGTTGCTCACTGTTTGTGCTCCTTCTGTGCTGGCACCGCTGCGGGGAGGAACACTTCGAACTTTGCGCCGCGCCGTCCATTGATGGTCAGGCTACCTCCCAGGCGCTGCACTGCCTGCCGCACCAGGGCGAGCCCGATGCCCCGGCCGCCCGGACCCGCCGGCTTGGTGCTGAACCCGTGCCGCAGGATGTTCTCCGCTGCGGACTGATCAATACGGGGCCCGGAATCGTGCACGGTGATGTCCAGTCCCTCCTCATCGGACTCCACCGTGAGCTCCACCCGCCGCGGCGGCGGGCCGTCCGCGGCGGCATCCATGGCGTTGTCCAGCAGGTTACCCAGGATGGTCACCAGGTCCTGGACTGCAATTCCCGCCACACTGGCTGTGCCCAGCGCCGTTACATCCAACTGCACGCCGCGTTCGTGCGCTTCGGCCACCTTGCCCATCACCAGGGCTCCAAGAACGGGTTCGTCCACGGAGCTGACCATGTCATCCGTCAGTTGCTGGCTGAGCTCCAGGTCCTTTGTCGCGAAGGCCAGGGCCTCCTGGGTGCGGCCCA
This sequence comes from Arthrobacter sp. ZGTC412, assembly GCF_002929215.1. GTDB lineage: Bacteria > Actinomycetota > Actinomycetes > Actinomycetales > Micrococcaceae > Arthrobacter. The sequence continues at coordinate 17,767 of NZ_PJII01000017.1, forward strand.
GTTCCAGCAGTGAAACCATGGTGTGCAGCCGGTTGGCGTGCTCGTGCGTCTGGGCGTGGAGGGCATCAGAGAGGGTGCGCATCGTTTCCAACTCGCTGCCGAGGGCTTCGATTTCGGTGCGGTCCCGCAGCGTAGCCACGGTGCCGTACACGGGGGTTTTGCCGCGGCTGCCGGGAGACTCCGGCCCCTTGGCCGGTCCCTGGTTGACCACCAGGATGCGGGAACCAGTGAGGATAATCTCGTCCTTGGCGCTGCGCCCCGACTCGAACAGGGTCCGCAGCCCCTCTTCAAGCGGCAGGTCCTCCAGCGACGGCGGCCGGGTGGGGTCTTTGCTGCCGGGACCGTCCAGGCCCAGCAGCTCGGCCGCCTGGTCGTTGTACATCACCACGCGGCCTTTTGTGTCGATGAGGATCAGCCCCTCCCGCACGGAATGCAGCACCGATTCGTAGTACGCGAACAGCTGGGCCAGCTGCTCCGGTCCCCAGCCGCGTGTGACGCCCCGGAGGTACCGGCCGAGCAGCCACGAGGCCAGCGAACCGCCCACCAGCAGGGCAAGGCCGATGGCCAGGAGGGCGGGCAGCCGCCCGGCGAAGGCAACATCCACCGTCCGCACGGTGACACCCACTGAGACCATGGCCTTCACCACTCCGGCGCCGTTCTTAACCGGAACGATGGTCCGCACCGATGGCCCAAGGGTTCCTGCCACGACCTCCGTGTACTCCTCACCCCGAAGAGCGGGGTCAATGGAGCCGATATAGGGCCGTCCCAGTTCCTCGTCCCGGGGATGCGTCCACCGCGTTCGGTCCGGTGCCATGATGGTGATGAAGTCGACGTCGGTGGCCGCCATGACGTCCTCGGCGTAGGGCTGCAGGATGGACGAGGGGTCCCGGGCAGCGGAAGCTTCCAGCACCAGGGGACTGGCGGCGATGGAAGCAGCTATTCCGGCCATCCGCCGGCCAGCTTCGTCATAGGTGCGGTCGCGGGCGTCCACAAAGGTGGCCGATCCAACGATGGCGATGAATGCCACCACAATAAGCAGGTTCGCCACAAAAAGCCGTCGGGCGATACTCCAGCGGTGGATCATCTGTACCTCCGACCAATATGTGCGCCACGACCAATATGAACGCAACGGTGAGCTGGATCACCACGTGCCCAATGATGGATATCACACCGGAGGACGTGTCGAGCCCAGAGACTGTGCCGCAGCGTCTATCAGATTATCCAAAGGAGACACATCATGGCTTCTCAACGAGGAGAGTCGCTTGACACCGTGAAGACGCGGCGCAAGGGCATCGACAAATCGCATTACCTCTACATCGCGGTCATTGCTGCCGTTATCCTCGGCGCAGTGGTGGGCCTGATGTTCCCCGAGGTGGGTAAATCCCTCAAGCCGCTAGGCGACGGATTCATCAAGCTCATCAAGATGATGATCGCCCCGATCATTTTCTGCACCATCGTCCTTGGCATCGGTTCCATCGCAAAAGCCGCAACGGTGGGCAAGGTTGGCGGCCTGGCGCTGGGCTACTTCGTCCTGATGTCCACGTTCGCACTCGGCATCGGCCTGGTGGTGGGCAACCTGATCCACCCGGGCGAAGGTTTGAAACTGGCGGCCTACGACCCCAATAAGAAGGCGGAAGTAGACAGCACGGTTGCCTTCCTCCTGGGCATCATTCCCGGTGATATTCCCGTTCTGCCCACTCTGTTTGCCGCGATCCTCGTTGGCTTCGCGCTGCAGAAGATGGGCCCGCAGGGCGCCCCCATCCTGAAGGCCGTCGGCCACGGCCAGGTCCTCGTGTTCCGCATCCTGATCATGATCATGTGGCTTGCCCCCGTGGGCGCCTTCGGTGCCATCGCCGCCGTCGTGGGAGCTACAGGATTCCAGGCCATTGTCAGCATGTTCACCCTGATGGCCGCCTTCTACATCACCTGCGCCCTGTTCATCATCATCATCCTGGGCGGCCTGCTTAAGGTGGTCACCGGCGTCAACATCTTCAAGCTGATGAAGTACCTGGGCCGCGAATATCTCCTCATCTTCTCCACGTCCTCCTCCGAGGCAGCACTGCCCCGCCTGATCGCCAAGATGGAACACCTCGGCGTCTCCAAGCCCGTTGTTGGCGTCACGGTACCCACCGGCTACTCCTTCAACCTTGACGGCACGGCCATCTACCTGACCATGGCATCCCTGTTCGTCGCCAATGCCATGGGGACCCCGCTGGACCTGGGCGCCCAGGTCTCACTGCTGATCTTCATGATCATCGCCTCCAAGGGCGCCGCCGGTGTCACCGGCGCCGGCCTTGCCACCCTGGCCGCCGGCCTGCAGGCCCACAAGCCTGAACTCCTCGGCGGCGTCGGCATGATCGTCGGCATCGACCGGTTCATGTCCGAGGCCCGCGCCCTCACCAACTTCACGGGCAACGCCGTGGCCACCATCCTGATCGGCACCTGGGTCAAGGAGATCGACGGCGTCCAGGTTGACCAGGTCCTCTCCGGCGAACTGCCCTTCGATGAGCAGACCATGATTGCCGGCCATGCAGAGCACGCAGTTACTGAAACCGAGGCGCGGCCGGTGCCCGTCAACGCCTAAGCCCCAACACCGGCGACTCGCCGCAAATGCCCCCGCAGCCTTCGCTGTGGGGGCCTTTGCGTGCCGGCAAAAAAGCAACCTTCTACCTCAGCTAGAGGGTCAAGGCTCAACATTCGCGGAAAGTCAAGTTGCCTCGAATACCGTGTCGGGCGCTGTAGCCTTGGGAAGAAGAAGGAGCGTTGCTGGCCAGCCAGCGGCAGGAAATCAACGTCATCGAAAGTGTGGATAGATACGTGAGCAGCGAACAGGGTTCAGCAACTCTGGAGGGCACGCAATTCGACCTGGAAGACGCGGTGATGGGACCCACAGGGCGCCCCTACCGCGAGTTCCCGGAACCCGCGCCCCTGGCCTCCCACGGTCCGGCCCGCGTCATCGCCATGGTCAACCAAAAGGGCGGCGTCGGGAAGACCACCTCCACCATTAACCTGGCGGCAGCACTGGCTGAGTACGGCCGCCGTGTGCTCCTGGTTGACTTCGATCCCCAGGGTGCCCTGTCTGCCGGCCTGGGCGTGAATCCGCATGAACTCGACCTCACCGTCTATAACGTGCTGATGGACCGCAAGGTGGACATCCGGGATGCCATCCACCAGACCGGCGTCGAAAACGTGGACCTGCTTCCCGCGAACATCGACCTCTCAGCCGCGGAAGTCCAGTTGGTCAACGAGGTGGCCCGCGAGCAGGTCCTTGACCGCGCCCTCAAAAAGGTGGAAGACGACTACGACGTCGTCCTTATCGACTGCCAGCCGTCCCTTGGCCTCCTGACCGTCAACGCGCTGACCGCTGCGCACGGCGTCATCATCCCGCTCATCTGCGAGTTCTTTGCCCTCCGCGCTGTGGCGCTGTTGGTGGAGACCATCGACAAGGTCCAGGACCGGCTCAACCCGCGCCTGCAGGTGGATGGTGTGCTGGCCACTATGTACGACGCACGGACGCTGCACAGCCGCGAGGTCATCACCCGTTTGGTGGAAGCCTTCGGTGACAAAGTCTTCGAGACCGTCATCAAGCGCTCCATCAAGTTCGCCGACGCCACCGTCGCCGCGGAACCCATCACCAGCTATGCGGGCAACCACGTGGGCGCCGACGCCTACCGCAGGTTGGCCAAAGAACTGATTTCGCGCGGCGGCGCACCCTAGCCACGCAGTGGCCGAATCCAAGCCCGGCTTCGAGGTACGGCTGGCCAACTTCACGGGTCCCTTCGACCTCCTGCTCGGACTGATTGCAAAGCACCAGCTGGACATCACCGAGGTGGCCATAGCCACGGTGACCGACGAATTCATCAAGTACATCCGGAATCTGCAGAAACTGGGCGAGGAGTGGGCCCTGGATGAGGCCAGCGAGTTCCTGGTCATCGCGGCTACGCTGCTGGACCTCAAGGCTGCCCGCCTCCTTCCTGCCGGGGAGGTCGAGAACGATGAAGACATCGCGCTGCTTGAAGCCAAGGACCTGCTCTTCGCCCGGCTGCTCCAGTACAAGGCCTTCAAACACGTGGCAGGCCTCCTGGGCGAAACCCTGCACCAGGAGGCTATGCGCTTTCCGCGGCAGGTGGCGCTGGAGGGACACTTCTCGGCCATGCTTCCCGAGCTCGCCTGGAAGCACACTCCGGAACAGTTTGCCCGCCTGGCCGAGGCCGCCCTGCAGCCCAAGGCCCCAAAGCCAACCGAGGTGGGCCTGGCGCACCTGCATGGCGGCAATGTCAGCGTGAAGGAGCAGGCAGAAGTGATGGGCCTGCGGCTACAACTTGAATCGCCGCTGACCTTCCGGGCCCTGATCGCCGATGCCGAGTCCACCCTGGTGGTGGTTGCAAGGTTCCTTGCCCTCCTTGAGCTGTTCCGGGACAAGGCCGTTACCTTCGACCAGCTCTTGCCGCTGGGGGACCTGGCAGTCCATTGGACTGCCAGGAACGGGGAATGGTCGGCGGAAAACCTGAGTGAAGAATTCGAGGAGCAGTTGTGACTGAGCAGGCAACAGAAGCCAAGACTGAGGGGGAGCCGGGCGTCGAAAGCCTCCCCGGCGGGGCCAAAGCCGCCCTCGAGGCGGTGCTCATGGTCATAGATGAGCCCGCCACGGAGGAAGAACTGGCGGCAGGACTCGAACTTTCCGTTGCCGCCGTCGCTGCCCTGCTCGCAGAACTTCAGCTGGATTATAGCGGCTATACTGTTAAAGCCCCGGATATGGATCAAGCCAGTGGAACTGGCTTTGGCTCCAGCCCCCGGGGTTTTGAATTGCGGAAGGTCGCCGGTGGTTGGCGGATCTACTCCCGTGCCGAGTTCGCCCACATCGTGGGCAGATATGTGCTGGAGGGCCAAACAGCCAGGCTTACCCAGGCCGCCCTGGAAACGCTCGCGGTCATTGCATACCGCCAGCCGGTCTCCAGGGCCAGGGTGTCCGCAATCAGGGGAGTCAATGTTGACTCCGTCGTACGGACGCTCGCCCAGCGCGGACTGATCGAGGACTCGGGAACGGATCCCGAGTCCGGCGCCATCCTCTACCGGACCACTTCATATTTTTTGGAGCGGATGGGAATCAGCTCGGTGGCTGAGCTGCCGCAGCTGTCCCCGCACCTCCCGGGGCTGGACGGCATCGCGGAGTTCTACGACACCGAAGGAATGTAGCCGAGGCACCACCCCGGCTGCACGCAAGAGTACTTACAAGCGCAGATTATTTCTGCACGGCTGGCTAGGGTTGTCCTTGGACACCTTTCCGGTCAATATATCGAAGGACGGGTCATGACACAGGCGGGACGCCAGGGTTCACCACGTAACAGTTCGGGACGTAACGGTTCGGAACGCAACGCATCACAGCGCAACACCTCCCAGGGAGGCAACTCGGGCGGCGGCTTCCGAGGCGGAGCCGCCAAGCGCGGCGGCGGATTCGGCAGCGACCGCCCGCAGCGCGCACCCAAGCCGCGCGAGGAGCGCTTCGTCGATCCGGACGAGGCTGCTGCCGGCACCCAGCCAGGTCGCGGGGCCGCGGAACCCAGATCCGCCAAGCCTTCTTCGCGGAAGCCTGCCGCCCGCAAGCCGGGCGCCAAGAAAGCACCCGGAACGCCGGGTGCCCTGAAGCCAAAACCACGTACCGGCGCCCCGGGAGCTGCAGCTTCCCGTGCCTTCGGCAGCGAACGCTTCGGCCAGAACCTCGGCCCGGTCCGCCGGCCCTCACGTAAAAAAAGCCCGCGCGGCGAGGTTCCCCAGTCGGAACTGCATGATGCCGACGGCGTCCGCCTGCAGAAGGTCATGGCCTCCGCAGGGGTAGCGTCACGCCGCGTCTGCGAGGAGATGATTGCCGAGGGCCGGGTGGAAGTGGACGGCCAGGTCGTCACCGAACTGGGTGTCCGTATCGACCCGAAAACCGCTGTCATCCACGTTGACGGACTCCGGATCCAGCTGGACGAAAACCTGATCTACATGGTGTTCAACAAGCCCAAGGGCGTTGTTTCCACCATGGAGGATCCCGAGGGCCGGCCCTGCATCAGCGACTTCCTGCGCCACCAGCAGGGCGAACGCCTGTTCCATGTGGGCCGGCTCGACGTCGCCACCGAGGGGCTGCTGCTGCTGACCAACGACGGCGAACTCGCCAACCGCCTGACGCACCCCTCCTACGAGGTGCCCAAGACGTACCTGGTACAGGTCCGGGGCCCCTTCCCGCAGGGTATCGGCGCCAAGCTCAAGGAAGGCTTGGAACTGGAGGACGGCTTCGCCTCGGTGGATTCCTTCCGGCTCGTTGACTCCACTCCGGGTCATGTGCTGATCGAGGTAGTACTGCACTCCGGCAAGAACCGCATCGTCCGCCGCCTGTTCGATGCCGTCGGTTTCCCGGTCCTGCGACTGGTCCGCGTCAAGGTGGGTCCCATCGGTCTGGGTGACCAGCGCCAGGGAAGCATCCGCAACCTCGGCAAGCAGGAAGTCGGCCATTTGCTGGCATCCGTAGGACTCTGAGGCATGTCCGCTTTCCAAAGCCAGGGCCGCGGGCACCTGGACGGTCCGGTGGTGGTCATCGGCACGGGGCTGCTGGGCACCAGCATTGGGCTGGGCCTGCGCGGCCGCGGTGTGCCGGTTTTCCTTTCTGACCCTTCCCCCACCAACCAGGCTGTTGCGGTGGATATTGGCGCAGGCCAGCCCCTGACCGGGCTTGCCGGCGCTGCACCGCAGTTGGTGGTGGCGGCTGCCCCGCCGGATGTCACGGCGGATGTTGTGGCAAAAGCGCTGGCTGACTACCCGGACTCCGTGGTGGTGGACATCGCAAGTGTCAAGGCCGAGATCCTCTCGGCGCTGCGCAGCCGCGGCGTGGACCTTTCCCGCTACGTGGGCACACACCCCATGGCCGGGCGGGAGAAGTCCGGGCCGGTCGCAGCCCGCGGGGAGCTCTTTACCTCGATGCCCTGGGTGGTGTGCCCTTCAGAGGAAACGTCCGGGGCGGCCCTCCAGACGGCCCGCTCACTGGCCACGGACCTGGGAGCGGTTGTTTCCCAGTTCACTGCAGACGAACACGATGAAGCTGTGGCCCTGGTGTCGCACCTGCCCCAGGTCATGTCCTCGCTGTTGGCCAGCCGGCTGCAGGGAACACCGCTGCATGCGTTGTCTCTTGCGGGCAACGGATTGCGGGACGTCACCCGGATAGCAGCCAGTGATCCAGCCCTCTGGGTCCAGATCCTGGGCGGCAACGCGGCGAAGGTGGTCGAGATCCTCTACGGTGTCCGGGAGGACCTCAACCGTCTGATCGGCACGCTCGAAGACCCCAATGCCCCCGGTGCCAGGCTTGATCTCGCACAGTTGATGAGCGAAGGCAACGCAGGCCAGGCCAGGATTCCCGGCAAGCACGGCGGGCCTCCCCAGGCGTATTCGTGGCTTACCGTCCTGGTGGACGATAAACCGGGCCAGATTGCCCGGCTCCTCACCGAGATTGGTGAGATCGGCGTGAACCTGGAGGACCTGCGTCTGGACCACTCGTCGGGCCAAAACGTGGGTATGGTGGAAATCTCCGTGTTGCCGAACAAGCATGACCACCTGATCGAAGCACTCAACGACCGCGGATGGCGGGTACTCCAGTAATGACACAAGAACTTCTTGACACCCTGCCCGCGCTGCGCGTCGGCAGGCCGCTGGTTGTTGCCATCGACGGCCCGTCAGGCTCCGGCAAGTCCAGCGTCAGCAAGGAAGTGGCCCGCAGGCTCCGGCTGGCCTACCTGGACACCGGCGCGATGTACCGAGCACTCACCTGGTACTGCGTCACCAAGGGCATTGACCTGGAGGATGGTGCGGCAGTGGAGCAGGCGTCCCGGGACCTGGTCCTGGACATGAGCACCGGCCCGCAGGAGGAATACGTCCGCGTGGACGGAGTTGACGTCACAGACGCCATCCGTGAGCCTGCCATCTCCTCAGCAGTCAGTGCCGTGGCCACCACCCTTGGGGCCAGGACCGAGCTCATCCGGCGCCAGCGCGAATTGATTGACAGGCACCACCGCCGGATGGTGGTGGAAGGCAGGGACATCACCACCGTCGTCGCGCCCGGGGCTGAAGTGCGGATGCTGCTTACGGCCAGCGAGGAAGCACGGCTGCGCCGGCGCGGAATCCAGCTCGGCGGCACCCAGAACGCCGAGCAGCTGGCGGCGCAGGTGACCCACCGCGACGCCAAGGACTCCACGGTGGTCAACTTCACGCAGGCCGCTTCCGGCGTCGTGACCCTGGATTCTTCTGACTTGGACTTCGACCAGACGGTTGCCGCAGCCCTCGTGATTGTGACGAAGGTCCTTAACCGTGACTGATTCAACGTTGGTCAAGCCCAAGCCGGACATCCCGTCCGGTTGGACCATGACCTGGAGCAGGCCCGTTGGCTGGATCCTGGACCACCTTGTCTACCGGACGTCCGTCAGCGGCCGCGACAATGTTCCCACTGGCGGTCCGGTGATTTTTGCAGGCAACCACATCAGCTTCCTGGACGGGCCGGTGATGTTCGGTGCGTCACCGCGCCCCATGCACATCCTGGTGAAACAGGAGATGTTTAAAGGCTTCCTGGGCGGGGTGCTCACCGCATCCGGGCAGATGCCAGTGGACCGGGCGGGCGACCGTGCGGCGCTTCAGCGCTGCAAGGACGTGCTCGACGCCGGCCGTTGCGTCGGGATTCTTCCCGAAGGCACCCGGGGGAGCGGGGCAGCCGCGGACATCAACGGCGGCGTGGCCTGGCTGGCGCTGAACTCCGGAGCTCCGGTAGTGCCGGTGGCCATCCTGGGCACCCGCAAGGGGGACGAGCACTTGGATTCGGTGCCGCGGCCGGGCAGGCGTTTCCACGTCCGCTTCGGGAATGCGCTGACGTTAACCCGCAGGGCAGGGGAAAGCGGCCGTGCTTCAATGGACAGGGCGGCACTGGAGATCCGGGCGGCATTGTCAGGGCACGTGCAGGATTCCATTCAGCTCACGGGGCAGCCCCTGCCGGATGCAGATTTTTCCAAAGACTTCACAGCAGTAGCCGGGACGCCGGCAGATGACCACTAAGGACAATGCAATGAGCGACACAACCCAAACTTCCGGCCATTCCGGCGCCGGCGACGACGAATACACCCCCACAGGCACCGATCAGGTGGCCGAGCGGCTCGCGGCGATTGACGACGACGAGGCTGAGCTTCGTGCGGCGTCCCTCCGGGCAGGCCTGGAGGACTACGACCTTGACGACGACGACGCCGCGCTGCTCAGCGGCGAATACGGCGACGAGGACTATGATGGCCCGGTCAAGCTGGACCCCGTCCTGGCCATCATCGGACGCCCCAACGTGGGCAAGTCCACCCTCGTCAACCGCATCCTTGGCCGCCGCGAAGCAGTGGTGGAAGATACCCCGGGTGTAACCCGTGACCGCGTAATGTACTCGGCCAACTGGAACGGCCGCAACTTCACCCTGGTGGACACCGGGGGCTGGGAACACGACGCCCGCGGCATCCACGCCCGCGTGGCGGAGCAGGCCGAAATGGCCGTTGAGCTCGCCGACGCAGTCCTCTTCGTTGTGGATTCCGCGGTGGGCGCCACCGCCACTGACGAAGGCGTGGTGAAGATGCTGCGCCGCAGCAAGAAGCCGGTCATCATGGTGGCCAACAAGGTTGACGACTTCGCGCAGGAGGCCGACTCCGCCACCCTTTGGGGCCTCGGCTTCGGCGAGCCCTATCCCGTGTCTGCGCTGCATGGCCGCGGCGTGGCCGACCTGCTTGACCACGTCATGGACACCCTTCCCGAGTTCTCCACCGTCGAGGGAACGGACCGATCCGGCGGTCCCCGCCGGATCGCACTGATCGGACGCCCCAACGTGGGCAAGTCCTCGCTGCTGAACAAGCTGGCCGGTACCGAGCGCGTGGTGGTGGACAACACCGCCGGCACCACCCGTGACCCCGTGGACGAATTCATTGAACTCGGCGGCCGCACCTGGCGGTTCGTGGATACGGCAGGCATCCGTCGCCGCCAGCACATGGCACAGGGCGCCGACTACTACGCCTCCCTGCGTACGCAGGCCGCGCTCGAGAAGGCGGAAGTCGCCGTCGTGCTCCTCGCCGTGGATGAGGTCCTCAGCGAGCAGGACGTCCGGATCCTGCAACTTGCCATTGAGTCGGGCCGCGCCATGGTGCTTGCCTACAATAAGTGGGACCTGCTCGATGACGAACGCCGCTCTTACCTGGAGAAGGAAATCGAACGGGACCTGGCCCACGTGGCTTGGGCTCCGCGCGTCAACATCTCCGCTTTGACCGGCTGGCACAAAGACCGCCTGGTCCCTGCCTTGGACCTGGCGCTGGAAAACTGGGACAAGCGCATTGCCACAGGACGGCTCAACGCCTTCCTCGGCGAGCTCGTGGCGGCGCATCCGCACCCCGTCCGCGGCGGGAAGCAGCCGCGCATCCTCTTCGGCACCCAGGCCTCAAGCAGGCCCCCGAAGTTCGTGCTGTTCACCACTGGATTTTTGGACCCCGGATACCGGCGCTTCATCACCCGCCGGCTGCGGGAAACCTTTGGCTTTGAGGGCACCCCCATCGAGGTCAACATGCGTGTCCGGGAAAAGCGCGGCAAGAAGCGTTAATTCCGACACACGAGGGCTTCGAAACCCGGAAAGTGTCACAGGCACCCTTCGGAATCGTGTAAGCTCTTCTAGGTGGTTCGGCCGGACTGCTGGTGGAAATCTACAGGTTAGCCTGCGGGTGAAGCACAGCGGAGAACGGCGGAACTAACGGGCTGTAGCGCAGCTTGGTAGCGCACTTGACTGGGGGTCAAGGGGTCGCAGGTTCAAATCCTGTCAGCCCGACCATGAAGGCCGGAGCCACGCGGAAACGCGTGGCTCCGGCCTTTTTCTTGTCTTCCGGTCCATCTGGCCGGGTCACTTGAGTACACGCGAACGGCCCGGCTCGGGGACTGAACGTGAGGCAGTGAGCGCCGTTTTCCGGACCCTCGTGAAATCAGTTTCCGTCCACTCGTTATGGTCGTTGGGGGACGTGGCAACCTTCATAGTGAGGTGATTCGGGGCTGGGAAGACCCAGGCTTTTGTTACGCCGCACCGCGGTCCCATGGATGGCGCCACCTACTTCAGGAACTTCGACGTCCTGCGGTCGGCAAGAATCTTCCCCTTCGTCTGGCAGGTGGGGCAGTACTGCAGCGCAGTATCGGCAAAGGAGACTTCCCGGACGGTGTCTCCGCACACGGGGCACGGCTCGCCGGTCCGGGCATGGACCCGCATGTGGCTGCGCTTGACGTCCTTCAGGTCCTTGGGCGGCTTGCCGCTGGCCTCGGCCAGTGCCGTACCCAGGACGCCGTGGATGGAATCGTAAAGGACCTGCACTGTTTCGCGGTCCAGGGATTTGGCGGTGGCGAAGGGGGAGATCCGGGCGGCGTGCAGGATCTCGTCACTGTACGCATTGCCTATGCCCGCAATCACGCTCTGCCTTCTTAGGAGACCCTTGATCTGCTGGGAACTGCCAGCGAGAATTTCGGCCAGCATGTCGGCGTCGAACGCCTCGGTGAACGGATCCGGCCCGAGCGTAGCGATGCCCGGCACGTCCTGGGGATCCCGCACCACGTAGACGGCCAGGCTCTTCTTGGTACCGGCCTCCGTAAGGTCGATGCCGCGCGGCCCGTCCGAGCCGGTGAAAGCAAAGCGCGCCGCGATGTGGCCCTTGCCCATCCGCAGTTGGGCGTCGGTGGGGGAGTCCGTGAAGCGCACCCAGCCCGCCCTTGCCAGATGGAACACCAGCGAAATTCCTCCGGTGTCGATGCTGACGAACTTGCCGAAGCGCCGCACGCCGGTCACCGTCCTGCCTTCCAAGGCGTTGTAGGGCGGATCGGCAGTCTTGAGGACAGCGAAGGAAACGATCTGCACTCTGGTCACCGAGGTTCCCTGCAGATGCTCGTCAAGAAATTCAGCCAGGCCGGCCACCTCGGGAAGTTCGGGCATTGCTTACCCTGCGGCTTCCCGGCGTCCCGGAAGGGTGGATACGCTCATGGGTCCCATCTTGTCAGAATCCCCGGCGAACGCCCCGGCAGTTGTGCCTATACTTTCAGCGGCGGCCCTTTTGGCCCCGTTGACATTGGTGTTCGACCCCCTTGAAAGGCCCCTGATGAGCAACATTCCCGAAGACCTGTCCTACACCGCCGAACATGAATGGGTTTCTGCTCCCAATGCCGACGGGGTGGTGCGGGTGGGCATCACCGACTTCGCCCAGGACGCACTGGGCGATGTCGTCTACGCCCAGATGCCGGAAGTGGGCACCAGGATTACGGCGAACGAAGTTGTTGGTGAAGTTGAATCCACCAAGAGCGTCAGTGACATCTACGCGCCGGTCACCGGAGAGGTAGTGGCCCGCAATGATTCCCTTGACACGGATTCTGCGCTGATCAACACCGATCCCTACGGAGACGGCTGGCTCATTGAAGTCAAACTCGCCGAAGCGGACGCCGTTGAGTCGTTGCTCAGTGCATCCGAGTACGAACAACAGGTAGGCTAAAAGCTAACCGGTGAATCCGGTCCGGCCAGCTGTGCAGACAATACGTCTTCGCATGTCAGCGGCCGGATCGGAGCCGGTGCAGGACCTGCGAGGCAGGCCTGGACGGCAAATGTTACTTGCAGGCGTGAGAGCTGCAGCAGAAGAGGAGGAATCCATGGCTGGCCACACAAACAACCCTGCCGATGGGGAATACGGCAATGGTGCGGCCAGGGCGTCGGAGACCACCTCGATCCATCTCACCCCGGTGCGCGATGAGCCTACGATTGCACCAAAACTCTCGTCCGACGAGCGCAGCTCCGTCGAGGCATTGCCGGCGGGCTCCGCGCTCCTGGTTGCGCACAGTGGCCCCAACGCCGGTGCCCGCTTCCTGCTCGACTCGGATGTCACCACCGCGGGCCGTCACCCCGATGCCGACATCTTCCTGGACGACGTCACGGTTTCCCGCCGGCACGTCGAATTCCGGCGCACTGCGCGGAGCTTCGAGGTGGTGGACAAGAACAGCCTCAACGGCACCTACGTGAACCACGACCGTGTGGACAGCGTGGAGCTCAAGTCCGGCAGCGAAGTCCAGATCGGCAAGTTCCGCCTCACCTTCTACCTGAGCCCTGCCAGCGCTGCAGGCCGCGCCTGATCCGGGGACCGCTGCCTGTGGCAATGGCACAACCGGAACGCCGGGGACCGCAGGTCCTGAACATCGGCGAAGTCCTCGCTCAGCTCAGCGGCGACTTCCCTGGCATGACAGCGTCAAAAATCAGGTTCCTCGAGGAAAAGGGCCTGATTAATCCCCGCCGCACTCCAGCGGGCTACCGGCAGTATTCCGACGGCGACGTGGAGCGGCTGCGCTTTGTTTTGGCTCTGCAGCGCGACCAGTACCTTCCCCTGAAGGTCATCAAGGACTACCTTGACGCCATCGACAGGGGAGAACGCCCCGAGAACCTGCCGCCCGGCGTCGTGGTGTCCCCGCGCATCGTTTCCGCTGAGCTGGCCGTGGAACTGCAGAATCGGGGGCGTAAGCTCACCGAAGAGCAGCTCCGCACGGAGTCCGGCGCCAGCGTTCCCTTGCTCCAGGCCCTTCTGAGCTTCGGCCTCATCAGCCACTCAAACGGACGGTTCGACGAGCACGCCCTCCAGGTGGCCCGGGCCTGCGTACAGCTGGAAAGCCACGGGCTCGAGCCCCGGCACCTCCGCCCCTTTCAGGCAGCTGCCGAAAGGGAATTCGGCTTGGTTGAACGCGCCGTGGCGCCGCTTGCTTCGCGCAAGGACGCCGCCTCCCAGGCACGGGCGGCGGAGGCTGCCCGCGAAATCAGTGACCTCTGCCTCGCCCTGCACCGTGCTCTGGTGCAGGACCACATCTCACGCATGGACATCTGATGATTGAAGTCGAGATCGTAGGCGTTCGGATCGAACTGCCTTCCAACCAGCCGCTGGTCCTCCTGCGGGAGATGCACGGGGAACGCCACGTGCCCATCTGGATCGGCACGCCTGAGGCCAGCGCCATCGCCCTTGCGCAGCAGGGAGTGGTTCCGCCCAGGCCCATGACGCACGACCTCCTGGTGGATGTGGTCGAGTCGTTGGGCCACTCCGTGGTCAGCGTGAACATCGTGGCCGTGGAGGACAACATTTTCTACGGCCAGCTCCAGTTCGAAAACGGCACCACTGTCAGTTCGCGTGCTTCCGATGCCCTCGCCGTCGCCCTCCGTGCCAAGTGCCGGATCTGGTGCGCCGATTCCGTAATGGACGAAGCCGGCGTCCGGATCACGGAACACGACGAGGGCGAGGACACGGAGCCCGGTCCCACCGTCGATGAAGAGCGTGAGATGCGCCGGTTCCGGGAGTTCCTGGACGACGTGGAACCCGAGGATTTCGACGGCTAAGGTCACGTTAAGGTTAAAGTCGAGGATGAAAGTTTCGACACGCCTCTTCTAAGGGCCCAACGTCTTTGACCTTGGGTCTGTGCGGGCCTAACGTCTAAGTATCGAGTTCCCATTGCTTACGGCAGCCGCGCAAGTCACACTGGAAGGTGCGCCCCGCGGAAATTACAGGCATGATCTTCATTCCTGTTGAGACTGCTGCAGTTCTTCCCGCGGAGCTTATGACAAGGAGGATCCAGGTGAGTCCCAAAGGCGAAGCAGGAGGGCTGAAACAGCCCACGGCTGGTGTTGCTGTGCCCGCAAGCGGTGCCCAGGGCCTCCTGTTCACCGAAGACCTCCCTGTCCTGGACGAAGACGCCGGATACCGGGGTCCCACCGCGTGCAAGGCAGCCGGCATAACGTACCGCCAGCTGGATTACTGGGCACGCACCGGACTTGTGGAACCTGCTGTTCGCGGCGCCGCCGGGTCGGGATCCCAGCGGCTGTACGGCTTCCGAGACATCCTCGTCCTCAAAGTCGTCAAGCGGCTGCTGGATACCGGCGTATCCCTGCAGCAGATCCGCACCGCGGTAGAACACCTGCGTGAACGCGGTGTGGAGGACCTGGCCCAGATCACACTGATGAGCGACGGCGCCAGCGTCTACGAGTGCACATCCGCGGACGAAGTCATTGACCTGGTCCAGGGCGGCCAGGGTGTCTTCGGCATCGCCGTCGGCCGCGTCTGGCGAGAGGTGGAAGGCAGCCTGGCGTCGCTTCCGAGTGAACATGCGGCTGAGCAGTCCTTTCCGGACGACGAACTGAGCAAACGGCGGGCAGCCCGCAAGATCAGCTGACGTTTCCGCCACAGCCTTTTATGAACAGCAGAGGCCGCTCTCCCCTTGGAGAGCGGCCTCTGTTGGTGATATTGCTTCCCTAGCGTGCCCGGCTGCGCAAACCGCTTCCTACCGCCATCAGGTTGGCCAGCAGGTCATCGAACAGTGCGGCGGCCGCTTTGGCGGATTCGCCGGGCCAGTGGTGCACCGGGTGGGCGGCGCCCTGGATCTGCTGCCAGTTTGCCTGCTCAGGGATTCGCGGGCTCAGGAGGAGCTCGCCGAACATGGACTCCATCTCGGCCAGCCGGTAGCTGTGCTCTGAGGACCCGGACCGCACCCGGTTGGCGACGATGCCGGCGGGTGAAAGGTTGGGCGCGAACTCCTGGCGGAAGAGCTGGATGGCCCTCATGGTCCGCTCGGTTCCCGCAACGGAGAACAGCCCCGGCTCGGCAACAAGGGCAACCTTGTCACTCGCGGACCACGCCATTCGGGTCAGGCCGTTGAGGGATGGCGGGCAGTCGATCAGGACCAGCTCGTAGTTCTCCGCGGTGGCCAGCACCGAGGACAGCCGCCGCAGGTCGCGGCGGCTGAGGTCCGGACGGTCATAGATGCCCGTGTAGGCAGAGCCGACGGCGACATCCAGGACCGCTGGACCCGAGCCGTTGGAGCGGGCCTGGGCCGTCCAGCTGCTCCCCACGACGTTCTCCGGGAGCTTGGCGCGGCGGGGGCTCTTGAGCATCCTTCCGATATCCAGCTGGTCGCCGGGGTGCACGCCCAGGGCGGTGGTCGCGTCTGCGTGGGGATCCAGGTCCACCACCAGCGTGCGGATTCCCGCGGCAAGGGCTGCAGACGCCAATCCTGTGGTGACTGAAGTCTTGCCGACTCCACCCTTGAGGCTGCTGATGCTGACTACTTGCACTGAGAGACCAAAACCTAACGCCGGATGCCGTGTTCGGAGTAATGTTTGCTTCGGCAGTGCCGAAGCCGGACGGTCCTGCCGCCCTACTCATCATATGTGGATGCGTCGGCGAATCCTGCTTTAACAGGCGTCGGCATGGCACCGACTTTGCTGCCAGGGCGGTTTCCGCCCGGCCCGGCAGAAGGGTCCGGGACATGACGGGGAAATCTGTGATGGTTGCCACAAAGATTTGTGTTTGCCCTTCCGGGTCCTAGACACTGTGACCACTCACCGATCCACCCGCGATGATGCAGGAGAAGTATGTTTTCTAAAGTTCTGGTGGCCAACCGCGGCGAAATCGCGATCAGGGCCTTCCGCGCCGGCTACGAGCTGGGCGCTAAGACCGTTGCCGTATTCCCCAATGAGGACAGGAACTCAATTCACCGCCAGAAAGCGGACGAGGCCTACCTGATCGGCGAAGAGGGCCACCCCGTCCGGGCCTACCTGGACGTTGCCGAAGTAGTGCGGGTAGCCAAGGAGTCCGGTGCGGACGCTATCTACCCCGGATACGGTTTCCTCTCGGAGAACCCCGATCTGGCGCGCGCGGCCAAGGCTGCCGGCATTACCTTTGTTGGTCCGCCGGCCGAGGTGCTGGAACTGGCAGGCAATAAGGTGGCGGCGCTGAAGGCTGCCCGCGACGCCGGCGTACCGGTCCTGAAGTCCAGCCAGCCCTCCAAAGACCTGGACGAACTTATTGCGGCTGCCGATGAGATCGGCTTCCCCATTTTTGCCAAAGCCGTAGCCGGCGGCGGTGGACGCGGCATGCGCCGGGTGGACACCCGCGAGGCACTGCCGGACGCCCTGCAGTCTGCCATGCGTGAGGCCGACGCTGCCTTCGGTGACCCCACTATGTTCCTGGAGCAGGCCGTACTGCGGCCGCGGCACATCGAAGTGCAGATCCTGGCCGACGCCGAGGGCAACGTCATGCATCTTTTCGAGCGTGACTGCTCCATCCAGCGCCGCCACCAGAAAGTCATTGAGATCGCCCCGGCCCCCAACCTGGACGAAGGCATCCGGCAGGCCCTTTACCGCGATGCCGTCAAGTTTGCCAAGGCCCTGAACTACGTCAATGCCGGAACCGTGGAGTTCCTGGTTGATACCGTGGGTGAGCGCGCCGGCCAGCACGTCTTCATCGAAATGAACCCGCGCATTCAGGTGGAGCACACGGTCACGGAGGAAGTTACCGACGTCGACCTTGTGCAGGCCCAAATGCGGATTGCCGCCGGCGAAACCCTGGCTGACCTCGGCCTTTCCCAGGACACCGTAAGGCTGCGCGGCGCTGCACTACAGAGCCGCATCACCACGGAGGACCCGGCGAACGGCTTCCGCCCCGACGTCGGAAAGATCACCGGCTACCGCTCTGCCGGCGGCGCGGGCGTACGGCTCGACGGCGGCACTGTTTACTCCGGTGCCGAGATCAGCCCCCACTTTGACTCGATGCTGGTTAAGCTCACGTGCCGTGGCCGGGATTACCCGGCCGCCGTCGCCCGTGCCCGCCGCGCCCTGGCGGAGTTCCGTATCCGAGGTGTCTCCACCAACATCTCCTTCCTCCAGGCGGTGCTCGACGACGCCGACTTCATCGCGGGCGATGTCGCCACGAACTTCATCGACGAGCGCCCCCAGCTTCTCAAGGCGCGGGTCTCCGCCGACCGCGGAACCAAGCTCCTCACCTGGCTGGCTGAAGTCACTGTCAACAAGCCGAACGGCGAGCTGACCGTGCACTCGAATCCTGCAAGCAAGCTGCCGTCCGTCAAGGACAAGCAGGCAGCGCCCGGCTCACGGCAGAGGCTCCTGGAGCTGGGACCCGAGGGCTTCGCCAAGGCCCTTCGTGAACAGAATCCAGTGGCCGTCACGGACACCACGTTCCGGGACGCCCACCAGTCCCTTCTGGCCACCCGCGTCCGTACCCGCGACCTCGTGGCGGCCGGCCCCGCGGTTACCGCCCTGATGCCGGAGCTCCTTTCGGTTGAGGCCTGGGGCGGTGCCACGTATGACGTCGCCCTGCGGTTCCTGGGCGAAGACCCTTGGGAGAGGCTGGCCGCCCTTCGCCAGGCGCTTCCGAATGTCTGTATCCAGATGCTCCTCCGCGGCCGCAACACCGTTGGCTACACGCCCTACCCTGAAGAGGTCACCGAAGCGTTCGTCAACGAGGCCGCGGCAACCGGCATTGACATCTTCCGCATCTTCGATGCTTTGAACGACGTCAGCCAGATGGCACCCGCCATCCGCGCTGTCCGGGCCACAGGCACCGCCGTCGCCGAAGTGGCCCTCTGCTACACCGGGGACATGCTGGACCCCGAAGAGAAGCTCTACACGCTGGACTACTACCTGGAGCTGGCACAGAGAATCGTGGACGCCGGAGCCCACATCCTTGCAATTAAGGACATGGCGGGCCTCCTCCGTCCAGCCGCTGCGGCCAAACTCGTCTCCGCCCTGCGGGAACGCTTCGACCTGCCGGTGCACCTGCACACCCATGACACCGCAGGCGGCCAGCTGGCCACCCTGCTGGCCGCCGTGGACGCAGGTGTGGACGCAGTGGACGTTGCCTCCGCTTCGCTGGCTGGTACTACCAGCCAGCCGTCGGCCTCAGCCCTGGTGGCGGCACTGGCACACACCCCGCGGGATACCGGCCTCAGCCTGGCCGCCGTCAGCTCGCTGGAGCCGTACTGGGAGGCGGTCCGCCGCGTCTACGCGCCGTTCGAGTCCGGACTTCCGGGCCCCACCGGGCGCGTGTACCAGCATGAGATCCCCGGCGGGCAGCTCTCGAACCTCCGGCAGCAGGCCATGGCCCTGGGACTGGGGGAGCGCTTTGAGGCGATCGAGGACATGTACACCGCCGCTGACCGCATCCTGGGCCACCTGGTCAAGGTCACCCCGTCCTCCAAGGTGGTGGGCGACCTCGCCCTGCACCTCGTGGGCCTGAACGCCGATCCGGCGGACTTCAACGAGAACCCCCAGAATTACGACATCCCGGATTCGGTTATCGGATTCCTGTCCGGCGAGCTCGGTGACCCTCCGGGAGGCTGGCCCGAGCCCTTCCGCACCAAGGCCCTCCAGGGCCGCAGCGTGAAGGTCCGCGACGTGGAGCTCAGCGCCGAAGACAGCGCCGCCTTGAAGTCCGACTCCAAGACCCGCCAGCACACGCTGAACCGGCTGCTCTTCGACGGACCCACCAAGGACTACCTGAAGAGCGTGGAGACCTACGGCAACATCTCGGTCCTGGACACCCGGGATTACCTTTACGGACTCCAGCGCGGCCAGGAACACGAGATCCAGTTGGAGAAGGGCGTGCGGTTGATCGCGTCCCTCGAAGCGGTGTCCGAGCCTGACGAAAAGGGTATGCGCACGGTTATGTGCACCCTCAACGGCCAGTCCCGGCCGGTGGTGGTCCGCGACCGTTCCGTGGTCAGCAACGTCAAGGCTGCCGAGAAGGCCGACCCCGCCCAGCCCGGCCACGTGGCAGCCCCGTTCGCCGGTGCCGTCACCGTGACCGTCAAGCCCGGCGACACCGTGAACGCGGGAGACACCGTGGCCACCATCGAAGCAATGAAGATGGAAGCGTCCATCACGACGCCGGTAGCAGGCAAGGTTTCCCGGCTCGCCATCTCCTCGGTGGAGCAGGTCCAGGGCGGCGACCTGCTGCTGGTGGTTGAGTAATAAGCCACTTGTTGAGTAATACAACGAGAGGGTCCCCCGTCAGGAGGGCCCTCTCGTTTTCTCTGCGCCTCTTACTCGGGTCAGGCGCGCGGTGACGCGTACATCTCTTCGATGACGGCCTCGAAGTCCTTCATCACCTGCGCCCGTTTTACTTTCATGGAGGGGGTCAGGTGCCCTGATGCCTCGGTGAAGTCAGCAGGGACGATCCGGAAGGACTTAATGGCTTCGGCCTGCGAGACAGAGGCGTTCGCTGCGGTAATCAGGTCCTGGACTGCTGCCTTGACTACCGAGTTGTTGGCCGCATCCTCGAGGGACGTGCCGGCCGGGAGGTTGTGGCGCTGCAGCCAGCCCGGCAGGGCCTCCTGGTCCAGGGTGACAAGGGCCCCGATGAAGGGCCTGTTGTCGCCGACCACCAGCACCTGGGAGACCAGGGCGTCGGCGCGGATCTGATCCTCAAGGAGGGCCGGGATGACGTTCTTGCCGCCGGCGGTCACGATGATTTCCTTCTTGCGGCCGGTGATCCACAGGAAGCCGTCTTCGTCGAGGCGGCCGATGTCGCCGGTGCGGAACCACCCGTCGGCGAACGTCTCCGAGGTAAGGTCCTCCCGCTTGTAGTAACCGTGCATCACGCAGACGCCCTTGGCGAGGATTTCACCGTCCTCGGCGATTCTGACGGCGTTCCCCGGCAGCGGCTTGCCGACAGATCCGATCTTGATCAGCGACGGAGTGTTGACGGAGATAGGGGCCGTGGTTTCGGTCAGGCCGTAGCCTTCCAGGACCTGCAGGCCGATGCCCTGGAAGAAGTGGCCCAGGCGTTCACCAAGCGGGCCCCCTCCGGAGACCGCGTGCGCAACTTGGCCGCCCATGGCAGCCCGCAGCTTGCTGTACACCAGCTTGTCGAAGAGGGCGTGGCGGAGCTTGAGGCCAATGCCCACCCGCCCGTTCTGGCGCGCCTTTGAGAAGGCAATTGCGGTGTCCGCCGCCTTGTGGAAGATTGCGCCCTTGCCGCCGTCCTCTGCCTTGGTCAGCGCCGAGTTGTAGACCTTTTCGAAGACGCGGGGCACGGCAAGGATGAACGTGGGCTCGTAGCTCTGCAGGTCCGCGAGCAGGTTCTTGATGTCCGGGGTATGGGCCACGGTGGTTCCGGCAGCCATGGCCAGGACGGAGATGAAGCGTGCGAAAACGTGGGCCAGCGGCAGGAACATGATGGTCTTGGCGTTCTCGTGGACGATCTCGCCGATGATCGCGAGAGCGTTGTCCGAGAGTTCAACGAAGTTTCCGTGCGTGAGTTCGCAGCCCTTGGGGCGGCCCGTGGTGCCGGAGGTGTAGATGATGGTGGCGACATCGTCCAGGTTGGCGGTCGCGCGCCGCGCCTCAAGGTCTGCGTCGCTGACCCCGCGGCCAGCTTCACGGAGGGCCTCCAGGCCCTGGCCTTCCAGCTGCCACACGTTCTGGAGCGCCGTGAGGCCCTCAGCATTCACCGCCTGGCGGATTACGTCCTCATGGTGCGCTGCCTCGCCGAAGGCTGCCACCGCCCCCGAGTCGCCGAGGTTCCATGCCACCTGGGAGGGGGAGGAGGTCTCGTAAATCGGAACCGATACTGCTCCCGCAAACCAGATGGCAAAGTCCACCAGGGCCCATTCGTAGCGCGTGCGGGACATAATGCCTACGCGGTCGCCCGCAGCCACGCCGCTTGCCATGAGTCCCTTGGCCAGGACCGAGACGTCGGCCAGGAAGTCCGTAGCTGAAATGTCACGCCAGGCACCGGCGGAGTCGAGCCGCGAAAACAGTGCCGGGTTGCTGGGCTTTGCAGCCTGCCGCAATACCAGATCAGTGATGTTGGTTTCCGGTGGGACAACAACAAGAGGCGGAACACTGAATTCGCGCACTATAGCTCCTTTGATATCCGAAGACCCGCGCAGGGTATGCCTAAAGACTAGTACGCCTATACCGGGCCGTGCAGTATCTAAAACTACTGACCAGTAACTTAGCCGTCAATGGTGGCGGGCCGGACATGCGGGGGCGCCCTCCTTTTCCGCCCGAACCGCCCGCCTAGAATGGTTGACTATGTATGCACCGCCCCCCGGCGAACAGACCGGCCCCTTGCGACGACCAACTCCCTGGCGGCGGCGCCCGACCACCGGCCGGACCAGGTTGCGTCACGGCGAAGGCTTCCGGGAACACCTGCGCCTCGGGCGCAAGGGCCTGGCCATCGGCATCGACATCGGGGGCACCAAGGTGGCGGCCGGCGTCGTAGACGCCGAAGGCAGGATCCTCAATGAGGCGCGCCGCTCCACGCCGGGTACGGACCCGCGGGCAGTTGAACAGGTCATCGTGGAACTCGTGGAGGAGCTCGGCCGGGGGCACCGGATTTGGTCGGTGGGGATCGGCGCCGCTGGGTGGATGGACCTCGACGGCGGCACGGTACTCTTTAGCCCGCATCTAGCCTGGCGGAACGAACCGCTCCGGGAAAATTTGCAGCACCTCTTGCGCCGTCCCGTCCTGCTCGCGAACGACGCCGACGCCGCTGCCTGGGCCGAATGGCGCTTTGGTGCCGGGCAGGGTGAGGACCGGATGGTGTGCATCACCCTGGGCACGGGAATCGGCGGGGCCATGGTGATGGACGGGCGGGTTGAGCGCGGCAGGTTTGGCGTAGCCGGCGAGTTCGGCCACCAGATCATCATGCCCGGCGGGCACCGGTGCGAGTGCGGCAACCGGGGGTGCTGGGAGCAGTATGCGTCCGGTAATGCCCTGGGGCGTGAAGCCCGGATCCTGGCGCGGGCAAACTCCCCGGTGGCCCAGGACCTGCTGGCAGCCGTGGGCGGCAACACCGATATCATCACGGGCGCAATCGTCACTGACCTGGCCCTGGCAGGTGACGCCGCTTCCCGTGAACTTATTGATGAAGTAGGTGAATGGCTGGGTTTGGGCTTGGCCAACCTGGCGGCCGCGCTGGATCCCGGCTTGTTCGTTATCGGCGGCGGCCTCTGTTCCGCGGGGGACCTCCTGGTGGAGCCTGCCCGCAAGGCATTTTCCCGGAACCTCACCGGCCGCGGGTTCCGGCCTGCGGCCGGCATTCAGTTGGCGGCCCTGGGTCCGAACGCCGGGCTGATCGGGGCGGCGGACCTCTCCCGGGTGAGCAGCAGGGTACGCGCCTGATGTACTGACTGAGGGCAGGCGCTAAACGCGTGCTCCGTCGTCGTTCTCGTCTTTTTCCTTCGGAAGCTGCATGATCAGGTAGACCGTCCCCAGCACAAACACGGCCACGATGCCCACCACAGCGGGCAATGGCGCCGAGCGCCAGAACATGGCCGACAGCAACAGGGCTATGGGGCCGCCCACTGCTGCCAGCCAGGCCAGCATGGTCAACGGGTCGGTTCCGGCGAGGCTCGGCGGTTCCTCGGGAATGAAGTCGCCGTCGTCCCCGTCCACGTCATAATCGCGCGGCCCGGCGGCCGCGTTGCCGTTCCCGGCAGTGCCACCTGAGGCTGAGTCCTGCCGCTCGGCGGCGGACAGCTCGGTGGGGGCAGCCCCGGCCAGTCCCAGGGGATCGAAGTCCCGGAACGTGGCGGACCTGCCAGCGGCAGCGGGGGTGCCTTCTGGCGCCTGCGGGCCGTCGGCGGTACCGGTACCCGCGGGCCCTGCAGGGGAGTCTGATTTTAGGCGGGCCACGAGATCAAGCCAAACGGCGTCGTCGTGGTTGGCTCCCTGGTCCGGCGAACCGGCGTCAGGCCTGTTCATGGGAAGCCTCCTGGCCGGACAGTGCAGCTGAAGCGGACGCAGGGCCGGCAGCGGAAACCACGCCGCGGATAAAGTCCACCGAACCCGCAAAGATTTGTTCGGCGTCGTTGTCCAGAGTGGCCACGTGGTAACTGTTTTCCAACCTGACCAGCTCCAGGGGAGCGTGCGTGAGGCCGCGGCGCAGGGCCACAATGCTGGAATCGGACACCACATGGTCAACGGTGGAACGGTAGACCTGCACGGGAGCGGTGACCCTGGGCAGGATCCTGACGGTGTCCTTGAACATCTTGTTGAGTTCGTGGGCGGCAGCTACCGGGGTACGGTTATAGGCACCCTCATCCATACCTTCCTTGAGGATGTCGTTGGCGATGGCCGGCGTGCTTTTCATGACCAGCTTCAGGATTCCGGCGAGCGGCGCGCGGGGGTCATCGATCATCAGCCCAGGGTTCACGAGCACCACTCCTGCCACCGGACGCGTGGCGGCGATGCGCAGCGCCAGCGCTCCACCCATGCTGAGGCCGGCTGAAAAGACATAGTCGCTTTCGGCGTCGAGTTCAAGGTAGGCGTCGTCAAGCGCCCCATGCCACTGCTGCCACGTGGTCCGGGCAAGCTCCTGCCAGCTGGTGCCGTGGCCCGGCAACAGGGGCATGCGGACAGCAAAACCCGCAGCGGCAAAGGCCTGAGCCCAGGTGCGCAGGCCGTGGGGGCTTCCGGTGAACCCGTGCGAGAGGACCACCCCGATCCGGGGCCCCTCACCGTTGTATGGACTGCTGTAGGGGCTGTGGTCCGGGCTGGAGGTCATGGGGTCTCCACTGAAGTGTTCTGGCGGGCGTTGGCGTAGAAAAAGGCTCCGGACCTGGCAAAGATTTCCGGCGCATCCACGTCCAGCGTAGCCACATGGCCGCTGCTGGCAAGGCTGACAACCTCCGCGAGGTGCTTGCCGAGGCGTTTTCTTAGAACCGCAAGCGAGGTGGGCGGGACTACTGCGTCCGTGCGGGACTTGAACACTTGCACGGGAGCCGTGACGAGGGGCAGGCCCCGGGTGGCGGCTCCGAACAGCTTCTTCAGTTCGTGGACGGCCGCGAGGGGAGTGCGGGAATAGTCGCCGTCTTCAGTGACAACCGCCGTGGGCTGCTCCTCCTGGATGGGGAGGGTGGTCTTCTGAAAGTACTTCAGCACGCCGATGACGCGTACCCGGCGGTCGTAAAAACTGAGGCCGGGGTTGACCACCGAGACGCCCGCCACCTGGTGCCTGGAGGCAGTCAGCAGCGCGATGGCTCCGCCCATGGACAGCCCCGCGACGAAGCACGTTTCAGTCCGCTCCGAAAGCTCAAGGTAGGCGGTTTCGAAGCTGCCGTACCAATCGCTCCAGCGTGTCCGGGCGAGCTCGCGCCAATCCGTCCCGTGCCCGGGCAGCAGCGGCACCGTAACTGCGTACCCCTGGGAAGCGAGGTGTTCCGCCCACGGCAACACGCTCAGCGGGCTGCCGGTGAAACCGTGGCAGATTGCCACTCCAATCCGGGCATTGGCACCATGGCCCGGATAGCTGAAAGCGGCAGGACGGGACGGGATGCTGCTTTCGCTCATGACACCATCGTGTCACTGTTCCGGGCAAATCTCACTAGAGTAGGGTTGCATTGAACTGCTGGCCAGGCCCGATGCGGGGCTTGGAGGCTGCCTTCCGGAGAGGTTTTGCACGTGTTTTATTGGGTGATGAAAAGGATCTTTCTGGGTCCGGTGCTGAAGCTGCTTTTCCGCCCCTGGGTGAAGGGCCTGGACAACATCCCGGCCGACGGTGCGGCGATTATCGCCTCCAACCACCTCTCGTTTTCCGACTCTATTTTTATGCCGTTGATGGTCCGCCGTCCGGTGGTATTCCTGGCCAAGTCGGAGTACTTTACCGGCACCGGGATCAAGGGGAGGCTGACGGCCATGTTCTTCCGCCTCACCAACCAGCTCCCCATGGACCGGTCCGGTGGCGCTGCCTCGGAGGCATCGCTGAGTGCCGGAATGGATGTCCTCTCGCATGGCGGGCTGCTCGGCATCTACCCGGAGGGGACGCGCAGCCAGGATTCCCGCCTCTATCGAGGCAAAGTCGGGGTGGCCAGGCTGGCGCTCAAGGCCGGTGTACCTGTTGTTCCCGTGGCAATGATCGGCACGGACAAGGTACAGCCCATCGGCAAGCGCCTGCCCAACATTCGCCGGATCGGCATGATTTTTGGGGAACCACTGGACTTCAGCAGGTACCACGACCAGGCCGAGGACCGGCTGGTCCAGAGGCAGGTCACGGACGAGATCATGTTCGAGCTGATGCGTCTCTCCGGCCAGGAATACGTGGATGAGTACGCGGCAGTGGTGAAGCTCAGGCTGGCGGGCAAGCCTGTGGACCCGGCCGCAGCCGCAGAACCCGCTGCCACACCGGCGCCGACCGACGGCAGCACCGGTGGCCCGGATGCTGAGGCAGGTGTCCCAAACGCCCGTGCCGGGCACCAGGCTGCCAACCCCGGAAAAAAGCAGGACGACGGCGGGGCTGCCGCCACCGCCTGAGCCGTGTCGGCTGAGGCGCGGCAGACATTCGAGGCCGTTGGCGGCCTGGCGGCTGTCTGTGACGCCGTGCCCGGAATGCGTGACGCCGCGGTGTTCCGGGCACCTGCGGGACCGTTAGGCTTAGAAGGTGACTGAGCTATCTGCAAAACCTGCCTTTTCGCTGTCCAGCACCGCCCAGAGCGGAGCGGCCAATTATCCCGGGCTCGATGACTGGCGGGACATGCCCATCTCCCAGCAGCCCAGCTGGCAGGACAGGGACGTGTTCGATGCCTCGGTCAAGGAACTCTCCGTCCTTCCTCCGCTGGTGTTCGCCGGCGAGGTGGACGTCCTCCGCGAGCGGCTGGCAGCTGCTGCCCAGGGCAAGGCATTCCTGCTTCAGGGCGGCGACTGCGCCGAAACCTTCGAAGCCGCCACGGCGGACAAGATCAGCGCACGCGTCAAGACCATCCTCCAGATGGCGGTGGTCCTGACCTACGGCGCCGCGATGCCCGTCATCAAGATGGGCCGTATGGCCGGCCAGTTCGCCAAGCCCCGCTCGTCCAACGATGAAACCCGCGACGGCGTCACTCTTCCGGCGTACCGCGGCGACATTGTTAACGGCTACGACTTCACGCCGGAATCGCGCGGCCACGACGCAGCACGCATGCTCCGCGCCTACCACACGTCCGCCTCGACGCTGAACCTCATCCGCGCCTTCACCCAGGGCGGTTTCGCGGACCTGCGCTCGGTGCACCAGTGGAACAAGGGCTTCACCGAAAACCCGGCCCACGCGCGCTACGAATCCCTGGCGCGGGACATTGACCGTGCCATCAAGTTCATGGATTCCTGCGGCGCGGACTTCGAGGCGCTCAAGCGCGTTGAGTTCTTCGCCAGCCACGAGGCCCTCCTCCTGGACTACGAGCGTGCACTCACCCGTATCGACTCCCGCACCGGATTCCCGTACGACACCTCCGCGCACTTCCTCTGGATCGGAGAACGGACCCGTGAGTTGGACCACGCACACGTTGACTTCCTGTCCCGGGTGCGCAACCCCATCGGCGTTAAGCTGGGCCCGTCCACCACTGGTGATGACGCCCTCCGCCTGATCGACAAGCTGGACCCGGAGCGGGAGCCCGGCCGGCTGACCTTCATCACCCGCATGGGTGCCGGCAACATCCGCGAGAAGCTGCCCGCCGTCGTCGAGAAGGTCACGGCCTCAGGCGCGCAGGTGCTCTGGGTCACCGATCCCATGCACGGGAACACCGTGACGTCCCCGAACGGGTACAAGACCCGCAACTTCGACGACGTCATTGATGAAGTGCGCGGCTTCTTCGAGGTGCACCACGCCTTGGGGACAGTCCCCGGCGGCCTGCACGTGGAAATGACCGGCGACGACGTCGCGGAGTGCCTCGGTGGCGCCGACCCGATCGACCAGGAAGCCTTCCTGGACCGTTACGAGTCTGTCTGCGACCCCCGGCTCAACCACATGCAGTCCCTCGAAATGGCCTTCCTGGTGGCAGGGGCACTCGCCAAGCACTGATGCCTGCCGGCACCCCGGCACCCGGCAGGGGCGGGGTGCGTGGTGTAGGCGGGCCTGGCCCGCCTACACCACGGTCAGTGTGATGACTGATCCTTCTGGTACTTCAGTATCCACGGGGTCCTGGTCCCGGACTGTGCCGAAGAAGCCGCCAAGGATGTTGTTTACCCGCACCTGGAAACCCAGGCCTTCGAGGGCCCGCTTCGCCTCCGCCGCCTGCTTGCCGATGTAGCTGGGCACCTCCACCATCCTGGGCCCCTTCGAGATGGTCAGGGTCACCGTGCCGCCACGGGTGAGGGTGCCGTTGGCCGGAGTCTGGCTGACAACAGCGCCCTCCGGGATGTTCCGGTCGAACACCTCTTCGCTCGCTACGTCCGCCTGCAGGCCGGCCGCCTCGATGGCGTCCTTGGCATCATCCTCTTCCTGGCCCACCACATTGGGCACCGGGATCGGCTCGGGCCCCTTCGATATCACCAGGTTGACGGGTGTCCCGTGCCGGGCAGGGGTACCGGCGGCAGGATCCTGCGACAGGACAACGCCCGCCGCTGCAGCTTCATCAAATCTCTCTGTGACCGTCCCCAAGGCCATTTCCGCGCGGTTCAGCCCGATCTTGGCTTCCTCCAGGGTGCCCCCGGTCAGTCCGGGCAGCGGGAAGAGTTGCGGGCCCTTCGAAACAAACACCGAGACAGGCTGGAACTTCCGGATCTCCGAGCCGGCCGGGGGTTCGGTGCCCACCACCAGCCCGCTCGGCACGTCGTCGTCGAAAACGTCCCTGGTAGTTGACCGGAACCCTGCCTGGCTGAGCAGTTCCTGCGCCTGCGCCACTGTTTTGTTCGCCACGGCAGGGATGGCTGCGGCCGAGCCGGGTCCCATGCCGAAAAACCAGCCGGCCCCCGTTGCCAGCAAGGCGGCGATGAGCAGGATTACCACCCACAGGACCCCTCGGCGGCGTGGGCTGCCCTCGCGCAGGTTGCGTGCCGGCGTGGCGGCAGCGCGTGCCCGGGCTTTCTCGTTCTCCTTGTCGGCTTTGCGCTGGGCCCGCTTGCTTAGGGTCGCGGGCGCCGCCGCAGCCCACCGTGCGTCATCATCCGAGCCGGGGGGAGTGAGCTTGTACCGAAGACCGGAAGCCGGAGGGTGGGCCTCCTCGCCGGGGCCCTGATCAACCTGTGGCTGCTGTGGCTGTGGCTGCTGCGGGTGGCGCGGGGGTGCCGCCGGCCGGCCAAAGGGCATAACGCTTGTCGGATTGTTCGTACGGGCTATCACCTCGGTGTGGCTCGGGTTTCCGGCGGGGTCCTGGCCGCCGGGTTCCACGGCTGCGGGCGGCTGCAGGTCCAGTTCGCGGTCGCTGAGGTTGGTCCTGATGTGGCGCAGTTCCTGGAGCAGCGCGTTCCCGTCGATGGGGCGGTTCTCCGGATCGTTGGCGGTACACCACTGCACCAGCTCGTCCACCTCGGCTGCCAGGCCAGGCACCAGGGCCGAGGGCGGGCCCACTGTCCCGTTGACGTGCTGGTATGCCACCTGGATGGGAACTTCACCCGTGAACGGCTGTTGGCCGGTCAGCATCTCGTAAAGCACGATTCCCACGGAGTACACGTCGCTGCGGGCGTCAGCAGATTTACCGAGGACCAGTTCGGGGGAGAGGTAGGCAACGGTCCCGAGCAGCGCTCCGGTGCTGGTGGAGGTGGTGACCGCGCGCGCCAGTCCGAAGTCGCCGATCTTAATCCTGCCATCTTCGGCGATCAGGACGTTTTCCGGTTTCACGTCCCGGTGGATGAAACCGGCCGCGTGTGCGGCGCCCAGGCCTTCCACCACCGGATCAATCAGCGCCAAGGCAAGCCTGGGCGGAAGCGCACCCTTGGCTTTGATGACGTCCCGCAGCGTGTGGCCTTTGATGTATTCCATGACCAGATACGCGGTGTGGGCATCGGTGCCCTGATCCAGTACTCCCACCACGTGGGGATGGGACAGCCTGGCTGCAGCTTTCGCCTCCCGGCCCAGCCTGCCGAGGAAGCTCTCATCCGCAGAGAGGTGGGGATGCAGCACCTTCAGGGCAACATCCCGTTCCAGCCGCTGGTCGGTGGCCACGTAGACGGTGGACATCCCGCCGCGCGCCAGCCTGGATTTCACGGCGTACCGGTTGTCCACCAGGGTTCCTACCAGAGGGTCTGCCACGTGTTCCTGCACCCTACGATCGTAATCCAGCAATGAAACGGGTCCGAACCCTTACCGGTCCGGACCCGTGCCGACTTCTCCTGCCAGCCCCCGCATTGCGGAAGCAGGGGCCGGTGCTAGCCGAAGTTCTTCTGGTGTGCCTTGATGGCCGCGACGTAGGACTTGGTGTCGTCGTACATGCCGTACTTGCTCACTGAGTACTGGCCCTGGTAGTAGCCGGCGATGGCCGAATCCCTGTCCTTGCTGGTGGCGAGGAGCTGGCGGATGATCGCCACGCCGGCAGTTGCATTGTCGTACGGGTCCAGGAGGTTCAGCTTCCGACCCACCAGATCCGATGCCCACTGGCCGGAACTGGGAATGACCTGCATGGTTCCGATGGCATTCGCGGGGGATACCGCGCGCTGGTCGAAGCCGGACTCCTGGTGCGCGAAGGCAAGGGCAAGCGAAGGTTGCACGCCCATCGCCCGTGCCGTGTCCGCCACGATTCGGCGCATCTGCTCGCGCGAAGGGACCGGCGAAGCGTTCAGGAGTGCCTTGTTCTTGTTCGCCGAGCTCACCACTGCTGCCGGGTAGCGGAAGCCAAGAAAGGAACTGGGGACCAGCGGCGTGACAGACGCTGCGGGCTGCGGGGCCCGCTGGCCGGCGCTGGGAAGGGCCAGCTTGTAGCCCGGGTAGATCACCGTGCCCAGGTTCATTCGGTTGGCCGAGAGGAGATCCGCAAGCTTGACACCGTGGCGCGAGGCAATGCCGGAAAGTGTGTCACCGGCCTTGATGGTGTACGAGCCGGATGCCGGGGCGGCGGCCGAGGAGTTCGCCAGGGGCGCGACAGGAGCGGGGGCAGCCGGGGCGGAAGCGGAACCGCCGCCGACTTTGATCTTCTGCCCCGGGTAAATGATGGAACGCATGTTGAGGTTGTTCCAGGAGAGGACGTTCGCCAGGCTCACCCTGTGCTTAGAGGCAATGGCCCCGAGCGTGTCGCCCGGCTTGACGGTGTAGGTGGCACCGGCAGCGGAGGGCGCGGCGGGAGCAGACCCCGAAGCGGGCGCCGCGGCGGGGGAACCGGAAAGCTTAATTTTCTGCCCGGGGTAAATGACGGTGTTCGCCCGCAGGTTGTTGAGCTTCAGGACGTTGCTGGTGTTCAGTCCGAACCTGCCTGCAACGGCACTGATTGTGTCGCCCCGGGCGATTGTGTACACGGCCGGAGCCGCCGGCCGTGCCGGCTTGAATGCTGCGGGGATGGCCGTGGAGACGGACGACGCCGGGATGACGGCTGCCGTCGCCTGTGCCGCCTGTGCTTTCATGGCGGCGGCGAGGGTGGCCGGGACGGCGCGGGCGAGCGGTTGGGCCGCGGCGGGCTGGGCGAGGGCCAAGGATGACAATACGACCGCTGGCAGCGCTGCCGTCGTGGCAGCGATCATGGGCAGACTCGGTTTGGGGGGCTGCTTGGGCGAGCGGGACATCGTCATGGAAAGAATCCTCTTCTCAACTGCGGGCGCGGGCGGGGATGCCGCTGTTATTCCGATACTACTGTTACTCGTGTTATTCGTGTTACGAATGTGATCCATGTGAATCTCTCACGAATTCGTCGCTAGCACAAGAAATTGCGCATTTCCCGCAACCAGCAATTGGCGGAGTGTCCGCGGCTCAGGGGCGCCCCGATAATGTGCCGACTAGGCGCAACGGCAGGCACCGTGGCAACCTTGATCCGTGAGTAATCTTGAAAACCTCGTGGGCGAATGGTTGCCCTTGCCGGACGTCGCCAATTTGTTGAATGTTTCCATCACCAAAGTCCATAGCCTGCTTGATGAGCATGCTTTGGCGGCTTTGCGGGTGGGAGAGCGGAACATCCGTTCGGTCCCGGCTGAATTCATTCAGGACGGCCAGGTGGTGGACAGCCTCAAAGGCACCATAGTTGTACTCGCTGACGCAGGCTACTCAGACGAGGACCTCATCATCTGGCTTTTCACGCCTGACGAATCACTGCGCGGACGTCCTATCGACGCCCTGCGCGAGGGCCGCAAAACAGAGATCAGGCGCAGGGCGCAGACTCTGGCCTGGTAGCTGTCGAACTGAAGCCGACCGATTCAGGAGGCGCGGCTGACGGTGGCTTCAGCCAACCTCCGCAACGCGGTTTTTGGCAGTTCGTCCAGGGGAAGTGCTTCGAGGGCATCGAATGCTGCCGCGCCGAATTCGTTGATGAGGACTTCGGTGGCCTGCAAAGCTCCCGATTCTTCGATAATCCGGCGGATTTCAAGAATGTCCCCATCGGCAAGGCCGGGGCTGCCCAGCCTGGCGTCGATGAAGGCGGATTCGGCCTCGGACGCCTGGTCCAGGGCCAGCGCCACCAGTACGGTCCGCTTGCCTTCGCGGAGGTCGTCCCCGGCAGGCTTGCCCGTAGTGAGCGGATCCCCGAAGACCCCCAGCACGTCGTCACGAAGCTGGAAGGCCTCGCCAAGGGGCAATGCGAAGGCCGAGTAGCCGCGGAGCAGTTCGTTCGAAGCGCCGGCGAGTGCTCCGCCCAGCGCCAGCGGGTGCTCCGTTGAATACTTGGCTGACTTGAACCTGATGATCGACTGCGCCCTGCTGACGGCGCCTGCCCGGTCCCGTACAGGACCGGCCACTTCCTCCAGGATGTCCAGGTACTGCCCGGCCATCACCTCTGCGCGCATAAGGTTGAAGATCAGCCGTGCCCGGCTGCCCGCAGCAGCCCGCTCGCCGATATCCGTGAAGGCTTCTTCGCTGAACGAGAGGCAGAGGTCCCCGGCGAGGATTGCGGCGGCCTGCCCGAACCGCTCGCTGTCCAGTGCCCAGCCGCGGGTGCCATGCAGCTGGCTGAAGCGGCGGTGGACGCTGGGTCCGCCACGCCGGGTGTCCGAGCGGTCGATGATGTCATCGTGGATCAACGCGGCAGCCTGGAACAATTCCAACGCCGCTCCGGCTGTCACTACCTGCTGCGCGGACGGGTCACCGCCGGCGCCACGCCATCCCCAATAGCACATGAGCGCACGGAGGCGCTTTCCGCCGGTCACCAGATTGGAGATGGAACCCATGATGGGTTCGATGTCCGGAGAGATGGCGGACATGATGGACTGCCTGGACGTGAGGAAGTCAGTCAGTTCGCCGGCCACTGCCGCAACGAAGGCGGCCTGTTCATTCCTTAGCTGCTCAGCCGCCGTCACTTGGCTGACTCAGCTGCCACGTTGGCGCCGATGGTAAAGGTGACGACGCCGGGCGCTTCCACGGCGGAAAGATTGACCGTCTCGTTGTCTCCCCGGACGAAGTCCTTCGATGCGACCTTCCCCACGGCCTCACCGGGGACTGCCTTGAACCCGCGCGCCTCCAGTTTCTTGGTGTAGAAATCCAGGACGGCCGCAGGGGGCGAGGTAATGGTGGCAACCAAGGCAGCGGTGGCCGGCGTCGACGCCTTATCGAAGCTGCTGGAGACCACGCTCGCACCCGGCATGAGCGGCAGGAGCTGCTTGGGGAAACCTTCGACGAAGGCACCTACCGTTGCGGAGGTGTTGGGCGAGGCGGAGGGACTGGCCGAGGCCGTCATGGTGGACTGGACAGTTTCCGCCGCAGAGGCGGAGACGGTGGGATCCGGTGTTCCTGAGGGCGTTGGGGTGCAGGCAGCGAGGGCCAGTGCTGCCCCGGCAGCGCAAGCGGCCAGGGCTGCTGGCTTAAGGTTTCCAATGACCGTCACAGGGACATTCCTCCTGGTGTAGATGCCGGATTCAGCCTCCAGTTTAGTCAGTACAAAGCGATAGGATTGCAGCCGTGGCACCTGTTGGGACGAACGAGCCGGCCGGAGCAGGCCTCCGGCGCCGCAGGCGCAACTGCATCATGCACGTGGACATGGACGCCTTCTTCGTTACCGTGGAACTCCGCACGAGGCCCGAACTCAGGGGCAGGCCCGTCATCGTTGGCTATCCGGCAGAGCGCTCGGTGGTCCTGTCGGCGTCGTACGAAGCCAGGGCGTTCGGCGTCAAGTCGGCCATGCCCATGGCGGTGGCTATGCGCATGTGCCCCCAGGCAGTAATCATCGAGCCGCGGCACAAGGTGTACTACGAGGTATCCGCCCAGCTGATGGCAATCTTCGAATCTGTCACGGAACTGGTGGAGCCGCTCAGCGTTGATGAAGCATTCCTGGATGTGAGTGGCGCTATACGCCGGCTGGGCCCGCCGCGGGCCATCGGTGAGCTGATCCGGAGCAGGGTAGCCACGGAACTGGGCATCACCGCGTCCGTGGGGATTGCTGAAACAAAGTTTGTGGCAAAAATTGCCTCCACCCGCTGCAAACCTGACGGCCTGCTCCTGATTACGCCGGATGAAACCGTTCCCTACCTCCACAGCCTGCCCGTCGGGGCCCTCTGGGGCGTGGGCGCGAAAACCACCGATGTCCTGGCGAGGATGGGCATTAAAACGGTAGCGGACCTGGCCGCCACACCGGCCTCCTCCCTCAAGAAGATGCTCGGCGCCACAGGAGTCCACGTACACCAGCTCGCGTGGGGAATAGACCCGCGTCCCGTGACACCAGTCCGTCTTGAGAAGAGCATCGGGGCTGAAGAAACCTTCGCCGTGGATACCGCCGACGACGCCCTCCTCCACCGGGAGCTGCTACGGCTTTCGCATCGCACCGCAGAGCGGCTGCGGAGTTCGGGCATGGTGTCCCGGACCATCGCCCTGAAGCTGCGGTTCGCGGATTTCTCAACCATCACGCGCAGCCGGACCGTCCAAACGCCTGTGGACAGTGCGCAGCTCATCTATGCAGTGGCGTTACAGCTCCTGGACTCCGTGGACAGGCCGATGACCGTCCGGCTGGTAGGTGTGCGTGCGGAGCAGCTCGAAGAAACCGCGCGCACCTCGCTTCAGCTGAGCATCGACCGGAGGGATGACAACTGGCGCGCCGCAGAGCAGGCTGTGGACCAGGTAGCCCGCAAATTTGGCGGTAAGTCGGTTCTCCCTGCCCGGCTCCTGGAACCAGGGAGCGGGGCCGGATAAACCCGGCAGATAAGCGGCGAGGAGAGCGCCGGGAAAGTCATTGCCGTCTTTCAGAACGGCCGTGAACAAACTATCCTTATAGATACGAAGTTTTTGAGTGACTGGACTTACTACCGGGCTCTCTTGGACATGCTTCCGCTCCGGATTCGTATGCCGGCGTTGCCGTTTATCGCCACAGCAGGCGGGTACGGGAACCACCAGGGCATACCAGACGTTATCCGAGCAGAAGTACTGGCTGGGACCAGCCCGGACGTTGGCCTACAAAGGAGGTCGTGATGCCGCTGTCGGAGCACGAACAGAAGCTGCTGGAGCAGCTGGAGAAGCAGCTTCACGAGGATGATCCAAAGTTCGCGAATTCCATGGGGTCGGACCCCGGGCGTTCGTGGTCGACGAGGCACGTCGTGATCGGCGTCCTTGGTGCGCTGGCCGGCATCTTCCTCTTACTGGTGGGCGTCACCCTCCAGAATATCTTCGTAGGTGTCCTGGGCTTCATTGTGATGGGCGGCGGCGTCTACTTCGCCACGATGCGGAGCAGTTCGTCGGCAGCGAAGGGAACCAAGCCCGGTACGGGCAAAGCCGGCAAGCAGCGGAGCTCCTTCATGAGCAGCCTCGAGGAACGCTGGGATGAGAGGCGCAGGGGCGAGCCCTAGCCTTTCCGGCGTCCGCTGATCCGGACGCCCACGGCACACCACTTTGCTCCCCCTGAATCGGGGAGTGCGCCCAAAAGACCTGCTTCGGCGGGTCTTTTCGCGTTTAACCCGCCTCCAGCACCCGGTAGCACCGACCCTTCGATCCCTGGGGCGGCGCTTCGCCCCTCCGCGGGGCCTATGCGGAGCGAAAGTCCTCCACTTCCCACCAGCAGCGCATTTCCGCGTCTTTTAGGGCCCGTTTTCCCAAAAATCGCGCCGTTCCTCGCGCCGTTCACGTTGACTGTGGTGGAAAGTGGAGTAATGTGGAGGACATAAGAGGGTGGTTGCAACATAGGGGATGTGCAGTTCCTGACATCGGACAGGCGGTGGGCCAGTGTTTCTGGGCACGCATTCGCCACGTCTGGATGAAAAGGGGCGGATCATTCTCCCCGCTAAGTTCCGGGAGGAACTTGCCAGCGGACTGGTCCTCACAAGGGGCCAGGAACGTTGCATCTACGTCTTCAGCGAGAAGGAATTTGCCCGGGTTCACGAGCAAATGCGGGAGGCCCCAATCTCCTCAAAACAGGCGCGGGACTACATCCGCGTTTTTCTCTCTGGGGCCTCTGACGAGGTACCTGACAAGCAGGGGCGCGTGACTATTCCGCCGGCGCTCCGGGAGTACGCAGGGCTCGGGAGGGAACTGGCCGTCATCGGCGCCGGGACCCGCGCCGAGATCTGGGACGCCCAGGCTTGGAATGAGTACCTCGCGGAGAAGGAGACCGCCTTCTCTGAAACCGATGATCCCATTCCGGGCATTCTCTGACCGGAACAGGACAGCGGGCATTTTTCTTGGCTGAGATCTCCAGCCGGCCCGTCGGCTGGCCAACCTGGCTCACTTCCCCGGAGCCAGGCGGGCAGGACGATAGGCGCGGATGGGGATCTGGGCCAAGAACCATTCCAGGTGACAGCGACGGCGAGAGAGGACGAGGCATGAATGATCAACCGAAGCCCACGTCTGAACGCCATGTGCCGGTCCTGCGGGACCGGTGCATCAATTTGTTGACGCCCGGATTCGAAGCTGCCAGGAGCCGCGGCGAAACCCCGGTGGCCATCGATGCCACGCTTGGGATGGGCGGCCACTCCGAAACAATGCTGCAGCGGTTTCCGGACCTCCACCTGATCGGCATCGATCGGGATGAAGAAGCCCTTGCTCTGGCAGGCGAGCGGCTGGCGCCCTTTGAGGCGCGGACAGATCTGGTCCACGCCGTCTATGACGAAATCGAAGAAGTCATCGCTGACCTGGGCGTGCCCGAAGTCCACGGAATTCTCATGGACCTGGGCGTTTCCTCGCTCCAGTTGGATGAGCGCGAACGGGGCTTCGCGTATTCCTTCGACGCGCCGCTGGACATGCGGATGGACACCAGCCGCGGGCAGACTGCCGCCGACGTCGTCAACAACTACAGCGAAGAGGAACTCGTCCGGATCATCCGGAAGTGGGGCGAGGAGAAGTTCGCCGGACGCATCGCGAACAGGATCGTCGCCTCCCGGGCCATCAAGCCCTTCAGCACCACGGGCGAGCTGGTGGAGCAGATCCGGGCCGTCGTTCCGGCGGGAGCGGCCAAGTCGGGCGGCCACCCCGCCAAGAGGACATTCCAGGCCCTGCGGATCGAGGTCAATGAGGAGCTCGACGTACTGGAACGCGCCGTTCCGGCAGCCGTGAAGGCCACAGCACTGGGCGGCCGCATTGTGGTCATGTCCTATCACTCGCTGGAGGACAAGATCGTCAAGGCAGTTTTCCAGGCCCGTTCCAAATCCTCCGCCCCACTCGGCTTTCCGGTTGAGCTGGAAGAGCATAAACCCGAACTGAAGACCCTGACCAAAGGCACCGAGGTGCCAACCGCCGTCGAAATCGCCGAAAATCCCCGCGCTGCCTCAGCAAGGCTTCGTGCTGTGGAACGTATCCGAACCAGGAGAGCTCAATGAGCACCGCTGCCGTGAAGAACTTTCCCGTCGTTTCCGGTTCGGCGGCCAAGCAGCTTCCTGCGGGTTCGCCGGCCGGGCCGCGCCGGAGCCGCACTCCGCTGTCCGTAGTCCGGACCCTTCCCCGCAAGCGCCGCGCCCCCTTCGTGGTGCTGTGCTTTGCCATGCTTGCCGTGGCCCTGATCGCCGTTCTCGTCCTGAACATCTCGGTTTCCACGGCGCAGTACCAGTTGGTGGAACTCCGTGCCAGGCAGAGCACGCTGACGAAACAGAACCAGGACCTCACCCAGCAGGTCCAGAACTTTGAAGCACCCCAAAACCTCGCGGCACAGGCGACGAAGCTGGGGATGGTGCCTTCCACCGTTAAGGGCCAGATTGACCTGTCCACCCTTTCCGTTACAGGCAAGGCAACCCCGGCTGCCAAGGACGGCGCAGCCGGAGCCGTCATTCCGGCGCCTGCTGTCGCCGGCCAGCTCACCGTGGTTCCGCCACCGAGCAAACGGGATCCGCTGGAAGCCCGCAAACCCGTCGAGGAGGCCCCGGCAGCAGCCCCCGCGGCCGCAAAGACCAAACCGGCCCCTGACGCAACAACAACCCGTACCCCGCCGTCATCCGCTCCGGCTGTACCGCCCGTGGAGCTCCACGGCGGATCGGTACCCGCACCAGAGCAGAAGGTCCCCGGACAGTAAGAGGCAGGTCGGACAGGCAACAAGGTCGAGCAGCAAGGAATATCACGGTGGCGCAGAGGACCGGCAGAGCAACAAGCGGCAAGGTACCCAACGCCAAAAAGCGCCTCCGCCTTGGCCTTGGCATGATGCTGACGCTCCTGCTGGTGGTGGGCGGCAAACTCTTCCTGGTCCAGGGGCTGGACGTTGGAGGAATGGCAGAAGCCGCGCTAAACAGCCGGATGAAGCGGACCGTCCTGCCCGCCGAGAGGGGCAGCATCCTTGACTCCCGCGGAACGGTGCTGGCCAACAGCGTGATCCGCTACAACGTGGTGGTGGACCAGCGGGTGAACACTAAAACCGAAACCTTTAAGCGGCTGGAGACGGTGGATGGCAAAGAGAAGCTGGTGGACGTCAGCCGGGACCAGGGCCTCACAGAGCTGGCCGCCGCCCTCGGCATGGAGAAGGACGCCCTCCGGGAGGCCGTAACGGGCCAACAGCCTTACTACATTGTGGCCAAGGACGTGAAGCCGGACATTGAGGACCGCATCTCCAAGCTCCAGATCCCAGGCATCGTTACTGAGGGCGTCAGCAAGCGGGTCTATCCCAATGGTTCCGTGGCCGGCGGGATCGTCGGGTTCCTTGCCGACGGCACTACCGGCCAGGCCGGCATAGAGCAGACCCAGGACGGACTGCTGAAGGGAGCGGACGGCGAACGCCTTTTCGAAATCGGCGCAGACGGTCTGCGCATCCCCGTAGGCGTGGATGAGCTGACATCGCCTCAGGACGGCAAAGACGTCAAGCTCACCCTCAACTCGGACCTGCAGTATTTTGCCCAGCAGGCTATCCAGAGCCAGTCGGACAAACTCGGCGCCGAGTGGGGTGTCATCATTGTGATGGACGCCAAGACCGGCGATCTGGTGGCCATGGCCGACACCGACTCTCCCGATCCCAACGACCCCGGCCAGGTGGCCCCCGAGGACCGCGGCGTCCGCGCGGTCACGGCGGCATACGAGCCCGGCTCGGTTCAAAAAATGATGACCGCAGCGGCCCTCATCGAAGAGGGCAAGGCCAGGCCCCTCGATTCGTTCACCCTCGGCCCCACCTACACGGTGGACGGGCAGACCTTCAGCGACTCATTTGCCCACGGAACCGAGGAGCGGACCCTGGCGGGCATCCTGGGCTATTCGATGAACACCGGGACCGTCATGGCTGGCCAGCGGCTCAGCAAGGAGCAACGGTACGAGTGGCTCAAGAGATTCGGCATCGGCGAGGCGCCGGATATCGGGCTGCCGGCAACGGCGTCCGGGATCCTCACGCCCTGGCAGCAGTGGGACGGGCGCCAGGAGTACACCGTGCTGTTCGGGCAGGGTGTGTCCCAGTCCACCCTGCAGACCGTGCGGGCGTTCCAGTCCATCGCCAACAACGGCGTGATGCTGCAGCCCCGGCTTATTGATGCCTACGTTTCCCCGGATGGGACCGAGGAAAAGGTGCCCGCCGCACCGCCGCGGCAGATCGTGTCGGACGGGACGGCGCAGCAGGTCCAGGACATCCTGGAAAGCGCCGTCACCGAAGGGCAGATCAAGGACGCGGCCATCGACGGCTACCGTGTGGGCGCAAAGACTGGCACCTCTGAATCACCGTGCGACGACGGCACATCCGGGTTCTGCGGCTATACCGCCTCCATGGTGGGTATGGCACCAATGGATGATCCGCGGTTTATTGTGGAGGTGGTACTCCAGCGGCCGAAGGGCAGCATCTATGGCATTACCAACGGGCCGGTCTTCCGGTTGGTCATGAGCCAGGCACTGCGGACCTACAACGTCCAGCCGTCCACGGGCGAACCGGCCCGGCTGCCCCAGTTCGCCAAGTAGCATCCCGGCAACAGCCGGCCGCACCAGCAGCACCACCGGTTCATCCATGCCGGACTCGATCCACTAGCACCATCGGAGATTCCTTGTCTGACCTCAATCCGTCCGATAGCCGCGCCGTCCCGGAGGGACCTGCGGGCCAGGGCCGTTTCCGCCCGTCAACTGTTGAAGCGGTCCGGCTGGCACGCATCGGCGACGCCATCGATGTGGCGGTCCCCGGTCCGGTGGCCGGGGTGGAAGTCACTGGAATTTCCTTGAACTCGCGTGCCGTGGAGCCGGGGGACCTTTACGTCGCCCTTCCCGGCGCCGCCCGCCATGGTGCCGATTTCGTTCGGCAGGCCGTCGAAGCGGGAGCCGTCGCCGTCCTCACGGACGATGCCGGCGCCAGGCTGCTTGCACTGTCCAACGATGTTCCGGTACCCGTGATCATCGTGGACTCACCCCGCAACGTGGTGGGGCCATTGTCCGCTCTGATCTATCAGAGCCAGCCGGGCGGCGGCCAGCCGCAGCTGTTTGGCGTGACAGGCACCAACGGAAAGACCACCACCACCTATTTCATCAACTCGCTTCTGCGGGCCCTGGGCCGGAAAACCGGGCTGATCGGCACCATCGAGATCCACGCCGGCGGGGATCCCATCCCGAGTCTCCTCACCACCCCCGAATCCACCGACGTGCACGCGCTGCTGGCACTCATGCGGGAAAGGGGCCTGGCGGCTGCCGCCATGGAGGTCTCGTCCCACGCCATCTCCTTCCAGCGGGTGGACGGAGTGCTGTTCGATGTCGTGGGCTTCACC
This sequence comes from Arthrobacter sp. ZGTC412, assembly GCF_002929215.1. GTDB lineage: Bacteria > Actinomycetota > Actinomycetes > Actinomycetales > Micrococcaceae > Arthrobacter. Next base: position 58,529 of record NZ_PJII01000017.1, read on the forward strand.
AACCTGACCCAGGATCACCTGGACCTGCACCTCACCATGGACGATTATTTCGCCACCAAGGCGGAGCTTTTTACCCCAGGCCGCGCCCGTGCGGCGGTAGTAACGGTCGACGACGAGTGGGGGCGCCGTCTTGCCGGCGCCGCTCCGGTGCCGGTCACCACCCTCGCCACGTCCGCCGGAACCACTGCCGACTGGACTGTCACGGGGACTGCCGCGCGCGGGCTCGGCACGGAGTTCACACTCAGTGGCCCTGACGGGGCCAAGCTCACCGTGCACACCGGACTCCCCGGCAGCTTTAACGTTGCAAACGCCGCGCTGGCGGCAGTGATGGTCCTGGCGGCAGGCGTGGATGCCGCCACGCTGCAGGCAGCACTGGACGAGCACGACCCCTTCACTGTAGCGGTGCCCGGACGTATGCAGTTGGTTTCCGACGAGCCCGCAGCGATCGTGGATTTCGCCCACAATACCGATGCACTGGCCCGGGCCCTCGAGGCGGTGCGGTCCCCGCAACCTGGGTCCCGCCTCATTGTCGTTTTTGGTGCCACCGGCCAGCGCGACCAGGGAAAACGCCCCGCAATGGGTGCCATTGCAGCCCGGCTCGCCGATACCGTCATCATCAGCGATGACGACCCCCACGATGAGGACCCGGCTGCCATCCGCGCCGACGTCCTGGCCGGAGCCCGGGAAGCGAAAGAAAAGGACTCCCTCGCATGTGAAGTCCTGGAGGTCTTCCCCCGCGCCGAAGCAATCCGCCGTGCCGTGGAGCTGGCCCGGCCGGAGGACACCGTCCTCGTGGCCGGCCGGGGCCATGAAGTGTGGCAGGAGGTCAAAGGCGTCAACCTTGCCCTGGACGACAGGGTGGAACTGCGCAGCGCCTTGACAGCCAGGGGATTCAACGTTCTCCAAGACGACCGGATAGAGTCCTAGACCGAGATGATTGCATTTACTGCGGCGGAGATCGCCGAAATCACTAACGGGCGCCTGGACGCCGATCCCGGGATCACGCCCCTTTCGGTGGTCACGGACTCACGCGACTCCACTCCCGGTTCGCTCTACGTTGCAAAGCCGGGTGAGCACGCCGACGGCCACGACTACGTGGCGGCTGCCTTCACAGCAGGCGCCACCCTGGCCCTGGTGGAGCGTCCGGTGTCCGCGCCGGACGGAACCCCCTACCCCTCGGTGCTGGTTCCGGATGCGGTGCTCGCGATGGGCGCACTGGCCGCCGAAGCCGTGCGCAGGATCCGGGCAGCACGAGCCCGGGAAGGCAGCGAACTCACGGTAGTGGGAATCACCGGCTCGGCCGGAAAGACCACCACCAAAGACCTGCTCGCAGGCATCCTGGCCACACAGGGAAACACCGTTGCCCCGCAGGGGTCCTACAACGGCGAAATCGGCGTTCCGCTCACCGTCTTCCGCGCCGGAACAGAAACGCGCTACCTCGTGATCGAGATGGGCGCCACCGGAATCGGCCACATCCAGTACCTTGCCGAGATGGTTAAACCCGACATCGGCGTGGTGCTCGCGGTCGGAACCGCGCACGCCGGAGAGTTCGGGGGAGTGGAGAACATCGCCCGGGCCAAGGGGGAACTGGTAGAGGCCCTTGCCCCGACGGGCACGGCCGTCGTAAACCTCGACGACGAACGGGTGGCCGCGATGCGCGCACGCACCTCGGCGTCGGTGCTTGGTTTCTCAGCGGAAGGCCGCGGGGACGCCGCCGTGCAGGCACTGAACGCCGACACCAATGCCGCGGGCCATCCCGAATTCGATCTCCAGCTGCCGGGCGGCGAAACCGGCCTGCACGTGAGCAGCCGCCTCATCGGCGCGCACCATATGGGCAACCTGCTGGCTGCCGCCGCCGCGGCCTGGGCTGCGGGCGTTTCCGGACAGGACATAGCGTCCTCCCTCAGCTTTCAAACTGCCGCAAGCCGGTGGCGCATGGAGCGCACTGAGCGGCCGGACGGCGTCACCATCATCAACGACGCCTACAACGCGAACCCCGAATCCATGCGCGCCGCGCTGCGGACGCTCGCGGACCTCGGCCGTGGCAGGCGCACCTGGGCCGTGCTGGGAGCAATGCTCGAACTCGGCGAGGACTCCATCAGGGAACATACCGCCGTCGGCACCCAGGTGGTCCGGCTCAATATTTCCAGACTGCTGGTAGTAGGCCGGGAAGCCCGCGCCCTCTACGTGTCGGCAGTGCAGGAGGGGTCCTGGGGCGACGAGTGCCTTTTCGCGGAAACAGTGGAAGAGGCTCACGAACTGCTGGACGCCGAGCTCCAGCCAGGTGACTTGGTGCTGTTCAAATCCTCGAACAGCGTAGGGCTTCGCCATTTAGGCGATCGGATAGCATTACCCCCACAAACCCCGCAACCCGCCGATGAAAGGAGCACTCTGCCGTGATTGCACTTTTGATAGGCGCCGGCCTGGCACTCCTGTTCGCCCTTGTGGGAACCCCGCTCTTCATCCGGCTGCTGGTCCGCCGCGGCTACGGCCAGTTCATCAGGGACGACGGCCCCACCTCGCACCACACCAAACGCGGCACACCCACCATGGGCGGGACAGTGGTGGTGGCGGCGGTACTGCTGAGTTACGGCCTCACCCACTTGATCATGCTGATGGTCAACCCCGGTTCTTCCGGCCCCTCCGCTTCGGCCCTCATCCTGCTCTTCCTCATGGTAGGGATGGGCCTCGTGGGATTCCTTGACGACTTCATCAAGATTTCCCGGCAGCGCAGCCTCGGCCTCGACGCCAAGGCAAAGCTGATCCTGCAGGCAGCCGTTGGCATTATCTTCGCGGTGCTCGCCCTGAACTTCCCCAACCGCGCCGGGGTCACCCCGGCCTCCACCAAAATTTCGCTGGTCCGTGATTTGCCCTGGCTGGACCTTGCCTTTGGCGGAACCGTCCTCGGGGCCATCCTGTTCGTGATCTGGTCCAACCTGATTGTCACCGCCGCAACCAACGGGGTGAACCTGACCGACGGCCTCGACGGCCTCGCCGCAGGTGCGGCCGTGATGGTCTTCGGCGCGTATACGCTGATGGGAATCTGGCAGAGCAACCAGGCCTGCGGTTCACCCCGCCAGGCCGGCAGCGGGTGTTATTCCGTCCGCGATCCACTGGATCTCGCCCTGCTGGCAGCCATCATGAGCGCCGCGCTGGTTGGCTTCCTGTGGTGGAACACCTCGCCGGCCAAGATCTTTATGGGCGACACCGGGTCGCTGGCCATTGGCGGCGCCATCGCAGGTTTCGCCATCCTGTCCCGGACCGAATTGCTGCTGGGCATCATCGGCGGCCTGTTCGTCCTGATCACCCTGTCCGTCATCATCCAGGTGGGCTACTTCAAAGCCACCGGTGGTAAGCGCGTCTTCAAGATGGCCCCGCTGCAGCACCACTTCGAGCTGCAGGGCTGGGCGGAAGTGACGGTGGTGGTCCGGTTCTGGATCCTCTGCGGGCTCTTCGTCGCCGTGGGGCTTGGCATTTTCTACGCTGAATGGGTTGTGCTGCTGTGACCGTTTCCCCCCGACTCGACAACCTCACCAGCTGGGATTCCGACTGGTCCGGGCTGCGCGTCGCCGTCACCGGCATCGGCGTCTCCGGATTCGCGGCGGCCGACACCCTCATCGAACTCGGTGCCCGGGTGGTGGTGGTGGACGCGGCCACGAGCGATACGGCCAAGGCCCACGCAGAAACCCTCAGGATCGTCGGCGCCGCGGATGTCCTGCTCGGCGAGGACGCAGTAGCACGGATTCCCCGGATTGACGGCGAACTGCCCGAGCTGATCGTGACCTCACCCGGGTGGCGGCCCGACCAGGCCCTCCTGGCCGCTGCCGCAAGGGCGCACATCCCGGTGTGGGGCGACGTCGAACTCGCCTGGCGGGTTCGCGTGCGTGAAGGCCGGAAGACGGCGGACTGGCTTGCCATCACGGGAACCAACGGAAAGACCACCACCGTTGGCCTCACCGAATCCATGCTTCGGGCCGCCGGGCTGAAGGCCATCGCCGTCGGCAACGTGGGCACACCCATCCTGGATGCCCTCCGTGATCCGGTCGAATACGACGTCTTCGCCGTCGAGCTTTCCAGCTTCCAGCTCCACTGGGCACAGTCCCTCTCACCTGTTGCCAGTGTCTGCCTGAACGTTGCCGAGGACCACGTGGACTGGCACGGTTCCTACGATTCCTACCTGGCGGACAAGGCCAAGGTCTACGAACAAACGCAAAAAGCCTGCATCTACAACGCCGAGCAGATTGAAACCGAACGCATGGTGGAGAATGCGAATGTGGTGGAGGGCTGCCGCGCCGTCGGTTTCACCACGGTCACCCCGGCGATCAGCATGCTCGGCGTGGTGGAGGGGCTGCTGGTGGACCGGGCGTTCATCGCCGAACGCAAGGACAGCGCCGCGGAACTCGCTTCCATGAGCGACCTGGGCGCCTTTGCCCCTCGCCACATGGTAGCCAACGCCCTCGCCGCCGCAGGACTCGTGCGCGCCTACGGGGTTGAGGCTAAGGCGGTGCGGCAGGGCATCCAGGACTACGTTCCGGGAGACCACCGCATCCAGCCCGTAGCCCGCCAAAACGGGGTGCTCTGGGTTAACGACTCCAAGGCCACCAATCCGCACGCCGCGGCCGCCTCACTGGCTACGTTCAGCAACGTCATCTGGATTGCCGGCGGTCTCTCCAAGGGAGTCACCTACGACGAGCTGGTCCGGGAGCACGTGCAACGGCTTAAGGCCGTGGTGCTCATTGGAAGCGATACGTCGGCCCTCACTGAGGCCCTCCAGCGACACGCGCCGGATGTCCCGGTGATCATCCCGGCGGCGGGTGAAACTGAAGAGGTGCAGACTGCCGCGGCGGCCGGCGCCGTCCAATCCGGTTCTTCCGTACCCGGTGAAACGGTGATGGCCTGGGCCGTGGCGTCAGCAGCGCAGCTCGCCGCATCGGGCGACACTGTGCTGATGGCTCCGGCAGCTGCTTCCATGGATCAGTTCTCTTCCTACGCTCACCGTGGTGACACTTTCATCGAAGCTGTCCGCGAGCTGGTGGAAGGGCAGGCCCAGACCGGCGAGGAGTAACAATGGCCAGCACGCCCACCCGGCCGCAGCCAGTTAGGCAGCAGGACGACAAGCCCCGTCCCGGCTCCTCGGCAACAGCTGTTCAGCGCCCGTCCACTGCGGCCGCCAGGCTCCGGACCGTGTACCGCAAATTCTGGTCTGCGCTGGAAGGAACCGGAACCTCCCGGAACGGTTCCACCTACTACCTCATCCTGGGATCTACGCTGGCACTGACCGCCATCGGCATCATGATGGTGCTCTCAGCCTCCAGCGTGGAATCCATTGCCGCCGGAAAGTCGCCCTACGGCGATGCGTTGAAGCAGGGCATGTTTGCCGCCATCGGCATCTTCACCATGTTTGTTCTGTCCCGTATTAACGTCATCTGGCTCAAGCGGCTCGCCTGGCCGGCGATCGGCGCGGCAGTGGTACTCCTGATCCTCGTCCAGGTGGTGGGCGACGAGGTCAACGGCAACAAGAACTGGATCGACCTCGGCGGTATCACCTTCCAGCCGTCGGAGGCGTCGAAACTCGCCCTCGCGCTTTGGATGGCCACGGTCCTGGCCATAAAGGGCAAGCTGCTCAGCCGCTGGCAGCACGTGGCTATTCCTGCTGTCCCGATGGCCATCATCATCGTTGGCCTGGTCCTGGTCGGAAACGACCTCGGGACGGCCATGATCATCATGATGATTACGGCCGCGGCACTTTTCTTTGCCGGAGCACCCCTCTATCTCTTCGGCATCGCCGGACTGCTCGGAGCTGTCCTGGCCGGTGTCATGGCTGTCACCAGTTCAAACCGCATGTGCCGCATCACATCCTGGTGGACCGGGCAGTCCTGCGCCGACGGCATCGATGCCAACTACCAGGCCACCAACGGCCTCTATGGCCTCGCGTCCGGCGGCTGGTTCGGCGTGGGCCTGGGGCAAAGCCGGCAGAAGTACAGCTGGATTCCCGAAGCCCACAACGACTTCATCTTCGCCATCATCGGCGAGGAACTCGGCCTGGTGGGCACCGTCGTCGTGCTCATCCTTTTCGCGATCCTCGGCGCAGCCATCTACCGCGTGGTGGTGGCGCAGGAGGGCATGTTTCACCGTGTCCTGGCCGGCACCATCATGGTGTGGCTGCTCGGCCAGGCCACCGTGAACATGTCCGTGGTGACAGGCCTGATGCCCGTCATCGGTGTGCCGCTTCCGTTCATTTCCTATGGCGGATCCGCCCTGCTGATGTCGCTGTGCGCCATCGGCGTCGTGCTCTCGCTGGCACGGGAGCAGATGGCCCCGGCCATCCGGCCCAAACGGATGCTGAAGTTCAAGTCGAAGCCGTCAAAGGCCACCGCACCCAAGAAAAAGACTGCAAGAAAGCGTGCCTAAGCCCCTCATGACGTCCCTGAATCCTTCCATTGTCCTGGCGGGCGGCGGAACTGCCGGCCACATCAGCCCTCTCCTGGCCATCGCAGCTGCCGTCCGCACGGCAGCTCCCGGCGCTGCCATCCTCGCCGTCGGAACACCGGCAGGAATGGAAACCCGCCTGGTGCCCGCCGCCGGCGTTGAGCTGGCCACCATCGACCGCGTGCCCTTCCCGCGGAAGCCCTCCGTGGATCTGCTTCGCCTCCCTGGACGGCTCGGCGGCGCAGTGCGTCAGGCGGGGGCCATCCTGGACAAGGCCGGCGCAGACGTCCTGGTGGGTGTGGGCGGCTACGTGTGCACACCCCTGTACCTTGCCGCACGGAAACGTGGCATCCCGATCGTGATCCACGAAGCCAACATCCGCCCCGGACTGGCGAACAGGGTGGGCGCGATGTTCACCAAGCGCGTGGCGGTAGCCTTCGACGACACCCCGCTGAAGGGCGCCCTGCACGTGGGCATGCCAATGCGCACTGAAATCTCGCGACTGGACCGGGCCGCCGCGCGAACTGCGGCGCGGGAGGCACTCGGATTGGATGCGACGAAACCCACCCTGATCGTCACCGGCGGATCATCGGGCGCGCAGAGCATCAACCGAACCATCGCTGCCGCACTCGGGCAACTGGCCGGCGCCGGCATCCAGACCCTGCACATCACCGGCCGCGGTAAGTCCATTCTTGACGACGGCGGCAGGCCGCTGGTTGCCGAAGGCTACCGCCAGGTGGAATACATCGACGGCATGGAGCTGGCCTACGCCGCGGCGGACGTGCTGCTGGCCCGTTCCGGCGCCGCCACCGTATCTGAGATCGCGGCTGTCGGCGTGCCGGCCGTCCTGGTGCCGCTGCCCATTGGCAACGGTGAACAGGCGCTCAACGCGGCTGGTCTCGTCGCCGCCGGCGGCGCCGTGCTCGTTGCGGACCGCGACTTCACCCCGGAGTGGGTGGGCAGCGAACTGGTTCCCCTCGTCACGGACCCTTCCCGCCTCGCTACCATGGCCGCCAATTCGTACCGGCTTGGTATCCGAAACGCCGATCAGCGCATGGCCGGTCTAGTCCTGGAAGCGGTATCCGCATGAGCTCCGACACCATCCCCAGCCTCGCCTCCCTGGGCAAGGTCCACTTCGTCGGCGTCGGCGGCGTGGGCATGTCTGCCGTCGCCCGGATCATGGTGGCCCGCGGCGTAACGGTCAGCGGTTCAGATGCCAAGGACCTTCCCGTGATGGCGGACCTTGCTGCCGCCGGAGCGCGCATCGCCGTCGGATACGACGCAGCCAACCTGGCGGACGCGCAGACCGTGGTGGCGGGCTCGGCGATCAGGGCGGACAACCCCGAGGTGACGGCAGCCAGGGAAGCCGGGGTGCCGGTGCTGCACCGCTCCGTCGCCTTGGCGGCAACCATGGGGGAGGACGTGGTGGTGACCGTGGCCGGGACCCATGGCAAGTCCACCACCACGTCGATGGTCGCAGTCCTGCTGCAGGGCGCGGGCCTGGACCCCTCCTTTGCCATCGGCGCCAACGTGCCCGCCCTCGGCGTCAATGCCGCGTCCGGAACATCCCCAATCTTTGTTGCCGAGGCAGACGAGTCCGACGGGTCCTTCCTCAACTATCGGCCCAGGATCGCCGTTGTCACCAATGTGGAACCCGACCACCTGGACTACTACGGCACTGCCGAGGCCGTCTACGAATCCTTCGACCGCTTCACCGCCCTGCTGCCGGCCGACGGCGTGCTGATCGCCTGCGCCGATGACCCCGGGGCACTCGCCCTCGCAGAGCGGGCCCGCGCACGCGGCAACGCCCGCGTGGTCCTTTACGGGACGGGCGCTGAGGCGGAGCTTGTGCTGCACGACGGCGGTCCTGGAGACGTTGCGGTGTCCACGCCGTCCGGCCGCTTCCAGCTCGACCTGCAGGTGCCGGGCCGGCACAACGCGCTGAACGCGGCGGCTGCCTTTGCCGTGGCACTTGAGCTGGGCGTCCAGCCAGCCGAGGCTGCCGGCGCCCTGGCACAGTTCTCCGGGGCTTCACGGCGCTTTGAGCTGAAGGGCCAGGCTCGGGGCGTGCGGGTCTTCGACGACTACGCCCACCATCCCACCGAAGTCAGGGCAGCCCTTGCCGCGGCCCGCTCGGTGGCCGGGAACCACAGGGTTCACGTGCTTTTCCAGCCGCACCTGTTCTCACGGACCCGGGAATTTGCCCGTGAGTTCGCGGAGGCACTGAACCTTGCCGATACTGCCTGGGTGCTGGACATTTACCCGGCCCGTGAAGATCCAATTCCCGGGGTCACAAGCCAGCTCATCGCGGACCACCTCGACGACGGCGGGCGGCTGGTCAAGGCCGCGGAGGCCGTGCCGGCCCTCGCCGCCGCGGCCGGCGACGGGGACATCGTCCTCACAGCCGGCGCGGGTGATGTAACGGCTTACGGGCCGCAGATCGTAGAGGCCCTTCGTGCCTAGTTCACGCCGCCCCACGTATGCGTCCGCCGGAAGGCGCCCTGCCGGTGGGAACCCGGCCGGCCGGACCCCCGGCTCCGGTGACGCAGGCCGGGATACGGACAGCGGCTCCGACGTCATTTCCGCCTCGCGGCCGGTGGTTGAACAGGGTCCGCAGCCATCCAAAGAGGCGAAGGCACCCAGGTCCGCGGGCCGAAACAAGGATAAACCAGCGGGATCCTCCGCGGCCTCGATAAACGCGGCCGGCAATGTCCTGGCGTTTCCCGAGCCCAAGGGCAAGCGGCGGAAGCGGAATGTACTGGTGGTGGCCGCCACGCTGGTTGCCCTGGTTGCCGCGCTGCTGGCTGCCGCTATTTTCTCCCCGGTCCTTGCGGTGGACACGATCTCTGTTTCCGGGACGCGCCTGCTGACTCCTGCGCAGGTGCAGACCGCGCTTGAACCACTGCACGGCAAGCCCCTGCCACAGATCACGGACGAGGAGGTAGGGCGCCTCCTCGAGCCCCTGGTCCAGGTCAAGTCCGTCTCGGTCGAGGCACGTCCGCCGTCGGGCCTTGCTGTGGCGGTGCGTGAACGCGTGCCGGTGGCGCTGGTCAAGCGGGGGAAGCAGTACCAGCTGGTGGACGTGGAGGGCATTCAGCTGGCCGCTACCGCAGATCCGGTGTCGGTCCCGCTGCCGGTAATTGACGGTGGCGCCGGTACCATCGGCAAAGAGCTCTTCCGTGCCACCGCAGAGGTGCTGGGTGCACTGCCGGCGGATGTGCTCGCCAAGCTGTCCAACGCGTCCGCCCAGTCAGTGGACGCGGTGGAACTCAAACTCGTGGACGGCCAGACCATCATCTGGGGCAATGCGGGGGAGAAGGAACTTAAGGCCAAAGTACTCGCCGCGCTCCTCAAGGTTCCGGCGGATCCCATAAACCCGGTTAAGGTGTACGACGTGAGTGTGCCCCGGCATCCGGTGACCCGCTGACACGCTTTCTTTCCGGTATTAATCCGACACGCGGAGCCGGTCATTGAATGTGTGAACCAGAGGAAATACCGTCACAGACATGAGTTACTTGACATAACTATAACCTTCAAGTCGAAGGTTAGAGTTGCAGGCACTAAGCTCTTCATCAGATTTCGCAAAAAGACACGAACAAGGGACACGTAACGTGGCAGCTCCGCAGAATTACTTGGCCGTCATCAAAGTCGTCGGCATCGGCGGCGGTGGCGTGAACGCAGTCAACCGCATGATCGAGGTCGGCCTCCGGGGTGTTGAATTCATCGCCATCAACACCGACGCCCAGGCCCTGCTGATGAGCGACGCCGACGTCAAGCTCGACGTGGGACGGGAACTGACCCGCGGCCTCGGGGCAGGCGCGAACCCTGAGGTGGGCAAGCAGGCTGCAGAGGACCACGCGGACGAGATCGAGGAAGTGCTCCGCGGCGCCGACATGGTCTTCGTTACCGCCGGCGAAGGCGGCGGCACCGGCACCGGCGGCGCTCCCGTCGTCGCACGCATTGCCCGCTCCCTTGGTGCGCTGACCATCGGCGTGGTAACCCGCCCGTTCACGTTCGAAGGCCGCCGCCGCGCGGGGTCAGCGGAGGCAGGCATTGACGCCCTCCGCGACGAAGTGGACACCCTGATCGTTATCCCCAACGACCGCCTCCTTTCCATCAGCGACCGCAACGTCTCCGTCCTGGACGCCTTCCGCTCTGCCGACCAGGTGCTGCTCTCGGGTGTCCAGGGCATCACCGACCTCATCACCACTCCGGGCCTGATCAACCTTGACTTCGCGGACGTCAAGTCCGTCATGCAGGGCGCCGGGTCCGCCCTGATGGGCATCGGCTCGGCCCGGGGCGAAGATCGCGCAGTCAAGGCCGCAGAGCTCGCCATCGCCTCACCGCTGCTGGAAGCTTCCATCGACGGAGCACATGGTGTGCTCCTGTCCATCCAGGGCGGTTCGGACCTCGGCCTGTTTGAAATCAACGAAGCCGCACGCCTGGTCCAGGAAGTGGCGCACCCGGAAGCGAACATCATCTTCGGTGCCGTTATCGACGACGCCCTCGGCGACGAAGCCCGCGTGACGGTCATTGCTGCAGGGTTCGACGACGTCAAGGCCACCTCGCCGTCCATGGACCAGTCCCAGCCGCAGGTTGCGCCGCAGCGGCCGGCCGCGCCTGTTGCCCCGGCACCCGCCCAGGCTCCTTCCGCGGGCAACCACTCCCACAACGTCCAGCCGGTCCATGCAGGCGTGGGCGCGGCCGGGCTCAGCAACTGGGGCCAGCAGCGTCCCTCCGCTGTCCCCGCTGACTCAGGCTTCGACGTCGACCTCCCTTCCGTTGTGGAGCCGGACCTCTCCGGCAGCCACTCGGATGACCTGGATGTCCCCGACTTCCTGAAGTAGGCGCCGGATTGTTCCACTGGCGTGCCGAAATCCGGCCTGGAGTGTCCGTCGCCTTTACTGACGCTGCCGCGGGAAACCTGGCGCTGCACGTGGGTGACAATCCCGCAGAAGTGGGCCGGCGCCGCGCGGACCTGGAACGGGCCATCGGCGTCGTCCCGCATGGCCTGCGGTTCATGAACCAGGTCCACGGCACCACCGTGGCGGTTATGGACCAGAGCAACGATGGGCCCGAAGCCGATGCCATGGTCTCCCATGGCCTTCCGCTGGCAGTGATGGTTGCTGACTGCATTCCCGTCCTGCTGGCAGGGGAGTCGGCGGACGGGCCGGTTCTGGCTGCCGTGCATGCGGGCCGGCCCGGCCTTGCCGGCGGCGTCATTCCAGCCGCGGTGGGGACCATGGAGTCCCTCGGGGCTTCCGGTATCCGCGCCTGGCTTGGGCCGTCCATCTGCGGGAACTGCTACGAGGTGCCCGCCGCGATGCAGGCAGAGGTAGCAGCTGTTGTGCCCGCCGCGCGAAGTACAACCACATGGGGCACCCCCGGGCTGGATCTGCCCGCAGGCGCCCGCAGCCAGCTGGAGCGCCTGGGTATCAGCGTGGACTACTGCGGACCCTGCACCCTTGAAACGGCGTCGCTCTTTTCATACCGGCGGAACAAAAACACTGGCCGCTTCGCAGGTGTGGTCTGGTGCCATGACTGACCCCGGAGCAGCTGGTGACCCGCGCTCGGAGCAGTTGAAAGGCCGGCTCGATGCCGTTCGACGCCGTATTACGGCGGCGGCAGCTGCGGCAGGCCGGGCGGGTAACCTGCCCACCCTGATCGTGGTCACCAAGTTCCACCCGGCGGAAGACATCAGACGGCTCGCCGCCCTGGGTATTACGGACGTCGGTGAAAACCGGGACCAGGAAGCGGCAGCCAAAGCAGAACAATTGGCCGAGTGCGGATTGGCGTGGCACTTTGTGGGCCAGCTGCAGACCAAAAAGGCCAAGTCTGTGCTCCGGTACGCCGCGGCTGTGCATTCGGTTGACCGGCCGCAGCTCGTGGACGCCCTGGCCAAAGCGGCGCAGGCCCAGCAGGACATCACCGGAAGGTCGCCGTTGGCGTGCTTCGTCCAGGTCAGCCTGGAGGACGACGCCGGAACGCACCGCGGTGGCGCCGCCCCCAGCGACGTGGGGATGCTTGCTGAACGGATAGCAGCAGCCGGGAGCCTGGAGCTTGCGGGCGTGATGGCAGTGGCCCCCTTTGGCGCCCCGCCCGAGCCTGCCTTCGAAAAACTTGCCGCAGTGTCTGCCGGACTTGTGGCGGAACATCCCGCGGCCACTGGCATTTCGGCAGGTATGAGCCAGGATCTGGAAGCCGCGATCCTGTTCGGAGCGACACACCTGCGAATCGGTTCCGATATTCTCGGATCGCGTCCCCCTGTGGGGTAGCGTCGGTGCTATTGGAAGTGATGGGCGGGGGAAATCCAGTGCGGTCAAGTCATTGGGCGGCCCGCTTACGGAATCGATTAGGAGTCGACCATGGCCGGCGCTCTGCGCAAGACAATGATCTATCTTGGGCTCGCCGACGGCGATGAACACTACGAGTCCGAGCAACAGACCACACGTAAGGATGAGGACGAAACGATGGAAGCTGACCGCGAGGAGCGCCGTGCACCCGCACCCGTCCGCGAGGTCAGCCGAGAAGCGTCCTACACCCCCGAAGAGGAATACCGCGCCCCAGTGACCCCCATCAAGCGCGCGGCCTCGAGCCGCGAGGAGACCAGCGGTCTCCGCCAGATCACCACCATCCATCCGCGTTCGTACAACGATGCCAAGCTGATCGGCGAAAGCTTCCGTGACGGAATCCCGGTCATCATGAACGTGACGGACATGGGCGAGGCTGACGCCAAGCGCCTCGTGGACTTCTCCGCCGGCCTGGTCTTCGGGCTCCGGGGAAGCATCGAGCGGGTGACCAACAAGGTTTTCCTGCTCTCGCCGTCGTACGTCGAGGTCATCGGTGATGACAAAAAAGTCAGTGAAACCCAAGCCAGCTTCTTCAACCAAAGCTGACCCAGTAACCTGATGCGATGCCAGGCAGGGACACACCTGCCTGGCATCTGTGCTGAAATAGACGAGAAGCATCGGCCGGACGCCGCGGTAACCACTATGGACATGGAGATATGAATTAAGTCATGGGAATTGTTTTCGGGCTTGTTTATCTCGCGCTTTTGCTGTTCTTTGTGGCACTGATCATCCGCCTGGTTTTCGACTGGGTCCAGATGTTCGCACGGGAGTGGCGTCCCCGGGGCGCGGCCCTGGTGGTGGCGCATGCCGTCTACTCCATCACGGATCCGCCGCTCAACGGACTGCGCCGGCTGATCCCGCCGCTGCGCCTTGGCGGCATCTCCCTGGACCTGGGCTTCCTGGTTTTGTTCATCGCCGTCAGCATCGCCATGGGGATCACCAGAGGCCTCGCCTGATTTACCGGATAGACCCAGCAGCGCACACGGATGGAACCCGTCGGGACCCACCAATGCAATGTGAAGAAAACTCGCGTTTGACACCGCAGTGTTGAATTAGAGGAACCAGACCAACTTTAGGTACCTTAGTTTTGACGGCCGGAAGGCCTACTGACTAACCAGACCAGTGAGGTGACCAGATGGCTTTGACGCCAGAAGACGTTGTCAACAAGCGCTTTCAGCCGACCAAGTTCCGCGAAGGCTACGACCAGGATGAAGTTGATGACTTCCTGGACGAGATCGTTGTAGAACTCCGCCGCCTGAACCAGGAAAACGACGAACTTCGCAAGAAGCTCTCTGAGGCCGGGTCCAGCGTGCCGGCCAGCTCCGCCGCCGCACCCGTGGTGGAGAAGGTCCCCGCGCCCGTCAAGTCCGACAAGGACGAAGCACGCGAGAAGGCTGAAGCCGAAGCCAAGGCTGCTGAAGAGCGCAAGAAGAAGGACGTCCAGCCGCCCGCTCCGGTAGCTGCTGCTCCCGTTGCCGCCGCTCCGGCCGCCTCCACCGCCTCAGCAGAATCCGCCGCCGGCCTGCTCGCCATGGCCCAGCAGATGCACGACCGCCACGTCGCAGACGGACAGGCGCAGAAGGACAAGATCATCGCCGAAGCGCAGATCGAAGCCAGCAGCCTCGTCAATGACGCCCAGGAAAAGTCCCGCAAGATCCTCGGAGCACTTGAGCAGCAGCGTTCCGTGCTGGAGCGCAAGGTGGAGCAGCTCCGCGGCTTCGAGCGCGATTACCGTTCACGCCTGAAGGCCTACATCGAAGGCCAGCTCCGCGACCTCGATGCCCGCGGTTCAGTGGCAACGCCGGAAGTCAGCGAAGCCAATTAATCCGGCTTAGCACGTATTCTGAAAGCCGGTGGCTGAGGATTCCTCGGCCACCGGCTTTTGGCATTGATCCAGGTTTTACGAATGAAAGCACCATGACTGACGAACTCGCCGCCGACCCGGCCCGCCCCGTACCGCCTTCGCCGCGCCCCCGGAGAGCCGTGCTGCTGTCCCTCTTTGCAGGGTTCGCAGTTTTCGCCTACGTCCTGGACCAGCTGACCAAGATCTGGGTAACGTCCACCATGGTGGAAGGGGAGCGGATCCCGGTCTTCCCGCCGCTGCTGCATTGGTACTTCATCCGGAATTCGGGGGCGGCGTTCTCCATCGGGGAAAACGTCACCTGGGTGTTCTCCATCATCATGGCCGCCGTTGCGGTGGCCATCCTGTTCCAGGTCCGCAAGCTCGGCTCGAAATGGTGGTCCCTGGCCCTCGGCCTGCTGCTGGGCGGCGCGCTGGGCAACCTCACCGACAGGCTCTTCCGGGAACCGTCCTTCGGCATGGGGCACGTGGTGGACTTCATCCAGCTGCCCAATTTCGCCATCTTCAACATCGCTGACTCGGCTGTAGTTTCCGCCGTCGCGATCATTTGCATCCTCACGCTGCGCGGAATCACCCTGGACGGAACACGGCTGACTTCCGGCAACAAGGAGAAGTCCACGGATGCCTGAGCGTGTGGTCGTCGCCGAAGAATACGCCGGGACCCGCGCCGACGCCGGCCTCGCCGGGCTGATGGGTATTTCGCGTTCCCTTGCGGCCACCCTTATCGCCGAAGGCAATGTCCTCAGCAAAGGCAAAGCACTGGGAAAGTCGGCAAAGCTCGTGGCCGGAGACGTCCTCCAGGTGAGCCTGCCGGAACGGCGTGACCCCCTTGAAGTCGTGGAGGAAGTTGTGGAAGGCCTGAAGATCCTGCTGGATGACGACGATTTCGTCGTCGTGGACAAACCCGTAGGGGTTGCCGCCCATCCCTCTCCGGGCTGGGTGGGTCCTACCGTGGTGGGTGGCCTGGCCGGGGCCGGTTACCGCATTTCCACCTCCGGCTCGCCGGAGCGTGCGGGAATTGTCCACCGGCTCGACGTCGGCACATCAGGAGCGATGGTTGTCGCCAAGTCCGAACGCGCCTACACGGCCCTGAAGCGGGCTTTCAAGGAACGCACCGTGGACAAGGTCTACCACGCAGTGGTCCAAGGCCTGCCCGATCCGCTGACCGGCACCATTGACGCGCCCATCGGCCGCCACCCGGGACACGACTGGCGGTTCGCGGTGATTGAGGACGGACGGCCGTCCGTCACGCATTACGAAGTGGTGGAAGCGTTCGGCAAGGCAAGCCTGGTGGAGGTGCACCTGGAGACGGGACGCACCCACCAGATCCGCGTACATTTCTCGGCACTCCGCCACCCCTGCGCAGGCGACCTCACCTACGGCGCCGACCCCCGCCTGGCCGCCACGCTCGGCCTGACCCGGCAATGGCTGCATGCCCGTGAGCTCGGCTTCGAGCACCCCGTGACGGGCGAGCCGGTACGTGTCATCAGCGACTACCCGCAGGACCTTGCGTTTGCCCTCGAAGTACTGGAGTCCGGGCGGGCCTGACCCTCAGCGCGGGTGCCCAGCGCATAGAATAGTGCGGTGACTTCCAGCAACGACTCGTTTGTCCATCTCCACAACCACACCGAGTATTCAATGCTGGACGGTGCCGCAAGGCTCGGCGAGCTCTTCGACGAAACCGAACGGCTGGGCATGCCCGCCATCGCCACCACCGACCACGGCTATCTCTTCGGCGCCTTCGACTTCTGGAAGAAGGCCACCGACAAGGGAATCAAGCCGATCATCGGCGTCGAAGCCTATGTGACGCCGGGAACGGCCCGCGGTGACAAAAGCCGTGTGCGCTGGGGCGAGGAGCACCAGCGCAAGGACGACATCTCCGGCGGCGGTTCCTACACCCACATGACTTTGTTGAGCTACAACAACGTGGGCATGCGGAACCTGTTCAGGGCGTCCTCCATCGCCTCACTGGACGCTGTGTTCGGCAAATGGCCCCGCCTGGACCGTGAGCTGCTGAACACCTACTCCGAGGGGCTCATCGCCACCACCGGCTGCCCGTCAGGGGAAGTCCAGACCCGCCTGCGGCTGGGCCAATACCGCGAGGCGCTGGAAGCAGCCGCCGAGTTCCGCGACATCTTCGGCGCCGAGAACTATTTCTGCGAACTGATGGACCACGGGCTGGACATCGAACGGCGCGTCACCGGGGACCTGCTCCGCCTCGCCAAAGACCTGAACCTTCCCCTCGTCGCCACCAACGACCTCCACTACACTCATGAGCACGACGCCAAGGCCCACGAGGCACTCCTGGCCATCCAGTCCGGCTCTACCCTCCTGGAACCCACATACGACAACGGCGGCTCCCGCTTCGCCTTCTCCGGCAGCGGCTACTACCTGAAGTCGCCGCAGGAGATGCGTGAGCTGTTCCGGGACCACCCGGACGCCTGCGACAACACCCTCCTGATCGCCGAGCGGTGCGAGGTTTCCTTCAACACCGGCGCCAACTTCATGCCCCGGTTCCCCTGCCCGCCGGGGGAGGACGAGACCTCCTGGCTGGTTAAGGAAGTGGCAACGGGACTCGACTACCGCTACCCCGGCGGCGTTCCGGACGAGGTCCGTGCGCAGGCCGACTACGAGCTCGGCGTCATCACCTCGATGGGGTTCCCCGGCTACTTCCTTGTGGTGGCGGACTTCATCAACTGGGCCAAGAACAACGGCATCCGCGTGGGTCCCGGCCGTGGTTCCGGCGCCGGCTCCATGGTGGCCTACGCCATGCGCATCACCGACCTTGACCCGCTGCGCCACGGTCTCATCTTCGAGCGGTTCCTGAACCCTGACCGCGTCTCCATGCCCGACTTCGACGTCGACTTCGATGACCGGCGCCGCTCGGAAGTCATCGACTACGTGACCCGCAAGTACGGCGACGAGCGCGTAGCCATGATCGTCACCTACGGCACCATCAAAACGAAGCAGGCGCTCAAGGACTCCTCACGCGTGCTGGGGTATCCCTTCAGTATGGGCGAGCAGCTGACCAAGGCGCTGCCGCCTGCCGTGATGGCCAAGGACATCCCGCTGGCCGATATCCAGAACCCGGAGTCCAAGCGCTACGGTGAAGCTGGTGACTTTCGCCAGCTGGTCAGCACGGATCCCGAAGCTGCCAAGGTGTTCGAGACCGCGCTGGGCATTGAGGGGCTGAAGCGTCAGTGGGGCGTACACGCCGCCGGCGTGATCATGTCCTCGGACCCGATCATCGACGTCATCCCCATCATGCGCCGCATCCAGGACGGCCAGGTGATCACGCAGTTCGATTACCCCACCTGCGAGGGCCTCGGCCTGATCAAGATGGACTTCCTGGGGCTGCGGAACCTCACGATCATTTCCGACGCCCTGGAAAACATCAAGATGAACCGGGGCATCGACCTGGACCTTGAGTCCCTGGAACTCGACGACGCCCCGTCGTACGAGCTGCTGGCCCGAGGCGACACCCTGGGCGTGTTCCAGCTCGACGGCGGACCAATGCGCTCCCTGCTCAAGCTGATGAAGCCTGACAACTTCGAAGACATCTCGGCCGTGCTCGCGCTCTACCGGCCGGGGCCCATGGGCGCCAACGCGCACACCGACTACGCGCTGCGCAAGAACGGAATCCAGGAAGTCATTCCGATCCACCCGGAACTGAAGGAACCCCTCTCGGAGATCCTCGGCGGAACCTATGGCCTGATCGTGTACCAGGAGCAGGTGATGGCCGTGGCCCAGAAGCTGGCCGGGTACTCGCTCGGCCAGGCAGACATCCTCCGCCGCGCCATGGGCAAGAAGAAGAAGTCGGAGCTGGACAAGCAGTTCGCGGGCTTCTCCCAGGGCATGCAGGACAACGGCTACTCCATGGAGGCCGTCAAGACCCTGTGGGACATCCTGCTGCCGTTCTCCGACTACGCGTTCAACAAAGCCCACTCCGCCGCGTATGGAGTGATCTCCTACTGGACCGCCTACCTCAAGGCCCACTACGCCCCGGAGTACATGGCCGCACTGCTCACGTCCGTGGGCGACGACAAGGACAAGTCGGCCATCTACCTGAACGAATGCCGGCGCATGGGTATCACCGTGCTCCCGCCGGACGTCAATGAGTCCGCCCTGAACTTCACTCCTGTGGGCAACGACATCCGCTTCGGCATGGGCGCCATCCGCAACGTGGGCGTCAACGTGGTGGAAGCCATGGTGGCCGCCCGCGAAAGCGAGGGCGCCTACACGTCCTTCAAGGACTACCTGATGAAAGTGCCCGCGGTGGTCTGCAACAAGCGCACCATTGAATCGCTCATCAAGTCCGGCGCCTTCGACTCGTTGGGCCATCACCGCCGTGCCCTGGCGATGATCCATGAGGAGGCCATCGATTCTGTCATCACGCTTAAGCGCAATGAAGCGATCGGCCAGTTCGACCTCTTTGCCGGCTTCGAGGAAGCCGAATCAGAGTCATCGCTGAGCATAGAGATTCCTGACCTTCCCGAGTGGGAGAAGAAGGACAAACTCTCCTTCGAACGGGACATGCTGGGACTCTATGTCTCGGACCACCCGTTGCAGGGCCTCGAAGGGGTGCTGAGCCAGCACGCCGAGCTGAGCATTACTTCCGTATTGGGCGAGGACGGACCGCAGGACGGCGCCATCATCACCATCGCCGGCATGATCACGTCCCTGAGCCGGCGCATCGCGAAAGCCAGCGGCAATGCCTACGCCCGGGCTGAGGTGGAAGACCTCGGTGCTTCCATGGAAGTCATGTTCTTCGGCCAGGTTTACGGGCCCATTGCCTCGGTGCTCGCCGAGGACCTGATCGTGGTGGTCAAGGGGCGCCTGCAAAAACGTGACGACGGCGCCATCGCCCTCAACTGCATGGAACTCTCCGTGCCTGATCTGAGCGAAGGGCTGAACGGGCCACTCGTGATCACCATGCCCACCCACAAGGCCACGGAAGCTGTAGTCACCGAACTGGGCGACGTGCTCCGGACGCACCGCGGAAACTCCGAAGTCCGCCTGCACCTGCAGGGCGACACCAGGACAGAAATCATGGGCCTGCCGGTCCACCTCCGCGTGAACCCGAGCCCGTCGCTCTTTGGCGACCTGAAGGTGCTGCTCGGCCCCGCCTGCCTGGACGCCTGACCACAGGGGAGCGGACGCGCGGCGGAACATCCCCGCCGTCGTCCCATCCTGTTTTCGACGCCCGCCGTAGGCGATCCCCGTGGCCCGCCCGGCCCGGACGCCCGGCGGGGCCCTTAGATTTCGTAGTCGAGCGGCACCGGCTGGCTGTATCCGCCCGCGTGGTAGAGAAGGGGCGACCCGTCGCCGCCCACCTGGCCGTCGACCACCTGCACCACCACAACTGCGTTGTTCTCGAACGAGAGGCGCATCTGCACCTCACCGATCAACCAGCCGGCCACGTCCTTCAGCACCGGTACCCCGTGCGGCCCGACGTCCCAGTGGTCGCCCTCAAACCGGTTGCCGGCGCCGGCAAACCGGTCGGCGAGTTGCTGGTTCTCCAGGCCGAGCATATGCACGCCGAGGTAGGTGGTATTGGCCACGGCAGGCCACGACCTGGAACTGCGTGCCATGTTGAAGGTGAAGCGCGGGGGCTGCGCTGACAATGACGCTACGGAGGTGGCAGTGAAGCCGAAGGGGCTGTCCTGGTAATTGACCGTGATGATGGCAACGCCCGCGGCGTGGCGCCTGAACATCTCCCTGAACGTCCGCTCGAACGGCACGTCATTTACGGTCACGGGAACTCCTGATGGTGGGTGGTTGTGTGTTCTCCTTCAAGGGTATGGGCCGGTCGGCCAGGCAGGGAATCACTTGAAGTCCCACG
The DNA here is from genome assembly GCF_002929215.1 of Arthrobacter sp. ZGTC412. Lineage (GTDB taxonomy): Bacteria > Actinomycetota > Actinomycetes > Actinomycetales > Micrococcaceae > Arthrobacter. The sequence goes on from NZ_PJII01000017.1 coordinate 79,011, forward strand.
TCCGGCGGTTAAGCCGGCGGAACATTTGTTAAGGTTTGTTGCATGATGAAGCCAACCCGCCGCGCACGCCCGCGGCTGCCCTGGGCCATGGTCGCGGTCCCGGCAGCGGCGGGGGTGCCCGCGGGAATTCTCTGGTGGCTCCTTGCGCCCGGCGGCCTCAACCTGATCACCAGGGATGACGCCCTCGGGACCGGCACCAACCCCCTGGTCTGGCTCCCCAGGGACCTCACGCTGGCAGGGCTTCTGGTCTTCGCCGGGTGCCTCCTGGCAGTGTTCCTGACGGACAAAAAGCGCCGGGATCCGCAGGCCGCCCTGCTCATGGGGCTGGCAGGCGCCTTATTCGGCGCCGTCCTGGCCTGGCAGGCAGGCCTGCTGTCCGCGCAGCTGTGGGGGCCCGCGGTAGACGCCTCGGCCAACGCCAGCATTGCCTTTTCGTTGCGCTCCCTGCCTGTGCTGCTGCTGTGGCCCGCTGCCACCGCCGTGTCCGTCTTTGTGCTGGAGTTGATGCACCTCCTCGGAAGGAAGGGCAACGGCAGGAAGGACGACGGCGGGCCGCACCGGTCGCATGACATCGCGGTGGGGCCCGTAAAATAGTGCGGTGACCATTTCTTCCGAGTTTCCCGCCACCCCCGCTGCTGCCGCCGTGAGCTTCCGCACTGTCGACCTTCGCGGCCGGAACTTGACCCTCGCGGGACTTCGCGCCGCCCTTCCCCGCGCCCAGGGCCAGACGGTAGCCGACGCCGAAGAGAAGGTCCTCGACATCATTGCCTCCGTCCGGCAGCGGGGCTTCGACGCACTGGGAGAATTGGCCCTCCGCTTCGACGGCGTGGAGCAGAACCACCCGCTGGTCCCGCCGGAGGCCCTTGCGGCAGCGCTGCAGGAGCTGGACCCCGCCGTCCGCGGGGCGCTGGAGGAATCGATCAGCCGGGCACGCCGGTTTGCGGACAGCCAGCGTCCGCGCAACGTGGAGGTCCAGCTCGGCGACGGCGCACGGGTCAGCCAGAACTGGGTGCCGGTGGCGCGGGTGGGACTCTACGTGCCCGGCGGCCTTGCCGTCTACCCGTCCTCCGTCATCATGAACGTGGTACCGGCCCTCGCCGCCGGAGTAGGGTCCATTGCCCTGGCGTCGCCACCGCAGAAAGAGTTCGACGGCCTGCCGCACCCCACCATCCTTGCCGCTGCTGCACTGCTCGGCATTACGGAGGTGTACGCCATCGGCGGCGCCCAGGCCATCGCCGCCTTCGCCTACGGGGTGCCCGCAACGGAGGCCGGCCCGGCGCTGGAACCGGTGGACGTGGTGACCGGGCCGGGCAACATTTTCGTCGCTACAGCCAAGCGCCTGGTGAAGGGCGCAGTGGGGATCGATTCCGAGGCCGGCACCACCGAGATTGCCATCCTGGCGGACTCCACGGCCCAACCTGCCCTGGTTGCCGCCGACCTGATCAGCCAGGCGGAACACGATCCCAAGGCGGCCTCGGTGCTCATCACGGATTCCGAAGACCTCGCTGCCGCGGTCCGCGCCGAGCTGGACCGGCAGGCCGCCGCCACCAAGCACTCCGGCCGGGTCATTGAAGCGCTGTCCGGCCCGCAGTCCGGGGTGGTCCTGGTGGACGACCTCGAACAGGGCATCGCCGCCTGTGACGCCTACGCGGCCGAACACCTGGAAATCATGACCCGCGACGCCGCCGGCGTGGCCGCCAGGATCCGTAATGCCGGGGCCATCTTCGTTGGCGACTTCAGCCCCGTCAGCCTCGGGGACTACTGCGCCGGCTCCAACCACGTGCTGCCCACCAGCGGCACGGCTGCCTTTTCGTCCGGCCTGAACGTCACCACCTTCCTGAGGGCCATCCAGGTTGTGAACTACAGCCGCGACGCGCTGGCAGAAGTGAGCGGCCACATCGTCAGCCTGTCCGGCGCAGAAGACCTGCCCGCCCACGGCGAGGCGGTCACGGCCCGGTTCTCCTAGGTTAATAGGGACTGCCCGGGCCCGACATCTAGTAGTACCCACCACAACATGTAGTAATTACAGGGTTGTTATTAGCTGGCTCCTGGTCGTAAACTAAAGGCGCCGCGGGCCGGGCTTCGCCTTGCCGCGTCCGTGCAACGAGCGAAGAGCAACCAGCGAAGAACATCAAGCGAAAGAAGGGACGCCATGTACTGTCCGTTCTGCCGCAACCCCGACTCCCGTGTGGTGGACAGCCGAATGGCGGACGATGGCTCGGCCATCCGCCGGCGCCGCCAGTGCCCTGAATGCGGGCGCCGGTTCACTACCGTGGAAACCACCAGCCTGTCCGTCATCAAGCGTTCCGGCGTGGGGGAGCCCTTCAGCCGCAGCAAGGTGATCAACGGTGTCCGCAAGGCTTGCCAGGGACGCCCGGTCAGCGAGGACGACCTCGCTCTGCTCGCCCAGGAGGTCGAGGAGCAGATCCGCTCCTCCGGCGCCGCTGAGATCGACGCCCACGAAGTGGGACTCGTTATCCTCGGTCCGCTGCAGAAGCTGGACAAGGTGGCCTACCTTCGCTTCGCAAGCGTCTACCAAGCCTTCGAATCCCTCGAGGATTTCGAAACGGCCATCGCCCTGCTCCGCCAGGAAGCCGAAGAAGACGCAAAGAGCACTCCCGCCAAGGGCGCCAAGAGCTCCGAAAAAAGCCCACTGTAAGCTCCGGTGGTGGCACTGGAGGGGAAGCCGCAGCCACCACCGGCACCACGCCTGCCCGCAACGGGTCAGGCGGCTATCTTCCCCCTGAAACCGGCAGCACCGCACCGGTGATGTAGGCCGCCTCCGCGGACATCAGCCACAGGACGGCGGCCGCTACTTCTTCGGGCTCGGCGCCCCTGCCAAGCGGGATGGTCGGGTTCAGCCGCTCCACGCGGTCCGGCATCCCCGCCGCCGCATGCAGGCCCGTGTTGGTGCTGCCCGGCGCCACTGCGTTCACCCGGATACCCTGCTGTGCCACTTCCGCGGCAAATCCTGTGGTGAGGACGTCTACCGCTCCCTTGGACGCAGCATAGTGCGCCCAGGTTCCGGGGGAGCCTGCCTTGGTTGCGGTGGAGGAGATGTTGATGATCGAACCACCCACGCCACCGGTGTGGATGCTTAGGCGGCGCACCGCCTCCTGGCAGACGTAGATCAGGCCTGTCACATTGACGTCCATGACCCGCCGGACATTCTCCGCAGGCACGTCCACAAGGTTCCCGATCAGGTTGCCGGTGATCCCTGCGTTGTTCACCACTGCCGTCAATGTCCCCAGCCGCGCTGCGGCGTCGAAGAGGGACCGGACGGCGGCGGGGTCACTGACGTCCGCCCGGGCACGGACCGCCGTGCCGCCGTCGTTCACAATGTCCTCAACCACGGCCGCCGCACCGTCCGCATCTGCGGAATAGTTCACCACCACGGCGTAGCCCGTGCGGGCAGCCAGCCTGGCTATGGCGGCCCCGATGCCGCGGCTGGCACCGGTGACCACCATGACGCCACGGGTGGGCACCCTACTTGGCGAGCTTGTGCTTCAGTGCGATTTCGATGGCGGCACCCACAATGCCGGCCTCGTTCCGCAGGACTGCCGGCACGATGGGCGTGCGGAGTTTGAGGTTGGGCAGGTACTCATCCGCGCGCTTGGAAATGCCGCCGCCGACGATGAACAGTTCGGGGGAGAACAGGAACTCGACGTGGGAGAAGTAGCGCTGCAGCAGGACGCTGTACTCGTCCCACGACAGGCCGTCCCGCTCCCGGGCCACGGCGGAGGCCTTGGTTTCCGCGTCGTGGCCGTCGATCTCCAAGTGGCCCAGCTCAGCGTTGGGCACAAGTTTGCCGTCGAAGATAAAGGCAGAACCGATTCCGGTGCCGAGGGTGATCACCAGGACAGTGCCGGCAATGCCCGCGCCCGCCCCATACCTGGCCTCCGCAAGCCCGGCGGCGTCGGCGTCGTTGATGACCTCAACGGGACGGCCCAGGCGTGCCGTCAGGAGGCCGTCGATGTCACTGTTGAGCCAGCTCTTGTCCACGTTGGCGGCGGAGTGGACCACGCCGTGCTGGATGATGCCGGGGAAGGTGACGCCTACGGGGGAGCCGGCAGCAGGTGCCTCGGGGCGGGCCGATAGTTCGGAAACCACCAGTGCCACTGCCTCTGCAACTGCCTCGGGGGTGGCCGGCTGCGGGGTGGGAACGCGGAACCGTTCACCCAACAGTTTGCCCTTCTTGAGGTCGACGATGCCGCCCTTGATTCCCGTGCCACCGATGTCGATGCCGATCAGCGGGGCGTTCTTTTGCGACTTTTCGTCCTTCTTGGCCAATTGGTTTCCGTTCGTGGCAGGGGCGGGCAGGGAAGGGGCGGCGGGTAGCCGGCCCCGGGGTGGTTGCTAAGTCAGCGGCCTGCCGTTGACAGGTGTTGGGCCGCTTCCGTGGGGCGGCCGGGTCAGGGCAGAGTGAGGATTTCTGCGCCGGATTCGGTGACCAGCAGGGTGTGCTCAAACTGGGCAGTGCGTTTGCGGTCGCGGGTGACGACGGTCCAGTCGTCCGCCCACATGTCCCACTCGACCGTGCCCAGGGTCAGCATCGGTTCAATGGTGAACACCATGCCGGGTTCGATCACCGTGCTGTAGGCGGGTGCGGCGTCGTAGTGCGGGATGATGAGCCCGGTGTGGAAGGCTTCACCTACGCCGTGTCCGGTGAAGTCCCGGACCACGCCGTAGCCGAAGCGCTTGGCGTACGACTGGATGGCGCGGCCGATCACGTTGATCTCACGGCCCGGGGCTACGGCCTTGATGGCCCGGTTGAGGGATTCCTGCGTCCGTTCCACGAGCAGGCGGGATTCCTCGTCAACATCCCCTACCAGGAACGTGTAGTTGGTGTCGCCATGGACGCCGTCGATATAGGCCGTGATGTCGATATTGAGGATGTCACCGTCATTAACCACCGTGGTGTCCGGGATCCCGTGGCAGATGACCTCGTTCAGCGACGAGCACAAGGACTTGGGGAATCCCCGGTATCCGAGGGTGGAGGGGTACGCGTGATGGTCAAGGAGGAACTCGTGGCCCACCTTGTCCAGTTGGTCGGTGGTGACGCCTGGCTCGATGTGCTTCCCGACTTCCACGATGGCCTGTGCGGCGACTTTCGCGGCCACGCGGATTTTCTCAATGGTTTCGGCGGACTTGACCTCGGAGCCGGTGAACTTGGCAGGTGCCGGCCTGCCGACATATTCAGGGCGGGCGATGGACGCCGGTACGGGACGCTGCGGGCTCACGGTTCCCGGGGTGAGGGTGCCGATGGGTGCAGTCGAGGCAAGGGAAGGCATAGATTGATCATATAAGGCACCACAGAAGGCCTAACAACCGGGAGCCGCGTCTGTCCCGCGTATGGGTTTAAGTTACGCGCGTCACGCCGCAGGTTCCCTGCCCGGCGGAAGGGAACAGCGATGGCTGAGTACTGGTACAACATCAAGACCCACGAGGTGGAGGAGGACCGGCTCTCCGACTGGAGCCAGCTGATTGGGCCCTACAAGACGAGGCAAGAGGCCGAGCACGCACTGGAGAAAGTCCGCGCCCGCAATGAAGTCTGGGAAAAGGACGACGACGACTGACTGGGTACACGGAGCAGGCCGGCGCAGTGCCGGCCGCCCGGGCCTGTGCCCGCCTAAAAGGTGTGCTCGGGCCCGGGGAACTGGCCGGACCTGACGTCCTCGCCGTAGGCGGCGGCTGCATCCATGAGTGTGCTCCGCAAATCCGCGTACTGCTTGACGAACTTGGCCATTCTGCCGCCCCGCAGCCCGGCCATGTCCTGCCACACGAGCACCTGGCCGGTGGTCTCCTTGCCGGCGCCGATGCCCACGGTGGGAACCGCGACCGCCTTATCCACTGCCGCCGCTGTCTCCGCGGGGACCATCTCCATCAGCACACTGAAGGCGCCGGCATCGGCCAGCGCCACGGCGTCGTCAATTAAACGCTGTGCGTCCCCGCCGCGGCCCTGGACCCGGTAGCCGCCCAGCGCGTGTTCACTTTGAGGCGTGAAGCCGATGTGGGCCATCACGGGAATGCCTGCCTGCACCATGGCCCGGACAGTGGGCGCATAGTACTTCCCGCCCTCGATCTTGACGGCGTGCGCCAAACCTTCCTTCAGGAAACGAACGCCCGTGGCGACGGCCTGCCCGGCGGAAACCTCGTAGCTTCCGAACGGCAGGTCCGCCACAACGAGGGAGCGCCTGGCAGAGCGGGCAACTGCCCGGCACAGGGGCAGCAGTTCATCCACGGTGACCGGAAGGCTGGTCTCGTTGCCGAGGACATTGTTGGACGCAGAGTCGCCCACCAGGAGCACCTCGATGCCGGCGGCGTCGAAAATCTCCGCCGTGTACTGCTCGTAGGCGGTGAGCATCGCGAATTTCGTGCCGTCGTTCTTGGCCTGCTGCAGGTGGTGGATGCGTACCTTGGCTGGCTTCCGCTCCGCGGCCGGCGGAACGCCCTGACCGGGCCCGCTGCCGTAGGGGGCGGGGACGTCGGCGGACATGCTTGCGTCGGAGCTGCTGCTGGAGGCCATGGCATGAGCGTAGTGCGGCATCCGCGGTCCTAGCTACCGGCGGCGTCTCCCACCCTGGTGATTCGCGTCATAAGCGAGGGGCCCGACGGCGGCCCGCGCCACGGCTGCCGCCGTCGCCATTCCCCGGCCTTCGTGTTAACGCTGTGTTACGCGGCCCGCAGGCTCCAGCATCGGCGGCAATTGCTTAGTACAGTGTTTGTGAACTGCTGCCGGCATTCTGCGGACCGGGGCATGGACGTTGACCGGAGAAGAGGCCATTTATGGACCGCCAGCAAGAGTTTGTCCTGCGCACCATCGAAGAGCGCGACGTACGTTTCGTGCGCCTGTGGTTCACCGACGTCGTGGGTTCACTCAAGTCAGTGGCGCTGGCGCCCGCTGAAGTGGAGGGCGCCTTCGAGGAAGGCCTCGGTTTCGACGGTTCAGCCATTGAAGGACTCGCCCGTGTGTTTGAGTCCGACATGCTCGCGCAGCCGGATCCGTCCACCTTCCAGATCCTGCCGTGGCGCGGTGAAACCGAGCAGACGTCCCGCATGTTCTGCGACATCCTGACGCCTGACGGTGAACCTTCCGCAGCTGATCCCCGCAACGTCCTTAAGCGCACCCTCGCCAAAGCCGCAGACATGGGCTTCACCTGCTACACCCACCCTGAGATCGAGTTCTACCTCCTTAAGTCCCAGGAACCCGGGCCGGACGGCGCACCGGTGCCGGTGGACGAAGGCGGCTATTTTGACCATGTCCCGGGCGGCGTGGCCCAGGATTTCCGGCGCACGGCCGTGACCATGCTGGAATCGGTGGGCATCTCGGTGGAATTCAGCCACCATGAGGCGGGTCCGGGGCAGAACGAGATTGATCTGCGCTATGCGGATGCCCTCCAGACGGCGGACAACATCATGACGTTCCGGACCATCATCAAGGAAGTGGCGCTCCAGCAGGGGACGTACGCCACCTTTATGCCCAAGCCCTTTACCGCGCACCCCGGGTCCGGCATGCACACCCACTTCTCCCTGTTCGAGGGCGACACCAACGCTTTTTACGAGGCCGGCGCGGAGTTCCAGCTGTCCAAAACCGCCCGCCAGTTCATTGCCGGCATCCTCAAGCACGCACCCGAGTTCACTGCCGTGACAAACCAGTTCGTGAACTCCTACAAGCGGCTGTGGGGCGGCGGCGAAGCCCCCAGCTACCTGAGCTGGGGACACAACAACCGCTCAGCACTGGTGCGGGTTCCCCTCTACAAGCCCGGCAAGGGCCAGTCGGCGCGGATCGAGTACCGCGGCATCGATTCCGCCGCAAACCCGTACCTCGCCTACGCCGTCCTTCTGGGCGCCGGCCTGAAGGGCATCGAAGGCGGCTACGACCTTCCCGCAGCCGCAGAGGATGATGTCTGGTCGCTGAGTTCAGCGGAGCGCCGCGCCATGGGGCACGATCCGCTTCCCGCCAGCCTCCATGACGCCATCCGCACCATGGAGGACTCCGAACTTCTGCCGCAGATTTTGGGCGAGCAGGTCTTTGAACACTTCCTCCGGAACAAGCGCGCCGAGTGGCAGGACTACCGGCTCCAGGTGACGCCCTACGAGTTGCAGCGCAACCTGGCCATCCTTTAGGAAGTGGTGGTGAGCCTCGCACGGCGCCTGATTTCGGCCGGCTTCAGTGACCTGGAGAAGGCCGAACGGTTCCTGGCTGCCCGCGAGCTCGAAGGACTGGACGAAGACAGGCTCTTTGCGGGGCTGCAGATGGCAGCCAGCCCGGACACCGCCCTCCAGTCCCTGGTGCGGCTGATCGAAAAGCATCCGGACCTCCGGGAGCTGGCGGGCGCTGATCCGGAAACGAGCGAAGCACTCTACCGCGTGCTGGGGGCATCGGAGGCGCTGGGGGAGTTCCTCATCCGCCACCCCGAACACCTCGACGCCTTCCGTGTCCGGCCCAGCCCCGAGCCGCTGCAGGCGGATCCAGCGGAGTTGCGGGCCTCCCTCCTTTCGTCCGTAGGTGCTGACCCGCGTGCCGCCCGGCCCGTTGCCGGCGTCACGGGAACGGAGGCCTACGCGGCCCTTCGGACGGCCTACCGCAGGGGCGTGGTGGACCTTGCGGTCAAGGACCTCTGCGCCGCTGACCCGCTGGACTTCCTGCCCATGGCCGGCGGGGAACTGGCGGACCTGGCCGGCGCCGCGATCGAGGCGGCCCTCGCTGTCTCGCGCGCGGAGGCGGCCAGCCAGTTCAGTGCCTCGGAAGTGGCCGACGTCGGCCTGGCCGTCATCGGCATGGGCAAATGCGGAGCCCGGGAGCTGAACTACATATCCGACGTCGACGTCATCTACGTGGCGGAAGCGGGCGGCCTTGAAGATGCACAGGCCAGCACCATCGGCACAGCACTGGCCAGCGGAATATCCCGGGCCATTTCCTCCGTGGCCCGCGAACCAGGGCTGTGGGAAGTGGACGCGAACCTCCGGCCGGAAGGGAAGTCCGGGCCGCTGGTGCGTACCTTGGCGTCCCACCAGACCTACTATGCGCGATGGGCTGAAAGCTGGGAGTTCCAGGCTCTGCTGAAGGCCCGCACCATCGCCGGCGATGTTGCCCTTGGCCAACAGTACGAGGACGCCATTGCGCCGCTGATCTGGAGTTCAGCTAGCCGGGACGGGTTCGTTGAGTCCGTGCAGGCCATGCGCCGACGGGTCACAGAGCACATCCCGCAGGCGGAAGAACAGCGGCAGATCAAGCTGGGCCGGGGCGGTCTCCGCGACGTCGAGTTTACGGTGCAGCTGCTCCAGCTGGTCCATGGCAAGTCTGACGAAACGTTGCGGCGGCGGGACACCACTTCGGCCATCGCAGCCCTCTCCGCGGGCGGCTATATCGGGCGCGCGGATGCCGCGGCCTTCGACAATGCGTACCGGTACCTGCGGCTGCTGGAGCACCGCATCCAGCTTTTCCAGCTGCGCCGGACACACCTGATGCCGGTGGGGGAGCCTGCGCTCCGTGCGCTGGCCAAGGCTGTGCTGGGGCCATTTTCCAATGAACGCCCGCACCCGGACGCTTTGATGGCCGCCTGGCAGAAGACCAAGCGCTCGGTGCGTGAGCTGCATGAGCGGATCTTCTACCGGCCCCTGCTCAACACCGCAGCCAAACTCAGCAGTGAGGATGCAAGGCTTACGCCCGAAGCTGCCCAGGGCCGGCTCGCGGCCCTCGGGTACCTGGATCCGAAGGGCGCCATGCGCCACATCGAGGCGCTGACCGCGGGCGTGAGCCGCCGCGCCGCCCTGCAGCGGCAGCTGCTGCCCATCCTGCTCGACTGGCTCGCTGAAGGAGTGGATCCCGACGGCGGCCTCCTCGCCTTCCGCCGGGTCAGCGAGGCTTTGGGCACCACCCACTGGTACCTGGGGATGCTCCGCGACTCCAAGGCTGCGGCGGAGCGCCTGTGCCACGTGCTCGCAAACTCGCGGCTGATTGCGGACCTGCTGGAAGTGTCCCCCGAATCGGTGGCCTGGCTCGGCCACGACAAGGACCTCGTGCCGGTCACCTTCGAGGCCCAGTGGCAGGAAATCACCGCCAAGATGTCCCGCCATTCGGACCCGGAGAGCGCCATGCGGCTGATCCGCCTGATCAGGCGGCGGGAAACCCTCCGGATCGCGATCGCCGATTCTGCCGGACTGCTGAACCAGGACGAGGTGGGAGCGGCGCTGGCGGACACTGACCGCGCGGCCGTCCTCGGCGCACTGCGTGTTGCCGAGGGCGTTGTGTCAGCCAAGGGGCCCCTGAAGACCGCCGTCCTGGTGGTTGCCATGGGCCGGCAGGGCGGGCGCGAAATCGGCTACGGGTCGGACGCGGACGTCATGTACGTCCACAGGGCACTGCCGGGATTCTCCGAGGAGGAGGCGCAGGAGCAGGCCTCGCGGATCGTAGCCAAGGTCTCCAACCTCCTGACCCAGCCGTTGAAACCGGCCATCATGGCGGAACGGGTGCTGCAGGTGGACGCCGACCTGCGCCCGGAGGGCAAAAACGGAGCGATGGTGCGCTCCCTTGACTCCTTCGCTGAGTACTATCGCCGCTGGTCGCTCATCTGGGAGGCCCAGGCACTGCTGCGTGCCCGGCCAATGGCGGGCGACGACGCCCTGGCTGCGGACTTCATGGAACTCATCAACCCCATCCGGTATCCCGAGTCCGTATCCTCCCAGGACGTCCGGGAAATCAGGCGGGTCAAGGCGAGGGTGGAATCCGAGCGCCTGCCGCGCGGTGCTGATCCGGCCAGGCATCTTAAGCTGGGGCGCGGGGGGCTCAGCGACGTCGAATGGCTGGTCCAGCTTCTCCAGCTTCAGCACGCCGGTAAACACGGGGAGCTGCGGACCACGTCCACCATCGCGGCGCTCGAAGCGGCAGCTCAATCCGGCCTGCTTGCCAAGGACGACGCGGACCTGCTCGCGGCTGCCTGGCGTCTTGCCAGCCGGATCAGGTCTGCCAATGTCATCTGGAGCGGCAAGGCCTCGGACCTGCTTCCGTCCTCTCGGCGGGACCTGGAAGCGGTGGCGCGGTGGTGCGGCTACGAACCCGGCAATGCCGCGGTGCTGGAAGAGGACTACCTTCGGGTCAGCCGCCGGGCACGCGCCGTTTTCGAACGGGTTTTCTACGGCCACTAGCCCCGCAGTCAGGCAGTGTTTGCCGGTAGTGGCTGACACCTGTCGGGGCCTGGTGCTATTTTGAGCCAATGGCTACCCAAATCTTTTTCAACCTGCCCGTCAAAGACCTGAAGCGCTCCGTGGATTTCTTCACGGCCCTGGACTTTTCCTTCAACCCGGACTATACGGATGAGAACGCCACGTGCATGATCATCAACGAGAACGCCTATGTCATGCTCCTGGTGGAGACCTTCTTCAAGACCTTCACCTCCAAGAACGTCGCAGACACAAAGGACTACGCGGAAGCGATCATCGCCTACTCCGTGGACAGCCGGGAGGCAGTGGACGGAGCCGTCAGGACCGCGCTGGCCACCGGCGGGTCCACTTCGGAGGACCCCCAGGATTACGGCTTTATGTACAACCACAGCTTCCAGGACCCGGACGGCCACCTCTGGGAAGTGACGTGGATGGACCCCGCCGGTCCGCCGGCTGAATCCACGGCCGGTAGCGATTCCGCCAGCGTCCAGTCCTGAGCGGGGTGGACCCCAGCGTCTGGCTGATTTCGCTGAGGGACCTCGACGACGACGCATGCGCCATGCAGCTCGGTGCAGTGGCGGAGCTCGAACTTGGGCCGGGCCAGGAGCAGTATGTTGGTGATCCTCTCAGGATGGCACTGGCAGGGCTGGCTGAGGATTCGCGCCGACCATACGTCATCGAGTCCCTGGGCCGGGCAGTAGGAGTGCTCACCCTGCAGGCCGGGGCGGCCCGGTTGGCGGGCTGGCCGGACGACGATTCCGCTTGGCTGCTGCGGGGTTTCCTGATCGACCGGCGGCAACAGGGCAAAGGATTCGGTCCGCTGGGTGCTGCCGCCGCTGTGGCGGCCGCGGAAAAACTCAGCCTCCGGCACGGGACCGGGGAGACCGGCGTCGTCCTTTCCGTCAACGAAGCGAACCCGGCGGGATTGTCCGCCTACCGCCGCGCCGGCTTTGAGGACCGCGGGCAATATACCGGGAGCCCGGCAGGACCCCAACGGATCATGTTTCGGGGCTTTGGCCCGCCCGCAGCACCATAACCCAGCAATCCGGCGTTGCGCTTGGCCCCGGATTGCTTGATTATGTGGATGGCGGTGTTCTTCAAACCTTGTTGGGGGGAAGGCTTCCAAGTCTTCGTCTCGGGGGACATTCGTCAGGGGATCCGGCTCCCGGTCTCAGCACGTCTGGAGCTGGATCCCCACCTTCGGCAGCCGGTGGTTGTGTCCGCCATGCGTAGGGACCCTCAAAAAGGTGAGTACCGCCTACTCGTGCCTGCAGCAGTCAGGGACGGTTAAATAAAAGGGCCGGCGGGTTGTGAGCTTGGTAGCCCCTCCAGCCTCCGCCGGCGCCATGATCGCCTCACGTGAATGACAAGCCGGCGGCGCGCCGCCCCGGCTCAGAAAGCGGCAGGTATGCCATGCGAGTCACAGTACATACCGAGGACGGGCTGGATCTCATGGACTGCCCCCACCAGTTTGTTGGCCGCTGTGAAAAATGCTCCGCGCCGGCGGCGCCGGTGGACTCTGCCGAAATGACGGCTGACAGGGTTCCGGGCCCTGGCTGATGTGCAACGGGCGGGTTCGCCGGCTGAGCGGCTCTAATCATCCGGGCACCAACAAGGCCGGCCCCCGAGGGGACCGGCCTTGTTGTGGTTCTTTTCCAGCGGGCTGTGTGCGGACTAATGCCGCGTCAGCCGCGTGGTCCGGCTAGACGCCGTAGTAGAGCTCGAACTCGTAGGGGTTCGGGCGCAGCGACAGCGGACGGATCTCGTTCTCGTACTTGTACTCGATCCAGGTGTCGATGAGGTCCTGGGTGAACACGCCGCCGGCCTGCAGGAACTCGTTGTCCGCAGCCAGGGCGTCCAGGGCCTCCTCGAGGGTGCCCGGAGCCTTCGGGATGTCCTTGGCTTCCTCGGCGGGGAGCTCGTAAAGGTCCTTGTCGATCGGTGCCGGCGGTTCGATGCGGTTGCGGATGCCGTCGATGCCGGCCATCAGCTGGGCAGCGAATGCCAGGTACGGGTTGGAGGAGGGGTCCGGCGCGCGGAACTCGATGCGCTTTGCCTTGGGATTGGTGCCCGTGATGGGGATACGGATACCGGCGGAGCGGTTGCCCTGCGAGTAAACCATGTTGACCGGAGCTTCGAAGCCCTTGACCAGGCGGCGGTACGAGTTCACCGTCGGGTTGGTGAATGCCAGGACGGCGTCGGCGTGCTTCAGCAGGCCGCCGATGTACCAGCGGGCGGTGTCGGACAGGCCGGCGTAGCCCTTCTCGTCGTAGAACAGCGGCTCGCCGTTGCTCCACAGCGACTGGTGGCAGTGCATGCCCGAGCCGTTGTCACCAAAGACCGGCTTCGGCATAAAAGTCACTGACTTGCCCCAGGCGTCTGCCGTGTTCTTGATGACGTATTTGAACTTCTGCAGGTCATCGGCAGCGTGGGTCAGGGTGGTGAACTTGTAGTTGATTTCGGCCTGGCCGGCGGAGCCAACTTCGTGGTGGCTGCGCTCGACCTCGAGGCCGGCTTCGTCCAGGGCGACACACATGGCGTCGCGCAGGTCAGCCTGCTTGTCGGTGGGGGAGACCGGGAAGTAACCGCCCTTGACGGGGGTCTTGTAACCGAGGTTTCCGCCCTCTTCCTCGCGGCCGGTGTTCCAGTGTGCTTCCTCGGAATCGATCTTGTAGAAGCTGCCCTGCGGGGAGGACTGGTACTGGACGTTGTCGAACACGAAGAACTCGGCTTCGGGAGCGAAGAAAGCGGTGTCTGCGATGCCCGTGGAGGCGAGGTAGGCTTCTGCCTTCTCAGCCACGCCGCGGGGATCGCGGTGGTACGGATCGCCCGTGCGGGGGTTGACGATGGAGAAGTTCAGCGCGAGGGTCTTCTCCATGCGGAAGGTGTCCAGGAACGCGGTGGTGACGTCAGGAATCAGCTGCATGTCGGATTCTGCGATGCCCTGGAAGCCGCGGATGGAGGATCCGTCGAAAAGCTGGCCGTTGATGAAGAAGTCGGCGTCAACGCTCTTGGCCGGCACGTTAAAGTGCTGCTGGACACCCGGCAGATCGGTGAAGCGGATATCGACGAACTTAATATCTTCGTCCTTGATGAACTTGAGGACTTCGTCCGCAGTGGTGAACATCTATGCTCCTAACGCATATGTAAATATCTGGCGTGAAAGCCATCTGATCCAGCGCAATCCGAAGGCAGGGAAAACGCAAGGTTTCCCTGCTGTGAGCACCTGCCGGGGGATTTGCTTGAAACTGCTAACAGCCTATGGACGCGGCATTTCCCGTCCGTGTCCACATTGTTTCGGGCAGGTTACAGAATGCCCTGTTATGGCAAGGCTATCTGCCGTCCACACTGCGGTCTAACCGCTTCCACAGTGTGGGCGAACCGGACCCGGTAAACTTGGACGGTGGTAGATCGCAAAGATATTGGCTCCTGGCTCACCGGCCCCGACACCTCTGGCATCTCGAAGTATCCCGGTGAGAGGCTGGGGTTGCCGGAGTCCGGAACCGGCTCCATTGCCCGGGCCGGACGCAGGATCATCGCGATCGTGATCGACTGGGCCATCGCGTTGCTGATCAGCAACTTCGCGTTCGCGGGTGACGCCTGGGCTACCCTGGCGATCTTCGCCGTCGAACAGATCCTCCTGGTGGGCACGCTTGGCTACAGCATCGGGCATCGTGCCGCCGGTATTCACGTGGTGAAAGCCGGCGGGGGAGCGCCGGGGCCGCTCGCCGCGCTGGTGAGGTCGTTGCTGCTCTGCCTGGTAATTCCCGCCGTCATCTTCGATCCGGATCACCGCGGCCTGCACGACAAGGCCATGAACACGCTGCTCCTGCGCAGCTAGTCCCGGCCCTCAGACGCGGCTGGTTTCCTTCGCCGCAGGGATTCTGGCTGCAGGGGCTCCAAGGTACCCGCGTTTGCCCGCCCAGCGCTCGAACCAGAGCGTGGCGAACGGGAAGACGGCGGAAAGGCCGGCGAAGAGGGCTACGACGAACGGCCAGCGCTGCAGCCGCCAGAGTGCAAGCGCAGCAATCCCGTAACCCACAAAGAGGGCACCGTGGATGGGTCCTGCCACCTGGACGCCAAGCTCCGTGGTGCCCGCAATCCACTTGAAGTACATGCCCACCAGCAGTGCCGCCCAGCTGAACGCTTCTGCGATCGCGAGGATCCGGAAGGCGCGGAGGACGGCGTTCCTCACGGGAGATGTCACCGGGTCCTGTTGCAGCTTGTTCTGTTCCACTTTGTCCTGTCCTGTAGTCGGTGTTGTGGCATTGGCCATAAAAAAGCCCCGGTCCCGGCAGGAAGCCGGGTACCGGGGCGTTTGCTCTAGCGTCCGCGGTTGGGACGGGCTTTGTAGGGGTCGATGCCCTTGGGGATGGGGAGCTTGTTGCCAAGTGAGGCGATCCGCTTGGATACGGCATTCACCTCGAGTTTGGTCAATTCCTTCTTCAGCTTGCCCATCTTTTTGGCCACCTGGCTGATGGGGACCTGGCCCTCGCCCCGGCCGCTTTCAATGACGTGAACGGTGACGTTGGGCAGGATGCGTGCCAGGCGCTTTCGCTCGGCGTCCAGCAGCGGCTTTACCCGGTGCGTGGGCCCTTCGCTGACCAGCACGACGCCGGGACGGCCAATGGCGCGGAACACAGCGTCCTGCGTGCGGGGATTGACGGCGACGGGCTGTTCCTCGGTGATCCAGCCCCGCCGCAGCGTTCCAAGGGCGGCGCCGGAGGCGCCGGGCTGGTTTTCGATCTGGGCGAAGGCCGCGCGTTCGGCGCGGCGGGAGAGAATCAGTGTGGCGCCCAAAAGACCCAGCGGGATGCCGATGATCAGGCCCGTAATCCAGTTTTCAAGCCAGAAGCCCACCAGGAAGCTGACAGCCACAACGCCAAGGAAAACCAGCAGCATAAGCCACGGAACCATGGGGTCGTGGCGGCGGGTCATGTTGAAGACCTCACCGATCTGCTTAAGCCGGCTGGGCTTCTTGGCCTTTGCTTCTTTCGGCTTGCGGGAGAAGAGGCCACGCTTCACTGCGCTTGAGCCCGCCGGAGTGGGGTTGCTGGAATCAGGGGATTTCGCCATAGTGCCTCAATTCTACGTGACCAAAGGCGAAGGGCCGGCACCGGAGTTCTCCGGTGCCGGCCCTTCGGGGATGCAGCGTTTTTGGGTCAGGAGTGCGCCGCGAGGAGGGAGCTGGCTTCCTGGCGGGTGGTGCCGGAGGACTCGATGTGCGCGAGTTCAGCGGGGATTTCCCAGCC
>NZ_PJII01000018.1:0-52304 GCF_002929215.1 Arthrobacter sp. ZGTC412
GATTAATGCAGCAATGGAGGCTGCCGCCGTCATGCGCCTGAACGGATACATGCTGACCTCTTCCCGGTCCGCCTTCCGCCGTTTCACGAGGACGGCGGATCGACTATAATCTGCAAATTTACTCCCGCCGGGACAGAGCTGACAGGGCGGCAAGCAAACTGACAGGAAACTCCCAGCCAGGCAACGCACAACGAGGACCCATCCACCCGCGCCAAGGCCCAACCCGTGGTCAGGGCAGCTCTTCCCGGAGAGCCTGGCACAAGGGTTCCTCAATTATGGTTCCTGCTATCATCGCTGGTCAGAACGGCAGGAAGTGGCGCACGGCCGCCTCGGAATCTTCTATTGTGCGGTGCCCTTTGCGTGCCTCCGCGATAATGAGGCGCAAAATAGCCAGCAGCAAGAGTGCAGTGATAGAACCGGCCACGACTGCGATAGCCAAACCGGGATCGTTAGCCAGGTGGCTTAACGACCACTGAATTGCTGGCTCCGTTGTTGTGGGCCATGTTTCTGAAGGCAAAACCTCTGGTTTCAACAGCCTTTCTCTCCTACCTAGTGCCTTGGTAAAGCCCAGTACGCGGAGCGGGCCGCCAAGAGTTCCGATACTTTAGCTCAAGTGACCTTGAACCAGATTGAGCTTTTAGAGCAGGAGGCTCAGAGGGGTCTCAATTCTCCGTTTGAGGGACGAGAGCAGTTGGGCGCCTACGGAACCATCGATGACCCGGTGATCAGCAGAGAGAGTGCAAGTCATAACCGTGGCTACCGCCAGTTCGCCGTCACGGACCACTGGTCGTTGCTCGGCCGCTCCGACTGCCAGGATTCCTGCCTGCGGCGGATTGAGAATGGCCGAAAATTCCTTGGTTCCGTACATGCCGAGGTTGGTCAGGCTGAACGCTCCCCCCTCCAACTCCTGTTGCCGGATACGTCCCGTTGAGGCGCGTTCCTTGTAGTCGGTCATTGTCTGAACCAGGGCGCTTATGGAAAGCCGGTCGAGTCCGCGAATGACGGGCGTGAGGAGGCCATCATCCGTGGCAATGGCCACCGAGACATCGACGCTTGAGTAGCGGCGGATGCTGTCTCCCTGCCAGGTGGCGTTCGCCGCCGGGGTGTCTGTGAGTGCGCCGCCGAGGGCTTTGAGGACAAGGTCATTGACGGTGACCTTCAGTCCGGTCGACTCAAACCCGTCGTTGATTTGCCGACGCAAGGCCAGAAGGGCATCCATCGAAACATCGATGGAGACGTAGAAGTGCGGAACCGTCGTCTTCGATTCGGTCAGGCGACGGGCGATGGCGCGCCGCATCCCCGACAAGGGGAGGTCTTCAAAGTTGCTTCCTGCCAGCGGCACCGCTTCGCCCTTAGTCCCGGCAGATGGTTCGGCGGGTGCCGGCGAATCAGCCGGGAGAGTCGTTGGAACAGTTCCTGCAGGGTGGCTTAGGGCCAGTTCGACGTCGCGGCGCAAGATCCTGCCCTGGGGACCTGAGCCATTCAACGCGGTTACATCAACGCCGGCGTCCTTCGCGAGCTTGCGGGCGATGGGCGTGCTGAAAACCCGCTCTCGCGGAGACGTTGATGGGCCGGCGGCTGGCGCTTCCCCGGTATCAGTAAGGGTGGGCGCTTCTGTGTCGCTTGGTACCGGCTGTTGTGATTCGCTCTCCGTAGCGCCGCTTGCTGCGGCGATTTGGCGGTCGATGGAAGATTCGTCTTCGCCAGGCTCGACGAGTACTGCGATTGGTTCCCCTACCTCCACGGAGGTTCCGGGCTCGATGAGCAGCCGACCCACGGTGCCCTGGGCTTCTGCTTCGAGTTCAACGGTTGCCTTCTCGGTCTCGATTTCGGCTATTGGCTGGCCCGCGGCGATGGTATCCCCCACCGATACGAGCCATTGCTGAATAGCGGCCTCGGTTGCATCGGCCACGACGGCCGGCATGGTGATGATTGTTGCCATGGTGGTTCCGTTCCTTCAGTAAGCGTGGGTCAGGAATGACCGAGGTTCCGGGCGACTTCGTCAAAACCCGCGAGCACGTCGTCCAGGCTGGCGTTGGCTGCAGCTTCAAGGACCTTGGAGATACTTGGGGAAGCTTCCCGGCCCGTAACGCGTTGAATGGGCTGGTCCAGATAATCGAAAAAACGCCGCTGGATCTCGTCAGCGAGCCAGGCGCCGTAGGACGTGCCGCGGGCTCCCTGCTCGATAATCAGGACGTTATTGGTTTTTTGGATGGACTCTTCGATGGTGTCCCAATCGAGGGATGCCCTGTCCAGCCAACGCAGGTCGATGACTTCGGCATCGAGGTCGGCGCGCTGTTCGGCGGCGAGGAGTGCCATATCAACCATGTTCAAGTAGCTGAGTACAGTGACGCCTTTGCCTGCTCGACGAATTGACGCCTGCCCGAGGGGCAGCCGGTAGTCTAGGTCGTCCTCGGGGATCTCGCCCTTTTCCCCGTACAAATCAACGTGTTCAAGCACGAGCACGGGATCCTGGAGATCAAGGGCAGTGTTCATCAGCCCGATGTAATCCCGAGGGGTGGAAGGTGCCACGATCCGCCAGCCTGGGCTGGTGGCGAAGATGCCGGCGGGGTCCATGGAGTGCTGGGATCCGTAGCCGGCGCCCATGGCGACTTTGGAACGCAGCACGACGGGCATGCCTGACTGGCCACCGAACATGTGCCGGGCTTTGGCTATCTGGTTGAAGACCTGGTCAGCCGCCACCCAAAGGAAGTCAGAGTACATAAATTCGACGATTGGCTTGTAGCGGCCGGTCATGGCTAGTCCCCCGCCGAGGCCGGCGAAGGCATTTTCACTGATGGGAGTTCCGAGCACACGGTCCGGGTAGGAGTCCTTGAGTCCCCGTGTTGCACCATTGGTGCCGCCCTTGAGCCGGTGCACGTCTTCGCCCAGGATGACGACACCTGGGTCAGTCGCCATGCGCCGGCCCAGCACGTCGGCGATCGCATCAACAAACCGCCGGGTTGTCGTCGCTGTTTGGGCACCGTCGTCCAGGAATGGTCCTGCCGTGACCGGTTCGGCGCGGACCCCGTCGTCTACGGTTAACGTGTCGGGCCACAGGGCGGGACGTATTCGCCGGGCTCCCTTGCTGCTTTCGGGGTCCTTCTCGGTGATTCCGTCGACAATGCCGGTGATCATCTCCGTGATACGGGACTGCAGGTCTTCGCGTTGTTCCCCGGTCAGCAGTCCTCTCTGGATCATTTCGACGGCAACCTTGTCCAACGGATCCCGGTCGCGCCACTGTTTTTCTTCTTCTTTGCTGCGGTAGCCGAACGCGCTTCCCGGGAATGGCCCGTTCTGGTGGAAGTAGCGGTAGGTCTCGGCTTCAATAAGGGTTGGACCCTTCCCGGAACGCATGTGCTGGACCGCTGCCTGCTGGGCGAGGTACACGGCCAAGGGATCCATTCCGTCGACGCGCCAGGACTTGATGCCGAAGCCCGGACCACGGGCTCCCAGGCGCGGTTCGCCGGTGACGTCTGATACGTGGGTTGAGACAGCGTAGAGGTTGTTTTCGATAAAAAAGCACAGGGGCAGGTCCCAGGCAGCCGCGAGATTGAAGGTTTCCAGCGTCGAGCCGATGTTGGAGGCGCCGTCACCAAAGTAGGTGACTGTGACGTCCATGCCATTGGTTCCTGATCCGGTCTGTGCGTCGTGGCGCTGTGCCCATGCGTTGCCGGCCGCCAGGGGAACGCCGCCTCCAACGATGGCATTTGTTCCTAAGGCGCCGGCCTTGAGCCACTGCAGATGCATGGACCCGCCCCTGCCTCCGCTGAAACCCGACTTAAGCCCAAGGATCTCGGTCATGGTCCGGTGGAGGAACTCCAGAACCTGCTCATCTTTGATTCCTTCGGCAACTTTCATGCCCTCGGGGCGCAAGAACGTGAGCCCTTTGGCGAGGAACTGGTGGTGGCCCCGGTGGGTACCGTTGACTCCATCGCTGCCACGCAGGGCCAGGACAGAGCCAACGGCTGACCCTTCCTGTCCGATGCTGGAGTGCGCAGGACCGTGAACCAGTCCTTCCCCAGCCAGTTGCAGAACAATTTCTTCGAACACACGGACAGTGGTCATCTGCACCAGCATGGCTTCGAGCAGCGCCGGGTCCGCTGCGTCCCAGTCATCCGAGGATGTACGCAGCTCCACGCACGTCGTTGAGTATGTCAATGGGGTGTCGGTAGACATCAAAGCTCCTGCGGCGTTGAAGGAAGGGCGATTTCTTCAAGAGTAGAGACCCATTGGATCCAATGCAATAGTTTTTGGAAGCAAAGCCTTGTTTATGCTCGGCATTGGATCCAATCTTTCTTTTCCGTATGCTGAGAGCATGACAACGGAAGTCACGACATCGAGGAAAACCGGGGCGGCAAGTCAGCGAATTGCCGATGAGCTGGGCAGTCGAATCCTCTCGGGTGCCCTGCCGCCTGGGACAAGGATCAGGCAGGAGCAGATAGCCGAGGAACTTGGTGTCAGCAGACTGCCCATACGCGAAGCGCTGCGCATCCTCGAGTCCAAGGGGCTGGTAACCCTGGTGCCGGCAACGGGGGCCTGGGTGAGCTCAATGAACCTTGCCGAGTGTGTTGAAACCTATCTGATCCGGGAGCGCCTCGAGCCGCTTGCCCTTGGTCAGGCCCTCGCGGGCATCGGCGAGGAGACTATCGACCTGATGGAAGCTCTGGTACTCGAGATGGAAAACTCGGAGACCCTCGAGGAGTTCATGGACCTGGACAGACAGTTCCATCAGTTGAGCTTCCGAAGTGCCGGGATGCCAACACTGCTGGACATGGTGGAGCGGTTGTGGAATACGACCCAGCATTATCGGCGTGCTTACGTGCAGATTGTCGGCATCGACGGGCTGAGGGAAACCCACCTTGAGCACAGCCTGCTCGTTGCGGCGATCCGCAGGCGTGATCGCCGCTCCGCGGAGGAATTGCACGGCCTTCACATCCGCAAAACCAGGCTCTCACTGGCGGATCACCCCGAAATATTCGACAGCTAACAGGAAGGCTGGACATGAACGAATCCTCACAGCGTCGGGGAGTTCCGGGAATCACCGGGACGGACCACATAGGTTTCACCGTTCCTGACATCGAAGAGGCGCACCGCTTCCTGGTGGACGTTATTGGCTGCGACTACGTTTACTCGCTGGGCCCGTTTCCTGCGGACCCCGGCCTGATGCGCGACAAACTCAACGTTCACCCCCAGGCAGTGATGAAGGAGATCCGTTTCTATCGGTGTTTCAACGGAGCCAACTTCGAGGTTTTCCACTACGAATCACCCGATCAAACCCTCGATCCGCCACGCAACAGCGACGTGGGCGGGCACCACATCGCCTTTTACGTGGAAGACCTTGACACCGCCGTCGCCTACCTGAAGGGATGCGGCATCACCATCCTCGGTGAGCCAACGCGAAGCGCCGGAGCCAGCGCAGGCCAGCGGTGGGTTTACTTCCTGGCGCCCTGGGGCATGCAGTTCGAACTCGTTTCTTTCCCCGGCGGCAAAGCCTACGAAGCCACGGCCCCGGTCAAACTTTGGAAGCCCTGACCGGCACTTCTTCAGCACAAAGCACTCCCGCGTTCTGTGCCCGATCAAAACGGTCCCGGTCATTCACATATACCGAGGACTGCGTGCCCTCTATCGAGGATTTCCGCGGTGTGGCGAAATCATTCAGCGGACGGGGCCCGTCTCAACGACGGGTCCGCCGGCTGGCCATTCCCTGCTCAGGCGTTCGTGCCCTGCCCTGCCGCGGTGTTGAGATGCGATTGTGAATCCCGCAGGGTGCTCAATGGTCCATCTACGGTGAAGTAGCGCTTACCGGCCACGAGCAAGTCTTCTGCCGGGAACTTTGTGATGACTTCGCACCCGTCGGCGGTAACCACTACTTCTTCTTCGATACGTGCTGCCCCGATTCCGTCGGCTGCAGGCCAGTACGTCTCCAGCGCGAATACCATGCCCTCTTCCAGGATTTCGGGGTAGTCCAGGGACACAAGCCTGGAGAAGATTGGCTTTTCCCAGATGGACAGGCCCACGCCGTGGCCGTATTGCAAGGCGAAAGCGGCCTCTTCATCCGGGAAGCCGAACTCCTGGGCTTTCGGCCAGACGCTGACGATGTCCGCCGTTGTGGCGCCGGGCCGGACCAGGGCGATTGCGTGGTCCATGTATTCGCGCGCGCGCTTGTACGCATCCCGCTGGGCCATACTCGCGGAACCGACGGCGAAAGTCCGGTAGTAACACGTCCGGTAGCCGTTGAAGCTGTGCAGTATGTCGAAGAAGGCGGGGTCTCCCGGACGGATGAGGCGGTCGGAGAATACGTGCGGGTGGGGGGAGCACCTCTCGCCTGAAATTGCGTTGACCCCTTCGACGTACTCGGAGCCCAGGTCGTAGAGGGCCTTGGAGACCAGCCCCACGCACTCGTTTTCGCGGACGCCTGGCCGCAGGAAGCTGTAGAGGTCCTCGTAGGCCGCATCCACCATGGAAGCGGCTTGTGTCAGCAACGTGATTTCGTCGGAGGTTTTGATCCGCCGGGCTTCAAGGAAAATCTGCTGTCCGTCGACGACCGTTATCCCTGCTTTCTGCAGGGCAAAGAGGATCGGCAGCTCGATAACGTCCACACCCAATGGCTCGTTCAGGAGACCGAACTTCTCCAGTTCGCGCTTGATCTTCTCCGCAACCTTTTCGGCCATCGCTGCATCCGGACTGAACGCACCGCGCAGGAGCGAGATGCCGGCGCGGGCTCCGGACTCTGCGCGTGGCCTGGTGGCACCATGATGGGGGGCGTGTGGATCGGCGTCGGCTTCTGCTGTTGTTTGGTCAAGCCAAGGGTTGAAGAGCTTGTGGTGCTTCGCGGCGGATCCGAAATCCCAGGAGATGGGGTCGCTGTTTCTGGTCAGGAGGCTGAAGCGGATCATCTTGTCGATGGCCCAGGTTCCGATGTGGGTGGCGGTCATGTAGCGGATATTCGCGAAGTCGAAGGCCAGGAGCGCGCCTACCTCTGAGCCCTGGAGTTCGGCCTTCAGGCGGGCGAGCCTCTGGGTTCGGAGTCGGTCAAAGTCCAGCCGCTGCTCCCAGTCCACTCCCATGACGCCGCGTGTGGCAGTGCTGTCAAGAATTCCAGGCACGATAAGTCCTCCAGTTATATAGTGAATTTGCAGCCTTGTATGGCTGTCGTTACTGCCGCCCTTCGGCGGATTAGACGAGGACCATTCCCCCGTCGATCATGACGACCTGTCCTGTCATGTAGTCCGAGTCCTTGGATGCAAGAAACAGGGCAGTCCCGGCGATGTCAGTGACGTTGGCAGGGCGCCCCCGCAGAATGCCTTCAGCGAATGAGCTCATGGCCTCTCCGGGAGCGCTTGAATCCCCGATTTCCATAAGGTCCTGGTCCAGTTTTGCCCACAGTGGTGTGTCGACGACCCCCGGGGCGAACGCGTTGCAGGTGATGTCGTGTTCAGCAAGTCCTCTGGCCGCCGCCTGCGTCAGCGAGATAACAGCCGCCTTGGAGGCACAGTAGGGCGCAAAGCTGGGGTAGCCCTGCCTCCCCGCCATCGAGGAGGTATTGATGATCTTGCCGCCCTGGCCCTGGACGATAAATTGTTTCGCCGCTTCCTGGATGCCGATAAGTGTGCCGAGCCCGTTGACCTCCATGATGGAACGCCAGTTCTCTTCAGTTACATCGAGCAAATGCAGCGGCTTGTTGTAACCGGCGTTGTTGAACCAGACATCAATTCGTCCGAAGGCCGTAACAGCGGCTTCAACGATCCCCTTGACGTCTTGGCGCTTTACAACGTCCGCCTGGACGGCAACGGCGCGTCCGCCTGATGCATGAATCTTCTGGGCAGCAATTTCCGCGGCTTCACCGTTAAGGTCTGCAATCACTATCCTGGCGCCTTCTGCAGCCAGCGCTTCCGCGATTCCGAGTCCGATTCCGCTACCTGACCCGGTAATGATCGCCACTCGCTCTTCCATGCGGCTCATGGTGCTCCCTCTTCCTTCGGTCGGGGCAGCAAGGGTTCTGAAAAACCAAGGCCGCCTCATTGAGGCCATGTTTAGTATTACTGTACGATTTTATACATAGTGAACAGGCCAAGGTGGCGACTGTCAAGGTCTCCTGCATGAGGGTTTACGGATAGTCGTAGGACCGGCAGGGCCTGAAGGCAGAGACGGGCAGCACGGTAACTTAGCATTGGTCAACAGTCTGGAAACCCAGGCGGAAGAAGCAGGAGGCGCCCATGCTGGGCAAGTCAGACGGCGGTGTGAGCGTCATGCCGGAGAATATCGGGGCCCGAATTAGAGTTGCCCGGAAGGCTAAGGGCCAAAGCCTCCGGCAGCTCGCAACGGAACTGGGCGTATCGGCCAGCCTGTTGTCACAGGTGGAAAACAGCAAGGTTCAGCCTTCGGTGGCAACCCTGTATGCGCTGGTTAACGCCTTAGGCATTTCGCTGGATCAGGTGCTTCAAGGAGGACCTCCGGCCACCCAGGAGGCCGATGCAACCCTGCCTCCTGCGACCAGCGGCGTTGTCCGACGCACCTCCCCTATCTCCCCGGACAGTATCGTCCAGCGCGGGGACGAAAACCCGACCCTGGACATGGACAACGGGGTCCGGTGGGAGCGGCTTTCCGGAAGCAGCACAACGGGTCCGGAGATACTTTTGGTGACCTACCGAGCCGGTGCCTCAAGCTCAATCGATGGCCGGTTGATGCGTCATACCGGGCACGAATACGCGTATCTTTTGGAGGGGAAGCTGACGCTGCAGGTCGGCTTCGACATTATCGACCTCGAGGCCGGCGACTCCTTCAATTTCGACAGCACCCGGCCCCATATGTACATCAACCGCAGCGAGTCTGCTGCCCAGGGCATCTGGTATATCGAGGGGCGCCACAACGATCTTCCGGCCGCATTTTTTGCTGAAGGCAGTGGGCCAGGGGCTCCTTGGGACGAACCATGGCCTGGTTCGACCGCTCCTGATCCTTCCGTTTAAAATCCGCGCGCGGAATGAGGCCCGCGTGGTACCAGTTATGTTCCAGCCGTCCCCCTCCGGGAAGTTGCCTTTAGCCGTATCTCCTTCAACCCCTGCCGGTCGGACGCCGCCACGTTAGCCAACCTTGAGTGCGGCCGGCCGCGAGGGTTAAAGAGGCCGCGGAAGAAGGTGAACGCAGGAACGCGGAGGGTCCGTTCTCTCTGGACCCGGGCGACCGCGGACACCCGCGCTGTCTGCCCTGGGGCCCGCGCCTGCGGCACACTTCCTGGGCGCTTGTAGAGAAATTGATAAGCCGGCTGCACGAGGCGCAAGCGAGGGGCGCCGGGCGTCGGTGGGAAGACCTGGCTTGGGCCTTGATGATCATCCACACTTGACAGCTCCAGCGGCATCGTTCAGTATCAGTGTACAAGCGATATGTGGCGCATCACACACGCCCACCCCAACTCAACGAGGAGTGACATGTCTTCGCTCAACCTCCCGGCTTCACGACGCACCATCCTCCGCAGCGGCCTTCAGCTCGGAGTGCTCGCCTCCATGGCCTCCCTGCTCAGCGCATGCAACACCGCCGAGAATGGTGGCGGGGCCGCGCCGAGTACGCCGGTCGTGACCGACCCGGCTGATCCGCGGAACAAGAAGTTCAGCATGATCGACAGCTTCTACACCCTTGACAACGATTACTTCCAGGGATGGGCCAAAGGATCCGCCGCCGCTGCAGCAGCCCTCCTGATGTCAAGGGATCAGCAGGTCGACAATTCCAACGTGGATACGCTGAAGTCGATTTTTGAAGGTGCGCAGACGAAGAAAATTCAAGGAATCAGCACGCTTCCCAATACGGCAGCTGCGTCTCCCGAAATTCTCGGCATCGCCCAGCGGGCCGGAATTTACGTCTCCAGCAACTGGTCCAACGCTGCCTGGAGCACGCCTTTTGACATCGGCGAGCACTTCTACTCCTTCCAGGCAGGAAACGACGTCGCGGGAGCCCGTGAAATCGCAAAGGTCCTGTTCAAAGAGATGGGAGGCTCTGGAAAGTTCATCCACATCGAAGGGATCCAAGGCAACACCGCCTCTGATGACCGGACCGCCGGCGTCGACTTGGCTCTTAAGGAGTTTCCCAACATTGAGATGGTGGCCCGCCAGCCCGGAGGCTTCAGCCGCGGCGGCACACAGCCTGTCATCGAGAGCCTGCTGACCGCCAACCCCGACGTCAAGGGCATCATGTGCCAGAACGACGATTCTGCCATCGCCGCTGTCAACGCCGTCGAATCCCGCGGCATGAAGGACGTCAAGATCGTTGGTATTGATGCCATCGGCGAATTCCTCGATGCCATCAAGCGAGGTTCGGCACTGGCGACCTGGGGCCATCACGGTGCATTCATCGGCGCGTTTTCCACTGTCCGCGTCTTCGACGCGCTGGCTGGTGCCAAGCTTTCTCCCGCCGAGCGCATGATGTATTTCGGCGGCTTCATTATCGATACCCCCGAGGCAGCCGATGCCTATCAGCAGCTGATGTACTCAGACCGACCGCTGCCGTTCAACTACGAGAAGATGTCCAAGGCGCTCCACCCGGAGGACTGGGACCCGCAGAACCTGCTGGCCCCCATCGATATCGAGAAGTACTGGGCCGCAAGCCCCAAACCTGCCGGGTACAGCATCCCAGCAGCCTACGCGCAAGCCAAAGCCGCCGGGGAGTTCGAGAAGGTCGCGGCAACCTACAAGTCGGCCTTTCAGTCCGACCCGTGGAAAGACGTCCGCAGCAAGTGCAAGAACGGCGGACAGGACGTCATCTGATGAATACATCCACAGAGTCGGATTTCCAGGGCCGTTCTGCGATTGTCACCGGGGCGGGCAGCGGCATCGGGCGCGCCGTGGCGCTGGCATTAGCGGAGAGGGGTGCCAAGGTCCTTGCCGTCGACATCAACCCCGATGCAGCAAAGGAGACCGTTTCTCTCTCACAGGGGGAGATCGTGGCGCACCGCGCCGATGTTTCCCAAAGCGAGGACGTGCGGGACTACGCCGCGGCGGCAACCTCACTGCACGGGTTCCCGACCATCTTTTTCAATAACGCAGGTATCGAAGGCGTTCATCGGTCGATTGCGGACACCAGCGAGGACGATTGGCTGCGCACGGTGGGTGTGAACCTCAACGGCGTCTTCTGGGGATTGAAGCACGTGCTGCCGCTCATGCGTCAGGCCGGGAGCGGGGCGGTCGTCAATACCGGATCCATCCTCAGCCTCAAGGGAGCACCTGACAGATCCGACTACGTGGCCACAAAGCATGCCGTGCTCGGACTGACACGGACTGCTGCCAGCGAGGTCGCCAAAGATGGAATAAAGGTTAACTGCATTTGCCCCGGACCTGTCGACACTCCCTTAATGACAAGGTCGGAGATCCTGGTCAACCCTGGTGATCCCAGCTACGAGCGCAATCGCTTCGAACAGGGAACACCTGCCGGCAGATATGCGACAACGGCGGAAATCGCAGAACTTGTCCTGTTCCTCCTCCGCCCTGACATCACATATCTCACGGGAACGGCCGTGAACATCGATGGCGGAATCATGGCGGTGTAACCGGTGAACATACTTCAAGACAGCGGCCTCGGGCCGGGCAAGGCAGAATCCACCCAGCCGGTGCTGGAGGTCCGCGACATCACCCGCGTCTTTGGTCCGGTTCACGCCCTGCGGGGCGTAAGCCTGCGGGTCCGCAAAGGTGAGATCGTCGGACTTATCGGTGAGAACGGAGCCGGCAAATCCACGCTGCTGAACATCATCAGCGGCACCGACAAGCAAACCTCAGGAACCGTCATCCTGAAAGGTGCAGAAGTCTCCTTCGGCAACTACCATGAAGCCACCCGAAATGGTGTCTTCCGCATCTTCCAGGAACTCGCCTTGGTGCAGAACATGACGGTATGGGAGAACCTCTTCCTTTCACACGAGCAGAAGTTCACCACCGTTGGTTTCATCCGCCGCAAAGACGGAATCCGCAGGGCGAAGGAACTACTGGAGCGTTTTGATCACGGTTGGATTGATCCGGAGCGTAGGGTCCAGGACTATCCCTTCGCGGTCCGCCAGGTCTTGGAAGTGCTCAAAGCGTTCGCCCTGGCTGACCTGCTCGGCCAGACCGAACCGGTCATCCTGCTCGATGAACCGACGGCAGCCCTGGCTGCTGACGAGATCGATTTCCTTCGCGACCTTCTCATCAAACTTAAAGGGCATTGCGCCATCATTCTGGTCTCCCATCGCCTGAGCGAACTGTTGGAGTGGAGCGACCGAATCGTGATCTTCAAGGATGGTGAAGTCGTTGCCGAGGCTGGTTCGCGTGAGTTGACCGAGGAAAAGCTGCACTACCTCATGGTCGGGCGGGAGCGGGACAAAGAGTTCTACCGCGAAGACCGCCAACGTGAACCTGAGGCTGAGCCGGTGCTGCAGCTCGAAGGCTTCGGTGACCATACGACGTTCCGCGACGTCAACCTGAGTGTTCTCAAGGGTGAGATTGTGGGAGTCGCTGGGGTCTTGGGCTCCGGGAAGACTGAATTGGGCCAGGCCGTTTTCGGTGATCGGCGCGCCCACAACGGAACCCTGGAACACCACGGCAAACGGCTCCACCGTTGGAGCGCGCAGTCCATGTCGCGTGCCAAAGTCGGCTATGTCCCCTCCGAACGCAAGGAAGACGGTTTGCTGGAC
Source organism: Arthrobacter sp. ZGTC412 (assembly GCF_002929215.1). Lineage (GTDB taxonomy): Bacteria > Actinomycetota > Actinomycetes > Actinomycetales > Micrococcaceae > Arthrobacter. The sequence continues at coordinate 12,650 of NZ_PJII01000018.1, forward strand.
ACGTTCTCGGTAGCCCAAAACATTTCCTTCGCACGGATCGTGTCCCAAAAGTCACCCCTGCTGGACCTCCGCCGCGAAATGAGGGAAGCAGAGCACTATATTGCGGAGTTGGGCATCAAGACAAGCTCCCCCCGCGCCAACATTGAAAGCCTCAGTGGCGGCAACCAGCAAAAGGCCGTTCTGGCCCGTTGGCTCGCCCGTGGAGTCGACCTGCTGATCCTTGACAACCCGACCCGTGGTGTCGATGCCGGTGCAAAAGAAGGCATTTATGACCTGATCCGGGACCTAGCCGACGCCGGCGTAGCCATCCTGCTGATCAGCGATGACCTGCTCGAAGTCATCGGGCTCTCGAACAGGATCGTGGTCATGAAAGACGGGGCTATCACCTACCGTGTGGACGCGCCGGTTGCAGCCAAACCCAAAGAGACCGACCTCGTCGCGACGATGGTCTAAAAGAGAGTAAAGACAATGGCACTGAAAGAGTCGATACCCCTGGCCGAAGCTGGGCGCGAAGATAACCAGGTTCTTGCCTTCATCCGCAGGCACTGGTCAACTATTGCCCCAGTCGGGACCCTTCTCGCCCTGATCATCGCGTTCTCCATAGCTGATCCCAGGTTCCTGCAGTTTGAAAACGGCCTGAACATTCTGCGGCAAAGCTCCGTGCTCCTCGTTCTCGCCCTAGCCTCCACCCTGATCATCCTCATGGGCAGCATCGATTTGTCTATTGGGTCCATCCTCACCCTCACTGCCTTCACAGGCGCCTTGCTTGCCCGTAGCACGGGTGACACGAATGTCCTTCTGCTCCTTCCCATCATCGGGCTCCTTTGTGGCCTCTTTAACGGGCTCATAGTCGCCTACGGGAAGCTGCCATCATTCCTCGTCACGCTAGGTACTCTGTATGCCTTCAACGGTCTCGCCAATTACATGGCCGGCGGACGGCCCATCGGGCTCGTCAGTGGCGGCGTGGGCAGTCTGTTCACTGGAGCCATAGGTGTTTTCCCCGTAGTGGCCCTCTGGGCGATCCTTGTCCTGCTCATCGTGGGGCTGCTCGCACGCTACACGCGCCTCGGGCGTTACCTCTACGCCATCGGCGGCAATGAGAAGACGGCCCGTCTCTCGGGCGTTCCCGTCAGCCGTTACAAGGTGTACGCGTTCATGGTTGCCGGCTTCCTGGCTGGAATTGCCGGCCTTCTGCAGCTCGTCCGGGCCAACAGCGCCAGCCCCGATATGGGCGATTCATTCCTCCTGCCAGCCATCGCGGCCGTCGTCATGGGCGGCACCCCGCTTTCCGGCGGCCTTGGCGGTCCGCTGCGAACAGTTACCGGTGTGTTGATCATCGCGATCTTGGCCAACGGCATGGTGATTGCGGCTGTGAACCCCTTCCTCCAGAACGTCATCCAAGGCCTTGTTGTTATCGTCGCCGTCGCCATTACCATCGACCGCCGAAAAATGTCACTCGTCAAGTAAGGAGTGTGCACCCAGTGCGCGCAGCAGTTTTCCACGACCGTCACGACATCAGGGTAGAAGAAATTCCGGAACCGGCCGGAGTTGGCCCTAACCAGGTCCGTCTCAGGCCGCACATGTGTGGCATCTGCGGAACAGACCTTCACGAGTACGCGTTCGGCCCCATAGTCATCCCGACCGTTCCCCACCCTCTCACCGGCGCGGCCGCGCCCCAAGTCCTCGGCCACGAGTTCTCCGCAGTAGTCCTGGAAACAGGACGCAACGTCGCGACGGTCCGCCCCGGCGACCGGGTATCCGTAATGCCCCTGGTCAGCTGCGGGAAGTGCTACTTCTGCTTGCGGGGCCTTAATCACCTTTGCACAGTGATGGCCTGTACCGGACTGAGCTGGGACGGCGGGGGCATCAGTGAACAAGTCATCGTTGAGGACTACCAGGTCTCACCCATCCCAGACTCTGTCAGCGATGAACAGGGAGCCCTCATCGAACCAGCCGCTGTCGCGGCCTACGGCATTGACCGCACCGGCACGGTCCCAGGAGACACCGTCCTCATCACAGGGGCAGGACCCATCGGTGCCTTGTCAGCGCTCTACGCCCACGCCGCCGGAGCCAGCCACGTCATCATTTCCGAACCCAACCCCCACCGCCGAGAGCTTGCCGACGCTTTTGGGATCGCCACCGTCATCGATCCTACCGAGGTAAATGTTCCCGAATACATCCGGGATCTAACCTCCGGCATCGGCGTTGACGTGGCTGCCGAATGCTCCGGCAGCCAGGCAGGACTAACCGCAACACTCGAAAGCGTACGAGGCCACGGAACAGTGACCCAAGTCGGGCTGCACGTAAAACCAGCCACCATCGACCCGATGCACCTGTCCAACCTTGATCTGACTCTGGTCGGAACATGGTGCTACCCCGTTTACGACTGGCCCCGCATCACCGCCCTCATAGCCAGCGGCAAATATCCCGTGGAGAAAGTCCTCACCGAGGTCATCGATGTAAAGGATGTGGTTGCCGGCGGGTTTGACCGGCTGCTGGATCCTGCTGGCACTGCACAGAAGCTGCTCGTTCGCGTGTAGGCAGACAGTCCCCGAAAGGACAACACATGAGTGAAATCAGTTCCGGCCACGTGGCCCTAGTTACGGGCGCCGCCGGCGGCATCGGCCGCGCCGTAGTACGGCGATTCGCCCAAGTGGGCGCCGCAGTTGCGCTGGTCGACGCCAACGAGAACGTACATGCAGTTGCTGAGGAGCTTCGCGCAGAGTTCCCTGGCCTCAGTCTTCGCGGCTACACCGTCGACATCACCGATTCCCATCAGGTGGGTCTTCTGGCCCGGGATGTCGAAAGTGACTTCGGACGTCTGGACTCACTGGCGCTGGTGGCAGGGGTCGTGCAAACTGCAGCACCTATCGCCAAACTTGAACGCGCGGAGTGGGACAAGGTTTTGGGCGTAAACCTCACCGGCCCGTACGAGCTGACACACGCCCTGACACCACTGCTGGTGCAGGACGGGGGCGGCAGCATCACAGCAGTTTCATCCTGGTGGGGACGATCTGGACACGCCTACTTCGCCGCCTACTGTGCAGCCAAGGCCGGGCTTATCGTCTTTGCCCAGGCCCTGGCAGAAGAACTGGCGCCCACAGTCAGGGTCAACACGATCTGCCCGGGCAACATCGACACCCGAATGCACCAGAGCGCCTTGGAATCCGAAGCAGCTGAACGCGGAATCTCTTTCGAGGAAATCAAAAAAATTGAATGGGACAAAATCCCGATGCTCAAGGCAGGAGAACCCGAAGACATTGCCGAAGCCGTCTACTTCCTGTCTTCACCAGCAGCGGGTTACATAACCGGCGCCTCCCTGGACGTCAACGGCGGCGTCGTTTTCCACTAAGCGTTCCGAAACCTATTCAAAATTTGCGCAGACCTCGCTGCAACTTTCGCGCGCTTCGGCCCGACCGATAGCACCCGACGGCCTCATGCTTGACCACGACGTGCATCCTTCATTAAGAAAGCCAGGAAAAATGAACACTCCGGCCATCGGTTCAGACAGCACGAATAACAAGACTGCTCTGGTTGTCGGCGCAAGCGGCATCGCCGGCTCGGCGCTCGTCGAGCAACTGGACCAGAGCGGTGACTGGACTGTTCTTGCACTATCACGAAATCCGGTCGCCGGCTCGCCCGCGAAGCCCATCTCCGCCGACCTGATGTCGGCGGAGTCCCTGGCCCTGGCACTGGCTGACGAGCGACCCACACACGTCTTCTTCACCGCATGGGCGAGGCAAGACACAGAACAAGAAAACATCAGCGTCAACGCAGCAATGCTCCGAAACCTGCTCGGAGCCCTAAACCATGCCGCCGTTGAACATGTCGCACTGATGACCGGGCTGAAACACTATCTGGGCCCATTCGAGTCATACGGAGCCGGACCCGTTCCCGACACCCCCTTCCGCGAGGACGAGCCACGGCTCCCGGTGCCGAACTTCTACTATGCGCAGGAGGACGAGCTCTGGGCCGCAGCAGAACGGCAGGGGTTCCGTTGGTCCGTGCACCGATCCCACACCGTGATCGGCCACGCCGTTGGTAATGCAATGAACATGGGCCTCACGTTGGCAGCGCAGGCCACCTTGTGCAGGGAACTCGGCAAGCCCTTCGTCTTCCCCGGCTCTGAGACGCAGTGGAACAGTCTCACAGACATGACGGACGCGGAACTCCTTGCCGAGCACATGATCTGGGCCGCCACCAGCGAACACGCGGGCGACCAGGCCTACAACGTGGTCAACGGCGACATCTTCAGGTGGCGCTGGATGTGGCCGAAGCTTGCTGACTACTTCGGCGTGGAAGCCGAAGGCTTTCAAAGCTACCCGCGGCCGCTTGAGGAACAGATGCGTGACATGGACGCCGCGTGGTCCAAAATTGCCGCCACTCACGGTCTCGTGGAGCCCGTCTTGGCCCGCGTTGCGTCCTGGTGGCACACCGACGCCGATCTGGGACGCAACATGGAGGTCCTCGCAGATATGAGCAAGAGCCGTCTGGGCGGTTTTAGCGGTTACAGGCGCACGGAAGACTCCTTCCTGCGGCTATTCGACCGGTACCGGGCAGAAAAGATAATCCCCGATTAGCCTTTGCCCGGCTCTGCAACCCCTACCCTCGCTCCGCAAGGCGAACGGCGCACAGCCGTCAGTACCTCCCCTGACAAATGTCATACAGCCCCGCACGTGTCCGCCCAGCGGCACCATCGAGAAAGAAAAACGAGACATGTCCGACCAGCATGCTGTGAATTCAGAACGCGAGGCAAAGCTTCTCGCCTCGGTCCCGACCGGTTTGCTGATCGGCGGGCAGTGGCGTGACGCGTCCGACGGCGGCACGTTCGACGTGCACGACCCCGCCACCGGCGAGGTCCTCGCCACCCTCGCCTCCGCCACCAGCGAGGACGCCGTCGCCGCACTGGATGCGGCCGACGCCGTTCAGGCGTCCTGGGCGCGCACCGCACCGAGGGTGCGGGCCGAGATCCTGCGCCGCGCCTTTGACCTAATCACAGAGCGGGCCGCGGACTTCGCCCTGCTGATGACCCTGGAAATGGGCAAACCGCTGGCTGAGGCCCGCGGCGAAGTGACTTACGGGGCCGAGTTCCTGCGCTGGTTCTCCGAAGAGACCGTCCGGGACTACGGCCGGTACCTGACGTCCCCGGAGGGCAAAAACAAGATCCTCGTCCAGCACAAACCCGTCGGACCCTGCCTGCTCATCACGCCGTGGAACTTCCCCCTGGCGATGGCCACCCGCAAAGTCGCCCCCGCCATCGCCGCAGGCTGCACCATGGTCCTGAAGCCAGCAAAGCTCACACCCCTGACCTCCCAGCTGTTCGCGCAGGTCATGTTGGAGGCCGGGCTGCCCGCCGGCGTGCTCAACGTCGTTTCATCCTCCTCTGCGTCCGGAATCTCCGGGCCGCTCTTGAAGGACTCCAGGCTGAAGAAAGTATCGTTCACGGGCTCCACCCCGGTGGGCAGGCGCCTGATGGCGGACGCTGCACACAACGTGCTGCGGACATCCATGGAGCTCGGCGGCAACGCACCGTTCATCGTGTTCGACGATGCAGACCTGGACAAGGCTGTCGAAGGCGCCATGGCGGCGAAGATGCGGAACATGGGCGAAGCCTGCACCGCCGCCAACCGCTTCCTCGTCCAGGAGTCAGTGGCACAGGAATTTACCCGGAAGTTCGCCGCAGCGATGGGCGCCCTGACCACGGGCCGCGGCACCGAGGCGGACAGCAAAGTCGGCCCGCTCATCGACGCCGGCGCCCGCGACGATGTCCATGCACTGGTGACCGCCGCCGTCGACGCCGGCGCCACCGCTCTAACAGGGGGCTCCCCCGTGGACGGGCCCGGCTACTTCTACCAGCCCACCGTGCTCGGGGGTGTTCCCAACGACGCGGCAATCCTGGCCCAGGAAATTTTTGGCCCCGTCGCCCCCATCACCACCTTCGCCACCGAGGAAGACGCCATCCGGTTGGCCAACACCAGCGAATACGGGCTCGCCTCCTACCTCTACAGCCGAGATTTCAATCGACTCCTGCGCGTGGCGGAACAGATCGAGTTCGGCATGGTGGGCTTCAACGCCGGTGTCATCTCCAACGCCGCCGCACCCTTCGGCGGCGTCAAGCAATCCGGCCTCGGCCGCGAAGGCGGCACCGAAGGCATCGCTGAATACACCACCACCCAGTACATAGGCATCGCCGACCCGTACGCACCCTAGCGGGAAACCCCAACCGGATAGACGTTGACGCGCCCCCTCTGGGTCGTTTATTACACCCCCCCTTGGGGCCACGAATAGATGAAGCACAACGGGCCACCTAGCACAGCCTGAAGTAGAACTGGGACCCGACGTCGTCTTTGCGGCCCAACAGCATTGTTTTAAACAGAATTTACGTCGCCAATGAAGGCTTGCTTTACAGAAGGCTGATTATCGGCTCTCTAAAGGAGGCAGAGGAGTGCCTGCAAAAGGGGTTTTTTCCTGCCATCATTTGCGGCGTTTACTCCCACAACTGAAGGATTTCAGAACTGATCAGCCAGCGCCCGGTTCACCGCGGGAATCCAGGAATGCCGGGTCAAACGGGCTCTTCGTAGTTCGTAGGGAATTGATCTCGTGTCGTGGATGACAGAAGGGCCCATGGCACTTCTGGGTGGGTCGGTCTCAGCTTGGACGCAGCGGGTCATTGGCCGTTTTGCGGACAACGCGCAAGGGGTTGGTCTTATGCGTTCACGACGTGTTTTGCCTGGCGTTACTCACCTCGCCCGCCCTTACGCGGGACTTCCTGGGTGCTGGGGACGCCCACTCCACGAACCGATGTTTTCAACATGTGGTAAAGGCATGGCTGTCTCAGGGTGCTCCCAGACTCGCGGATTAGCGTCCCGAGTGTGAGGTAAGAAAAAACTCCAGAATTAGCGCGACGGCTAATAATGCTCTAGGTCAGAATCCCAAGCGGACGCACCAGGCAGTGGTCTTCTGGGTGCTGTGCATCCTTGTCTTGGCAGTCGTCGTCGCTGGCGTGGAGAAGTGATGGGCCAGCGCTGAAGCTGACCTTCGGGCCAACGTTCGTACATAACAAGCGATCCCAGGCAAGGGTTGAAGCTCACTTTTCATCAAGAAGTGGAGAATGCTGCAAATGGACGATTGGGCGTGGGCTCAGTGGAATGCACAAATGGCAGCACAACAAGCCGCACAGCAGGCAGCAGCGCAGGCTCAGTTCAATGCACAAATGGCAGCCCAGCAAGTACAGCAGGCAGCAGCCCAAGCTGCGTGGGCCGCCCAAGCGGCCCAGCAAACAGGCGCGCAACAGCCAGCACAAGCCGGAGCCGCCCGACAGGCAGCCGCCCAGGCACAGAATGCGCAAGACCGGGCCCAGGTGGACGCCACTATCCGGGCATACCACTCGGACTTCGGACAGACCCCCGCGTTGCGTGAGGTCTGGGAGCGTGCGATTAGTGAGCAGCCGGATACGAGGCGGGGGTACGATGCGGCGCGCGACGAGTTTTGGAAGATACTCCACAATGAATCAGATCAGGATGCAAGCGCGCATGCGGTTCGGCAGATGCTGGAACTCGCCGGATATAACTTTGGCCGAGGTGAAGGCGCGCCGATTCTCGACCTGCTTCCACATAGCAATACAAGTATCTCAACGAAGCAGCTCCAACTTTCAACCGATCACGCCGATCCGGGCAGCAAGGGTGGTGGCTGGTTGAGTGCGCATAACCTACGGTTCATGCTCACAGACGACAACGTTGAGAGGACCGCCCGTTTCAATGCGAAGGATGTGCCATTCAAAGGATGGGAATGGCCGAGGCAGCGGCCACGTCATCGTTCTGAACTAAACTAGCCGCAATTAGAAGAACACGGCTCCAGCTGTTTTGAAGGTTACTTGAACATCTGGCGGTGGCCGATTCATCAGTGCATGCATTGCTTGTTTTTGGCTCAAGAACCGCACTCTTTTGGACAAATTGTTACTTCCCGCAGGGAAGCTGCTTCAATTCCACACTGACTTCGCCTGCAGGGTTTTCAGACGTTCGGAGTTTGAAACCGTAGGAATGCCTCTGGCGGCTTCCTTTACGCTTTCAACTGGCGACAAAAAAGGGCCTAGCTGATCGACAATCAGCCAGACGTCGGCCTAACGATTTTGGGCATTGACCTCACAGCCCGAAAAGTTGCCGGTCTCATTTGTCCAGACAACTTTGGACAATTCAGCTGGTGTGAGCCCCTGGGCCAGAGTGTGACCCTGGGGGTTCTCCTGTCGGATGAAGATCCCGGCGCTGCGAGCAACAACACAGGCCGCAGTGACTGTATTCTGGCCCGCCGGGGGCACCTGTTCCGTCGTGCCAATACCCTTGTCACGGCCGTCCAGCGAACCCCTGAAGGAGGAGAACCGCCCCGGCACGGCCTTGAGGATCCGCTCCAGGGCCTGGTAGTTTCTGACCTCACGCTCAAGTACCAGAGGGTCTGTGCCACACCTGAGCCAACTGAGACGGGCAAGCCCGCGGAACCGGGCATCCGCGCCTAGGCACACACCAGTGCCGCCGAGTATGGCTGCCCACCGTAGCTGGCAATGAGTAGTCCAAGCACTTACTGGGGACGTGCTACTTGCGGGGAGCAGCGCTATCTGGACAGGATCAGGTCAAGCAGAGCCGGCAGGCTTGTGACGCCGTCTTCTGTCATGAAATGTCCTGCTCCGGGATGAACCTGCAATCCTGCGTCCAAGCGCTTGGCCAGGTCATCGGATGCTGCCGGCGGCACGAAAGGATCTGTGTCGGAGCGGATCACTGTTCGATCCCCAATGCTCGTCGCTACCCGTTCAACGTCAACGTCAGTTGCGAGGAAACCATCGAGTTCCGGCAATGCCTCCAGTGGTTCAGTGAAACCGGCTACCAACACAAGACCGCCCAGTCCCCATGGCTCCGGCAACGCCGCGAGTACTCGTAGGACAGTGACCACACCGAGGGAATGCGCCACAATCACCGTTGCCGCATCGGGCACTTTGAGTGCCACGCTGACCGCGTCCTCCCACGCTGCTTCCTCAGGATCGTCCGGTGCGGGGAGGGGAACGACTGTGACGGCTATGCCTTCAGCTTCGAGGGCGTTTTGAAGCCAAGGGAACCAGTTCGCATCCGGCGAAGCCTCGTACCCGTGGACAATGACAACCCGCTGCACGGGTCGAACCGGGACGTTACTGGCTGTTACGTTCATACTCAAAGACTCTAAAGGATCCGCTGGTGCGACAGCCGTGTCAGAGCGAATACCGCCACAGTAGGGTGGCACCGGGCTGGATATGGACGCGGACCACCTGTCCAACTGGCCAACAGCCGCCGGGCACCAGCAACCAGCCGTTATCGACGCTCGAAAGTAGGCGGGGAAGGCCTGGTCGATGCCCCCGTACAGCGGGAACAACAGCGCCTGGGGTACGTTTCAGTGTCGTCAGGAAGAAGAACGAAGAACGTCAGAAATGAGAATCGCCAAAGTGGCAACCGATTACGACGAAGTCCGTTCGGACGTCAAGGAATCTCAGGAACGCTCCCTTGAGGCATTGCAGTCAGCGAGCGCCCCGGATGCCCGCAGCGTCGTCAACGAACTGGATGAAGCCGACGCCCTCGATGAAGGTCTCACCCCCGGCGGGGAGATTGTCGCCGAAGAGCTCATCGTTCAGGTAATTCCGCAGGCCGCGGATGAGTTCACCTGTTATTCCTGTTTCCTCGTCCGCCACAGGTCCCAGATCGCCCGCGAAAGCAGCGGCCACGCTTAACGCATCGAGTGCGAAAGCTAGGACATTCCTCGATTAGGATGCCATGGCTGGAGGACGTCGTGGGCGGCCTCGTCCCCCTGCCGCGAAGCTCTTGTGCTTCCAGGCCTGAAGGATCCTGCGTCCAGCCGCCCGGTCGCGTACGGACATTGCCGGCAGTGTGCCGACGACACCCAGCCATTGCCAAGCTTGCCGGACGCACAATGGGGCGGAGCTTCGGTCAACAGCCAGTGACCGGAGCTCCGGCAAGTGAAGTGCCCGGCGGGCCGGGTGCGCCCGTTGACAGGTTCCGTGGCTTGTCGGGTTGGACTTCCGGCATCGACTCTTGGTCGGTCAGACAACGTCAGGGGCGCTGGCGATGATGTAGTCCGCGGCGGCCGGGCCTTTCATCACCAGGTGGTTGTGTTCGGGCCGAATTCTGTGGGCTTTGAGTGCCTGCCACAGGGCCTCAGGGGCCTGCGGCTGTTCTTTGTTCAGCAGGCACCAGCTGGTGTAAACCCCGTAAAGTTCGTCAAGTGTGAGGCCTGCTTCGCTGTCACTTTCCTCAGTGACCGCGTGGGTGAGGAATCGTTCAAAGTGCGATTGATTCATGGCGGACCTCTCTTTCATCAACGCCTCATGAGCGAGGACCCCTTCGGCCCGCCCTACCAGAAATTTATCTGGAGCGCGCTGCCGTGTCAGTAGGACGTCGATGCCATACCCACAGCGGCAGGCACTACACGCGTTGGCGCCGGCAGCGACCCACGGAGCAGGCCCGGGGCCCATTCTGAGGACAACCCGCTGACGGTGAATTGTGTTGGCGATGTGTGCTGAGCTTGCCTGCCCTTGAACGAGCTGCAAACGGGGAGGTTCGAGAGACCCATCCTCTTTGGGATCGCCGACAGCGGGGCTACGGCCATTTGAGATTTGAACAGGAGATGTTTCCCTGACGACGTCGCATCCGGGCGTGTCCGTAAACGGAAGGTGTTGCCCACAGCTTTACGAGGTCGGAGTCCCGGTTGACTAGCCACTGGGCTTGGGGCCCCTCCCAAATTGCGACCATGTCGCGGCCGAACCGGTCGGGTTCGACGTCGGGTGGGCTAGTCCGTTTTCCTGGCGGATGGGTAGCAACTTGGCAGCAGAGGTGACGGACAGGCGGTGGTGCTCTGCTATGTACTCATGCGCAGGATGAGTCGGTCGGACGCGCGCCAACACTTCCTTGAATAAGCGTAGCCGGTTTGGTACGCCCAGATCCTGGCCGACAACGCTCTGATCGCGATCGTGGTCCCTGTCGGAAGAGCCGCGTAAGCCGCGTCGCATGGAGCGGGCTGAATCGACGTCACCCGTAAGGTCATAGTGGGAGGATCCCTAGGATTCTCTATTTCCCGTGGATAGTCTGGGACAGGACGCAACTCTACGCGAGGGTCAGTGAGAACGTGATCGAAGCAGTTGCTGCGGTAATCGGCCGGAACAACGTCACCATATTCGGCCGGGATGATGGGCCTGTGATGATGTTTGCCCACGGTTTTGGCTGCGATCAGGCTATGTGGCGGAAGCTGCTGCCCTATTTCGTTGATAATTACCGGCTGGTGCTTTTTGACCATGTTGGTGCAGGGCACTCCGACATCAGCGCCTATGACTGGGAGAAGTACGGGTCCCTGGATGGGTACGCGTCGGACCTGCTGGAGATTTGCGCCGCCCTTGAACTTGAGGACGTCATCCTGGTGGGCCACAGTGTCAGCACGATGATCGCCGTGATCGCCGCAGTGCAGGACCCCAACCGTTTCTCGCACCTGATCCTGCTTGCTCCTTCACCCCGTCATACGGATGACCCGTACGACGGCTACGTGGGCGGGTTCTCGCGGGAAGACATCGAGGCCCTGCTGGCATCTCTGGACAGCAACTATTTCGCCTGGGCCGCGGCCTTGGCGCCCCTGGTTATGGGCAACCCGCAGGAGCCGGAATTAGCGGAGGACCTTCGCGTCAGCTTCTGCCGGACCAATCCGTCCATCGCACGGCACTTCGCCGGGGTAACCTTTTTTTCCGACACCCGCCCTGAACTGAAAAAGTTGCGCACCAGCTCCCTGATACTGCAGTGCTCCCACGATCGGCTTGCCCCGCCGGAAGTGGGCGCCTACCTGCACAAGAATCTGGAACACAGCACCTTGGTGCAGCTTCAGGCCACCGGGCACTGCCCCCACGTCAGCGCTCCGGAGGAAACCGCCCGGGCGATTCTGCACTACCTCGACACCCGCTCGTGACAGGCGCCGCCGGCCCCTCCCCCGCTCGACTTTGAAGCCTTCTTTCATCAAGCCAAGGATCTATCAGCAACCCTAAACGGGCGCCGCGCTACAAGAGCGCGCAAAGCCCAAGAGGGGCACGCCATTTCTAGTACTGGGACAACCGACGTTCGAATAGGGAACACCCCAACCCGACAGTTCATCACCCGAGAGCTGTGGACTAGTGCTTGGGTGTTCCGCTGGATTGGCGGGGGATGAGGGTCGGCATGGACCGCCTGATGAGGGGTTCCGTGCCCGGATTGACGATGAGATCGATGGCGGTGGCGGCGATTTGGTCCAGGGGAACGTGGACCGAGCTTAGGGGTGTGGGCAGCCGCGCCGATAGGGGTGTGTCGTTGTACCCGACCAGTGCGAGGTCATCGGGGATGGTGATGCCGTTGCGATGGGCTGCAGCCATAACACCCATGGCGATGTTGTCGTTTGCTGCGAAGATCGCTGTGGGGCGGTGGCTGGCGCCGAGGAGTGTTTCACCGGCGGTGTAACCGTTTTCGATGCCGTAGCCCGCGGCGATAAGCCATTCGTCAGGCGCGTTGATGTCGGCTTCTTCCATGGCTCTGCGGGCCCCGGCGAGACGGGCTTTCCCCGAGGATGTGAAGTCAGGGCCGGTGACTACGGCGATGTCGCGGTGGCCGAGGTCAATGAGGTGGCGCACGGCCAGGTAGCCGCCCACTTCGTCATCTCCGAGTGCTGATGGGCTGATGCCGTCGGTACGCAGTACCAGTGCATGTGCTACCCGGCGTTCACGCAGGAGCCGGGGGAGTTCGTCGTCGAGCCGGGCCGTTGCCAGGATCAATCCGTCAACGTTGCGGTCGAGCAGGGTTTCAGCTGCGCTGCGTTCCTCGTCAGGGTCGTCTCCGCTGGTGGCGACCATGGCGAAGTAGCCGCGGGAGGAGGCAGCCTTTTCGAGTTCTTCAAACATTAGGGCCATCACGGTGTCGCTCAGGCGCGGGACCAGGACGCCCAAGGTCCGGGTCTCACCGCGGCGCAGGCTTGAGGCGAAGGAGTTCCTCCGGTACCCGAGCTCCTCGGCTACCTTCCGGACGTTCGCTGCGGCCGCGGACCGGGAGATGGTCCGTTCATCGAGGGCGCGGCTGGCCGTGGAGATGCTCACGCCACTGGCTGCTGCGACGTCCTTAAGGGTGACAACGTTGCCGGGGGCGGCCGGTTCCATGGGGGTTCTCCTGGTCAGCAGAGGTGGTACAGACACTCTAATCCTCCTGACTTGCAAACGTTCTCTTGACAGTGAGCTGCGACACGTGCAAACTTGAAAACGTTCCCGCAAACGTTCTCATAGTAGCGGGGTTGCCGACAATCAATGAAGACAAGAGGTAGCTGTAATGACACTCGATCTCCGCGGACTTAGCCCCGCACCTGTCACCCCGTTCACCGAAGACGGCGCTGTCGACTTCGCTGCGATCCAGCGTTTGGGTTCGTGGCTCGGATCGATTGAGGGCGTGAAGAGCCTCGTCGTCCTGGGGCACGCCGGCGAAGGCACGTTCCTCACCGAAGAGGAGCAGCTGGACGTTATCCGCGCGTTCGTAGCGTCGACCGACGGCCGTGTGCCGGTCGTGGCGGGCATTACCAAAGAAGGCAACAAGACGGCGGCCCTCGAGGCAAAGAAGGCCGTCGAGGCCGGCGCGTCAGCTGGTCTCGTCTACCCCTCGCACGGGTGGCTGCGCTTCGGATACCAGAACGGCGCGCCCCAGTCGCGCTACCAGGAGATCTATGAAGAGTCCGGTCTGCCGCTGATCCTGTTCCAGTACCCCGACAACACTAAGGCGACCTACGACCTCGATACCCAGCTGGAGATCGCGGGCCAGGAGGGTGTCTTTGCCACGAAGAACGGTGTCCGGAACATGCGCCGTTGGTACACCGAGATCCCCGCGCTGCGTGCCGCGTACCCCGACTTGCAGGTGCTGTCCTGCCATGACGAGTACCTGCTGCCGACGATGTTCGATGTCGACGGTTTGCTCGTCGGCTACGGCAACATCGCCCCCGAACTGCTCGTCGAACTGATCGAGGCCGGCAAGGCGCAGGACTACCCGCGTGCACACGCCATCCACGAGCGGCTGCTCCCGGTGACCAAGAACGTTTACCACCGCGGTTCTCACATGGAGGGCACCGTCGCCTTGAAGTGGGGCCTTGTGAACCGCGGCATTCTGGACCACGCCACGGTGCGCACCCCGCTCCTGCCTCTGCCCGAGGGCGCCGATACCGAGATTGCGGAAGCCTTCGCTGCCGCAAACATCGGCAAGGTCACCGTCAGCGCCTGATCCCTTCTTCCCCGGATCCTCACGGGTGGCGGGCCACCGCCCGCCACCTGTGCCCATCTCTTTACTCTCCACCCCGGTCATCGACGACCCAGCAATGTCGCTGTATAAGGAGGACTCGCCAATGCGCGAGCAGCAGAATAAGACCATCACCCACCCCGGAGCCAGGGAAGACCAGATGGCAACCCAGCAAGAACACCAGGCCGAAGGCAGCACTAAAAAGCGCCGCACCTTCCTGGGCTACCTTGCCCTCATGGGCCCGGCCTTCGTCGTCGGAGCCTGGCAGTTCGGCCCCGGAAACCTCACCACCGCCGTGCAGGCCGGAAGCCGGTTCGACTACACCCTCGTCTGGGTCATCGCCGTATCAACGATCCTCATGATTTTCTTCACCGACATGAGCGTCCGCCTCGGCATTGCAACGCCCGTATCCCTGATCACCTCGATAAAGGAACACCTCGGCAAATGGGTCGGTCTTCTCGCAGGCTTCGGCGTCTTCGGCATCACCCTCATGTTCTCCGTCGGCAACGCCGTGGGCTCCGGACTCGGCCTGTCTTTGATCTTCGGCGGCTCCCCAGTCCTCTGGACCGTGGTCTGCACCATCGCCGTCGGCATCGTCCTGGCCTTCAAAAACGTCTATGGCATCGTTGAAAAAGCGCTCCTAGTCATCGTCGTGCTCATGGGCCTAGCCTTCATCGCCAGCACCGTCGTTGCCCAACCGGACTGGTACCGATCCATGGCAGGCATGGTTCCGAGCCTGCCGGCCGGAAGTGAGATTCTCATCGTGGCCCTGGTCGGCACCAACTTCTCCATCAACGCCGCCTTCTACACCTCCTACGGCATCAAGGAACACCGCCGCACCCGCGCTGACTACAAGGACATCACCCTCGTCGACACCATTCCCGGCATCGTCGCACCCGGCATCATGACGGCGCTCGTCATCATGGTCGCCGCCGCCGTACTCGGCAAGACCGGGGCCGAAGCAGGGACCATCAACGCCCTGGCCTCCGTCTTCACCCCGTTGGCAGGCCCCACCGGAGCCATGGTGTTCGCCCTGGGACTCTCCGGCGCAGCGTTCTCCTCCATGATTGCCAACGCCACCGCAGGCGGCACCATGCTCTCCGACGCCATCGGCCGCGGCTCCAAAGCAGGGTCCCCCGCAGCCCGCATCTTCACCGGCATGATCCTGGCCTTCGGCCTGATCATCACCCTCTCATTCCAGTCCTCCCCCGTCGGACTGATCGTCATCGCACAGTCCCTGACAGTCCTCATCGCACCCCTGCTCGGGGTCCTGATCGTCACCATGGCCAATAAAACCGCCCTCATGGGAGACCTACGCAACAAGTGGTGGCACAACCTCTTTGGAGCCATCGGCCTCCTCGCCATCATCGCTCTGTCCATCCGGCTGATTACCACACTGTTCGGCTAAACACTGCAACAAAGTAGTGCCCCCACCCGTAGGTGGGGGCACTACTTTGTTGCCCACGTATCGCCGCGATTCACCGCTCTGCCCTAGATGTATAGCTGGTCAACTCACGTCAGCAAGACCTACACCCAAAACTGATGCTTGGACTGTTAACAGTCGCTGCAGGAAAGCGAGTGACGCGTGGAACAGATCCTTTTATGGCTCACAGGTTCAGTTGCGATTGGTTGCCGCTCCGAGGTGGATAAGCCCGCTGCCGCCCACAGCCGGGGACAACTCTCGTAGGGTTATCCACTGCTACTGCTGCGTGGGAGTTACCCCA
The DNA here is from genome assembly GCF_002929215.1 of Arthrobacter sp. ZGTC412. Lineage (GTDB taxonomy): Bacteria > Actinomycetota > Actinomycetes > Actinomycetales > Micrococcaceae > Arthrobacter. The sequence goes on from NZ_PJII01000018.1 coordinate 28,683, forward strand.
ACGGCCCCCAATTTCAGCCGTGGATAACCCGAATTGACCCCAGTCATGGATGGCCCAAGGTCACCCTAGTTCGGGCAAGCGTGGCAGGGAACCAGGGCAAGTCAGAGTCTGAGCAGGTTGACGGAAGGCCGTTATCGGCGTTTGAAGCAACGGGGGTGGTTGCATCTGAAGCGACTATTCCCAGCCCGCGCCGTCGTCCTAACTGAGCTCCCCCAGCTGGTCCAGTGCCGCTTGGCCCCATCCGGTCGGGCCATCACCGGCCGGTGTCAGCATCAGGGAGTACCAGAACACGAGGGCGTCCCACCAGCTCGCCTCCGCTGCAGTCATGCGGCGCTCGGACTGATATCCGTCGAGGAACACGCTCCGGACCTCAGGCGATACAGGCCCCCAGTCCCGAAAACGGGTTCCGAGCATGACCGCCGATCGCGCCAACTCGTCGATCCCATGATCGAATCGGGCCTCCTCGAAATCGATGACAGCGGCGACGCCGGGTCCGCAACCAAGATATTTGCGGACCGGTAGTCGCCGTGAACGAGCTGTGTCGGCAGCGGGTCTGGATCCGCGTCAGCGACCAGACGCCGCAAAGCATCCTGCGCTGCGGCTGGCACGTGGCCGGGGCAGGAATCGAGCCAGCCGTTGATCTTCTCCGCCAAAGGGTTGGACGGGTGGTCCAGCCCTAGGGCGCTATCAGCCTCAGGATAGACCGCCAGCGCGTCGTGCACCTGAGCCAGGACGGCCCCAGCCATCCGGACCTGACCGGGATCGGTGATGTCCAAGAGGCCGTCGATCTGACGCTGCAGGCCCATCGATACACCGTCTGCTTCGACCTGAAGACGGCCGTCCAATGTGGCAACCGGCGCCGAGACCGGCAAGCCCGTCTGGCCAAGCCAGGCCGGACGACGTACCGACCCAGGCCAACGCGTTGCGGTCGCTGATCACGATCCGGTCGCACGAATCAACCTGATCGCCCCACTGCTCGTCCACCATGGCGGCGACCCAGCGACCGGCCGTAGCGCCGTCGCTGAAGCCGAACCGCGTTTCGAGTGCGTCGATGGCGTCGCTGGTTTCCCACAGCATCTCCAGCATCGGTTCGTGCGTCCCGGCCATGCCATAACCCAATCACTAAAACAGAGTCGCCCCGATCAGAACCGCGGGCGACCACCGGGCAGACTGCCGCCCCGTTATCGGCGGCGCTAAGCCGAGAACGGCTCGGTACCGGCCAGGTGCCCATTGTGGGGGGTGCTGGGTGAGGTGCCTTAGGCTCCCGCGTAATGGGCGGCGGCATGTGCTTCGATTGCCACTTTGAGTTCTTCCAGGGTCGGGGGGTTCGCTCCGGAGCGCTGTACTGTGATGGCTGCCGCTGCGGCTGCGGTGTGTCCTAGCTGCTCCAGAACAGCCGGGGCGAAGCCTTCGGTTCCTCGGGTGAGGAATCCCAGGATCAGGGCGGACATGTAGGAGTCACCTGCGCCGATGGTGTCTGCAACTTTGGTTTTCACGCCAGGGATGCTGATGTTGGCGGCGGAGGTGGTGAATTGTGAGCCTTCGGCGCCCTTGGTAATGACGGTCAGCCTGGTGCCCAGCCCGAGGATGTGAGCGGCGGTTTCGTCCACGCTTTTTCGGGGGTACAGCCACTGGGCGTCCTCGTCGCTGAGTTTGACGACGTCGGTTAGGGCCACGAGCTCTTCGAAGATGGATTTCGCTTGCGTGTGGCTGCCGAGCAGGGCTGGCCGGATGTTGGGGTCGTACGTGATCATGCAGTGTCTGTGCGCCTGTTCGAGCAGAGACTTCACGGTACTGGCGCCCGGGCTGAGGAACGTGGCGATGGATCCGGTGTGCAGTATTTTCGGGAAGTGAGCGGGGACTGCTGGGGCAAGGTCCCAGGAGATGTCGAAGTCGTACTTAGCGGATCCGTCCGGTGCAAGGGTTGCTGTTGCCGATGCTGTCCGGGCGAGGGATTTTGACCCGGGCAGGAGTGTAACTCCTGCGCTGCGGAGATGGTTTTCTATGGCAATCCCCCGGGCGTCGGGTGCGATGGCCGTGAGCAGGCCAGTGGTTATGCCGAGACGGCCAAGCCCATAGGCGACATTGGCCGGCGAGCCGCCCGGGTGTTCCGCCCGTCCGTGCGGGGTTGTAACCACGTCCGTCAGCGCTTCGCCGACGACCATGACGTCAAGGGTTTGGTGAGCGTCATGCCGGGCTGTTTTGAGGTAATCCATGGTCTGTCTCTTCGGGGGAGGTGATGCTGGGGCATGTTCCAGCCACGTCAGTCCGCGGACCGGTAATCCCGGTGCGCGGACTGACATGGGGCAAGCAGTTTCAGGCCGTGGCTGCACCGGTCATGATCGCAACTGCGTCGGTCATGTTGTGTGATTGCGGCGTAATCGTGGCCGCGCACTTGCCGAGGCGCTGGATGTGGATCCGGTCGGCGACGTCGAACACGTGGGGCATATTGTGGCTGATCAGGATCACTGGCAGGCCGCGGTCCCGGAGGTCGCGGACAAGCTGCAGGACCTGGTTGGATTCGCGCACGCCAAGTGCCGCCGTCGGCTCATCCAGCACGACGACCTTCGAACCGAACGCCGCCGCACGGGCTACGGCGACGGCCTGGCGCTGGCCGCCGGACAGGTTCTCCACCGGGACGGTGACGTCCTGGAGTGTGGAGATGCCGAGCCGGGTCAGCTCGTCCTTGGCCTTCGTGCGCATGCCTTTGGTGTCAAGCATCCGGAACACGCTCCCGAGGAGTCCTGCGCGCCTTTCCTCACGGCCCAGGAACAGGTTCGAAGCCACGTCCAGTGCCGGCGACACCGCGAGGTTCTGGTACACCGTCTCGATGCCGTGGACACGAGCATCCTGCGGCCGTTTGAAATGCACCGGCTGTCCTGATACGAAGAGCTCGCCCGAATCCGGGACTTCTGCTCCGGTGAGACATTTGATCAGTGTTGATTTGCCTGCACCGTTGTCGCCGATGATCGCCAGGACTTCGCCCGGGTACAGATCGAGGCTGACACCGTCCAGGCCGACGACGCGGCCGAAGGTCTTGACGAGGTTCCTGGCTTTCAGGATGGGCTCGCGGGTGGCGGTGCGGGGGGCTGCTGATTCTGTCATGGTCATGACTTGACCTTTCGGATCCACTGGTCGATGGACACAGCGAGGATGATCAGGACGCCCACGGCGAGGGTCTGGTAGAGCACATCCAGCCCGGCGAGGGAGAGCCCGTTGCGGAACACGCCGACGATCAGGGCGCCCAGAAGGGTTCCCCAGACGGAGCCGCGTCCGCCGAAGAGGCTGGTTCCGCCGATGACGACCGCGGTGATGGAGTCGAGGTTCAGGTCTACGCCGGCGTTGGGGCTCGCGGCGTTGGTGCGGCCGATCTGGATCCAGGCGCCGATGGCCAGGACGGCCCCGGCGGCGAGGTAGACACTCATAAGGACTTTGTTCACTGCGATGCCTGCCAGGCGGGCGGCTTCCTTGTCATCGCCCACGGCGTAGACATGCCGGCCCCAGGCGGTTTTACCGAGGATGAATGCGATGGCGATATAGAGCAGCAGCATCACGACGACGCCTGTGGAGATCCTGACCGGGCCCACAGGGAATGTAGTTCCGGTCCAGGTGAGCAAGCCCGGCATGGCCGAGCCGCGCACTGTCGCCCCGTTGGAGTAGAGCAGTGTCAGGGCGATGAAAATGTTAAGTGTGCCCAAGGTGACGATGAAGGGTGGGAGCCGGAACCTGGTGACCAAGAATCCGTTGAGTGCTCCTGCTGCCAGTCCGACGACCAGGCCGGAGAGCAGGGCAACAGGTGCTGGCATTCCGTTGTTGACGGCGAGCTGGGCCACAACCATGGAGGAGAGGATCATGACGGCCCCGACGGACAGGTCGATGCCGGCCGTGAGGATAATGAGCGTCTGGGCGATGGCCAGGGTGCCGACGACCGAAACCTGCTGGGTAATCAGCGAGAGATTCTCAACTCGCAGGAACCTGTCATTGAGCAGGCCGAACACGACCACCGCGACGAGAAGGACAAGGGCGGGGCTGACGGCGGGGTAACGGTGGAGGATATTGCGTATCCGGCTGAGCGGTGTCTGGCGGTCAAGGAATTCCTCCGCCAGGTCGGCATGCCCGGCGCTGGGCGGGCCGGCGGTCTGTTGCTGGGTCACGATTGGTCCTGATCTGTGGTGATGGTTGCTGGCGCGTGGCTAACGCGGGGGTTGTGCTCCGGGGAGGCCACAGCGGTGCGGCCTCCCCGGGCGCATGGCCGGGGTTTTACTTACCCCAGCAGATTTCGGAAGCTTCGGTGGTGGTGATGCTCTTGATGCCGTCCGCCGGCTTGTCCGTGACAAGTTCGACACCGGTGTTGTAGAAGTCCAGGCCCGGGGAGTTGGCGGGCTTTTCACCGGTCTTGGCGAGGTCCACGATTGCCTTCACGCCGAGTTCGGCCATCTTGACCGGGTACTGCTGGGCAGTGGCACCGATGACGCCGGACTTGACGTTGTTTACGCCGGTGCAGCCGCCGTCGATCGAAACGACCAGCACATCTTTGTCCTTGCCGGCTGACTTCAGGGCCTCGAAGGCTCCCGCTGCCGCAGGTTCATTGATGGTGTAGATGACGTTGATGTCGGGATTGCTCGATAGGAGGGTTTCCATTGCCGTCCGGCCGCCGTCCTCGTTGCCCTGCGAGGCCTGGTTACCGACGATTTCGTAGTCGCCGCCCTTGCCGCCGGTGTACTTTCCGGTCTTGGCCTCATCGCCGTTCTTCTTCTTGTCCGCAGTGTCGATGCCCAGGCCGGTCAGGAAGCCCTGGTCCCGGTTGTAGTCAACGGAGACAATTTTGTCGTCGAAGAGGTCAACGAGGGCGATCGTGGCCTTCTTGCCGCCCAACTGAGCAGCGGTCCATTTGCCGATCAGCTCGCCGGCGGCGAAGTTGTCGGTGGCGAACGTAATGTCTGCAGCGTCGGCGGGGTCCGGCGGGGTGTCCAAAGCAATAACAAACAGACCAGCGTCCTTCGCCTTCTTCAGCGCGTCGACCACAGAGGGGCCGTTGGGCGTGATCAGGATGCCCTTGTCGCCCTTGGAAATGGCGTTTTCGATGGCCTGGATCTGCGTATCCTCGTCGCCATCAGCCTTGCCTGCCGCCAGCTTCAAATCAACACCGCCAGCCTCCGCGGCTTTTTTCGCACCGTCCTGCATCGAAACAAAGAACGGGTTCGTGGTGGTCTTGACGATCAGGGAGACGCCGACCTTCTCCTCTGACGTGGCTTCGCTGGCACCCGGCGCGGTGGAACTTCCCCCACAAGCGGAAAGGCTGAGCATTCCCAAAGTCAGGACTGCCCCGGCTGCGAAGAGGCGGGTGGCGGTTGAACGCGGTGCTATGGAACTCAACATTGAATCTCCTGGTGTTTGAGGCCTCCATGGCCTCGACAACGATGTCATAACGAGGTAAGCAGGATCACACGCTAGAGTCAATAGGAAAAGAACGAGAAGGAGCTACTTTCTTGACAACGATGTCTGATCGTTACCAGCCACATCTGTCCCCGACGCGGCCCACGATGCGTCACGTCGCGGCACTTGCGGGTGTCGGAATCAAGACCGTGTCACGGGTGATCAACGACGAGGCCGGAGTATCCGAGGCCACCCGGCAAAAGGTGCTCGATGCCATCGCGCAGCTCAACTACCATCTGGACGTCACAGCCGGCAGCCTCCGCCGCGCGGGCAGAAGGACCCTCTCCGTTGGCCTCCTGCTACCCAGTGTCTCCAACCCGTTCAGCGGTGAGATACACCGGGCCATGGAGGACGCGCTTGGCGCCCGGGGAATAGCCGTTTTCGCCGCCAGTCTCGACGATGACCCTCAGCGGGAGCAGGCCATCATCGCAGCTTTTCTGGGCAGGCGAGTCGACGGGCTTGTCCTGACGCCGATCGCTAAAAACCAGGCATACATGATCCCGGAGCACTCCAGAAACCTGCCCATGGTCTTTATTGACCGGGAACCGGTAGGGGTGGAGGCTGACGCTGTCGTCACCGACAACGCAGTGGGCGCTGGCAAAGCGGCGGCACATCTGTTGGCGCATGGCCACACCAAGCTGGCCTATCTGGGCGACCGCACAGACATCCAGACCGCGCAGGAGCGCCGCCGGGGCTTCCTCGAGGAGGTCGGCAAGGCAGGACTTCCCACGTCGGCCATACCTGTCCTGGAAAATCTTCATGATGAGGAAGCAGCGAGGCGGGCAGCCCTTGAACTGTTGAGTTCCGAGGATCCTCCGACGGCCATCTTCTCCAGCCAGAACCTCGTCACCTTCGGAACGATGCGCGCGCTGAAGGAGCTGGGTGTACACAAGCGCGTTGCCCTTGTCGGGTTTGACGACTTCACGCTTGCCGACATGATGGACCCCGGGGTTACTGTCATCGCTCAACACCCGGAGCGGATCGGCATCAAGTCGGCCGAACGGCTTCTGGCCAGAATCGATGGCGACGATCAACCTCCCCGGACCTACATTGTTCCCTCCGAGCTCATCCAAAGAGGCTCCGGCGAAATCCGCCCGCCGGCATAACCCCCTTCCCAAAAGAACTTCGACTCTGCAAAACCAACCTGAAGAGAGAGATCATGACCAAAACCTTGTATGCCGAGTTCACCGTCAAAGCCGGCAGTGAGGCCCGGGTTGCCGAAATGATGGTCGAATTGACCCAGCACGTCCGGAATGAACCAGGCAACGAACTGTTTCTCCCCTACACCCGTGAAGAGAATCCCCGGGAGTACTTCGTCTTCGAGGTCTACCGGAATGAAGCCGCGTTCCAGGAGCACATCACGGCCGACTACGGAGCCAGGTTCAACGATGAACTGGCCCGCCACATCGAAGGCGACGCCTCGGAGCTGACCTGGCTCAATCCGGTCCTCTAGCCCAGCCAAAACAGCGGCCCTAGGGTAGGCGCCACCCAGGGATTGTCCCTCAAGGGCCGCCCATCTAAATCGCCTCAGCCCCCGTCCTGCGGACGCGGGGCCAGTCGTCGTTCCCGTGCCGCAGCACCGCAATCAGACTCAAGAATTCGGCCACAAAATGACCGTTGACTTGTCCAATAGACATCTCTTAGAGTCCAACGCATTGACTGACAACGTTGTCTACTGGCTAGACACGCGCAATGAAGGGCGACACAAGCAACATGAAACAATCCACAATGCGGAGCACGCGCAGCGTCTCTGCACTGACACTGGCCAGCCTCTCGCTCGCCGCTGCACTGGCCGGCTCCATGCCCGCGTCCGCCGCCGAACTCGGGGATGAGCTGCACCGGCCGGCCATCCACTACACGCCGGAAAAGAACTGGATGAACGACCCCAACGGGCTCGTATTCCACAAGGGCGTCTACCACATGTACTACCAGCACAACCCTTCCGGGAACACCTGGGGGAACATGTCCTGGGGCCACGCCACGTCCAAGGACCTCGTCCACTGGGAAGAGCAGCCGCTGGCCATCTCCACCGATGCCCAGGAAGATGTTTTCTCCGGCAGCGTCGTCGTGGACAAAAACAACACATCAGGACTCGGCACCGCGGAAAACCCGCCCCTGATTGCCATCTACACCAGCGCTTACAAGGAAGCTTCCCCGCACCGCGGGCTGCAGGCCCAGTCCCTGGCCTACAGCCTGGACGACGGCCAGACATGGACCAAGTACGACGGCAATCCGGTGCTGAACCGGAATTCAGCCAATTTCCGTGACCCGAAGGTCTTCTGGTACGACAACCCGGCCGGCGGAGGCTACTGGGTCATGACCGCGGTGGAATCGCAGGAGCACAAGGTTGTCCTCTACAAGTCCGACAACCTCAAGGACTGGACCGCCCTGAGCGACTTCGGCCCCGCCAACGCCACCGGCGGGCAGTGGGAATGCCCCGACTTGTTCCCCTTGGCTGTTGACGGTGACCCGAACAACGTCAAATGGGTCATGATAGTCAGCATCAACCCCGGCGGCGTCGCTGGAGGCTCTGCCGTCCAGTACTTCGTGGGCAACTTCGACGGCACCACGTTCACCTCCGAAACCACCAAACCAGCCACTGCGGCACCGGCCGGAACAGTCCTGGCCGGATTCAACGACGGAACCTACAACGGCTGGACACTGAACAACGAACCGGGCAACTCGAAGAATGGCCCCTTCGGTGACGCCCCAGCGACCGGCTCCCTGCCCGGCCAGAGCCCCGTGACCGGATTCGGTGGCAGCGGACTGATCAACTCCTTCAATGATGGGGACTGGCCCCTCGGTTCCATGCAGTCACCCACATTCACCGTGAGCGACGACTACCTGAACTTCCTCGTGGGCGGAGGCAAGCACCCCCACGTCTCGGACAAGCTGGACAATAACCCGCCCGAGGGAGAGCTCAAGTTTGAGGGCTTCGAGGTTCCCGAGGGGACGACGCTGGCCGATGCCCGCTGGACCGGCACAGAAGACCTGACCCCCAATTACCAGCCAGCCACCAGCGGTGGGGACTATTACATTGGCGCCAAACGGATCAACACCTTCGAAACCGGCACCGTGCCCGGTGATGACCGCCAAGGTACCCTGACATCCCCCGAGTTCCCCATCACGAAGAATTTCATGAGCATGTTGGTCGGTGGCGGCAACCGCTCGGCGGACTCCGGACAAACCCTCGCCGTCGAACTGCTCATCAACGGCAACGTGGTCCGCTCTCTGGCCGGCGCCAACGGCGGATTGCTGAACTGGAAAGGCTGGGACGTCTCCGAATACGCCGGGCAAAACGCCCAGCTGCGGATCGTTGACCAAGCTACCGGCGGGTGGGGACACCTGACCCTTGACCACGTCATGCTCACCGACACCGCAGCTGTTCCCAGGTCCGATGAAGAAACGGTGAACCTGGTAGTCAACGGACAGGTGGTCCGTACGGCCACCGGCAACGACAGTGAAACCTTGGACTGGGCATCATGGGATGTCAAGGAATTCGTTGGCCAGCAGGCACAAATCAAGGTTGTCGATAACAACAGGTTCGGCTGGGGGCACATCCTCGCGGACGAATTCACCGCAAGCCCCACGCCAGCGGCGTCCCGGTTGGAGGCCTATGACTGGCTGGATTACGGACGGGACTACTACGCCACCGTATCCTTCGCCAACATGCCCGATGACAAGCGGATCATGCTGGGCTGGATGAGCAACTGGGACTACGCCAACAACACCCCAACCAGCCCCTGGCGCAGCGCCATGGCCCTCCCCCGCGAAGTAAAACTCACCCAAACCCCTGACGGTCCCCGCCTCACCCAAAGTGCCGTAAAGCAAGTCGAAAAATTGGGAGGGAAAGTCACCTACAACGATAAGAAGGGCGGCCCGATTTCAGCAGGCACGCACCCGCTGCCTGCACAGTCGGCAGGCCAGGTGCAGCAGGTGGACATCACCTTCGCCCCCGGGACCGCAACAAAATCCGGCATCACCGTCCTTGGCGACGGACAGTCGTCCACCGTCATCGGCTACGATGCCACGACCGGCAAGATGTTCGTTGACCGCAGAAAATCCGGCAACACCGCATTCCACCCGGCCTTCGCATCCATCGAGGACGCCCCCGTCACGCTGGACAAAAACGGCAACGTCACCATGCGAATCTACCTCGACCGCTCCTCCGTGGAGGTGTTCGCCCAGAACGGCCTGACGACCATCACTGACCAGGTATTCCCCAACCCGGGAGCCGACAAGATGGCCCTCTTCGCCGAAGGCGGTACCGCCCAGCTCAGATCACTCACCGTGACACCGCTGGAAAAGGCAATGTTCCTCCCAGAAAAGAAATAAAACGGCCACGATATGACCAGCTCACCTGCGAGCTGGAGCTGAAGGGACTGGGTTCGGTAACACACCGGCCCAGTCCCTTCAGCTTTTCCCATGCATGTTGCGATGTGTCGGCAGGAGCACAATAACTTGGGACGGGCCTTTTCGCCTCACTCCCGTCAGCATGAGGCACACCCCAACCTGACGTCGGTGAGTCGTGATGTGTTGAGCACTTTCTAATCTGGCTTCTAGAAGTGCAGTGGACAGTGAGCTGCCGCGGCTCACAACAGGGACGACCCTCGTAGTTTATCCACCGCCTTTATTGCAATGGAGCTACCCTTATGGCCCAATCACAAGCGGTGGATAACCTGAATTGTCCCCAGCCGTGGACGGCTCAATAGTCACCCTCAATGCCGTCATCGAGCCCCTTGAGGTCCCCGCGTAGGATGTGCGCATGTCGAGTTCAGCGGAACCTAGCCTCGTAGACCAGCTTCAGAGGTCCTTGTGGGTGCGGAGAATGCTTCAGAGTTTCTCTCCGGGCTTTCTAAGCTTGCTGCTGCCGCGGTATCTGAAGCTGCCTGCACTGAGATCGAATGTGCGGTGACCGTCAAGACCGGGCGCGGTCCGGTGACTGCTGCGGGCAGTAGCGCCCGGGCCGTGGAGCTGGATAATTTGGAACCGGCCGTCGGTGATGGCCCTTGCATGAGCGCGCTCAGGGACATGTCCCCAGTGCTGATCGATGATGTCTCTTTGGATTTGCGGTGGCCGGAAGTGAACCGGAAGTTCGCGGAGGCAGGCGTGCACAGTTCCTTGGGGGTGCCCCCTGGACATCAGCGCCGATGCCAGCGCCGCCCTGAACTTTTTCGCCTCCACGCCCGGCGCTTTCACTCCGAACGTTTACGACAGGGCCTTGGGCTTTGCCGCGACGGCGCGCAACACACTGCATCTTTCAGTTCGCATCGGCACGGCAATGACGCGGGTGGAAGACCTGGAGGCAGCCCTGCAGGGCAGGACTGCCATTAATCTGGCGTGTGGCGTCATTATGGCGCAGAACCGGTGCTCGCAGGCAGAAGCGATGGAGATCCTCACCAGGGTCTCCAATAACCGCAACCGCAAGTTGCGGGACGTAGCGACCGAACTGGTCGAGAACCTGTCTGGAGACACCGTGGGGACCCATTTCGACTGATTGACAGCAACAGCCCGAACGAGAGCTCCTCCTTGCAGACGGCGCCGCTTTAGCCTTCGCACTCGATGCAGTACGAGTGGCCGTTGCTCTTGCGGGCAAGTTGGGACCGGTGTCGTACCAGAAAGCAGGAATAGCAGGTGAACTCGTCTGCGGCCTGAGGGATGACCTGAACGATGAGTTCTTCGGAGACAATTTCTCCGCCTGGAGTCAGCCCCTCGTCGAGGGCATCGGCTTCATCGAGTTCGCTGACGACGCTGCGGGCGTCCGGTGCTTTCGCAGTCTGCAGCGCCTCAAGGGAACGGTCCTGGGATTCTTTGACGTCGGAACGAAGTTCGTCGTAGTCGGTTGCCACTTCGGTGCTTCTCATTTCTTGCGTTGTTGCCTGATGTTCTTTTCTGACGAGACTGCAACGCACACCATCACCGCGGTGTTCCCGCCCAGACGACCGGACGAGGCGTCGATGAGCCAAGCAGCGTCATCGAGGGACGCGCCCTCTTCGCCCGGGTGAGCCCGTGGGAGTGGACAGCCCCTCCCCCACCGCGGGGGTTTTAGCCATAGTGGCCGGCCCGAGAACTTTCCGCTGGAATCCGACGTCCGGCACGGCGTGCGCGTCGGCCGGTGAGCCTCTGGCAGGGAGCTGCGTCACGCATACCAGCGTCTCCCAGGCTCTGTACAAGGTGAGGCTGTGGAAGATAAGTTTCTCGTAGAAGCCCTTGGGGTTGTGAAACGTACTCTCCAGGGCACCTCCGGACGTTGTGCAGCGTTAGGAGGTTACGCCGCTGTAGCATCATGGCGGCCATCCCGCACATAGAGGAAAGAGCCTGCGATGGCCACCTCCGATTTCCCGTCACTCCTCCACGACGCCGCTTTCCGGGCCCACCAACCGACGGCTTGGCCCCGACCGCTCTTAGAGGCCGGCCAATCATTCCAAGCCGGCTATGCGCGTCAACGCCCCGGCCCCCCGCGGCAGGTTGTGCATCAATGGGTGCGCCGCGAGGATGACGTCCTTACCAGCTACCCCATCGGCCGCTGATGTCCCTGGAATCTCCGGGCTTCCGGCCCGACGGCGGAGGCCTGCCCCGGATTCTGCCGCTAATGTGCGCCCACTGCGGCACCGATCAGCACCTCGTGATCAGATCAGTCGCCGATCTGCCCGACCGCCCGGCCGACGTTGTCCTGGTTTCCTACATCTGTAACCGCTGCACCCTCTTCAGCGAACATCCTGCCAGCGTCGCTGACCTGTCAATAGTTTTGGGACGAACTGACCAGACAGGAGACGTGCTGATCTTCGGCTCCCGATACCTGCACTGCGGACGGCCAATGACCAAAACCGGATCTGAACTGCGCCGGTTCCCAGCACCCCCGCCCCGAAAAGAAGCAGACGACGACACCCTGGATGTCTACCTCTCTACCCGCGTCCTGCATTGTGAATGCGGGTTCCGGCTCGAAGTGCCCGAATAGGCACCTCCACAGGGAGTCGCCCCTGACGAACCAGCGGCTGTCCAGCCGTGGCTAATCGAAAAGGAAACCGCATGGATCAAGGCAACAGCACTCCGAATGGGGATCGATCGTGAGGACCGGAGTCAACGACCACTCCTGGGAACGGGAGCACCGCCACCCCACCGCTGCCCAGGCCCGCGCTATCGGAAATCGCCGCCGAGCCGCGGAAGCAAAGCTTGAGGAACACCAGCAGCAAGCCCGGCGAATCGATCGGAAATAAGAACAGCCCGCCCCAATCCCAGACCGAAAATCAGCGCGGTGCGTGACCTACCAGTACCTCCGGAACGCAAAGCTGGAATGAGCGTTTTCCCGGGCCGCTGTTATGCCATGTTCGGACGTCGCCGTAGATTGACGGAATATCCGCTATCGGCGTTTTTAACCTTGGTGGGAGAAGGGTTGAAGAGTCCCTTTCTTTACCTGTCGGCGAGGGATTCCTCAGTCGGCGGTCGGGGGGCCTGGAACTGTCCACCGTTGCCGTTAACCGTGCCGTCCAGGACGTAAAATCCTCGCCCGGCATCCGGACCTCCGGCGGCACGGTCTAGTGCGTCGATCAGATGCCGACTCAGATGTCCCTTGGGACCAAGTACCCTGATCTCCTCCAGTTCGTCTGCCGTCAGTCCTGCCAGTACTGCATTGATGTGCGCCATGACGCTCTCCCCCAACTGTGCAGGCCAAAGTTGGCCTGGTTCGCTACGTTAGAGCCCGGCTGCCACGGCAGCAAGACTTCCGACTTCGATGATGCGGCCTGCTCAGCTTGACGGAATCACGATTATCGGAGTCCAGCCCACCGCGCTCGGTAGATGAAAGAATCCCGCATCATCTGATTGCCACCCTGGCCGGTTTGAACGCAATCCCGAGTTGAGTCTGTTGACCGGACGAATGCCCGAGCTTCACTTGACCCGCAGATTGGCGTCAAGCTAACTTGACTTCAGCATGATGACGCGGGGCCGGTCGAGCAAGCTATCAACGGCGGTGATGTCCATGAGTTGCTCAAAGTCTGGGAAGACTTCAACCGCGGCGAGACGTGGCGCGGAGTCTCAGCCACGGGCAGCGACCAGGCGCGCGAGGCCGCAGCACAGTTCCTTGCGGAGGTAAGGGAAGTCGCAGCACTGGAGGCGCTGCGGGCAAACGCGAAAGCCGTCGAGCTGCTCACAGGCAGGCGGTGGTACGTTATCAAGTCTGCCCGGGAGGCCGGCGCGACCTGGACCCAGATCGGCGAGGCCCTCGGGATCACGAAACAAGCCGCCCATGACTTCTACCGACGCAAGTTCGAAGAGCAGGAAAAGTACCTGCCAGACCTTCACGATGCGGCAGCTGCGCGTGCGGTCCTGGAAGAAGTGAAGGAGGACTAGCTGAGTGGCGCGGCACCGCTTTCAATCGGGGCACTAGCAAAGACGGCGGTGTTGCCTTGCCGTCTGCTTCGGCGCCGCCTAGGAATTGGATAGCACCTTGGCGGGCCCTACTGAGCCTCGTTGTATTAGTCGCGCTTCAAGGGCGGGTGCGGTGTCGGCTGCTTTCCGTCCTTCAATCTGCCGGATTAAAGCATTGGCAGCGGTGACGCCAATGTCATAGACGGGTTGGGCAATGACGGTCAGGGGTGGAGTGGTGAGGCGCGTCCAGGCGAAGTCGTCGTACATGAGGAACGAGACGTCTCTGGGGATCACGAGACCGAGTTCCTGTATCGCGCCCAGAACGCTGAGGGCGATGAGTCCATCTGATGCCACGACGACCGTAGCTGGGTCCGGCAGGGAGAGGAGTTCCCGCGTGATGTGTCGGATGGATTCTGAATCGCCGGCATTGAGCCGCACCAAATCGTGGGGAAACGTCAGTCCGTTGTCGGAAAATGCCCGGCGCATACCGTCTAGGCGCTCAGAGATCTGGGAAGAATCCACCTGAGCCGCCGTACTAAATGGCGAGTCAGACTTCAGGGTGGAGATGAAAGCTATTCTGCGGTGACCGGAATCCAGGAGGTATTTTGTTGCCTCCTGGGAGATGCCCGTCATGTTAACGGCGACAGTTTCTACCAAGAGTCCGTTGGCCGCACGGTCGAGCAGGACCAAAGGCCGCCCCGACTCGTAAACACGCTGCAAATGTTCTGTTTCTGTCGAGGACGCAGGTGCCACTATGAGGCCGTCCACCCGCTTGTCGAGCAGAACCTGGACGGCGTCGACTTCCGCAGCTTGTTCCTCGTCGGTGTTCACAAGGATCACGTTGTAGCCGCTCTTCTTTGCGGTGTCAGATATGCCCCTGGTAGCAAGGCCAAAGTGCGGGTTTTCAATATCACCCACCACCACGCCCAGGGTGTGCGATTTTCCGGTGTTCATGCTGCGGGCGAGCTCATTGGGGCGGTAGGAAAGTTCCTCCGCGGCAGCAAGGACACGTTCCCGGACATCGTCGCTGACGGCGCCGTAATTACCCAGCGCCCGGGCCGCTTGGGCCTTGGAAACATTGGCTGCTCTAGCAACATCCGCGACCGTGACGTCGCGACGTCTTGAACTGTTGCTGCTCATTTCTGCCTTTCCAGAGGGGGCCTTGACGCCCGATGTGGCTTGAGTTACATTTTTACCAACCCCATGTGAGTCCGGTCTCAACCTTAGTCGCTGAGACCGGACTCAGCAAGCAATATCACCAAAGGCCAAAAAAGGTCATCATTCTTCCCACGATTGGAAAAACATTGCGCACACGATTCAACTTCCGCCCCGCGGGCCTGGTCGCGGCCGGCGTCGCGGCCCTCCTGGCACTGTCGGGCTGCGGTGGGTCAACTCCCGCCCAGTCCTCAGCTGAGAACCCGTATGGGCTGATCCAGCCGGGCACTGTCCGGGTCGCCAGTTTGGGTGATTCGAAGCCCTACACTTTCACGGACGCTCAGGGTAATTTCACGGGTTTCGATGTGGAGCTTTTCAAGGACGTCGCGAAGCGGGCCGGAGTGGACAATGTCGTCTTCACCGGCCAGGACTTCTCCGCGATCCTTCCCGCCGTGGCCAACGGCCAGTTCGACGTCGGTGTGGCCGCCATTGGAATCACCGACAAGCGCAAGGAAACCGTGGACTTCTCCAGCGGATATCTCGCCGGCTACCTGACGGTCCTGACCACGAAAGACTCCGGCATCAAGGGCGTAGAGGACCTGGCCGGCAAGCGGCTTGGCGTGGTGCAGGGAACGCTGCAGGAAGCCTACGCAGTCAAAAACTTCACCACCGCGTCCCTGGTCCGGTTCCCGGACAACAACTCAGCCATCGCAGCCGTGAACAGCGGCTCCGCTGACGCCGACTTCCTGGACTACGAAGCGGCTAAGGACTACACCGAGCAGCATGGCCTGGTCAGCGTCGCCGACATCCCGTCCTTCGATGCCCCGGCCGGATTCGCTCTGGCCAAGGACAAGACCGCACTCAAGGAGGCCCTGAACAAGGCCCTGGCAGAGGCCATGGAAGACGGCACCTGGAAGACGCTCTACCAGAAATGGTTCCCGGGCTCCCCGATGCCCGAGCAGTACCTGCCCAAAGCCGAACAGACCGAAGCAACGGCAAGCAAATAAACCTCAATGCATCAGGCCGGACACCAGCCGGCGGCACATAGCCCGGGCGGACCGACGTTCGCGGTCCGCCCGGGATTCACAACTAACTACGTCTGAGAGCAACCATGGACTGGTTCAACACCATCATCCGCACCTTCTTCGACTTCAAGGCGATGGCCGAAGTCCTCCCGCAACTCCTCGGAGTCGGGCTCCTGAACACGCTGATCATTTCCCTCGCTGCAACCATCCTGGGTGTTTTCCTGGGCATGGTGATCGCCGTGATGGGCATTTCCCCCTCCAAGTGGCTGCGCGTTCCGGCCCGTATCTACACCGATCTGTTCCGTGGCCTTCCCGCGATCCTGACCATCCTGCTCATCGGCCAGGGCTTCGCCCGGTTGAGCCAGTCGGTCTTCGGGCCCTCGCCCTACCCGCTGGGCATCATCGCCTTGAGCCTGATCGCAAGCGCCTACATCGGCGAAATCTTCCGCGCCGGCATCCAGAGCGTCGATAAAGGCCAAGGCGAGGCATGCCGGGCCCTGGGCATGAGCTACGCCAAGTCCATGGCACTGGTGGTCATCCCACAAGGCATCCGCCGGGTACTGCCCGCTCTGGTGAATCAGTTCATTGCCATCGTCAAAGACTCCTCCCTCGTGTACTTCCTGGGCCTGCTGGTCAGCGAACGCGAACTCTTCCGCGTCGGCCAGGACGCCGCCGTACTCTCCGGCAACCTCTCCCCTCTAGTCATGGCAGGCATCTTCTACCTCGTCATCACAGTGCCCCTGACCCACCTGGTCAACTACTTCGACAACAGGTTCCGCACCGGCCGACGCAAGCCCGCGCCGCCCACCAGCGGCCTGAAGGAAGTCAACGAACTCGACGCGGCCTCGCCGCTGATTACCGGGAGCAACACATGAGCCTCGCCAGCAACACCTCACGCAACAACACAGCCCCAAGCATCGAAACCTTTCACGGCTCCAGCCTGGAACTGACCAACCTCACAATGGCCTACGGGGACATTGAGGTCCTCCGCAACGTCAACCTCACCGTCAAACCCGGAACCACCACCTGCATCATCGGGCCCTCAGGATCAGGCAAGTCCACCCTCCTCCGCGGAGTCAACCGCCTGCATGAACCCAAGAGCGGGGACGTTCTGCTGGCCGGCGAGAGCGCGCTGAAAGTCAACCCCGACATCCTGCGCGCTCGCATCGGCATGGTGTTCCAGCACTTCAACCTCTTCCCGGACCACACTGCCCTGGAGAACGTCGCCCTGGCCCTGTGGAGCGTCAAGAAGATGCCTAAAGCCGAAGCACGCGAACACGCGCGCCGCTGCCTGGCCGAAGTGGGACTCGCCGAACGCGCGGACCACCGCCCACGCGATCTTTCCGGGGGCCAGCAGCAGCGCGTCGCTATCGCCCGCGCCCTGGCCATGGAGCCTGAAGTCATGCTGTTCGACGAGGCCACCAGCGCACTCGACCCGGAGCTGGTCAAGGGCGTCCTGAACCTCATGGCAGGACTCGGACGCCGCGGCATGACCATGCTCGTCGTCACCCACGAAATGGGCTTCGCCCGCAAGGTAGCGGACCAGGTCGTCTTCATGGACGAAGGCGAAGTCGTCGAAGCCGGCACCCCCGCGGACCTCTTCGACAACCCCAAGAGCGAACGCCTCCAACGTTTCCTCTCAGAAGTGCTCTGATGCGACACGTTGCAGCCACACCGATCCGGACCGCAGTCGTGGGATTCGGGGTCTCCGGCAAGGTCTTCCACGCGCCACTCATAGCAGCCGATCCCGACTACTCACTGGACGTCATTGTTACAGCTGATCCAACCCGCGCTGCCGAAGCGACCAGGCTTTACCCCCAGGCCCGGGTTGTTCCAGCGCCCGAGGCGCTGTTTGCCCTCGCCGGCGATCTCGACCTGGTGGTCCTCGGAACCCCGCCGTTGACCCACTTCGACCTTGCGTCGACAGCGATGGCCCACGGCCTCCACGTGGTCGTGGACAAGCCGTTCGTCACCACGTCGGCTCACGGCGAAGGCCTCATCTCCAAAGCCAGTGAAGCCGGCGTTCAACTTACCGTCTTCCAAAACCGCCGGTGGGACGCGGACTTCCTGACGCTCAAGAAGCTGCTGGGGGAAGGCGCGCTCGGCGAAGTCCGCAGCTTCGAGTCCCGCTTTGAATGGTGGCGGCCGGAAGGTTTTGGGAACTGGCGCGACACCGCTTCCCTGGCCGAAGGCGGCGGAATCCTCCACGACCTCGGCGCCCACCTGATCGACCAGGCCGTCCAGCTGTGCGGCGCTGTCGAAGAAAGCTACGGGGAGACGGCAAACCACGGCCCGCACCCGGACGGAGCTGACACCGAGGCATTCGTGTCACTACTTCATGAATCCGGTGTCCGCTCCAGGCTGTGGATGAACGGCATGGCAGCGCAGGTTGGCCCGCGCTTCCACGTCCTGGGTTCCCGGGCCGGCTACACCAAATGGGGCCTGGACCACCAGGAACCTGCCCTCGCAGGTGGCATGTCCCCGTTGGACCCCTCGTACGGCGTGGAGCCCCAGGACGCTTGGGGGGTCCTGGGCATCGACGGTTCCACGACGAGCGTTCCGGCCGAAACCGGGGCCTACCCCCAGTTTTACGCACAACTGGCTGCCGCCCTTCGCGGCGAAGGCAGCCTGCCGGTCGACCCGGCCGAGTCCCTTGAAGTCCTTCGAACCATCGAAAAAATTCACGCCTTCGCCTAGCTCGAACCGGGCAGCTCACCAGCGCCATGCCGCCCCTGTGCTCATCATCGTTCCAAAAAACACTTAGAAAGGGAGAACCATGTCCTCCACAGCTCCAGCCAAACACGTCATCGTCGTCGGCGGCGGCATCCTCGGTGCATCCACCTGCATGCACCTTGCACGGGGCGGCGCGCAGGTGACGCTCGTAACAGCTGGGCCGCTCGCCAGCGGGGCCTCCGGCCGTTCGATTGCATGGCTTAACTCATCCGGTGCCCGCTCCGCCGATTACCACTACCTGCGGATGCTTGCCATCGACCGCTACCGTACCTGGAGCGCGCGCCACCCCGAGAGCCGCGACTACATCCGGTTCGATGGCGCATTGAAGTGGGCCGGCCCCAATGAGACTTTCCGCGAGACCTATGCCTTCGAACGCTCAACGGGGTACGACTCCCTCTGGGTCGACCGCGCCGACGTGCCCGGGATCGCGGCGGACGTGAACGCGGATGCGGTGGCCGATGAAGGCGCGATTTACAACCCGGGCGAAGGCTGGGTGAATATGCCCGATTTCATCCCGGCGCTGGTAGCTGAGGCAGCGGCCCACGGCGCGGCCGTCATCGAGCACGCGGGAAACGTGCGGATTGACGTGCAGCAAGGCGCCGCGGCCGGCGTGATACTCGGCGACGGGACACGATTGGCTGCCGACCAAGTAGTGCTGGCCACCGGGGGCGAGGTCCCAGCCCAGCTCGCCGCCCTGGGAGTAACAGTTCCAGATGCCACACCCGCCGCCTTCGTGCTGTACACCGATCCGATCGACGTCAAAGTAGAAACCGTACTCAATACCCCGCGCGTCGCCGTGCGGCCCACGCCCGACGGACGGCTCGTACTCGATGCCGACTGGGCAGAGCAGTCGGTGATTGTCGAGGACGATGGCTCCTTCACGGTTCCCGATGAGTCGGTGCAGGGCTTGCTCGACGAGGCATCGAAGGTCCTCGCCGGGAACCCCCGGCTGACCGCCCAGAAAGTCGGTGCGGGACTGAAACCCATCCCTGGCGACGGCGAACCGGTGGTTGGCCCCGTGCCTGCAATCCCGGGACTGCACATGATGTTTACCCACTCCGGTGCCACCCTCGGGCTTATCCTCGGCGAACTCCTCGCCGAGGAAATCCTCACCGGAACACCGTCTCCAGTACTGAAGTCCTTCCGCCTCGACCGGTTCGACAGCGGAACCGCCGTACCGGCGTCCGTCGGCACGGGGGCTTGGGCACCCGTCCCGCAGAACTAGCAAGCCAGGAAGAGGTGGACCGCCCGGTCCACCTCTTCCTCGGCCCCGGAGGGTCCTTCCAGTGCCCCGCCGCTCCGGGTCCCCTTTGCGCGGTCAGCCCGATCCTTTTATCAAGCCGGGATCTGTCGGCACTTTCCTGCAGCACCGGTAGGGCGGCATCGCCGTCGGGTCCGGGCCCTGCCTTCCCGCGGCGACGAGTGCGGCCAAGCGAAGAAGCCCTTAGCCTCTTTTCGGCTTCTGGCGCAGTGACTTGCCGGCACGCACGATTGGAACCCGCTGCGAAGGGCGGGGACCCGCATTGGGGGATCTACTAGCCGGTTTCTACCTGGTGCGGAGGAGGGCCGACTGAGTCTCGGAGATTGAGCCGTGCTTCCAGGACATTATGCTTCGGGACGGATGTCTCGCCGGCGATCCTGGCAAGCAGGAGCTCCGCTGCCATTGAGCCGATGCGGTGCACCGGCTGGTGGACGGATGTTATGGCCGGCCGCATGAATGTCATCCAGTCGAGGTCGTCGAAGCAGACGACGGAAAGTTGGTCGGGGACCTCGATTTTGAGGTCGGCGATTGCCTGCATGAGTCCGTGGGACATGGTTCCGTCGGCGGCGAAGACGGCGGTAGGTCGGTTGCCGGAGTCGAGGAGCCGAATGGCTTCTTGGCGTGCCGCCTCTGAGGAGTAGGCTCCTGCACGGCGGATCAGTGGGGTGTGTACGGGGATGGCCGCGTCCCTGTGGGCGTCGAGGTATCCGAGCAGCCGCTGCCAGCTTGGATAAAGCGTATGCGCACTCACAGGGGAAAAGGCCGTTTGGGCGACAAAGTCCTCCAGGCTGCCGTTTTCGATCTTCTCGAGTTCTGCGATGATTCCTATGTGTCTGTGTCCTGCTTTCAACAGGTGAGTTACCGCTTCCCGGGCGGAGCCGCGGTTGTCCACTGTCACTGAGTCTGCCGCCAGGTCGTAGGCTGCCCGGTCTATTTGGACCGTTGGGCAGCCGCCGGCTATGAGGCTGCGCAGATGGTCTGAGCCCTGGACGTCGCAGGGGGTAATGATGAGCCCATCGACGCGTTTTTCAAGGAGAAGCTGAACAGCTTCCTTTTCTCGTTCCAGGTTTTCATCGCTGTTGGTGAGGATGACGCCGAACCCCCGTGACCTTGCCACGTCGCCGATTCCCCGCAGGACCCGGGCGTAAAAGGCGTTGTCGATGTCGGCGGCGACTACGCCTATGGTTTGGCTTCGGCCGGTGACGAGGCTTCGGGCGACCATGTTGGGCTTGTAGCCCAGCTTCCGGGCTGCAGCTTGAACCCGGGCAGCTACCTCGTCGCTGGCATAACCGTAGCCGCCAAGGGCCCGCCCGGCTGTAGCCGTGCTGACGCCGGCTTCAGCTGCGACCTGCGTGATGGTAATCCTGGGCGGTGGCGGCATGGGAGTCTTTCCGTCATTGAGAGTGTTCCGGGGGTCAGTAGCTTACCCGCCACATGGAACAGCGCCCCTCACAAAGAAACGCCGGACTGCTGCCTGAGCTCCGCATGGACGGATCGCGGAGTCCTCGACATGCCGGAATGGTACCCACCCGGCGAGGGGGCCCCACACCGGACGGTTCCCGGTTAGTACACGCGCCAGGAGGTTGCCTTCCTCGGGTCTATGTTGCAGCGGGCGATCCTTCAGCCACCGACCTTGTGCCTGTTGTCCTGCTCAGGACAACAGGGACAAGGTCGATATGAGACTCAGTATTTTAGTGAGACGTGACTAATGGTGCGGCGCCCTGCTCTATCGGCAAAGCTACGGCCGTGAGGGGCTCGCCCTTCCCGAAGGCTCCAAGCCTGCTGCAGGTGAGAGCGGAAGCTTCCGATGCTGCGGTCAAGGCTTCGTCCGGGTTCCTTGTTTGCAGGAGTTCAGTCAAGACCGTGGCGATGTACGTGTCACCGGCCCCCAGAGTGTCCACCAACGTGGTGTTTGCCGCGGGAGCTTCGTGGGTGTGTTCTTTGCTGACCAGGACAGCACCGTCTGCTCCACGGGTAACCAGGGCCCAGGTTGCACCCATGCCGATGGCGCTTCGCGCCAGATCGAGCCCTTCGGTCCCCGTGAGGTCTCCTCCCGAGAAGGATGCGAGATAACAATGCCCAACGACCGCGCTGAGCAGCACGGCATCTCTGCTGGTCGAGAAGTCGAAGGACAGGCGTGAAACAGATGCGAGGTCAGCCGCCAAATCCTCCAGGCCACTGGAAACGCTGAGATGGACAGCATCAAATTCGGACGCTGGTGAAACGAACCCGCCATCGAACTCAGCCCGGGAGACTCCGAGCCCAACTTCCCGGAACACCCTGTCCCCATTATTCCGGCCAATCACGCAGTAAGCCGTACTCCCGGGCCGGACCTGCAAAAATTCCGTGGACACGCCTTCAAGCGCCAGGGCGTTCCGGATAAGAGCTCCGGCAGCATCAGTCCCAACTGTGCCTGCGTAGGCTGCTCTTGCTCCCGCGCGCCGGGCGAAAACGGCAACGTTCAGGGCGTTTCCACCCGCAAAAACCTGCCCCTCATCCAAGTAACAGTCAACGACGTTGTCCCTCGCTGTCAGGATTGAAACCATCATGCCTCCCAAGTAAGTATCTGTACGAGCGTAAGAGAACGTTCGCAGAATGTCGAGCAAAGCGTGGAGAGCAAGTGTGGCTTCCCTGCGAAAGAACAGCCGCATCCCGTGTAATACCGCCGGAGCATCTAGCTCTTGACGAGACGAAATGAGGGCGGGTAGCTTTGCTCGTACCTGATAACGCTCTCACAGCAGAAGAGAGCCCCCACAAATTTAGGGCCCGGAATGTCTATCTTTTTCACAGATCGGAAAGCAATGCCCGCTCATCTTTCAAAGAAGTTTCGCCTCAGCCTGGCATTGGCCTCAGCGGCTGTGATCGCTACTCTCGTCACCGCTTGTGGCGGCAGTTCCTCCTCAGCCCCGTCGGAGGACAACTCGTACGGTCTTATCCAGCCGGGCACTGTCCGGGTTGCCAGCGTCGGCGATCTCAAGCCGTATGCCTTTGCGGACGCGCAGGGTAATTTCACGGGTTTCGATGTGGAGCTTTTCAAGGACGTCGCGAAGCGGGCCGGAGTGGACAATGTCGTCTTCACCGGCCAGGACTTCTCCGCGATCCTTCCCGCCGTGGCCAACGGCCAGTTCGACGTCGGTGTGGCCGCCATTGGAATCACCGACAAGCGCAAGGAAACCGTGGACTTCTCCAGCGGATATCTCGCCGGCTACCTGACGGTCCTGACCACGAAAGACTCCGGCATCAAGGGCGTAGAGGACCTGGCCGGCAAGCGGCTTGGCGTGGTGCAGGGAACGCTGCAGGAAGCCTACGCAGTCAAAAACTTCACCACCGCGTCCCTGGTCCGGTTCCCGGACAACAACTCAGCCATCGCAGCCGTGAACAGCGGCTCCGCTGACGCCGACTTCCTGGACTACGAAGCGGCTAAGGACTACACCGAGCAGCATGGCCTGGTCAGCGTCGCCGACATCCCGTCCTTCGATGCCCCGGCCGGATTCGCTCTGGCCAAGGACAAGACCGCACTCAAGGAGGCCCTGAACAAGGCCCTGGCAGAGGCCATGGAAGACGGCACCTGGAAGACGCTCTACCAGAAATGGTTCCCGGGCTCCCCGATGCCCGAGCAGTACCTGCCCAAAGCCGAACAGACCG
>NZ_PJII01000018.1:52404-93032 GCF_002929215.1 Arthrobacter sp. ZGTC412
CTGGAAGACGCTCTACCAGAAATGGTTCCCGGGCTCCCCGATGCCCGAGCAGTACCTGCCCAAAGCCGAACAGACCGCAGCAACGGCAAGCAAATAAACCTCAACGCGCCAGGCCGGCCACACACAACCCGGGCGATGCACGCGCCCGTCACACAAAAGTAGAGGAACAAGAATGACCGACGGCACTTTCACCGGGATACAGCCAGTCAAAGAAATCCCCGCCAATATTCGGGACTCGCAGGAACACGCCCTGACGCTCTGGCCCGAAATCAGGTCCTACATAGTGGGACTGACTGAGGTCAACAGGGTCTACCTTGTCGGTGCCGGAGGCTCACTTTCAGGCCTGCACGCAGCTCAGTACTTCCTCGACCGGCGGGCCACGACGCCAGTGACGTCCGTGAACTCTGACGAGTTCTACTACCGTGCATCACCCGGAGTGGGGCCAAGCGCCCTCGTTATCGCCTTCTCTGCTGCAGGTATGACGCCCGAAACCGCAAAGGCAGCCTCCTGGGCACAGGAGCGCGGGGCCGCTGTAGTGGCGGTGACCCTGAACGCTGAAGGCACCCTGGCAAAAGCGATCAATACGGCTTTTGTTGCCCGAAACGGGGACGGCAACCAGATCCTGCTGCAACTGCTCGCTCTCGCAATCCTGGAGCGCGAAGGCCAGAACGTGTCCGCGGAGCTCTCAGCTCTGACCGCACTGCCAGCCGCCACGGAAACTGCCGTCCGCGCGTTCGAGCCCAACGCCGCCAAAATCGCCGAGAACATGAAGGACGTTCCCGTCACATACCTCGTCGCTTCGGGATCACTGCAGGGCATGGCCACCACGTTCACCAGCTGCTTCCTGCAGGAAATGCAATGGATGCACGCGGCAACCCTCAACGCCAACGAATTCTTCCAGGGCCCCTTTGAAGTCTTCGACAAGGAGACCAAAAGCATCCTGTACCTGAGCGAAGACGAAACCCGTCCCATGGCCGAACGCGCCGACCGCTTCCTGGAGGAGTACAGCGGCGAGACGTTCCGCATCGACAGCCGGGAACTCGAGCTTCCCGGCATTCCGCAAGAACTGCGCGCCTTCATCGCGCCGCTGGTCTTCTACCCCATTGCGTTCCGGCTCGCAGCCCATTACGCAGCGGTCCGAGGATACTCACTGGAAGGACGCCGCTACATGTGGCAGTTCGCTTACTAGGAAGACTGGATGAGGTTGGGAGTGGCTGCGGAGCCCCTCCCAACCTCGTTCTTTTGTCCGTGTCCGGCCTTCGGTGGGCGATACCGTGGTCCCCATCCACTGGCCACGTCACTCACAGCCGCTCACTTTGCTGTGTCACCCAAGGTGGTAGGCGACACGCTGCACCCTCAACTCCCCTCGGAAGTCATAACCACATTGACCACATCATCTTCCGGAAGGCTATCGCTCCCCAGCGCAACCCACCCGATCATGAACGAAGCGGACCGTCACGAACGAGCCCCATGGCCAACCTCATGCTCTCCGTCATGGGCGCGTTCGCTGAATTCGAGCGTTCCCTCATCAGGGAACGCCAGCGGGAAGAAATTGCCCTGGCCAAGCAGCACGGCGCCTACAAAGGGCGGAAAAGGACCCTCACACCGGAACGAGCCGCCGAACTCGTCCAGCGGGCGGGCAACGGTGTCCCGAAAGCCGTCCTTGCCCGCGACTACGGGATCAGCAGGGAAACGGTATACCAATACCTGCGACAGGCCAAAGTGGAGTGAGCCACGCTCCCCTGCCTGCGCCGTCGATGTGCAGAGCCTGGATTCAGGCGAGTTTGGTTACCTGGTACGTGTGGCCGGCCGCACGGAGCCGCTGTATGAGCACGTTGCCCAGTGCAGTGGCCGGTGTCAGTGACCCTTTCGCGGTCGGCAGCCGGTCACCGTCGAGGGCAAGAGCGAGTGCAGTCTCCCCTGCCATCACGGCGGTGGCGGCATAGCCGGGATCACCGGGGCCGGCAGCAATCGCCTGGTAACGGTGCCCGTGCTCGGTGCGGGCGGTCACCTGGGAGTGGAACCAGCCCGCGCGCTGCGTGCTGGTGCTCGGACCCGCACCTGGTGCCGGAAGGCACCGGTCGAGCACCCGCCGGGTCGGCGGGAACACCATCGCGCCAGTGAATGCCCGGAGCCCGAGCGCCATTGCCCTGGCGATGACCGCTCCTGCCGGTCCGGGGGCCACCCCCATCACCTCCCCGTACTGAAGGGAGCGGCCGTAGGCCCAGCCCTGCAATGCGTTGCTGCGGCGCACTATCCGGGTGTTGACAGGGGCCATGATGAAAGGCGCGGTCCAGGTGCCGTCATCGGAACGGCGCACAGGACCGGCGTCAGGAGGCTGTTGTGTCGTCGGCTCCCTTGTCCGGTCGGGGCTCAAAGCGTAGGGGTCCGCGGCTAATGACCTCAGGGCGGTGCTTGATCGCATCGCGTCGAGCTGCCCGCGCATCGACTCGAGTGTGCCTCCGCTGATACCAGCCTTGGCCGTAGCAACGAGTTGGACCTCGACCAAACCGCCGGCGCCGTCGGCTTCTGCCGTCTGATGAAGCAGCAGTACGGCGAGGTCGGACGGCACGGAGTCGTAGCCGCAGGAGTGCACGATCCGGGCCCCGCTCGTCCTGGCCGGAGCGTCGTAGCGATCGATCGCCTCCCGGATGAAGGACACCTCACCCGTGAGGTCGGCGTAGTGGGTACCGGCCCGTGCGCAGGCGTCGACGACAGGTAGTCCGTGTTTCGCGTATGGACCGACGGTTGTGAAGAGCACGCGTGTGCCCGCTGCCAGTGCGGCGATCGAGTCCGCGTCCTCCGAGTCGGCTTCGATGAGGGCCCATCCGTGCGCCGCGACCGGCAACTGCGACCGAACCGCCCCGAGCCTGGACCTCGACCGGCCCGCGAGTCCGACCCGCATACCGGCCGGTGCATGCTCCGCGACGTAGCCGGCGATCAGTCGGCCAACGAAACCCGTCGCTCCGTAGAGAACGAGGTCATGTTCCCGAGATGAGTTTTCCATAACCGCAGCCTTTCACAGCGGCAACTCCAAACTGACCCACGGCTCTGTTGCCTTGGTCCTCGGAACAACCGGACCTGATCTACGTTCGAACGAGAAGTCCGGTCCGCCCGCCCACAGCCGGGGACAATTCTCCTAGGTTATCCACCGCTACTGCTGCCACGGAGCTACCCCGGGCTCCTACTTCCAGCCGTGGATAACCTGAATTGACCCCAGCCATGGACGGGTAAGAGTCGCCACCAGTTCCGGCCGCCTGATCAGCAAAGCGCGGGTCTGCCCGGTGGAAGCAGGCTGACGGAATATCCGTTATCGGCGTTCGAAAATCGGTGGGGGGAGAGCCTTCGACAAGAGCCTGCAAGTAAGCAGCGTCGCCCCTTTTGCACAGCCCAACCGGCAGCGCATCGGTTCCTTCCTGCTGCTCACTTTTAGGGCTTCGGGAGAATCTGAGTCCTATGGGTCGAGGAGATGGCCGTGTGGGTCGCACCGGGCAGATTTGGTCATATTTAGGAGACGGTCCCTGAGGCCGTGATACCGCACCCGAAGGCGTGCGGTTACCTTTCAGCGGGGAAAATGAAGGGAAATTAATAGTTCGCATCTAGCGAGCGGCACTCTACCGGCGTCACATGAGGAACGAGCGCGCCAACCGCTGATCCTCAATGGTGTGGGCCACAAACGCCACCAGTCCCCATACGTTGAAGGGTTGGATTATCCCGCCGTCGGCCAACTTCTAGGGCCGCTCCCCTGCCCAGTTTGGATCGCCGATAACGGATATTCCGTCAACCCGGCTCGGCTCGGACAAGCTCGCTCCGGTGACTCTGATCTGTCCATGGCTGGGGTCAATTCGGGTTATCCACGGCTGGAAGTAGGAGCCGTTGGGGTAGCTCCCTGGCAGCAGTAGCGGTGGATAACCCCTGAGAATTGTCCCCGGGTGTGGGCGGTGACGGTTTCTCCGTGGATCGCTCATCAAGCCGCCCGGCTGGCTGCCTCTAGCTCGGACGAATACGAGCGAGATCCCGCCGGATGTATCGCAGATGCGCCCATTCCTCCTCCAGGATCACGCGAATGCAGTCGCCGACGCTGGGACGCCAGTCACCGCCACCCCACGGGTCCTCGCGTTCCTCCGCGAGTAAATCCGCCGTCACCGTGGACAGGAAACCCGCTACCTGTCGTTGTCGCTCTGCCCGAACCGCGAGGATCTCCTCGTACGCCGGCGGGTCCACCCGGAAGATCGACATGTCAAAGCCCATCTCGCCGGCACCGGTGAAAATCTGCCCGATCTCGTGGAACGGCTGCTCCTTCCGCAGGATCCCGCCGCGAAGCCAGGCATCGGTCGCCAGGATGAGATGCCGCAGGGTCTGAGACAAAGACCACTCGTCCTCTACATGCGCGTCCACTAGGTCCAGCGGCGTACCCGTCACCGTCTCCTGCCACGCGGACTGCACAACGCTCCACCCCTCACGCAGGCCTTCAGGCGTCTGCGCCTTCTGCAGCTCGCGGCCTGGGAACTGCCGGTTAAGCTCGGCGTCCACGAGCGGCACGACGTCGACCCCGTTGACGAAGAGGCTGCCGAAAAACAGGTCGTGGCTGTCGATATCGAGCCCGTCCACGTCGACGCCTCGCATCGATACACCGCTGACATCGGAGAACCGCAGGGTGGCGCCCTTGAAACTCGCCTTAACGAAGGTCGCGCCTTCGAACTCCTTCGTGCCGAAATAGGTCGTCATCGCCCCATTATCCGGTGCCGAGGCGTTAAGAGCCACGCCAGAAAACCACCACCGCTTTAGGGCAGTCCCACGGGCCTCGAACCGATGGGGAGGTTGACCGCCCGGAGCACGTTAGGGATCCCTCCGTGACGTTAAACAGGCCCCTTTTGCAGGCACTCCCCCGCCTGTTTTCAAACGCCGATAACCGACGTTATGTAAAGCTAGCGTCTGGAAGGGGGCAGATGAAGCCCTTTGATGGCGCATATCAGCTTGCCCGTTTTGAATCCGTACTCACTCGCCAAGTCTGGGGAGGGCTCAAGTGCGGAGTTGACGTTCGAGCCATATGGGTGATGGCTTGTGCATGCGAGTTGCTGCGGTTTCCGTGCTGAATGCCGTGGTGTTGTTGTCGGTGGACTCGGAGTCGTAGACGAAGGTTGTTGTGCCGCGTATCGCTCCATAGAAGTCGAAAAGCGGCGGGGAGTGGTCCCAAGAGGGGCTGTGCGGGGACATCCGGCCAGGATGTTACTTTGAGCTGAGTTTCCCGCCTCTGGCGGCGGCCGGCGGCGCGTTCTTGGCGAAACGTCCCCGGGGTCCCGTCCTTCACGCTCATCCGCGGCCGGCCGATGAAGCCCGCTCAGAGCTAAAGAGCGGCGATGGTCCAGCCCGTGCTGTGCGACTCCCCCGGTTCGAGGACCACGAGGTCCTCGCCGGTGTTAAAGGCCTCCGGCGGGCATGTCATGGGCTCGACGGCAAGCCCGAGCCGGGTGCTCTCTGGTTTTCTCGGAAGGTCCGCTGTGTGGATCTGCACCCAAGGGCAGCTCGCGTCCCACACCATCGCTGTGCCGGTCCCGAGGGCGGGATCGGTGACCCGGACTGTGGCGCGGCCGTCGCGATCCAGGGTGAGGCCCGTGAAGGCGTGGTCGATTTGCACATCACCGATCGCACGCGCCGAGCGGAAGTCGAAGGGAGTACCGGCGACTGATTCCTTGGCTACGGGCAGCAGACGGTCGGGAGTTACGGTCAGGACCGTTGAGGCCGGCAGCTCGAGCACCCACTCGTCCAGCGGCGACGGCCCGCCCACCAGGTACGGGTGAGGGCAGACGCCGTAGGGCGCGCGCCGCGCGCCGATATTAGATGCTGCTACATCTGTCCTGAAGCCCTGCCCGTCGAGGCTGAACCGCACTTGGAGGGAGAGCTCAAAGGGGTAGGCCGCCGTAGGCTCGATGGTGCAGGCCAGTTCAAGCGTGCTCGGGGTGTGCTTCACGAGTGTCCAAGGGATGCCGAACACGAGCCCGTGCAGTGCGGCGCCCCGCTCCGGCTCATTGACGGGAAGCTGGTAGTCCTCCCCGTCGAACGTATAGCGCCCATCGGCGATGCGGTTGGGCCACGGAGCCACAAAGGCGCCACGGAAGTTGGGCATTTCCTCGTCGGAACCGAAGCCCACTACGAGCGGCCGCCCCTCGTGAGTCAGTTCGCGGACAGTGGCCCCGAAACCGAGGACGACGGCCGTGTAGCCGCCGCCCTCGATCCTGTATTCGCGGTGGTTCATGCGAGGGAAACGGCCGTCCATGACACGGGAGGAAGGGTAATAGTGACTGCACCACCGTCCAGGGAGGCGGAGGTGTTGGGCTTCATGGTCACGCGCTCGGGCTCCTCGAGGGTGTTCTTCGCATACACGTCCGTATCGAACAGCGACTGCGCCTCGACGGAGCTGTACCCGTTGAGCGCTGCAATATCGATGGTCACGGTGGTCTCTTCGGTCTGGGACCGATTGACGAGGAAGACGGCGGTCGCACCCGTTTCTTCGTCGTGCGTGGCTACAGCGTCGACGAGCGGCACAGCACCGTACTCGCTGGTCTCGTACGTCCCGGCGTCGAGCTTGAGTTCAAGTACCGAGCCCTGGGCGAGCTTCGACGTGATCGAGAACGGGAAGAACGTGGTCTGGCGCCATGCCGGGCCGCCCGGCTCCGTCATGATGGGCGCGATAACATTGACGAGCTGCGCCAGCGACGCCGAGGTGACGCGGTCAGAGTGCTTCAGCAGCGAGATCATGAGGTTGCCGAATACGACGGCGTCCGCCACCGAGTAGCAGTCCTCGAGCAGGCGCGGAGCCACCGGCCAATTGTCGAGTCCCTCAATCTTGTCGACGTTCTCGAAGCGGCTGATGTACCAGACGTTCCACTCGTCAAAGGAGATATTAATGGTCTTCGAGCTCCCGCGTACGGCCTTCACATGGTCGGCGGTCGCCACGACGGACTCGATGAAGTGGTCCATGTCGACGGCGGATGCGAGGAATGACCCAAGGTCACCGTTCTTCTCCTCGTAGTAAGCGTGGCAGGAGATGTAGTCGACGACGTCATAGGTGTGGGTGAGCACCACGCGCTCCCACTCGCCGAACGTTGGCATGTGGGCGCTCGAGGAACCACATGCCACGAGCTCGATCGACGGGTCCAACTGGCGCATTGCCCGCCCCGTAATGGCCGCGAGCTTACCGTAGTCCTCGGCTGAGCGGTGCCCGATCTGCCAGGGGCCGTCCATCTCGTTGCCCAGGCACCAGATCTTGACGCCGAAAGGGTCGGGGTGGCCGTTGGCCATGCGCCGGTCGGCGAGGGCTGTACCCTTGGGCAGGTTCGAGTATTCAAGAAGCTGGAGCGCTTCGGTGGTTCCCCTCGTTCCGAGGTTCACGGCCAGCATGAGATCGCTGTCCACCTTCTGCAGCCAGGAGGCGAACTCGTGCATGCCCACCTGGTTGGTTTCGGTGGAGTGCCAGGCGAGATCCAGGCGGGTCGGGCGCTCCTCGCGCGGTCCCACGCTGTCTTCCCAGCAGAACCCGGAGACGAAGTTGCCGCCGGGATAGCGGATGGTGGAGACGCCCATCTCCTTCACGAGTTCGATGACGTCCTGGCGGAAACCTTCGTTATCGGCGCTCTCGTGGCCGGGCTCGTAGATGCCGTCGTAGACGTGGCGGCCAAGGTGTTCGACGAACCCGCCGAAGATGTTGCGGTTGATCGGCCCGACCGTGAAGTGGGGGTCGAGCGTGAGGCGTGCGTTCTGCATCAAATTACTTTCTGTACGTGGTGGCGTGGGCCGGCAGCGGTTTGGGGGTTATTTGAGCGAGCCCAGCGACAACCCGCCCTGCCAGTACTTCTGAAGGGAGAGGAACGCGATGATCAGCGGGATGATCGAGAGGAAGGCGCCCGTGGTGATCAGGTTCCATAGGGCCTCGCCGCCGCTGCCGGCGTTGGACAGGGCCTGCCATCCGTTGAGCCCCACCGTGACGGGGAGCAACAGTGGATCACTGAGGACTGCCAGCGGCAGGAAGAAGTTGTTCCAGGTCCCGACGACGGACAACAGCAGTACCGTCACGATCGCCGGGCGCAGCAGGGGCAGTGCAATCTGGACGAACGTGCGGAACTCCCCCGCGCCGTCAATCCGGGCGGCGTCGAGTAATTCATCCGGAACCGCTTCCTGGGCGAAGACCCTCATCAGGTACACGCCGAACGGACTGAGGAGCGAGGGCAGGATTACGGCCCAGATGGTGTTCACCAGCCCCACCGAGCTCAGGAGCACGAAGGTCGGGATGACCAGTGCCGTCAGGGGCACCATCACTGCACCCAGCAGGAGCCCGAAGAAGGGCCCCCGCCCGCGAAAGTTGTACTTGGCGAAGCCGTAGCCTGCAAACACGGCGAGGATGGTTGCCCCGACGCCACCTGAAATGGCGTAGAGGAAGGAGTTCCCGAGCCAACGCCAGTAGATGCCGTCCTGCCGTTCAAACAAGCCTTGGATGTTGCTGAAGAAGTGGAACTCGTCGTCGAACCAGAGGGGTCCGCCCGAGCCGCCGAAGAGGCCGGCGGTGTCCTTGGTGCTGGCGACAGTCAGCCACCAAATGGGGGTGATGAAATAGATGACGAGGATAAGCAGGAAGATATGCGAGCCGATGCGGGGGCCGCCGTTGCGGGCCCTGTTGCGGCCTGCAGCGCTGCGGCCTTTCCGGCCGCCCTCAAGCTCGGGGGTTTCGGTGACGAGTGCCATGGCTTATTTCAGTCCGCTCTGCTTGCGGGTCAGGAAGAGGAAGAGGAAGGAGAAAACGAACACGACGATGCCGAGCGCGAAGGAGATGGCGGAGGCATAGTTGAACTGGCTGTAGGAGAAGGCCAGCGAGAAGGCATACATATTGGGGGTATACGACGTCGGAATGGCACCCTGCGCCACGCCGCGGAGCACTTGCGGTTCAGTGAAGAACTGCAGGGTGCCGATGAGAGCAAAGATGACCACCATCACGAGGGAGGAAGAGATCATGGGGACCTTAATCCGCCATGCGATCTGCCGGTCGGAGGCCCCGTCGAGCACGGCTGCCTCGTAAATGCCGGGATCGATACCGCGCAGTGCGGCATAGATGATGATCATGTAGTAGCCGGCCCACTGCCACGTTACGATGTTGACGAGGCTGCCGAAAATACTGTCTTGCGCCAGGAACTCCGGCGCCGCCAGGCCGAAGATGCCGAAGATGGAGCCGGCCGGCCCGAAGCGGGGGCTATACAGGAAGCCCCACATAAGGGCGCCGATGACCACGGGAACCGCGTACGGGACGAAGATCATCAAACGGGAGAACTTGGACGCCCAGGTGGCGAGGTTGTCGAGAACGAGGGCTGCGAGCAGGGCTATGAGCATTTGCGCGGGGATCATGATCAGTGCGAACTTCGCAACCGTCGCCAGTCCCTGCAGGAAGATCGGGTCGGAGAAGGCCTTGAGGTAGTTGTCCGCGCCGACGAACTTGGTGCCAGTGGCCAGGGTGCTGGTGAATAGGCTCATCCTGAAGGCGTAGACCAGCGGGAGAATGAGGAAGGTCAGGAAGATTGCCGCGAAGGGCGCAACGAAGACCCATCCCCAGCGCTGCCGGCGCCGGTAGTTTTTGTCGGGGCGATGCTTTGCGGGGGCCGGTGTCTTTGCCTGCGGGGCCGAACTCAGCGCGGTGGTCGTAGCCATGATGGTCTTTCCTCAAGCAAATGGGACGGATGGCGCGGTGGAGGTATCCACGAGGGCCGGACGGGGAGGTGCCCGCGATGGACGCGGGCACCTCCCCCGGTTACTTCAGGGTGAAGCCCTGCTCGGTCGCGTACTGCTCCAGGGACGCCTGGAGATCGTCGAGGGCCTTGCCCGCGTCCTTTTCGCCCTGGACCATCGAGTAGAGCTGCACGGTCAACTGGTCGTAGGCGTAGTTCTGGAACGGACTGAAGGTTGCGCCCTGGTAGCCGGCCGCAGCCTTGAGGAAGACATCCTTGTTGATTTGCTGCCCGCCGAAGAACTCGTACTTTTTATTTGCAAACTCCTTGGAGTCGAGGACCGGCGCGTACGACGGGAAGAGCGCTCCCTTGTCAACGCCGAGGTTCATACCCTCCTTGTTACCGAAGATGCCCATGGCCACCTTCGCTGCGAGTTTCTTGTCCTTAGCCTGCTTGGTCACTGCGAAGGTGGAACCGCCCCAGTTGACATGGACGGGCTTGGCCGCGTCCCACTGCGGGAGTGGTGCCGCACGCCAGACCGCGTCCGGGTCGGCGTCGGACAGGCCCTGCAGGTAGCCCGGGCCCCAGGCTGCGGCAAGATAAACGGCGTACGAGCCGTCGACGAGCTTGGTGTTGTAGTCCGCGGTAAAAGCGTCATCGGTGGCTACGAGCCCCTTCTTGACGAGTCCGTCCCAGTACTCAAGGACGTCCTTGGCACCCTGGTCGTTGACCTTGATCCCAATTTCCTGCGGGTTGACGGAATCATATTCGAACGGAACCGAACCGGCCTGCGCGAAAAGTGCCTGGTTGAACGCACGTCCGTTGGTCGGGAAGTCAGCGATGACAGCACCGTTGCCGGACTCCTTCAACTTTTGGGCTGCGGCTTCGAACTCTTTCCAGGTTGTCGGTACCTTGATGCCCGCCGCGTCGAAGATATCCTGGCGGTAGAGCATCCCCATGGGGCCGCCGTCGACCGGGATGGCATACACGGCCTCACCACTTGAGGCATCCTCCCAGGCGCCCTCGGCGTACTGGTCCTTGACGTCATTGGCGCCGAACTCGGTGAGGTCCACAAGCGCGTCGCGGATGGTAAAGCTGGCGAGGACCTCCGACTCGAGCTGGATAACGTCGGGGGCGCCGGAACCGGACTCGATCGAGGTTGAGAACTTCGTGTACTCATCGTTGCCCTGGCCAGCGTTGGTCCAGCAGATCTGCACGTCGCTGTTGGAGTTGTTGAAGTTGTCGACAACGTCGTTGAACGCGGGGTACCAGGCCCATACAGTGACTTGGGGCGCCTCCGCGTTAACAATGGTGTTGGTGCAGGAAGCGGCCGCCGAGTCGCCTCCCCCGCCGCTTCCGTTTCCTCCGGAGCAGCCTGTCAGTACTACGGCAGTGGCGGCGACGATGCCAGCCGATGCCAGGAACTTGGCTTTCATATCTTTGCTTCCTCTCGCGGTGGCATTCCACCGTGGTCCGCCCGTAGGCGGCCGGTCCGGCGATGCATCAAGGAGGATCACCGGGGCACCAAGTGCTGTGCCGCCTCGATCTTCCTTGATCCGGGCCCGTCCTCCTGCAAGTACGCCTCGTAGCGAGGCTTTCGCAAGTACCTGGTCCGTATTGCATCGTTGTAGGTAAACGTTGTAGAAGTAGCATGCCGAGTGAGGCCGGTCACTGTCAAGCTGCTGTTCAATAAAATTTTCGAACGCCGGGGCTTTCAGCTGGTCGGCAGCATTGAGGACTCGCGCTCGATGACTTGGAACCGCGCCTCGAACTCCCGGGGGGACGCATCATGCCCTGAGATTCGCTCCTGCAGGATGCGCACGGCCGTCGC
The DNA here is from genome assembly GCF_002929215.1 of Arthrobacter sp. ZGTC412. Taxonomy (GTDB): domain Bacteria; phylum Actinomycetota; class Actinomycetes; order Actinomycetales; family Micrococcaceae; genus Arthrobacter. Next base: position 63,946 of record NZ_PJII01000018.1, read on the forward strand.
GGCGATTTCGTCCCTGCCCGGATCGATAGTCGACAGCGTGGGCAGCGAATACCTGCCCTCGTCGAGATCGTCAAATCCGATGACGGCTACATCGTCGGGAATTCGCAGGCCCGCCTCCTGCAGTACGCGCATGGCACCGAGTGCCAACGTGTCGTTCAAGCCGAACATCGCGTCGAACTCGACGCCGGTCTTAAGCAATTCCCGCATCGAGGTGGCCCCGTTGGACCGGTGCCACAGAGTGGTGTAGGCCACGAGCCTGGGGTCGAACGGGATGCCCGCCTCCTTGAGCGCCTGCTGGTAACCGCGCAGGCGGAGCCCGGCAGAACCGATGATCTCCCCTTCGTGTCCTCCGACGACGGCGATGCGTGTCCGGCCCTTCGAGAGCAGATGCGCTGTTGCAGCCCGTGCGGATTGCACGTTACTCATGGTCACGTGATCGGTAGGTCCACCGAAAATTCGCTCGCCGAGAAGGACGAGGGGGAAGTTGACGTTGAGGTGGTGGGCGTCTTCATTGGACAGGCCCAATGGGCTGAACAGCAACCCGTCGGTCATCTGCAACCGCGGGCTGGAGAGTATCTCGAGTTCGCGGGCACGGTCGCCGCCGGTCTGTTCGATCAAAACCTTGAGGCCGCACCGTTCGGCGGCCTTGATGATGGAGTCCGCCAACTCGGCGAAGTAGCTGAGAGAGAGTTCGGGAACCGCAAGCCCGATCACGCCGGTCTTGCCCGAGCGGAGGCTCCGCGCGGACAGATTGGGGCTGTAGCCGAGGTTGGCGATAGCCTCCATGACCCGCTGCTTGGTGTCCGTGCGGATGTACTGGTAGTCGTTGATGACGTTGGAGACGGTCTTAATCGAGACGCCGGCCGCCAGCGCAACGTCTTTCAATGTGACCGCCATGCCGCTCCCTGGTATCCCGCCCGTGATGCCTGATACGTCACGTGTGCTGAAAGTCTATAACGTTGTAGGATGACCGGGCACCCCTTTCCCATGCGGTGCCGCAGCTTTTAACCGAATCGCCGCAACATCGGCTGGACAGGGACGACCATGATCGAGGAACAAGTACAGGACAGGCTCAACTGGGCAGGTAATTACGAGTACCGCGCCCGGACGATAGATTACCCCACCTCACTCACCGACCTTCGACGTGCGGTGGCAGGAGCTACCCGCATTAGCGTCCTCGGGTCGCGTCACTCCTTCAACGACATTGCGGACAGTCCCGGGACCCTGGTATCCCTTGACAGGTTCGACCCTGGCGTCGAGGTTGACGAGGCAGCTCTCACTGTCACAGTTGGCGCGGGTGTCCGGTACGGAATCCTCGCCGAGCACCTGCAGCGCCGCGGCTTCGCCCTCCACAACCTCGCGTCCCTTCCCCACATCTCGATCGGCGGTGCGATTGCGACGGCCACCCACGGCTCCGGAGACGGGAACGGGAACCTCGCCACGGCCGTCGTCGGGCTCGAGCTCGTCACCGCCTCCGGCGATGTCCTGATAGTGGCGAAGGGCGACCCTGACTTCGAGGGCATGGTTGTGGGACTCGGCGCACTCGGCATCATCCACCGCGTGACCCTTAGCATTGAACCCTCCTTCGACGTGCGCCAGGACATCTTCACGGACGTGCCATGGGACGCAGTCCTCGAGAACTACGACGCCGCCACGTCATCCGCCTACAGCGTCAGCCTCTTCACGGACTGGGCCGGCGACACCATCAGCCAAGCCTGGCTCAAGAGCAGGACGGACAGCGCAGCCGTGCCAGCCGAGTTCCACGGCGGTGCGCCGGCGCGGCGCGCGTACCATCCAGTGCCGGGTATGGCCGCCGACCACTGCACCCAGCAGCTCGGCGTCTCCGGGCCATGGTCTGACCGCCTCGCGCACTTCCGCCTCGCCTTCGTACCCAGCAGCGGACAGGAGCTCCAAACCGAGTACCTCGTCGGCCGCGAGCACGCGGTCGAAGCCATCCAGCGCATGCGAACACTCGCCCCGAAAATCACCCCCTTGCTGCAGGTCTCCGAGGTGCGGTCGATGGCCGCCGACGAGTTGTGGCTCAGCAACAACTACCAGCGCGCCGGGATTGGCCTCCACTTCACGTGGAAGCCGCTCCAGCTGGAAGTCGAAGCGCTCCTGCCCGAACTGGAGGCCGCACTCGCACCCCTCGGTATGCGCCCGCACTGGGGCAAACTGTTTGCGGCGGACGCCCAGCAGCTCGCACCGGTCTATCCCCGATTCGACGACTTCCGGAAGCTCGCCCAGCGCATGGATCCCGAGGGCAAGTTACGCAACGCCTTCCTTGATCGTAAGGTCTTCGGGACGTTCGCCCAGTAGTGCGTTGTTAGATTGGTGCTTGTCGCCGACAGCGGGGCACTAGCCGAGCAAGGGGCGATCACTCGTTGGAGTTCCTTGAGGATGCCGTTTAGGCTCAGGTTGCCCAGCTGCTTTTGGCGTCGTGAGGCGCAGCTGGGTGATGAAGAGGTGTCTTGCGGTGACGAAGGTAAAGCGGCCGTCAATGTCGCGATATGCCTTAAGAACTTCCGGTTGAGTCATGTGCGAGTAAGTAAGCTTCACCAAACTGGCAAACTTTTCTAAAGGATGCCGCTGAACCACGGGCAGTCGGGAGATGCCGGCAACTCTGCAGCACGAAAAGGCGAGCGTCCCCGCTCGGGTGAATCTGGCCTGCCGCGGTCCGGTACGTATCATTCTTCCCCCCCAAGTCGTTAGTCTCGGGGAGGAGGCTGGCTCGTTTGCTTAGACGGGCGTGACGCCGCCTTTGGAGTAGCGGAAGGACCCAATCCATTGGCCGGTGTACTTCCGTTCGCAGGGCTTAAGGTGGCTGATCGTAAAGCCGTAAGATTGCTTCTCTGCCAGAGCTCTGGTCATGTAGGTGTTGCACTGCAGGAACGTGGGAGCTCCTGCCGAATAGCCGTAGCTGACATATGCGGCGTTGGCTGCAGGTGCTGCAGCCAATCCCAGCGTCGAGGCGATAGTTACGGCAGATACGAGGCGGCGGGTGCTTTTACGGATGTTCATGATGTTCCCCCAAGGACGTTGTTCAAGACGAGATGAGTATATGCAACATTAAATTGAGCGTGGGGAACGTCCGGGGACCACACCCACACATCGCGAACTCCCCCACTCTCATACCCGCCGTGGCGAAGGTCCCCTTCCGGTCCATCGGCATGCGCTGAACCTCGAATGCGAGCTGCTGGCCGCTAACGAGAGCCGCCTTCACGCCGCTCCGCAGCCGGGCACCGGTCACCAAGAACTCTCCTTCGATGGACCACGGGAAGGCGTGGTGCTGGTCTCTGGCCCAATCCATGATGAGTTGCTTACCGCGCAAGTGCTCAACAGTCTCCCTGTGCCTACCCAGCCCGTCGGACGCCTCCCCTCTTGGTGCCGGAAGTGGAGACGCCTCTTCTCAGACTCGACGAGGATGCCTGGATCGGTAAACGATCCCTTGCCGGGACGGTTCTTCAAGGCCGTGAGCTTGCAACTCGCCCGGGATGATGGTGCCAGTGAGGTGTGATTTGTGGTCATGATTAAGTGTGAAGACACTCATTGTTACTGCTCACCCTGATTCCGAATCGCTGACACATGACATCGCTCGTCGGCTCGAGCAGGCGTTGAAGCCCGGGCTCGTGGAGTTTGCTGATCTGGCAGCAGAGGGCTTCGATCCGAGGTTCACTCTCGCTGACCGGCACACGTACAGGGTCGGGGGCGATTTTGCCCCCGATGTTGCCGCTGAGCAGCTGAGGCTCGACAGGGCCGCGCATCTCGTGCTGGTGTTCCCCGTCTATTGGTGGTCGATGCCCGCCTTGCTCAAGGGTTGGATCGACCGCGTGTTCGTAAATGGTTGGGCGTTCGAAGTGGCCGCCGAGGGTGGCATGAAACGCAATCTCGGGGACGTGACAACACATTTGGTGCCCATCGCCGGTGATGATGCCGGCGTGTACGACCGGCACGGGTACGAGCAAGCGCTGCGGACCCAGATGGAGCACGGCATCATCGACTACTGCGGAAGCCAGCGCGGCGTTACGGCGTTCGTGTATGAGTCCGAGCGAGACGATGCAGGCGCCCGCGAGAAAATCGTCCTCAGCGCCATCAATGCAGTCAGCCAGGCCATCAACGAACAGCAATGCGAACCTGGCAACGAGATTACGGCTCAAGAGGCCGTTTGTGAACTACCGCGGCAATCAGCCGGAAGCGGTCACCGCTGGAATACAGTTTCGACGGTCGTAGAGGTGCACTGAAGGATGCGGATGCGTGCTATTCAGGAGTGGCGTACTCGACTGTCCGCAGAAGGCTGATGCCCCGCGCCAGGAAGAGGACTGCAGCTGCGTCGGCGTCGCAATGGGTTCGGCCCGCGTCCTTGCCGTTGGGTGCTCGTGGCGCCCGTCAGCCGGTGGCCCAACGGGCGCCAAAGATTCAAACGCTTGCACAGACTAACGCGGGTGTCGAGATGCCCGTATATCTCGCACGACTTATGCACGGTGAAGGTCCCCAACTGCTGCAGCCAGGCCAGACGAATGGCCCTGTCCCACGTCCTTCGAACTGGGACACGCCACTTCCAGTCCTCATGCAGGTCGGCCTCATTTCATGCAGCGGCTCGATTCCTTCTAAAATACCCCCGTCGCGGGTGTCCGAAGCGTCTGGAGTGCCGCCAGTGAAAGGGACATCCATGTCAGCCAGTCTGCGGATCACTCCTACAGATCCTTTTCCTGAGGATCTAGAAAAGCTGAAGGACGAGAAGTTGCAGGTTCTCGACAGCCAGGTCCACCGTCAGTTGGACCAAGAAATCGTCACTGCGGGTGAGCCTCACCCAGAGACAGAGTTTCGCCACCAGGAGCTCGGATATGGAGTTCGAGCACCGCGGCAACTAGAACGTCCCAGTTCCTGGAATCGGGATAATCCCGGCGGGACACTCCCGAAATGGCTACGGTTGTGACTTTCCCGAAGTCCCATGCACGGCATGTCCGAAGGTGCCCTGCATCAGTTCACGGCGCCTTTTTGAGGTGGTGCGGAAGGCCCTGATATGAGGACTGGACTAGTCCGCACCCTCCGCTAGTTATGGTTCTGGTACGACTGACATATTGTCAAAGGGGTGGCTGCCATGCAAAAGGTTGGATCAAAGACAGACATCGCACCTGTATCTTTGCGGGTTATCCCCGCCAACCAAGCGCCATGGAAGGATCTCGAGCTGGTGCTCAGCGCCAGTTCGCCACGCCGATGTCAATGCCAACGGTACAAGTTACAGCCTCGAGAGAGCTTCGCTTCTTTCCCCGATGAAGAGCGTTCACAGCGGCTGCGCCAACAAACGCACTGCGAAGACCCGGTGACAGGTGAAACTACCGGCATCATCGCTTACCTGGACGATGATCCGGTTGGCTGGTGCGCGGTGCAACCCCGTACTGCGTACCAAGGGTTACTGCGCAACAGCCGTGTCCCCTGGGTGGATCGAGCGGACGATAAAACTGATGACAGCGTATGGGCTATCACGTGTTTTGTGACTCGCATCGGGTACCGGCGACGGGGTATCAGCCGGGCGCTGGCAAGTGCTGCCGCACGGTATGCACAAGAGCGAGGCGCGCGAGCGGTCGAGGGTTATCCCCTCACTACGACGGCGGTCCTCGACGAAGAGCTACACGTCGGTACGGTCGCGACATTCAGTCAGGCCGGCTTCCAAGTAATCAGTCATCCAACCAAGCGGCGGGTCGTCATGCGCAAAGACTTCTAGCCAAGCGAGCCCATTTTACGCCCAATAGGCTCGTGGAACTGGCAAAGCGCAAGATGAGCGTAGGGGAATTCGCCGAGCGCGTCGGCATCACCCCGGCCAACGTGGCGGTGCCGAAGAACGGCCGGGCCAAAGCGGTCCGTTTCAGCACTTTGGACGCGATGTGCCGGGTCCTGGGGTGTCAGGCTGGCGACCTGCTCGAGTGGGTCGACGACGACGCTGCCGGGAACGGGACGGACGACTCTTGAGGTGGTTGGTCTCACTCCTCGTCGTGGCGCTGGGCGTGGCCGTCTTCGTGCTCGGTGGCGCCGATGACTCCCCGGGCCTGCAAGGCATCGGGGCGGTGCTCGTGGCCGGCGCGACCATCCTCTGCATCCGGGCCGTGCGCCTGGACCGCCGCCGGCGGTAAATGGTAGGCCCGTGGGACGGTGGAATACCGCTCTCCTTCTGACTCATCTAGGGATCCTTTAGCGCGACCGATGGTTCGGTGACCGCACTGTCAGAGGTCCGCGCGGGGCGTCTGACGGAACGAAGGTGTAGCGGGACCACGCCCACCGGATGCAGAAGCTCCCGACGTGCAGTACTTAGGTACTGGGTGGGGCGACCAGGGCTGGACTCAGGTCCGATGTGTCCGTTGCCGAACACGCCTAGCGTGATTGGTATGCGAAAGACAAGAACATGATTGAAGCAGAAGCACTTGTGAAGCGTTACGGGAGCAAGGTTGCAGTTGATGCGATCGACTTCACTGTGAGACCTGGTCAGGTAACAGGTTTTCTAGGACCGAATGGCGCGGGGAAGTCCACGATGATGAGGATGATCGTTGGCTTGGATCGGCCGACTGCAGGGCGGGTGAGCGTGAACGGGCGCCTTTACCACGAGCACCGGGCACCGTTACGGGAGGTCGGTGTGCTGCTGGATGCGAAGGCGGTCAACGGTGGTCGCTCGGCCTACAAGCACTTGCTCGCGATCGCGGCAACGCACCGAATCGGAGCTTCTCGAGTGCGTGAGGTGATCGGCTTGGCGGGACTTGAGTCGGTCGCGGGTAAGCGTGTTGGCGGGTTTTCGCTCGGAATGAGCCAGCGGCTGGGGATAGCTACTGCCCTGCTCGGCGATCCGGCGACGATCATTCTCGACGAACCCGTGAACGGCTTGGATCCGGAGGGCGTCCGGTGGGTGAGGACGCTGATGCGGGACCTGGCCGCCGAGGGCAGAACAGTGTTGCTGTCATCGCACCTCATGAGTGAGATGGCTCAGACCGCCGATCGGCTCATCGTGATCGGGCGGGGCAGAATCCTGGCGGATGATTCCATTAGCAGCGTCATCTCCGAAGCAACTCGCTCCGTGACTCGCGTCCGCACCCCGGACCCTGAGCGTCTGATGGCAACAATCGCCGGACCTGACATCGTGTCCTCTATGCTTGCCGATGGTGCTATCGAGATAACCGGGCTGAGCGCTGAACAGGTCGCTATTGCCGCGTCAGCGGCTGGGATCGTCCTTTATGAGGTCACCTCAATATCGGGTTCACTGGAAGACGCCTACATTGCCCTCACTGCAGGAGAGGTCGAGTACCGATCATCGAACAGCTCAGGGTCAGGAGCACACAAATGAACGCGCTCGAAACTCCACGCGCGGCCGCTCCCGCGGAGCACCCCCCGAGGTTCGTCGACGTCCTCCTGTCAGAGTTCATCAAGCTCGGCAGTCTTCGCTCGACCGTCAGCCTCTTGCTGGCGATTGTCGTTTTCGGGCTCGCGGTCAGTTTTATCCTGGGTGTCACCGCGGAAGGCGCCGGATTGCCGGACGGACCCTCAGTAGGATTCATGCTGGACCAGGTCACGATCGGGACCGTGTTGTTCGGGCAGCTCTTGGCAGGGGTTCTCGGGGTTCTGATCATCAGCGGAGAATACTCAAGCGGGACAATCCAATCGACGCTCCTCGCTGTCTCCGGTAGAGGTACTGTCCTGGCTGCCAAAGCTGTCGTGCTGTTCCTCACCGTGACGGCCGCCGCTCTCGTTGCAATGTTCGGCTCATGGGCCGTGACGTATCCCCTGCTCGCCGCCCTCGGGATTGAGGTTGGCCTGACTGCTCCTGGGGTGCTCTCCGCGCTCATCGGGGGATCGGTGTATATCGGCCTCTCAGCCGTCCTTGGTTCAGGCATCGGCGCATTACTGCGATCTGTCGCTGCCGGCGTAGCAACCGTCATTTCGATAATCTTGCTGCTGCCAATCGTTCTCTCCGTCCTTCCTGCATCCTCACTGGTCAGAAACTTCCATCTCCTGTCGATGTCGAAGGCCGGCGACGCGATGTCCAGTGCCCCTGATGACGGAGGGATCTTCATGGATTTGGCCGACGGTTATGTCAGCTCAAGTGCCGGCTGGCTCGTCGCCGCTACCTGGGCCGGCCTTTTCCTTCTCATGGGCTTCCTCCAGCTACGTCGCAGGGACGTCTGATCTCCGCGCACGAGCGATTGCGCGGCGCCCTGACCGCGGCGTCGCGCGATCGCGGCAACCCGCTTCGGACTCGTCCTGGACGTGCCCGAATCTCGGACACCCTCATCCTGATGTTCTACGCGGGTCTAGCCATCGGCATGGCGGCCCTGTCTTCCGAGCCGCCCCACATCACACCTTTATGGTCGATGGTCGTACTTGGTATCAGCGGCCTCATGGTCCTCATGACCCGTCATACGAATCGCGGACGAACCTTCGCCGCCGCAATGGTGCTGTCAGTATTCTCTCTGGCCAGCGGTTCAGGTGCTGAGTCATTACTCGCTGTGATGGCGGTATACAGAGCGGGGGTGCACCGAACAGGAAGGGTTGCCTGGACCTATTTCGGTGTCGCCATGGTGTGCGGTGCGATAGGTGCGGTGGTCCTGTCTGTTCGAGGGATTATCCTGCCCCCCATTTTGGGGTTGGCGCCGCGAGTCCTTGCCCGAGATCCACTCCTGGACTGGGCGAACGCCTATCTGATCATCGCCGCCGCACTGCTGATCGCGGCACTGCTCGGCACGAACGCGGGACACCGACGACGCCATATTGGTGAGCTCCTCGACAGAGCAGACAGACTGGCGCGTGAGCGGGATCAACAAGGAGAAATCGCTAGAGCACTCGAGCGCGAACGCATTGCACGCGAGATGCACGACGTCATCGCGCACAGCCTTTCAGTCATCATTGCCGTCTCCGACGGTGCACACGCTGTCGCAGACGAACGCCCCGCCGAAGCGAAAGCAGCAATCGGGCGCGTCGCCGAGACCGGCCGCCGAACCCTCGTAGAAGTGCGCCGACTCCTCGGGGGTGTTCGGGGCGACGATCAGGGTTCCGCGCAGGAACACGCACCTCAACCGACTGCACTGAATCTCACCTCCCTCGTAACCGGGTTCGCATCAACCGGTTTACCCGTACGACTCACTGTTGCGGGCGACCCCTCTACCGATCCCGGTCTTGGCCTCACCGTTTATCGGGTCGTGCAGGAATCACTAACGAACGTCCTCCGCCACGCCCACCAGGTTCACGACGTAACGGTCACGGTAACCTGGACGACCGCAACAGTGACCATCCTCGTCCGGGACACGGGACCACCCGCGTCCCCACCCACACATACCGCACCTACTGGCAGCGGCATCCTTGGGATACGGGAAAGGGCGGCACTCTACGCTGGGATGGTTGAGGCAGGGCCTCACGAAGATGGCGGATGGCGCGTCTTCGTACGACTAGAACGCGAGGAACCGCTACCGTGAGCGATAACATACGGGTGCTGCTCGTCGATGACCAGGAACTTGTCCGATACGGCTTCAGACTGATGCTAGAAGCCAACCCCGGCATGGTCATTGTTGGTGAAGCGTCCGACGGCGCGCAAGCAGTCAGCGCTGTCGGACGACTCCAGCCAGACGTTGTACTCATGGATATCCGCATGCCAGGAATAGGCGGCATCGAAGCCACCAGAGGCATCACTCGCCTCCATCCGGACACTCGTGTTCTTGTCATCACCACCTACGACATTGACGAGTACGCTTTTGGGGCGCTTGAGGCCGGTGCGGCCGGCTTCCTCCTGAAGGACACCCGCCCTGACGATCTCGTGGCCGCAATACGCGCTATCCACTCTGGAGACGCCGCCGTGTCACCACGCATCACCGCGAAACTCATCCAGGTCGCAGCCCCGCACCTCCTCTTACGCCAGACCGTCGACGCCGATGACGCACTCACCGAGCTGACTGCGCGCGAACGGGAAATCTTCGTCCTCATCGGGCAAGGCGAGACGAACAGCGAAATCGCAGCAACGCTGTACCTCAGCGAGTCAACAATCAAAGCGAACGTCGGACGAATACTGTCCAAACTCGGCCTACGCAACCGAGTCGAAGCGGTCATCCGCGCCTACGAAATCGGTGTAGTCGGCCAGCAACTCACCTGAACACGAGGACCCTAAAACGATGCGCCAGAACATGTAGGGCTCAACTGACGTTCCGGCTTCTGACTCACCGGCCCTTCAGCACGACCCACGAAATATTATCTACTCCGGAAACAGCTAAGGGGACGGCCCGGATTTTGGTCTTAGGCCGCTAAAAGCGCGGTCCGGTTGATTTTTTCATATTCGATAGGCATCAGTTTTCCCAGCAGTCTTTGCCGTCGCCGGCAGTGGTAGGTTCTCTCGAGCCAGAGCGTGATGGCCAGCCGGAGGTCTTGTCTGGTGAACCACCGCTATATTCTCAGCTCAAAAGCACCTTTCGTCGCTAAGACACCTTCAAATCATCACGCCCCTTTGGAAGCACGTCAGGCGGAATTACACCCCAACGTGGCAAATGTCTTTGCCAAAGGCTGCAGGGAAGTGGTCGAGGATGACGGGCGCCACCTGCGGGCCCAGCGTGATGGCATGGCGTTCGAGGCGATGCCTTGCCCTGGACCGGAGGAAGCGAGGAAGACCGCGCCTTCGGCAGGGAACGGTCATGCCGGCGGGTTCAGACATTTGTGCGGCACACGCTGAAAACGACACCCGACTGAAGCAGCTCTGCCATGACATTGGCGGGCCCAGGGAGGGCTTGGCCCCTGATTTAGCGGACTTCTGAGCGTGCAGCGCTGGAGCGCTGCACGGGACGGAAGTAGTCGGTCAGGAATCCTGCCAGAATACTGGCCAGGATCACCATGGCGGCCGGCTGGAGCGTGATCGGCCCCACGAAGTCGCGAACGTCGATTCTAAACAGAAGCATCAGAAGGACCGCGAGGAGAAGATATGCAACCGCCAAAGCTGCCCCGACGCTTGTGATGGTCCTTCCCAGTGTCCGCCTCTTCTTCTTGGGGAACTGTTTCGAGTACTCCTCGGCGGTGCCAAATTCGGCTTCCGCAGGAGTCCCGGTGGCTCCCCCGTGGGCCCGGACTTCATCGAGGGCTTCAGCTATTTCTGACTCAGACAGCCCACGCACCCGGAGGTTGAAAGTCAGTCTTCGCTCGTAGCTCATGGTCGTTCCTATCGGGTCGTCTTGATGTCGGTGAGTGCCTGGCTCATCGCCCGCCAGGCTTTCGCTGAGCGCTCCAGTTCCTGGCGGCCCTGCTCCGTGAGTCTGAACTGCTTGCGGCCCGGACCTGCCTGGTCGTGCTGCCACGTGTGCTCCACGAGACCCTGGTCCTCCAGTCTCTTCAGGAGCGGGTACAGCGTCCCACCTTTGATTCGCGTAAAACCGTGCTGCCGAAGAGTTTCAGCGATGGCGTAACCATGACTCTCACCGTGGCTGAGCACCGCAAGCACTGCCTGCGGGAGCGCTGCGCGGGTCAGCTCCTGGTCAAAGTCGATCTCACTCACAGATAGATAGTGTCACTAACTAGGTAGTTGCGCAACACTCAGCGCGTGGGAGGAGAGGGATAAGAGGTGCCTCCGATAGCCTTCGCGGGCGCTGCGGTACTCGATGTGCAACCTTCGGTCCACGGCCGAGGCAGCAGAGCACTCGTGGCCGTTCGTGCGACGGCTTGAGCAGGCAGTTATCCACGCAAAGGCTTGGTGCCCTGCTTTCGCGGGGCCCCCGGACCCGGCCTTACTCGAACAGGCTGCCCCGCACCGCATCGCGGAAATCTGCTCAGTGTTGTCCTCGAATTTGGCTCCCATCGGTCGCGTTGTCGGCTTCGAATCAGTACTGTCATTGATACCGCGTGGCCACACGTTGCACCCGCAGTTCGTCGAGCTTTACCCAGCAGAAGGACTACCGAATGAGCGTCGAGAATTACCCCAGGTTCTTGTCAGAGTGCATCATCAAGGATCCCGACAAGGACTCAGGTCTTCGCGACGACGAAATGTACGGGGTGTACCTGAGCTGGTGCGCCCTCAATGGAATGCAGCCCGGCGCCGATCATGCCTTTTGGGCCGCCATCAAGGAACTTGGCCACAGCAGGAATTACCACGATGATGGCCATCACGTGTGGCCTGGGCTCACGATGACGGGCCCTGCAGCAGTGGATTACATCCTGTCCAGCCAGCCCAGCCTCGCCTAAACCCAGAGCTTCTGGGCGCCCTCGTGCATGCCGCGCGTTCGCCCATTATCAGGGGAAGACTTTGAGGGGCCGACGGCGACTGGGGGTATGAACTGTCTCTTGGATTAGTTCACTACGCCGCCGACCCGGCTTTGCGTCACGCTTCCGCGCAGAAATTCGTGTCTGCCTAAGGGAACGGTATCCCTCTTCAACTTTTGCTGTCACTAGGAAGGGGGTACCCAATTCTCAAAAGAGGGGCAGGGGGGCCGCTGAGCCGTCGAAGCCGAACACGATCCTCCGCCTTTCTCCCAGAGGGCACTGGATTTGAACCGGAAATCCTTAATCGGAAGGCCCAGCCGGATTAGCATCTACGAACAAGCGACAAGGCAGTGGAGGAATTGGGTGAAACGAGTGCACTTTACTGATCCGTTTTCGGCTGGGGAACCGCCTTCCCTAACGGCATCAAACCCCCCGCCGCCCCTTCCCGCTCCTTCCACCAAACGGGCGCCGACCTCAGACATCGCGCCTCCCCGTGGCCGGGAACGCGAAAAACAACAACTCATCTACGACCTGGCAGTCCTCGCCGCCAACCGCCGCCCCCCGGTGGCGTAGGCGAGCCCACCAAGGCATCCCCAAGTACGAGCCCGCGCCGGAATCTCCGCAGCGGCATCAGGCGGAACTATCAGCCGGCGGCGGCCGGGCGGCGATTACCTCCACCTCGATCACGGCCTTTCGGGGACCGTTGAGATTCCCGACAGGGGGCAGGGCGGGATTTTCGTCTAAGTAGGCCACACCCCAAACCTGACAACCTGCGCGGCTAGTCTTGACTTCTTTCTAAGACGAGCCTAGAACTCAACCTGACAGGACGAGGGTTGGAGGCAATCAGTGGCCGGGCAGCGGGTCGGGTACGTGCGTGTCAGCACGCTGGACCAGAACGAGAAACGCCAGCTCGAAGGCCAGGTCCTGGACCGGGTTTTTACGGACAAGGCATCCGGCAGGGACACCTCCCGACCGCAACTTACGGAACTGCTGCGGTTCGCCCGCGACGGGGACACCGTCGTGGTTCACAGCATGGACCGGCTCGCCCGCAACCTGGATGACTTGCGTGCCCTCGTGCAGGGCCTCACCCGGAAGGGCGTGCGGGTGGAGTTCGTCAAAGAGAGCTTGGTCTTCACCGGTGAGGACTCCCCCATGGCAAACCTCATGCTCTCCGTTATGGGAGCCTTTGCTGAATTTGAACGTTCCCTCATCATGGAACGCCAGAGAGAAGGCATCGCCCTGGCCAAGCAGCGCGGCGCGTACAAGGGGCGGAAGAAGACCCTCACGCCGGAACGGGCAGCCGAGCTGGTCCAGTGGGCCGGCAGCGGCATCCCAAAAGTCGTCCTTGCGCGCGATTACGGGATCAGCAGGGAGACGGTCTACCAGTATCTACGTCAGGCCCGGCGGCCCTAAGATCTTCCCTCGACTTGCTTCTTTGGGTCCGGGTCGGCCCACGGAAAACCGGTTGTCGATGTCTGGTCCTGATGCTTTCAATCCCCGAGACCCTGGTTTCTACCGCCCCGGTGTTGTGCTGGTGGCGGTGTAGCCGCGTGTGTTCCGAGTGGTTGTATCGGGACGTTTTCGTGGCCATGCCACACCCTAGTCAGCCCACGTCTGTGCTGACTACGAGTTCACGCGGGCGTAGCCTGTCCCTGTGGCCAGTATTGTCACTCGCGTCCGGTGGGATGGGACCACGGCTTTCTCGGTTCGATGGCGGGAGCTTGGGACCCGTCGCCAGCGCCACGTGACCGTCGGGTCGGAGCAGGAAGCCCGCAGCCTCGTGCGGTACCTCAACGACAACGGCCAGATGCCGGAGCCCTCCCCGTCGGCCATTCAACTGTCGAAGCCGGGCGTTCCTACGGTCGCGGATGTAGTCCAGGAACATATCGACTTGCTAGTCCGTCCCTCCCCCGGAACCATCCGAACCTACCAACGGATTCTCGACTCCACATTCGGAACACTATCGGCCATATCCCGGTTGACGAGTTCGGGTATCGCGAGATCATGCATTGGGTCACGGGCCTGAACGTCGAGGGTGTCGCGCCTAAGAGCATTCACAACATGCACGGACTGCTGTCGGCTGCGATGAAGACCGCCGAGTTGCTTGAGTACGTCTCCTGCAATCCCTGCCGCGGGGTCCCCCTTCCCACGGTTGAAAGGGCTGAAAACGATGCCATGTTTCTCACCCATGCCGAGTTCGGCCTGCTCATTGATGGCATGCAGGGACAGTACAAGACGTTGGCGCAATTCCTGGTCATGACAGGAGCCAGATTTGGTGAAGCAACCGCCCTCAAGGTCGCCGATATCGATTTGCTCTCCAAACCGCCGACCGCACGAATCAACAAAGCGTGGAAACGGGGCGGGCAATCCGATTACTACATCGGGCCGACCAAGACCGGGGCAGGAAAACGAACCCTCGGGCTGAACCCTGCCCTGGTGGACCTGCTCATCCCCTTAGTAGCAAGCCGGCCGGGGAGCGAGTTGCTGTTCACAACGGCCAGTGGCGGCCGAGTCGCTCACAAAGCGTACTGGCAAAATCACTGGGTACCAGCAGTCCATGCCGCTCGAGCCCGCGGCCTCACTAAGACGCCGCGCATCCACGACCTGCGGCACACTCACGTCTCCTGGCTCCTCCAAGACGGAGTAATCTCCCTCTTCGCAATTTCCCGCCGGCTGGGCCATGCTTCGGTGCGCACCACTGAGCAGGTATACGGGCACCTCATGCCACAAGCGCTACAAGAAGGCGCAGACGCCACCGAACGCTCCATCAGAGGCTTCCAGCCGAGACCGCCCAAACCGCGCCGATGTGGAGCGCGTGCTCCCGTATAGTTCTCTTCCCCGATCGTGGCCCAGACACCGCTTCCCCTGAACCGGTCTTGCCTCTGATCCAAGGATCGGCCTATCGTGGCAGGAGTTTCACCACTTTCACCAGTTTCACCCACTTTCACCCGAGGAGGGTGCCGTGCAGAACCCCTTCAAGCCGACGGCCGGAGCAACGCCTCCCGAACTGGTAGGCCGGGCCGGGCTGCTGGACGAGTTCGAGTACGGCCTGCAGCAGGGTTCCGGAGCGCCCGGGCTCTTGACCATCATCACCGGCTCCCGGGGCATCGGCAAGACGGTCATGCTGAGCGAAGCCGAAGGTATCGCCAGGAATCACGGCTGGGCCGTGATCTCCCGGACAGCCACGCCGGGCTTTCTCGCAGGGGTCGGTGATGACATGCTCCGCCTTCTCGATGAACTCGGGGACGGGCCTCCGTCCCGGAAGATCACCGCTTTTTCAGCTGCCGGGTTCGGTCTGACAACCCAACTCCCTCCGGAACGGGCCCCGGACTGGCGCCGGACCGGGAACGAACTGCTGCGCCGGCTGGACACGAAGGGCACAGGGCTCGTTATCACCATTGACGAGATCCATGCCGTGGACAGGGCGGAGATCGCGCAGCTGGCCGCCGACGTTCAGCATTTCATCCGCGACGGGCTGCCCATCGGCCTGATCTTCGCCGGCCTGCCGTCAGCTGTGTCGGACCTCCTCAATGAAGGCGTAGCCACCTTCCTGCGGCGGGCCGACAGGATCAATCTCCACGAAGCCGCCATCGCGGAAGTCACCGCGTCGTACAGTGAGCTCTTCAGCCAGGGAGGCATCAGTATCTCCCCTGACCTCATCAATGAGGCGGCCGAAGCCACCGAAGGGTATCCCTTCCTGATCCAACTGGTGGGCTACTACCTCTGGCTGGAGGCCGACAAGGCAGGATGGAAACTCGACCAGACCAGCGTTCAGCGTGGAATCGCTGCTGCCCAACGACGGAACACCTTGGTGGTCGTCGAGTCAGCCCTGTCGGACATCTCGGACAGAGACCGCGAGTTCCTGAACGCGATGGCCGCCCAGGACGGACCCTCAGCAGCCGGCCAGATCGGGGCCATCCTCAAAGCCAAGCCCAACGTCATTTCCAAGTACCGGAACAGGCTTATCGCCGCAGGTCTGATCGAGTCCGCCGGCTACGGCAAAGTGGACTTCGCAATCCCCGGACTCCGCCAATACCTCCGCGAGTGATTGACAGAATCACGGTTATCGGCCTTCCGGAATTGGCGGGGGAGTGCCTGCAAAAGGAGCTCTTTCCTGGGGCGGTATTGCCGAACGGTGGCCGCCCAAGACTGGGAGGGGTACGCCATGGCAGCATGTTCGACTTATTCCTGGACGCACAGTCGTGCTTCAGGTTCCGCCTTAGGAACCGCGGCGGGAGGGTTCTCGCAGTATTCGGTGCTTTTGAGGACAAGCGGGCGGCAGGCGCAGGGATCTCAGCGTTGCGCGAGTGCGCGGTCTTGGGGCGCATCACGGATCTCTACCCCGGCACGCGGCCCAGTCCGCCGGCCAAATCGACCGTAGCGGGATGCTTCCAGCCGGGAGGCCCAGATGTCATCGGTTGAACTTCAGTCCTTTGCTTCTGCCCTCCAGCTCGGGCTCGGCCCCTGGGGGTCGTTCTGGTACAGGGGACATCCGTAACCCTCGTGGTTCCGTCCCGCGTCAACGAGGACCGCATATTCACGTTCAGCGACTCGCTTGAGGAAATCCGCGATCTCATCGACGTCGATGTCGTCCTGTGCACACGGAGTGGCCGCAAATGTCCGGGAAAGAAGCCGCGATGGCACTCCTGGCAAAGCAGGTGGAACAAGCCATCGAAAAGACCGCCGAGACGGAGGGAAGGCTCCGGATCACTCCCACCACGGTCAGGGTCGAGTATTGAGACCCTGTAGACGCCGGCCCCACGAAGGGTCTTTTCTTTACTGGGTAGCGGTCAGGTTGCTGACCCGGTGACGGCGCGTTCGTCTTAACGCCGGGCACGGCGGCCCTCACGTTTTCGGGGCGGGGGCGGCATGCCCAGACTATCCGGGGTGGTGGCCCTGTTTTCTGTCCGGTCCCTCGTCCCTGCGCCGCGGCAAACGGCGGATTAGATCACCGGCAGCCCACTCCGCTGCTAAAAGGCGAAAGGACCACGGCGGCATAGACAACGTACAGCCAGCTCACTGTGTCCAGAATTGGCTGGCTTCTACTCAGCAGCGACAGACCGCCCAGCATCCCTGCTGTCCAGACGAGAACAACACCGGTGAGTACGGCTGCCGCCGGAAAGAACTCGCTTCGATTCCCATCAGGGATTTCACGCCAGGCACCTCCTTCCCCGGTTAACTCGGAAGGGACTACATCCAGTATGCGGCGCCCGACATTGTCAAGGTCAACGACAGGAACCACAGGTGATTCTGGTCCGTCCACGCGGAGTGGTCGCCGCTGGGTGCCCAGGACAAGGAAAACGTGGGCCCAGGGTTAAGCGATTAGCCGGGATCGGCCCGGTGCAGATCCGGCAGGTGGTGATAAAATCGGGCTTAGGCCGGGATGGAAACGCAATCGGTCCGGCCTCTATCCTCACCCCGCCGCTGATGGCGATTACCGACCCATCCGGTGGCAATTTGGCAGCATCGCTGGCGTTTCTGTCTGACCGCTCCTTGCAGTGGACTTTCCGTGCTCTTTGGTGTGCCCACAACTGCATCATACCGAGTGAGCCGTGCCGGCTGCGCCCTTCCGGAAGAGGGGCTCCGATCGCATCCATGCGGACGGCATGTGCACCGGGGGGCTGCGCCCAATTAGGAGCCAGCATGCGGGTGGTGCAGTTGTTCTGCGGGTGAGCGTCCGGTCTCGAGGACCGAAGTCAAAGTCCGGCTCCGCGCACGCGTGATGCGGCCTGGCCTTACCACGCCCAAAAGCCAATACCTGGCGGGCGGAAGCCACCACCTGTGAGAAGAAAAACCATGAGAAACGCCAAACGGCGCACCAGCGTCACTCTGACCGCAGGAGCAATCTCTGCAGCCATCCTTTCCACCCTGTTCAGCGGCCCAGCCGCGCAAACAGCCACCCCATCGCAAATCCCGGTACCGACACAAGTCCAGGCCCCGGTAAGGGTCCCGGCATCCGGGGTATACGTCGTTAGAAGAGGTGACACCCTCAGCGGAATCGCCGCCCGCCACGGCATCAGCTTGAGGACCATCCTCGCCATCAACCGGATGAACATGCGCACGATCATCTACCCGGGCCAGAGGATCCGGATCGGCACCGCGGCCCGCTCTGCAATTCACATCGTGCGGCGCGGAGACACCCTAAGCGGAATCGCGGCGCGGTATGGGATCAGCCTCAGGACAATCCTCGCCATCAACCGGATGAACATGCGCACCATCATCTATCCTGGTCAGCGGATCATCATCAGCGGGTCAGGTCAGGCATGGGCCCCGGCGACGAACCCGAGTGTTGGGCAGCTGAAGTCCATGGTTGCAAACACGGCCCGCCGGATGGGTGTCAGCCCGTCCTTGGCCTTGGCCATCGCCCTACAGGAGTCCAGCTTCCGGCAGAACGTCACCTCCTGGGCTGGCGCGATCGGCACCATGCAGGTCATGCCGAGCTCGGGTGTCTGGGCGTCCCAGCTCGTCGGGCGCCCGCTCAACCTGCGCAACGCCCAGGACAACATCACCGCCGGGGTCGCCATCATCCGGGCATTGATATGGACCAGCCCGAACCTGCGGATCGCGATCGCTTCCTATTACCAAGGACAGCGCTCCGTCATGACCCGTGGCATGTTCCGGGACACCCGCGCCTACGTCGCCTCGGTGCTAAGCCACGAGAGGAGATTCCGCTAATCAGATAACCGAAGACCCGGAGACCCGCCGGCGCCGGCCAGGGGTCGCCGCACAGCGCTGGGACCCACGTGATCATCACAAAAATCACCGACGCCCGGCGGGGTGTTCGCGGAGTGCCGCTTCCCGAATGACATTGCCGGACGGTGGGGGCAAGGCGGTGCCCCGCCTCCCCTGGGAGCGGGGCTTCGCTTCACCCGGCTATATTTCCCGGTTTTGTCGGTCGCCACCTCTGGCGTCACCACCGGTGGGTGACGTCGATCACGAGCTTTGATCCGTTGCCGGGACCTGCAAGGGCGGTTACGCCGAGGCGCAAAGGGTCGCGGGGCGGGGCGCGGGGCGCGGCCACGGACTCCGGGAAGAGCGGCGCCGGAGCCGCTGGTCTTCCCAGGCGCCGTCGGTGTCGTCCCAGCGCAGGCGCGCCTCCGCCCAATGGAACAGTGTCACGGCCTCCGACTTGTGTTCGCCGAGCTGGGAAGGCCGCTCGAGCACGTGATTGAAGAGGTGCTCTGCTGCGTTATCTTGCCCGACGGCTGCATACGCAGTGGCAACTCCGTCGGTGTCTTGTCACGCTTTGCAAACGCCGGCCGCAAAGTAAGCTGGCGGACGTGGCCGTTCGGCAGCTCATACAGGAATAGTCCGCACGTCGGGGAACCCGCCCGCTGGCGCCTTTTTAGGTTCGAGGTGTTCGGGGTCTCGGTGCTTTTGCCATGACACTCTTCGACCGCTACCGGCCGACAATTTCATTCCCTGATCGTGGCGCTGCGGCGTGCCAGCGGTGATGCCTCTTGCTTGCCTTCAGATGGCTTGTTGGCCTACTTTTCGCTGGAGTGCCGGTTAAAGATGACGTGGCAGGCGTCCTTACCGCCGTAGTACCTGCACCAGGCGAGGGCTCCCTTTCCCGCATCGGTCGCTGTGGCGGCTCTGTAGGTCCCCCAGGGACCGTTGTGCGTGGAAACCGCGACGGCGAGGTAGGCGTTCACGGCGTAACCGGCCGATGAACAGTTATAGGTGCCTTTTGAGTGTTTGATGTTGCACTGATCCAGCGCCTTGGTTTGCGCCTCAGACGCTGTCGACGCCCAGGTTGCGTGCCATGCGAAGGTGGGCAGGTAGATGGCCATGGAGACGTAGCGGGCCGCAGCCACACTCGCCTCTGTCTGGATGACGGCGGCGGGTTCCGCGGCGGGGGAGGCCGCGGCTGTCAGGCCGGTGGTGCTGAAGAGTGCTGCCAGCAGGAAGGCGGCGACAGCCAGCGGATGATGACGCCCGGTTCTTGTTTTCACGATGGGACTCCTAGATCCCGACGCGCCTGGATTGGCGACGGGGATCTTCACAAAGCTCTGAATGGGTGAAGGCGGGCCGGGGCATAAAGCCAACGGAAGCAGGCGCAGATGCCCGGTTCGTCCGGTGATCGAGAAAGCTCTCTCAACCGACTTCGTAATTGTGGGGCCCGCTCGTCGGGCCTGCTGGGACCGGTGCGGAAATGCGCCGATCAAGCAAAATAATACGACCGAACTGGTTCGGCCACAATCACTTTCTGAATGAAGGCGATGTCCCATTCGAAGACCGGGCCAGAAGTGCGTTATAGAGCGGTTTGCTCAGGTTGAATGGCGTCCATTCCTGCTCAGGGTCCATTCGCAGCAGGTTGAATCCGATGTCGTTGTCTTTGCCCACCACGTTGGTCCAGCGGTGGTGGGAGTCGTTGTGGGTGTGCTGCCAGGCGCGGGAGGGGGTGACGAAGTCCTACTCCCGGGTGGTGGAGTGGATGTCCGGGTCCCGCATCCAGTCCCACTGGCCATGTAGGACGTTGTGCCCGATTTCCGGGTTTTCGAGGATTTTTGGCCAGGCTCTGGGCATCACCGTGTTCTTCCTGCTGGACGCCAAAATCAAGGACGCCAAGTGGCTCAACGCTTCTGAAAAGGAGGCGTGTCCCGGGCCATCGCCGATGAGGACGCGCAGCACACCACGGCCCACGGCGGAAAGATCAACCGCTGGAAGATGCTCCCGAACCCGCAGATCCTGCTGCTGTGCGGCATTTACTTCTCCGTGCAGCTGTCCATCTACGCCAACACCTTCTGGCTCCCCAGCATCATCAAACAGATCCCCGGCACCACCGACCTCACGGTCGGCTTCCTGTCCTCCATCCCCTGGATCTGCGCCGTGTTCGCCATGTACTTCGCCGCCAAATGGCAGGACAAAGCCAAGTCCAAGCGGCCGCTGCTGGTGATTGCACTCCTGGTCGCCGCAGTCGGCACCTTCGCGGCAGCCATCGCCTCGCCCGTCATGGCCCTGGTGTTCCTGGCTATTGCCGCCATGGGTTTCAAAAGCGCTTCCCCGCTGTTTTGGACCAACCCGCAGTCCGAGACAGCATTGCGACAGCTATCCGCGGGGGCGCCGTGGGTGACCCGGCGAATCTCTCAGCCAAGTACGCAATGCGCTATTTTGCCAGCTACCTCGCACGGGAAAAGAACAACCGCCTGTTTGCGCTGGAAGGAATGCAGGCCATTCCACGTGCCCTCCTAAAACGCCTGCCGGAGTAGAGCCTTCCAGCTAGTTGTACTGATCGGGGAGCTTGGTTAGCCGGCTGACGTGGTCAGCAATTAGCCGGGGTACACCCCAACCTGAGATAGGGGGCCTTGTTGGGCCCCAGAAATAAGGGACTTCAATCCGAGTCCACTGAGAGGCTGGGTTACGCCGCCGCCCCCACCCAGGGACAATTTTCATGGGATCCACCGCTACTGCTGCTCCGGGAGCTAATCCAGGGGCTCCCAACATCCAGCCGTGGATAACCCGAATTGACCCCAACTGTGGACGGAACAGAGTCAGCCAGCGCAGCTTGTCCGAGCCTCGACGGGTTGACGGAATATCCATTATCGGCGTTCTAAAATCGCCGGGGGAGGGGCTTGAAATAGGCACGCCGCTACCTCCCGGTGAGGGTTCTGTCGGCTGGCGGCGGACTGAAAGCGCGTTTGCGTCGATACCAGGATATCCCCCTCCGGTTGCCGCCAAGCCGCTTGCACCAGCACGCAAATCACTGAACGACACGCACCCGAGCCAGCAACGCGGCCTTAGTCCTGCCGCACCGCCGTGCGTCGCAAACGGCCGTGATTGCGGAGCCAGCAGATCGCCCTAAGCAGTTTCATCTGCGAAAGCCCGGATTGCCGCCTGCTGGGCGAACAAAACACTGTTGGTGCACAAAGATCAACATATCCTGAGCCCTGTGGCACGAGCGTAAAATGAGAGTTATCAATCAAAAAGCAGGCCTTGATTTTTACTGCTCCTAGGTGCAATATGACCCTACGGAACCCTTGAATATGCGGGTACGATGTCGCTTCCTAAGCCCGCGGCAAATGCGGAACGCTCGGAAGAAAAGCGAAGCTCCGGAAACCGATCGTCGGATCTTACGCACATGCGGAGTGTCTGCCGCTTTGAAGAACAATCCCTGTGGATATGGGCCGGGGAATGGTCCCCCTTGTCCTTGCGCCTCCTAATGATCATCAAGGCCGCGCTTGAGCATGGAGGAATACGCGTTCTACTTCTGCGATTAAAAGCTTGAAAATATTGATTTGTTGCCCGAGGAGCGGCCTTGCATTGCCTAAATAGCATTCGCACCGATCAATACTCACGCACATCCTATTATCCAAGCAAAAAAACCAACGACTAGGAACCCTCGATGCTTTCCGTCAAGGACGGACCGCAAATATCACTTATGATCGCAGTGGCCTCGGCTGCGAGTTTGAGTAACCTACCAATTAGCAGCTGGAGTAGCGATGTTACAACCGCAGGAGCGAGCAATGGCGTGCTCGCAGGGGTCTCGTAAGACCGCGTTACTGTCCTTACTCATTTTTAGCCTTTTAGGAAGTCCGTCAGCTTTTGCGGAGGAGCCGCGACTCAGGGTATCGCCTGCATTGGGAGCCAGAGTGTCCTATAACGACACGGTGCTTCAAGATAGCCCTTCCGCATTCTGGAACATTGGGAGCCCCGGTTCTGGTTCCGAACGGGATCTCACCGGACACGGACATAACGGCCGCTACATCGGCAAACCCCCGGTCACCAGGCTTCCCAACGGAGCCAGCGCGGCCAAGTTCAATGGCACCAGTCAATATATGCAGGTCCCTGATTCCGCCAAGCTCAGTCCAGCGACGCGCGGCATTCTTACGATTGAAGCTTGGATGCGGCCGGACACCCTTACCTTCCCAGATACCGAGGGGTCCGGATATGTGCACTGGATGGGAAAGGGTGAGCCGAATAAGCATGAGTACGTGGCGAGGATGTATTCGGCCGACAATACGGAAAGACCCTACCGGGCCAATCGGATCTCTGGCTATCTGTTCAACGCCTCTGGGGGGAAAGGTGCTGGTTCACATTTTCAGAGCGACATCCGTGCCGCGAAATGGATACATTATGTGCTTGTCATAAATTCAAAGGCACGGAGTATCGACTATCCCCGCGGGTATACCAAAATCTATCGTGACGGTAAGCAGATGGACCAGGACAGTCTGATATTCGAAGGGACGGCCATTATCCCACAGCGCGGTAACGCGCCCTTCAGAGTCGGAACACGCGACTTCAGGTCCTTTTTCAAGGGCGGAATAGGAAAAGTTGCAATATATGACAAGGAGCTGCCCGCCCACCGTATTGCAAGCCATTACCGCGCAATGACGCTGGATAGCGGCACTAATCTTCTAAGACCATTCGGTCTAGGCGTCACAGACGCGCGCTGATACCTGGCAGATCATGTCGCAGGAGGAGGTAGTCCTGATCATCACGAGAACCATACAGTAGCAAGCGCTGGACGTTAGTGTCCTGCAAAGCGACCGCCATTTTCATACATGAACAACTGTGTCGTATCTGATTTGATCCATCGATTCGCGTGGGCATCGGCCGATTCTTATTAGAAGATTCGCTGCCGTGAGGTGCCACAGGTCATTTTCTCGTATCCACAAACGAGTGTCACCCGTACCTTTGTCGTGCCTTTTGCATTCGACGGAGATATACCAAGGAGCAGAAACTGCAATGTTCAAAGACCCCATGTACAGCAACGACAGTGCCGACAAGGCGCTTTTGCCAGGACTCCAGAACATGACCCGGAGACAAACACTTATGGCCGGAGCAGGACTTCTGGCCGCAACGGCGATCCCCACGTCAGCAAGTCATGCAAGCTCCCTGGCAGGCAACGACGTTGGCCTCATTGCTGCCCTGAAGGGGCGGTATACGATCCGGCAGCTCAGTACCGGCCGTTACGTCGACGCCCACGAAACGGCGAATCAAGACTTCGGCCTCGTGACCCGCCCCTGGCAGAACAACAACACCCAGCGCTGGCTCTTGGACCCTGTCGGACACATTTTCACCATCCAACAGGCCAGCAACGGCCGCTACGTCGACGCCCACGAAACGGCGAATCAAGACTTCCGCCTTGTGACGCGTACGTGGCAGAACAACGACACGCAGCGTTGGGTTGCAATCCACCTGGGAAATAACAGGTACACGCTTCAACAGCTCAGTAACGGCCGCTACGTTGACGCCCACGAATCAGCGAATCAAGACTTCCGCCTCGTGACCCGCCCATGGCAGAACGACAACACCCAGCGTTGGACGATCCTGCACCTGGGAAACAACAGGTACACGCTTCGACAGCTCAGTAGCGGCCGCTACGTCGATGCCCATGAAACAGCAACTGACGACTACCGGCTCGTCACCCGCCCTGCGCAAAACAACACCACCCAATTTTGGATTCTGAAGTCCATTGGACGTGTCCACACCATCCGGCAGGCCAGCAATGGACGTTACGTCGACGCGCACGAGTCAGCGAATCAAGACTTCGGCCTCGTGACCCGCCCATGGCAGAGCAACGACACGCAACGCTGGGTAACTATCCCCTTGGGCAATGATGTCTACACGCTCCGGCAGCTCAGCAACCGACGTTTCGTCGATGCCCATGAAGCATCGAACCTGGATTTTCGGCTCGTCACCCGGCCTGTTCAAAACAACACGACACAGCGTTGGATCATCCGCCCGAGTTGAGCTACGGCTCCGTCCCCCGTGCCCCTAATTGTCCAAAGGTCCTTGGACAATTAGGGCAGGCGCGGCGGCCTATAGCTTGACAAAAGGTCCCTCTATCGGCGTTCAACCTGAGGCGTCGATAGACGAGAGAATGGCTCATCGTCGGTTTGCGAGTTTGAGCAGGCCCACAACTTCGCAGATTGCTGCCCTTGGTTGGGGTGAGTCGAGACTTTCCTTGACCTAGCAGAGGCGTCAAGCTAGCTTGACGTCATGGATGGTGATGCGGCATCGGTTCAGCAGGCGCTCAGCGGCGGTGATGTGCACGAGTTGCTCAAAGTGTGGGAAGACTTCAACAGCGGCGAGACCTGGCGCGAAGTCTCTGCCACCGGCAGTGACCAGGCGCGGGCGGCCGCAGCACAGTTCCTTGCAGGGGTACGCGAAGTCGCAGCGCTTGAGGCGTTGCGCGCGAACGCGAAGGCCGTCGAGCTGCTCACGGCCAGGCGCTGGTACGTCATCAAATCCGCGCGTGAGGCCGGCGCGACGTGGGCCCAGATTGGGGAAGCGCTGGGGATCAGTAAACAAGCTGCCCATGACTTTTACCGACGGAAGATCGAGGAGCAGGAAAAGCACCTGCCGGACCTCCACGACGCAGCAGCCGCGCGCGCAGTAATGGAAGACTAGCCAAGCCTCCCCGAATGGTGCGTCACCCGCAGGGACTACTCCCCCCAGCTTTACAAAATCGCAATTATCGGCGTTTGGTCTGGGTCCCACCCACCAGATCCGGTTCCATTTGGTGGACTGACCTGTGGATTACCCTGTGGGTTAGTTATGGAGAACGTGCTGCCATTCGTAACTGTTCAATGCCCCAAAACAGTGCCAGTTCAAGGGTGAGGGCCGATCCCGCTCAGCAACCGCGTGACCATCTTCAAGGGGCCCGTGCGGCGGGGGTGGGGCAATGACCTTGGCCCCGGGCCGGACTGGGCGAACCGGGCCGCCCGCTTCTCCAGCCACGGATGCGTCCGCAGCCAGGTCCCGCGTCGGCGCGTTTCCCTGGGCGATGGCGGCTGCAACGGCGGCCGGCGTCGGCGGCGCTGCCCTCTCCCTGAACGGCGTGTTGCGCGGCTGGGGCTGGTACTGGCCTGTGCTTATGACCGTGCTGGAAGTCAGTTTTACCCTAGCGGCACTGCGTGCCTTGCGCGTCCAGCCCCTGCTGGTCACGGCCGGCGGCTTCCTGTCCCTGGGCGCCATCCTGACACTGACGTTCTTCCGCGGGTCGGCCATCCTGGGGTTCATCCCGAGCGGCGCCACCTTACCCGAACTGAACCAGCTGATCCGCCGCGCCAGCGAAACGGTCCTGGCCGAAACAGCACCCGTGGCACCCAACGTGGGTATCGTCATGGTGATCTGCGCCGTATTGGGCATTGCAGTCATCCTGGTGGACGCACTCGCAATGCCCCTTCGCATGCCCGCCGCCACCGGCGTGGGGCTGTTGGCCATCCTGGTGATACCGGCCATGATCAAGCCGCAAAGCGCCGGATCGTGGGGTTTCACGGCTGCTGTTGCCGGATACCTGATGATTCACGCCTGTGGCCAGTGGGTCGCCCAGGACACACAGTCCGGGGCCGATTCCGTGCCCAGCTCCGGACACATGCAGCGGGCGGTCCTGACGGGCACCGCCGCGCTGGTGGCCACACTGCTGGTACCGCTGGCCATCCCCGGGTTCGACCGGGGCACCTTTCCGCAAGGCTCCCGGCTTAACCCATGGGGCACCTCAACAGGTCTCAACCCGATGATCACCCTCGGAGACAGCCTGCGGACGCGGGTCAGAAGCGCCGGATCACCTACGCCACGGATGCGGCCGCCCCGTTGTACCTGCGGACTGTCACGGTGGACAATTTCGACGGCGAATCCTGGGGACCGGACGACCGGGACGCCTCCCGGCTCCCCCTGGTGGGGCAGATTGACCCCGGCTATGCCCTACCGGCGAATGACCAGTTGCAGCAGGTCACTGCCATCGATACCGGAATCTTCAGCAGCCTCTACCTGCCCGCCCCGTACGCCCCCGAATCGGCCCGCGGGCTCAATGGGCGGTGGACGTGGGACCCAACCACTTTGAGTATCCAGGGGACCGACGCCACCTCTTGGCGGCAGAAGTACGTCGTCACGTCCTCGGTGCCGAAATTGTCGCCGGAAGTGCTGGCACAGTCCTCAGCCACGGTGCGGGACGTTCCTGACGACTTCACCAGGATCCCCGGAAACGTACCGGAAATTGTCAGGTCCACCGCCGCTGACGTGGCGGGTTCCCGCGCCACACCATATGGAAAGGCCCTGGCCATCCAGCAGTACCTTCGGTCGGCGCAGTTCACCTACTCCCTGCAGTCCAGGGCGGCTACGACGGCAACGGCCTGTCCGTCCTGGCCGACTTCCTGAAGCAGAAGAGCGGTTACTGCATTCACTACGCGTCCGCCATGGCGGTCATGGCACGGCTCGAAGGCATCCCCAGCCGTATCGCCGTAGGCTATGCTCCAGGCAGATTGACCGGTGCAACGGTGACCGTGGCGGGGCAGGGCCCGCTTCCCGAATACGAGGTAGACGCCCGCGACGCCCATGCCTGGCCCGAACTGTATTTCCAAGGTCTGGGCTGGGTACCTTTCGAACCCACTCCCTCTCGGGGCGTGGTCCCCGACTACGCTACCGAGTCCTCCGCGCAGGCTGCCCCGGGCGCACTCGAAAACAATGGCGACCTTGTCCCCGAGTCCACACCGGCGCCGGGCCCTGCGCCCAACGCGGCGCCGCTTCCGGGACCAGATACAACCGGCAGCACAGACGAGGACGTCCAACTCCTGCTGACGCTGCTCGGAGTTGGCGGGGTCCTGGGCGCGGCACTCCTGGCCGCTTCGCCGCACCTACTCCGCGCTGCCCTCCGCAGTCGCCGACTCCGGCCCCGGGATCCCGGCCATGCCATTCCCCTGGCGTGGAGCGAATTGCTGGACCTGGGCACGGACTACGGCGTGCCCCAGGGCCCGAGTGAAACGCCGCGCGCCTATTCCAGCCGGCTCCGCGGACATCTAAGAGACCCGGGCGGGATGGACACAGCGGCGTACCAGGCAGTGGGAGTGCTCACCACCGACTTCGAACGGCACCGATACGGCAGGCCATCTCCCGTGACGGACAGCCGGGAGGCCGACAACGCCGGGCTGCCCTGGACGGGAGCGGCAGGCGGGGGCACTGCAGCACGCCTCGCTGCCCTCGAAGTGGCGCTGCAGGCCAACGCCACCTTTTTGCAGCGGCTCCGCGCAACATGGCTCCCGCCGTCCGTCATGAACCGGGCGGCGCGGATCCTCACGGCTCCTGGCAGGGCCGGAGCACCCTTTCTCGCTGCAATTGCAAAGGGCGCCACGCGCTCCCTCCACATGCGTTCACGGTAAGGGACGGCCAGGCCCACATAGGCGAACATCTTGTGCCGCGCCACCGCCAGGAAGATGTACACCAGCAATTCTATGAACCAGAAGTGCCACTGGGTGGTCACTTTCCTGGGGCCCCGCCATGGCGTTCAGCAGGAAGATGTTGGCCACGGTGTAGTGGTCCGTGAGCAGGTAGGCGACGCCAATGAATGCTATGGAAGGACCGCTACCCGGGCAACACCGCGCAGTTGAGCCATGTCCCAGCGGACCGCACGTAGATCACGCCGGCTTATCGGCAGGGTAATACACGTCTACGTCCGCCGAGTGGTGTCCGTAGAGACCGTGCCCGTCTTCCCCGGACGGCCGGGTGCAGGTGGTGGCGTCATCCATCCGGCTGACGATTTTGAAGCGGAAGGGCTACAGGTTCCCGGTGGCGATGTTGAGCATGCGGCGCAGCGGCTCGGCTGCACCCCAGAGGAGCTGGTCGCCCACGGTGAAGGCGCTGATGTACTGCGGGCCCATTTCCATCTTGCGGATGCGGCCTACGGGGATGTCCAGGGTGCCAGAGACGGCTACGGGGGTCAGCTCTGCCATGGAGGCTTCCTTGGTGTTCGGGACCACCTTGGCCCATTGGTTGTCCTCGGCCAGCAGCTTCTCGATCTCGGCGACGGACAGGTCTTCGCGGAGTTTGAGGGTCAGCGCCTGGGAGTGGGAGCGCATGGCGCCGATGCGGACGCAGAGGCCGTCCATGATGACCCGGTCCTGGTCGGAGGTGCCGAGGATCTTGTTGGTCTCCACCCC
>NZ_PJII01000019.1 GCF_002929215.1 Arthrobacter sp. ZGTC412
GTTGGCGCGTCACCCCAGGTAGTGGATCAGCGGCGCTTCAGGGACGATAAAGATCGATCTCTGTGCCTGCTTTGGCCTAGTGGGCCCTCTCTCGTCGGTTTCGATGGAAGGGCCCACTAGCTCCAGCCGTTTAGTCAGCACCTCGTCCGCAGGGCAATACCTGGGTATTCGATGAATCCGTAGCCTTAAAAAGGTCCATTATCGGCTCTTTAGAACCGGCGGGGGAGTGCCTCCAAGAGGGGCTGTTTTCAGGCAGCATTTGATGACCAATCCCCTCGCCAACGACGACCTGCTCCAGCGCGGCGGGAACCCCGGTATAGCCGTCGCGCCGGGATGCATTGGCATCGCTGCGGCTTGGCGATATCCAGGTTCGGCTCTGTAGCATGAAGGTGAGACGTATACAGCTGTAATACAGGAAGCGGGAGAGATGGCTGGTCGCCCCAGAACGGTGATGGAAAGGGCTTATAGCGAGATCAAGAAGAAGGTGATGACTCTTCAACTCGCTCCGGGATCCGTTATCGATGATCTTGGGCTTAGCGAGATGCTCGGTATCAGCCGCACTCCTGCGCGCGAGGCGCTCTTTCGTTTGGTTTCCGAGGGCCTTGTCGTGTCCGATCCTGACAGGAGGGGCTTTTTTGTAAAGCCTCTTGATATCCAGGATTTATCGAGTCTTTTTGAAGCCCACATGGTCTCCGCAAGGGCAATAGGCCGCCTCGTTGCAGTGAGGTGCAACGCAGCTGGGATTGTCAAGCTGCGGAAAGCCGAAAGCAAAGTTATCCGGGCCATCGAGCATGCTCGCCCGGAGGAGGTGGCCTCTAGCAATGCTGAGTTGCATCGGCTGGAGGCCAGCCTTGCGGGCAACGGCTACCTGGCGAATCTTGCCTGTTCCATTCACGATCATGGACAACGGCTGGGCTACTTGGCTTTCGGTGGTGCAACGGCATGGGACACGCTGGAACAGCACTTCATCGAGGTTCAAAAGGACCACTCAGAATTGATTGATGCCTATGAAAATCATGACCCCGATGCGGCGGAAGGCATTGCCGGCCGCCACGTGCTGCTCTTCCGAAACCGTATCTTCAACTTCCTCACGGACGACACCGCCGGGTCCATAAACCTAGGCGGGGATATTCTTCCGTCAATGCAGTTGTCGCGGAGCAACCTGGAATAGCCCGTACTCCGCGCCGTCCTGGCCTTCCCAGTGAACCTGACGGCTGATTGTACGCATGCTGCTCCCCTGGGCGTGCAGGATCTGATCCATTGCCCCGGAGAACCAGCCGGTGAACATGTAATCCCCAGTGCCCTGGTCGTTGGAGTCGGGCTGATGGAAGGCTGAGTTTCTTACACTGACTGATGCCGTCGCTCGTGCTAGGTCGAAATCGAGTACCTCAAAGAGCCCCCAGCCGCGTTGTGAAAGCCGGTTCAAATAGTGCTCGAACACCTCCACGCCGGCCAGATTGTGCAGCTCCGCTTCGTGCTCGCACCACGTCCAGGCGGATTTGTATCCGGCGTCGTAGAGCAACCGGGAGTAGCGCTCGACGCCAAGTTCTCTTTCGATCGCTTTGTGGTTGTTCACGAAGAAGTGAAGGGGAACGTAGAGCATGGGGAGCGAGTCGGTGGTCCACCGGCCAGTTTCCGGGTCGACGCTGATGGGCACCTCGGGTGAATACGTCATGATCCCCACACGTCCCCAAGAACGCGCATCCAGTTCTCGCCCATGATTTTGCGGACGACGCGCTCGGAGTGTCCGCGCTTCAGCAGCGTTTCCGTAAGGTTTGGAAACTCGCCTACGGTGCGGATTCCGAGCGGATTGATGATCTCCCCAAAACTCGTCAACCGGCGTGCATAACCCTTGTCGTGGGTCAGCCACTCAAAGAAGTTCAGGTCCTGGCCCTGGGTGAAGTCCGTCCCGATTCCGATCGAGTCTTCTCCTACGATGTTCATGACGTATTCGATTGCTTCGGCGTAGTCATCGATGGTGGAGTCTGTTCCCTTGGCCAGGAACGGGGCGAACATGGTGACACCTACGAAGCCGCCATGGTCGGCGATGAAGCGCAGCTCTTCATCGGACTTGTTTCGGGGATGAGCCTTGAGCCCATATGGGAGGCAGTGCGAGTAGCAGACGGGCTTGCTGGACTCGAGAATGACTTCTTCCGACGTCTTCGACCCCACGTGCGACAGGTCGCAAAGGATACCGACGCGGTTCATCTCCGCCACCACTTCACGTCCGAAGCCGGAAAGTCCCCCGTCCCGTTCGTAGCAGCCTGTGCCGACGAGGTTCTGGGTGTTGTAACAGAGCTGCACCACACCGACGCCCAGTTGTTTGAAGAGACTGACGTAACCCAACTGGTCCTCAAAGGCGTGCGCGTTCTGGAACCCAAGGATGATTCCCGTCTTTCCTGCATCTTTTGCCGCCAGGATATCGGCTGTTGTGCGAACAGGCATGACCAGCTCGCTGTTCTCGGCGATCAGCTTGTTTACGCCCAGGATGTTGTTCACGGTGTCCTGGAATCCTTCCCAGACAGACACCGTGCAGTTGGCGGCCGTCAGGCCGCCCTTGCGCATATCCAGGAAAAGGTCCCTTTCCCACTTCGCAATGATGAGTCCATCAATCACGATGCTCTCTTCATGCAGAGCGCCTGGATCGATAATCTCCGGAGCGTTCATGGCCGTCCTTCCACACAACTTTGGGTTTCGGTGCCGAATGGCAGTGCGACTTTCATAATACGACTCGTATTTGAAAAGGGGAAGATTCTCGCCCCGTACTTCCCGCTCCACGCCCGCGCCCGGAGGATCGTTGAGAACTGGGCCTGAGTGAGGCGCAACCATAGACAGGCCCGCGAACTGGTAATACGATATGTATTACGAAAGGCCGGCATCGTATGCTGGCCTGGCTTCCATCTTCCACTCGGCGACCTCCTTCCTCCGGCAACGATGCCGGAAGAAACGAGCGGTCCGAGCACGAGGGCCCAGATCCCCAGCAGGAGACGATGAAATTGACCGTGAATCCCACCATTGACCAGACAGGCACCGTTAGTCCAAAGCTGCTGAAGAAGGTGATCTCCGCAGCCGCCGTAGGCAATTTCATCGAGTGGTACGACTTTGCCGTCTACGGATACCTGGCGACGATCCTGGCTGCCAAGTTCTTCCCCGGAAGCAACCCGACCACGGCACTACTGGAAACCTTCGCGGTGTTCGCTGTGGCGTTCGCGTTACGTCCTATCGGTGGGGTCTTCTTCGGCAGACTCGGCGACAAGATCGGGCGGAAGAGAACACTCGTCCTGACGATCCTGCTGATCTCCGGATCCACTGCCTTCATCGGCATCCTGCCCGACTACGCCACGTGGGGCATCTGGGCCCCTATCCTCCTGGTGGTGGCCCGTTGCCTTCAGGGATTTTCAGCAGGCGGTGAATACGCCGGGGCCTGCGCTTACGTCATCGAACACGCCCCAACGGAGAAGAAGAACACTTACGCCAGCTTCGTTCCCGTCAGCACCTTCTTCTCGTTCGCCTTCGCTGCCGGCTTCACATACATCCTTGCCCAGGTCGTGGGCCCCGACAGCATGAACGACTGGGGCTGGAGAATTCCCTTCCTCCTCGCAATACCCCTGGGCCTCTTCGGTTTCTACCTGCGTTCCAAGCTCGGCGAGACGCCACTCTTCCAGAACATAGAAGAAGAAAAGGAAGTCGAAGCAGCTCCACTGCGTGAAACCATTCGGACCCACTGGCGGACGATCCTCACCCTGGCCGGCTTCATCTCCGCCACCGCCCTCTCGTTCTACACGTTCACAACCTACATGGCGACGTTCATGCAGGTCGTCGGCAAACTCAGCCGACCCGAATCGCTGCTCTCAAGCTGCCTCTGCCTTGTATTCGCCGGTTTGCTCTGCCCCTTCATGGGCCGTCTTTCCGACCGGATAGGACGGCGAAACACCACCCGCTCGGCCTGCGTCGTCCTAATCGTCACAGTCTTCCCTGCATTCATGCTCGCCGGGACAGGCAACCTCGGGCTTTCAGTACTCGGGCAGTTCCTGCTCGGCATAGGCGCCGTCATGACCGGCATCGTTACCGCGGTCCTCATGTCCGAACTGTTCCCCACAAAAGTGCGCTACACCGCATCAGCAGCAACCTACAACCTTGCCTACACGATTTTCGGCGGCACCGCCCCGTTCATCGCAACTTGGCTGATCGCCACTACCGGCAACAACCTCTCCCCTGCCATCTACCTCGTCGCCGTCTGCATCATGGCCTTCATCGCATGTTCCAAACTGCCCGAGACATCCAAAAAGTCCCTGGACTTCTAGACACAAAGCTCAAACCCGGAATTGGCCGACGCGGAACCGCGTTGGCCAATTCTGTTTCACCGGTCCGCAATGCGACCGTCTACCAGTACGTGTGCCACGCCAACTGCACCAACCCCTCCCCTGCTCGGGCGGACGTTGCGCCAGTGTCAGAACGTCGCTGCAGCTTGACGAAATATCCGTTATCGGCGATTTGAAAGCGCAAGGGGGAGGGCTGGACTTGAAGGAGCGCCAACGGCGCGGATTAGAGGTACTTTTGATCGCGACGCGTTGCTCCGCGAAGGCGGAAAACTCGCCCGGCCAAACCAGGACATCCAACCTCTGCTAGTCGCATATGTGCCCGCCAAGGTACAGACAAGGCGGCCTGGAACGGCCGCTCACGCCAAGGAGTTCAGCCCGCCCAACGGGTTCGGTGGGCGTAATGCTGGTGATGGCATCCGCCCGGGGAAAGGCCAGTTAGATTGAAAGGACCCTATCCTGCCAAGGAGACCCATGCCGCGCCCACGATCGCCACTTTTGTCCGTCGATGCCATTGTCAGTGCGGCACTGTCACTGGTGGATACCTATGGAGACTTCAGCTTTCCTAAGATCGGGAAGGAGCTGGGGGTCAGTCAGTCGGCCCTCTATAACTACATCGATAACCGTGAGCACATCGTCGAGCTCATGCGCGGCCGCGTTTTTTCCAGTCGGGCGCCTCTCGATATTGAGGGCCTCTCCTGGGAGGACGCGCTTCGGACTTTGGCGCATGGGTACCGTGAGTGCCTTCTGGAGCATCCCCGGCTGGTGCCGCTCCTGGTAACCCAGACAGTTCGGGATCTGGGTGTGATGGGCATTTACGAGGACATGGCCGTCGTCCTGGGGAATGCAGGGTTGGCAGCTTGCGCAGTTGTCCCCGCCATCACCACCGTGGACTATCTCGTCCTCGGGTCCGCCTTGGAGCTTACCGCCCCGGAAGTTGTCTGGTCTCCCCCGCCAGGCCAGTTTCCCGCGCTATCCGCGGCCATCGCCAATCTCGGCTCTCCTGCAAAGCGGTCAGACACGGCCTTCGCTTTTGCCGTGGAGATGCTCCTCACCGGGCTACGTGAAGGGGCGTAACCGGGTTTCTGAAAACCTTTCATAAAACCCTTGCACTGACGGAAGGTGGTCTTCATAATAAATGAAGGCCATTCATTTTGTGACGGTCTTCACTCCATCCCAGCAAGGAGCTGTCCATGTCCCAGGACCACGAAACAGGGCGTGTTCCCCTGACCGCCACGCGGGCCATCTCGGTCTTCGGCATCAGTGTGGTCGGCTTCATGACCGCTAACCTGGTGCCGGTCATGATCGTCGCCCTTACAGGAGAACCCGGCTTCTCAGATACTGAAGCGGGGACACTCATGACGGGTTCGCTCCTCGCCTGTGCGCTCACCTGCCTCCTGACATCAAAGTGGGCATCCCGGAATGGGAGGTACCTTATCGCCCGGGCCGGACTGGTGTTGACCGCGGCAGGCTTCGGTGCTGCTGCCTTCATCCCGTCCGCGCCCGTTGTCATTGCCGGCGTCCTCGTGGGCGGGCTTGGAGCTGGCGGAGCGGTTTCGGCCGGCGGTGCTGCCCTGGGCGCTCTTCGAAATCCTGACCGTGCATCTGGCATCAGCGGATTCACGAACCGTGCCATCGTGTCGGTTCTCCTCTTTGTCATTCCTGTTCTGGGCGCGGGCATGGGCAGCGCATTTGGCCTGCTGGCGGGCCTCGCCCTGGCCGCCCTGTTCACCACCTCCTGGCTGCCGGACCGCCCCTCGACCAAAACCATTGCGCCGGTTTCCCAACCCAGGAAGACGACCTCGCCAACAGCAGCCCTTGCAGGCTTCGGGCTGCTCGCATGCTTCGCTTTGTGGGCTTTGAGCGAAGACTCCCTATGGGCTGTTGCAGCGACCATGGGCGCCGAGCAGGCGCAGCTGGATGAAACCGGAATGGGACTGGTCCTGAGCCTGTCGACCTTGGGCGGCCTGATCGCCTCCGGTCTTGTGGGAATGGCCGGGCGACGGCTTGGCCGGACCATACCGCTGGCGGTGGCCTTGCTGGCCGGCGCTGCCCTGAAGATGCTCTCCGGACTTGTTTCTGATCCCGGCTGGTACATGGCCGTCATCATCGCCTGGAACACCTTCTACATGCTCGCATTCATCTATATCGTGGCCATCGCAGCTGCCTTGGACGCGGCGGGCCGCTGGTCCGCACCGGTCCTGGGGGTCTATCTGGTCGGGTCATCGTTCGCTCCATTCTTCGGAACTTTCGTCTCATCCAGCGCCGGCTACGACGTCCTCGGTTACGTCCTGGCCGGCATGACAGTGGTCCTGATGGTTCCGCTGCTCCTCATTTCCAGGGTCTCGGTCCGGACCGAAAAGGCCAGCGCCAACAACCCTTCCCCCGACATCAACCAGGCGGCAATCGCCTGATGTCCCGCCCCTCCCCCAAAGAAAGCACTCCCTTGCCTCGCACGCTGTATACAAACGCCACCGTCTTCACCACCGACGGCTTCTCCGCCGACGCCTTCGTTGTGGAGGGTTCCCGCTTCATCCACGTAGGGAAGGAAGCCGACGCACAACAGGCGGCAGGAGAGGGTGCTGCTGAAGTGGATCTCGCTGGCGGCTTTGTCCTTCCCGGATTCATCGACGCCCACACACACCTTCTATCGATGGGGCAGTCCCTGCAAAAGGTCCCGCTGCGCGAGGCAACTAACCTTGCTGATCTTCAGCGCCGCCTCCGGGAGGCCGCCGACAGCACCGACGCGCAACGAATCCTTGGCGCCGGATGGCTCTACAGTTCGCTGGACGGAAAACAACCCACCAAGGAATTGCTGGACCAAGCTGTACCCGAACGCCCTGTCTATCTGGATGCCAACGACCTGCACTCGGTATGGGTCAACAGTGCCGCCCTGGCGGAACTGGGAATTAATGACAACACACCCGACCCCATCGGCGGGCGCATCGGCCGGAACCCGCTCACCGGGAAAGCCGACGGGATGCTGTATGAGACCGCGGCACAGCAAATCGTCTGGCCCGCCCTCGCCGCCTACACCAGCGACGAGGACCGGGATGCCCAACTGGAGGAAGCCTTCACCAACTACCTCGCCGTCGGCGTCACAGGGGCTGTGGACATGGCGGTCCAGGACGATGACCTCGCAGCCTTCCGCCGCGCCCTGGCACGGCACCACAACACCCTCCCGATCAGGGTCAAAGGTCACATCCTTGTGGTCCGCCACGAATCCGAGGACCAGAACCTCGCCCAAGTGCAGAAAGCCGTCCAACTGGCCGTCGAGCTCAACAGCGACTGGCTACAGATTTGCGGAATCAAACTGGTCGTTGACGGCGTCATCGACAGCTGCACAGCAGCCATGAAGGAGCCCTACGCCGATGGCAGCTCCTGCGAACCCATCTGGGACCGTAAATCCCTGACCCCCGTCGTGGCGGCCGCCGACGCAGCCGGGCTGCAGATAGCACTGCACGCTATCGGCGACGAGGCCTCCGACATAGCACTCGACGCCCTGGAGGAGGCATATCGTCGCAACGGTCCCCGCGACCGCAGGCATCGCATCGAACACCTCGAAACGGTGACCGAAGACAACGTCAAGCGCCTTGCAGCGCTCGGGGTGGTGGCTTCAATGCAACCCGTCCATGCCGATCCCGCTATCCAGGAAAACTGGCAAGGTGTGCTGGGCGACCACCGCACTGATAGGGCATATCCCTGGACGGAATTCACCGACGCAGGCGCAACCCTTGCACTCAGTACCGATGCACCCACCGCCCCGCACCAGCCCTTGCCCAATATGTATGTGGCATCAACCCGGCTCTCCGCTCTGGACCCGGCCCTTGAAGCCAACCTGCCCAAATACGCCCTAAACCTCGCCGACGCGCTCGGGCATGCCACTCGTGACGCCGCGTTCTCTTGCCGGGCCGAGGATCGGCAGGGCCGCATCGCGGCGGGCTACCTCGCAGACTTCACCGTACTGGACAGCAACCCGCTCGTCGCCGAGCCATCCGAACTGCTAACAAATCACACGCGCATGACCGTCGTTGGGGGCAAAGTGGCCTTCCACCCCAGCACCCCTTTAGCTGCATACGGCACCTTCCAAGACGGGCATCCGCGCAGGCAGCCCGCCTGAAGCAAGCCCGAAAGGTGCAGTGCGTGTGATAGGTGCAGCCACTGCACCGTACCCAAACATCGCCGACGGCTGGGATCGTCTAAGTCGGTGCCACCCGCATATAGTCGTCCTCGACCGCGATCTGCTGATCGTCCAACCTGAAGACCGAGGGCGTGCACAGTAGCTCCCACCCTCTGAGAGGGCCAATTGGCGACTGATTCCGGGGCCGGGATAACTCCAAGACCCGCTCGTGGATGAGTGCCGCTTCGTATCGTCGCAAGAAAAGAGAATTCATGATCGACCCTCCAACGGTTCCCGCGCTCGAGCGTGCGTTTGAGGTGAATGTTCGTCTCGGCCCGCTGGCGGATCATGGTCAAACCCGGGCGGGTCACCGCCGGGTCATCCCGATTACCGGCGGAGAAATTTCCGGCGGCGTTCAGGCCAGGATCCTGCCCGGCGGAGCGGACTGGCAACTTGTTCGCGGGGACGGCGCCATCGACATTGACAGCCGTTACAGTGCTCGCACCCCGGACGGAGAGATGGTTTACCTCCAGGTCACCGGCCTGCGCACCGGCCCAGCCGACGTCCTGGACTCACTGCTCAAGGGCGAGAATATCGCTCCCGCCCGCTACTACTTTCGCACCGTCATAACGATTGAGACCTCGGCAGCAAGATTGCGGCACTTGGAGGATTCCATCTTCATCGCCTCCTGCGCCAGAGACGCTGACGCTGTCCGTTATACCGCCTACCGCATCACCTGATCCTTCGGGAGGTTTATCGGCGACGGTATCGGCCAGCCGCAGACCCCGTCACCGGGGTCAAGCGTCTGACGCCGAGTGCTGCCGCGATAGCGGACTAGGCCGATTGCGACAACTCTCTGCCTTCCAGCATCCGCTCGATACTGGTAACGAACATCTCCACCGTCCGGGAGAACACCTCGGAGGGATCGATTTGGCGCAGGTCTGACATCACGGCGTCCGCGTATGGATACTGCGCGGGATCAACGGGCGCGTACACCTGCGTCCTGAACCAGACACCCTGCGGATTGACCAGCCCCGGGGAGGATAGGAGTGCGCCTTGGGCGGCACTCGATCCAAGCACGATATTCACGTAAACCTGGTACTGGACGACCGCCTCGCGGCCGTGCACGCCAGCGACGTGAAGGGCGCGAAGCACGCAATCGACAGCGCGCAACTCGCTCATGCCACCTGTGAGAAGGTTCATGCCCATCGCCGCCGCAGCCGGGTGTGTGTTAGCGGTCTGCCACGCCCTGTGGGCGAGTTCGCGCAGGTCAGCGCGCCAGTCATCCGTTGGCTCGTAGCCGGCGAGTGAGATCGCGTCGAGCTCGTCGGAGATCGCGCAGATCATGTCGTGGCGGCTGGCGAAGTGCCTGTATACCGCAGTAGGCGAGGCCTGAAGCTCAGCCCCAAGACGTGCGAAAGTTAGCGCCTCCGAGCCCTCGGCGTCGAGGATCCGAATTGCGGCGGCGACGATCTCCGCCTGCGACAGCGATCCTCGGCTTCGGCGAGAGCGGTGTTCCTTGGCCAACTGCAGTCCTCCTTTGCCGTCATTCTATTCGGGTTGAGTTGCCGGCGGGCTTGCGGGCGCACTACGCCACCCATGTAAAGTTTAAGTTAACGCCATTGACTAAGCCATTCACTTAGCTCACACTCGTCATACACCCTCGCATCCAAGCGAGGCAACTACGAATGATGTGACATTGAATAAGCCCCCTGAGCTACGCCTCGTGTTCACCATCACGGCCTTGGTTGACGAGAGCCTGCTATTGGAGCGCCGCTCGACCGAGTCGCTCGACTACATCCCGATCACCGGCGGCCCCGTCCGGGGAGCCGTCGAGGGCGAAATCATCCCCGGCGGCGGCGACTGGTGCCTCAACCGCGCCGACGATTCCTACGAGGTTGAGGCACGGTACCTAATCCGCACCCATGATGACGCAGTCATCGACGTAGTCAACGTGGGCGTCCTCCGCCACCTGCCCGGCGAATCAGGCGGTTCAGAAGACATGGGCTACTTCCTTACGACTCCGCGATTCCGCACCGCAGCGCCGCAGTACCAGTGGCTCACCCGCTCGGTCTTCGTGGGCCGAGCAGCCACCAACCCGAGCGCCACCACGATCGATGTCTTCGAAGTCCAGTCCTAAACTCTCCACCCCCCACCAACAAGAGGAGCAATGTGATGAACCGACGAAACCGTCTCGTTGTGCCCGCGCTTCTGGCCGCAGTCACGGTCGCGGCCACGGGCTGCATCCCAGGAGCCGGCAAAGACGCCACGGCTACCACTGACACCATCCGCACAACGATCGATGTGCCGGCCAACTTCGACCCCACGCTGACGGCGTCGCTTCCGGATTTCGTCCTCGCACGAACCTCGTACGACACTCTTCTCCGCAAGGACGAAAGCGGGCTGGTCGCCGGTCTCGCCACTGAGTGGACGTCGACCCCCAGCCAGGCCGTGCTCACTCTCCGTAAGGGCGCCACGTGCTCCGACGGGACCGAGATCACACCGACGGTCGTAAAGAACTCCCTCGAGTTTTTCGCGCGACCCGACACCGGGTCCACAGTTCCTCCGCAGGTATTCGGTGGCAACGTCCCGGTCATCACAGCGAACGATGACGCGGGCACCGTCACCATCGACCTCGAGACGCCGTGGCCCGACCTGCTCACCGGATTGTCGATCTCTAGCACTGGCATCGTCTGCCCGGCAGGCATCGCTGACCCCAAGGGCCTGGCGGAAGGCAAGGTCGAGGGAAGCGAATCCGGCCCGTACACGCTGACGTCTTTCGAACCCGGGGTGAAGTACGAGTACACACTGCGCGGCGACTACGACGCGTGGCCGGAGTGGACTACCGCGGTGGAGGGAACCCCCGCGAAAAAGCTCGTTTACTCGGTCCCGGCTGACACGACGGCGACCTCCAACCTGGTAATCAGCGGCCAGCTCGACATCGGAGGCATCGCCCCGCAGAACATGCAGCGCTTTGACGGGATGGATGGGTACGAGCTCGCAGTGAACCGCTTCTCCGACTACTACCTTCTCTTCAACGAGCGTGATGGCAGCCCGTTCACGGACGAGGCCCTCCGGCGCGGTGTCGCACAGGCGGTCGACCGGGCGATGTTCGAGAACATCGTGTCGGAGGGTAATGGCGAGCTCGCGTCTTCCCTGGCGTCATTTGCGACTCCCTGCGTGCCCGATAAGAACCCGCTCATCCCTGAGCACGACCCGAAAGCCGCAAAGACGGCGCTTGACGGGGTTTCCATCCGCTTCATCGGGCCGCTGATCGCCGGCGCCGGGAATGAGTACGTCGCGGAAGCGCTCCGCGCTGCGGGTGCCGACGTCGAGATCGAGAACACCGATGTCGGAACCTGGATCACAACGGTCTTCGGCGAGCCCGAGGCTTGGGACGTGACGATGTTCGCCGACCTTAACTTCCTCGGATCCCTGACAAGCCCGCTCAGCTCATTCACCGGACCGGTGATCGAACAGGGCGGTGGCAACATCGGCGGCGTGACGAACCCCGGCGCCGAGGACGCCTTCGCGTCCTCGCGGACGGCAACGGACGCCGACGCGCGCTGCAAGCACCTGAACACGGCCATCGACGCGCTGATCGGGCGGGTTGATGCGGTGCCGCTGATGAACAGTCCTTTCATCTATGTACAGCGCCCGGGCTTCACTGTTCAGATGCTCGGCGGGTCTCTTGATGACCCGGTCTTCCGGATCGCTGACTAACTGTAACGGACGAGGTCGCGCACAGAGCGCGACCTCGTCCCCTGAGGCAAAAGAGGAAAAAGCCATGGACCCCTTTATCTCCGCGGTGGAACTCGCGAGGAAGCTGCGCGACCGTGAGGTGTCCGCGATCGAGATCGCGGAGTTTTACCTGGACCGGCATGACGCGCTCAATCCGGAGGTCAACGCCATCGTCTGGATTGACCGCGATGACGTCTTGCGTCGAGCCGGCGAATCCGACGCACGGCTGCGGTCAGGCCGGAACGTGCGCGCCTTCGAAGGTGTGCCGGTCCCCATCAAAGACTTGACTGCCGTGCGCGGGCAACCCTGCACCTATTCCTCCCTGTCGGTGAACGAGACGCCCGCGGAGCAGAACGAGATCACGGTGGACCTGTTCGAGGAAGCCGGCTTCGTGCTCTTCGGGCGGTCTAACAGTCCTGAGTTCGGACCGCTGACAGTCTCTGAGAATCCCCGGCATGGCAAGACCCGTAACCCGTGGAACCTCGATTTCACCTCGGGCGGGTCCTCAGGCGGTGCCTCCTCCGCGGTAGCCGCAGGTCTGGCACCGGTCGCCCACGCATCTGACGGTGGCGGATCAATCCGTGTTCCCGCCTCAGCGACGGGGCTCGTGGGCCTCAAGCCGAGCCGCGGCCGTGTGCCCGCCGATATCCGAGGATGGGAACAGTCCACGACCGACGGCGTCATCACCCGCACCGTGGCAGACTCTGCCGCCCTGCTTGACGTGCTCGGCGTACCTGACCCGCTGGCATGGTATTCCGCGCCGGCTCCCCACCGACCATACGCCAGCGAAATCGCCCACACCGGTCCCCGGCTACGGGTGGGGCTGCTGCTCAACGCGCCCACCGGTGTCGACGTGGATCCGGAATGCGCCGCCGCCGCTAACGCTCTCGCGACGGCCCTCGAACTCGCCGGCCACTCGGTGGAGCCTGCGAATCCCTTCCTCTTCTCCGAAGAGGCATCGAAGGGATTCGCAGATCTCATCATCAGCGCCTCGATTTGGGCGTCCCCGATTCAGGACCTCGACCGCGTGGACCCCTACATCCGGTATCGGTACGACCGCGCAGCACAGGTACACGCCGGTCAGTACGTCGAACTCGCGAATCGCCTCCAATGGGAGACGCGACAAGTTGTGGCGCAGTGGGGGAGAGAATTCGACGTCCTAGTGACTCCCACCACGGCGTGTCCCACCCCGCTTGCAGGCTCGGTTTACGATGAGGCCAATAAGGCCCCGGATGGACCGCGCCTTACCGAGCTACGCACGATCTCGTTCACGAGCTTCTGCAACATCGCAGGCCTTCCCGCAATCTCCCTCCCCGTTCACACGGGCGCGAACGGTGTGCCCATCGGCGCCCAGCTGGTCGGTGCACCGTTCGATGAGGCCACCCTGCTTCGCGTCTCCGCCGAAATGGAGCAGGTGTTCCGCTGGCATGACCGTCGTGCGCCGCTCGCGCAGCACACGCAGCTCTTTGAGAGGCGATGATGACAACCACTGAGCTAACCACTCCGGCCCCGCCACTCGGAATCGGCCACAGAATCGCCCGGAGCACCTGGGGATCATTCGCGCTGAGCCGCCTCGGAGGCCTTTTTCTCTCGCTGGCATTACTCGTCGTGCTGACGTTCCTCATCGTGCCATTGATCCCCGGGGATCCGGCAGTCGCAATCCTGGGCCCGGACGCGACACCTGAAGCGGTCGCGGCCTTACGAAAGAAGCTCAACCTCGACCTGCCGCTTTATGAACAGTTCGTTCTCTACCTGCAGGGGCTCTTGTCCCTCGATCTGGGCAACAGCTTCCGCTTTGGCACCCCTGTCACCGCCTTGATCGCCACAAAGCTGCCATACACCGCTCAACTGGCGTTTGCCTCGATCCTGGTCGTTATCCTGGTCGCCATCCCCCTCGGAATGCTGATCGGTGTTCTCACGCGCGGCGGACGCCGCCCCGCCCTCGCCCTCGGTTTCGGCACCGTCGCCGGCTTCCTCGCGTCCTTTCCCGGCTACGTGGCGGCCACCCTGCTCGTCGTGGTTTTCGGGCTCTGGCTCAAGGTGCTGCCAGCGGGCGGGGTCGACTCGCCGTTCGCCTTCGTCCTGCCGACCGCGGCCCTCGCG
The DNA here is from genome assembly GCF_002929215.1 of Arthrobacter sp. ZGTC412. Lineage (GTDB taxonomy): Bacteria > Actinomycetota > Actinomycetes > Actinomycetales > Micrococcaceae > Arthrobacter. Next base: position 14,284 of record NZ_PJII01000019.1, read on the forward strand.
TTCGGTCCGACTTTCGCGGTCGCCCGTGTGGTTCGTCAGGAGACCTACATGGTGCTTGAGCAGGATTATCTCCGCACTGCGCGCGGCCGGCGCCTCAGCACGCTCCGGCTCTACCTCCGGCACGCGCTGCCCAACCTTCTCACGAGCACCCTCACCGTGAGCGGACTCATCCTCGCCGGCCTACTCGGCGGGGCGATCGTCATCGAGACTGTCTTCAGCATTCCAGGGCTCGGCAATGAGGTAGTGAACGCGATCATCGTCAAGGACTACCCGCTCATCCAGGGAATCGTCCTCACGATCGGTGGGCTCGCCATTCTCATCAACCTGCTGATCGACGTCATCCTCGGGGTCATCGACCCCCGCACCCTTGGAGGTTCGAGCAATGGCTGATCAACGCAAAAGAATCCCGGCTTCGCTGATTGCGGGCCTCGTGATGTTGGCTGTCCTCGTTATCGTCGCTGTGCTGGCCCCGCTGTTCTTGTCGGGCGCCGCGACCACGATCGGTCCGGAGAGTCGTGCGCAGCCGTCACCCGAGCACTTGCTCGGCACCGACAGTCTCGGTAGAGACAACCTCTCCCGAGCGCTCGTGGCAACGGGGCTGACCCTGCTCATGTCGCTCGCGGCAACCGTCCTGTCCGTCGTGGCCGGGGTGCTGATCGGCGGGCTGGTCTGGGTAGTGCCGCGGTTGCTTCGTGAAATCGTCCTGCGTGTCGTGGATTCCACGGTCGCGTTCCCCTCGCTCATCCTTGCGCTTGTGATCGCGGCCATCCTGGGTCCTGGTACCGTGTCCGCCGTTATCGCAATCGGCATCGCCGGCATTCCGGCATTCGCACGCATCACGTCCAATATGACGGCAGCCATCGCCCACAAAGACTTCATCGTGACCGCTCGGCTGTTGGGGGTGCCCGGCATCATGGTGTTCGCTCGACACCTGCTTCCCAACATCGGCGGGCCACTGCTCGTGCTCATCGCGTCGAGCTTCGCGCTGTCGCTGCTGGAAATATCGGCCCTCTCGTTCGTCGGGCTTGGCGTGCAGAGCCCTGACTTCGACTACGGGCGCCTGCTTAATGAGGCGCTGCCCTCGATCTTCTCCCAGCCGCTCCAGGTGGTTGGTCCCTCGGTTATGCTGATTTTCGCCGGCATCGCCGCGATGCTCACCGGCGACGGGCTCGCTGCCCGGATGGACCCCTGGAGCCGTGGACGCCGTCGGCGCGCCCGCCCGGTCCCACTCCCTGCGGCTCCTTCGGCTGTCCCGGACGCGCTGCTCGAGGTGCGGGACCTCACGGTCACGGCTCCCAGCGGTGCCGACGTCGTCAAAGGAATCACATTTGATATCGGTCCGGGCGAAATTGTAGGGCTTGTCGGCGAATCAGGATCGGGCAAGTCGATGACCGCGATGGCCGTCGCGGGTCTCCAACCAGAGGGTGTCGCGGTCAGCGCGCGGACGATGCGGCTGGGAGACCTTGATCTGGTCAAGGGGAGTGACAAGTCGCGGCTTGCGCGCGACATTGGGCTCGTCTATCAGGACCCTGGAGGAACCTTCAACCCGGCCCTGCGGCTCGGCGGACAGCTCACCGAAGTAGCTCGCGTGCGCCTCGGGCACTCCCGCCGTAGCGCGCACGACCTGCTGGTCAAATCGCTGGGCGACATGCGCGTCCGCAATCCCGAAGAGCGCATGAGCCAGCACCCGTTCCAACTCTCGGGCGGCATGCTTCAACGAGCGATCATTGCGTCGTCTCTGGTCACCAATCCGCGACTCATCATCGCGGACGAACCGACCACGGCGCTCGATGTCACCGTGCAGGCGGAAGTCCTCCGCATCCTCAAGCGGATCAATCGCGACGAGGGCACTGCCATCCTTTTCATCTCGCACGACATCGGTGTTGTGGAGGCGCTCTGCGATCGAATCCTCGTCATGCGTCATGGTGAGATCATCGAGCGCCTAACCGCCGCGCAGCTGCGCGCCGGCGAAGTCGAGCATCCGTACACGCGTGCGCTGCTCGACGCCACGCCCAGGCTCACTGAGATGCCCGTGACACCGGAGATGCTCGAAACGTCCAAGGAGATTCCCATTGCTTGAGAACACACCCCTGATCGAGTTGGCAGGCGTCAATGTAAGCCTCGGCCACGGGGCGCGCGCAAGTCATATCTTGAAGGACGTCTCCCTGAGCGTTGCGCGTGGTACGACGGTCGGACTTGTAGGTGAGTCCGGCTCGGGCAAGTCGACGATTGCCAAGACCGTCGTCGGCATCCACCGCCCGTCGTCGGGACGCATCACGTTCGACGGGGTCGACTTGACATCCCCAGGCGTCTCGAAGAAGGTCCGCCGACGAATCCAGCTCGTCCCGCAAGACCCCTACTCTTCCCTCGACCCGCGCCGGACCATCGCGCAGACGCTCGCGGAGGCGATCGACCCGGTCGCGGCGCGCGTGGGCCCCCATCGGAGGCGCATTCTCGAAGCTCTGGAGATGGTTTCGCTCGACGCCTCTACCGCGGACCGTTACCCGCACGAATTCTCCGGCGGCCAGCGCCAGCGCATCGCGATCGCTCGCGCCCTTGCAGTTGGGCCAGAGCTCGTGATCGCCGACGAGATAACCTCTGCACTCGATGTGTCGACCCAGGCCGAAATACTCGCGCTTCTGAACCGGCTCCGGCGAGATCTCTCCCTGACGATGGTTTTCATCTCGCACAATCTCGCTGTCGTTCGCGCGCTTTGCGATGAAGTCGTGGTGCTCCTTCACGGTGAGGTCGTGGAGCACGGGCAGGTCATCGACGTCTTTCGCAGGCCTCAGTCGGACTACACACGGCGGCTCCTCGAGTCGGTTCCCGGCGGGCCGGCATTCAGGCTGGTGGGTTAACCGTGACGACCATCTACCGGGCATCGACCGTACACACCCTCTCGCCGGGAGTCGACGGAGATGCGGTCGCGGTCGTCGACGGCCGCGTCACCGCCGTTGGCGGATGGCGGCGAATCCGCGGCGAGTACCCGACGGCGCAGGTCGTCGACCTCGGCGACGCCACTATGGTCCCAGGCCTGATCGATTCGCACATTCACCCCCTCGGCGGCATAGAAATGACACGGGGCGTGGACCTCAGCGCATGCGAAACGCCGGACGACATCGCCCGCGAGCTCGCTCGGCACTGGTCCGACACCCCCGACGACGGATGGCTGCTCGGCTGGGGACTGGACGTGAACGCATTCCATAGAGCGCCGTCCGCGGAAATCCTCGACCGTGTCGCGCCCGGAGTGCTTGCGGCGATTACCCTCGCCGACGTCCACTCGGTGGTCGCGTCCACCGCAGCGCTGCGGCTCGCGGGAGTCACGGGCTCGGAGCAATTCGGCGACGCCTCGGCCGTCGTGGTCGATGCCGCAGGCAATCCGACCGGGCATTTGCTGGAAGGGGCGAGGACACGGGTTCTTGGGCTCGTGCCGCCGATGAGCCACGCCTCGCGCGTCACGTCGCTGCGCGAGACCTTGGTGTCGATGGCGGCGACAGGGTTTACGGCCGGTCACGCGCTGGACATGGGGGCGGAGGACGCCGAGTTGCTGCTCGAGGACGTTTCAGCCCTCGGCGGTCTGCCGTTGGAACTGACGATCTCGCCGATGATAGGCCCGGCAGCATCTCTCGATGACGCCATCACCCACGTGATCGACCTTCAGTCACGCCGCGGCGAGCGATGGGCGGTTTCCGGCGTCAAGCTGATGATCGACGGCACCGTCGACGGCGGAACCGCCTGGCTTTACACCCCGGACACACTCGGAGAATCTACCCAATCGCTTTGGCTCGACCCCCGCCAGTACGCCCACGCTGTCGGCCGTCTTCACAAGGCAGGCGTCCGCACACGTACCCATGCGATTGGTGACAAAGGCGTCCACTTCGTTGCGGAGACCCTCGCGGCTCTCCCGTCAAACGGCATCAGGCACCGAATCGAGCACCTGGAGACGATCACCGACCAGGTGATCGACCTACTCGCCAGCTCCGGAACTGCCGTCAGCATGCAGCCCACGCACTGCACCCGCTTTGTTCGAGCCGACCAGACCGACAACTGGTCTGTGCGACTTGGGCCAGAGCGCGCTGCGCGCGGTTGGAGAACTCGGGATGTCCGTGATCGCGGGCTCACCCTCGCGCTTGGGTCGGACTGGCCGGTTGCGCCGGCCGACGCCCGAGAGATCCTGACTGCGGCGCAGACGCGACGGCATCCCGGCGGTTCCGGTGCGCCTGTCGGACCGGAGCAGGCCCTCACGGCGCTCGAGGCACTCGAAGGCCTCACGACGCACGCCGCAGCGTCTATCGGGGCACCCGCGCGGGCGATACGCCCGGGAGCCGCTGCGACGTTCACGGTCTTCGACCGCGACCCCCTTAACACCGCGCCCGAGGAGTTCACTGAGGCGGCGATTGTCCTCACAACGATCGAGGGGAAGCCCGTCGTCGGAGCGGCGGACCTCGTGAGGAGCTAACTGTGCTCAGGAGTCCTTCCGGCCATATAAGACGCGCAAATTTGCGCCCGCGTAGTAGAGGGAGAGCCAAGTTTGCGTCAGGCCCGATGGCAAGGGACTCGCCTACGTTGGCATCGAGGCAGGCGACTTCACGCAGCCAGGCAGGCTCATTACCATAGCGTCCGACGGCGGTGCTGCCGCCCGCGTTGAAGCCGGACCTGGCCACTGCGACGGGCCCGAGTATTCACCCGACGGGAAGTGGCTCTACCTGAACACGGAGTCGTTCACCTCGGCTCCGGGCCACGCCCCAACTGGCCCGGATCCGGGTGGACGGCAGTGGATTCGAGCAGCTTCTCCAGTCCGAAACCGTCGACTGGTTCCCGCGCCTCTCCCCCGATGGTTGTACGCCAGCTACATCCGGTTCCCCAGCGGTACTGTTGGCCACCCAGCTGACTTGCCGGTCGCCGTCGTACTTGTTTCGATCGAGAAGTGGACCACTCCCCCATACATGGCCAGTTTTCGGCGGCCAAGGTATCCTCAACGTCAACAGTTGGTCGCCCGATTCGGGGCGCTTTGCATATGTAGCGCACTCCCCCACTGACCCACCAGATGACTATGCACGTGACGCTAAGCAAGGGCACCTCTGAAGGACATGGGCATTCTCGGCACAGGATTTATTGCCGGGCTCCAAACCAAGGACTTGAACGAGAAGCTTCACCGTGCAGGCTCTTTTTCGATATTTACCGGCTCAGATCGAGGCCGTTTTTGAAGAAGCTGGCTTAGAAGGCCCCGCAGAAGCTCCGCCTCGCTAACACCAGTAGGCATGTTCGTGGTCAGCCGGACCTGAGGCAGGCCAGTGGACACCCAACCTTCCGCTAAGCGCGCAGTGCCTCAGGAGTCTAAGTCGGGCGCTTGGTATGAAGGTGCGTACTGGCCCCGGAGGCGGGCTCCTTCGAACCATCGGTGAACCGGCTCGGTAGAAGATGCTTCAAGGATGTCGTTTAGCAAGGCGACGGCTTCCAATCCGTAGGACGTTGGGGCCATATCGATGAATAGAGCAGAATCGGATGCTCTTGCCGCCACCAGGGCTGCGACATCGATGTCGCGCCCGACCACCAAGCCTTTGCTTTCGAGGATTACCTCACAAAGTCCGGCCGGGATCTGGCCTCCCACTAAGAGCGCGTCGGCTTGCCGCTGATCCACCGCGGCCTCTATAGCGGCTGCCAAAGCATCCTTCTCGGCGATGTCGCCTAAGTCCTCGACAATTGCCTCAATTCCCTTGTTGCTGCACCACTTTCTGTAGGTCTGCACTGTCTCGAGAGCCCAGGATGTTCTAAAGCCTTGATCTACGGCGAGCAGCGCCGGTCGCAACCGGCCCCGTTCCGCCAACACGTCCAAGGCGGTGGACTGTAAGTCGCTGTGGCGGGATTCCAATGTTCCCCGCACCCTGTGATTTCCGGGTCCTGAGAATAGGCCGACTGTAACTGTCGGGATGCCGGCGTCCAGGAGTGCCGCCACGATGGGGTCGTCCGGTGTTGGATCTACGACTATGGCTCCGTCCAAGTCGAATGACCGGCGGGAGGATGGCTCTCGGGCGATAAGGATCAGGTCGCAGTCATGGGCGGCCGCCCCGCTGACGGATCCAAAGGCGAAGTCCATGTAGAAGTCAAGGTTGTTGGCCGCTGGCGGCAAGTAGAGACCTATAGCGCCCATTCTGTGGGCGCGCAGGCTGCGCGCGGCCCTGTTGGATACATAGCCCAACCGGGCGGCCGCAGCATGAACTGCAGCCTTTTGCTTTACAGATACGCGACCTGTCCCATTCAGCGCGCTGGAGACAGTGGTTTTTGACAGTCCCAGGTCCCGCGCTATATCCACAATGGTCGTTCTTGCCATGTCCCTCATCATAGGTCGGCTTTTTGTAGACGTTTGACAGCTCACGTGGCATAGGCCACACTTACTGCGGGAACGTTCCCGCAAATTGACGCTCCGCTCTATCCGCAAAAGATCCAGCTGGTGAGAGCCGAATATGAAATGAATCGTTTCATTGGAATCCGGGCGGAGCTCTGCACTAGCGAAGAGCTCTGGATCATGGACGGAGCGCACGTGCAGACCGTCCTTGGCTTCAAGCCCGGGACAGGGTTCAGCACCCAACAATTTCATTGATACGCAGAACAGACGCCATGGCGGCGTCTGAAAAGGAGAAGGACTATGGCAACGGTTACAGCCACCAGGCTCTCAACGCCGCGTCCGTGGTGGACGGCCCTGCTGACCGGAATGGCTTCATATCTCGATGCAGGGGCCATTGTCGGCACGAGTATCGCCCTGGTTTTGTACGCCCCGGCTCTAGGGCTGAATGAATGGGATTTCGGTGCACTCTCTGCCCTTCTGACCCTGTGCTTCGCTACTTCCGCGCTCGTCGGCGGCCGGTTGGGGGACCGCTTTGGCCGACGCCGCGTGTTCCTGTCTACCCTGATTCTATTTTCCCTTGGAGTGACGATCCTCACGTTCGCCACCGTCGTACCGATGCTGTACATCGGCATCATTATCGTCGGACTGGCGATCGGGGCTGACTTGCCCGTCTCTCTGGCCATGGCGGCCGAAGGCGCGCCGGCCCAAGACAAAGGAAAAATGGTAGCCCTGTCAGGGGTGCTCTGGTTGGTTGGCATTGCGTCGGTAACCGTCATCAGCATCTTCGTAGGTGACCTTGGCGATCTCGGAGGACGAATCATCTACGGACACTTGCTCGTTGTCGCAATTGTCGTCCTCATTCTGCGCAGCCGCCTGCCTGAATCAGGCGAGTGGACACGAGCCCAAAGCGTCCTTGCCGCTGAAGTCTCCGCTGACCACGGCCAGCCAGAAGGCAGGGTGGAACTTTCTTCCTTGCGCAAGCTGGTTTCCCAGCCGCTCGTGTGGGCTCTGGCGGCCACGGGTCTCTTCTACACTGTCTGGAACATTGGTGCCAACACCATTGGCCAGTTCTCCACCTATCTTTATGTGAACGTCGCGGGCACTGATGTACCCACGGCTTCACTCGTAGGGTTGGTGTCACTACCGCTAGGCATCCTCGGCGGCATCCTCTTCATGCGCATCGTAGACAAGCCCTCACGGAATGCCTGGTTCATCATTGGAACTGTCTGCGCAACGTCGGGCTTCGCAGTGCCCCTGATCTTCGGGATATCGTTCGTCAGCCTGGCTGTAATGGACGTACTTTTCGCTTTCGGCATCGCCTTCGCCGGTGAAACCATTTACAAGGTTTGGACACAGGAACTGTTCCCAACCTTGCTCCGGTCAACGGCGCAGGGATTGACTATCGCACTGTCCAGATACGCAGCCGCCGCTTTCGCCCTCTTCACTCCCGTTCTTGCTGCCTCGAACGTCACAGCCCTCCTGATCGTGATGGTAGCGACCATGGCCGTTTCTGGGCTAATCGGCATCTTGTGGGTGCCTCGACTGAAAGCGGCAGAAACGACCGGATCCACATCTGTGCACGTGACAGAGGCTGACGGTTCTCTTGCGCATGCTGAAGGACAAAGTTGAGCCTCTCAGAGCTGACTGGTGCCCGGGAGGAAGGAGGCCTGTTGGAAGAAAACAAACTCTTCCCGATGGACGACCAGCCCTGGCAGGGCCACTGGATAGGACCGTCACGGGAAGAACCCGTTACCGAACACGCTGGTCTGGGTGCCCGGGTTGATCTCCACGGATTTTCTCGAACGATGATGCGCACCCGCTTCCGATTGGACGTCGTTCCTCCAACCGCGCCGGCCCGCATGACAGCAGACTCGCGCTTCGTGTTGTTTGTGAACGGCCAGGAGGTTTCCCGTGGTCCGGCAAGGTCACAGCCCCACCGGCTCCAGTACGACCTATGCGACCTTTCCCCCTTCCTTCAGGAAGGGGAGAACACCGTAGCCGTGCTGGTCACATATTACGGAACTGCAAACGCCTTCTGGCAGCCAGCCCCGGCCACCGGACGATTGGGCCCTGATGCCGGTTTCGTTTTCGAAGCCCGGCTCGGCAGCACGATGCTTGTCTCGGACCGGAACTGGAAAGTGCACCGGACTGAGGGCTGGTCCCTCTTCCCCGCCACCGACAATCACACCGTCCCCAGGGAATGCGTCAACGCCGCAGCCGTTCCAGCAAACTGGCTGGGCGAGGGCTTCGATGATTCTTCTTGGGAGCCTGCAACTGAACTGGCCGCCGAGCACATTGGCGGTTTGGGGCGGTCCCGACCTCCCGTAGCACCCTACGGAAAACTTGTGCCCCGACTGACGCCCCCGTTGACCGGACAAATCATCCAACCCGTGTCGATCAGGGCAGGGCAAGCGAAGGCCATAGCGGGCCCCTGCCCAGACGAGCCGGGCCCGCTCATAGCTAAAATTCTTGGAGACTCCGGTAAGACACGGTCGCATGCTGAGTATCCAATTTCGATTACGTCCAGCGCCGACAGCTGGCTGTACCTAGAACTAGATTTTGGAAAAATCGTTGCAGGCTTCGTGCGCTTGGACGTAGAAGCACCAGAGGGAACAATCCTCGATCTGCATTACCGGGAGCGACCGCTCAGCCCCTCCGCCCCCGCGCCGACCGGCGCCGAGGGAATGCGCTACATCGCCAGAGGCAGCGGGGACACTTATGAAAGCCTCGAGCTTGCCGGGCTTCGGTACATCTACCTCACAGTCCGTGCGCCCCACGCCGCTACGGTAACCATCAACCGCGTCGATGTGCGTGAGCACACATATCCGTGGCAGGGCGAGGCCGCTTTCCAGTCAAACGATGCCCAACTTGACGCTCTTTTTCTTGCGGGCATCAGGACCGTGCAGCTGAACTCATTCGATGCATTCACCGATTGCCCGACACGCGAGCTGCGTTCTTGGGTCGGGGACGGGGTGGTGCATCAGATGGTGCACCTGACGACGAATGCTGATTGGCGGTTGGCACGGCAGTACGTTCAGCTCGCCGACTCGCCTCGGCCCGACGGGCTCCTTCCGATGAGCGTCGCCGGTGACATCGAGCACTCGGGAACGTTTACGATCCCTGACTACTCTCTTCATTGGATCCACGCAGTCCACAACGTCTTCATCTACGCGGGAGTTGAAGCTGCCCAGCCCCATCTGCCTACTGTGGAAAGGATACTGCGCTGGTTCGCCGCCTACACCGATCCGCACGGCACCCTGAGCGATCTACCGGAATGGAATCTGGTTGACTGGTCCAGCATCTTCACTACTGGCCGCAGCAGCATCCTGACCGCCCTTTGGGGAAGGGCGTTGCTCGAATTTGCTGACATGAGCACGCAATCCGAAAATTCCGGATCAGCGCGATGGGCGCTGCAGCAATGGGAAGCAGCAAAGGAAGGCTTCGAGTCCTTCTGGGACGAGAACCGAGGGACCTACATTGACCACATCCTGGAGGACAACCCTCAGCCTGCTGCATCACAGGCAGCGGGCGCGGCGGCAATAATCGCGGGCTTCGTCCCCGCCCACCGTCTAAACCGAGTAGCGGAAGTTATCACCGACCCCCGGAGTTTGGTGGTGCGGTCTTGGATAGGCGGCGACGACGGAGACTATGACGAGGAACGTATTGATCAACAGGCAAAAGGCATTCAGTACATTGACTGGGACGTGCACCGAGAAATAGTGCGGGCACAGCCTTTCTTCAGCTACGTAGTGCACGATGCACTCGCTGCGGCCGGCCGGACCGATCTGATCATCAAAGGCCTGCGGTCATGGCAGCAGTTCCTTCAGGATGGATACGACACATTCGGGGAGTGCTGGGGCTGGGGAACGACAGTTCACGGCTGGAGTGCCACCCCGGCCCGAGACCTGGTGCAGCACATCCTTGGTGTTACCCCCTACCGCCCGGGCTTCCAAACTGTGCGGATCGCCCCCCGACTAGGCGGTCTAAAGGCTGCCCGCGGGGTTGTGCCGTCACCGGCAGGTGCCATATCGGTGGCCGTCAACGCCGCGCAACTCGAGATCAACTCCCCCCTGCCAATCGTTGTCGTTCGTGAGGACAACGAGGAAATCCACCTTCCAGCAGGAACTCACACAGTATCGATGGCGTAACCGCAAGGAGCAACGCCAACGCACGCAAACCGGCGGTTGCATTAAGTGTGCTGCTCAATAGATCCCTCACAAGGTGGCCTCTGGTCGGACTACGAAGAGATCAAATCCAGCCGTTCCTGAATGGCTGCTCCCCCAGTTCCGAGAGCAAGAGGCGTCAGCCAGCAGGGGAGGACAAAAGTCATTCGAACACCTATCATGACAATAAATGAATGGCATTCATTTAGTGGTCCCCATCACTGCGGGGACCCAAGAGAGGACATCATGCTGAACCTGAACCGCGACGTCGTCGTCGTTGGAGCCGGGCCCTCGGGACTCACCGCAGCCCGCGAACTGAAGAAGGCCGGCCTCACTGTCGCCGTGCTTGAGGCACGCGACCGCGTGGGCGGCCGCACCTGGACCGACACCGTCGACGGAGCCATGCTGGAAATTGGGGGCCAGTGGGTCTCGCCGGACCAGACCGTACTCCTGGAACTGCTCGACGAACTCGGCCTGCAGACGTACCCCCGGTACCGCGAGGGGGAGTCAATGTATATCGGCAAGGACGGTATCCCCGTCCGCTATGCCGGTGACCAGTTCCCGGTAAACGCAGACACCAAAGCCGAGATGGACAAGCTGATCGCATTGCTGGACGGGCTCGCGGCCGAGATCGGCCCTGCCGAACCCTGGGCCCACCCGAAGGCACGGGAACTCGACACCATCTCCTTCCACCACTGGCTGCGGCAGCACTCCGCCAACGAGGAAGCCTGCAACAATATCGGCCTCTTCATTGCCGGCGGTATGCTCACCAAGCCCGCCCACGCATTCTCCGCCCTGCAGGCAGTGCTGATGGCCGCCTCGGCCGGGTCCTTCACCCACCTCACCGACGAGGACTTCATCCTGGACCGGCGCGTCGTGGGCGGCATGCAGCAGGTTTCCCTGCTGCTCGCGCAGGAGCTGGGGGACGACGTCGTCCTTAACTCCCCGGTGCGCACCATCAACTGGGAGCCGGACGCCGACGGCGGGCACCACGTGACCGTGGTCTCGGAACGGGCCACTGTGAATGCCCGGTTCGTGATCATGGCCGTGCCGCCCAACCTCTATTCCCGCGTCTCGTTCAACCCGCCGCTGCCCCGCCGGCAGCACCAGATGCACCAGCACCAGTCACTGGGCCTGGTCATCAAGGTCCACGCGGTCTACAGCCGCCCATTCTGGCGGAACTCCGGCCTGTCCGGAACCTGCTTCGGCGCCGGATCCCTGGTCCAGGAGGTCTACGACAACACCAACTTCGGGGACACCAGAGGCACCCTGGTGGGCTTCATCTCGGACGAAAAGGCCGACGCCGTCTTCGAGTTGAGCCCCGAAGAACGCAAGGGCGCGGTGCTGGAGTCCATTGCCGGATTCCTCGGCGCCGAAGCCCTGGAGCCCGAGGTCTATTACGAGTCGGACTGGGGTTCGGAGGAGTGGACCCGCGGCGCCTACGCCTCCAGCTACGACCTCGGCGGCCTGCACCGCTATGGCAAGGACCAGCACGCCCCCGTCGGGCCCATCTACTGGTCCTCGTCGGACCTGGCTGCCGAAGGCTACCAGCACGTTGACGGTGCCATCCGAATGGGACGCCACACATCAGAACGTATTACCGCAAAAGGAGGGGTTGCGGCTGAAGCTGCCCTTACGAGAAGCCTCAACTAAAGCGATTGCTTCCCGTCTGGCTTCGACAGTAAAGCACTGGCCGTTGCTCCACAGGGCCCAGCGGCATCCTGAAACCACCAAAAAACAAAGAAGAACTGCAGAATCACATGAAACCAGCTCCCGCCCCAGTCCAAGCCACCACTACGGAGATGGCATCCACCCGCATGCCTGCCGAATGGGAGGCGCACGAGCGGACCTGGATGGCATTCCCACCACCCAACGACACTTTCGGTGAGGGAGGAAGCGACACCCTTGACCGGGCCCGCACAGCCTGGACCAAGGTAGCCCATACCATCGCACGCTATGAGCCCGTCACAGTGCTGGCGGATCCCCGCAATGCTACGGCGGCAAGGGAATGGCTCGGGGAAGGCATCGCCGTAGTGGAAGTGCCCCTCGACGACGCCTGGCTACGGGACAGCGGCCCCACGTTCGTGCACCAGCCAGATGGCTCCGTGGCGGCCATCGACTGGATATTCAACGGCTGGGGCGCTCAGGAGTGGGCGTCTTGGGACAAGGACCAGGAGGTGGCTCGGGCGGTGGCCGACCAGGCAGGAGCACCCGCACGTTCCGTCTCCCTAGTCAACGAGGGCGGCGGATTCCATGTGGATGGGGAAGGAACCGTGCTGTTAACGGAAACAGTCCAGCTGGATCCCGGACGCAATCCCGGCGCCACCAAGGAATCAGTGGAGGCCGAAATCCATTCCGCACTGGGGACCAGCAAAGCCATCTGGCTGCCACGCGGACTCACACGGGACTACAACGAGTTCGGCACCCGCGGCCATGTGGACATCGTGGCCGCCTTCGCCGGACCCGGAACCGTCCTGCTGCACCGCCAGGATGACGCTGCCCATCCCGACCACGCCGTCTACCTGCAACTCCGGACAGCCCTCCAAGGCCAGTTGGACGCTCACGGCAGGCCGTTGCGAATTATCGACGTCCCAGCGCCCACCGTCCTGAAGGACGAGGAAGGTTTTGTGGACTGGTCCTATATCAACCACTATGTCGGCAACAACGTGGTGGTGCTGTGCAGCTTCGACGATCCGAATGACACTATCGCCGCCGGCATCCTGGAACGTGCCTACCCCGGCCGGACCGTGGAACTCGTGGACGCCCGTGACATCTTCGCCTTCGGCGGCGGCATCCACTGCATCACCCAGCAGCAGCCGGCAACAGTCAGCAGGGAAGAAGAGCGGTCGTGAGCACCTTCAAAGTTGTCGAAGCCAGCATCGCCGAACTTCGCGCTGCCTTGGAGGCAGGCTCCGTGACCAGCGAGGAACTCGTACGCCTCTACCTCGAACGAATCGAAAAGTACGATTCATCAGGCATACGCCTTAACGCTCTTGTGGTGCTGAACCCGGGCGCCCTGCAGGAAGCGAAAGCATCGGACGAACGCCGGCGCAGCGGAACCCCGCTGGGCCCGCTAGACGGCATCCCATACACCGCGAAAGACAGCTACAAGGTTCGCGGCCTCACCGTCGCCGCAGGGTCCCCGGCCTTCAAGGACCTGGTGGCCCAGCAGGACGCCTTCACCATCGAACGCTTGCGGGCCTCCGGGGCGGTCCTGATCGGCCTGACCAACATGCCGCCGATGGCCAATGGAGGCATGCAGCGCGGGGTGTATGGCCGCGCCGAAAGCCCCTACAACGCCGACTACCTCACGGCAGCCTTCGCCTCCGGATCCTCTAATGGTTCCGGAACGGCCACCGCCGCCAGCTTCGCCGCCTTCGGCCTGGCGGAGGAGACCTGGTCATCCGGCCGGGCGCCGGCGTCCAATAATGCCCTGTGCGCCTACACCCCTTCACGCGGTGTGATCTCTGTCCGCGGGAACTGGCCGCTGGTTCCCACCATGGACGTGGTGGTTCCGCACACCCGCACCATGGACGACCTTTTGGAGGTCCTGAACGTCGTGGTGGCGGACGACGCCGAAACCCGCGGCGACTTCTGGCGGGTACAGCCCTGGGTCCCGCTCCCCAAGGCATCTGAGGTCCGCCCGGACTCGTACCTGGAACTGGCGGTCCAGGACCCGGCGGCGGCTGAACGCATCCTGGCCGGTAAGCGCATCGGAATCCCCCGGATATACATCAACGCAGACCCGGACGCCGGGACCGCGGAGGCACCCGGCATCGGTGGGCCCACGCGCCAGCGCATCGACACCCGGGCGTCCATCGTCGAACTCTGGACCGCTGCAAGGCGCGACCTTGAAACCGCGGGCGCCAGGGTCATCGAGGTGGATTTCCCGGTCGTCTCCAACTACGAGGGGGACCGCCCCGGCGCCCCCACCATCGACACCCGCGGCCTGGTGTCCCCGGACTACCTGCGCCGCGAAATCGTGGACCTCTCAGCTTGGGCGTGGAACGACTTCCTCGACGCCAACGGGGACCCGCACCTCCGCAACCTGGCCGACGTCGACGGCGCTGCGATCTTCCCCGCGCCGGACGGATCCCTTCCGGACCGCTATCACGGCTTCGACGACGACATCAGCGACTACCCCGCCTGGATCCGGAAAAACGGGGTGCCGTCCCTGCCGGACATCCCCCACCTTCCGGACGGACTCGCCGGACTGGAGGAAACCCGCCGGATCGACCTGGAGGAGTGGATGGACCGGCTGGGCTTAGACGCCGTGGTGTTCCCCGCGGTAGCGGACGTCGGGCCCGCCGACGCCGACCGGAACGAGGCCTCGGCTGATCTGGCCTGGCGCAATGGCGTGTGGGTGGCGAACGGGAACCTGGTCCCCCGGCACCTGGGCATCCCCACGGTCACGGTCCCCATGGGCATAGCCGAAGACATCGGCATGCCCGTGGGGCTCACCATTGCCGGCAGAGCCTACAGCGACACGAAACTGCTGCACCTGGCCGCAGCCTTCGAAGCCACCGGCAGCCGCCGACTCCCTCCGCCCCGGACCAGTTCCAGATACTAAATCTGCAAGCACACACGCGATCAGACATCGTCCGGCGCTCCGGAAACATACAGCATCATCCAGCGCCGCAGCGCCTAAGGCCTCATCTGTAGTCAAAAAAGTTGAAGGAGCACAATGACGCCGGAAAAGCACAGCAGTACGCCTCGAGGCGCCCAGGACATCAATACACTTCTGGGACAACGGGTACGGGTCGAGGAATCAGGAGCAGTTATCCGCGAGGGCAGGGTCGAAGCCGTGACGGAAGCAGGTGATCTGTTCTGGATCGGCGCATCAGGGTGCGACTGTCGGGCGATATACGGTCCTGCCCTTGGTCACCAGGTCATTCCACTCCCAGATGAGACTGTGGCATAGGTGCGATCAAACTTGCCTGCTCCGGACCCAATTCTCCTCGAAATATAACCGGGACTGGCAGGGGGCATAGAGAAAGGGCAGGCGGTGGCAGCAACATCAGCCAACCCGGAAGGTCCCGCGGAAGATGACGGGAACCCGCAAAGACGCGCCGGCCGCCCTCCTGCGACGGTGCTGGACAAGGATCGGATCACGAGGGCCGCCCTCGAGTTAATCAACCTCAAGGGATACAGCGGACTCACCATGACAGCACTGGCAAAACTGCTCCACGTCGCGCCGTCCGCCCTGTACAACCACGTCACGGCTAAACGGGATGTCCTGGTACTCCTACAGGAGCATCTGACCGCCAAAGTAGACGTCTCCAAGTTTGGCGTTGCCGCCTGGGAAGAAGCTGTTAGAACCTGGGCCTGGAGTTATAGGGATGTATTTGCGAAACACACTCCATTAATTCCTGTGATTGCCGTCCTGCCAGTGACAGATGCACCACAGACTCTGGCCATGTACGAGAAGGTTAGCGAAACACTTCTCCATGCTGGATTTCCGGCCGAGCGGATCATCTCAGCCATAGTAGCGCTGGAGTCCTTCATCTTCGGATCCGCTTACGATGCCACCGCGCCCTCCGACATATTCGAACCCGGGACGTTGGCAGATACCAATCCACACTTCACTGCAGTCAACAGCTCAACGCACAACCATTCCCCGGGACGGGCTGATACCGCATTTACACTCGGCCTCGAAGCTCTAATTTCCGCCTTCCGTTCATGGCAAAGCACGAGCGGCCACCGAGCTCCCGACGAGATTGTGCCTTGACCTGCTATGCCGAACTTCCGTTTGCGAACGAAAATGCGTTCCAGCACCACGGTTGTTGGTACCGGAACTCCTGGGCCAAGCGGGCGGTGCAGGGGACGAAGGGTTGGAATGGACCCACACAGGCCAAGGCCTACAAAGTGGACGCAGTGACGGCGGGACTCCCGGTTCCTACAAGGCAAGCACCGGGCTCGATACCCGGGAATCCGCGGACAGGCGTGCTGCGTGCTTGAAGAAGCAAACCGGTCGTTGGAAACAGCGCCACGATGCCATAAGCGGAAGGCTGATTGCAGCAGCGCGCCACTTGCAAGCCGGATCAAGGCAAAGGGCAGAATCTTCCCAGGATGCGCAGCGCTCCCTCGTCGGCCGGTGACTCCAGATGCGCGACTAGCCTATACCGGAGTCCGCCACAAGGCCTTCCGAAGCAGCCGCTTCAGTTCCTTTGATTCCTCTTCGGAAAGGACGGCAAGCTGGTCAAGCTCGGCGGCATCCATCGCCGCACGCGCTTTGGTGTGCATCTTCCGTCCCTCGGCGGTGGAAACGACAATTTTGGCCCGCCGGTCCTGCTTTCCTTGCACCCGCTGCACCAGGCCGCGACGTTCCAGTTCGTCGACCAACGTGACCACCTGGCTTGGGTCCAGACTGAGAAAATCCGCCAGTTCCCGCTGCGTCGGCTCCAGTCCGCTGCATGCAAGCGTCAGGACAGAAAAGGAACGCTCCCGCAGACCATAGTCAACCAATGCCCGGTTGTTGAGGACCGAGCCGGCCGCGTGAAGTTTGGCGAGCAGCAGGCCGACGTCATTGCCGATGCTGGCTGCTGCAAGGCGCGGGGCTTCAACGGCTTCTTTGTTATGCACTGCCATGCCCACCTACTGCTGGTAAAAACAATCATTGACATTTTCAACTATCCATAATCTCATGGATACTGACAAGGGTCTCATGTGGAAGTACCAAAGGCCTACCGGCCGCAGCCGGACAGCATGCGAAGGAGCATCATGAGTTTGAATGGAAAAGTTGCGATCGTCACCGGCAGCGGGCAGGGTCTTGGCCTTGCTTACGCGAGGGAACTTGCCCGTCAGGGTGCCGCCATCGTTATAAATGACGTGAACGCTGAGACGGCCGCGCAGGCGGTGGCGCAGATTGAGTCCGACGGCGGGCGCGCCAGCGCCGTAGTGGTTCCGGTAGGAACCACTGAGGCCGCGAGGGCACTTGTTGCCGGTGCTGTGGAGGCCTTCGGCCGGCTGGACATCCTGGTCACCAATGCCGGCATTTTGCGGGACAAGAGCCTGCTGAAGATGACCGACGAGGATTTCGACCTGGTGATCAACGTGCACCTGAAGGGCACGTTCACCTGCGTCCGCGAAGCTTTCGCGTACTTCAAGGAAAACAACGTCCAGGGCCGCATCATCACCATCGGTTCCCCGACTGGCCAGCGAGGCAACTTCGGCCAGACCAACTACGCCGCTGCCAAGGCCGGCATCGTGGGCATGGTCCGCACGTGGGCGTTGGAAATGAAGAAGGCCGGTGTGACCGTCAATACGGTGATCCCCGTTGCTGCCACGGCAATGACCAAGACCGTTCCGTACTTCCAGAAGGCCGTAGAAGCCGAGGAACGCGGGGAGGCCATGCCGTCCTTCTTCCGCCACGACCTTGGCTTTGGTACCGCCGACGACGTGGCCGGACTTATTGCCTTCCTCGCCTCCGACGAAGCCGCCAACATTACCGGCCAGGCGATCGGAGCCGGCGGTGACCGCCTGCAGGTCTGGGCGCACCCCGAAGCCGCAACCACTGAATACCGCGAGGGCGGCTGGGACTACGAGACCCTCCACCAGAAGGCCGACGAACTGTTCAGCCCGGACACCCTGCAAAGCTATGGCGAGGAGTTCCTCCCGCTGCCCGCCGAACTGCAGCCCGAACCGGCACAGGCCCACTGATCATGTCCGACCATTACGAACTGGGCATCGACGCGACCACGCTCGACGCAATCGACATGCACGTCCACCTGGAAGTGGACAGCTGCGGGCACGGCTCCCTTCCCGACGCTTTGACCGAGGCCTCGGCGAAGTACTTCAAGGCCGAGGACCGCACCCCGTCCCTGGACAGGATCGCCGAGGTATACCGGGAACTGAACATGGCAGCGGTGGTCTTCACCGTGGACGCGCGTACCCAGCTCAAGCACGAACCCAACAGCATTCCCGAGCTGATTGCCGGCGCCGCGCGGAACAACGACGTGTTGATCCCGTTCGGCAGCGTTGACCCCCGTACCGGGGAGGACGCGATCGCCGGGGCGAAACACCAAGCCATCGAGCTCGGCGCCCGCGGTTTTAAGTTCCATCCTTCCCTGCAGGGCTTCGATCCCTCGAACGAGGCGTTCTATCCGCTGTGGGAAACGCTGCAGGAACTTGGGCTGCCAGCCATTTTCCATACCGGCCAGAACGGTATGGGCGCGGGCCTTCCCGGCGGTTACGGGATCAAGCTTGCCTACTCCAACCCGCTGCTGCTGGACGCCGTTGCCGCTGATTTCCCGGGCCTGCAGATCATCATGGCCCACCCCTCGGTGCCGTGGCAGGACGAGGCGAACTCCATCGCTACGCACAAGGCGAACGTGTTCATCGACCTCTCGGGCTGGTCGCCGAAGTACTTCCCCGAGTCCCTGGTCCGCTTGTCCAACTCCGTGCTGCAGGACAAGGTGCTCTTTGGCACCGACTTCCCGCTCATCACGCCGCAGAAGTGGCTCGGTGCGTTCGCGGACCTGCCGCTGAAGGACGAGGTACGGCCCAAGATCCTGAAGGACAACGCGGTCCGCCTGCTGGGGCTGGGTGGCTGAATTGAGCACCACCACGACGTCGGAGGCCCGCTTGGGTGCGCGGCTTTATTCGGTGGCTGACTGGTATGACTCCGAGGGTCTGCTGACCACCGAGGAACGCCAGGTCCTGGCCAGGCTCCGGACCTTCCTCGATGAACAGGCCACGCCCCTGCTCACGGAGTACTGGGAACGGGGCGAGTTCCCCGAGCAGCTGGCGCAGCCATTGATCGACCTGGACATCATGGAACCGACGGACCTGACCGGCGCCGTAGGTGGCGAACGCATCCCGGTGCGGGGGATTTACCATGGCTTCCGCGTCTTCGAACTCGCCCGCACGGACGCCTCCGTGGCCACCTGGTACACCGCCCAGGCCGGCTTGTTCCGCACCGCGATCCGCGTGGGCGCGTCCGAGGAGCAGCAGCGCAAGTGGATGCCCAAGGTCATCGACTTCTCGCTCAAAGGTGTCTTCTCCCTGACCGAGCCGGAGCATGGCTCGGACATCGCCGGCGGCCTGGCCACGACGGCCCGCTTCGAAGAGGACACCAATGGCGGCTCCTGGGTTCTGGACGGCGCCAAGCGCTGGATCGGCGGCGCGTCCACCGCCGACGTCCTGGCGGTGTTTGCCCGCGACGTCGCCGACGGGCAGGTCAAAGCCTTCCTCGTCGAACGCGAGGCGGCGGGTGTCACGCTGGAGAAGATCCACGGCAAGACCTCGCTACGGATGATGCAGAACGCCCACATCACCCTCGAAGGCGTCCGGGTCCCGGAGGCCATGCGGCTGCACAACGTGAACTCCTTCAAAGACGTCGCCGCAATGCTGAGGGCCATGCGCTCGGACGTGGCCTGGATCGCCGCCGGCATCCAGGCCGGAGCGTTCGAAGCCGCCCTCTCCTACGTCAGCGAACGCCAGCAGTTCGGCCGCAGCCTGGGCTCGTTCCAACTGGTGCAGGAGAAACTTGCCCGGATGATAGGAAACATCACCGCCAGCCTGTCCCTGGTGGTCCGCCTGACCGAACAGCAGGCCAAAGACATCTACCGGGACCAGGACTCAGCCTTGGCAAAGATGCAGACCAGCCTGCTAATGCGCGAAACCGTGGCGCTGGCCCGCGAAGTAGTGGGCGGCAACGGCATCACCCTGGACACCGCCGTCGCACGCTTCCACGCCGACGCCGAAGCCGTCTACTCCTACGAGGGCACCCACGACATCAACGCCCTCATCATCGGCCGCGCCCTCACCGGCGAAAGCGCCTTCTCCCGCTAAACCACAACTCCCTTAACCAAAAACAAACTAACTGCCAGGAGGCAATGATGCCCAATCTCGTCGTCGACTTCGACAAACTGCTCACCATGACCGGGACCGACCTCGGCACCACGGACTACCGCCAGATCACCCAGGAACAAATCAACCTCTTCGCCGACGCCACCGATGACCAGCAGTGGATCCACACCGATCCCGAGCGCGCCAAGGACGGCCCGTTCGGCGCCCCCATCGCCCACGGCTTCCTCACCCTGTCCCTGATCATCCCGTTCTGGGGCGAGCTGTTCGACGTCGACGGCGTCACCACCAAGGTCAACTACGGCCTGGACAAAGTCCGCTTCACCTCCCCGGTCAAGGTCGGATCCAAGGTCCGCATGCAGGCCACCATCGCCGAGGTCACCGAGGTCAAGGGCGGCGCCCAGATCAAGGTCAACGCCACCATCGAAATCGAAGGCCAGGAACGCCCCGCCGTCGTCGCCGAATTCCTCGCCCGCTTCTACAAGTAGGAACCGCTTCCACACCCAAGAAGGCGCTTCTACAAAACCGCTCTCCAGGCAGAGGCGGCGTCGCACGCGATGCCGCCTCTGCCGGCCAACAAAAACACCACGAACCGCTACACCAATGCCGCCCTCGGCTACCAGCTGGCCACCCTGCTCAGTGCAGGAATCACCCCAGCCATCCTCGCCAGCCTGTACAAGGACCCGGGCCAGAGCATCATCCCCCTGGTGGTGTTCCTGTCAGTCATGGCACTGGTTTCCATTGTCCTCATCCTGCTGACGCGGGAGTCTAAGAACAACGACCACACATCGGTCCGTTAGGAGTACATCAAGCATGAACAACAACGGAGTTGGATCCTGGCTGCACCGCCGCCGCCAAAAGTCAGGGTTAAATGCGGCGCTCATATCCGGCGACCGCACCCTGAGCTACAGCCAACTCGCCGACCGAACGGACCGGCTGGCCAATGCCTTGCAGGACAGAGGAGTGGCCAAAGGAGACCGGGTGGCCTACCTCGGCGAGAACCACCCCTCCTTTGTGGAGACCTTCATCGCCTGCGGGCTGCTCGGAGCAATCTTCGTCCCGCTCAACACGCGGCTGGCGGCCCCCGAACTGCAGTTCCAGCTGCAGGACTCAGGAGCCAAGCTCCTGGTCAACGCCGCAACCCTCGAGGCGGTAGCCTCCTCATCAGTGGAAGCGACAGCGGTGACCCATCGCCTGGTGTTGCCCGACGGCGGGACGGAAGGTTCCGCCGCTCAGCCGCCATCCGCTGTCGAACGCTATGACGAGGTACTTCAGGCTGCAGCCGCGGCCCACCCCGATGTCGCCGTGACCTTGGACGACGGCGCCATGATCCTCTACACCTCGGGGACCACCGGCAAGCCCAAGGGTGCGCTGCTGACGCACGGCAACATCACCTGGAACTGCTTCAACACGGTGGTGGACATGGACCTGAACCGGAACGACGTGGCACTGATGATTTCGCCGCTGTTCCACGTGGCATCCCTGGACATGGGCCTACTGCCCGTGCTGCTCAAAGGTGCCACCGTTGTACTCGAAGCCAAGTTCGATCCGGGCCGGGTGCTGGAGCTGATCCGGTTGCACAAAGTCACCACTCTTAACGGCGTCCCCACCACGTTCCAGATGCTCTGCGACCACCCTGGATGGTCGACGGCGGACCTTACCTCCCTGGACAAGCTCACCTGCGGCGGGTCGGCCATTCCGCGCCGGGTCCTGGACGCCTATGAGGAGCGCGGCATCGGCTTCACCAGTTGCTATGGCATGACCGAAACGGCGCCGGGGGTCACCATGCTGCCGGTGTCGAGGTCGAAGGATAAGGCCGGCTCGGCCGGCCTGCCCCATTTCTTCACGGACGTCCGGATCGCCGATTCCCTGGGCGGGCCCCTGCCGGCGGGACAGGTAGGCGAGATCCAGATTTCCGGTCCCAACGTCATCAAGGAGTATTGGAACCAACCGGACGCCTCAGCGGAGAGCTACGCTGATGGATGGTTCCGCTCAGGGGACATGGGCTACAGGGACGAAGAGGGATTTCTGTTCGTCTCAGACCGCATTAAGGACATGATCATCTCTGGCGGCGAGAACATTTATCCGGCAGAGGTTGAAGCCGCAATCGCCGAGCTTTCCGCCGTGGCGAGCGTGGCAGTAATCGGGGTTAAAGATTCCAAATGGGGCGAGGTGCCGCGTGCCATCATCACGCTCCGCGAGGGCGCCTCGCTTACCGAGGAACAACTCCGCGCGCACTTGGACGGACGGCTGGCCCGCTACAAAATCCCCAAATCTGTCATGTTCATTAAAGAGATGCCCCGGACGGCGAGTGGGAAAATCCGCAAAGTAGACCTCAGGAAGCAGTTCGCATCCTGACCGCACATGCCGCGGTTGGGGTGCTAGTTGAACTACAGCCCAACCTGACGTCAGGCAACAACGTAATGACCGTCAGAGTAGGGTCGGAAGGCTGCTCCTGCAAATGCCCTGCTGCAGAGTCTTAGACTCAAAGCGGACAGACGGCGGGGTCCTTTTCCGACGTCGGAAGCGCCAAGTCGGCCCGTTGTCGACAAGCTGGCTGACGCCTGGAGCGCGGGTGTTCCTAGCGGACGGCTGAGCCGGCAGCCCTGGATCGCTGCACCGGCTGGAAGTAGTCGGTGAGAAAGCCGGCCAGCAAGCCAGCCAGGACAAGTCCCGCGGCCGGCTGGAGCGTGACCGGCCCGACGAAGTCGCGGATGTCCACTCTGAAGACGAGCATCAGGATAACCGCGAGCAGAACATAAGCCGCGGCGAGGGCTGTGCTGATTGTAGTGATGGTTTGTCCCCGAGTGCGCCTCTTCTTCTTGGGGAACTGCTTGGCATATTCCTGCGCGGTGCCGAATTCCTCTTGCGGCGGCGCTCCTGTGGCCGCCTCGTGGGCCCGGACCTCATCGAGGGCTTCGGCTATTTCGACTTCAGACAGCCCGCGCACTCTGAGGTTGAAAGTCAGGCTTCGCTCGTAGCTCATGGTTGTTCCTGTCGGGTCGTCTGGATCTCGGAGAGGGTCTGGCTCATTCGGCGCCAGGCTGTCGCTGAGCGCTCCAATTCCTGGCGGCCTTGGTCAGTGAGTGTGAACTGCTTACGGCCCGGGCCGGACTCGTCGTGGTGCCATGTGTGCTCCACGAGCCTTTGGTCTTCGAGTCTCTTTAGGAGCGGGTACAGCGTCCCGCCTTTGATGCGCGTGAAGCCGTGCTGACGAAGGACCTCGGCGATGGCGTAGCCGTGACTTTCTCCGTGGCTGAGCACCGCGAGCACTGCCTGCGGAAGTGCTGCGCGGGTCAGCTCCTGGTCGAATTCGATGTCACTCACAACTAGATAGTGCCACTAACTAAGTAGCTGCGCAATATGGCGTAGCGGCGTGCGCACGCTTGGGAGTGAGACTAGGCCGCCGGCAGCCCGCTACAAACCATTCCTTGGCTGCTCTGAGCTACGTTGGAAGCTATTGCTGCCACGTTCATAAGTCAGCTTGCTGGGATATGGCGGGCGGCAGCGATTGAATTTTGGAAGAGTTCGGTGTTCACATACGCCATCGGCCCCTGAAGATAGCTTGCCAGGACCCGCTCACCGGAGGCGGTGAGCTCGTAGATCTTGCGTTTGGCGCCGGTGCCCGCCACTGATTCCTGGCTGTGAGTGATGAGGTTTAGTCCTTCCACCCGCCGTAGGGCCCGGTGCATGCTCTGCTCGTCCACCGCCAGATAAGCGCCGCTTAGCTCAGCTACGAAGTCGCGGATTTGTCCGGACCACCGGGGTTCTTGGGATAGGGCCAGCAAGATGAAGAGCATCAGTGTGCTCTTTTTGTGAGTGTCAGTCCACGCGGCGAGGACGTTGCGCTCATAGTCAGAGAGTTCAAGGTCGGGTCCGACCCCTGCCGGGTCAGACTTCGACATGCTCATAGCCCCTGCTGAGCATGGCGCCGATCGTGTGGACCAGGAGCCCGGCGCCCCACAGTACGCTCATCGACACCAGAGGACCGGACCACCCCTGCTGCAATATCTCTTCGCGTCCACTGAGCATCAGGATCCACGCGTGCAGCCAAAAACTGCCGTTGATGATCAGGTAAGCGACAGCGTGTGTGAAGTAGGTTCCATACGCGCGTTGGCGCAACGCGGTCGCATTCCTCACCGTGAACACCACCATGTATAGCGCCACCGCAGCGAGCAGCAGCATGGTGCCGGCCGAGACTCTTCCGTCCTCCACGAAGGCGGTGTATCCCTGAACAACCAGTACGCTAACGACCAGGGCGCCCGTATACCGGGTGAGTCCTTGATTAGTGATCGGGGTGACGCCATCGGATCGATTTCCCATGCCAAACTCCTTAGTAGACTAATGGCATAGTACCTAAGGTGGTTCGCATGGTCCAGTAAGTAGTTCTTGTTCGGCTGGCTTACACAAACTGACGTCAGGCAGCCCGGAAAACACCGGCAGACCAGGATCGGAAGGTAGTCCTGCACATGCTTGGCAAACCGTCTCTTATTCGAACCTGACAGCCGACCCGGTGATGAGTTTGCGTGGGCGGGTGCTCGGCAACTATGCAACATCCTGTTGCGCAATTGTCCAGACACTGTCTGGACAATCAGTTCCGCTGCCCACAGCCGGGGACAATCCTGATGGGTTATCCACCGCTACTGCTGCCAGGGAGCTACCCCAATGGCTCCCGATCCAGCCGTGGATAACCCGGATTGATCCCAACTGTGGACTGCTCACTTCTCTCCGTGCCGTAGGACGTGTGCACCTTTCCTCATTCCCATTAAATTCGAGTACTAAAGGCCTCGTTGTGATGGTTCTGATACCCGTCTGGTGGGTTCCTGTTGGGTAGCGCATCCGCTTGTTCAATAGGCTGCTAGCCTTATTTCATGGCAAAAAAGACAGTTGTGCTGCTGGAAGATGATATTGATGGCTCGGAAGCTAACGAGACGATATCTTTCGCCCTCGATGGTAGTGAATACGAGATTGACCTCAATGAGGGACACGCTAACGAACTGCGTGAAGCACTGGCACGCTTTACCAACGCTGGCCGCAAAGTAGCTGGCGGACGTGGCCGTCCGGCACCTCGTACCAAGTCCTCGCACGGTGGCCCGGACGCCAAAGCGGTACGGTTGTGGGCGGCTGAGAATGGTGTGCAGGTAAATACGCGTGGTCGTATCCAAGCGGAAGTTGTAGAGAAGTACGAAGCGGCTCATTAGAGCCAGGGTAAACAAAATCGGGGCGGGAATTAATTACTGATTCCGGCCCCGATTTCTTCTTTGCGGGACACTGCATCCTGAACTGACATTTCATACAGGAATAGTCCGCACGTCTGGGAACCAGCCCTCTGGGGCCTTTTTAGGTTCCATGTGTTCGGGCTCGCGGTGCTTTTGCATGTCGCATTTGTAGAACGGCCCGCGCGGGTCCAAGAGCACGCTCATGTGGTGGTCTGCGTGGTCTTTGAACCAGACGCTTATGCCGGTGGCTCCGTCGAGTCTGAGGTGCTCCCAGGCGCGCCACATTGCTTCTACACGGGAGACGGCTTCCGGGTGGAAGTACCACTCGGTGCACCACTTTGCGGCGCGCCCGTCGACATCGCGGACGTAGGTAGGGAGTAGTTGCTCGTGCAGGAACTCTTCGGCAGAGCCGTAGACCAGCTGCGGGGGCTTCTGCTGTTCCCCGGCCTTAGCGCCAGTGTCCTCGACGTCCGAGCTGGGGGTTTCGCTGAACCGGCCAATCTCGATGGTCATGCCCTACTCCCCTACCCGGTCACCCATGGATTTGCGGCCGGCGCCGCTGCTACCGGTACTGGTTTTTCCTCTGGCTGCGGGCTGTACTTTTTGATGGACGCTTCCACACCGTCCTTGTGTGGCCCTGTGTACCAGGGCATGGTCCGGACCAATGTGGCCGGCGCGCCGGAGGCGAGGACGACGGCGCGGCCGCGGTCGAGCTCGGCCAGATTGGAGACATCGAAGATGCGTTCCTTGCTCTCCTGCCGGGAGCGGCTGGACCCGGACTTCCCTGATGAGACGGAAACGTTGATGTAGGTGTAGTCCCCAATCAGGTCCGAGAGTGCGCGGAGGAAGCCTTCTTCGGCGGCGCCGCCGCCGTAGACCTTGACGTTGGCGGCTGACCAGATTTTCCGCATGTTCGCTTCGCCCCAGAGTTCGACGCCCTGGGACCAGGACTGCAGGATGCCCATGACGATCAGGCCTTTGGAGCCGTAGTGGCTGAACTGGTCCGGCAGGGCGGCCCAGCGGACCACGTTTGCCAGCTCGTCCAGGGCGAACAGTGCAGGTTTGGGCAGTCGGCCGCCGCTGCGTTCGGCGCGTTCCTCCATGGCCTCAGCGATGGCCACGGTCAGTGCGGTGGTGAGCGGGGCGGCTGAGCCGGCCCCTTCCTTGGAGAGGATGTAGATCGTCTCCTGTGAGGCAGCGAAGGCGTGCGGGTCGAACTGCCGGCGGGCATCACTGGCCACGCTTGCGCCGCGGGTCGGGGCGACCCAGCGGAGCGTGTTCCTGCTCTTGAGGCACTGGATCATCTTCTCGGCGGTGCCGAAGATACCGTCGCGCTGCTTGTCAGCCAGCTTTAGCGTGGATTCCAGGCCCTTGTACTGCAGCTCGTAGTCATGTTCCCGGAGGATTTCGATGGGTTCCTGGCTGACCTGTTCCGTCACCCACAGGTAGACCTGCGTGATCGGCAACCCGCCGAGTGCGGCCGCGAGGAAGTACGAGGAGAGAATGTCCTCGGCCTTGGGATCGAAGTAGGCGTCGGGCTTCGACCCGGGCACCCGGGAACCGACCGAGAAGTGCTGGGTGAGCTTGTACGCCTTTTCTTCGTCGGTGACGTAGGAGAGCGGGTTCCACCACCAGTCCGGTTCTTCCTGGGCGATCTTCTGCGGATCGAAGACCCACACCGTGGCCGTAGCCTCGCGGACGCCGCGGGTGCCGTCCACGACGTCGCGCTTGTTCGAGGTTGAGACCACGGCACCTGGTGCGTCCAGGATGGCGGGCATGACGCGGGAGGTGGATTTACCTGTTCGTGGTCCCCAGATATCGAGGCTGAGGTCTTCCCAGGACTGGATGAACTTTTGACCGGTGGAGACCACCTTGCCGACGACGATCCCGGGGTTGTCTTTCACGCCGAGCCGCTCGGCGGTTGCTGCGGCTCCTTTTTCGGTGAATGCGGCCAGGGACTTGCCGCGGCCCAGGTAGCGGGCGGCCTTATCGACACGGGCGCGCTTGGACGCACCTTTCCGCCACGCAACCAGCACGACCACGGCCAGCGCCAGGACTACACCGGCCATAAGGCACGCCGCGACTGTGGCTTGGGTTGGCCAGGGCACCTTGCCCTTGATCAACCCGGCGACCAGGTCGATGGGGTGGGCAGGCGGGGCGGCGATTCCTGCCATCCAGGACCCGAGGTGCGCGGCGGCGTAGGTGCCGCCGCCGAAGACGACGATGGCGCCGATTGCCAGCCAGACCAGCAGGGCATCTTCGAGGCCGATTCCTTTGCGGTTCGGTGCACTCACAGCCCGCCTCCTTCAGTGGGCAGCGTTGGTGCTGCCGGGTCCATGAGCGTTTCAGCCGGCGCGTGCCAGCGCGTGTCGGTGTCGTTCAATCCGTCGTTCTTCTCAATGGAGGTCAGCCCGATCTGGACGGGGATTCCCGGGCGGCCGCCGACCTTGATGAGGAACTTGCCCCGGCCCGGGGGGTCGACGTCGAGGCCGCGGGAGTCCCAGGCGGGCGGGTCCTGCCAGGAGATGAGCTTTTGCTGCTCCTGCCGGGAGAGGGGAATCGCGGAGGTCAGCAGCGGCATCTCCGAGGCCGGCAGGCCGCCGCAGATCACCATGCCGGAGCGTTCGACGAAGCCGCGGGCCTTCATCCGGTCCTCTTCTGCCGGCAGTGCCAGCAGGTCGGACATGGTGTGGGAAATCATGATCTGCCCGACGCCCACGGACCGGTTCAGGCGGGTGAGGGCGTCGACCCGGTCGACCATGCCCTTGCCGGAGCGCAGCGCCCGCCATAGCTCGTCCAGGACCACGAAGTAGTTCCGGCGCGGTTCCAGGCCAGCGTCGGCCAGGGCGTTGGCGACGTTGACGGTGCCGAAGCCGTAGGACCAGCACGCGAGCAGAACGGCGGCCTGGAGGTCGGTTTCGGTTTCGTCGATGCTGGAGACGTCGAAGACGACGGCGCGGTCCCGCTTCATGGGGTTGGTGGTTTGCCGGGAGAAGATTTCGCCCAGCTTCCCTCCCCCGGTCAGGCCCAGCAGGGTGGCTTCCAGCGCCCGGGTTTCCTGCAGGTAGATGTTCATGTCGCCACGGTCCAGCGCGACCTGCCGCAGCTCGTCCGGGGCGGAGACGATGACGTCCAGGAGGTCTTTCAGGACTGGGATGCCGTCGAACCGGTCATCGAGGACCCGCAGGGCCCGGTCCAGGATGGTTTGTTCCTGGTCGGTGGGAGGGTTGTTCCGGCTGATGGTGATGAGGGAGATGACCATGTTCAGGCGGCGGCCGTGGGCGTCGGCCCGGACCCGGGTGGCGGCTTCGTGGTGGCCGTGGTCCTCGAGGAGCTGGGCGACCTCGACGGCCTGGCCCGGGTCGAGGATGTTCAGGTAGCCGACGCCGCGGCCGAGCTTGATGACCTGCCCGCCGAGGGCTTCGACGGCTTTGACGTGCTCGCCTTTCAGGTCCCCGAGGACCAGCGGGTTAACGCCTTGGGCGGCAAGGCCCAGGAACATGCGCCGGACGAGGGTGGACTTGCCCAGCCCGGGTTTGCCGAGGATGAAAGCGGAAGGGTTGGAGATGAGGCGTGCGCGCTGGAACCAGCTGATCGGGTCGCAGCAGACCGTGGCCTGGGTTTCCTCGTGACGGCCGAGTGGGACGCCGATCATGGGCGAGGACGCACCTGAGGAAAACGGCCACAGGCCGCAGACCTGGACAGTGGTTCCCCGGTACTCCTTCACGGACGGGACGAGCTGGGCCATGCCCCCGCCAGGTCCGGACCAGCCACGGGCACCCGGCCCGGCCTCGCCAGGCTGCTTCTCAGCCTTGCTCTTTGGCACTCCCTTTGATGTCTTTGCTGGCTTTACTGTCATTGACGTCAAAAGGTCTTTGAAGGCCATTAGAGCGCGTCCTTGATTTCGGAGGGCACCATGCTGTGCTTGGGCAGGACCAGGCCCAGCGGCAATGAGGCGGCGAAGGCGGTGTCCTGCGCGCCGTAGGCGCGGCGCAACAGCACCCGGGCGGTGCCGGAGGTCTGTTCGATGGCGGCCACGGCATCAGGCAGCCGTTCTTTGTCGGTCACGGTGGCGGTGACGACCATGCCGAAGTTCACCAGGCCGGCGCCGCGGGCTTCTTCCTGGGCGGTCTGCACTGCGGAGCGGGCATCGACCAGCGCGCGGGCGCTGGGCCGGGTTCCGGAGGTGATGCGGACGTTTGCGTTGTTCTGGTCCCGCTCGACCACGGTGGCGGCCTTGGCGGAATCCATCGGACGGTAGAGCAGCGAGACGCGTTTGCGGTCAATGTCCCCGTGCGGGGCCAGCAGCCGGGACAGAACCGAGGAGTTCACCGAACCCCGCGGCGCACCCGTCATGGTCCAGGAAACCGAGAACGCGGAATCGTGGCGGTAGTCCTCCCAGTTCGCCTGGGTAGCGGTGGGGCCGACCTCACCCCAGGTCAGGGAGACCGGGGAGCCGGCGGCGTGGGCTTCATCAATGATCAACGCTGCAGGCGGGTCGTAGGCGATGCGGACGACCTCGCAGAGTTCCTGCGCGGACATCGGCCGGGCGATACCGGCACCGGTGGACTGCAGCCGGGCTGACAGGCCGGGGATCCGGGAGGCGAGGTCCCGGGCGACGTCTTCGGGCGTGCGCTTCTTTGACCCGGCGCGCAGGGAGGCGTTGAAGGTCAGGGACACCCACGCACGGACCGTGGCTGATCCTTCCGGGTAGGTGTTTACGACCTCGCGCAAAATGGCCTGT
Organism: Arthrobacter sp. ZGTC412; assembly: GCF_002929215.1. GTDB lineage: Bacteria > Actinomycetota > Actinomycetes > Actinomycetales > Micrococcaceae > Arthrobacter. The sequence continues at coordinate 44,563 of NZ_PJII01000019.1, forward strand.
GCGAATTCGGGTGCGTTCGGGTCGATGTTCATTTCGACTTCGTTCCGGAGCCGGTACCCGGAATCGGGTGCGGTCTCGACGGTGACGGCCGCGGCGTCCAGTCCGGCTTCGTCGGCAAGGCCGGCGAGCCAGCCGCCCCAGTTAGCGACCCATGCGTCGACCTGCTCAGGGTCCACCAGGGAGGCCCCGTCGGGTTCGGTGGAGAAGATGACGGTGAAGTGGCTGGTGGCCGGCACGTGCAGCATGGCGAACGGGCGTTTGTAGGAGTCTGTGAACTCGTACAGGGTGGACTTCGCGGCCAGGCCGGGGATCTGGTACATGCCCCACTCGGTCACTCCCAGGGGGCCGGAGCGGTAGAGGTTCGTTCCGGAAGACTTGGAGAGCCGGAAGGTCATGCGGGTGCCGAAGCGGTCTACGACGGACTGGCCGTGCTTGTCCTTGACTGTCAGCAGCAGGGCGCTGGCCCCGGCAACGGCGAGGACAGCGAGGCCCGGGAACAGGCCCCAGATAGCGAAGGTGGTGATTCCCAGCAACAGCCCGGCCATCACAATGCCGGTGCCAATGGCACCGAGGTTGCCTAAACCGGCGGAGCGCGGCACGCGCCAGTTGCCGTAGGACGGTTCCTTGTATTCGATGTTAATTGCTGCCACTGGGGCCCTCCCCGGTTGAATCCTGCGCGGTCTTTTCGATTGCCTGCGACGTCTTGGTCGCCACCTGTGCCCCGGCTGCTAGAGCCATGCCGGTCGGGCCAGCAGCTCCTGCCCCGCCACTTGCCCCAGCCGCTGCTCCTGCGGAGCCTGCTTTGCCTGCGGCCGAAGCGCCAGCGGCTCCGCCCGGACCCGTAACACCGGGGGTGGGCTGACCTCCGCCGCCTCGGGGACCAGACGCTCCGTCACTGCCTTTCGGCGAAGCGCCGGCGGAAGTGCTCTGCGTACTGGCCGTAGTGCTTGGTGTCGCGGGGATTGGCGCGGCATTGCCTCGTCCGCTGCCGCCGCGGCCCAGGGACACGGCACCGGTGGCCATCGCACCAACGGCAGCCCCGGCTGCAGCGCCGCTGCCCGAGGCAACGGCACCAACCATCGGCGTGACGAACCGCATTAATGCCGGAAGTGCGAATAGGGCAACGAGCATCAACGTGAACCCCGTGATAGAGCCGACCAGGGCGTCCTTCCCGCTGGTGTTGCCCATCAAAAGGAAAGCGACCGAGTACACGATGGCTGCCGCGGGCTTGTAAAGAATGAACGCGATGGTCCAACCCACTGCTTTTTGGAACCACTGCCGGCCCATCTCCGTGTTCGTGAACGCGGCTGTGGTGGGCAGAATGCCCGCCAGGATTACCAACATGCCGCTGCGGACCACCATCAGGACGATCTGGACCAGTGAAGCAATCAACCCGACCAGGCCCAGGACGATGAGGATGAATACCCCAACCTCCGTCTGGCCGGTCATGACAAGGATGCTCATCGACTGAGCAAATCCCTTCCCGTCCGTGGAACGCTCAATGATGGCGGCCGAAAAAGTATCTGCGGCAATGACCAAAATAGAGATGACTCCCAGGCCAAGGCCGGACACCAGGGTGAGGGTGAGCAGCGAACGGAGCAGATCCTTTAGCGGTGCCCCGCGCTGTTCCCAGATCATCCGGATGCCGCCGATGATGACGGCGAGGACCGCCAGTGTCAGCGTCCAAGTCATCAGCTCGCTGTTGACTATCGACACCACGGGACTTGGCCCAGTCCTGTCCTCGCTGATCAGGTTCACCGTGGGCATCGAAACCCAGAAGGTAGACAGAGTCGTCACCATCTGGCTCATGCCGTCCATGATGGCCTTGGCAAGATTTTCGATTGCATCGTCCGCGATCCCCGCAGCAACGTTGCCGAGGCTCTGTTCGCCCAAGCAATACATGTCCCAGGCTTGGCATTCCTTTTCTGCCATGTCAGACGCCGGCCCAAGGGAGGAACGAACTCAGATCACTGATCTGGCGAACCGCTCCACCGCCCGCGGGCGGGATATCGAGTTTCCAATCGCCGTCCTCCCACAACAGCGACGTTGAGATAGCACCGTATCCGCCATCTGCAGTCTTGAAAGCCAGCTCCACGACTGCTGCTTCGGAGGTGTACGAATGGATCATGAAACCGGCGATCTGAACCTTGGGTGAGGTCCCGCCCCCGACGTCCTTGCCTTCCTTGATGGCCTGAACCGCTTTGTCCCGAGAGGGGCTGTCAGCTGAAAGCTCCAGGTAAAGCTGCTTTGCATAGCCATTGAACGATGAAGCCCACATGTTTGCCGTCGCGTAGAGAGCCCCTGTCGGGGACTGGGCAAAGCATGACCTGAGCCCATCCGTGCCCACTGTTCCAGGACCTGCTGTTGACGGATCTGTGGGAACCGCCATGGTTCCTAGAAGCTCCCACTTGGACTGAGGCGCAGTTCCAAGCGTTGGTTCATTGCTGCCGGGAAGCCCGCAGACGCTCTTGTCAGCCCCAGCTGAAGCACTGGGGCTGACAATGGCTGAGCTGTTGGTTTCTGTCGGGGCAGGGGCTGGCTGTGCGTTTCCCTGTCCTTTGGGGAGAAGGAAGATCACGATGGTTGCTGCGATCAGCGCAACCACCAGCGCGGCAGCAATAATGAACCCGGGCTTGGTGAACGGATTGCTTTCGGTGGTGCTCTCTGTTGACTGGCTCATGGTGAACCTCCCGTTGTTGGTGCTGGCTTAGACGAAGGCGCGGACGATACCGGCGGCACCGGTAATGATGATGCAGCCCAGGAGGACCCAGCCGAGTTTGCCAATAGCCTGTGCGCCTTCACCGCGCTGCAGCTGGATGACCATGCCGATGCCGACGATGATGACGCCCAAGACGCCCAGAACCAGGCCGATGCCGGAGGCCCAGTTCAGGACCAGGAGTAGCCCGTCTGCCTCTGCAGGGATGGTCGGAGTGGGGTTGGGGATGACGCCGGTTGCAAGTGCGGAGAAGTAGTTCATGGTGAGACCTTTCAGTAAGCGGTGTTTGATGTGTCGGCAGCCAAGGTGGCTATGTCAGTAATGAAGCGTTGAAATTCGCGGGTCGGGACCGTGTCGTTTCCCAGCCGCCATGCCTCGACCCAAGGCAGGGTCCAGAGCCGGGGCGCTCCCCCGCCGACGATGGTGGCGAAGTCACGCAGCGCTTTGGGGGTCTTTCCCGGTGCGTCCGCCAGGATCACGAGGCCGAGCAGGTCAGCTTTCGGTGCGGCTCCTGACACCCATTGGGTCAGGGCGCTCCTTGCGGCTGTGAGGCCGCGCATGTCTGAGCGGCAGACCAGCAGCACCCGCGGCTCGCTTCCGTCCTGGAGGACGGGCCAACAGTGATTGGTGGCGCGTGCCCCAAGGAGGTCCGCGATTCTGCTTTCGCCTGCTCCCCCATGTGCGCCGATAATCCACAATGCGGCGGAACCGCTCATGGTGCGGCGGGCCAGTCTGTCCGCTGCGTCGGGTTCGACCATTCCCTTCAGAGGTGCACTGATGACTGCCGGCGGCATGTACGTACCCAGTGTTTCCTCTTCCGAGATGTCGGTAGTGGGGCTGGTGATCCAGGGGTTCAGGGTCTGTTGCATGGTTCCTCCTTTCGAAAGTCCGGATGATGGGTGGGTTTACAAGCCTTTGGCGACGGCGGCCGCGGCCGCCAGCCATGCGCGCTGGGTGGCAGGCTGGAGGGCTTCATAGCGGATGGGGCCGTTGACCAGCGCCGGATCGTAGGGAATCCGGACGACGGCCCGGACGAACGGTTCAAAGCCGTCCGCGATCCGCTGGGCCTCGTCCTTGGCCCGCTTCAAGGCGTCCCCTGACATGGCCCGCTTGGCGTCGGTGGATTCGGAGACGATGACAACGGCGTTGCGGGCCAGTTCAGCATCGTGGCCACCACGGGATTCGAGGGTCTGCAGCGTCAGCCGGGCAGCTTCTGCGCGGTCTTCAATGGCAGTCACCGGTACGACGAGCTGGTTGGTGTGGTGGATCATCCGGCGCCAGTTCGCTGCGCGGGCGGTGTTGCCCGAGTCCATGACCACCAGTCGGTAGTAGCGGGTGAGGACCTGGTGGGCGATGTCGACTTCCTCGGCGGTGACTTCGTGGTCGCCTTCTTCGTTTTCGTCCGAGCGCAGGACGTCGAACTTGTCGGCCGTTTGGTGGTGGACGTACTTGGCGATTTCGGCGGCGTTCGTGGACGGTGAGAGCAGTTCGGTCGAGGAATCGATCAGGTCCAGGACGCTGCGGTCGTGGGCGCCCTTTTCGGTCCGCCAGCCTAGGGTGCCTTGGGATTCGTTGTTGTCCCAGGCGACCGTCGCGGCCCCGCTGTAACGGGCGAGGATGGCCGAGAGCATGACGACCGTGGGGGTCTTGTTCGCCCCGCCCTTGCGGTTGACCACGGCGATGGTCCGGGGACCGGGCCAGTGCTGGCTAACCATGCGGATATCCTCCCGCTCGGAGAGTTCTTCGGCGGACGGGGCCATCCGGAAGCCAAGGCGCGTGAGCGCACCCCGCCAGCCCTGTGTGGCCGGCTCCAGGACGGGGGCGCTGACCAGGAACGAGGTTTCATTCAAACTGCGCCGGGTCGCCGGCCGTTCCTCCGTTAACACTGCCGTCTCCGGGTCCGAGGTGTCCGGCGCGGCCGTGGTCTCTGACGCAACGGGATTCGGCGGCCACTGCTGGCGGTCCACCGCGGCTGCGATGGCAACCGCCGGTTCGGCCGGTGCGGCAACAGGCTCAGGCGAAGGGGCCGGAACGGTATCAATGACGGCCGGAGCTGCCCTCTCTGACGTGGGCCCGGATGCTTCTGCCCGGCGTCGGGCGGGGCGTGGCTCGTAGGAGACGGATTCGATCCTGTTGTCCGGGTGCACGATCAGTTCACCGTGCCCTTCGGGATCCTCGATCTGGACCCTGACGGGACGGTTCAGTGTCTGCGCCTCGCCCACGACGAGGGCCATGGCGTTGTTGCGAAGATCCTGCAGGGACTCCCCGGCGGGGACGATGCGGGAGTTACCCGCGACGACGACCTCAGCCGTTCCGTTGTCACGGACGATGGCCCTGATGTTGGGAAAGGCCAGGACCTCGGTTGATGTGGTGCTCATGGGCTACTTCCTTTACGTGTGTGAGATGGACAGTTCCGGCGCTTAGGACGAGGGGGTCGTTAAGCGGGTGACCTTCCACGGCGCTTCCTCGCCCGTGCGGAGCAGCTGCACCCTGTACGTCCCGGCGTCAGTCGGTACATCTGCCTTGACGCCGTAGCCGTTGGCTTCATCGACGCTCAGCGTGGCCGGGCCGGTGACGCGGCTGGCGGGAATGTTGGCCGGGTCAACAGCCGAGTAATCGGCAGTGGTCTTTGGCGTCAGCCAGCGGGCAAGATCGTTAGCCCACTGCGTTTCCTCCACACCAGGGCGGGCAAAGTCCGCCATGGCCTTTTCAGCGACGTCAACAGCCGCGTCCTTGCTGGCCTGATCCCAGGTAATGCCGATCGTGGCCGGGACCGTACCCCCGGGAGCCTGCGGGCCGCTGCTTGCGCTCAGCGAAACGGGCGCTGAAGGCGTGGCGGTCGATTCTGCCGGTGCAGGCGTGGTGTTTGCTGCCGGTGCGCACGCGGCGCAGAGCAGGGCTACTGCGATGAGGGCCAGGGGCTTCTTCACTTTTTCTCCTCTTGGGTGGGCAGGTACAGGAAAGCTGAAGGGACGTCGCTGCTGACGGTCCGGGTGTAGTAGTTGTGGTCATCCGGGGGCGGGTTGCCGTTGTAGCCCTCTTCGACGTAGGTCCCGTTGTCCTTGACTTCCTTGACCACGGCGACGTGACCGTAGGTTGGGTCCGCTCCCCCTGCCCCGGGTGCGTACCAGACGACCGCGCCCACCCGAGGCGTTTTGCCCGTGGCCCAGCCTTTGGCGTCCCAGCCGGCCTTCCAAGTCAGCGCGGAACCCAGGCCCTGCCCGTCGGGGCGGAAGGTGCCGTTGAGGAACTTGAACGGTGCGCCGGCGGACCCCATCTGCTGGTTCACCCGCCACAGGGCAAAGTCCACGCATTCGCGGTAGAACATGCCGAGCGGCGACGCCGCTGCACCTGTTCCGGCCTGCATCCAGGTCGGTAAGTTCTTCCACGGGTAGTCATCCCCGGCGCCGGACTGTCCTAGGATGGCGCAGCCGCTGCCTTCCAGTGAGAATTGGCCGTCAGAGAGCGCCTGGACGAGTTTCACTGCCTCGGGCCAGTACCGCTGGTAGTGGTACGGGTCAGCGTTGCGCTGGACCTTGTTCCCGGCAATGGTGGGTTCCAACAGCTCCCAGCCGTCCACCTTCTGCAGCGCCTTGATGAAGTTTGTGGCGCTGATGGTCGGGTCCATGCGGTCTGCGTAGGAACCCCACGCGCCGTTGTCGCGTTGCTGGAACAACCCCCGGGAATCCGGGCCGGCACCATCGCCGTAGTCGAGAGCACGCAGCCCGGACTCCCCCAGGGCAACCATGACGCTGATCATTTGACCCTTCACGGGCAGATCCAAGGCCTTGCCGGCGCCCAGGATCGCCGCAGCATTCTTCAACTGCTCCTGAGAATAGCCATCGACTTTGGTGTCGCCGTTGATAGCCACTGAGACGGTCTGACCGCAGTCGCCAGCAGCGGACTTCGCTGGGGCAATAAGCAAGAGTATGGAGAAAACCAGCCCGAACAAGAGGCCGGGGACCACGATCAGCGCCACGAGGCCAAGCGACTTCCGTTGCATGTGGATCCCCCTTTGAGCCTCAGCTGTCGACTGGCTCGACCACAACGATACATGCATGTAGTGAACACGTACAACGCTTGTAGTGGGCATGTTCATATCTGGCACGCTAAGGGAACGTTACGATGATTGGGCTCCGTTCCTCTTCCCTGGCTCGGCACTGAAGGGTGACACCCAATGCTGACGACACCTCGCCGACTGGCCGGCTTGGCGTTCCTTGTACCGGCGGCCGCCCTTTCTGGATTCGCGGTTGTCATGGCCCGCAAGATCGTTAAACGGGGACCAAAGGACTACCGTCGTGCCGAACTGACAGATGATGGACGCAGAGTCCGCATCGATTTGGACGACTACACGAAAGCCCTTGGCGACTTTGGCGTGTTCGACCCTGTGGCAGAGCGCTACACGAGAGTCGGTGAGGTCACGCTGATCGATGAGGATCGAAAGTACGTGGAGCGGCGGATCCATCCCTCGGGCTCGGGGCCGGCGTCCTTGGGGCCCCTGGTCGATTGGACCCCCGATGTGTTCTTTGAACCCTCTGCTGTGGCCGGACGGTTTGAAGAGGTGCACATCCCCACCGTCTACGGCGTGGCGCCCGCGTGGTTGTTCGAAAGAAAGAAGACAGACACATGGGTGATCCATATCCATGGCAGCTGGACCGACCGCTCGATCATGTTCCGGGACGTCCACGCTTTCGGTCCCTTGGGATTTACCTCCTTGGTTCCGTCATTCCGGAGTGACCAAGAGGTCAGCCCACCGCAGGCCGAATCGAGCCACCTTGGGCAAACCGAATGGCGTGATGTGGAAAGCGCTGTGGCCTACGCCGTGGCTCATGGAGCGAAGCGAATCATCCTCTCGGGCTGGTCAATGGGTGGGACCATTGCCCTGCTCACAGCGGAGCGCAGCACTTACCGGGACCGGATTGTCGGGGTCGTCCTGGTAGGGCCGGTCACGAGCTGGCGTAAGACCATCACAGCGGGGGCGGCGCGGGCAGGGGTGCCGACGGTAGGGGCCGGCCTTGTCATGTGCCTGTTGCAGGCCCCCCCGTTCGCGAGGATGCTCGGGCTGGAGGAACCGATCGATTTCGATGCACTTGAATGGGTCGATGTACCTAACCGGGTGGCAGTCCCGACGCTGGTCTTGCACTCCAGCGCAGATCAAGAGGTTCCCTGGGAGTTCTCGGTGGCGTTCCAACGCGCGAATCCTGACACCGTCACCCTGATTCCCCTACCCGAGGCGCACCATACCCAAGAGTGGAATGCCTCTCCTCGTGCTTTCACCAATGAACTCACGAGCTGGATCAGCAAAACGATCTTGACTGAGCAAGGCTAAGTCTGCGCGTCTAGCTTGGCCTCAATTTGGCTTATTCTGCCCTGGACAGGCTCCGGGAATGTCGTCATGTTCCCCCGCTGGTAGTTGTGCAGAACAATGAGGCTTTTGTAGACCCCGTTTTCGAGCGTTTCATTGAAAAGGTCCCTAGCCGGACTGACTCGGGAGTGATCTGCATTGACCCTGATCCTCAACGCAGTCAGCCAGAGCGCATCGATCATCCAGAGCCGCAACTTCGGCAGCTGCTTCGACAGGAAGAGAATCAGCCACCCCGCGGCCGTCACCGAGAGGCCGGCGTAGAAAAGACGGTCAAACCAAGCTCCGATTGCCTCTGCGAAGGTATGCCAGGGCGAGAAATGGAAGAGCAGTACGTACGTGATGTGGCACGAGCAAGCCGCCGCAACCACGAGCAGGCCCGCTGAGAATGTTGCGTACAGGCCCCTCGCCTTGTGCCGAAGCATGTAGATGATCCTGAGCACGGTGAACAGCAACGCGAGCATGTAGGTGCCGCTGTACGTGGCAGTCGCGAGCTGGTCCATGCGGGAATCAATGAAGTCCGCCGAGGTTGGAGCTTTGTCCTTAATTAGGGCGAAGCCGACAATCATGATGGGAATGCTCAGCAACGGAGCGTAGTAAGTCCACCTGACTGGTACGTTCGCTAACCGCCGCACGCTGTCGTTGAAGAAGAAGATCGCCAGTAGCGCGAAGATGGCTTGAAGTAGGTTCGTCACGTTGACGCCACCGAGATAGCTGTCGATGGTCGCTAGCGGTGTAACAGTTCCCAGGACATAGAGCGCCGCGACGCCGAACACCGATGCTACCCACGACGCCCGGGCTTCCGCCGCCTTGACCACTGAGGGGATTCGAAGGAGGCATAGGGCAGTCAGCAGCGCAAAGAGCAGCAGTTTCATGGTCTAGAGGAAAGGCTCAGGCTCGAACGAGCTGCGTGTGCGGGTCTTTTTCGACATCTCGAAAGCGAACTCCTCTACCCAGCGTTCGACAGGATGATTCGGAACAGACCGACAAGTGATACTGATTGCATCCGCAGTTTCCCGCAGCATCTCCTCCGAGAGATCCGGCAGAGCCAAGCAAGTCCGAAAGCTCTCCAAATAGATGTGCCCAAGCTCGTGATAGATGCAATGAAGTTTGTACTGCTGCGACTTCTGCGGCGGGAAGTAAACGTTTATGCGATCTTCAAACTCAGCTTTGAAGGCCGTCAACGCACCCCAGGACTCTTTGTACTCGACCAGATTGATCGGCTTCTCACACATCACGGTCAAGCGCTCGACAACTTCCTCCATCGACGTTGTACCGTCTCCACATAGCTCCTGGACCATTTCTGCGACCGGCGGGAGGCTCATTCAGTCTTCCTCTTCGCCGTTCATCGATCCATCGATGATCCTGGTGATCGTCTTCAGCATCTCGGGCGAGGTGGCCCCCAGGTTTCTTGCGGCAAAGTTCTTTACCTTGAGCTTGCGCATCTGGACAAGGAACTCCATGCGCGCTTCTACTTCCGGGGGAGTCTCGCTGTTGAGATCGCACAGATAACTGGCGGGTACGGCAAAGACGTACTCTGCTATGCCCTTCAGCAGTTCCTGATCTGTCACCAGGCTGCCGCTGCCATTGATCAAGTAGGACCACCGTGTCCGAGACAGCTGGATTCCGTGAGCGGAGAGTGCTTCTTCCACATGGGGGTACGTGAGCGCAGTGTTGTGATCGGACTCCCAGATATCCACCAGGATGCCCATGCGATCCGCCAGCCGCTCTTTCTTCTGTTGCTGCGTAAGAAACACGCTGCGGCCCCCATTTGCCATCTTTACAGCTCCTTAGCCAAGCTCAGCAACTCGTGTAGACCGCCACACAAAGCAGGCGGCAGCTGACACAAAATGTTACCCGATGACTTCCGGCGGGTATAGGCAATGAGTTGTTCATGTGCGAAGCATGTATGTAGTCTGTCGCTTGCATGGTCTTTGACCACTAGAGAATTTCACGGTTGCAGTCATCAATTACATGTAGAGCGCGGAAGGAGGATGCGAGGACAGTGCAACCTTGCGTTGGGACAGAACACAGGTGCAGCCCGTGGCAAAGGCAGCGAAGGGCCCATGCCGGACTGCTGGGTCCCAGGAGCCACCAGCGGAGAGTCCGCGTCACCACCATGTCATCGGGATGAAAGACTTTCCGACCCTAAGGACGTGTTGCAGGTGCCTTCATGTACTTCGTGCCCGGCCAGCGCGTGGGCAACCGCCGGGGTGCGCATGACTGTTTCCGTTTCAACACGCCGGGAACTGTTTCTGTTTCAATACCGAAGCATGGAAGTCCCCGGTGGTAGTTTCAGTTTCAGAGGAGCTTGAAGCCCAAAATTTCACTCCTTAGAGCCACAAGGAATTCGGCTCGACCACTCTATTGAAGTAAAGGCAGCCACGGTTGCCATAGTTCAAAGGACAGGGATGATGGCTCCAGCTACTCGTACAGGCAGGCGCTCCAAAGGCGACCGCAAATTTGTCGGATTCCGCATCGCTACCCCGAAAGCCGATGCAATGGAGGAAATTGCAAAAGCGGAGGGTTACCAGTACGTCAGCGACTGGCTGTCCGACGTGGTCGAAGAACGCTTGGCCAACACCCGACTTCACGCAATCGTTCAGCAAGAGGAGTTGCCGCTTGGCCGCTTAGCTTCTTAAAAGTTGAAGGCCCGCACGAGGCGGGCCTTCGAAGCTTCTGATTCACGCACTGGGATGCTTGCCGGCGAACAGTTCGCGAATCGTTTGGAAGTCCTTTCCAGGGCTTCATTTGTGTAAAAAACCGATCCGCCAAGATCGGCCCCTTTTCATTGCCTCTCACAGCAACTCTCCCCGAAAGGATTGTTCCCATCGTACATGGACACCCATGTGCGTCGCCAGCCATACCTCTCTCTGGCGTGTCGCGCAACCTCTCAACGGGCTCGCCCGCCGAAGCATGGGCCGCCCTCGCACCCGTTCTCGCGGGTCAGCCCCGGGTCCGGCTTTCAAAGGACGCCGGCAAGAGCTATCCACAAAAACATGAACGAAATCTCACCGACGTACTTCCTTCGGTTCCCGCCGCGGTTCGGATCTTCGGCAAGGACGGCACCTGCGCTGCGATCTTCCTCGACTTCGACTCCTCGGTAGCCGGACCGGATTGGGTCCAGGCCGATGTCCGTGCCGTCCAGACCTGGCTGCACTCGGTCGGGGCGCGCTGGATTGAGGACTACTCGCCCAACGGCGGCCGCCACGTCTACATCCCACTGGCGCAGCGGGTCACCTTCTCCGAAGCGCGTGATCTTGTCGAGGCGCTGGGCACCCGGTACCGGACCCTGGACAAGACCCCGCACCAAAACATGCTCCACGGCTGCATGCGAACACCCGGCTCACCGCACAAACGCGGCGGCCACCAGGAACTGGCAATGAGCCTCTCCATGGCCTACGACATCGCCCGCCGGCCCAACAGCGCCGCCGTTTGGACCGCCATGACCAAGGACCTAGCCGCAGAGATCAAGGCTGTCCGGGCCCTCCGGCAGGAAGAAACCTTCACCCCCGCAACCCCGGACGCACCGGTCATCGACCAGCCCGCCGGACGCATGTCCCGGGCAATGCAGGTGCTCGCCCAGACCGGACTGTACGACACCAACCAGTACGCCTCGGACTCCGAAGCACGCCAGGCCGTCATCCTGTCCGCGGCGGCCGCCGGCCTCGAGCTGGTCGATGTTGAACGCCGTATGCTCCAGGGAACCTGGCCCGGGCTCGCCTCCTTCTACGCCCGGTACGCAGCCCGTCACCGGCTCCCGTCCCTGCGCCGCGACTGGATGAGCGCCCTTAGCTACCTCAGCAAAAATGAGGCCAAAAACGATCCGAATAACAATGTCCGCAAATCCCCCACAAGCCAGCCAAATACACAGGGGGGAGGGGTAAAGGGTTCCTCCTCAAATTCAAATCCCGATGCAGAGCAACGGTTCATCCGGACCTGGCGTAGTGCACTCAGGATCAGGGAGGTGAACTACCAGGCATCCAAGACGGGAATGGCACGCCGAATGGTGCTACGGGCAGTGGGGGAGGCAGCCCACATGACAGCTTCCCGGTTCATCGAATTCGGCGTCCGGTCTATCGCCGTGGCCACCGGCCTTGACCACACCACCGTGGGTCTCCACTTGAGGGAGCTGCGTGCTGAGAAGGATCCCCTGGTCACGCTGGTGGAAGAAGCTCGTGGGACCAAAGGCGATCTGTACATGCTGACCGTGCCCGAAGAGCTGAAGACTGCCGCCGAAGATGCGACGTGGCAGAAGGGAAAGATCCACGCCCTGCGCCCGGTGTTCCGGGAGCTGGGACTGCCGGCCGCCTTTGTCTACGAGGCCCTGGAGCACTCCCCCGCCATGCCGACATCGGAAATTGTCCGTGCCACGCGTCTATCGAGGTCAGCGGTGCACGAGGCCCTCGAAGTTCTTACGGCATGGAACCTGGTGGCTCGCGACGTTCGCAGGGCCTGGTCGGTCATTACGGCGACGTCATTGAGACAGCTCGCGGAACAGTTTGGAGTCCTGGAGGCAGTGGCGGCGCAGGTGCAGAGGTACCGGACAGACCGGATCATCTGGCGGGAGTGGCTGGCCAAGAACGTCACCACCGTCGCCGAGCTCCTCTCCCCCGGTGAGGACTACCCGTGGGAAATGTTCGAGGGACCGCCCGATGAGTGGTCACTGTCCGACATGGCCTTCAGACAATCGGCCTGACTCATCCCCCGGGCAAAGGGAGGCCATGCTTTCATGCATGAATGAATGCAAGAAAGCATGGCCAGGGGAAATGCGGGTTAGCGGTTTGAACCCCAGCGCATCCGGACACCCTGCTCGATCGCGTCTCGCAGGGTGACGCCCTCGTTTTCTTGGGCGTCGTAGAGCAGATCCAGGATCTCCTGGGACACGCGGGTGCTAAGCGGGAAGGTGACCTCGCGGCGCTGGGACTTCTTGTTTGTAGTCGCTTTGGCCTTCGACGCTCTGGACGCCTGGCGGGCAGGAGCAGGTGCCGGCGACTCGAAGGGAACCGCGACCGCTGCAGGTGCAGCCTGGGCAGGTATTTCCTGGATCGACGCCTCCAATGCAGCCTCTGGCTCTGGCGCTGAGACGGGCTCTGGCGCTGTGACGGGCTCTGCCGCGGGAGTGCGAACCGCAGCCGGCGCTGCTTCCTCGGCCGGATCCTTCTCCCCTTCCCCACTGACGGGGGTGGCCGCAGCCTGGACCGGGGCGGCCGCCGGAGCTGCCGGGGTATGCGTTGCCGGGTTGTAGTCGACAGGGTCCACCGTCTCATCCGGCGCGGGCCGGGGCCTGCGCCGCAGCTGTGCCGGTCGGTCTTTGATTACGCTTGCCTCGGTCATCGGATGATCTCTTTCATCAGCTCGGTGTAGGCCTCTACTACCGGCAGGCCTTTGCGGTACTCCCCGTACCACTCCTGGGTCATGCGCATCTCTTGGACGATGGTACGGTGCGGGACCAGCGGGGTGAGCAGCATCGCGGTTTCGCGCAGCTCCTCGATGCTGGCGACCGCGATTCTGGACATGACGGTGGAGGCAACGGCGCCGACGATGATGCCGGCTTCATGGAGGTTGTCGGGCGCTCCCATGCGCTTGCGTGAGGTGCGGAACTGTTCAACGCTGCGGCGGGCACCCGCTACCCCATCGACACCGTCCACCGTGGCGCCGGCGGCGTACACGATGGTGTCCGCTGCGTTGAGCGCGGAGAGAGTGAGCGGCCCCCCCTGACGGTTCGGGCAGTCGATGATGACGACGTCGGCGTCGATTCCCGTCAGGGATGTCTTCAGACGGAGTTCCGCGTGATCGGCCCGGTCTGCTTCACGGTTGGAGACGCTGCGGGCAGACGGAACGACGCGGAGGTTGGGGAACCAGCTGGACTCCACGGCTAGGTCTTCAGCCCAACCCTCGGGGTCCGGGTCGCCCAGGATGGCACCGACGTGGAGGCCAGACTCCTTCGGTTCCACCCCGATCCACTTGGTTGCGGCGGCACGCGGGTCGAGATCAACGAGGACGACTTTGCGTCCCGAGGCGGCAGTTACAGCGGCGAGAGAGACAGCTGACGTCGTCTTGGTGGCGCCACCTGACTCGCTGTAAACCATGATTGTTTGCATAGGTTCAAGCTTCCCCGGCGCATGTGTGCGTTACAAGGAGCCACGCCGACCACTCCCCCGCTGTGATCAAACTGGCATGACAGATTTCTTCCATTCATGCATGAATGCAAGAACGCACGCACGAATTCTGCGTTTTCTCCTGCCGGGCGTTGCCGATGCCAACCGGCACGTCGACCGCTCCCCTACCTCACCAGGGCCACGGCTTAATTCCCTTGCTGGCTCGGGCGTCCTCCAGTCCCCCTGCCTGTCTTTCTTGCATCCATTCATGCATGAATGGATGCAAGACACCGCCGTCTTGGGAGGATGATCAGACAGGGGGCTGAACGAGTCGGGAGCCTATCACCAGATGGCTAGGCTCAAGTTACATCCTTGCCTGCCCTCTGCAATGCCACCATGCATTCATGCATGAAGGCAGGAATCCACGCCTGCCGTCATGCGGGAATGCTTACAACAACGCTGGAAGGCATGCATGCTGGCGTTCTGGCTTGCATGCCTGCGCCTAAGCTGGCTGGCCACCTGGCTTGCTTTAGTGAATGCTGTCCGGTCCGGGCCCAGACTTCATGTCCCGCACGCCCATTCATGCATGAATGAATGCATGCCTTTCCGTACTGCTCGGGTGATCTTCGAGATTGGGGATTAGTCGACCCAAGGAGGCCCAAGAACTGCCGCGGCTCCGAATGTTCATGAAAGCAGGCAAGCCAGCCTGTTAGAGCTTTGGAGCTAGGTCAATCTTTCAAGCATGAATGAATGCCTGTTCGCAGTGCCGGACCGACTCCTTCCGTTTTTCTTTCTTTCATGCATGAAAGACGGAATGGCACATCGGAAGCTGGCATACCCAGGCGGAGCATATATTCCGGAAAGAAAGTGGGAGCGCATGCATTCATGTATGAAGGAAGGAATGCATGCCGTCTGGCCCGGGAAGCCACCTACCCCTTGCTGCCGCCACGCCTTCCGCCCGCCCGCGCTTGGTCGGCCCCGCCCCGGCCACCGTAGCCTCTCGCGATCCCCGTCTTGTGACCTTCCGGTGTCGTCCATGCTGGTGGGGGAGGCACGGGCCGGGCGCGCGCGCCAGAATGCAGGAATACTCGCGCGCACGCTTGCGTGCCATCTTGCTTGCTGCCCTGCTGTCCCGCTGGCCTGCCAGCACGCATGCATGCGTACATTCATGCATGAATGAACGCATGGCGGGTGGCAGGAAGGCTTGCCGGGTTGGCTTGCCACGGCCCGTCGTCGAAGGTCTCGCCGAGGACGGTGTTGACGTTCGTCTCGGCCTCGATCAGCAGGCGTTTTGGGCGCAGTCCTCGGGGGCCAAAGGGGACGGGCGAATTTGATCCCTCATTGGGCTGTTCGAACGTGGAGTACGGCTTGTTCGATAACGATCGTTCTGGAGGTGTGTGTCTCCACGAAAATTCCACTCAACAACGACCCGTTTCATACCAACTTTCTAAGCCGCGCAGGTTGATGGTCGACAACGGGGTGTCTGGTCGCTACCTCTTATTCAGAACCTGTTGCCGGTATCGAAGCAGGTCAGAACTAGGGTCAGAAGGTTTTTGACCTCGGCTGGCACGGCGACCGCCCCTGTGGCCGCGGCCTTCCCGCCACCCGGGTAAGACCTCGTTCAGCTTCTTCTCCTTGGCAGGGGCCAGCCTGCCCTTACGGTAGTCAATCCGCTGCCCGTGCAGCCACACACCGAGAGTGCGTTCGTGGATGTCGTCCGTTTTCTGGTGCCTCGGCCAGTCGCCGCCGGCGACCCGGATTTTCTGCAGTTCCCCAAGTCGCTGCTGCCACCGGGCCTCGTCGTCGGCCTTCCGCGTCGAGGGCTTGTCCCATCCGGGGATGACCGCCAGGGCCTCGCGGTAGATGGGGGAGAGGCTCCCTTGTGCCGCCTCCCGGCGTCGGTGCACCAGCCACGCACCCAATGCGCGCTCCTTTGCCGTTTTGCCATGGGTGACGGGAAGTCTGCCTTCGGATTTGTGGAAGGCGATGACGGCGGCCAGATTGCGCAGGCCGACCTCGGAGGGGCGTCTGGCCGGAGGGGACAGAGCTGCTTTGTGTTCGTCCCGGATCCCAGGCTCTGCACGGGCAGCAATCTGCAGATGATAGCGGACCGTAGTCTCCGCGACGTCCTCTAGGGCGGCGATCTTTGATGTGGGGATGCCCTTCCGGTACATCATCACGAACTCCGGGTCAGGGGCGATGCGCTTCACTCAGGTCACCTCATTGCTTTCCATGCGCAGATAGCGGTACACCGTAGCCCGGCTGGCGCCGATGACCTTCCCGATGTCGGCAGGCGTCAGCCCTTGAGTCTTAAGATCGCGTGCACGCTTGACCTTCGCGTGGTCGGCGGTGACTTCCCGTCTCCCGGCCTTGCGCCCGTGTTCTGCGGCTGCTGCCATGCCTGCCCTGGTCCGCTCGGCCAGCTGATCGCGCTCGAGCTGGGCGAACGCCGACATCACGGTGAGCATGGCTCTGCCCATCGGCCCCGTTGTGCTGATGCCTTCCGTGACGCTGCGGAAATGCACGCCCCGGCGCTCCAAATCATCGATGAGGGCCAGCAGGTTGCGGGTATTGCGTCCAAGGCGGTCCAGCTTCCAGACCACGACCTCGTCACCGTCCCGCAGGTGATCGAGCATCTTGTCCAGCTCGGGCCGGCTGGCCCTTGATCCACTCACGCCATGGTCGATGAAGATCCGGTGACAGCCCGCGGCCTTCAACGCCGCGTGCTGCAGGTCCGCGTTCTGCTCTGTGGTGCTGACCCGGGCATATCCAATACTCCCCAAACCGACTCCTCATGGCTCATCAAAGGCCTCATTCCATTCAGATGAGAATAGACCGGTTGAGACACATTGTTGAGACGACCCACCGATCCCTGAACCGCTAGAAGGCAGGGCCTAGAAATATCCCCAAGAGCAACTCCCCCAATCTTGGTAAAGGATCCTTTGACAGGACAGCGACATAATGGTGCGAATGCTTGACCTTACTTGCCGGCGGCTGCGACACTCTTGCCCCGGGTGACGCGTTACACCTCCCGAATCGGAACGGCACGGGGAGTGACTATGACTGAACAGATCACCGCTACACACGCGTCCGGCGTCCGGCCGGACCTGTTCCTGCTGGGACAGGAACCCTCCGAAATCGCCGTGCCTGAGTGCGAAGCCGAGCGCCGGATCCGCCAGGCGCTTCACACCATGGAAGTGGACTGGGGCCGGGGCGTGTTTGACTACGGGAAAATCCGGGCCTTATTCACCAGCCGCAGCACCGAAACATGTCTGGGCGGGCACCGAAACGCAGAGCGGCCCACCAGTGCCGCATAATCCGGCGCTAACGTACTGGTGTTGACGGGAAGAGCTGGCCTGTAAGCATGCGTCATGATTCGGCCCAGGCAGATCTCTAGCTGTACTGAGCGGACACGTTGATCAATCGTGAGAAGGGCGGCTGGCTGCCGCATGCGGTGTGGGGTCGGTGATGTAGTAGTGCAGCCAGCCATGTAGCTCCCCACGACGCTCAGCCTCGGAGGTATAGTAGCGGGCGTAGGCTCATCCGTCGGCCAGGGTGCGGTGGAAGCGCTCGACCTTGCCGTTCGTCTGTGGGCGACACGGGCGGTGCGCTTGTGCTTGATTTCAAGTTCGGCGCATGTGCCCGCCACAAGTGTGAGCGGTAGGCGCCACCGTTGTCAGACAGAACGCGCTCGACGGTGATGCCCCGCTGGTTGAACCACTCGACAGCGCGAATGAGCACCGCTGTGGCAGTTTGGGCGGTTTCGTCATCATGGATTTGCGTAGGCGAGGCGGGAATGGTCGTCAATGACGGTGTGGACGTAGGCGTAGCCCAGAAGTGGGTCACTGTGTTCGTTACGCGGCTTGCGGGGTGTCTTGGCGCAGTTCTTCCCGCCTTGTCGGCGGCCGACGTAGCGCCAGCCTCCGCCTTCGGGGATGTGCCGAGCTTTTTCACAACTACATGGATCACGGTGCCGGGATGGTCGTGCTCATATCGACGGATCGGTTCACCGGTAGCACGGTCGACATGCGACAGGCGGTCCAGGTGAACCGAGGTGAGGACGCGGTGAACCGTCGATGGGGCAATCCCCAAACGGAAAGCCATCTGAACGGGCGCCTCGCGGAGATGCAAACGAAGGGTGATGCAACGACGACTGGTCTTCGCGCTGGTTTTGTTCGGCGAGTGGTGTGGCCGCGAGGATCGGTCCTGCATCGACTGGCCTACTCGGTACCGCTCGACCCCTCTCTTGACCGCGGGCCCCGAGACCTGGAATCGGGCGGCAACTTCGCTGATCGGCCAACCGTCATCGACGACGAGGTGGGTGACCTTTAGCCGGTGGCGCGGTGTGAGAGCAGCGTTTGGGTGGGCCATGAATTTCCTCGGAAACGGAAAGGGGCCAGCCGGATTCGGCTGACCCCTTCAGGTTGCGCGTGCAGTTCAGTTGGTTCGAGAAGCCTCTGACCGAATGGCCTTGGCGAGGTCGCGGGGACTGCTCCACATAGGCCAATGGCCCGTCGGGAGGTCAATGACGTCGAGGTGTTCAAGCTTCGCGACTTCTGTGAACATGGGATGACCGGTTTGGGCCAGCTCTAGCACCTGCGCACTAGGGATTGAGCAACAGACCAGGGTCGTCCGGACCTTGCGGCGGGCGTCGTTGGTGAGCTCAATGGGCTGACGAAGCACGGGACCGGGCTCAGGGACGGCTCGGGCCCGAAACTGCTCGAGGACCTCTGCGCTCAGGCCTTCGAGGCTCGCCTGCTGTGCGAGGACGTCGAAGGGCGGCAGCGGAAGCTCCTCCAACTCCTCCGGGAGGTCTGGGGCGAAGACACTTCCCGTCGCCACAGGGCCGGAGTCGACCCACACTACCCGGTGGACAAGCTCAGGGTATCGGTCCATGACGAGGCTGACGGGAGCGTTAGCCCCACTGTGGGCGACGAGAATTGCAGGCTGATTACCGTGTTGAGTAATGACGCCCAGGATTGCTTCAACCTGGGCGTCGAGGGTTTTAGTCGCACGCTCAGGGTCGTGTGCCTCGAGACCGGGCAGTGTCATCGCGATGGTACGAGGGTGGTCAGTTTTCAGGTGTTCAAGAACTTCATCCCACGCCCAAGCGCCCAGCCAGTGGCCGGCGATGAGAATGATGGTCGGACTGCTCATAGCGGTTGTCATGTCACAACTCTCGCAGGCCCTATGGACAATGGTATGTCACTATTTATGTCATGAATTTGCCTGGGTTTGAGCAGTGAAGCGAGCAGAACGGCTCCATGCTCTATCAGAGATGTTGCGCCGCAGCGGCGCACGGGGGGTTTCCGCCGAACGGTTGGCGAGAGAGTTCGAGGTGTCCGTGCGCACAATTAAGAGAGACCTCGATGCGCTGGAGAACAGCGGTGCGCTTATATGGTCGCGCCCAGGTCCGGGCGGTGGCTACGGATTGGCTATCGGCGCGTCCCTGCCGCCTGTCAGCCTGTTCCCGGCGCAGGCTGTGGCGCTCATGGCGGCTGTGTCCGCTGCACCCGATGCCCCCTACGCCGATCTGGCAGCAGCAGGTATCCAGAAGATCTTGGACGTCCTCGATCCCAGAACCCGAGCACGAGCCGACGAGCTGGCCCGCCGTGTTTGGGTCAACGCGCTTCCCTCCTCTTCGCGCGCGATTAAGTCGGCACTGGAGGAAGCGATGGCCGAGCAGCGAGTGATTCGTATTCGCTACACATCGAGAGACGGGACCACGACCACCCGTGACGTTGAGCCCGTGCTGTTCGCCTCCACGAACGGCCAGTGGTACCTAGTTGGGTGGTGTCGAATGCGCGATGCAATGCGATGGTTTACCGTGTCCCGCATCGAGCAGGCCACCGTAACTAAGGCGGCCTGCAGTGGCCACACCATCCACGAGGTTGGAGAACCCCCAGCGAACGCCAGACCGGTACACGGTCGGAGCGAAGTGAGCCACTCAATCACCGCCTCCGGTCAGTACATCTAGCGATCGACTGAGCTTTAGCTGGCGGCGAAGACGCCCACCACCCATGCAGGTGGGTAACTCCACTGAGTGACAGGTGCACCGGCTGCTGAACACCCGGGATACCCCGGCGGGCGTCCGCAAACACGGTGAGTGCTCAGTAGATGTTCTTGCGCATGACCACGCGCCGTTTGGAGGGCTGGCTCACTTCCTGAAATCCGGCCTGGACAAAGGTGCCTACCGTCCCGACGTGGAGCTCTTCGTCAATGACCGCCGTCGTGGTGATTGGGTAGCCCTCAACCGCTCGCGCGCCCCGTTCCTTGGCGTACTGTACGGCGGCACCAGCGAGGGCCCTGCTGATGCCGCGTTTCCGGTACCCTACGCGGGTGACGAAACACGTGAGTGCCCATACTGTGTCGTCGGTTTTTTCTTCCGTTCGACCGACCCAGGGCACCTTACTATTTCGGAGCAGCCCAGGGTAGGCGGTGCGGGGTTGGATCGCGCACCACCCTACGGGTTCTTTGTCCAGGTAGGCGACGATGCCGGTTGTGATACCAGCTGCCTGGTGATCGCAGTAGGTTTGTTGACGCAACCGGTGGGCCCGTTCCTCGGACGGGAAGGAGGCAAAGCTTTCTTGTGGCTGCAGCTTGTACCTCTGGCACTGGCATCTTAGAGGTGAGCTCGTGCTGAGCACCAGCTCCAGGTCCTGCCATGGGGCTTCGCTGGCGGGAATGATCCTCAAAGAAGCGGCTGGAATGATTGTCGGTCCTCGGGTCACTGACACTTCAACCACCCCTTTGGCAGTTTTTCCGTCACAACAGGATCAAAGGTAGCGCACGATGCGGCCAGTGCACTTTCGCGGTACCCACCTGAGCTGTAGGCAGCTGTGCTCTGCCTTCGATGGCGGGGAACCCTTGTGTACGCGGTGGGCAGGGCGGGGTGTGCAGGACCACTAAGTTCCGTGATGCACGCGTCTCATCAGTGAAAAGGCTTCTATTGCCGGCTTCGACAGGTAAGGGGATCAGGTATGCCCTGCCCGACAGTGTCCTAAGTCAGCGGTGGACGGCGGTTGGCTGCAAGGACTGCCAGGTCGTGGATGAGCTGTTGCATTTCGCGTTCCCGGCCACGGGAAGGCAAGACTTCAAAGGCAGACACTGGTCTTGCAGGAGGAGCGGGAACGGGGGAAGGGCGCGGGGACGAAGTAAGGGAAAGTGGTTGCCCAGCCGCAACCGGATCGGTAAAGCTCGGTCGTTCCAATCGATAGCCCCCTGCGTATTCGCGTTGCTGGTTTGTAGTTGCCAATTTGACCGGCCATAAATTAATTCCCCGGATCCGCCGAGTTGCTGGCAGTGGGTGGAACCAGGGGTGGTCAGGGGTGTTCGATCCAGCAGGCGAGGATGGTGGTGGAGAGTTGGTAGGCCAGGGCGTTCCTGGTGACGCTGTCCGGGCCGATGGTGGCGGGCAGGTCTGCAGCGTCCACGTGGAGGACGAAGCTGTCTTTTTGGAACACAGCTGACCCGTCCGCCGTTTCATATGCGGGGAAGCCGAGGTTCGCGAGGCCTTCGATGGGTTTGGCGTCCTTCGCGAGGGCCTGCATGGCGTCGAAGTAGGTGAGGGCGGTGGCCTGGTCTTTGGCTTCCTTGACGGAGATAACCAGGTCCCCTTCTTCCAGGTGGTAGGTGCAAGTGAAGGTGCTGTCGGCCCAGTCATTGATGGTGTGCGCGTCCTGATCCAGGTCCAGGATGGAGGTGAGCCGGTCCATAGGCTGTTCCCCGCAGACCATCAGGGCAGCGTCACTGGGCCCGTCAGCTGTCGCGTCGGGCGTTGCTGACCCGCCACCGTGGTGCCCGCCCCCGTGGCTGTCGGTGTGCCCAACCTCCGTTGAAGTTGTGGCTGGTGTCAAGACATCCGACGGTGCAATGACGGAGCCGGCCGCTGCAGCGCAGCCCGAAAGCAGCAGGGATGACAGGGCCAGGGAGGCCAGCAATGGCTTGTGCTTTTTCATGGCTCTTTCCGTCCTGACCGCCCCCTGTACAGGGTGCGCGGCCGTTGTCAGGCTTTGAGTGTGGCGTAGATGACGTAGTTGTCATCGAAAAGCCCGGTGGCGGGGTCGTAACCGTCGCAGGTGATTAGCCGGAGCTCTGCGCCGTCGGTGTTCCCGTAGACCTCGACGGTGGGGAACTCGTTTTTGGGGTAGAGCGCGCCGCGGTCAACAGTGAACACGGCGGTGCTGCCATCATCCCGGGAGACGTTGATCTCAGCACCGGGAATGAGCTTCCGCAGGTCAGCGAACACACCCTTGTTCCCGCCCAGGGCGTTGACATGGCCCAGTATGACTGACGGGCCACGTTCCCCCGGAGTGGGGGAACCGTCGTACCAGCTGCCAGGTGTGCCGCTCCCGATGTCTTCCGGTACTTTCAGCGAGCCGTTTTCTTCCAGCCCCAAATGGAGGAGATCCGTCCGAACCCCGATCGAGGGAATGCTTAGGGTGACGGGAGCCGAAGCGCCCATTACCGGGGGAAGCTGCCGTCCGGGTGGAGCGGCCGCGGGGGCGGCAGGCCCGGGAGCAGTAGCAGAGGGGGACGGAACCGCAGCTTCAGTGGGTGCCGCCGCCGAGGAAGCGGACGCTGTAGGGGCCGCTCCGGCACCAGGGGCGTCGGCGGGGCCGCCTGCGCAGCCGGCCAGGGAGAACAGGAGCATAACCCCGGCCGCCGTGGAGGCCCAAAGACCTCCGCGGCGGCCGGGCTCCATGTTTGTCACAGTAGTGATCCGGTCAGCTCGTGCTTAGGCTGCTGCGCTGGCGGTGCGGCGGCGGACCACGTAGGCTCCGCCGGCTAGGGCGACCAGGGCCAGGCCGGAACCGATGGCGAGGGCGCCGGTGTCGGTGCCGGTCTCCTGTGCGACGCCGGTCTCAGCGCCGCCTGCAGGCATCTGCATCTGACCGGCCGTCAAGGTTCCGCACAGGGCAGGGGACGTGGCGGCGAGCGGCAGGGTCGGGGCAAGGTCGCTCTTGGCAGCCTGCCCTGCGGCGCTGAGGGTGGCGGGGTCAAGGCCGTGGACCACTACCACGGCGGTCCCGGCTTCGAGGGCGGCCTTGGTTTCGGCGTTTAGTTCGAACGTGCGGTCAACGGTGTAGGCAGCACCCTGGCCGCCGACCTTGAGGTCAAGACCTGCCGCGGGGCTGGTGTCACCGCTGGTGGACAGGGTGGTAACGATGCCGCCGTAGGACGGGGCGCCCTCGGTGGTGGAGATGACCTGGTCGCCGTCCTTATCGGCAGAGGGGTCCGGGCAGACACCCTGTGCTCCGCCGTGAATGTGCTGGACGTGCGGGTACGGGGCGTCCATGAAGGTCGCGGGCATGCCCGAAACTTCAAGGACAACATGGGCCTGGTTGCCCGTGACATGGAGCTGGATGGTGCCCGAGCCTGCGCTGCCGTTGAGCTGCTTCAGCGTGGACTGGTAGGACTGGTCCGCTGCCATAGCGGGGGAACCAGACAGGGCCAGACCGGCAAGGGCCAGGGTGGGGACTGCCATAAAGCGAAGTGTCTTGTTCATTGGAAAAATCTCCTCATACACGCGCGTGTGATGTTGGCGCCCCAGGAAGGGGACGAACAGTACTTCGCAGCAACTCCGGGAAAGGATGGGAATGAATGTGGCCGGGTTCACATATTTCTGGGCAGGCTACCGCCAGCAGGTCCCCAGTGCGTTTCTGCTGGCCGTGATCTGGCTGGTTAAACTGCCGAAGCTCCGCGGCGCCAGCCCCGCGCAGCTGTCCCTGACCCGAGACGGTGCTTCTGCAGCAGGGTGTACCCGGCCACCGCCATCGCCCCCGCGGCAGCTTCAGCGATCGCTGTTATGTTTTTGGCGGTGTACCAGACCGGTTCGTACATCGAGGGCAGCGGCCCGATAGCAGGAACCTGGACATACCGGTAAAGGATGACCGCGGCCAGGGACGACAACGCCACCACCGCGGCGGCCGCAAAAGCGGTCCGTGAGCCTTTGAAAAGCACAAAAACCGCTGCAAGGGCCGCGGCGCCGGCCTGGACCAGAAACAGGGCGCCTTGGCCGATGCCTCCCGGCGCGGCTTGCTGGTAGCCCGGGGCGAGCTGGACATGGACTACGGCACTGACCACCAGGGCCACCGCGACACCTACACGCAACACCCAAAGAGATGGAAACTGCCACACAGAAAGCCCACCAATGGGGGAACTGGTGTCTCCGCTTTCGACACTATCGGGGGTCGGTGCGAACATCGAGTGGAGGATCATCTCCGAAATTGGGGGAGTGTCTACCTGATCCATGATTTTCGAAGGCCGTCGGAATAATCCTTCCGGGGCCGTTCACCCGTGTTGGGGACTTCGGGTCAGGACCCAGGTGTTAGTGCTGTCCTGCCGCTCGAAGGTTAAGGTGGTGACCAGCGCCTGGATCAGCGCCAGGCCCCGGCCTGATTCGGCATCCTCGCTCTGCGTCGCGGGTTCCATCGGCTCGTACGGGGATTTGGCGTGGTACGCGCTGACGCGGGCCTGCAGCAGTGCGGGCTGCACAATAATGTCCATGCCGAGCTCCACCGGCTCCTGCCCGGCCGGTTCTGCGTGCTGGACGATGTTCGACGCTGATTCGATGACCGCGGTGGTAAACGTCATCTGGTCGATGTCCTGCACAAAGGGGGCGTCGAGCCACAGGCTGTCGAGGTCGTTGTGCACGGCTTCGATGGCTTCGTCGGCCGCTGGCCCGCGGAAGCTGCGGGATGCCAGGACCTCAGTCATTGCTGAACGCCTCTTCGGCCGTGCCGTAGGCGGTGAGGACCTTGTCCATGCTGGTCAGTTGCAGGACCATCTTCACCTGCGGCTGGACCGCCGCGATGCGGAGGTCCCCGCCCGCCTGCCGCGCCGCCTTCAGGCAGCCGATGAGCGCCCCGAGGCCGGAGGAGTCCATAAACGCCGTGTTCTCCAGGTTCACCACAATCCGCTTGGATCCACTGGCAATGACGCCGGTAACAAACTCGCGCAGTCTTGCCGCGGAGACCAGGTTCAGCCGCCCGTCCGCCTTGACCTCCGCGTACGAGTCCTTGACCTCATAGCTAAACTCCATCGGGATTCCTCTCTGTGTTTATTGGACTATGGGCTCTGCGGCCGGTTTATAACCCTTGTAAAGCACTGCCCGGATCAGAATGCTTATCACCACCAAATCGGAGATGATTCAGGCGACGTTCACCAGGGTGCCGAGCGGTTCGGCCAGTCCGTTGGCCAGGCGGATAATTTTCGATGACGGCGGCCACCGCCAGCAGCACCGATACAACGATCTGTGTGCCGTAAAGAGTTGTACGTTTCCCGATCCTGGCATTTTCTCCGGTGCCTACCGCACCGGCTGTTCTTGCCTGCGTTTAGAAGTCACCGCATCGAATGCCTGTCGGCGAGCTGGCTTGATTCTGATGACTGAGGGGAGCGTGCTGTTCTGCGGACGGCGAGGATGGTTACGTCATCGGGGTTGTTCGTTTCTGCGGCCAGCTTTTGCACGGCGTCGACGATGTCTGTTGCCGAGGTCGCTGTGGTGGCGAGCAGGGCGATTTCGTCGATGGCGGTGAGGGTTCCGTCGTATAGGTCCAGTACTCCGTCGCTGAAGCTAACGATCATGTCTTCGGGGTTGAGGTGAATTTCGAACGAGTGCCAGGTTGTGCCTGGGATCAGCCCTACGGGCAGTTCCCGGGAGGCGAGCCTTTCCCAGGAATTGTCTGCACGGATAAGCAGTGTCAGGCCGTGGCCTGCGTCGGAGAACAGGACGCGCCCGTCCTCGGCACGGAGTCTAGCGTGGAAGAGGGTGGCGAAGGACGCGGCCTCACTTAGCTCGGTGGTAAGGCAATCTGAGGTTAAGCTGAGGGCCGTGGCGGGGTCCTCGCTGTTTCTGGCGCTGCGGATGACGGCCCGCGTGGTGGCAGCAATCATTCCGGCCCCAGCGCCTTTGCCCATCACGTCCCCAAGCGTGAACCCGAGGCCGCCGTCAATCTCGTACCAGTCGAAGAAGTCTCCGCCCACGGCCTTGGACGGTATGCAGGCGCCGACGGTTTCATACCCGGGGAGCTGGGCAGCTTCTTTGGGCAGCAGATATCGCTGGATTTCCGCCGCGCGGCTGAGTTCCTCCGACGCGGCCGCTGCCTCTGCCCGGGCGGCGCTGAGGCGTCGGCGGGCTCTGGCGGCGAGTTCGTTGACGATGACTGCGGCCAGGACGAAAACGATCATGCTGTACAGGCCGCGGAGCAGCTCGTTGGGGTTCTCGTCGATGCCGGCGCCCAAGGCGAACGGAACCAGGATCGCCACGGCGCCGCCGAGGACGGCGTAGAGCACGTATCGGCGCCCTTCCATTGCTGAGAACCACAGGACGGGCAGAAGCACAAGGGATGCGTAAATAGAACGGCTTTCACCGGTCCCGTACCGAAGCAGGCCTGCGGCCAGGAAATCCGCGGCCGGAACAATGGTAGCGAAGCGCGCCAGGGACGGACGGGAAAGGACCGCCGACAGCACGGTCGCTGCGGCTATCAGCAGAACACCCGTGGCCAGCGCGGGCCAGCTGCTGACGGTAAGCGTCGAAATGGAACTGCTCATCACAGCCGCTGCAAAAAAGAGCGCGGCTATCGGGACCTGCTTGACAAGCGGGGAAATTTCAACAATTCCCAGGGGTCGAACGCGCATGCTACGGCCAACGCGCTCCTCAGGGACAGAGCCCGGGCGCAGGGCAGCAAGGGACCGACGTCGTTCACGTTGCTGGGCTGCTGGTGGCATTATGGCCTGCTTGTTCATTTCATCGCTTCCCTACGTTTTCACCACGGCAAGCGGTTTGACAAAACTAACACGGGGCTTGACTACCATACAGATGATCAAGTGGTCCCGGCGTCAGCCGTGACTGCGGCTTCTGCGCTACGCCTAGTGGTTGCGCCGTTGGTCCGTTCATGCCGCGGGACGTCCCCGGCCGCCCTTGCAGGGCGAGGGCGCCCCCTCATCTGCTTTCGGCGGGGACATATATGTCTGGGTGTTGGTAGCGATGGGAGGGCCGCGCATGGCGCGGACCTCCCATTGGTGTCAGTTCCTGGCTGCCAATGCCGCGGCGAAGGCGTTGGTTGAGGCGCTGGAGCTGTTGATCCGCCAGTCGGCTTCCTTGTTGTGGTGGAACCAGACAAAGCCGGTGACGTCGGGCTGTGCCGCGAGGTAGGAGACCAGGGCGGTGTTCCAGCCGGCCTTTGATCCTCCGGCTTCGGCGGAGGCGGTCTCGGAGATGATGATTTTCTTGCCGGGGGCGAGGCTGCGCAGCGCGGTCAGGCCGTCACCGAACAGGGCTGAGGGCGAGGCCCAGGAGCTCCAGGACTGCGAGGTGCCCCAGTTGTAGCCGTCCAGTGCCACGATGTCGACGTAGCCGGCGCCGGGGTAGAGCCCGGTGAGTGGGGTGGAGCCCCAGTAGGGAACGTTCGGGCTCCAGACCCACTGCACGTTGGTCGCGCCGGTTGCGGCGACCACGTCGTGCACGTGGCGCCAGGCAGCGACGTAGTCGCCGGCGCCGTTTCCGTTGGCTGATTCGGCCCAAGGATACCAATTGCCATTCATTTCGTGAGCGAAGCGCAGCATGACGGGCTTGCCCCAGTTCCTCAGCGAGGTTCCCCACTGGGTGATGTAGGTGTCGAAGTCTCCGGCGGTGATCCGGTCAAGCGAGTAGGCGGGCTGGTTGGCCCCGTTTCCGCTCCAGAGCCATGGTTCCCAAGTGATAAGGCTGGTGGCGCCGCGGGCGTTGACGGCGTTCAGGTCAGCGATAGGGGCCGCTTGGCTGAAATCTTTGTAGGACATGATGATGGACGGGTTTTCGTTGACCAAGGTGGCGACGGCATTGAGCTCGCTGGCAGCCTGCGGGCCACCTGGCGTCGACACTCCGAACCGCAGCGGGTCCGAGCTAATGGGGGGTGTGCTTGCTGTGGTTTGGGCTTGTGCTGCCATTGTCATCGGGGTGGCGGTGCTCTGCGCTGTCGCGCTTTCGGAGCCGGCGCGCAGCGAGGCGGGGCTGTAGGTGACGGTGTAGGGGGCCGAGGCCGTGGCCTTGCGCGTCTTGGCCGTTACCGTGACCGCGGCTGACGCGGTCTGCGGGATTGTTACGGCCGCAGTGAAGGTGCCGTTTGCTTTGGTGGTGAACTCGACGCTGTTTGAACCGGCCGTCAGCGTCCCGGAGGTTTGAGGACCGAAACCGGCACCATTTACTGTCACGGAGGCACCTGTCGGCCCGGCAGGGATGCCAAGGGTAACCTCCGCCCGGCCTGCTGCTTCAGCAGGTACTGCCATGCCAAACAGCACGGCCAGTGACAAGACAAGTCCTGTCACAGTAGATCTAGAAAAAGTCTTCTTACGCACAAATACTCCCCAGCACTACCTGAAATCACCGCGCCCTACCTTAGGGCCGGCTTAGGCCGCACGCGGCGGCCGTCGTCGGGGCCGGGCGGGAATTCGCGCCAGGCCAAATTATTGGGCACTCCGGTTTCCTCATTCATGCGTCCTCAGGACAGCGGGAAACGGATTCCGAGACAATTCTCTATGGAGGAACTGCGAACCAATAGCGTCCTGACCTCATCCTCGATAAACCCTGCGCAGATCCTGTGGTTGCGACCGGGAATCCTGTGATTGGGGATCAAACTGCGGCGTTGCCTCTTCCAGCAACTGCCGGAATTGTTCCTCGCAGTTCAGCGTCAGCTTCTCACCCTCGAGAAAGAACGCGGCGTCCCCGGTCACGCCGAGAGCTTTTCCGTCAACGATCTCCGCACGGATCCGCTCCCTGGTCTACCAGTTGCCCGGTTTCATCACTCTAAATCAGCAGAGGGGAAACAGCCCGGACGTCGGCCGGCCGCGTTGTGGCGGACGATCGCGCAGTAAAGACTTCAACAACCTGGATGCCGCTACGTGCGGCCGCACGCCCTGAAAGAGTTCCTGCCGTGGGTGAGGAGTGAGCCCTGGCAAAGCGTATCTGCGGCCTAACCGCCGTGAATACAAGCAGACTCGGTCGTTCCGTTGATCCATAGTGCATCGCATAAAGCAGATGAGGCTCCGGTACGCCGGAGCCTGTCGGCTGTGCGGTGTCTCTCTTCCGGTCGGACCGAGGCGATTTATGAGAGCGAGACGAAGTCCGTCCGCTGCTTGGAGTGTGCCTCGGAGGCTACGGAAACCATGTCCCACGATCTGGAACGACCTTGTGATGAGTCGTTGTCCACTGAGTCTGAGGTAGCCGGATCGTCCGCACGACGGGAATATGAGCGCCGCAAGGCGATGGACGAGGAAAAGCTCCGCGAGCAGTGGGGTCGATTCGGTGGCCTCGCGGTCGCCCTTTCTGACGAGCGGCCGCACACCAAAGTCCGGGGACCGAGGCGCGACCGGTAAGGAGCGCCTCGGCGCTCAGACGAAGAGCCTTGAAAAGGTAGCCGCCCTCGGGATGCTTCTTTCTCCAGCCCCTCTGGTCTCCTTCAATGAGCTCCCCCCAGTGGCATCCACGCGCGCCTGCAGGAGCTTTGTCCAGGCAAGATTCATGTGGACGATAAAAGCTTCGAGCTGTCGCTCGTTTCCCGACCGGTTGTATAAATCAACGGCAAGTCGTGCCTCCGCTTTTGAAGCTGGCAGCATGTGCCACCACGTTGGACGAGGAGCCATATGCCGACGATATATCGGTGCATCCGGGCAACGTGTTAGGCATGGCCGCCTAGCGATGTCGGAGGTTCCTGTTCCTACTGGGACAGGAACCCATCGAAATCACCGTGCCGGAGTGCGAAGCCGTGCGCCGAATCCGCCATGCCCTTCACGCCATGGAAGTGGACTGGGGCCGGGGCGCGTTTGACTACGGGAAAATCAAGGCCCTACTCACCAGCTGCAGCACCGAAACATGTCAGGGCGGGCACCGAACCGCAGAGCAGCCCACCAATGCCGCATGATCCCGTGCTAATAGCGTTGACGGTAAGAGCTGACCTGTAATTGCGCCGTGATTCGGCCCAGACAGATCTCTACCGGGCAGCAGTTGGATCAACTGCACATCGGTTGGCGGCGAAGACGCCTGCCCGCCAGGTGTACCGGCCGCTGGCGTTCCGGGATACGCCTGCGCCTGGACATCTCGAGTGAGTAGCGGGGGCCGGGACGCGCTAAAAAGCGAACTGGTTGACCGCGATGTTTCACCTGCGCACTTTCTTAGGTCGAGGAACGGTTGTCTCCCGGACTGGTCGCCCTGACATTGCCGGTAACACCTGACCACTTATTGCGAGGGGTAACAGTTCGGTCGGCAGGTACTCACGAATTTCAACTGTTATGCGCTTCCCTGGTTTTTGCGGAATGGCCTAGCATCGGGTGTGCAAGCTGGCGTTCTTGGGGGTTTTGCGGTGTTTCGTTGACCCGGGAGTTAGAAGACTGAAGGGTCCTTATGCTGACGTTTCTCCAAGCGGCCCACCGAAGGGTGCTGGTCGTTCTTTCCCTGCTGCTCCTGATGTTTTTCCTGCCACCGACCCAAGTCTGGGCTGCGGGGCCTCAGCAGCGCACGGTCGAGGACTTCGGTACCCGCTACTTTGGTGCATTGCTGGACTGGGACAAGGACTCAGCGGCGGAGCATGCCCAGCGGTTGGGGGAGTCGGCAGCCCTGTACGGGCAGAACGTGCCCATGCCCATGGACGAAAATGACCGCGCATACTTGCAGGCCTACTTCTCCCGCACCGCGGACCAGGGCGCGCACGCGCTGCTCACGGTCCGGCCTGGGATCAGTTTGAAAGACGTCGATGCGGCCACGGCGAACGAATTCGCCGGGCACCTCTCCGAGGCGGCAGCCGGCTTTCGAGGAACTGTCTTTGTCCGCTTCGCTCCGGAAATGAACGCCCCATGGGTTCCCTGGGGCCAGGAACCGGAGGCCTACCGGACCTCATTTAGCACGATGAGTTTGGCCCTGCGGGCTGCCCTTTCAGACCCGGTGATGGTCTGGTCTCCTACTGCTGCGAAGGACTACCCGTTCCAGGAGGCGACACTTGCCCCTCCCAAGGGGGTGCCTTTGGAGTCACTGGACACCACCGGGAATGGAGTTTGGGATCAGGAGGATTCCGCGTATGGGCCCTACTACCCGGGCGACGACGTGGTCGACTGGGTGGGTCTGTCCGTTTACCACGACACGACAGGGGCGGGTCCGGCCAGGAATACTGTCCCCGTGGCAGGAGAGTTCAATGACGCCCTGCACAGTTCCGGCGCTGGGATCGGCATTGACGGTTTCTATAGCACTTACGTTGAGGCGCGGGGCAATCCCCTTCTAGTTGAAACGGGCGCGTTTTACTCGCCAAGGGCCGGGGGCGCCGCCGAAGCTGAAGTAAAGCGCGCCTGGTGGGACCAGGTTTTTGCCGCCGTTGCCGAGCCCCGGAACAGGGCAGTCAAGGCCGTGGTCTGGAACGAAACGGTCGGTCAACGGGATGAAGGACGAATATTTGTCGACTGGCGGGTAACCGCCGACGCTTCTCTGGCTGGAGCTTTTCGGGCGGCCCTTGACGCCTCTGGCCTCGCAGTCGGTCCTGTTACGGAAGGCGGCCTTGAAGGGGGCCCGGCGGTTGAGGCCCCACAAAAAGCGGCCGGGACCGTGCTCAGCGGATGGGCGGCCTGGGCTGTGGCCGGGGCTGTACTGGCAGCTGTCGCAGTGTTGTGGCTGCTGGCGACCCGGGCAGCGCCGGGCCGGTGGTCCTATACCGGCACCGGTAAGCGTGACGCGCGAATAGATATGCTCCGCGGCCTGGCCATCGTGTTCGTCGTTATCAACCATGTGGGCATCAACTCGCTCCTACAACTGCTCAGTCAGGAAGCCATTGGAGTGGTCTCGGGCGCGGAGCTGTTCGTCATGCTCTCCGGGGTCGTCCTGGGCATGGTGTACGGGCCGAGAGCGGGAACTGAGCTGGGGGATGTGGTGGATGCGACGTCCAAGCGCGCCTTAAAACTCTACGTCACTGCACTGGCTGTCGTCCTGACCGTGTATGCACTGAGCCTGTTGCCCTTCGTCAGCGCCGCAGCAGTCACTACCTTCACCGATCAGGGAACCGGTGCAGGCGGACGAAGCACAGCCGGCACCACCTATGACCTTTACTCCGGGATAGAAGGATTACTGCAGTTTCCCGTCCCTGACGGACTCATTCCGGCTCTGTTGCTGCTGCAGGTCGGGCCGTGGCAGTTCAATGTGATGGGCCTCTACGTCGTCCTCCTGCTGGTCAGTCCGCTGATCCTCGCAGCGCTCTCGCGCGGCCTTGCCTGGCTGGTCCTCACGGTCAGTCTTTGCCTTTACGTTGCGGGGTCCATCTTCCGCCTCCGGCTGCTTCCTTCACAGTTCGAGGACTCTTTCCCGCTCCTCGTATGGCAGGTCCTGTTCGTCCTAGGCATAGCGGCAGGGTTTTACCGGCGCCAGATCATTCAATGGTTCGCCCACCCGCACCGGCGTCTGTTCCTGGGAGCCTGCATCCTGTTTGCCGCGGCGTGTGCGCTGTTCTCCTGGAGCGGGCCTTACCTGACCAACCAGCTGGATGTCCGCCTGGCGCTTATCTCGGAAGCAACGTTCAGGTACATCTACGACACGTTCTTTAACCGCACCTACCTCGGGCCCGGGCGGTTGCTAAACGTCATCCTCATAACTATCGCCTTCTATGCTCTTCTCAGCGCTTTCTGGAAGCCACTTGTTCGCGCCGTTGGCTGGTTCTTCATCCCGCTTGGCAGGGCCACGCTTTATGTGTTCATCATGCACGTATTCTTCATCGTGATTATCGCCAACATCCCGTTCCTAAGGGACGGGAACCTCTGGCTGAACACGGCTGCCTACGTCGCTTTGCTGGCCATGCTCTGGGGGATGGTTAAAGCCCGTTTCCTGTTCCGCCTCATACCCCGGTAACGACCCGGAGCGCAGTGCTGCGGAAAAAATGACCCGCTGTATCGACCAGGGCCCGCACCAGGGCAGCGACGAGGACAGCGTCCCCGGACTCAAGGCAAACATCAGCCACCCTGACCTCAACGGTGGGATGCCGGACCGAGAGGCGCGCGTCAAAGTCCGGGTTGTTGATGACACCGGTGCCGGAAAGTGCCGCTACCAATGAATGGTAGGCCCGGGCGGATCCGAAGACCTCGGTCGGCCCGGCAGAGGACCACCGGTTCCACGCCTGGGTCCGGAAACTGGCGTAACCACTGTCTGTGCCGTTCCAGAACGGTGAATTGGAACTTATTGCAGTCAGCACCGGCAACCATGACCTGATCCGGTCAAGGACCGCGACGCCTTCCTCATCGGAGCCGACCGAGACGTGGACATGGGATCCGCACGTCAATTGCTCCCGGGCAGTCAGAGCAAATTTCTCCTGCAGAGCGTCATAGCGGTCTGTGCGCTTGGCGTGCGGAGCAACGGGCACCGGGGACGTGGCCAACGCTGCAATTCTCGCGCCCACCAGCCGGGCCAACGAATCCGCGTAAGCCCGGCCATCCCTGATCTCGGCGGCCAACGCCTCCAGGCTGCTGTGCGGGCGCGTGATGACTTCGAGCTGATCCTGCTGCAGCTCCGCGGCTCACCTCATCAACGCGTTTGCCGGAGTAGTCCCTCGAAACGTCGACTAGGAGCGCTTGAGTGAGTGCGGGCGACCATGGCCGCCATGACTGAACCGGCATCGTCATTCCATTGCACGTCCACAAAACCTCCTGGTCTTGCTAAGCCCTCATGGCCTAGGTTTCTTCATGCTAGAGGAGTTCCTCGTGAGGAAACCCGGTGCCTAGAGGTTAGAGGCGTCGCCCAGAACTGTGGAGGCGGCTTTTCAAGCATAAGGATTGTGGACTTGGACTTTATTGCCGCAAGGTCCGCGGCGCTGGCGCTGATTCTGTCTGCGAGTGACGTCTATCCAAAAGTCGTAGGGCCATTCATTCGGAGGTGCACCCGAAGGCATGTCCCAAGGATCTGGTTCGGCCATGGGAACATAGCCCCAGGTAAAGCGAACCCACCTCGCCGACCAGGGAACCCCTGATTTCGTTTCCCTGAATATGCGGTCTGCATGCTTATGCGGCATGGTGTGGATGATCCATGTCAACCACTTGAGCCGCGGCGTTAGAAAGATGCCTTGCGTTAGCCGCGACCGCCATGTTGGCTGACGCGCTGAAGCGTTCCATAATTTGCCATCAAAAGTGTCGTGTTCAGAATCGACGTTCGCGACTTCGTTGGTCCGATCACGCTTCAGCCGGCCGCAATACTGATTCTGGCCAGCATCTTGGCCGGATTCCTGACCGACTACTTCAGGCCCGCACAAAGATCCCGCGCCGCTCACTAACCCTCTGTCCACATCTGGGGTCAACCGCATTCCGCGTCTTACTCTTCGTCTCAGAAATCCTCGGAACCGGGGCAGCCCTGAATCAAACCGTCTTGGTGGTCCTGAATCACGTTGACATATTCAGCCCTCCGCTCACGTCCCCCGGCGAGCTACCCCAGCAGCTGTAAGCAAACACTGCTCTCACCTGCGAGGATCAATAACCCGCCATCATTAACCACGCGAAGATCACTGCCACTACGGAAATGACAGCCACGATCCCAGCGAAACCCCACTTTGTGCTCATGATTTCTCCCAACCCAAGGAGGGCCCACATGCCCTCCTATCCAGCTTGGCGTGAGTGGAGGTAGTCCATCAATAGCTGGCGGCCCGTCACTAAATCGACGTCCACTTTTACGTAAGCATTTACTGCAGCGCAGGTATGACCTGGCCCAGCAGTGCATGGAAAATTGTTCACGGATGATCCTCGCGGGACAACCGACTCCCTACGGAAACGTACGTAGCCCGTTGGTTTAGTGTGTACGCGCATGCTCCCGAACTTAGTCCGGCCGTAGGCCCTTGGTCCTCGTTCGAGGGGTGTTCGGAGGTTTGATGGTCCTGTGCGAGGTCTAATTGGTTACGGGTGTCGTATTTCTGAAGTTGAGCACTGAGTCCAAGGTTTCACAAGGTTCACGGCAAAGGGTTTTCGCAAGGTTAGGGCTGCAAGCTTTCGGTATCTGGCTGTGGGTCAACCCCCAATGACCCACTGGTCAGTGCAGCGGAGGCAGCATCGCAACCCCCAATGCGATGCTGCCTCTGTCAGGGCGCGAACCACGTATCACTAGGCCTATGAATGTGGGCTTCCTTAAGCCAGCCTCGGTATCGCAGCGGAACTGCAGCAGCGGCGCTGACTGTTCTTCTCCGGTGCTACTCGATTCTGGCATTGAGGATGCGCTGCAACTCCTTCTGCTGGTGATCGGCGAAGACGCGGCCTGCGACGGTGCTGGTACTGGTAAGGGGTGGGATGTCCAGGCTGGCATTGCACTCTTTGCCCCAACATCGGATCTCGTCAGTCCAGACCCAGCTGTATCCGGGATGAAGTTCTTTCACCGTGGCCATGCCGGCAGTCGCTGCTGAAGTGAGGGACCGAAGGTCCAGCAGGTCCGCTTCGCTGACCACTGTTCTGAGATCGGTGTGTTCGATTGTCATGGTCCTGCCTTTCCCTCGCGCCGATAACTCACCATATGTGCCCTGGATCACAAACACATTCTGAAGCCCCAAAAATTACTGGCCGGTAAGGGTTTGTTTCAAACGCGAAAACTGCGCCTATGAATGGCGTTCGCCGCAGGCAAACGGGAAGAAGCCCGAACGTGAATGGGCGACAGGAGCCGCAGTGTCTCCATCTCATCAAACCATCAATAGATGAGACAGCGAATTGCCGTACACCGGCGCAACTGGCTCCGGGAGTGACTGCTTCGGAAAATTTGTCCAGCAGACGTAGTCGTTCCAGAGCACGCCCGCATCGGGGGCCTCGGTACAGGGTGCCTACCTCTGACCCCGTCCGCTTGATGCCCGGCCATTCCCGGGACCGGGTCCGGGGACCGCTTCCGTTGCGGGGACGGGTCCGCTCCGCCTTTTGGTTCCGGAAGCCGCTGTCCTGGTTCCTAGCCCTTCTTCTTGAAGGCGTCCTTTATTTTCTCGCCGGCCTGCTTCAAGTCCGACTTCGCCTGATCGCCCTTGCCTTCGGCCTTCAGGCGGTCATCGCCGCTGGTTTCACCAGCAGCTTCCTTGCCCTTGCCGCGCAGCTTTTCAGCCGCATTACGGGCCTTATCTCCCAAACCCATGGTCTTATCCCTTCGGTCGGAAACCCCGGCGGGGACGCCCCGCGGGCTGCCACTTCCATCGTAACCACCCACTTCCAACTGCGGACCAGTGCCGCCACAATAATTTCGTGCCGGTGAGTCACCAGGACAGGTTTCGGATTGGAGTCACAATCGCCAGGCGGGGACGAGGTCGCCAGGCTGGCTACACGAGTCCCAGAAGGCGTTACCTACTTCCCCCATAAAAAGTAGGTAACGCCCACTGCAGACCCTAACGCGAGAGGACAATCCTGGGAATAGCGGTAAAAGAAACTCCGTACGCACCGGTGTACCCCTCCTGTGCCTTCCCGCGGGGTGCTACCCATATGGTTTCGCGGGCTTCGACCTGAAAAAGACTGCCCAGAGCCTTTTCTGCTTCCCGACCCTCATCAGCGCAGGCAAATGGTGTCCATGGCAAAGGGGATACCAGGGAGGCAACGCCTGCATGAAACCAAGACTTCCCGGCCTGTTTGGTTCTAATGGACCTCTCCACGCCAAGCGCCGGTTTCGGTACCCCTGGTCTCAACGAATTCCTTGAAGCGGCGCAAGTCCGCCCTGACCTCCATGTTGTCGAACCCTAGCGCGGCACCGGCCTTCTCCGTGAAGGTTTCCGGAGCCCATTCAAAACGAACCCAAACTCGCGTCCCTCCGGTCTGTAGCGGCGTAAAAGTCACGGCGCCGGCGTGCGCCTCTCCGTCGGTGCTGCGCCAGGCAATCCGCTCATCGGGACGCTGTTCAATGATGTCAGTGTCGAATTCCCGCTTGGCTCCGCCGATGTTAACCACCCAATGGTTCGTCCGGTCAGTGAGTTGGACTACGGAGTCCACCCCGGACATGAAATTGGGGAAGGACTCGAACTGCGTCCACTGGTCATAGGCCGTTCGCACTGGGACCTCGACGTCAATGGTTTCTTCGACTGTTTGCATGTTCTCCCCTCCCGAAGACAAAGATGCAGCGGCACCAACACGCAACACCCAAAGCAGGTCCCGCCAGATGTCGCTCACTGATATCGTCTGCGGTGGTCCACCCCCCCAAGCGCCGTGCGGACCACCTGTCGCCATCGTAGATCGCGGCTGCGGCCCTCACAACGGCAGTAGGCGGAGCACATGTGTGTGACGAGAACAACACGCGAAGGTCAGTAGCCTTATCAAGTTGAGTTATGAACTCACGAGAAAGTACGTTGTGAGTGGCAACCCCTCGCATGCCCCCCATTTGCGGGGGGTTGCTTCATGCCTCAAAGCCCTTGTTAGCGAACGATGCTGGCAGGGGCATTGTTTGCCGGCGGACAGTGAGCATTTGGTATTGCCCACCCTAAGACCCTGCGGGGAAACAGGTACTCAGCAGCTCACGCCAGCGGCGCCGGGCGACGCCAGGCAGGGAGGGAGGACTTTGTGGTCTACCTCTGCCACCGAAACTGCAGAAACGCCCCACACAATGACTGTACGCACCGCTAGGGGAGTGGTAACTATTTGTAGTCCAGGCTGAGCAAGAGGGCCTTGAGCTGACGGAACTTCTCCGTTGCCGTCCAGGCTTTGGCTGCCTCAGGGGTTGCGAAGGCGGGCTTCTTCTCGTCCTGGAAAACCACGAAGGCAGACAGGACCCCGTTGGGCAGGAGCACTTGGTTTGTTCCGGAATTGTCCTGGGACGGCAGGAACTCGTCGGCGAGCCTGACGTCCATGAAATAGAACGGGCGGCCAGCGATGATGTCATAGCCGAAACCGAACTCGGTGGGCTTCCCAGCCTTATCGGTGATGCCGGGCACGGGCGCGTGATCTAGGACCGTCCGCTTGGCTGGACCGGCAGCGGCATCGCCGTACATGCCGCTGAGGACGCGGGCAACTTCTGACCCGGAGCTGTCCGTAACGACAGCAATCACGGAACCGGCCTTATCCTCCTCTGTCAGGTACGGGCCCTGTTCGGTCCTGACCGACCAGCCGGCCGGGTACCTGAACGAGATGTGCCCGTCAGGGAAAGTGAAACTTTGCCCTTGCAGGGTATCCGCGTTCGGACCAGATGAGGACGTGGTTGTTGCCGATGTCGGTCCAGCTGTGGACGTCGGGGTAACCACTGGTGGCGCGACGGACCGCTGCGGACCAACCGGTTGCGCGGTACAGGCCGTGCCGGTGAGCACGACGCCTGCCAGGATGGCTGCTGCCAGTGAGTGGTGCATGCTGCGCGTCTTCAATTTGCTCTCCGAAGGGAAGAAGTTCCGGACAGGTCACCCCAGGACAGAGAATACCGCTCCCAGCCGATGTTGAATACGCTCACATCAGACGGACCCAGTCAGGGCGTATTCGCGTGCGCCTGAAGCAGGCTTACGGAAATCACTGATCGGCGCTTGGAAACATCCAAGAGCCTTTGCCCTCAGCCAAATTGCCGATGCGGCGGAGCTGACCGTTTGCCTCTAATAGGTCTGCACACAGGCAACGGGTCGCCCACAGCGAGGCACCTTGCCCAAAAACGACCGTTTGATACCTGGTGGCGACAGGGCCTGCAGACCCCGGGAGAGGGTGCCCGGTCCCGCCGCCGGAGTTCGTTACCGGAATCAAAAGTACTCAGAGCGGGGGAAAGGACGTTTTGACCATTGGTGGGGGAGTGGGTCTGCAGCGACAGATTACGACCGCGCTTTGGGGTACGGGGCCGGTGAACTGTGCCGAGACCCTTGCAGCACGCGCGCCTGGCGGGCAGTGAAACGAGATACCGACACGGTTAAGCTCGTCTTTGCTGTCTAACTACTGCTCAGATGATCGCACCGCTGCCCGCCGGAACCCGCTGGGCCCCCAACCGCGGCGCAACCACCAGCACGCTGTTCTTCGATC
The DNA here is from genome assembly GCF_002929215.1 of Arthrobacter sp. ZGTC412. GTDB lineage: Bacteria > Actinomycetota > Actinomycetes > Actinomycetales > Micrococcaceae > Arthrobacter. Next base: position 83,663 of record NZ_PJII01000019.1, read on the forward strand.
AGGCGGCATTAGTGGGCTGCTCGTCGGCGGCCCGGTGTCCGCCCTGACAGGTTTCGATGATCCGGCCGGTGAGTAGGGCTTTGAGCGGGCAGCCAAAACTAGACCTCGACTGCCCATTGACGACGGCGCTGGCCGCGGCCCCCTTAGGAATGCGGCGTCTCCATAATGTTGGCCGTGCCGTACGCCGTATTTTCGGCAAAGTTATATATCACGACGCTGCGAACGGGCTCGGGCATCGCCTCCCACATCCTGGGGTCCATTTCGATGCGCTGACTACTCGATCGGCTGAGCGGTAGCGGCCCCAGCTCAATGAGTGTCGACGATGACAGCTCCAGTTCACCACTGGGCCCGGGGTGCACGGTCCCAGGGCTCAGCACGAGGCGAACACCGTCTCCGGGACCTGTGGCAAAGTCTTCGAGCTGCACGAATGCACTGGACTCTGTGACACGGATGGTGGCCGTCCCAGTGGTGGTCGCTCCTTGCGACTGAAACTGTCCTTGCAGAGTCACGGGAACGGCAGCAGCCGTGGCGATGGGAGTCCGTGACGGCTGACTCGACTCGCTTGTCGGGTCCGGCGAGGGCTCTGCGTAGGTGCAGCCGGCGAGACCCGAAACTAGCAGGCTCGCGAGCAGCGTCGATCGAATAAGCTTCATTATTTCCCCCAAAGATTTTCGTTCATACGCACCCTACCTGAGAGGTATCTGCGCAGATGGTCGTAAGGGGATCCCTGAACGCACGGGCCTGCATTCTTGCCCGGGCCCACACCCGGATAATTGAGTCATGCAACGTGCGAGGGTTCATGTGATGGGGGCTAGCGGTAGCGGAACGACCACGCTCGGTCGGGCTCTGGCTGACTATTGGTCGGTTCCTCACGCGGACGCCGATGACTATTTCTGGGTGCCCACCGTACCGCCTTACGTCACGAAGCGTCCCGAGAACGCGCGGCGGGCCCTGATGCGCGACGTCTTTGTTCCTCGGGAGGGCTGGGTTCTGTCCGGGTCGATGATTGGCTGGGGGGAGAGCATCGTTGCAGAGTGCGATGCTGTGATCTTCTTGACGCTCGACTCTCGTGAGCGGCTGCGACGCCTCGAAGCCCGTGAGGTGCATCGCCGGGCCGGCCAAGACTTCGACGAGGCGGCGTGGTCCGAATTCCTGAACTGGGCAAAGGGTTACGACGACCCGGCATTCGACGGAAGAAGCCGTGCCGCTCATGAGGCATGGCTTGATCAACTCGACCTGCCGGTTATGCGCCTCAGCAGCGAGATGTCGGTAGTGGAACTCCGCGACGCCGTCCTGAAGTGGGAGCCTTCGTAGGTCCAGGAAGGGTCAGCCGCCGCAAGCCGATCCCCCAGCGGGCAGTCTGTGAGGAACCTACAGAGGCAGCTTGATGCCCGCTGTCGTCAAGGTACGACAGCGGGCACCTCTTGGTGCCTAGGCGCGATGCCTGTGACCGAGGTTTCTACCGCCGTCCAGGTCGTCGCCGTGCCGGACGGCATTGTTCCCCGTGATTCGGTAAGCACTTGGCGTTCCCCAATGGGCAGCCCGTTCGTAGGGTCGATGATGATGTCTTGGCGGAAGTGTGAGGAGTTTTCTACCCGGCCGATGGCCACGCCTTTGCGACCGTCCAGAGTGGCCTGTTCGTCGGTCACGGTGACTCCGGGTATCAACGCCGCGGCTTTATACAGCGCGGCGCGGAGTTCGCCGGGAACGACGCCGGTGCGGAGGAGATCGGCGACGAAGACCAACGCCTCCCCGTCAACCGACTGGCCCTTGCCGTCAGTCTTTTCATAAATGTCCTCCAGAAGCAGGCGAGGGTCGCGCGGCAGGGAGTCCAGGTAGCTGGGGGACGGGAACGAGGATTCTGTCCCAGGTCCGATGAAAGCTCCGTTTGCCCCACGCAAGACGTAGGGCTCAGGTCCAACGGCCTGGGTGCGGTCTACATATGCCTTGGATGCTTCATCGAAAAATGTCGTGGGAATCCGGCCTGATCGTTCCCAAACCCATTCGTCGTCTCGGTTGGCTGGGACATGCATTGTCTGTTTTTCCGTATCAAGCCACTGATACTCATTTCCGTTCTCGTCGACAGCCTCCGTGGCCCATAGGTTGGTGCTTTGGATCCTCAGGTATTGACCAGGCCCCACGACCGGGTCAGCTGTCTGGATGGTTGCGGCCGCTGCGTTGTTCAGTACCTCGGCGGCCTCTGCGGTTGCGCCCGGGGCAGCAGGCCTTACAACGTCCGCTACGACGATCCCGCCAACAAGCAGGGCTGCCGCTGCTGAAGCGAACAGGATCCGGCGCTGGAAGCGGATGGGGCTGACGGTGGCTTTGACGTTCGCTGTGGATGACTCATAGGCGGAGGCCGCGCTGATCCTGCTCATGACTTTTTCGCGGCCGCGATCCAACGTGGCCTGCGGTACGGAACCGATGTCGCTACGCATTCCGCGGAGCAGCTGCAAGTCGTCCATGATCCTTCTCCGTTTATCAAGTGCTTCGAGGTTGAGCTCGGTCCGCAGTGCGCGCCGGGCACGGTTCAAACGGGACCGCACGGTGCCGACGGGTACTTCCATAGCCAGGGCGATGCCCTCGTAAGTCAGGTCTGCCCAGGCATAGAGCAGCAGCGTTTCGCGGTCGATGGCAGCCATGCCCTTGAGGGTGCGCGCGATGCGCCCGGTGGCGACAGTGGCATCAACCTGGGCGGCTATCCGGTCTGAGTCGTCCCCCACGGCTTCCCGTGAAGCCGCTTTAGCCGCGGTTTTCAGCGTTTTGGTTTCGGCCCGGTGGTGACGGCGGAGCAGGTTGATGGCGATGCCGAAAAGCCAGGGACGGGCATCTTCCCGGTCAAGGTCATAAGTCTCGAGTTGCTCCCAAGCCACCAGAAAAGTTTCGGACATGACGTCATCCGCGGCGAAGTCGCCGGCCCTTCTGGCGGCGTATCTATAGATGATTGACGCGTGTCTGTCGTACAACTCCCCGAAAGCTGCGGGGCTGTCCCGGGACCGCCTGATGATGTCGCTGTCTGTGCTCACACTATGTATTGCCCGCTGACCGCAAAAGGGTTCACGGAGCGTTCCCTCTTCTTGCGCCCAATGGATTTTCCATCGAAGAGTATCCGTCCCGGACCTAGAAAAGAGTTCGGCTGTCCGTAGGGGGATCCCTCACCGGACGGTTGTAAGCCGGCTCTGTAGTGGCTGCAGCCCGCCTGGCGTTTGTGTGTCCTACAAGGAGGTCCGAGGCAACCGCAAATGGCGCTCTAACTCAGCGCCCAAACACGATTTGACGAGATGTCAGAGAGTGGTTATATTTTTTTCTCGTAAGAAAAAGAGAACGGAAGTTCCCCCACTTGAAGTAGCTGTAGTTGCCGGTTTAGGGGAAGCACCGTTGCAGTAACACTTGGCCGTCGGACAGCTTGAGATGGCCAGAGCAGTACCAGCAGTACCTGGTCGTCGACAGCTTGAGATGGCCAGAGCAGTACCAGCAGTACCTGGTCGTCGACAGCTTGAGACGGCCAGAGCAACACCAGTAACACCTGGTCGTCGGACAGCTTGAGATGGCCAGCGCAGTATCAGCAGTACCGGGCCGTCAAGCAATAGGAGACGGATACAGCAGTACCTGGTCGTCGACAGCTTGAGATGGCCAGAGCAACACCAGTAACACCTGGTCGTCGGACAGCTTGAGATGGCCAGCGCAGTATCAGCAGTACCGGGCCGTCAAGCAATAGGAGACGGATACAGCAGTACCTGGTCGTCGACAGCTTGAGATGGCCAGAGCAACACCAGTAACACCTGGTCGTCGGACAGCTTGAGATGGCCAGCGCAGTATCAGCAGTACCGGGCCGTCAAGCAATAGGAGACGGATACAGCAGTACCTGGTCGTCGACAGCTTGAGATGGCCAGAGCAACACCAGTAACACCTGGTCGTCGACAGCTTGAGACGGCCAGAGCAACACCAGTAATGCGGGGCGGGCAAGTTGAGTGCATCCTTATGCATTCCTTGCCCGCCCCTACCGTTATGGTCTGCTGCCCGGTACTGGGGTCCTTTTGTTAGTTGGAGGGCCCGAGCAGACACTGATCGTAGTTCACTCGGACATCAAAATCCTCCGCAGCCCGGGCGTGGCCATCAGCAGCCGCCGCGCGGACCTAGACGACCTGAAAGAGCTCTCCGGTAGAACACGCGTCCAACCGGGCGCCCGTAAGCCGGTCGTCTAACGGGCACAACGACTTCTAAACCATGTCCGCACCAGGACCGATGTTGTGACTTTCAGCGATAAATGGCGGCTTTTTGCAGCGCTATTTGGCGCACCGTGCCAGCCCGAGGTGGGTATCCTCCCATCCCCGACGACAACAGCGAGACCGCCGGTAGCGAGATACCCGCGACGCCATCGGATCGCTTCGGAAGCACTCTTTAGAGGGCGATCAGCGCCGCAATGTAGAGGGCGGACGCGGACCAGGTTGTGACCATTTGGATCCAGTTGATCGTAAAGTACTTCTGTCGTCCGGCCTCCCAATTTGGCGGCAGCGCCTCGGGATCCCAGGCCAGAATCATTTTGTAGTGCGGCGTTTTCACGGCGTTCGAGACGATGATGACGCCGACGAACACGATGCT